>CAWCJL010000001.1:0-100000 GCA_963795775.1 uncultured Acidobacteriaceae bacterium
CGTCATCTCTTGCTGGCTCGAGAGCAGGGGCATAGCCGCGCAATCATGATTCGGGTTCGGCCCGAATTGCACCACACCCGAATTGCACCGGGCCCGAATTGCAGCAGGCCGACTCGTGCGGCCGGTATGACTTCGCGGCGGCGGGCTCGCCGGTGAACCTGACCGGGGCGGCGAATCCGGTGACGGTGACGCTGACCATTGGGAACGATAGCGGGACGGCGCAGGTGAAGGCAGTGCGGGTGCGGTGACGATCATATTTCCATCGTTTTTATTGACACCCGAGCGGAGGGAAGCCTAGCCTTGGCTCGCTCCTCAACGCGATGTCAAAACAGGTCCGATACAGGCGCTGCCGCCGAACGCTCCGAAGGTTTGGGTAAACCAAGTTGGGAGTTTGCCCTGAATCGCGTGGCGTGAAGCCAAACCACGCCGCGTGAACCATTACTGTGCCCTGTATGCGAATCAGGAGATCGTCGCCCCCCATACAGGCAGCCCGCGCGGGTTCTTCGGCCCTGCGCAGAACCGGGAGGAGAATCGCATGACAGCTCTGAAACCAGGTAGTCCAACCATCCGAAAGTACGGCCTGTTCCTTGCGCTCCTGAGCGCCGCGGCAGGAGTCAGCGCAGCTTCCGCGCAGACGCTGACATCGCTGGTCAGCTTCAACTATACCGATGGCGCAGCTCCGTTTGCCGGCCTGATCGCTGACGGCAACGGCAACCTCTTCGGGACGACTACACAAGGCGGAGCGTCCGAATATGGCACGGTCTTCGAGATTGCCAAGACGGCGAGCGGCTATGCCGGCACGCCGACTACCCTGGTCAGCTTCAACGGTACCGATGGCGCATATCCGCATGGCGGCTTGATTGCTGACGGCAATGGCAACCTCTTCGGGACGACCGAAGAAGGCGGAGCGTCCGAAGAGGGCACGGTCTTCGAGATCGCCAAGACGGCGAGCGGCTATGCCAGCACGCCGACTACCCTGGTCAGCTTCAACTATACCGATGGCGCAGCTCCGCATGGCGGCCTAATCGCCGACGGCAACGGCAACCTGTTCGGGACGACCTCAGAAGGCGGAGCGTCCGTATATGGCACGGTCTTCGAGATCGCCAAGACGGCGAGCGGATATGCCAGCACGCCGACTACCCTGGTCAGCTTCAACAATACCGATGGCGCATATCCACTCGCCGGCCTGATCGCTGACGGCAACGGCAACCTGTTCGGGACGACCTCAGAAGGCGGAGCGTCCGGAGTATGGCACGGTCTTCGAGATCGCCAAAACCTCGACCGGCTATGCCAGCACGCCGACTACCCTGGTCAGCTTCAACAATACCGATGGCGCATATCCGGTCGCCGGCCTGATCGCTGACAGCAACGGCAATCTCTTCGGGACGACCCAAGGAGGCGGAGCGTCCGGAGATGGCACGGTCTTCGAGATCGCCAAGACGGCGAGCGGCTATGCCAGCACGCCGACTACCCTGGTCAGCTTCAACGGTACCGATGGCGCAACTCCGCAGGCCGGCCTGATCGCCGACGGCAACGGCAACCTCTTCGGGACGACCGAAGAAGGCGGAGCGTCCGGAGATGGCACGGTCTTCGAGATCGCCAAGACGGCGAGCGGGTATGCCAGCACGCCGACTACCCTGGTCAGCTTCAACTATACCGATGGCGCATATCCGTACGCCAGCCTGATCGCTGACGGCAACGGCAACCTCTTCGGGACGACCTCAGGAGGCGGAGCGTCCGGAGATGGCACGGTCTTCGAGATCGCGGGCAGCGGTTTTGTACCTCTGCTGCGGGAGTTTGCGTCGTTCAAGGCGGCGCTGGCGATCTTTACTCAGAGGCCGTATGGGTATGCGCTGGATGCGGTGTTCACGCCGGGGCCGAGCAGCACGGGGATCCATCCCGCGAGCGAGGCGGTGACCTTGCAAATTGGCAGCTACACGGTGACGATCCCGGCGGGTTCGTTCCACAAAGTAGGCAGCGGGGCGAATGCTCCGTATGCGTACGAGGGGACGATCAACGGCGTGAAGACGGGAGCGGTGATTACGCCTCTAAGCGGAGGCCGGTATGACTTCGCGGCGGCGGGCTCGCCGGTGAACCTGACCGGGGCGGCGAATCCGGTGACGGTGACGCTGACCATTGGGAACGATAGCGGGACGGCGCAGGTGAAGGCGGTGCGGGTGCGGTGAAACGGCGGGCCGGAGAAGCGCCTCCTTTTACGGGAGGCGCGGCCGGCATCGATCCGCCGATTCGTCCAGCCTAAAACTTGGCCGATCCGCCCTCTGCGGAAAGTTCAGCCCGCCGGTTGATCCCTTCGACCATGCGGCCTTGATCAGCGCGCCAGAAGGTGAACCGTGTGCAGCCGCGTGAACCGTGTGCAGCCGCGCACCCAGACTGGTCGGACTGGCAAAATCCAGATCGTCATTTGGCCCAGGACAAAGCCTTTGCATTGAGTCCACGGGCAAGTTCAATCAGTTCGGTCCGGGTGCACGGATGAACCTGGGGCAGGGGATGGCGGCCCAGGTCACAATTGATGATCCCACCTTCCTTCATCAGGATTTTCGCTGCGAGCAATCCGCACTGCCGGTTTTCAAAGTTGATGAGAGGAAGACAGCGCGCGTACTGCTCCATAGCTGACGCGCGGTCCCCTGAGAAATGAGCTTCGAGGATCGGCCGGATGAGATCCGGATAGCCGCCGCCTGTCATGGCTCCTGTGCACCCCGCGTCGAGATCGGCCATAAGGGTGATCCCTTCCTCGCCGTCCCAGGGCCCCTCGATGGCCTCCCCTCCAAGCTCGATCAGCTCACGCAGCTTCGAGGCTGCCTGGGCGCTCTCGATCTTGAAGTAAGCGACGTGCTCAATCTCTCGCGCGAGCTGTGCAAGGAACGACGCGGGCATGGGAGTACCACTCACCGGCGCATCCTGGATCATGATCGGAATCGAGATAGCGTCCGAGAGCTGCTCGAAGAAGCTCCGGATTGCCCCCGGTGTGGCACGTATGGTGGCGCCGTGATACGGGGGCATCACCATGACCATCGAGGCGCCCTGGTCCTGGGCTCGACGGCTGCGCTCTGCACAGACTTTTGTGCTGAAGTGCGTGGTTGTAACAATCACGGGCACACGTCCGCGAATGTGTTTCAGAAGCTCTCCGGTCAGCAACTCTCGCTCTTCATCCGAGAGCACAAACTGCTCCGAGAAGTTGGCCAGGATGCAGACTCCTTGTGAGCCAGCATCGATCATGAAGTCGACACAGCGCCGCTGCCCATCGAGATCAAGGCAGCCCTGCTCGTCGAAGATGGTCGGCACTACGGGAAAGACCCCACGATATCGTTCGCGCTGGGAGGAAGCAGTCATATGAACTCCGATCGGTGATTGTGGAGGATACGGAAGTTAAGCTGATTCCGCGCTTCTCGGAATATCTAGACCTCGAACTTCGAGCGCAGGACCTCGACAACGGCGGCCATGTCGCGCTCACCATATCCTGCGGCTTCTGCCTGTTCGAAAAGCTTTCTGGAGCAGGCCGCCGTTGTCAGCTCAATGCCATTTACCGCGGCAGCCTTTTGAGCGTAACGAAGGTCCTTGTCCATGAGCCGCAACATGAAGTTCACATCATAGGTTCGGGCCGTCATGCGCTCGGACATCGCTCTGGAGATATTGCTTCCCGCCGCGCCTCCGTTCAGGAATTCCAAAGCCTGCGCGCGATCCAAAGAACTCCGCTCGATCCAGGCGAGGGCCTCTGCAAATGAGACTGCTTGTACACCGCAGAGGAAGTTGTTGATGAGCTTGAGCAACGCACCGCTTCCCACAGGACCGAGGTGCACGATGGATTTGCTCATGGCCGCCAGCACAGGCCGCGCGGCTTCCAACGTTGCGGGATCGCCGCCCACGAGGAACGTCAGTTCCCCGGCGTTTGCCTGGAGACGGCTGCCGGTTACCGGCGCATCCATCATCCGCAAGCCGCGAGCTTCCGCTTCGTGTTGCAACTGCTTTACCCACTCCGGGGTCACCGTTCCACACTCGATAACGACCGAGCCTGCCTGCATTGCAGCGAGCGCACCCTTCGGCCCCAGCCACGCTTCGCGAGAGGCCTCATCATCGGCGAGCATCGAGAGCACTACCGCGGCATTACTAGCCGCCAGCGCCGGAGTGCCGGCGATCTGAGCACCGGTTTCCGCCAGGATTTCAGCCTTCTCTCGCGTGCGGTTGTAAACAGCAAGCGGAAAGCCGGCTTTCCGAAGATTGCGCGCCATTCCGCTTCCCATGGTTCCTGTACCCAGCAGTGCCACCCGTTCCTTCGACATGCATGTCTCCCGTGTCATTCCACGATCTTGAAGCGTTTCAGCGACTCTTCGTTCACCGTTAAGCCAAGTCCGGGCAGCTCATCGTCGAGGTCGATATAGCCGTTGGCAGGTACAGGCTCACCGTCGAAGATGTACCAGAACAGCTCGTTCCCAACCTCGACATCCACTTTGGGGAAGAATTCCGCGATGGGTGAGTTCAGACTGGCCATGACCACATGGTAGTTGTGCATCTGCCCGGCATGCGGAACGACAGGAATTTGGAAGGCCTCGGCCATTGCGGAGATCTTGCGCGCCTGGCTGATGCCCCCTACGCGGTTCGTATCGAACTGGATGTAATCGACAGCATTGTTCTCCAGCAGCTCGCGGAACCCGAAGATCGTGAATTCGTGCTCCCCTCCCGCAATCGGAACCCGCCCATAGCTCTTCAGCTCCTTATAACCACGCGTGTCGTCTGGAATGACAGGCTCTTCCAGCCAGCGCAGATGGAAGGGCTCCAGAAGCGGCAGCATTCGCTTGGCGTAGTCGAGCGACCAGCCCATATAAGCGTCTGTCATGATGTCCACCCCATCACCGACCACCTCGCGCACCGTGCGGACCAATTCCAAATTCTTTTGCATTCCATCGGCGCCGTCGAGCGGTCCCCAGCCGAAGCGCAGCTTCATCATGGTGTAGCCTTCGTCCTTGTACTTCTGCGCCTCCGCACGCAACTCCGGGATCGGCATCGCGTACAAGCGGCTTGCATACACCGGGATGCGGTCCTTTGTCCTGCCGCCCAGCAGTCGAAATACGGGCTGCTTCGCAGACTTCCCCAGCAAGTCCCAAAGCGCGATGTCCACCGCCGAAATTGCTGTCAGCGCCACACCCTTCCGGCCAAACGCAAGAGTGCGGCGGTACATCTGTTGCCAGAGGTACTCGATATCCCAGGGATCTGCGCCGAGCAGTAGCGGTTTCAAATAGATGTCGATCAGCGATTTCGTCACCACCGGCGACAACGCGGCGTTGCCCAACCCCACCAGCCCCGCATCGGTAAAGATCTCGACCAGCAACCAATTGTGAAACGCGAAATTGCCCATCGAGGCCTCTCGAAAGGCCACTAGATCCATCGGGTTGGTGCAGAAGTGCGGTGGGAGCGGAACGGTTTCCCCTTCCCACTGAACAACTCGGGTGCGTACTTCCGTGATTTTCATGCAAACTCTCCCCGTTTCAGGTCTACAGCGCGAAGCGGGCGAATCTTACCCGCGAATACCAGAATGGCAAGGAATCCGATGAGGTGAAAGGATCCGACAAAGATGAATATGGTCGCGTAGGTAAACCCGATTTGCAGCATACGACCGGCAACCAGGCTGAAGATCGCCCCGCCAATAGCGCCTCCGAAGCCGATCAGTCCCGCAACGGTGCCGACGATGCTGAGTGGGAAAATATCCGCTGGAAGCGTCATGATGAGCCCCGACCACGCCTGCTGACAGAAAAAGGCGATGCTAAACAACACGATGGCTGTTTTAACCGGTGAGATCGATACCAGCATAACCACCGGCATTCCCGCCGCGCAGAGCCCTAGCGCAAGCTTGCGTGATACATCCAGCGAAAACCCGCGACGCAGCAGCCAGCTTGAGAACCAGCCCCCGGCGAAGCTTCCCACGCCAGACGCTGCATAGGGAATCCATGCGTAATAGCTCACGTGCTTGATATCGAATCCGCGCGCGTCATAAAGGTATTTCGGTAGCCAGAAAAGCAGGAAGTACCATGCTGAATCGCTCATGAACTTGGCGAACACGAACATCTGCGTGTTGCGCATCTTCAGGATGTCGCTCCAACTCATCTCGTTCGCGATCAGCCGCGCGTCAAGTGTGTTTACGGAGAGAGTGTTGCCATCAGGGCGATAAGTGAGCGACCACCACACAACCCATATCAGGCCAATTCCTCCGGACAGCAGAAACACAGCTCGCCAGCCGCTGTGCAGCAGAACAAAGCCTATGAGCGGTGGCGCCAACACGGATCCGACCGCCGTTCCGGCATTGATCAGGCCCATCGCTGTGGAACGCGCGTCCGGAGGAATCCATTCCGCCACCACACGCGTCGCAGCAGGGAAGCCGCCGCCCTCTCCAGCGCCCAGAGCAAGGCGAGCCAGCAGAAGCACGCCAAACCCGTTGGCCGCTGCGTGCAGCGTACATGCAACGGACCAGCCGATCATAATCAACATGAAGCCGCGGCGTGTACCAAGCGCATCCAGCAGGCGTCCTCCGCCGATGTACATCGCCGCATAGGTGAGGAGGAACCCAGTTCCCAGGTACGAGAACTGCTGGTCGGACAATGGAATGTTCTTCTGGATCGCAGCAATGGCCACGGGCAGTGACTGCCGATCGAAGTAGCTGATCGCGATAGCGGCCGCTACGAGCCCAACGATGTACCACCTACCCCCCATCACCACTCATTCCTGCCGGCGTGATCTCGTGCGCAACCGGCAGTTGCCGAGGCGAACATATCGGGATGGGACGGTCCGGCTATCAATTCACCAGGTCAAGAGGATCACTGAGGTTATGACACTGCACCTGAACCTCGCTCCAAGGTAGCTATATCGGACAAGACACAAAACCGTTCAAGTCGTCCTTACAGATGGCAGCCCCCACCAGTAAGCAGCGGCATAGAAAAGCTTTCCAAAGGTACTGCCGTGAGTTTCGAGATGTCAATTTCTTCTACCCGGAATGCCGCAACACGTACCGACGCTGTCTCGCAGAAGGTGGCATCGACGGCCCTGTGCCGCTGACCGATGATGCCGATATGGCACGCCATTCCGAAGAACGAGCCTACTTCATCATCAGGGTCTATCACTCTGATAGAGGACATCCTCGACGGAAGAGAATCTTCCTCGCTCAATCTCGGAAGCTAGAGGGTTGGGCTGTCTCCAAGCTGCTTTGAGCAGCATCGCAACGGGAGAAGCGCACGCAATCGCAATCGCGGCTGCGTGCGCTCCTGACGAGGCTATCGATCGTTGCCGTAAGGATTCTCGATGGCCGTTATACTGCCAAACAGCCCATCCTGCTCGTGATTGGAGCCGGCGGAAAAGAAAAGTGTGTTAGCCGGACCCGCATTCGTTCCATTGCCGAAAGAAAGGCCCCATAGTCCCTCGTTCCGGATTACGCTGCCGTTCTTGTCTCGCAACCAGCCGCGAAAGTGTCCATTCACCGGATCGAAAACCAGGATGGTACCGCTGCCGAACTGGCCAACCAGCAGACTGTGGCTGAAAATTCCGAAGTCGCCGGAAGCAAGAGTCAGTCCCCACGGCGCATTGAACCAGGGGCCGTGCTGCAAGCGGCGGAGGAGGCCGCCTGTCGGCGAGAAGATATCAACGTAGCCCAAGCCATCGCCATCCACCTCGTCGTGCTTGGCCGAGTCCTGGACGGCGTAGGTTACATAGATTTCGCCTCCAATGTTCTGAACATTGAAGGGCGCATAACCAGCTGGCAGTTCTGGATCCCGAAAGCTTCGTTCGGGCAAGTGAATGGAGCTGTAGCTCGTGTCATAGACCTGCACACGGGATTGCCTGAAATCCGCAACGTATAAATACTGACGGGGACGACCCGCGTTGAACTCAGCCTGGGCAATCGTTGCGCCCTTGAAGACAGACGCATTTTTCTGATTGACCTTGATGACGGCTTTGGTCAGATTTACTTTCGGGTTCCAGCCGGAAACGGTGCCGTCTTCCGTGACAAAGAGGAATACCGCCGGCGATCCCGAAGCTATCTCGAAATCCGGGCCGCCATTGAAAACTGTGCCCGTCGGCGTTCCTGTTGCACCTCCGGAGCTGTCGGCCGGAGGTATGGTTACGACCAGGGGCTGCGGGGAGCCGGTGCCAAGGTACAGGGTAGAGAGCCCGGTGCCGTTGTCGGACACCCACCAAGGGCTGCCGGAACCGCGTGAAAGGCCCCATGGATTGACAAGGTGCATATCCTTGATCTTCGCGCCGGCGCCATCTGACACAAGGTTCGTCTGTTGATAGTGCTGCGCTTGCAAGAAAACTGGGAGTGCCGCCACGGCGACACCTGCGATAACTGCGCGAAAAATCGACTTACTTCGAATCATCTGCATGTAACCTCCTGGGCAAGTGCATGCGGGATCGGGTGCATACCGAGTCACGCTAGAGTGTTGCCGCGGAGGAGTTGTCACTCAGGTGTCAGAGCTGTGTCATTTCACCAGCTTGAGAGTCAAAGCAGGGAACTCGCAGGAAAGTCTACAAAGGCAAATGGGCTGTTTCAAACATCTGTGAACGTGACCAGATATGATCCCGCAGAGGGATGAGCGGGAGCACTGGCGAAATCCTGGAGGCTGAATCGATGCTGCAGACAAGTCCCTCCGCAGGAAACGCAACGACAGGCACGGACACAAGAACAGGCCGGCTGCTATCGCTGGATCTGTTGCGCGGCCTCACCATCGGCTTCATGATCCTGGTCAACAACAACGGCGATGGTGCGCGGGCTTACTGGGCGCTGAAGCACGCAGCCTGGAATGGATTCACACCGACTGACCTGGTCTTTCCGACCTTTCTGTTCCTGGTGGGCGTCACCACGGTGCTTTCCACCGGAGCGCGACTCTCCAGGGGCGCCAACCGGATGGCCTTATTCCTCCATATCGTCCGGCGGACCGTGGTGCTGTTTCTTCTGGGCCTGCTCGTGAACAGCTTTCCTCATTTCGACCTGCATACCCTACGCATTTACGGAGTGCTGCCGCGCATCGCGATCTGTTATTTCGTGGTTGCCACCCTGTATCTGATCACTCCCGATTGGCGAAACAAGGTTGTCCTGGTAATAGTTGCCCTTGGCGGCTATTGGGCGCTCATGCGCTTCGTGCCCGTTCCCGGCTATGGCGTTCCAACGCATCGCATTCCCTTGCTTGACCCTGACCGAAACCTGACGGCATGGCTTGACCGGCAGATCTTCTCGGCTTCGCACCTCTACGAGCAGACGCGTGATCCAGAGGGCCTGCTGAGTACGATTCCTGCGCTCGGGACTGCGCTGATCGGCTTACTCACCGGTTTATGGCTGCGAGCTGGGCGGACCCTCGCAGAAAAGGCCCGCGGTATCGCCGTCGCCGGACTAAGCGGCATATTGCTCGGCGGTCTTTGGAACCTCTCGTTTCCTATCAACAAGAAGCTGTGGACCAGCTCCTTCGTGCTCTTTGCAGCGGGATGGAGCCTTCTTCTGCTCGCCTGCTTCATCTGGGCGGTGGATATCCGGAGCGGAAACAGCAGAAGTACAGAAATTGCAAAGCGGCCTGGCCTGTTTACAGTGCTGCTTGTCTTCGGAACGAATGCGATCACGGCCTATGTGTTCTCGGAACTACTCGCATCCACACTGTTCGCCATCTATGTTCGTCCTCGCGTTGCGTTGCAGCGATGGATATTCGGGTCCTTCTTGAGCTTCGTGCCGAACCCAGCTTTCGCTTCCTTGCTTTATTCGCTCGCATTTGTTGCGGTCTGCTGGGTCGTCATTTACTACCTGCTCTACCGCCGCAGGATTTTCCTCAAAATATGAGGCGCTGTATACGAGTGGGACGGATCTCGATGCAGACCCGTTCGGTGCTGATCGCACCCCTCCAGGACGAGGACGCTTGTTGCCCACAGCGTTGGCAGCGGAAGGGCGGTGATGCTCTAATGCATGGGCAGAAGAGGTCCGAATGGAACGAAGAACATTTCTAGGCGTGGCAGCAGCGGCCGCGCTCACCTATGGGTCAGCTCTCGCTTACCGAGGGCCAGGAACAGCCCTGGTTAGCCAGGCCAGCGGCAACGCCCCGGGGCCGATGGAGCTTGGCCTGCTGATTGCCCCGGCGAAGGCGCCCGAGGAAACGATCCGCAGGGTGCACGATCTGGGGTTCAAGAATTGTTTCCTCTCACTCGATGACTACATCGGGCGGTTCACGCCGGCGGCCGCGGACCAGATCGGAAATCTCCTCGCCAGGTATGGCGTGCGAGCGACGACAGTGGAGGTCGTCGGTCCACCGCCGCTCGAATGGAACTTCCTGCAAGGGCCATCTACTATCGGGCTGGTACCACGAAAGACCCGCGCTGCCCGCATCGCGGCGCTTGCGGGCGTCTCGGATTTTGCGAAGAAGCTCGGCGTATCCCAGGTCCAGACGCATTGCGGATTCATTCCTGAAGATCCGGCAGACCCGCTCTACCCGGAAACCGTTGCCGCAATTCGAGAGGTGGCCATCCATTGCCAGTCCAACGGCCAGAGCTTCCTGATGGAGACCGGGCAGGAGACACCCACGACCATGTCGCGGATGCTGCGTGATGTCGGCCAGCCCAACCTGGGGGTGGGCCTGGACACTGCAAACCTGATTCTGTATGGCAAGGCGAATCCGGTCGATGCAGTGGATATCCTGGGGCCGCACGTGAGAAGCGTGCACGCAAAAGATGGACGATGGCCAACGGATCCGAACCAGCTTGGCGAAGAGGTGTTGATCGGCAAGGGATTGGTGGACTTCAAGCAGGTCTTCACGAAACTCAAGCGCGCCGGGTATACGGGTGTCATCACCATTGAGCGGGAAACGTCCGGACCGCAACAGATCGAAGATGTGCGCAACGAGAAGCTCTACCTTGAGCAGGTCCTCGCCACGGTGTAAATCGCATGATCCAGAGACGAACTGCACCTAACTACATGGAGGAAGAAGAACGCATGGATCGTCGGAGTTTTCTTGCGGGATCGGCCGCTTCTGGCCTGCTTTTGGTGAGCGCCAGGACTGCGTTTGGATACCAGGCAAACTCTGCTGTGCGTCTGGGTCTGCTTGGCTGCGGAAACAGGGGAACTGCCGTGGCGACCTCATTTGCGCAGAACACGACGGCACGCATTGTGGCATTGGCCGATATCTTCCCGGATAACCTGGCCGCCGGGCGGGATAACTTCAACCAGGTAAATGCGAAATTGGGACAGCCCGCGATTGATCCGAGCCTGCTCTTTCATGGACCACACGCCTTTGAGGAACTGGCGCACTCGAAAGAGATCGATATGATCCAGATCTCGACACCGCCGTGGTTCCATGTCACGCACCTGGAAGCCGCCGTGGCAGGTGGAAAGCACGTCTATTGCGAGAAGCCGGTGGGCATCGACGTGGTGCAGGCAAAAAGAGCTTTGGAAATCGCGAAACGGGGAGATGGAAAAGTCAGTATGGACGTAGGCTTTCAGGTGAGGAGCGCGCCTCCGATCGCCGCGGCCATGGAACGGATACACGGTGGAGCACTCGGAAAAGTCGCCACTCTGACGGGGAATTACAACGCACCCGCTTCGAAGGAGAAGACGCGGCCCGGTGAGTCCGCTGATGAATACCGGCTGCGGAACTGGCTCTGGGATCGCGCACTCTCCGGTGACATTCTGGTCGAGCAGAATATCCACATCATCGACCTATGCAACTGGGCATTGGGAGCACACCCGCTGAAAGCAGTGACGACTGGTGGGCGCAATATCCTGACCCATGCAGGCGACTGCTGGGACAACTACCAGGTGAGCTACACCTACCCGAACGATGTTCGTGTCAGCTTTTCTTCAACACAGTTTGGCGATTACGGCACCTTCGATGCGGCGCTCCATCTTTTCGGAGCGGATGCCATGGCCGACCTCCCGTACTCGGGCCCCGTTCGTATTCAGGGCTCCCAACCGTGGGCCTGGCAGGACACGAACCCTCAAGCGGCAGGAAGCGGCACCTTTGCGGCAAACGGCGCTTTCTCTGACAATCTGGCGCTTGCTGATCGCGAGAAGGACCGCACTTTCATCGAGAGCATCACATCCGGCAAATACCATAACCAGATTCCGGAAGGTGTGGATACGGCGCTTACCTGCATGCTGGGGCGCATGGCGGGGTACCAAAAACGCGAAGTCACGTGGCAGGAACTGCTGGACCACGGCGAAACGTATCCGCTGGGAATGAACCTGAACGAGTTTGCCTCCTGAAAGCGAGCAACCCGGCTGATGTTCAGGTCGGGCATCCAGTCGCCTGGAAGGCTAAGCGTCCCGACTTCACCCCGGTCTCTTCAGACCGCGGCCAGGGGCGCCAGGCTTCTCCCCAAAATCACCACGAGCTTAGCCGTGGTGAGTGCCCGCAAGTTCGCGGACGATGTCGCCCACAAAGGCTTTTGCGTCGCCAAAGAGCATCAGAGTCTTGTCCACATAGTAGAGAGGATTATCGATTCCAGCGAAGCCTGGACTCATGCTGCGCTTGATCACCATGACGGTTTGAGCCTTGTCCACGTCGATTATGGGCATGCCGTAAATGGGGCTGGACTGGTCGGTGCGCGCGGCGGGATTAGTAACATCGTTGGCCCCGATGACAAGGACGACGTCGGTTTGCGGGAGATCGGAGTTCATGTCGTCCATATCGAAGAGGCGATCGTAAGGGATGTCGGCCTCGGCAAGCAGGACGTTCATGTGGCCGGGCATGCGGCCCGCGACGGGATGGATGCCGAATTTCACATCGATACCCTTCTTGGTGAGAATTTCGTAGAGTTCGCGGACCTTGTGTTGGGCCTGAGCGACGGCCATACCGTAGCCGGGAACGATGGCGACCTTGCTGGTGGCGGAGAGAATCGCGGCAGCTTCTTCGGCATTGGCGCTGCGAACCGTTCGTTCCTCGGCGATTGCTTTGGCGCCGGCTTGAACCTGGCCGAATGCACCGAACATGACGTTGGTGAACGAGCGATTCATGGCTTTGCACATGATCACGGAAAGGATGAAGCCCGAGGAGCCGTCGAGCGCGCCGGCGACGACGAGAACCTTGCTATTGAGCACGAACCCGAGGAGGGCGGCCGAGAGGCCGGCGTACGCGTTGAGGAGCGAGATGACAGTCGGCATGTCCGCGCCGCCAATGGGCGTGACCAGCAGGATTCCGAAGAACAACGCGACCCCCACCATGGCTGGGAAGAGGTGCATGTAATCCGGATGGATCGTGAGAACAATCGCGATTACGATCGCGGAGCCGAGGACCGAGAGGCTGACGATGTTCTGCCCGCGGTAGGTAATCGGGCGCTGCGGGAGAATCTCCTGGAGCTTTCCGGCAGCAATGAGGCTGCCGGTGAAGGTCAGCGAGCCGATGATCACTTCCATTGCGATCTCGACCATGCTGAACTTCGTGACATGCGGCGCGTGCACGTAATACTCGGCGATACCGATCATGGTTGCGGACAAAGCGCCGAACGCGTGACTAAGAGCGGTTCGCTGAGGCACGGCCGTCATGCGGACCAGGCCGAGTGGAATGCCGATGGCGGCGCCAATGATCAGCGCGATGGCGATCCACTTATATTGCACAAGGGCGGGATTGAAGAGTGTCGCTGCGACAGCAAGTGCCGCGCCAATTTCGCCGGCAATGACTCCGTGACGTGCAGTTGACGGCGAGCTGAGCCACTTCAGCGAGAGGATGAAGAGGACGGCTGCAGCTATGTAGGCGAAGTCGATGAGCTGCCCGATGGCGACAGTTGTCATGATTTCTTGGGCTTCCCGGCCTTAAACATGCGCAACATCCGGTCAGTAATCAGAAAGCCGCCGACCATGTTGCTGAACGAAGCAGCCACGGCGATGGTGCCGAGTACAGTCGTGAGGGTCGTCTCGTGCAGGCCGGCAATGATGATGGCGGCGACCACGACAATAGCATCAAGCGCATTTGTCAGCGACATCAGCGGGGTGTGCAGTAGCGGCGAAACGCGCTTGATCAGTTCAAACCCGACGAAGCCCGCCAGAATGAACACGAAAAGATTCGAGATGAAATCCGCAGGCACTCCGATCCTCCTTTTACGGCGCTTGCTCCTGATTGACCGCGGGCGGCATTGCGAAAAATTCGCGGACGCGCACGTTCACCACCTCGCCGCCGCGCGTCACCAGGGTGTTGCGGATGATCTCGTCATCCGCGTCGAGGCGTGGCTTGCCTTCCTTCACAAGATGCGTAATAAAGGCCACCATGTTACGCGCATACAATTGGCTCGCGTCGTGTGGGACGCTGCTGCCCAGGTTTACCCAGCCGATGATCGTGACCCCGCCGGCAACGAACTTCTCGCCGATCTGGGTGAGTTCGCAATTCCCGCCGCGCTCAGCCGCGAGATCCACGATCACCGAACCCGGCGCCATGCCCGCCACCATCTCGCGCGTGATGAGGATCGGCGACTTCTTCCCGGGAATAACCGCCGCCGTGATCACCACGTCACTCTCGGCGACGACGCGGGTCAGCAGCTCGCGCTGGCGGTTGTAGAACGATTCGTTTTGCGCCTGCGCGTAGCCACCCGCATCTTGCGCATTTTGCGCTTCGATGGGCAGCTCCACGAATCGCGCCCCGACGCTTTGCACCTGCTCCTTCACAGCGGGACGTAAATCGTATGCCGAAGTGACCGCACCGAGCCGCCGAGCCGTCGCAATCGCCTGCAGGCCCGCTACACCGGCGCCGATCACCAACACACGCGCAGGCGTAATCGTTCCAGCGGCGGTGGTCATCATGGGGAACAGGCGTGGCAGCGTGTTGGCTGCGATCAGCACAGCCCTGTAGCCGCAGACGGTACCCATCGAGGAAAGCGCGTCCATGCTCTGCGCCCGGGTAACGCGGGGCATCAGCTCGACGGCGAAGGAAACAACTCCCGCGCGGGCGATGTCCTGGAGGGTCTCGAGTTGGCCCAGCGGCCGCAAGAATCCGATCAACAATTGGCCGGGGCGATACAGGGGAAGGTCGGCCTTGCCAGTCTTGTCATTCGAGCCGTAGCAAAGGACCTGAACGATAATATCGGCGGTGCGAAACACCTCGGCTCGGTCAGTGACTACCTTCGCGCCTTTAGCGATGTACTCGGCGTCGGGATAGCCGGCCTCAAGCCCAGCATTCTGTTCCACCACCACGTCCAGGCCAATCTTCTTGAGGTTCGCAACGGCGGACGGCACGAGCGCGACGCGGCGTTCGCCTGGATAGCTTTCACGCGGAACCCCAACAATCATTCGTTCATTCCTCGTCACGCAAGCTCGCCAGGGTGACCATACCGTAGCCTCTGCACCAAAGAGCACACCCTGGTTGGCCGCCATTCCAGCAGGCCGCTATTCCAGCAGGCCGGCGGCACCATTGACAACCCGAAATGCCTCATGCCGTTCGCTTCACATGCGCGCGCTGCCGGCTAGTGTGTGCCGCGCGTATGGGTGCAGTTGAAGTCGGGCAATTATAGCCCTGCCAGCCACCTTGAAGCCGATTCGATCGACACTGGGCGGTTGGTCGGCAACCGTGGGGAGATCCACGAGGTCAGCGTCCTCGATCCGGGCTTGAGTACGGCGCGGGAAGCAGTACGAGAGTCCCTCGAAAGGAAGCCCCATCTTCCGGCCGATGAACCGCGGCGGCAAGGTGGGTGAGCCTGGAATCGCCGATGAGAAGGCCATCTGGGGCGCTGGTCCTCGACCAGGCCGCAATGCCGAACTCGGCAAGCTCGCTGCGC
This sequence comes from uncultured Acidobacteriaceae bacterium, assembly GCA_963795775.1. Classification (GTDB taxonomy): domain Bacteria; phylum Acidobacteriota; class Terriglobia; order Terriglobales; family Acidobacteriaceae; genus CAWCJL01. The sequence goes on from CAWCJL010000001.1 coordinate 15,736, forward strand.
ACGACCTCCGGGGTACTCGCGCGAAACGGCGCGGCAAGACCCACGGTGACCTTGTGCAGATGCAATGGTTCCCGGGCCGCCCCTCCTTGCAGACGAGCGAACCGTATCTCGCACCCGACAGCGGCTTCACCGGGAATGTATTCTTGCCCTTGGATCCAACTTGGTTGAGGCACAAGGGTCAATTCTCGATGTGGGAACACTCGCTCGCGTACAGGAAGAGATTGCTGCTCGGACTGGCTTTACTTCTTCTGCCTATATTCTCCTTTTGCGTGATCTTGCAGATGGAGGCCGTGAATATGCCTCTTCTGGACGACTATCCCGCGGTTCTTAATTTCCTCAATGTGCTGATTCGGCTCAATGGCAGCCGAGCCAAAACAGCTTACATCTTTACCGCGCAACACAACGAATACAAGCTGATATTTGAGCATGCGATTTTCGCAGCACAGTATTACATTATTGGACATGTCAACTTCCTGTTTCTGATGGCACTGGGCAACAGTTTCGTCCTTCTTATTCTTCTCGTTCTCTGGAAAATGTTCGTTTTTCCCGGCTGCCAACCTGGAGAGCGCCTACTCCTATTCACGCCAGTCCCATTTTTCCTTATCCAACTGCACTATGCCGAGACACTGGATTGGTCCATGGCTGGGCTCCAGAATCTTCCGGTCATATTCTTTGCGCTATTGGCCATCCTGCTGCTGACGCGAGATACTGCCGCGAGCTTCTGGTGGGCGGTTCTCGCTCTTGCATTTTCTGCTGCGTCATCGGGCAATGGCTTTCTGGTGGCGCCCATCGGTTTTGGAATTCTATTTCAGAGTCGCCGCTTCGTTCGCCTCATATCCTGGTGCATCGGCACGCTCGCGATGGCAGCATTGTATTTCTATCACTACGACTTTCTGGCCGCACAGACCCCCAGGTCCGGCTCTGTCCTCGATTCACTGCGGCACATCCATCTACTTTATGCATTTGTTTTTCTAGGATCGGCCTTTGCACCTCTTCGATACTTATTGGCTGCGCTCACGTGTCTGTGTTTTGTGGCAGCCCTGCGCACAGGGTACCGGTTCACACATCCTGCTGTGTTCTACTCCATGGTTTGGATCTTTCTGACAGCAATCGGACTGTCGGGGATCCGATCCGGCTTTGGCGTGCAGCAGAGCTTATCCTCGCGTTACACCATATACTCAGACCTGCTGCTTATCTTCTGCTTCATGTTTCTCACTAGCAGGTTCCGGTCCACTCCTAGGCTCACTCCGTACAAGACCAATGCCTTCATTGCATGCCTGCTTTGCTCCATGATTCTGGCGGTCTGGAGCGATCTTGACGGCTACCGTATTCTTTCCGCACGGAAAGCTCAGGTAGTGCAAGGCATGATGCGGTGGGAACAGGAGACTCTGAATGGCAAAGTGCGCGCGTCAAGAACTGTGTTGACCGGCCCTCCGATCGCGCGCTTCTATGACCATGCGCAGGAGACATTGACGCAATCGATTGACCTGGGCTTGTATCGACCACCATACGATTAGGTTTTCGTCAGGAGCAAAGCCTGCAAGTCGCTAGATGTGGACTGCCGGGCGGCCGTCCCCAGAGAGCGTCCGCTCGAGCCACCCCACTGGAGAATCCCAATGCGTGACCAGCAGCGGACGGATCTCGGAGTCTTTCAAGCGACATGGCGGGGCAAGGAAAGCATCCCGGTCCTGGGTGAGTGAGTTGGTTGTTGTCAAATACAACAGCGGACACCTTTCAGCACATCACTCCCTATGCACCTAACCCTTGCCTCAGGCAAAAGCGGAAACATGTGTTCTCAGTAGGACTGCTGCCCACAGCTTCGGATATACCACACCGTCGCGTAATCCATTCTCTCGACGGCCTCCGTGGAATTGCGGCGCTTTGGGTGGTAGCCTACCATTGCCCGCTACCTCTTTACCATGCCGCGCGCAGTGGCTACCTGGCTGTAGACGCCTTCTTTGTCCTGAGCGGTTTCGTGATCGCCAAAACCTATATGTCGCGGCTTACGTCCATGAAGGAACTCTGGCCATTCATGCTCCGCCGCATCGGCCGGCTCTTTCCCATGATGGCCGTAGGCCTTATCTGCATGCTTGCGGTGGTGAACTGGCGATCTCTCTACCTAGTAGCTCACGGCGGGACTCCGAGCTTCTTTTTGCCGCTTGGTCAGATCTTGGCAAGCCTTACCTTTGTCTCTCCTCTTGGGCTTTACCATCAGCTCATCCTGAATGGGCCTATGTGGTCTGCCGGGGTAGAGTTCTACACCTACGTCCTGTTTGGTGCATTCGCTGTGCTCGTCAGGCGCAGGCGGCGACTTGTGGCGCTAGCTATCCTTCTGATCGCATATCTGATCTGCGCCTACGGCACGCTGGTTGTCCACCGTTGTGCTATCACGCGGTTATGCATGGACGTGACTTATGACTTCGGGATATTTCGCTGTATCGCCGGATTTTTTCTCGGCTATTCCGCCTATGAGCAGGCCAAGAGCCTACGTGTAATGCGGATGATGAGTCACTCAGCTCCCCAGGTATTGCTTGCACTTGTGGCTGTGCCATACATCCTCTACTCCTTCCGCATTCCAGCACTCGCGTTATCTGCACCGTTCTTCTGCTTTCTTGTGGTCATCTCTATTTGTGCCGATACTGGACCTTTGGCGCGCGTCCTCTCTTTGCGCCCATTCCTCTGGCTTGGACACATTTCCTACTCTGTCTATGCGCTGGATGGTCCGGTGCAACGCCTGATTTGGCTGCTCTCGCAGCGTCCTGGACTCAGCAAGGTGTTTTTGCAGGCGCTCTATTTCCTTTTGGTCGTTGGCCTTGGACTGCTTGCTAACCGTTGGATCGAGGACCCTGCGCGGCACTGGTTCGCTACCCTCAGCCGCAAACTAGCAGTCCGGCAACACAGCAATGCTGTTGCACCTGTGGCGTGAACTGGGTATGTCTTAGGCCTACGCTCCGAGCGGTTTGCGCCGGGATAGACCTACGCCGAAGACTTGCTGGCGTGGACGGAGTCCGTTGCGAACCGCTCTCCGGGGTTACAGGGAAGTTTGCAGGGAAATTCTGAAATCGCTCAGAAGCCGCTTCTCGGTGCACATGCGTCACTCGCTTGGTTTGTCGGAAAGCATAAGTATGTTGCTGCGTCCCATGACACTGTCGCTCGAAAGAGCTATAAAGGCCATGTGCTTTACCGTGTAAGCGGTTATCTTCTTAGACGGAAGCGAGCGACGGCTGATCAGGAGTTTCGCCCATGAGGTTTGGAAAGCTTCGAGAGTGTTTTGCGGTACTTACCTTCGTTCTAGCGTTAGCAGCAATGGCGCAAACGGCGCAGAAGGGCGGCGGAGGCCCGCTGGTGCGACCTCAGGGACCGTGTGATATCTACGCGGCGGCGGGAGACCCCTGCGTTGGCGCCCACAGCACGACCAGAGCTCTGTACCAGTCCTACAATGGGCCGCTCTACCAAGTACTGCGCCAGTCGGATGGCAAGACGCTGGACATCAATGTTGTGCCAGCCGGCTTTGACGCCGGCGGGTATGCCGATGCGGCGGCGCAGGATGAGTTTTGCGCGAATACCTACTGCTGGATCAGCAAGATCTATGACCAGTCGCCGAAACACAACGACCTGACCCAGGCGCCGCGCGGCGGCTTCAGCGGCCCGGCGATGGGCGGCATGAACAACCTGCCCGTTGCGGATATGGCGCCGGTAACCGTGATGGGGCACAAGGTGTATGGCGTCTTCATCGAACCCGGCACAGGTCTACGTATCGATGACCCGAAGGGCACGGCCGTCGACGATCAGGCTGAGGGGCAGTACTGGGTCATCAATGGGCACCACTTCAATGGTGGCTGCTGCTTCGACTACGGCAACGCCGAGATCGACAGCCGCGACGATGACAACGGCACGATGGAAACGGCATATTTCGGGGACACCACGGGCTGGATCCACGGCAATCCCCCAGGTCCCTGGATTGAGACCGATCAGGAAAACAACCTTGTCGGTTGCGTAAACTCGGATGGGTCGCGGTTATGCGCCCATTTGCCGGACATTCATTGGCGATTTGTGACGGCGATGGCGAAGGGGGAACCGCACCGCTGGGCTTCGCTGGGCGGGGACGCGCAACGAGGCCCGTTGACCGTGATGTTCGACGGGCGGCGCGTCAATTCCACGTACGATCCCATGCGGAAACAGGGAGCGATCCTGCTAGGCAACGGCGGCGACAATAGCAACAGCTCGCAGGGCACGTTTTATGAAGGTGCTGTCACCGCTTCCGGGACTTACCCGAGTGATGCTATCGACCAACAGGTGCAAGCAAACGTTGTGGCCGCGGGCTATGATGTGCAACGGCTCAGTGTGACTCCGGCCCTCGCAAAGAAGGCCCTCGGCGTCCAGTCGTTCTTGCCGGGTGCGAGCAGAGACACCACGGTGACCTTCACGAACACCACCGGATCCCCCGTAACGGGCTTGGTGCTGAGCCTGCGCTTGCCCGACGAAGAGTGGAGCGCTGTTGTACAGGGGACCAAGGAGAAATCCAGAACCTTTCCTGAGGCAGTGGCGCCGGGTGCGATTGTGAGCGCGACCTTCACGGTCACCGCGGGACCGAAGCCGTTCAATGGTGATCTGGTGGCCGACGCCACATGGACAGACGCGGCGAAGGGCCGGAAGCAAAACGACACGATGGCACAGAAGGTGCGCAGTGCCGAGCCGGTGAGGATCAACGAGTTCCGGATCGCCTCGTCCGGTCCGGAAGGCAATGCGACCGACTCCTTTATCGAGCTATACAACGCGGGCAACGCCGAGGTTGATCTTTCCGATTGGAGGCTGACGGAGCGGCCGGCGCAGCAAACCCTGTTTTCCTCGGTGCGAATTCCGGCCGGCACGAAGTTGAAGCCCAAGAGTTTCTATCTGTTGGGGTTGGCGAACTCAGGGCTGGCGATGCCGGCACGGGTGGGCGAGACAACGGTGAGCGTGCGCTCGGTTGCCGGCATGTCCGTGGGCGACACAGTGGATATCGGGACCGGGAAAGAGGCGGAGAGCCGCAAGATCACGGCGTTAGGATCGGCAGCCTCAGACCACACAACCGTGTGGCAGCCACTTCCAGATGGGCCGATCACATTGGCTCCGGGTTCTACAAACGTCCCGGTGCAGAGCGTTGCCGGCTTCAAGGTGGGCGAGAAAATTGCTTTGGGTTACGGGTCGAGTGTGCCGTTTGGTGGTAACAGCACTGAGCAGTATGAGACTGCAAGCGTGACCGCAGTGGGCAAGCCTGGGACGCAGGCTTACCTGGCCGTCGCCGCCCCCGCAGGTGCGTCCAAGCTGCAAGTGACGGCTGTGGACGATATCTCCGTTGGTGATAGGATCCGGCTCGACATCGACAGCCCTGGCCATGGCATCGAGACGGTGACCGTGGCGCGCGTGGGGACGAAGGCGAGCCAGACGAATCTGACCGAGGACGTAAGCGCGGGAGCGACACGCATCCGGGTTCGGCGTGCGGACGGTTTTGCCGCCGGGAACAAGATTACGGTAGGCACGCCGGCGACCATGGAAGAGGTGACGGTCAGCGCGGTGGAGCCAGAAGGCCGGAACGGGGCGGAGATCACGGTTACACCGGGACTCAGGAAGGAGCACGGCCGCGATGAGTGGGTGGTGTCTCCGGGTACGGGTCTGGATCTCGCCGCACCGCTGCGGTTTGCTCATGCAGCAAATCTGCCGTTCAGCGATCGTGGGACAGGGATCACGTTTGAGCCTGCGACAAAGTTCGTGCACATCAGCGACGAACCAGTGCAGGCACTTGGCTCCGGCATTACCCTGGACCAGCCGCTTACCAGCTCCCACGCGATCAACGACGTGGTGCGGGATGCGAAGGTGACCACCGCGGGATATCAAGGTGATCCGAAGCCGGATCAGTGGTTCGGCGGGCCCGAGTTGACGACACGATATCTCCTGTTTGGACACGTCATCCCCGCGCGCGAAGGGAGCTTTGTGCTGCGGGATGCTTCTGGTGTGGTGGCCGATAGCCTTAATTTTGGCGGGTTATCCGATCCGTGGGCAGCGAAGGGAGATCAGGCGGTCTCAGGCGAACGGAGCGAGGGATGCTTTGTCCCCTCCCCGGAGCCAGGTGGACCGTTTGGAGTCACAGGCACCGGGGTGATCTTCAACCGGAGCGCCGGGCGATTCCCTGATGGGGCGGACACGGACAGCAACTGCACGGACTTTGTGGTGGCGCCGGCTACAGTGCTGCCCTTCGGGTCAAGTGCTGGCAGCACCGCGATCAAGGTCGCCAGTGTGTCCGGCTTCCACGCCGGCCAAAAGGTGATCATCGGCACAGGAGCGGGTCGCGAGCGCGGCGTGATCGCCAGTGTGGGCACGGGCGGAGCGACGACCACGAGCAAGGAAGTTGCTGCCGGGGCAACGGCGATTCCTGTGACGAGCCCCTTTGGCTTCGAAGTGGGGCAGCAGATTACGGTGGGCAACGGGGCCGACGCCGAGAACTTGACCGTAGCGTCGATTCGTCGTTTTGAGGGCGTGGCAATTGTGACCTCTGCACCCCTGAAGCAGGCGCATGCTGCCGGAAGCCAGGTGGCGGGGACGGGCCTGACCATGACCTCGGCGCTGAGCCGGGCGCATGAAGCCGGCACGCAGGTTGCATCGAACCTGCCAACCCCGGGCGCTCCGAACGAGCAGTCTGCTGACCTGGAAGGAGCGCAGGGCGCGGGGCGGTAGATCGAGCGCTGTGCAATACGATACACGGAGTGCCCGGAGCGGCCTTCGCCCAGACTTTGGCAATGCCGCTGGTCGCGTCTGCCCGCAACCCGTGTTCGGAAGAGGTCCCATGGCAAAGAAAGCAGCCGAACTGCAGCCTCGGCGAGAATTCCTGAAGATGGCGGCCTTAACCGGGGCGGCAGCGCTCGCGGGCACTTCAGTCGCGGCAGACGCAAAACCATCGAGCAGTGCGCGCCCGGCCGAAACCACTGGGGACGGAAACAAGATGGAGTTCCTCCGGGTCAGCGGCCGTCATATCGTTGATGCCAAGGGGAACAGAGTTCGCCTCAGGGGAACCTGTCCTGGCGGCTGGATGAACATGGAGGATTTCATCAACGGCCACCCCGGCGCGGAGCACACCCTACGCGCGCAGATGGCGGAGGCGCTTGGCCCCTCAAGGGCGCAGTTCTTCTTCGAGCGTATGCTCGACTATTTCTTCAACGAAGACGACGTCATCTTTCTCAAGAAGGCCGGCGCGTCCGTTGTCAGGATTCCACTGAACTATCGGCACTTCGAGGACGATGCCGCGCCGTTCAAATACAAGGAATCCGGTTTCACCCGGCTCGATCAGGTGTTGCGCCATTGCGAGAACCATGGCCTCTATGTCATTCTCGACCTCCATTCGGCCCAGGGATGGCAAAACGTACACTGGCATTCTGACAACGCGTCTCGCATCAGTCTCCTTTGGACAGTAGCCTCCTACCAGGATCGCTATGTCGCCCTGTGGCAGGAGTTCGCACGGCGGTATGCAAACAGGGCAGTCATCGCCGGATATGACATCCTCAATGAGCCTTGCTCGAATAACGAGATCGGCGACTATCCCTGGAACATCGCCGCCAAATACAGGCCTCGTTGGGATCGCATGAATGCCGTGTTCCGGCGCGTTGTAGCAGCGATCCGCAAGATCGATTCCCGGCACATCATCTTCCTCGAGGGGGATAACTACGCCAAGCAGTTCGCGGGATTCGAGAAGCCCTTCGACGACAACCTGGCTTACAGTTCGCACAACTACACCGTGCCCGGCTTCGGTCCTGGTCCTTATCCCGGCGCTACTGCAGGCGGTTCGGACGTCTGGAATGAGGCAAGACAGGAGCGGTTCTTCCTCGATGCGGAGGGTACGCAGTTCACGCAGCGGCACAACGTGCCGTTGTGGGTGGGCGAGTTCGGATCTGTCTTCAATGGACCAGCCGGCGAGATCCCTGACCGCCTCCGCGCGCTGGATGATCAAATTGGCATCTTTGAACGCAATGAGGCTCACTGGACAACCTGGAATTACAAGGATGTGGGTGTAATGGGCATGCTCACGCTCGACCCCGCATCGCCATACATGGAACGGATCAAGGACCTTCTTCGCAAAAAGCGTGCTCTCGGGACCGACGATTGGATGAAGTGGCTGCCGCCAACACCGCTCAAAGACGCGACGGCGCAGCTTGCCGATCAGATCCTTCAGGCCGTATCCGATCCGCAACTCGATCCGCGATCGAATGTCCGCTGCCTCAGCCAAACCGTCTTGTGCTTCTATACGGGAACGCTCATGCAGCCGCTCTATGCCAGCCTCTTCAAAGGGCTTTCGGAGACCGAACTGGACCACATCCTGTCGTCCTTCTCGGCCCGGCAGTGTGTGCCCAACCAGGGCCTGAACAATGTACTCAGCAAGTACATGGCGCGACCGGCTTAGACGAACCAGGTACGAGACGCGATAGGTTGTGCGAAGCAGGGATCAGTCCCCATAAACCCACACCCGGTGACTTAGGGCGCGGTTTGTCGGCAATTGGAAAGAAGCGCCAACCGAAACCCAAAGATTGGCCTGAAGCAACTCAACAAATAGCGCTCGCTAACCGCCGACACGCGGGTGCTTCTCCACACCCCACTGCGGCGGAATCACTAACTCGCCCGCTGCGCTACACTAACAATCTCGCTGGTACAAAAGATCGGGCAGAGCAAAATGTCAGTTCTACTACCGACGCGCAGCTACGTTCTGTTGCCTTTGACTTGCTTTACACTAGCGCGAGGCCATGCCACCCATCTTATTCTTTTCCTACTCCCACCTTGATGAAAGCTATCGCGACCAGCTCGAAGTGCACCTCGCCGCGCTCAAGCGACAAGGGCTCATCTCCACCTGGCATGATCGCCGGATCACAGTCGGCAGCCACCTGGGACAGGCCATCGATGCGAAGCTGGAAGCTGCCGAGATAATCCTGCTGCTGGTCAGCCCCGATTTCATCGCTTCCGACTTCTGCTATGACCGGGAAATGACCCGGGCGATCGAACGGCATGAGCGGGGTGAAGCCAGAGTCATTCCTGTCACTGTCCGGCCTTGTGACTGGCATCCCCTGCCCTTCGGAAAACTTGTCGCTACACCCCGTGATGGCAAGGCGATCAGCACCTGGCCGAACCTGGATGAAGCGTTCCTGGATGTCGTCCATGGCGGAGTTGTAGTAGCGCGCCCCGAAGTAGTCGAGCCCCGATGCGGTATCCCGTTCCTTATTCGTGTAGTGCAACGGGTTTCTGTCTAACCCGTGCGTATCGATTGCTGCCGCCTGTTGCCGACGCCAAATGCACGGCCAGCGCGCAGCGGCCTTCAGTGTTATGGAAGATCGTAAAGACTCAAGTGGAATCCATTCATCACTGCAAAGAACGTCCCATCCTGTGTGATACTGCAGGCTGTCAGAGAAGAGTCCTCCTCTACGGGCACAGATAACAAGGTCTCCTGCGTTGCAAGATCGATCACCGCAACGTGCTCTGAAACGATCTTACTCGCCCCTAGCCATGATCGCTTCTTATCATACATAAACACGCCAATGCGATTGACGGCTGGTGCAAAGGCGGAGGAACTTCGAAAGCTGGATTCCGCTACCACGCTATCTTGCTGGATCGCGAATATTTGTTGGATCTGGCCGCCCAATCCGTACACAGCTATATTAGGCGCTTGTGCGGACATGTTAGAAGCAATAATCCTGCTATCGTCGTATGCCCTCATAATTTCATTGGGGCAATAGAATGATCGCCAGCTTCTCCCAACTGCTGGACTCGTGAGAAGCTGTTGGTTGGCGTAGCACAGCGGCCTAGGACCGTTTGCGTTGCTTCTGATGATAATAAGAGAGTTCCAGACTGAGCTTTGAAATGCACCCCCGGCTACCTCAAACCGAACTCCCTCCGGGAGGGGAATTCGGTTTATCTCCTTGAGAGTGTACGCGTCCAAGACTTGGATACGATCGCCGATCGGCGTAATAACTAGTGTTCTTCGATCCGCAGACTGAAAGGTGTCTGCCAGTTTAGGAAGAGAGAACACTGCCTCTGACTTACAATCAGCGCCAAAGCTTATTAAGGAATTGCCAGCATGGACCGTGAATCCTTCTGCGTTATGTACGAATAGAGTGGCACCGGCAGGGCGGTCTGGCAAATTAAGGGTGCATTGAGCAAGCACAACTCCGGTAGGTGACAGGTGCAGAAACCGTAAGTCGTAGTGCGGTGCACTATCGCGACGAACCAGACCTCGCTCAACACTTGTAGGAAATGCAACCCAGAGGGTATGGTCGGCCAGAACTACCATGTGGCGTCCTAGAAGCAACAGCCCTTTCGGCCGAGCCGCCCCATATTTCTCTAAATTGATGATGGTTCGTGGCTGAATCGCCTGACCGAACGTCGGGACCAATCCAGCCAGGGAGAGTATGGAGGCCAGTACATATGCATTCGCGTTTCTAATAAGAGCCGTACGGGAAAACCTTATCTGTGCCATAGAACAAGGATCCTATGAAGACGTCTAACCCGATGTGGGGTGCAAAGCCTTTGGGCGACCGGCCATCGTAATGGTCGATGTGAATGAGGCCGTGATTATGGTGGAGCGACGGTTCCGAGTCTGTCCTACTATGTCGGCCGAAGGTCGATCCCTTGAACCCCGGATCGGCTCCTGGTCTGCCCGATCTTTTGTACCAGCGAGATTGTTAGTGTAGCGCAGCGGATGAGTTGGTAAGTCCGCCGCCGTCGGGGGTGTGGAGAAGTGGGAAGCGCGTAGCGGTTTCCACTTCTCCATGCCCCAGCTATTTGCTACACAAGCCGCCGGCGCCGGTGGTCTGTAGCCTAGCGAAGAGTGTGGCCTGATCGTGTTGTAGTGAACTCGCCAGCGTTCTGCCAGCACTCGGATTTCCTTCAGCGAGTAGAAGATCTCGCCATTCAGAAACTCGTCTCGCAGCTTCGAGTTGAAGCTCTCGCAGTAGCCGTTCTCCCATGGACTACCCGGCTCTATGTACGCTGTCTTCGCTCCTGTTCCGGCAAGCCACTTGCGTAGACCCTGAGCGACGAACTCCGGGCCGTTATCGGAGCGAAGATGCTCCGGCACGCCTTTCGTCACCATCGCGTCGGCCAGCGCCTCGATCACCTTGGCCGAACTCCACCTTCGCTCCGGCCGGATCATCAGGCACTCTCTGCTGTGCTCATCGATCAGGTTCAACATCCGCACCGTCCGGCCATCGTGCGTCCTCGCGCTCACGAAGTCGTAGCTCCACACATGGTTCGTGTGTTCAGGCCGTAGCCGTATGCACGATCCATCGTTGAACCACAGCCGTCCGCGTGGCTTCTGCCTTTGTGGTACCTTCAGCCCTTCGCGACGCCAGATGCGCTCCACGCGGTCCTTGCCCACTTGCCAGCCGTCCCGCTTCAGCAGCGCCGTGATCCGGCGGTAGCCATAGCGTCCGTACTGCGTGGCCAGCTCCACGATGGCCCTCGTGAGTGCATCCTCGTCTTCGCGCTGTGTCAGCTGATAGCGTTGCGTGCCGCGTGGCTGGTTCACCAGCCGGCATGCCCAACGCTCGCTCATGCCGTTCGCCTGCGCATGATCCACCGCACAGCGCCGCCGCTCCGGGCTTAGAAGTTTCCCGAGGCGATGTCCTTCAACACCAGCTTCTCCAAACTCAGCTCACTCACCAGCCGCTTCAGCTTCGTGTTTTCCTGCTCCAGTTCCTTCAGCCGGCGCGCCTGGTCCACCTGCAGCCCACCGTACTCTTTCCGCCATCGATAGTAGGTCTGCTCGGTGATTCCACCTTCGCGACAGGCCACCGGTGTCGTCTTCCCATTCCCAACCGCGATCTCGATCTGCCGCAGCAAGCTCACAATCTGCTCAGCCGTATGCTTCTTCCCCTTCGCCATCTCCCGCTCCTCTCATACCAGTGTGTCTCATCTCCACTGGTACAAAAGGAACCGGGCACTCCACACTCACGCGTACTACAAGTACCGTTACGTGGATGGTCAACTGACATCGACACAGGACGACAATGATAAGGTGAATGGTACTGCCACATCGCTTCGAGAAGACGCTTTTAGCGGAGACGCAATAGGAAATGACTTAGCTACAGGCTTTGCTGGCGGCGTGATAGGGGAAGCCGTTGGTTCAGGATACAAAATCATAAACGCAACGGCTGCGCCTAAGCCTCCGACACCGTTTGGAAACGTAGTAAACAACATCAAGCGACTTCAGAAAATCGCTGCCTGGAAAGCTGCGCAAGAACAGATTGGAAATCGTGCCAGCGCATACAACTCAGTCACGGGTGCGTTAGCTGGGAATGTAGGACTTCAAACTTGGTCAGCTTGGAGTAGTAACAGCAACGAATTCGACTGGCTTAATCTTCAAAACAACTCTGGGTGTGCCAGAACGGGTGCTTACGATTCCCAGGGTAACAGTACCGGATGGTCACCTTGTCAGTGATTGGCAATCAGGGGCGTTTTCCGTTATTTAGCTCGGCCTATCCACTATACGGTCGAAGATCTGGAAGGTGAGATGTGGTTCAGCCAAATCAGAAAATAGGGGCGCGATTCTTATTCTTGAGCGGTGCTCTTGCGTTGTGCGGACTAGCAAGCTGGCAAGGGCTAGTCGCGGCGAGGAATAGCGGCGACAGCAGATGGACATTGATATTCGGGTTTATGTGTGTGTTGCTCCTCTTGGCTACCGTGCAGAGTATTGCACTTCCTCTGATTCGGCGGCTTGAGACTTCCTCCCCCGAATCAACAGGCGACAGTGCTAAGCGTGGCTTTGAACACGGCGAATATGTTGCCAAGCTTTCAGCACAAGACCGCGTGGTTGCCATACTCCTTGTAGGAGCCTTCATGCTGATCACGACGTACCTTTGTGGCCATTTCTTTCCGATCTACATGCAGTGCATATCATTAGCGATGTTGGTCACTTTGTTCTGGATCGCCTACCGGTTCTCATTCACAACTGTACGTTTTACAAGCAAGCAGATTACGGTGCGGTTATTCCCGTTCAACCCGTACTCCGAATCCTACGATGACGTCGAGTCGCTGAGAGCCCATCCAGGAAATTTGCGAATCCGCTTTGCAGATGGTCGAAGGCTGAATTTGTGGGCTGGTCTAGGCGATGCAGCAAAGATCGCTGCCATCCTCCAGCGCCGGGTTGAAGTTCTGCCACAGGTCGGCGGGAGGGGACGGTCTATATAGCCCCTCCGATTGGAACCGGGATGTCGTTATGACGGGAGGCCAACGTTAGGATGCAGCGCAATGTTGTGCGCCCAACGGGCATTTACGGTGTCCAGCTTTACCGGCAAAGAACGTGACGCTGAATCAGGAATGGACGCAAGGGCGGCATCATTGTATGGAATCGTGCTGGCCCAGACAGGATCATGAGAGCCTTTCAAGAACTGGATGCCGCGCTACCTGGCACCAGTTCGTAGGTGACTTCCACGAAACCCTCTGGAGAACCCTCCGGAGAACCCTCCGGTCTGTTGAAACCCGCAATATCGGGCCAAAGGGCCAGTCACCTCACGGCCCATCGTTGATAGGTGCGGCGGATCACAATAGGGGCATTGTTCCTCTTTGATAGGTTTGTCGATATTCAAATCCGATGATAGCCGACCTTGGGTGTTCTGAGCCACACTGATTCTTCCTCCAATCAGCGAGTGACCCGTCGCTTGAGAGCCTCAGCGTTGACATCGACGGCGCTTTGGCTGAACCGACCTTCCGTAAGGCGGGATCAATTCTCTCAGTCATCCCAAGAGTGTGCCGGCACGCGGTCTACAAACGCCTGCACCATGTCAGCCGTGCTCACTGGCTGATGTTAAAGCGATGGGATCACCGGAAAGATAGTGGCGCCCGCATCTGCAGCGAGCTGCATATTGCGCAAGTGAGCCTTTCTTGAAAGGCGACGCGAAAACCGGACTTCGATCCGCGGGTGCGGAGAAGTCCACCTTCGAATCCTGCCGTTCATGGGGTTCTGGAGAACTCTCCGGTCCGGTGAGAAGCCCGCAATATCGGGCCAAAAGGGCGGGTATTCGCTATTCGGTCCAGCGAGAAGGAAGAGATTCAGACTTGCTGGCGGAGAGTGAGGGATTCGAACCCTCGATAGAGCTTTTGACCCTATAACGGTTTAGCAAACCGCCGCCTTCAGCCTCTCGGCCAACTCTCCGCATGGCACATGGGTGTGCTGCAGTCGAGTATAACGTAATGCCACACCCGCGCCCATCCCTTTTCCGCGGGCCGTCCCTCCTGGGGAACCGCATGCGTCAGCCCCGCATTAACCGCGCCGCAGCGCGGCGAGGAAAACCTCATTCCTCCTCCGCCATCCAGTACAGTTCCGGTATGCCCGCAGCGCCTCCTGCGCCGCCATTCGGTCGCGCCCGCAAGCTCAGCCTCCTGCCCCTCGTCGCCGCCACCTTCTTCATGGTCTCGGGAGGCCCCTACGGCATCGAGGACATCCTGGGCGGCGCCGGTTATGGCTGGGCGCTTCTTCTGCTCGTCCTGGTGCCTCTGTTCTGGAGTCTTCCCACCGCCTTCATGATCGGCGAGTTGGCCACCGCCATCCCTGCAGAGGGCGGCTTTTATGTCTGGGTACGGCGCGCGCTCGGGCCGTTCTGGGGCTTTCAGGAGGCCTGGCTCTCACTGGCGGCCAGCATCTTCGACATGGCCATCTATCCCACCCTCTTTGTCCTCTATCTCGGCCGCATCGCCCCGGGCTGGACGGCCGGCCACCGCGCCGTTTTCTGGTCACTCGCCGTTATCGCGCTTTCCTGCGCGCTGAACCTCAGCGGCGCTTTCCGCGTCGGCGAAGGCTCGGTCCTGCTCTTCGTCCTTTTGCTTGCTGCCCTTTGTGGTGCTGACCGCTGCCGGATTCGCCCACGGCTTTCACGCGGGGCATGCGGCAGGCGCCCTGCACCTCACTCATCCGGCCGATTTCACCACCGCCCTGCTGGTCGCGCTCTGGAACTACATGGGGTGGGACAACGCTTCCACCGTGGCGCAGGAAGTAGAGCATCCCCGCCGCAACTACCCCCGCGCCATCTTCGGCGCGGTCGCCATCGTTACGCTCAGCTACGTGCTGCCCATCGCCGCGGTGGGCGTGGCCGGCATGCCCACCGCGCAGTTCACCACTGGCGCCTGGGCCGATGCCGCCCACACCTTCGTCGGCCCCGTGCTGGGCCTGCTCATCGTCATCGGCGGCATGATCAACGGCTTCGGCATGTTCAACGCGCTGGTGCTTTCGTACTCGCGCCTGCCGCTGGCGCTGGCTCAGGACGGCCTGCTGCCACGCGCCTTCACCCGACTCAACCGCCACGGCGTCCCCTGGGTTGCGGTTCTGTTCTGCTCCGCCGGATGGGCGTTCGCGTTGCGCTTCAGCTTCGAGCGGCTCATCTCGCTCGATCTCATCCTCTACGGCGCCAGCCTGCTGCTGGAGTTTGTCGCACTCGCCGTGCTGCGGGTGCGAGAGCCCGATCTTGCCCGGCCTTTTCGCGTGCCCGGCGGCCTCGCTGCCGTCTGCCTTACCGGAGCACTCCCCATGGCGCTGATGGCCTATGCTCTGTGGGCCTCCCGCGGGGAGCGCATGGCGCACCTGCCCGCTCTCCTCTTCGGAGCGATCCTGGCCGCGCTCGGGCCGCTGCTCTACGGCATCGCCCGGGTGCTGGGCCGCCCGCCGCGCCAGGGTGCAAAGGCGCTCTGATCCCGCAACCTTCGCCTCAGGCGCGCCGGCAGACCGGCCCGCTACACCTGCACCGGATGCGCCTTCTTGTTCTCCTGGAACCGGTGCGCGGCCTCAATCACCCGGTCGCGCGCCACGCCGGCATCCTTCCAGCCCTTGATCTCCACCCGCTTGCCTTCCAGGTCCTTGTAGATCGAGAAGAAGTGCGTGATCTCCTTGAGCATGTGCGGATACACCTCGGAGTAGTTCCACACATCGGTGTAGCGCGGATTGTTCTTGCCCACCGCCAGCACCTTCTCATCCGGTATTCCCTGGTCCAGCATCTCCATCAGCCCGATCGGCCGCACCTGCATCACGCAACCGGGAAAGCTCGGCGCATCCACCAGCACCAGCACATCCAGCGGGTCGCCGTCTTCGCTCAGCGTAGATGGAATAAAGCCGTAATCCCCCGGGTAGTGCACCGGGGAGTACAGGTTTCTATCCAGCCGGAAGACGTGGAGCTTCTTGTCGTATTCGTACTTGTTAATGCCTTCCGCCGGAATTTCGATCACGGCGTCGATCACTTCCGGGCTGTTCGGCCCAATAGGGAGTTCAAGGTAATTGACCATCACGATTCCTATCTGAAAAGACGTATTGTCATCCCGAGTGCGTCATCGGATCTGCTCATTGATCTTCTCACCCGGAGCGCTCGCCGATGCTCCCACGCAAACCGCACCATGCTCCCGAGCCTGGCCGAGCGCCCTCACTCGTCATTCAAACGCCACTCTCTCTCATCCCGAGCGCCCTTGCTTGTCATCCCGAGCGTAGCCGAGGGATCTGCTTTTCCGCCCCGCAGACCGCCTCCGAACCCAAGCCGGCCCAGACGCTATAATCAGCCACGATGAAAGCTCATGTCTACGTCACACTGAAGCGCACGGTGCTCGACCCGCAGGGCCAGACCATCCAGGCCGCGCTAAGAAAGATGCAATACGCCGGCGTCGAAGACGTCCGCCAGGGCAAATACTTCGTCCTCACCCTCGCCCCTTCGCTCGAAGGCCAGGCCGCGGAGCAGGAAGTCGAGCGCATCGCCCGCGAAGTCCTCACCAACCCCGTCATCGAGGAGTTCACCTACAAGCTCGAGGGCTGAGCCGGCCATCAGGCTCTGGCCAAGTCCTTCTGCGCCGATCTGCATTCGGCTCGCCTTGCCGCACCCGCTACAATCTCCCCATGTGCGGCATTGTCGGTTACG
The DNA here is from genome assembly GCA_963795775.1 of uncultured Acidobacteriaceae bacterium. GTDB lineage: Bacteria > Acidobacteriota > Terriglobia > Terriglobales > Acidobacteriaceae > CAWCJL01. The sequence goes on from CAWCJL010000001.1 coordinate 32,640, forward strand.
TCGGTCCTCAGCAAGAAGCTGTCCCCGTTATCCTCGAAGGCCTCCGCCGCCTGGAATACCGCGGCTATGACTCCGCTGGCATCGCCGTCGGCGGCAATGGCAACGGCACGCTCGAGCTCCGCCGCGCGCCCGGCAAGCTCCGCAACCTCGAACAAGTCATCCGCGAGCACCCGCTCAGCGGCACCTACGGCATCGGCCACACCCGCTGGGCCACCCACGGCCGCCCCACCGAGGAAAACGCCCACCCCCATCGCGACTGCACCGGCCGCATCGTGGTCGTCCACAACGGCATCGTCGAGAACTACCTCGACCTCAAGCAGCAGCTCATCGCCGAAGGCCACAAGTTCGTCACCGAGACGGATACCGAAATCATCGCCCACCTGATCGAGCACGAGCTCAAGTCTGCCGCCGACTCCGGCAAGACCCTCCCGCTCGCCGACGCCGTCCGCCGCACCGCCCGCCGCCTTACCGGCGCCTTCGCCATCAGCGTCATCTCCGCCGACGAGCCGGACAACATCGTCACCGCGCGCATGGGCCCGCCCGCGGTCATCGGCCTGGGGCAGGGGGAGTACTTCGTCGCCTCCGACGTCCCCGGCATCCTCCACCACACTCGCGACCTTTATTTCCTCAACGACGGCGACATGGCCATCCTCACCCCCGCCGGCGTCACCCTCACCGACTTCCACGCCAACCCCGTCCAGCGCCCGGTCACGCGCATCCACTGGGACCCCATCCAGGCAGAAAAGGGCGGCTACAAGCACTTCATGCTCAAGGAGATCTTCGAGCAGCCCCGCGCCATCCGCGAAACCACGCTCAGCCGCGTCTCGCTTGAAACCGGCAAGGTCTTCCTCGGCGAGATGGACATCACCCACGCCGAGTTCCGCGACGCCTCCCGCATCAACATCGCCGCCTGTGGCACCAGTTGGCACGCCGCCCTCGTTGGCAAATACATGATCGAGCGCCTCGCCCGCGTCCCCGTCGAAGTGGACTACGCCAGCGAATACCGCTACCGCGACCCCATCGCCGATCCCCGCGCCCTGGGCCTGCTCATCACGCAATCCGGCGAAACCGCCGACACCCTCGCCGCCCAGCGCGAAATGCGCGCCAAGGGATCAAAGACCATCGCCATCTGCAACGTCGTTGGCGCCGCTGTGGCGCGCGAAGCGCAGGGCGCTATCTACACCCACGCCGGCCCGGAGATCGGCGTCGCCTCCACCAAGGCCTTTACCGCCCAGCTCACCGCACTTTTCCTCTTCGCCATGTATCTCGCGCAAAGCAAGGGCGTGCTTTCCGGCCCGGACAGCGCTGCGCTGATGGACGCGCTCGGCCGCATCCCCGGCAAGCTCGAAGACATCCTCCGCGCCCGCGACTCCGAATGCGAGCAGCTCGCCAAGTCCTACTCCACCGCGCAGGATTTCCTCTATCTCGGCCGCGGCATCCACTACCCCATCGCTCTCGAAGGCGCGCTCAAGCTCAAGGAGATCTCCTACATCCACGCTGAAGGCTACCCCGCCGGCGAGATGAAGCACGGCCCCAACGCTCTTATTGACGAAACCCTCCCCACCGTCGTCCTTGCCACCAAAGACGAGAGCGACCCCGACTCCGTCCTCCGCTACGAAAAGACCCTGTCGAACATCCAGGAAGTCACCGCCCGCTCCGGCCCGGTCATCGCCGTGGCCATCGAGGGCGACACCCACATCGGCCAGTTGGTGAACCAGGTGATCCACATCCCCTCCGCCCCCGAACTCCTCCTGCCCATCCTCGAAGTCGTCCCGCTGCAGCTTCTCGCCTACCACATCGCCGTCCGCCGCGGCTGCGATGTGGACCAGCCGCGCAATCTCGCCAAGTCGGTCACCGTGGAGTAACAAACTCCGCGCCTGTCATCCTGAGCGAGCGAAGCGAGTCGAAGGACCGGCGCACCCTGTCATCCTGAGCGAGCGAAGCGTAGCCGAAGGACCTGCGCACCCTGTCATCCTGAGCGAGCGAAGCGAGTCGAAGGACCTGCGGTTGCCCTTTCCGCATCCCGAGCGCGCCCCCACGCACTGTCATCCCGAGCGAACGGAGTGAGCCGAGGGATCTGCTTCCTCTCGGCCCCACCACGAAAACCGGGGTGCCCCATCCTTTGGGCCACGACACAACACCGCTCCAGATATCCACTCCAGCGCAAAGGGTGGGAAACCACAGAAGCGCGCCTGTCATCCTGAGCGAAGCGCAGCGCAGCCGAAGGACCCGCGTTTCACTTTTGCCTGTCATCCCGAGCGCAGCCGAGGGATCTGCTGTTCGATTTTCCGCAGTGCAGCCTTAGAATGGGAAAACCTTGGAACGCCAGCTCTCCACCGCCCGCCTCCTCCGCAAGCTCCTCCTCTCCGAGCGCACCCAGTGCTTTCACCTCGAGTTCGCCGTCGAAGGCGCCGACCACTTCGCCTTCGTCCCCGGCCAGTTCGTCTCCACTGTCGCCGTGGACAGCCGCGGCAAGCACCAGACCCGCGCCTACTCCATCGCCTCCGCACCCCGGCGTAACGAATTCGATCTCTGCGTCAACCGCGTGGAGGAGGGCTTTTTCTCCAACCTCCTCTGCGACCTCGAGCCCGGACAGACCGTCCAGTTCCACGGCCCCCACGGCATGTTTCTCCTCCGCAACCCGCTCACGGACAGCATCCTTATCGCTACCGGCACCGGTATCGCGCCAATGCGCGGCTTCGTCGAACACCTCTTCCCGGACCATGCGCCCGACAACGCGCCGGACGGCGCTCGTGACCTCGCCCAGGGCAAGACCATCACCCTGGTCTACGGCACCCGCCACACCTCGGAGCTCTACTACCAGGAGTACTTCGAGCGCGTCGCCGCCGCGCACCCCAACTTTCGCTACATCACCACCCTCAGCCGCGCGCACGAAGGCTGGCAAGGTGCCCGCGGTTACGTGCAGGAGCATGTGGAGCAGATCGTTCGCGCCCACCCCAGCTTTTCTCTCGATGGCGCCGCCCCGGTGGCCGAAGCCCCGGCGCACTTCAGCATGCACGCCTACATCTGCGGCCTCAACGAAATGGTCTCCGCCAACCGCGAACGCCTCAAATCCCTCGGCTGGGATCGCAAGCAGATCATCTTCGAACGGTACGACTGATCGCGCCGGCCCTCTGGTCTTGTTTATCCCTTCGGGAAGTTTGGCGTAGTAATTGCCCCAACCTGCCACAATAGAAATAGGGGATCAGTTCGGAACCAGGATTCGCGCTTCCGCAGGGGGGATCGTCGCCCTCCGCCGTCATCCTGAACGAAGTGAAGAATGGATGGAAAAGCCTGGTGCAACCAGCAATAAGTCCAATAGGCAGAGGACTTTAGCCGTAAGTCCTTTATTAGCAGGACTTTGCGCGTAGGCCCGGAGCTTAAGTCCTTTGCCTGCAGGACTTTAGATCGAAAGTCCGGGGGGGTGGGGGGTGCCTACAGCTTGAACAGCTCCCGCAGCCGTCGCGTCTGCGCCCGGCTCACCGGGATCTCGGTGTTCTTCCGGTCGCTCATGCGCAACTGGTAGCTGGACTTGAACCACGGCACCACTTCCTTGATGTGGTTGATATTCACTACGAAAGACCGGTGCGCCCGCCAGAAGATCGCCGGGTCCAACAACTCAAGCAGCTCTTCGAGAGTCCGGCACTTCGATTGGCCCTCAAGCGTCGGCGTCACCACCGAGATCACGCCTTCATCGATGGCCGCGAAACAGATATCCTTCTGGTCCACGAGCAGCAGGCGGCTGCCCGCCTGCAGCACGATCTTGCTGTTTTGTCCCCGTGGCGGCGCGCTTCGCTGCTGTTCCATCAACTGCAGCAGCGCGTCAAGGCGCGGATCGGAGGAAAGCGTGGAGCCGGCTGGTGCCGGCGCTCCCTCGCTCGCGCTTCCCTGGGATTCATGCAGCCGCAGCCGGGCACGCTCGAGCGCCTGCATCACCCGGGCCCGGTCGAACGGCTTCAACAGGTAATCGATCGCATTCACATCGAACGCGCGCACCGCATACTGATCGAAGGCTGTTGCAAAGATAATCTGCGGCAGCGCCTCCGGCTCCATCTTGTCCAGCAGCTTTTTCAGTACCGCGAACCCGTCGAGTCCCGGCATCTGCACATCCAGAAAGACGATGTCCGGTTCCAGCGTGCGGATCAGCTCTACGGCCTCGATCCCGTTCTTTCCCTGGCCGACAATCTCCACCTCCCCGGCCGAGTCGAGCAGATACTTCAGCTCGTCGCGCGCCAGTTGTTCGTCATCCACAATGAGGGCAGTCATCGGCATGGGAGTCAGTGCAGTATAGGAAGCCTGAACCGCACGGTCAATGCTCGCGGCCGGCATCAGCCAGACCGACCTTTATCAGGAATGCAGGCTCCGCAGCCGCTCTGGCGTGTTATCCAGTGCCAGATCGTGCCCGCAATGCACGCAGTACAGGTCGGAAACGCGCACACTGCGATGGCAAATGCCGCACGCCGCCGAGATCTGGCACGCGCACTGGGGGCAGAAGTGATACTCGCTCAGCACCGCCGTGCCGCACGCCGGGCAGCACGACACCACCGGCTGCCGCAGCAGGAAATAGAGCACCGCGCCAACCCCCGCCGGCATCACCAGGCACACCACCGTCCACAGCCGCGTGCTCATGTTGCGGCGCGGCGCGTCCTTGCTCACATAGCCCACCATCAGCACATAAAGGGCGGCGAGCGCACTCCACGAGAGGGCAAAGTAAAACCGCAGCCCGATAGGGGGGCCGGGGTGGTGCCGATGCGTCGGCAGCACCACCCAGAAGATGTACTGCATGGAGACAAAGGCCAGTACGGAAAGCGCTATCGACCAGCGCGGAATGAGCTTGAATTCATCCCGCATCGAAGCATGTCCCGTAGTCTCGCGAAGCCGGTCGGCGTAGCTCATAGGTCTGGGAGAAAGACGAAACGGAACAACCGGAAGTTGCACAATCGCGGGGAAGCGCGTCAGGCTTCACGGCCATCCGAGGAGGAGGCACGCGTCTTCCACCCTGCAATCAGGGCGGCAACAATGGCCACCAACAGCACCAGAATCAGGAATGCAATCTGCGTGGTCGTGTCACTGAAATGCTCGCCGCCAAACAGATCGTCAATGCTGCTCCACAGCCCGGGGCCGAGCAGCAGCAGCAAAATCCCAAACACGGCAGTGGCTACGCCGAGATGAAAGCGCTTCTGCTCGCGGGTTTCGCGCTGCGTGTCCACGGAAACGCGAATGGCACGGCGCGCGCGCTCGGCCGCCGCCTGGCTGCCCCGGGCATTCCGCCCGGCCAGCGCCTCCAGCAGTTCCTGATTCGCGTTTCTTGTAGGAATTTCAGGTGTACCTGGGGCAGGATCAGCAGCGACAGGCGGAACGTCCTTTTCCTCAGGACGCAGGCTCACGCCTCCACCTCCAAGGCCTTTCTACTCTGGGCGCGGGCCTCGCGTGCCGGCGCACTGCTATTCTCCGTCGCCAGGATGCGAGGTTTTAGCGCCGCCAGTCCGCGATACAACCGCGACTTGACGGTGGAAAGCGGCGCACGCGTCACCTGCGCGATCTCATCAAGCGAAAGCTCTTCATGGAAGCGCAGCACCAGCACCTCGCGCTGCAGTGGCTCCAGTGTGAGCAGGGCTTGGGCTACCCGCACGCTGTTCTCGCGAAGCTGGTAGACCTCGTAGGGAGTTGGGTCCGCCGCCGGCGCTTCAAACGGGCGTTCTTCCCCCGTGCCCTCGCATAGCGCATCCAGGCTCACCGTCGTGCGCTTGCGGCGGAAGTCGATGACAAGGTTGCGCGCAATGGTAAAAAGCCACGTGTCAAAGCGCGCATTGCCGTTGAACTGGGCGCCGCGTTGCAGCACGCGTATCCAGGTCTCCTGGAAGAGATCTTCCGCGATCTCGCGGCTGCTGGTGAGGTAGAGCAGGTAGCGCAGCAGACGGTGCTGGTATTCGACGATCAACTCGTCGATCAAACCGCCGTCCTGCCGCTTCAGCCCGCGCGCGATCGCGCGGTTTTCCTCCTGCTGCGCCTGACCGCTCAGGGTCGCCGATGCCGTTGCCATACGTCCATATTGGACGCGCTCGGGATGCCCCGGGACTCGCCGAAGACGCAGATTTGTTGCTGTTTCTGCAGAAAACGCCCGTAAAACGGGGCGATACACTGGAATGAATGGACATTCTGTATGGCCTGCACCCGGTCGAAGAGGCGCTTCGCTCCGGTTCCAGGCGCTTTGACCACGTATGCATCGCGCGCGAGCGGCAGGATGCCCGTTTGCAAAAGGTAGTGGACGCGTGCCGGGACGCCGGCGTCCCCGTCCGTTCCGAGTCGCGGGAGCAGTTGACCCGCCTCGCCGGTAACGCGGCGCACCAGGGCGTGGTGGCCTATGTGCGCGAGCGTGCCGCGCTCGACCTCGCGGACCTGCTTGAGCCCTCGGCCGCTGTGCCGCTGTTACTCGCTCTCGATGGCGTGGAAGACCCTCAGAACCTGGGCGCCCTGCTGCGCACCGCGGATGGCGCGGGGGTGAGCGGCGTGGTGCTCACTGAACGCCGCTCCGCCCCGCTCAGTCCGGTGGCGATCAAAGCCTCCGCGGGAGCAGCGGAGCATGTTCGCATCGCCCGCGTGGTGAACCTGGTGCGCGCGATCGAGGAGATCAAGGCGCACAACATTTGGTGCGTGGGTCTGGATGAGCGCGGTGCAACGGACTACGACAGTTACGACTTCACCGTGCCCTCGCTGCTGGTTCTGGGGCGCGAAGGCGCTGGACTCCATGACCTGGTGCGGCGCACCTGCGACCACCTCCTGCGCATCCCTATGGCCGGCGGTGTCGCCTCGCTCAATGTGGCGTCTGCCGGCGCGGTGGTGCTCTATGAGGCATTTCGCCAGCGTCGTGCCGCAGAACGGAGCCGCGGGCTGCATGAGGTCCCGGTGATCTCCCAGAAAAAGCAAAAGGGCCTCGGCAGTTGATGTCAATGCGGTGCGCGCCCCTCCTATTCCTTCTCTGTGCCAGCGCAAGTGCGCAGCAGTTGCCACCCGCCGCTCCCGCGCCTGCACCGGAGCCACACGGCACAGTGGTCGTATCGAGCGATCGGAAGCCGCAGGACCAGGCTCCTCCCGCTGAGAACATAACGGCCGTACAGGCCACTGATGCGCAGCGAGCTTCCGTCGAGTTCACCCGCTACGTGCTGGATGTTCACCTTACGCCACGCGACCACCGCATCAGCGTTCACGCCACCATGACGCTGCGCAATGCAGGTGCTGAGCCGCTTCCTGTGTTGCCGCTGCAGCTTTCCTCGTCGCTGGCTTGGTCGTCCACCCTCGTCGGCGGCAAAGTCGCGCCATTTCAGCAGGTGAAAATTCGCAGCGACGCCGACCACACTGGCGCGCTCAACGAAGCCGTCGTCCACCTCCCGTCGCCCCTCGCGTCGGGCGCACAGGTAGTCGTCGAAGCGTTCTATGCCGGCGAGATCACACAGGATGCCACGCGGCTCACTCGCATCGGCGCTCCTGCCGACCTGGCCGCGCACGCGGAATGGGACACCATCGATCCTGATTTCATCGGCCTGCGCGGCTTCGGAAATGTGGTTTGGTATCCGGTGAGTTCCGTGCCGGTGGCTCTGGGCGATGGCGACCGGCTCTTTTCGGAGATCGGGCTTACCAAGCTCCGGCAGAGCAAGGCAACAGTAAGCATCACGGTTACAGATGAAGTCTACGATGCCGGAGGAGGCGCGGGCAGGGCGCCCACCGTGGCGGTTCTGGACGGCACTCCCGTTCCACTCTCGATCGTGACCCGCTCCGCTTCCGCCGACATCCCGACCATCGTGAAGTGCAGCCTGCCTCAAACTACGCTTGGCTTCAGCACGCCGACTCTTTTTCTCGCGCCGCGTACAGCCGCCGCGGGCAACGAACTCCGGCTCTATGCGCGGCCGGAGAACCTTGCCGCCACGCAAAGCTACATGACGGCTTCCAGCATGGTGACGCCGCTCCTCCATCAATGGCTGGGTGCTCATCCCAGGTCGGAGCTGACGATTGTGGATCTGCCTGACAAGGAGGACGCGCCCTTTGAAGACGGGCAGGTGCTGCTTACTGGACTGCGCAACACCGAACCGGCACGCCTGACGGGGGCCGTGACGCATGCGTTGGCGCACGCGTATTTCGCCTCACCGCGGCCGTGGCTGGATTACGGTGTCCCGGAGTTCATGGCGGGCCTCCGTACGGAGCAGGTTTCCGGGCGCGAAGCGGCGCTCAGTGATCTGGATAAGCTGCGGCCGGCGCTCGCGTTAGCGGAGCCGGCTGATCCCGCCACCGCCGACGCAGGCCAACCACTCGTGCGTGCGCACGACGCCATTTATTACCGCACCAAGGCTGCGTATGTTCTCTGGATGCTTCGTACGCTCACCGGCGATACTGCCCTGGCCGGTTCGCTGCGCGCCTACGATCCTTCGCGCGACACCGCGGACGATTACTTCGAGCACCTCATCGAGACCACCAGCGGCAAAAAGCTCGACTGGTTTTTCAACGACTGGGTGTACCGCGACCGCGGACTGCCGGATCTCTCGATCGCGAGCGTCTTTCCCACACCGGCCAGCACCGCCGGCTCGTATCTCGTTGCCGTGAATGTGACGAATGACGGCGCTGCTGCGGCGGAGGTTCCGGTCACCGTGACCTCTGCCGACGCAACCGCGACGGAACGGCTGTTGGTGCCGGCCCGCGGCTCCGCCGTACGACGCATTCTGATTCAGGGCCGCCCCGAGGAGGTTCAGGTGAACGACGGGACCGTGCCTGAAGTGCAGGCCAGCGTGCACCGCACCACGATTCAGCAGGTCCCTTAGGGGCTATCGGCCTGGCGCGGAGCCGCGAGTACCGGCTGCGCTAAAGTGCCCGCTACGGTTACGGAAGGGTCACTGCCAACCTGCAGGTCAAGCCGCCGCTCCAGCGTGATGGTCCCATTCACCGGCTCGGGTCCCTTGCTGCTGGTGAGCAGCCCCCGCGTGAGCGTGATCACGCCGTCGGCAACCGTTCCGTCCGCAGTCCACTGGTCGAAAGCTGCTAGTGGGGTGTCTGGAAGCTGCGGCCATCCGCCGCCCCGCCACTCCCAGTGCACTGCGCCTGCTGCGGATTGCGCCAGAGCCTTGGCATCTGTGCCCTTGAGCCGAAGGTCGCCATCCATGTCGATCACGCCGTTGCCCCAGCGCTCCCCAAACAGTTCCGCCAGGCTGCGTGCATCGGTCCCGGTGCATTGCACGTGCGCTGTATACGATGGCGTCCCCGCAATGCTCATCGCGCCTGTCGCGTGGAAAGAGCCGCCCAGGGCGCGTCCATCAAGCGCGAGGATCTCTGCCCGGTCATTCTTAATGGTCATGTCCGCTGTGACATTCTGAGCCGGCAATGCACCGAGCGTGAGCTTCGCGATGCGTATGGTGCCTTCGAGTGCGGGCCAGGAAGATGCATGCGGATCGACGCGGCTCAGCCACTCTCGCACAAACGCTGCGCTGCCGCTGCCGCCCAGGGCCTGGCGAAGCGTCTTGATGTCCAGCGCGGGCGTGCTCAAGTCAAAGTGCCGCGCGCAGGCATCTGACGCAACGCACCGCAGTGGCATGCGGAAATAGCCAGTAAAAGGTACGGCACCGAGCCGCGCCGAAATGCCGCTCCACGCGATCTCATCCGGCGTGATGGAACTTTGCGCGGACACGATAGCAAGCGGAGTACTGACGTAGGGTGTCTGCAGCCGTGCGTTGTGCAGGCTCAGCGTACCGCTGGGCAGGGAAGGCGGCTGAGGCGAATCCGTTTCCGGTACGGGCACGATCCACGGCCCGGAGAGCGTGAGATTCAGTTGCACGTCACCGACGGGTGCGAGGCCGGCGGTCGGCCCGGGCAGGATGCCGAACGCGCGTGAGATCGGTAGCAGCCGGGCCAGCACGGCGCTGCCGGCGTAGTGCATCACGAATTCGTGCGCGCCGAGACGTCCTTCGACCGTCAGCGGAACGGGAGCGCCCATGGGCACCGCAGCCGGCTGCAGCACCAGTGCGGGGTGCCGGCTTATCGCGTGTTGCGGCGCTCGTGCGCCGGTTGCGGAAGCGGATATTGCGGACCAGTGCAGGTCGGGTAGCGAGATGGCTGTAGACACGCCCGGGGGCCGTATGCTGGCGTTGGTGACGCGCGCCGCTCCTGACAGGACGCCGCTCTCAACAGCGTTGCTGCTGAACCCGCTGCCGCGCCACTCGAATCTGCCGTTGATCTCGCCGTTAGCCTCCGTGCTCTGCGCAAAGCCGCGCCGCACGTGGCGGAGCAGCTCCAAAAATGCATTCGCCGGCGCATGTGTGAACTCGACCGCAAGTGCCGAGGCCGACGCGCTGTGCGGTCCGGCGAGATTTCCCGTGAGCCGTACCGAGCCGCTGCCCACCGGCGCCGCGCAGTCGAGTTGGTCCAAGGTCCAGCCTTCGCGGGTGTACACGCCGTCGCAGGTTGCGGCCAGTTGCATCGCCTGCATTGGCTCGAACTCCGCACGATGGAAATCACTTGCGCGCGCAGTGGTGTGCAGCAGCAGCCGGTCCGGCGTGCCGGTCACGTGGGCACGAAAGTCCAGGTCGGCGCGCCAGCCCGCATCCTCGCCGGTGAGCAGGCGGCTGATCTGTCCCAGCGGTGCTTTGCTCCACTCGGCATTCAGGTCCAGCGGAAGCGTACCGACTGTCGCAGCACGATGCACCGCGCCGTCCACGCGGACGACGCCGGTATCGGCCGCAGAAAAGTTCATGTCGGTTCGCATCGGCTGTGCGCGAAACCGGAGACGCCATTCATTCGCATTCTCCAGCCACACTGCGGTGTCCGCATTCAGCAGCGAGAAGGGGGTCTTTTCGTCGCCGAGTTTGAAGTTGATGCGTGCCCCGCTTGCCTCGATGTACGGGAAGCGCAGCGTGCGGCCGGGATGCTGCTGCTCCGTCGGCGCGCTCTCGGTCTGCGATGCCTGGGTGAGCAGCGGGGCGAAGTTCCAGGATCCGTGCGCATCGCGCTGCAGGTTGATGCTGGGCTCGTCGAAAGAGATACGGGAGATCTCGAAGCGCCCGCGCCACAGTGAGAGGACGCGCAGGGAAGCGGTGACACTCCCGCATTGCAGCAGCGGCTCCGCTCCAAACTGCGGCAGTTCGTCAATCGCAAGGTTATGAATGGTAAAGCCGGGACGCGGCAGCAGCGCCAGGCGAACGCTGCCCAGCTCCACCGGGCGCCCCAGGCTGGCGGAAAGGCTCGCCGCCACCCGCCGCTTATAGCGACCAATGCTGATCAGCGGAGGAAGCACCAGCGCCGCGACAAGGACCAGCAGCAGGATGAGCGCGTAGCGATTGCGGGTTTGCCTGGCCACTGTAGGCTGGCGGGCAGGCGGAGTGTGCTGGGCCGAAGCTTCCGGTCGCGGGTCGCGCTCCGTCTTCGTCGCCGGAAGCATGGCTACCGGATCAGGTGCAGCGTTCGGCTCCACCGCGTTTGATCAAAGAAGTGCAGCACCATGTGGCCGATGAACGAAAGCCGGTCTCCGGCGCTCTGTTTCTCGTACTGATCGTCGGGCGTGATGAAGGACCAATAGACAAAGAGCGGGCGGCCCACGATGTTTTCCCGCGGCACGAAGCCCCAGTACCGGCTATCCAGGCTCACCGTGCGGTTGTCGCCCATGGCGAAGTATCTGCCGGGCGGCACCACCAGGTCTTCACCCTGGATATGGGTCGGCAGCTCGTCTGACCATGTGGGTGTCACTTCCGTAGCCTGCGAGGGCGGCACGGCGGGGAAGTCGTCGCGGTACGGCGCATAGTCGCCGTAGTTGGGCTTTGCCGCCTGCGGCTCATCCTGCTTCTGCCCGTTCAGATACACGATGCCGTCGCGGAGATGGATATGATCGCCGGGCACGCCTACCACGCGCTTCACCAGGTAGAGGTCCGGCTCTCCGGGCTTGAAGAACACGATGATGTCGCCACGTCGCACGTTGCGGTAGTGCACAAAGGGCGCCCAGTGCGCCGGCGGGGCCAGCGTCATGCGGTCCACCAGTACGTGATCGCCCACCAGCAGCGTCTTCTCCATCGAGGAAGAAGGGATCTCAAAGTTCTGGAAGATGAAGGTCAGTGCGAAGAGACCGATCACCAGCACAGCGCAGATAGAGGCGAAGGCTTCGAGCGGGGTTTCGTCGGTCTTGCGCTCTTTGGTCTCGACCGCCACTTCAGGTTGGGTTGCGAGCTCTTCCATTCGGCTCTTCTATCCTCTGGCGCAGGATTGTTATCTCACCACGCGCAGCACGCGATTCCATCGCGCAAAGTCGAGGAGCTGGTTCACGCCACTTGCGGTGAGTTTATCATCCGGCACACCGGGGTCATCGGTCGCCGAAGGCTCGCGCACGGAGAAGTAGATAAGAAATGGCATGCCCACAATGTTTTGCGGTGGCACGAATCCCCAGTAGCGGCTGTCACGGCTGTGGTTCCGGTTGTCGCCCATCGCGAAGTAGCTATGCTGCGGCACCACCAACTGCCCAGCGGTGACATCGCGCCGCATCTCCATCCACCAGTGCGTGTCCACGCCCGGATCGGTGTACTGCTTCGCGCCGGGAAACTGATCGCGATAGCGGTCTGGCATGGCGCTCTCAAAGACCGCATAAGGCTCCTGCTGTAGCATGCCATTGCGGTAGAGCAGTCCATCCTGCAATCGCAAATGGTCGCCGGGCACTCCTACTACGCGCTTTACGACGTGTTCCGAGGGGTCCAACGGAAAGTGGAAGACGATGATGTCGCCCGGCTGCACGGCTCGATACGGCAGCAGCCAGCCCCAGTGGCCGGCCGGTCCGTAGATGCTCTTGTTCACCAGGAGGAAGTCGCCCACCAGCAGCGTGCGCTCCATGCTCTCCGAGGGAATGCGAAACGGCTGCATCAGAAACGTGAGCACAAACAGAGCCAGCACGATGATCATCAGCAGCGAACGCACCGTGTCCAGCAGATGCGGATAGACGACCTGTGGCGGACGGCTGCGCGTGACCGCGCTGGGAAACTCTGGGCTGTTTGGGGTTGTGGGCTCCGCAATCCCCGTAGCTCCCTCGCTTTCGACCACCCCGGCGTTCACTCCTGTCTCGCTCAAGCTTTTCCGCCCTGCTGTGTGGGATGAAGCTGATGCTGGGCGCTCTTGCGTAAGCGATCATGCAGCAGCCGTGCTGCTTCCTGTTCCGCTTTCTTCTTGGTGGAGCCCGAGCCCTGCGCCTTCAGCTCAGCGCCTTCGGCCACACTGTGGACTGTGACCTCCACCAGGAACCGCTTGCGGTGATCCGGACCGCTTTCTGCCATCACGTGGTACTCCGGTGTAGCTTCGCGGCGTGCCTGCACAAGCTGTTGCAACGCCGACTTGTGGTCGCCCATGGAATCGCCTTGCCCCAGCTCCCGGCGGAGCTCCGCAGCATATGGATCCACGATGGTGCGCAGCACGAACTTGCGCGCGGACTCCAGCCCTGCATCGAGATACAGCGCCGCAATCACCGCTTCCAGGGTGTTGGCCAGCAGCACGGAACGCTTGCGCGCGCCGCTGCGCTCCTCGCCCCGGCCCAGTCGCAGGTAGCGGCCCAGCTCAAGCGAAAGTGCAACCTGCCCCATGTGGCGGCGGCTCACCAGCGTGGCCTTCATGCGCGTCAGGTCGCCCTCCGCCAGTTCGGGATAGCGCATGAACAGCGCTTCGGTCACCAGCAGTCCCACGACGGCATCTCCGAGCAGTTCCAGTTGCTCATTATCGGCGAGCGGCCCCGGTTGTTCAGACAACTCCATCCCGCATTCTTCCGGCCGGGATTCGTCGTGTTCCTCACTGCGGAGATCTTTCTGCTCGGACGCGAGCGAGCGATGCGTGACTGCCTGCATAAGGAGCTTGCGTCTGACAAAAGTATGCCGGAGCTCATCCTCCAGCCGGTGTAGGTCGCCAGGTCTCATGGCGTGCTCCGGGCCGCGTTCACGTATCAGGTTAGACGAATCCAGATGAAAAAACGCTTACCTTTTCGGCTACTGCGGCGGTTGTTGCGCGTGAGGCGGCGCGGGAGCCGTAGACGGAGCCGGTGGCGAGGTCGTCTGGTCCTTATCGTCTTCCGGCTTCTCCTGGTCGCTGTCGCCGGTGTGCGCTCCCGGGGGCGGCCCGTAAGGCGCCTTCAGCCCACGTTCCGCCGCTTCCTTCGTATCCACCTGCCCGTCGCGCGCGTTCAGAGCGGCCCGATACTCCGTCACCGCACTGTCACGGTCGTCTTCGAGATCGTAAATCCGGCCGAGGTAAATGTGCGACCACGCCAGCAGGCGCGGATCCTTCGACAAGCGCACCGTTTCCTCAAAGTCATGCTGCGCATCGGAGACTTTGCTGTGCAGCACGGCACACCGCGCAAGGATAAAGTTCGCGCGCGCCGCATCACCGGTACGTGCATCGAGTGACTGCTGCGCCAGCGTTGCCGCGGCATCCACGTCGCCCTTCATCAGCTTCATCTCTGCCAGGTCAAGCCCGTGCAACTGACGCGTGCTCCGATGTACCACATCCCCTTCCGACTGTTGCGTAAAGGTGAGGTTCTTGATGCTGCTCATTTCGGAGGGCACGTCCATGCCGTACACCATCTCACCGATGCTTTCCTGGAAGCTCTGCGGCTCTTTCTCGAAGGCAGCCAGCCGGTTGTAGAAGTACGCCGTCAGCACGTAGCCCTCGCTCATGGAGCGTAGCACCGCCGCGTGCCGTACCGCCTCTGCACGCTGCGCGTTTTCCTTGCGCGCATTCTCCACTGCACCGATGTCTTCGCGGCGCACCACCTCAGGCATCTTGTACGGCGCCACGCCGGTGTCCATCGTGCGTGCCTCGACAGCGCGGATCATGCACTCGATCACCAGCGCGACAATATCGCTGCGGAAGGTGTAGTCCAGCGGCGCATCCCGCACCGTCTTCAAAACCGGGAGCAACCGATCCATTGAGGAAGCGCGCGCATACAGCAGCGGCTCCAGTTCGTAGTGCAGGTAGGTGTGCCGCACCTCATCCATGCGAACCTGGCCATTCACTGGCGCAGCAACTACCACGTAGTCGGTCCCATAAACACGGGCGTTGGTCTGACCGGAAGCCAGCATTGGCTCCAGCACCACTGCGAAGCGGCTCCGGCTGTTCACGCTCGCCGGCATTTTGAGGTACGCATTCGTTTCCACGATCATGCGCGTAAGCGGATCGTGCAAACGATTCACCTCTGCGTCATATTGCGGCCGCACTCCCACCCAGATGGCGTGGAGTTGGATAGTATCGGCAAACTTGCGCAACAGCGGCAGTATCTCGACCACCTGCGTGGAGTCGGGCGGCATCTCGGGAAGCTCGACGCTGGGCGTCAGCTCCGGCGGAGGTGTCAGGTAGAGCGAGAGCGAAACATACTGCGCCAGGTCGTGGCTCGAATCTGAAAGCCGGTGCTGACGAATAAAGGTGCAGACACTGTCACGTGCATCCTGCGCTTGCGCCGACTTCTGAACGGCGGCATTCACCTCTTCGCGGACATGCCGCCGCACTGGGTCCGACTCGTCCAGCCCTGCGTCGTAGCCGCAGGCATTGAGCGCTACCGCGATGTCGAAAAGCGCCTCGCTGGTCTGCAGGCTGATCTGCGGCCCTGCCGGATCGATCAGCGCCGGCGGCTTCTGCTGTGGCGGCTGCGGCGCGCGCGTACCCACACTGGCCGAAGAAGAAGAGGGCGGCGCCTGGTTCTGTGCACAGGTCGCACCGGCAGAGCACAGCGCGAGCAAAAGCAGAAGGGGGAAGCGCGCAGGCGCGAGCAGGAGGGCACGACGATTGAACAGCAACATAGGCAAGGGTTGGAGGGAGTGCGTTCCCAGTGTATGGAAGCTGCCGCAGGAGGGTCAACGACGTTTCCTGCGGTGTATGGGGATCGGGTTCGCGGCAGCTTCGCCTGGATTGCGCGAATGCGGATTCCGGCGACCCGGACAATGCACCCCAAACAGGATGCCGAGTCTGGGCCGCCAGCTTTCCAACCCTCATTCAAAGCGCGTTCCGATGGCGCTCGCGCATCCAGCGCGCAGCAGTGTCCCATCCGGCTTGAAGAACTGGACTTTTGCAACACTGGCGAACTTGTCAGGATTGTTTTCCATTTCAATCTGCTGCCGGATAACCTGCGTTGCCGTGATCATCCCGTTGACGGTAATGATGGCAATGGAGGAAGCCCGGTAGTCATCGCGCCCCTCATAGCTCCAGACGCCATGACCAGGACTCCGCTGGGCTGGATAGAACATCGGGTTCGACGTCGTCTCTGTCTGGGTTCCTCCGCGCGCCATGGTGGCCAAGGAAAGAAACGGAGGACCGATCTTTGCCCCTGTCTTGCAGTCGTATGACTGGACGGTGATGCGCCACGAGCCTTCCAGCCGGTGTGCCGCCGCATTCCCGTTTGCCGGGTTGTCATTTTCGGATTGTCCATGCGCTCCGGACGGAGCCAGCAGAGCGAGCGCGCCTGCAACGACCAGGAACGCTGAGGTTTTCATGTGGTTGGATCTCATCGGAATTCTCCTCGTCCACGTTCCGTTATGTCCTCCGGGAGCGTGACAGGCCTATACTGCAGCCCATCCGTGACGTAAGTCTTTGGCGTGCTTCTGAATTCTTGTGAAGGCTTCTGAACCGTGTGGGCGAACCTCTATGCGCCGTATGGAACCGCAGATCTACGAGTTCGGAGGCTTCCGCATTGAGGTGGAAAAGCGGGTTCTGCTGCGAAACGGCAAGCCGCTCGCATTAACCCCGAAGGTCTTCGACACTCTCCTATATCTCGTCCAGGGCAGGGGAGAGGTGCTTGAAAAAGAAGCCCTCATGCGGGTCGTCTGGCCAGACACCGTGGTGGAGGAAAACAATCTCAACCAGAACATCTCCACCTTGCGTCGCGTGCTCGGAGAAAAGCGCGGCGAAAATTTGTACATCTCGACCGTTCCGGGGAAAGGCTATCGTTTTGCCGCCTCCGTCCGCAGCGGCAACGCAGGCGCGAATCGCACTCGCAGAAGAGCGCGCGGCACAACGCTCGCCGTGCTCCCGTTCGCGAATCTGGATGCCAGTCCCGAGCGCGACTACCTGGCCGACGGTTTGACCGAGGAGACGATCATTACGCTTGGCCACATCGACCCGGATCAGATCCGAGTCATAGGCCGTACCTCCATCATGCGTTATAAGCAGCCAGGGAAGTCGCTGGGTGAGATAGGGCGAGAACTCGGAGCCAACTATCTGGTGGAGAGTTCCGTTCGCAGCGAAGGAGGGCGCGTGCGCATCGCCTCCAGTCTTATCCGCGTCAGGGACCAAGTACAAATCTGGTCGGCCTGTTTCGACAGCGAGCCCAGCAGCATGCTCGCTTTCCAGCGTGAGCTCAGCATCGCGATCGCGGAGCAGATCCGGCTGCGCCTCTCCCCGGAACGCCTGACCGCCATGGAGCGCCGGCAGACCCAGGATGCCGAAGCCTATGATCTCTACCTGCACGGGCGGTACTTCTGGAACCAACTCACAGCCCTGACAACGCGGCGCGCGATCGAGTACTTCGAACGCGCGACCGAACTCGATCCTGAGTACGCACTCGCCTGGTCGGGCATCGCCGATGCCTATGCCGCCGGTCCGGTCACCGGAGACGCCTGCCCTCAGGTGGTGTGGCCACGGGCGCAGCAAGCCGTGAAACGCGCCGTGGAGGCTGAATGCGAGTTGCCAGAAACGCAGACCTCCCTCGGCTTTCTGAAGTTCTGGCTCGACTGGGACTGGCCCGCCTCAGAAGCTGCGTACCGCAAGGCCATCCTTCTTGACCCCAATTACCCGCTTGCACATCGCATGCTGGGTATCGTCCTGTCGCACATGGGGCGGCATGAGGAGTCGCGGCTCGCCATGCAACGCGCACGGGAACTCGACCCCTTTTATGCCATGCATCACGCGCTTTCTTCACAGGTGGCCTTTGCGGCGCGTGATTACGCGGCAGCCGTACGATTCGCGCAGCAGGCCGTCATCGTAGACCCGGAGTTCTGGATTGGCCAATGGCAGCTTGCACAGGCCTACGCACAGGTGGGGGAACACGCACTCGCGCTCGAAACCCTGAAGAAGGCAGGGCAGCTCAGTGGCGGGAATACGAAAGTCATGTCCTTGCGAGGGTATCTGTTCGCCAGGATGGGAAAGCCGGAGGAAGCTCGCGAAGTGCTCCAGACCCTTGGCTCGATCGGGCGCGAGCGCTACGTTCCCCCTTACGCGCTTGCGTTGGTGCACGCCGGCCTCGAAGAGTTCGACTCGGCGTTCACCTGGCTGGAGCGCGCCTATGAGGCACGCGATGTGCACCTGATTTTTCTGCCGATCGATCCGAAGTGGGATCCGCTTCGGGGCGAAACCCGCTTCACCAGCCTCTTGCGGCTCTGCGGATTTCCTTCGCCCGCGATCTCACGGGACGAGCGGCCGTGATCAGCCGCGCACGGAAACCCCGGAGAACGACAGCACCGCGGTGCTGCGGACCGGCTGATCGAAGGACCGCGCCGGCGCGAAAACACTAAACAACATCACGTTGGCCAGCTCGGATCGCGTTTGCTCGTCCGGATTTCCCGCCAGGACGCGGTAGTCGTACACCTTGCCGGCAGCATCGATATAGGCCTCGACGATCAGCGGATTTTCGCGGTCCCCGATTGCGCGCGCGGGCTGCACCGCGGTGTAGAGCAAATGCGGTCCGGACATGCCGTCAAGCGGCACGTCGCGCGCTTCCACCGGCTCCGGGGTGGCAAACATGCCGATCAGCAGTGCGAAGCTGCCGATCAGAAACACCGCGCTGGCCACGCCGGCGGAAGCGCGCAGCATCAGCGGCCGTAGCGTGTTCTGCCAGTGCATCTGCCAGCGTCCCAGGCTGGCGCGCGTGCTGCGCGACTGCTCGCGGGAAAGCGCAATCCGCAACTTCAGCCCGAGATTCTGTGGCACCTTCGCCGGACCGAGCCCAGCCAGCATCGACTGCGTCTGCCGCCACGCGGAAAACTCCTGCTCGCAGGGAACGCAACTCCGCAGGTGCGCCGCGATTTCCTGCATGGCAGCACCCGGGATCTGGCCGTCCAGATAGCTCGAGAACTGACTCGAAACCTTACGACACTCGCTCACTTTGCCTCCCTCAGGGCCGATGCCGGCCGTGGATAGACAGTCGGGGAAGAACGAACCGGAGCCTTGGAACCGGCGGCGGCCTCGACATAGGGGGCCAGCTTCGCCTTCAGGTGGGCGCGTCCACGCATCAGCCGCGACTTGACCGTGCCCAGGTTGATGTTCAGGATCTCGGCCACTTCCTCGTAACCGAAACCTTCTATATCGCGGAGAACGAGGACGGCGCGAAAGGGCTCCGGCACCCGCCGGACTTCCGCTTCAATGCGGGCCCGCAGTTCGGCATGCGCGGCCTGTTCAAATGGCGACTCGTGCCCGTCCACCAGCGTGTCTTTCAACACGAGTGGCTCGCCGTCGCCGCTTTCGCCCAACTCCTGCTCGATGGTGACTTCCCTGCGAGTGTGGCGGCACCACCAGCGGCGCTGGTTTGAAGCCTCATGCAGTGCAATCCGATAAATCCAGGTACGCAGGCTCGCTTCCCCATGGAAACCGCCGATGCCGCGGTACACCTTCAGGAACACGTCCTGGGTGATGTCGGCCGCATCTGCCTGGTTGGGAACCATGCGGGAAATCAGGGAGTAAATGGGCTGGTGATACTGCGCGATCAACCACGCGAACGCTTCCTCCGACCCCGCCTGCAACTCGGCGATGATCGAGGCCTCGTCCGGCCGCATTCCGATCGCGATCTGGAGATTGCCCAAAGCTGTTCCCGCGGACACCCGAACTACCCCCATACAGTATCAGGAAGAGGATGGGCTGTCCCGCGATCCGCCCATTACGGAGGTGCACTCCAAGACGTGCAACCCGAGGCCTCGCCGGGGACAGGGCTCCGTCCAGATAAACCTGTCCTGCTATACCTTTGGACACCTTCGCGCCCGGAAAGGTTCCCCGCGGCGAATCGTCTCTACTGCGGCGCGGGGGCCGTCTGGGTGGGGGGTGGCGTCCGCCGCCGCCGCGCCGTCTTGCTCTTCGTTGTCGCGGCGGCCCCGTCGTCCACCACTGTCCGCTTGGGCGTCTGGGGCGCTGCCGCCGCGGCCGCTGCCTGTGCAGCCCTGGCGCGCAACTGCGCTACCTCGGTGTCCTGGTCGGTGGACGCCTGCAGAATGGCATTGCCCACCACCGAGCGGCTCTCCTCCAGGCTGGCTCGCGCCTCCTCCAGTCGGCCCGCGTCCGCCTGCGCTCCCGCCAGCGTAGCGGTCTCGGTGACTCGCAGCAGCACGTCATACAGCGCGTCGATGTTGCGGAAAACGGCAAATGCCGGCCCGATCGCACGCGGAGCTGCCTTGGCCTTCTCGATCAGGTCCGGCAGCGTGCCGCTTACGTCCCGCTGCATCGAATCCAAATCGGCCTGCGCCGTACCCCGTACAGATCCGGGCACCTTCCACTTGCTCACGTTGAGCGACACCAGTGTCTGGTGCAGACGGTCAATGGAAGGCCCGATCGCCTGGATACTGTCCCCAAGGATCACATTCGCGGCGGTCATGTCCTGGCCGGATGATTGCTGCTGGCCTGACTGGTTGCTGCGGCGTGGGTGCGGCCGCTTGCGGCGATGGGGAAGCGGCATACAGCGCGGGCGCAATGGCCAAGGCCGCAACAAGAAGGCAGAAACGCATGGGAGACACGGGAAGCTCCTGGGCTCGGAAGAGCGATTGACGAATCCATCTTACTCAAGGAAAATGAGGACAGTCCTTCCTCGGAGTGGGCCTGTGGCGCAGCTGGGAGCGCGCTTCCATGGCATGGAAGAGGTCATCGGTTCGATCCCGATCAGGTCCACCAAATCATCCAGCTTCATCATTACTGAAAAGCAACAGAAAATTTGAGCAAAAGACGCTCGAATTGGCTACGATCACACCTGCTCCGCTGATGCCATAATTGCTGATTCTGATTCAGCACTGCGGAGAACAGGTCGGCACTGTCAGGTCATGAAGGCGTCGATCCAGGGGAGATCCTTCAGGTGAGCACTGCGCCCGTCCACACCCGCTGTTGCATCGTCGGCGGCGGTCCCGCCGGAATGGTTCTCGGATACCTCCTGGCCCGCGGTGGAGTTCCCGTCACGGTGCTGGAAAAGCACGCAGACTTCCTGCGCGATTTTCGCGGCGACACCGTCCATCCCTCCACGCTTGAGATCATGTACGAACTGGGTCTTCTCGACGCTCTCCTGCAGCGTCCCCACCAGCAGATCCGCGAGCTCTCCGCGGTCATCAACGGCCATTCATTTCGCCTGGCCGACTTCTCCCATCTGCCCACCCACTGCAAATTCATCGCCCTCATGCCGCAGTGGGACTTCCTGAATTTCCTTGCTGAAGAGGCAAAGCGGTTTCCTCAATTCGACCTCAGAATGGAAACCCGCGCCACTGAGCTCATCCGGCAAGATGGCCGCGTCACGGGCGTCCGCGCCGATTCCCCCGACGGGCCCATTGATATCTACGCTGACCTGGTCGTTGCCGCCGACGGACGCCACTCTGCCATGCGCCAGTCGGCTGCCTTCCCGGTCACCGACGTCGGCTCGCCTATCGACGTCCTCTGGATGCGTATCCCCCGGCATTCGGACGATCCGGAAGCCACCGCGGGCCGCATCAATGCGGGTCACATGTTGGTCATGATCAACCGCGGCGATTATTGGCAATGCGCCTACGTGGTCGCGAAAGGCGGATACGAAGCCATCCGCGAGGCGGGACTCGACCGCTTTCGCGCCTCCATCCTCACATTGGCGCCCTTTCTCGACGACCGCATCGGCGAGCTCGATAACTGGGACAAGATCAAACTCCTTACCGTTGCCGTGAACCGCGTGCGCCGCTGGGCGAGCCCCGGCCTGCTCCTGATTGGCGACGCGGCCCACGCCATGTCGCCCGTAGGGGGAGTCGGTATCAATCTGGCCGTTCAGGACGCAGTCGCTGCCGCCAACCTCCTGGCCAAACCGTTGCTTGGGGGCGCGCCCACACTCGCGCAGCTCCGGCGCGTACAAAGCCCGCCGCGCGTGGCCCACCAGGATGACCCAGCGCGTGCAGGTGCTGATACAGAACAACGTGCTCAAGCGGGCGCTCGCCCACCGCTCTGGCGAAAGTCCCGCAGCCGGAAATCCGGCAGCCCAAAGTCCCGCGGCCCAAAGTCCCGCAGCATTGAAGCTGCCGCTTGCATTAAGGGTGCTGCGTCGGCTTCCGTTTCTGAGCCGTGTTCTCCCGCGCATCTTCGGACTCGGTTTCCGTCCAGAGCATGTCGCGCCCTTTCTGCGGGGGCGTTGAACCGGTTCTCCTGATCCCGTGCACGTCGCTGTTGATCAAGGGAGCATGTCACGCACCAGCGGAATCACCCTCGTGCCGTACAGCTCGATGCTGCGCATCAGCTTCTCGTGCCGCAGTGCGCCGGCGCTGTATTTCAGATCGAATCGCGCGATCCCGAGAGCGCGTGCGGTCGCGGCAATCTTGTGGGCCACGGTCTCCGGCGCGCCGCAGTACAGCGAACCGCGATCGGCTTCCTGGTCGAAATCCGCGCGGCGCATCGGCGGCCATCCGCGTTCTGCGCCAATGCGATCGTGCATCCGTTTGTAATCGGGCCACAGTTCTTCGCGCGCCTGCTCATCGGTGTCGGCGATGTAGCCGGGCGAATGCACCCCGATCGGTTGCGCGGGCTTGCCCGCCTGCTTCAGCGTGCGGTGGTAAAGGGCAATGTAGGGCGCAAAACGGTGGGGATCGCCGCCGATGATCGCCAACATCATCGCCAGTCCATGCCGGGCGGCGCGGACCACTGAGTGGGGCGAGCCGCCCACCCCCACCCAGGTCTTGAGCTGTCCCGATTCCGTGGTCGGAAACACGCTCTGCCGGGTGAGGGAGGCCCGCGTGTTTCCGTGCCAGCTCACCGGTTCCTGCTCTATCAAAGCGGTAAATAGGTCGAGCTTTTCTTCAAACAGCTCGTCGTACTGCGTCAGCTCATAGCCGAAGAGCGGGAAGGACTCAGTGAATGAACCGCGACCCAGAATGACCTCGGCGCGCCCGTTCGATGCGGCGTCAAGGGTGGCGAACCGCTGAAATACGCGGACCGGATCATCGGAGCTGAGCACGGTGACGGCGGAGCCCAGATGAATCCGCTGCGTGCGGCTGGCAATCGCCGCCAGCACTACTTCGGGTGAGGATACGGCGAAATCGCTGCGGTGATGTTCGCCGACACCGAAAAAGTTCACCCCGACCTGGTCCGCCAGAATCCCTTCCTCGATCACATCGCGGATCACCTGTGCGTAGGGCAGCAGCCGCCCGTCCGCGCCGGCAGTCACATCGCCGAATGTATCCAGTCCAAGTTCGAGCTGGCTTACCATCCGTTGATCCTATCCCAGCGCAGAGCGACGGCCGAGGAGCCGCGTGCTCGTTGACGACGTGGCGCACCGACGTGACCGCGCGTGTCTGCAAAGAATTTGTCCGTATGTGCAATGCACTTCATGTGCAATGCACTTCCTACCTGCGCGCACCCGCCGTTCGGTACGCGTTGCGGAAGGCCTCTTCATCCGCGCGGAAAGGCTGCCGGATGCCCCTCCTGCGTTCCCCTTCTGTTCACGAAATGGAGCACGAGCCGCCCGCCAGGTGGTGCATAATGCTGGTAGGTGGCTTCCTGTCCGCGCGGAACCACGCAGGCTGCCCGATGAACCTCCCCAATTCCATCACGATGAGCCGTATCGCCGGCGTCCCGGTCCTCATCTGGATGCTGTCGGCCAGCTTCCCCTTCCGGGACTGGCGCGGCGAACAGGAGATCATCGCCTCCATTCTCTTCATCCTGCTGTCGATCAGCGATGGACTGGACGGTTATCTGGCGCGCCGCCGCGGGCAGATCACCACCATGGGCATGCTGCTGGACCCGCTGGCGGATAAGTTGATGATTTCAGCGGCTTTCATCTCGCTCGTCGAGTTCACGCCCCACATCGTGAAGCCCTGGATCGCCGTCGTCGTCATCGGTCGTGAGTTCCTGGTCAACGGCCTCCGTTCCATCGCCAGCGCCGAAGGCTTCACTATCGAAGCCAGCAATCTGGGCAAGCTCAAGACCATCATTCAGATCGTGGCGGTCACCGCCGCCATCCTGTCCCATCGCTGGTACGAGTGGCGCTTCGGATGGTACATCCTGCCCATCGTATGGACGGCCTACACCGCCATCTACTTCATGGTGCTGGTCTCCATCATCTCGGCAGTCGATTACTTCGCCGCCTTCTGGCGCAAGATCGACCAGGCGTCCAACACGCGGCGCAAGGCAAGCTTTGTGCTCAGCCGCCGGGGCAAGAAGAACCTGCCCGCAGTCAACTAAATCCGCCGCATCCTCACCTTCATACGTTATTCAGCGTCAATGGCCGACAATGGTCACGAATTTGCACGCAAGAGCTTGCTTTGGATCCTCACCGGCATCAGACTAGCCCATACAAGGAGGAGGAATCTCCATGCCTCCCTTAAGACGAGGAATAGCTCGCAAGCGGGTGTACTCGCCTCCGGTTTTCCCGGCGTGGGAGCAGCGTGCGGCCGCCAGCCGCGACTCTGCGGCCGAGGAGCCCCACTGGGAGCACAATGAGTTGCCGCCGGCAGCCGAGGCGCATCCCTTAGGCCCCCAGCCCTTGGGAGAGGAATTCTCGGAGTACCAACGCGCGGCATGGCAAGCACAGCCGGTTGCGTGGCCGCACCCGGAGAGCTCGCATGCAGGCGCCGCCGACCCCGTCTATGCTGCCGATGCCGTAGATGAACTGCCGCGCGTCGATATCGCCGGTGTTCCCATTCCCGCAGCTCATGCTCCCATGCGGCCGTTGGAAATGCCGCCGCCGGCCGTTCCTCGATCGCCGGAGCGCACGGAGATCCCCTGGGCCGCAGAGCGAAACGAAATGCCGTGGGCGGCAGAACGCAATCAGACGCCCTGGATTCCGGAGCGGAAGGAGCGTTCGGTTCCCCGGTGGGTATCGCTAGGATTGCCGGTAGCGGCCCTGCTCTTCGCGCTTGGCGCGCTCTATTGGATCGTGGCCCTGCGCGATCAGCTCATCTACGAACAGAGCTCCATCCGTGGGCTGACGCAGCAGAACCAGTCCCTTGCAGACCGCCTGCAGGACAAGAGGCCAGAGGAAAAGGCCGCCGCGCTTCCGACAGCCCAGCCGGCCCCGAATGCCGCGAGTCGCTGGGTTGCGAGCCATAGCTTACCGTGGCGGAGTGGAGGACGCTCTGCTGCTGCGCAGGCCGTGATCACCGCACCTGCGACCTCCAAGGCTGCTGCGCCCGGACCTTCCTCCAGCGAACCCCAGAGCGCCCCATTAAACACTGCGTCATCCTCGCCCGGAGCATCCGCTCCAAACACCTCGGCCGCGCCGTCGCAAACCAAACCGGAGCAGATCCAAAGACCAACGACGCAACAGGCTTCCGCCAACCCGCGCTCCGAAGCGAGTGAACACACCGCGAGCCTGCCAGCGGCACAGGCGAGCGCACCACCGCCCACGCTGATTGCCGAGAAGCGCAACGCGCCTGCGGCAGTTGCTCCCACTCTCATGGCTGCGAAGGCGACGAGCGCCGGCGAGCATGCGTTTTCCGGTACGGAAGTGCGGACCTCCAGCCCGGCGGCACCACACTCTTCCACACCGAACGCCGTACCCCCGAACTCGACTGCACCGGGCACCGCAACATTGCACACAACGACACTCAACCCTGCTCCCTCAGCCAAAGCGCCGGCTGCGGTCGCGATGACCGCCTCCGCTAACTCCATTCCATCTGCCTCACCGGCAGCGCCGGGCGGGAAAGCGCTCGTCGTCTCCAGTGGCGTAGTTGCCGGGAATCGGATCTCCGGCCAGGCGCCTACGTACCCCTCCATGGCGCGCGCGGCCAACATCCAGGGCACCGTAGTTCTGGAAGCGACCATCACGCGCAGCGGGCGCACCAGCAACCTGCGGATCCTGAGTGGCCCCATGATGCTACGTGCGGCTGCGCTCGAAGCGGTCCGGAACTGGCGTTACAAACCCTATTTATTGAACGGCCAGCCCATCGATGTGCAAACCGCCATCAATGTGGTTTTCAGCCTCAACCAGTAAGCGGGTGGCTTCGGCCCGCAACGCATTGCGACCAAAAAAGAACAGCCCACGAAAGCTCGTGGGCTTGTTATCCGAAAGTGCAGCGCGCTCAAGCGGGAATGGCTTGTGGATACGGCGTGGGGGTAGGCCGGGTCAGGCGGTGCACAAAGTGGTAAGGCGGCCAGGGCCCAGAAAGTTGCATGCGGCATTCGCGCAACAACTGGCTGGCGCTGGAATACTTGTTGCCGTAGCGGGCTACAGTCTTATTGTCGATCAGGTGCGCGATGTCGAGGAGCATTTTGCCGTTTTCCGTCAGGCGGCAGGTGATCTCTTCATCCAGCGGATTGAACATCCGGTGCATCTGTACTGAGATAGCGCGGGCCTTGGTTTGCCGCTCGCGCTGGCGGGTCGCATTTTCGCGGAGGTTTGAGAGATATTCCTTACCCACGCGCTCGGGTACCAGGGAGGGGTGGGGAAAGTCGCGGCAGCAATCGTCGACCACGACTTTGAGGTGCATCTCGGCTTTGCCCCGCAACCGCTCTACGTTGGTGGCGAACTGCCGCTGGTTGGAGCGGATCGAACGCCGAAGGGCCTCGTCGTCAGCAAAGACTGTACCGAAGCGGAAGGGAAGAACGGTGGAGTGTTTGAAGCAGTCGCCAATCACGCGTGCGTGATCGACGGCAGCTTGTTGATCCAAATTGTCCTGAGGATTGTGTTCGGAGACGATAACGGCTAAATCACTGGCTGGGTAAAGGAAGATTTGATTTCCTGATATACCGGTAACCGCTTGCATTGGAATCGGCTTGCGGTGTCTGGCGAGCTCAGGAAACGCCTGTTTCTCGCTGATGCAATAGGCGTACCACGCCATAGCGGGTCACTCCATCGATGCTGGCGAAGAATCGTCAGTCAATTTTTACGAATGCACGAGGCGGTAGAGCAACAGCGGTCCTGGCACGCCTGGAGAACGGGCTGCACCGAACTACCGGCCATCCTAGTCCGCAATGGGAACGGCTGGCAACTACAAAGGTGAACCGTGCTCCGGGAGCGGAATATCGTTCCACGATGTACTTCGTTGGCCGAGGGGTGAGTTGAACCATACGAACGCTGCACCCTAGGCGCTCTTGACCGCTGCCTTTTCCCGCTCGCGCAGCGCATGGAGCACCACCCTCATCATCTCCTCCTCTGGCGCGGGCTTGCCCGTCCATATCTCAAACTGACGCGCGCCCTGCTGCACAAACATCTCGATCCCGCTGATCACCGGAATGCCCCGGGCCCGGGCAGTGCGCAGCAGTGGCGTCTCCAGTGGGTTGTAAACCATGTCGAAAACCACCCGCGCGTGTAGCTCGCTCTCCTCCAGGATGCTCGTTGTTTTGGACCCCTCCATGCCCGCTGGCGTGGCGTTCAGAATCACATCGAACTGTGCCTTGGCGAGCTGTTCGCGGCGGATGACCTTAGCCTTTGCCTCACGAGCAAGCGCTTTGGCCGTCTCCGGCGTGCGGTTCAGGATCGTGATCTCCGCCCCTTTGTCCGCCAGGCCGAAGACTGCCGCCCGCGCCGCCCCGCCCGCCCCCAGCACCAGGATGCGCGCTCCCTTGAGCGCCAACCGCCGTTCCAGCGGACGCACCACCCCGCCCACATCGGTGTTGAACCCGTAGAGCTTGCCCTCCGGGGAGCGCACCAGGGTGTTGCACGCGCCCACCCGCGTCGAGAGTGGGTCGGTCTTCTCCAGGTGCGACAGTATCTCCTGCTTAAACGGCATCGTGACGGAGAGCCCGGCAATGGGCAGCTCCCGCACCACAGTCAGGAGGTCGGGCAGCTTGCGCGCTTCGAGCGGCAAATACACTGCGTTCACCGACTCCCGCCGGAACGCAGCATTCATCATCAGTGGGGAAAGCGAGTGGCGGACCGGGTTACCGGCTACGCCGTACACCCGGGTAGCGCGATCGAGCTGCTCGATGCGATAGGTGTCCAGCAAAGTCCGTGCGGTGATCTGGCCCGGGCCGGTCTCTTCTCCTTGGCTTGCTGCGGCAAAGGTGAACACACTGCCGGAGCGCGGTCCCAGGATGCGGCTGATGATGCCCGATTCTCCCATGCAGATCCCGACCACATCCGCTTGGTCGCTGGTGCGCTCGAGAAAGCGCAGCATCGCAATGTTGTCCGAAAGCGCCTTGGCCGTGGACACCACCTTGATGAACTCCGGCTCGAAGACACGGATGCGCTCCCAGATGGCATCGAGGTCTTTCGTCGCCGCGAAGTCGTGGTACGAGATGATCAGCGCCGCGCCGGCGCCGCGGAGCTTATCCAGCTCCTTCTCGGAAACCGCCTCCGCCGTCTCCAGTTCCAGGTCAACGATGGGAAATCCGGCCACCGCCGCCTTCTCCAGCACGCTGAGCTGATCGCGCATCGAGCCTGCGAACCTGCCTCCTGCATCCTTGCGGCGGCAGGTCCCGATCGCGGTAATCTCGCGGTGCATCGCCAGGAACTCCTCAATCTTGGCCAGGCCCGCTGCGGGCTTCGTGAGGTAGTCGAGCCGGAACTCCACGAACGTGCTCTCGGCGGCCACGTTCTCCGCGCGCTCCATCATCGCCGCCGCGGAATCACCCTGCAGCGCAATGCATATCTTGCCCATGCGAGCGCGAAGCAGGGAAGCGGAAGCGGGTTTTGCTGGAGTCGGCATCAGGAACGGATTGCGGCATCGTACCCGTGGCGCGCGCAGGATGCAAGGACGCGTTCCTGTCCGGCACAACGTGGCGCATCTCTGCCGATTACGTTCCCGATTGCGTTCCCCGTGCGCAGGGTGCGATCATCCGGGCACCCGACAGCCAAGGCTGTGCCTCCCCTCTTCGGCTGCTGGCAACCCAGAAGAAGTTGAGGAGACTTATGTACGCATGGAAACGTTGTATGGCAGCGGCTGCCGTCGCTGGCATGCTGTCTATCGCGGCCCCGGCTGCCACCGCCCAGGCAGATGCTCAGGGTTGGACACCAAGCTACACAGCCGCGAGTATCCGGGGTGACTACGCCGTCGTAGCCTCATATGGCGCGAACGTAGCGCAGGCGCTGGGGACGCAAGCCGCGGACGGCCACGGCAACCTGCGTGGTTCTGCACTGGTGAATCAGCCGGGGGCGAATGGTTCAAGGAAGTTGTCGCGCATCACGTTCACCGGCACCTATACCGTGGCAAAGAACGGAACCGGGAAGTTTCACCTCACGCTGGCACTGCCCGGCGGCAACACAGCAGATGCGGTTGAGGATTTTGTGATTACCAAAATCCGGCTGGTGAACGGCACGCCCGTCGCCACGGAGATCGTGGACGCACAGGAGGAGGCAAGCCATGTCATTCCGGGCGGGGTCTTTGTGAGCCACACCTACACGCGACGTCCTGACTGACCCGCTGGAATCACGGTACGACCCGCTGAGGTAACCTGATCGGAGAGATCAGGGAGCGGAGGCGTGCGCGTTGGATAAGGCGGAAGAAACGGGACTGGGGCGGTATGCGTGGAGTGCGCGGCACGGCAAGGCGATCGATGCCGCGGACCTGCGGGGGTGGGCAGAGAAGAACCTGCAGCAGCATGAGGCAAGCCTGCAGCGCCTCCTGGCGGTGAAAGGGCAGCGCACGGCCGACAACACCTGGCGTCCCTACGATGACGCGGTCGCGCTGTTGAGCACCACCGCCTCGGAATGCTCGCTGCTGGACAGCGTGTACCCGGAGAAGGCCATCCGGGACACGGCCCAGCAACTGGCACAGCGGGCGGCCGAAGCAGCCACCGCACTGTCGCTCAACCAGGACGTCTACCGCGCGCTGGCACGCGGTCGATCTCTCCGCCGCCGACCCCGCCACCCGCCATTACGCCGAACGCACGCTGCTGCAATACCGGCTGGCCGGTGTGGACAAGGATGAAGCCACCCGGGCCAGGCTGCGCCAGCTTCAGGACAAGGCCACGCTGCTCAGCCTCACCATCGGCCGCAATGTGCAGGAAGGCACCAAGCGCATCGAGGTGCATGATCCTTCGGAACTGCACGGCCTTCCCGACGACTTCCTCAAGAGCCATCCGCCAAACGAGTTCGGCATTGTCGAGCTGACGACCGATTACCCGGACTACCTCCCGGTGATGACCTTCGCCGAGAGTGATGCCCTGCGCCGGCGCATGTTCCTGGCCTACAACACGCGCGCTTATCCGGCCAACCGCCAGTTGCTGCTGGATCTCCTGCGCACCCGCCACGAGATCGCCAACCTGCTCGGCTTCGCCACCTGGGCGGACCTGGCGACAGCCGACCAGATGATCGGGTCTGCGGCGGCCATGAAGCAGTTTCTCGACCGGCTCGAAGCTGCCACCCGCGCAGGCGCGGAACGCGAGTACGGCATGGTGCTGGACTTTGCCAGGCGGCAGAAACCCGAACTCACCGCCATCGATGCAGCAAGCCGCGGCTACTGGCTCGAGCAGTACCGCCGCTCTGCCTACGCCTTTGACTCGCAGGTGGTGCGCCCGTATTTCCCTTATGCAGAGGTGGAGCGCGGCGTGCTGGCCACTGCGGCCAAGCTCTTCCACGTGCAGTTCCGGCCCTCGGAAGATGCGGAGGTCTGGGATCCTTCCGTCTCCGCCTGGAATGTCTATGACGGGCGCGAGCACATCGGGCGCTTCTATCTCGACATGCATCCGCGCGAAGGCAAGGACAAGTGGTTCAGCGCCGCGCCGCTGGTACCCGGCATTCGCGGCAGGCAGTTTCCGGAAGCCGCGCTGATTTGTAACTTTCCCGGTGGCAAAGAGGGCGATCCGGGGCTGATGCAGCACTCCGATGTCGTTACCTTCTTCCACGAATTCGGCCACCTCATGCACGCCATTCTGGGCGGCCATCAGCAATGGGCCGGCATCAGCGGCATCGCCACCGAAGGCGACTTCGTCGAGGTGCCGTCGCAAATGCTCGAAGAGTTCTTCCGCGATCCGCACCTCCTGCAGACCTTCGCGCGCCATTACCAGACCGGCGAGCCCATTCCCACCGAGCTGGTGGAAACCATGAACCGCGCCGGGGCCTTCGGACGCGCCGACTGGGTGCGAACCCAGCTCTTCTATACGGCGTACTCGCTCGACGTGCATGACCGCGACCCGGGCACGCTTGAGCACGGGCAGCTCGATCTCGATGCGCTGCTCCGCGCAGATTACCAGCGGTTCCTGCCCTACACCTGGATCGAGGGCAACCGCATGTACGCCAGCTTTACGCACCTCACTGGCTATTCGTCGAACTACTACACCTACCTCTACGACAAGGTGATCGCCATCGACTTCTTTAACCAGTTCGATCGCGCGGCGCTGCTGGAAGGCCCCTCGGCCATGCGCTACCGCTCCGCGGTACTGGACAAGGGCGGTTCAGAGCCCGGCCGGACGCTGGTCCATAACTTCCTGGGACGCGACGAGAGCCTGCAGGCCTTTGAAAGCTGGATCGGCGAAGGACTCCTAGCGGTCTAGTTCAGTATCAGCTACGGCGACAAGCAGAGGGCAGCGGTTTGCCCACAGGAGAACAGCATGCCATCGGGACTGATCCGACAGACGTGGGCAGGGAAGTGGGCGCTGGTTACGGGCGCCAGCGCAGGCATCGGGCAGGCAATCGCGGAAGAGCTTGCCGCGGCAGGCGCGAACCTGGTGCTTACCGCGCGTCGTCAGGACCGCCTGGACTCGCTGGCCGCCAACCTGCGCGGGGCGCACGGGATCGAGGTCGAAGTCATGACAGCGGACCTGGAGCAGCCCGAAGCTCCGCAGCAGATCTTCGACCGCACCGAGGGACAGGGCCGCGCGATCGACCTGCTGGTGAACAACGCCGGCTTTGGCGCCTACGGCGAACTCGCCCAGGCCGACTGGACTCGCCTGGAATCCATGATCCGCGTCAACTGCACCGCCGTCCTGCACCTGGCGCATCTGTTTCTGCCCCGCATGATTGAGCGCCATCGCGGCTGGATGATGATCGTGGCCTCCACGGCGGCCTATCAGCCCGTTCCTTATATGGGCGCGTACGGTGCTACCAAGGCGTTCGATCGCATGATCGCTGAGTCGCTGGCGGAAGAGAATGCACGCTACGGCATCAAGGTGTCCGCCCTCTGCCCCGGGCCCACGGAGTCCGAGTTCAAGCAAGTGGCCGGCTCGCCGTCCCAGGAAAAACGCGGCTACCAATCCGCGGCCGAGGTCGCCCGGCTGGGGCTCGAAGGCCTCGCCCGGGGCCGGCACTGGATCATTCCCTACCGCATGGGCCGTCTGCAAATCTTCGCCCAGCGCTTTGTCCCCAGGCGCGTGGTCACCGCCGCAGCCGCCCGCATGTTCCGCCCCAAAGACCTGGATTGAATCTTTGCAAAATTAACCCTTGACACAGAGCACTCTGCGGCGCAGAGTTGTTCTTGCACGGCCGCTCTATACTGCAGAGCGCTTTGCAGAAAGAAACACCCGGGGGGAGAGTATGAGCGAGGAAATGCGGCAGGATGTGCAGGAGCGGTTGGCATTGATCGAATCCATGATGCTCGAAGGACGCAGGAAAACCGAGTACTGGGGCTGGAGCTTCGTGCTCTGGGGTGTCGCCTACCTCGTGGCCATGGGCTGGAGCTACATGGCGAAGAGCGGCGCGTGGGCATGGCCCGTCACCATGGTCGCTGCCGGGCTGATCACGGCTGCGGTATCGGCCGTGAGGCAGCGGGGCAAGCCGGAGACGACGGTCGGGCGCGGCATCGGCGGCGTCTGGTCCGCGGTGGGCTGCGCCATCTTCCTGTTCTGCTTCTCGGCCGCCATCAGCGGCCACCTCGAAGTCCATGCATTCGTAGGCGCTGTAGCCGCCTTCCTCGGTGTAGCCAATTTCGTCAGCGGTACCATCCTGCGCTGGAGACTGCAGCAGGTCCTGGCGTGCATGTGGTGGACGGCAGGCGCGGCGGTCTTCTTCATGGACCCGCAGAATATCCTGATCACCGTGATCGTCTGCATCTTCCTGGGCAATATCTGCTTCGGAATCTATCTGATGATCCGCGAGTCCCGGGACAAGGCAAAGGCGCGCCCGGCGCAGGTGATCCATGCCTGAACTCCCGGACCTTGACCCGGTCATCCACGGCAAGCTCCGGCTGGCTCTGCTATCGCTGCTTTCTGGCGTGGAGGAGGCCGAGTTTACCTGGCTGCGGGAGAGGACCGGCGCGACGGACGGCAACCTGGGCGCCCACCTGCTCAAGCTGGAAGAGGCCGGCTACGTGATCGTGACCAAGAAGTTCCTCGCGCGCAAACCGGTCACTCTCTACCGCATGACCGACCGCGGCCGCGAAGCGCTGGCTGCGTATGTGGAGGCGCTGAAGCAGTTGCTGGGCGCCGCGCTCGTCTGATCCGCAGACCGCAACATGGCTCTCTGGACAGAGGAGTGGGCCTGGAGTATAAGTGGCGCGAGCCGAAACTGAGGCTCCCCCACTTCCTCTTCTCGGCCTTGGCTGTTCTCTTCTGCCCTTGGAGTTCTCGTATGCGAGCATTCTCCCGTCTTCTTCTTCTTGCATCGGCCTGCCTGCCGGTGTTTGCCCTCACTGCCTTCACTCACGCTGCGACGCAACCGCAATTCACCACGCCCCGCAATGTCACCCCTGGGAATTACCGGACTGCCTCCGGAGCCCCCATCTATGGAGGCGTTCTGGCTACCGGCGACTTCAACAACGACGGTAAGCTCGATGCCGTCACCACCTACAACCCGGATGGCAAGACGCTCTCTTACGTGCTGCTGCTCAACAAAGGCGATGGCACCTTCAACCGGGAAATATTGACCAATGTGAAGGGGCCGTCCGATCCCAACGCCGGAACCTCCGTCCAGGTTGCCGATGTGAATGGAGACGGCCGCGAGGACCTTGTAATCGTCAATACCAGCGGCGACGATCCAGAGGGAAGTCCGCTCGGGCCGAGCACCCTCTCTGTCTACCTGGGGAAGGGCGATGGCACGTTCACTGCCTCGCTCAGCACGCACACGGTGACCCCGAACCAGGATGCCACCGTGCTGTTTGCGGGGGACCTGGACGGGGATCATCGGACGGACCTCCTGATCCTGATCTACAACTACGTGACCAACGTTTTCCAGACCAATGTTTGGGTGAACAATGGCTCCGGCATTTTCCACCAGGGCACCGTCGTCAACGGCACTTTCCTAGGGGCTGGCAACTTGTACGGCAATGGCCGGCTGGATCTGGTGGTGAACGACGGCCGGACGGAGATTCTGGAGAACAATGGCAACGGGACGTTCACGCCGGGCGCCACATTCAAGCCGTATGGCTTTGCCGCGACCGTGAAGGACCTGAACCGGGACGGCCGTGACGACCTCATCATCGGCGGTACTGAGGTTTCCGGTGCGAATCCCGGCACGACGTACGTGTTCATGAATCAGGGCGCGGGCAAGTTCACGCAGACCGCCGCATTCGCAGGCGCATACCAGGGCCAGATGTATGCAGGCGATGTGAACGGGGACGGCATTGCCGACCTGGTCTACAACGCAGACCCTGGGACCCGCGTTTACATCGGCAATGGCAATGGTACCTTCACCGGGCCTACCGTGTTCGATACCGGAGGGCTTCAGGGATGGTTTGCCAACTGGACCGGGGCCGGTCACATCGATGCGCTGGAAGGTGGGGGTGGTACGCCCTTCCTGCTGAGTGCAGGCGACGGGCACGGAGGCTTCGCAGCACCACGCATCACCCTTTGCTGCAGTAATCCCATCACCATGACCAGTGCCGACTTCAACAAGGATGGGAAGAAAGATCTCGCCGTTGTGAACGGTCCCGGCTTCTCGGGAGAGAGTCCGAGTGTGACCGTGCTGAACGGCACGGGGCTCGGCTACTTCAGCACCGTGCGCAGCTATCCGATCGGCGTTTCGTATGGCACCCCGGCGGTGGGCGATATCAACGGCGACGGCAATCTGGACATCGTGCTGACGTCCTCTCCCGGTAATGGTGCGTTCGCTCGCACTCCCGGTAGTTCCAGTACGCCCTATGACACCTCCGTGCTGCTGGGAAATGGCGACGGCACCTTCCAGCCGGCAGTCAACTACCACCTGGTAGGCTTGCGGTCATCCACGTTTTACGACATGGCGATTTACCTGCGCGATATAAACGGCGATGGCAAGCTCGACCTCATCGGCGACTGGGGCGTAGCCCTGGGCAATGGTGATGGTACGTTCAAGGCGCCCATCCCGCTTCCATCCTGGGTGCAGAGGGTTGATTTCCTGATTGCCAATGACTTCAACCATGATGGCAAGCTTGATCTGGCCATTGCGGTTGGAAGCCAAAATACAAGTTACGCGTACATCTACACCCTCTTCGGCGATGGCAAGGGCGGCTTCCATTTTGCTCACAGCGAGCGTTTTTCCGCTCCGGGATACCCGCAGGGGTATTTCATGAGCCTTGCATCGGCCGATATGAACGGCGATGGCATCCCCGACCTGCTCTACGGTGGCGCGAATTACAATAGCCAGAACCAGACCGGCGCGAACGACGGCAACGGCGTATACGTGCAGCTTGGGCGCGGCGATGGTACCTTCGCTCCCGCGACAAAATATCCGTCCAGCGGCTGGGCTTTTGGCATTCTGACCGCCGACTTCAACCGCGACGGGCGACTCGACGTCATGGTTTCGAGTGGCGGCGTGGCAGGGATCGACGTTCTGACCGTGTTTGACGGTATCGGTGGCGGCAAGCTCGGCCCGGCGCAGCTCTACTACACCAATGCCGGCACCAACGTTGGCGTGCCATTGTTGCCGGTCAATCTGAACAGCGATACCGCACCGGATATCGCAGGCCTCATCGGCAACCGTATCTTCGGTGTGGAACGGCTGCTGAACACCGGGGCCCGGTAGGCGAAGCGCAGGGCCTTCTCGCGAGGGAGGTCCTGCGTTCCCAAATTGAAAAATAAAGTCCACAAGAAAAATTCAGTCGAAATTCAGAAACCCGGCCAACTTTTTCCCCACGGCTTGATTCAGAGCTTGTAACAGTAGAGGCAGCTTCAAGGTTTCGACCCACCTTCTCGCAGTACACCCTCATGCGGAGGGCCATGCGGTTCGGGCTCTCGTCCTTCTATTCCTGGATCTCCCATCTCCAACTGCCTCTTAAGCGGGCCCGCCAGAAAGCGGGCCCTTTGCTTTTGTGCCCGGCAAGCCCCTTTTCCTCGGCAAGTATCCGCCCGGTAAAATGGCAGGGATGGATTCTCCCCTCGACGACGAGATCGGCGCGATTGATGCCCTGCTCGCGGGCGTTGGCCTGGAACACGGCCGCCGCATTTTGCGCACCGGAGATCGAATAAGGGAACGGCATCTCGAAACCGCAGCCGAAGCCGAACCCGAGCTGCAGACGCGCACAGCGGGCGGCCTCACCTGGCGTGCTGTGCCGCAGTGGAACGCCATTCCCGGGCTGCTGCACGGCTTCAGCACTCGGCAGGGGGCTGGAGCACCGTGTATCGCCCCGCCGGAGCCGAAAACGAGCCTGCCGAGCATAACCAGGCCACTAGCCAAGGGGAATACGATCCGCCCAGCCACGGAGAACTCAACCTCGGCTTCACCCCGCATGACCTAGCCGAGAATGTCGAGCGCAACCGCGCCGCCTGGGTGCGCGCCATCAACGGCGCGGCGGCAAACCAAAGCGCAGACCTCTCGCTGATCACACTCCAGCAGATTCATTCCGGGATCACCTACCGCGTGGACCACACGTGGGCGGCCCCGCATACTCCTCTGCATCGCGGCGACGGTCTGATGACCGATGAACCAGGGCTGCTGCTGGCCATCCAGACCGCGGACTGCATCCCGGTGCTGGTCCTGGACCGCAAGCGACGCGCCGTAGCCGGATTCCACGCGGGCTGGCGCGGCACCTTGAAGCGCATCGTCGAGGGCGGCATCGGGCGCATGCGGATGGAGTTCGGCAGCGATCCGGAAGACCTCGAAGCCGCCATCGGCCCCGGTGTGGGCAGTTGCTGCTATGCCGTGGGCGAAGAGGTAAGGAGCGAGTTCGAGTCGCAGTTCTCCTACGCTCCGGCGTTGTTCTCCGAGGTCTACGACTCCGACCCCATCAAGGAAAAGTATCCGCTGCTGTTTCTCACCGCGCGGGCGCCGGGGCACAGCAACATCGGGCCCAATCTCCACCTGGACCTCGCCGCTGCAAATCGCCGTCAACTGCTCGATGCAGGGCTACGGCCGGACGCGATCCATGGCGCAAACGCCTGCACCAGTTGCCACACCGATCTGTACTTTTCGTATCGAGCGGAACGGGGCTTCTGCGGCCGGATGATGAGCGTCATCGGCCTCACGCACTGAGCCCAGCTTTACTGACCCGCTAAGCTGCGGGCGGATTCTGCGTCTCCAGGCCGTCCTGTGCCTTCTCCTGCGCAGTCCGGCCGCTGGTCGGACGGGGATTCACCAGGTCCCGCAGCTCTTTGCTCGGCTTGAAGTAGGGCACGCGCTTGGCCGGTACCTGCACCTTCACCCCGGTCTTTGGATTGCGCCCAGTCCGCGGCTTGCGCTGCCGGATACGGAAGCTCCCGAACCCGCGGATCTCGATCTTGTCGCCGGCCTGAAGTGCAGATGTGACCGAACCGAAAATGGTATCCACGATGACCTCGCCGTCGCGACGGGTAAGGTCTCCGAGTTCTGTTATCTCTTCGATCAGGTCTGCTTTCGTCATGGCGCGGCGGCTCCAAAGCTGAAGTTCGGCAGGTCTCTTCATAGTAGATGCGTCACGGGTGCGAACGCACACAAAATGAAGGAGTAAGCCGGTGTGGGTCGCCGAGCGCCGACCTTCTGGACAGGGCGCCGCCGTAGGGAATGGCAGGTGGAAGGCAAGGGTGTCTGGAGAAAGTTCCCGGCCGTGTGCGGAGCCCTCGCCTGACGTATGATGAACCCAGCCTGAAATGCGGCAACCCTGGCTTCCTGTGAACGAGCGCCCTGACTACAGCATCGTGATCCCGGCATACAACGAGCGCGCGCGCATCTGTAACGCGCTCGAAGAAGTGACCGCCTGCATCCGCACGCGTGGGTGGCGCGCCGAGGTCCTGGTGGTCGACGACGGTTCTACCGACAACACCCGTGCGCTGGTCACCAAGTTCGCGGTCACGCATCCGGAAGTTCGCCTGCTGCGCAATCCCAGCAACTGTGGCAAGGGGTATAGTGTCCGTCACGGCATGCTCGAAGCGGCCGGTGAGATTGTAATGTTTACGGATGCCGACCTTTCCGCGCCAATTGAAGAAGCCGAGCTGCTCTTCGCCGCCATCCGGAACGGGGCCGATATTGCCATCGGCTCTCGCTGGCTCGATCGGGATCGCCAGACCACCCACCAGCCGCTTTACCGACGCTTCTTCGGCCGTTGCTTCAACGCGGTCACGCGGCTGCTGATGCAGTTGCCTTTCGCCGACACGCAATGTGGGTTCAAGGCCTTCCGGCGCTCCACCGCACGAGATATCTTCCAGCTACAGCGCATTCAACGCTGGGGTTTCGATCCGGAACTACTCTTTATTGCCCTGCAGCACGGCTACCGGATCGCCGAAGTGCCGGTTTCCTGGGGGCACGATGAGCGCAGCCGGATCAGCTACCTCCGGGATGGCATGCAGATGCTGCGGGAACTGGTTTACATTCGCTGGAATGCACTCACTGGTGTATACCGCAGGCCAGCGGGAAAAATGGCCTCTGCGCCGCCGCTCATTCGAGGGTAGGTACTCGCTTACATTTCGCAAAAAAACGCCCACATGGGCGTTTTTGCTTCAGGACGTCTTCCAGTTTTAGGAGGCTATAGCACTGGGCAGTACCGGGGTGGGTGCGTGCCGGTGCCGCATCGGCTTCGGGGTAATCCGCACGCTCAGGTCGGATGCCTGCTCGAGCGAAAACACCTCGGAGCAGCCGCCACAGAGCCAGAAGTGCTCCAACCGGCGCGCCTCCTTCCCGTTATTGGGGCCCAGGCTCGGATCAGGTACTGCGAACATGAAGATCCGGCCTTCGCGAAGGTAGTGAAGTGGCTTACAGCAGTGGGGATTCGCGCAGTGGTTCACCATAAAGATTCTCCCAACTGTGCTCCGGTCGCGCGGTTGCGACAGAGCGGTTGCGCTGCAATGGTCAGGTGGTTCTCGCGACGTACATGCAAAACTCAGCACACAAGCTTGCTGTTCTCTGTAACCAGGCAAATCTTACCAAAGTGTTCGTAAAATGAAACCAAATAATGCAGCCTCAGTACCAATTGTGTCCAAAGCCGCAAGACGTCACATAATTACGATGCCTGATCTTACCGGCTGGTAGGCTAACTCCGCCCGTTCCGGAACCGGCAGCGTACGAAAGTACTTAGCCGGTCAAGAAGCAGACTAGTCGCACTTCTCTCGCCTGCATCGCACGCCAGCCGAGCTGGCGCGCGGACCGCCAGTCCTAAGCGCCGCAAGAGATGTGAGACTATAGGGAGTTTGGCCGATTCCCTCTGACCCTGGTCTCCATGCTTCGTTCCGCTTTTATTGCTCTCTCGCAAAACTCCGCCCTGCGCCAATTCTCCGAACGCTCCGCCATGGGACGCAAGATGTCCTCGCGCTTCATTGCCGGTATGCAGGTGGACGATGTCCTCCGCGCTGCCGAGTCCCTCAACGCGCACGGCATGACCGCTACCCTCGACAGCCTGGGGGAAAACGTCTCCACCCCGGCAGAGGCGGAGCGTTCCGCCGATATCTACCACCAACTGCTCGATGCCATCGCCGCCCGGGGGCTGCGCGCCAATGTCAGCGTGAAGCTCACACAGATGGGCATGGACCTGGACCGCGCCTTGGCTGAGCGGATCGTCCGCGACCTGGTGGCGCATGCCCGCGCGGTGGACTCCTTCGTGCGCGTGGACATGGAAGGCACGCCCTATACCCAGGCCACCCTCGATATCGTGCGCCGCATTCACGCGGAAGAGGGGAACCGCGACAGCGTCGGCATCGTCATCCAGGCTTACCTCTACCGGAGCCAGGCCGACATTTCCACCCTGATGCGCGAAGGCATCCGCGTGCGCCTGTGCAAAGGCGCTTACAAGGAACCGCCCACCCTCGCCTTCCCCAGCAAGGAAGATGTGGACAGCAACTTCGTAAAGCTGATGAAGATGCTGGTCTCCAGCAGCGTCTACAACGGTATTGCGACTCACGACGAGGCGATGATCAAAGCCACCAAGGCGTTCGTCCGCGAGCAGGGCATCGCCCCCTCCGCCTTCGAGTTCCAGATGCTGTACGGCATCCGCCGCGATCTGCAGAAGGCGCTGGTGGACGAGGGATACGGTATGCGCGTGTACATTCCCTTCGGCGCCGAATGGTACCCCTACTTCATGCGCCGCCTGGCGGAACGCCCCGCGAACGTCTTGTTCATCGCCAGAAACTTGCTGAAGTAATCGCTCGACGCAAATGGAACGGAGGCGGCACAACCGCCTCCGTCGAGCCAGTCGGCTCTCGCAGCAAGCGCGAGTGCTTACTTCTTGGCGGAGTTGTGCTCGGCCATCTTCTTATGCTGCGCGGCCGTTACCGATTCTGGCACCAGCTTTCCGAGTGTGCCCTGGATTTTGGTCTTGAGCGAAGATGCCAGGATGTCTTCCTTGCCTGACATTAGCGCTTCGTACCCTTGCTTCGCTACCTCGGCCGGATCGTTCGTCTCCTTACCCGTCGTGCCAGCTTCGGTGTCATCCATACCGGCGCGGTGGAAGAAGTTTGTGTCAGTGGGGCCGGGCATCAGCGCCGTCACCGTGATCCCTGCATCCTTGAGCTCGTAGCGGAGCGCATGCGCAAAGGAGAGCACAAAGGCTTTCGAGGCACCGTAAACCGCTTCCAGCGGAGTCGGCATGGTGCCCGCTATTGAGGAAGTGAACAGGATGCGCCCTTCTCCGCGCGCCACCATGTCTTTCGTCACTCGCTTGGCCAGGTGTACGGTGGAGAGGACGTTGAGCTTGAGCAGGTAGAGTTCTTTTTCGAGCGAGGTTTCGCGGGCGAAATCGCCGCCCACGCCCACGCCGGCATTGATCGCGATGGCATCGACCGGCCGCCCGCTGGACTGGATTGCCTGATAAAGCTTTTCCACCTCATCGTACTGGGTGAGATCGGCCTGGACCGGCACGACGTGAACGCCAAGCGCGCCAATCTGTTGCGCGGCATGGTGAATGCCGTCGTCCTCTGCCGCAATCAGGAGATCGAAACCGTTCTCGGCGAACTGGCGCGCCAGTTCATACCCGATGCCGCTCGATGCGCCCGTCACGACCGCAAAGGATTTGTGATCTGTGGTGGCCATACATACACTCCCATGGGGGCCTGGGTGCGCCCTCCTCCGGTAAGATGCCGGGAACTTGTTATGCCAAAACGCAGCGCAGGGCTTTTGTTGTATCGTCTCCGTCCCAGCGGCCCCGAGGTCTTCCTGGTGCATCCGGGCGGCCCATTCTGGGCAAAGAAAGATGCCGGAGCTTGGTCCCTGCCCAAAGGCGAATACAGCGATGGCGAGGACCCGCTGGCAGCCGCACGACGCGAGTACCAGGAGGAAACCGGCTTCACCATCGAAGGCGAGTTCCTCGATTTAGGCACCCTCCGGCAGGCCGGTGGCAAGCTGGTATCCGCCTGGGCGGTCGAAGCCGACTGCGACCCCGCACAGTTGGTCAGCAATACTTTTCAAATGGAATGGCCTCCGCGCTCCGGACGCACCATCGAAATCCCCGAGGTGGACCGTGCCGCATGGTTCGATCTGCCGGGTGCAAGACAGCGAATCCTGAAGAGCCAAGAGCCCTTCCTTGACCGCCTCGCGGAAACGCTGGCTTAGTGCTGCTGCGGCGGCTCATACGGCTCGACCGAAAGCAGGTTCCCCAGGATATTGCGCTCGCCCTCCGAGTACTGGCTGCGGAAAGCCGGGGAGTTCAGGCGGTTCTGGCGCTCGGCCGGAGGGAGGTCGCGCAGGTCGCGAAATGCGTGCTGCACCTCGGCCTTGCGATTCGGCGGCATCTGCGCCAGTTGCTGCGCCGCGCTGCGCACCTGTTGACGCTTTTGCGGACTCATCCGCTCCATGTTCTCAATGCGGTCCAGCGTGCGCTGGCGCTGCGTCGGGGGCATGGTATCCAACTGGTGCAGGTGATTGATCAGGCGCTGCTGCTGGCCCTGCGGCAGGCGGCTGAAGCCCGGCTCACGTTCGAGCGAGCGCTGCTGATCCTGAAACGACTCGCCGTTGTGATTCGCCAGCCACGAGCCCAGGTGCTGCTGGTTGCTGTTGCCTACCCCCGGTCGATAGGGCACCCTCGGCACAGGGGTGCGACTGGGAACGCTCCCCGGGTTGGGCGAGGAGTATTCCGGAAGCGACCGAGGCGGCGGTCCCGAGGGCTGGCCGGACGGCGGCTGGGCCGTGATCAAAGGGCGCGTCTGTCGCTCCGGCCCACCGACTGGCGCTGCTCCGCTGCCGTACCGCGCCGGTGGCGGCGAGGAAAAGGTCCGCGGCGTAGGCCTGGTCTTCGCCGCAGGCGTTGTCTGCGGCGAAGAGAACTCCCGCGGCGCAGGCTGTCCTGTCCGCCCCGTCGGGTAAGCCCTCGCAGGGGGATTACTCCGGACCGGC
Organism: uncultured Acidobacteriaceae bacterium; assembly: GCA_963795775.1. GTDB lineage: Bacteria > Acidobacteriota > Terriglobia > Terriglobales > Acidobacteriaceae > CAWCJL01. The sequence continues at coordinate 75,277 of CAWCJL010000001.1, forward strand.
GGGTAACTACGGGCAGACGGGTAGCTCTGGGGAGATTGGTAACTCCGGACGCTCGCAGACGGCGCACGCGGGGGCGCATAGCTCCCATGCGGTGCGGCCGGTTGCGGATGTCCCGCCTGCGCCCGCGGCGGCCCAGACGTGTGCGGAACAGACGTGTGCGGCCCCGAGCTGTGCGGCGCCGGCGCGGCGTGCTGCGCCTCAGCCCTCTGCGCCGTCAGCCCGGTGCCAGCCAACAGGACCGCCGTCGCCAGGGCGAGATTCGCAAGGGATCCCGATCCCCTCCGGCCGGGGCTCAAACGGCGAAAAAAGGAGGGCTCGACGACCGCTGTCGCCTTCCGCTCTCCGCTTTCCCACCGCATGGCATCATCCTTTCCGAACCTGTACAGCCGATTATCCTCGGCGCATTCTGCTTGCGCCGCACTGCATAACTGTCAAGAAATGGTACAGCGAAATACGAGTGTGGACGGTTCCCCGGCAATGCAGCCGGAAGACTTTTCGCAGCGCACACATGTAAACCTGCTGCCTCACTAGACTGCTTGTTCGCCAGCCGCACTGCACGCCGAACACGCCCTTAGGGCCTATTCACTCGCCGGGGCACTGCCGCTGTCGTCATCACTGTCCAGCGCATTGAGCTGTTGAAAGACCTGCGCGTTGCCGTCCAGTGATTGCAGGTCGCGCACCGTGGCCGATTCCTGCACCTTGGCCGGCGAATGCTCCACCCAGAAAGCGGTGCCACCGCCCACCGCCAGCAGAGCGGCCAACGCTCCTGCCGCCAGCGGGCGCAGGTGGAGATTGCTGCCATACTTCATCCGCATGCGCAGCACCTCCCACCATCCGGCTGGCGGATTTTCCCGCTCCCGCCGTAGCCGGCCGCGCAGCTTGGCATCGAAGAAGGGCGACGGCTCCGGCGCCTCCCAGCTCTCCAGCAACTGCATGGTCCTTTTCAAACTCTCCAACTCACTCCGGCAATCGGCGCAGCCGTCTACATGCGCCCGCACCTGCGCAGAAACCGCGGCTGGATCCAACAGCAGGTCCGCCAATTGCGCTTTTACTTCCCGGCACTCCATATCTCCCCCTTTCTCTCCCCGGCCCGATCGCACCCCGCGATCCTCAACACCGCCCTGGAGCACTAAACGAAATCCTTAAGGCGCTCCCGCAAGGTCTGGTAAGCGCGAAACAGCAGGGACTTGGTAGCCGACTCGCTCAGCTTCAGCACCGCCCCAATCTGCTTGTAATCCATATCCTGATACTTGTGCATCAGCACGGCCATCCGTTGCCGTTCCGGCAGCGCCATCACATGCTCCCGGATCGCCCGCATCCGCTCGTCGCGCAGCAGCCCCTGCTCAATCGTCGGCGTGGCATCGGCTACATCCGGCGTCGTCCCCGTCTCCGCGTCCGGCTGGTCCAGGTACACGGTATGGGCCGTACGCTCGTGCCGCGTGTCCCGCGCGTAGTTCACGCCCAGGTTGGTGGCAATCCGGTACAGCCAGGTGCTGAAGCGCGCCTCCGCCCGGTAGCTCTGCCGCGAGCGGTACACCCGCAGGAAAACCTCCTGCGCCAGCTCCTCGGCCACTGCCTGGTTGTGCACCATGCGATACATAAAGTGCACGATCGGCCGGCGGTACTTCTCAATCAGGAGGTCGAAGCCGGCGTCGTCCCCTTCGCGGACGCGCAGCATGATTTCGGCATCGGACATCTCCTTCCAGTCCGGAACGTTTCCGCGGACCGCCGCCGCCTGCCGGCGCGGCTGCCCCAACCCAGCGCGATCGAGAGCGATGGTCGCCATGTCCTCTTCAACCCGTGATTCCTCAAAATGTTGTGACCCTTCGGCGGGGTCCATGAGGGTCGAGTCGGTCATGAGGGGCGGTTCGGTGAGCTCGGCTTCGGGTAGTCCCGTTTCTGCCATCTCCTCTTCGTCCAGGTCCGCCGTATCCGGATCAGACTGCTGCAGCTCATCCGGCATTTCTCGACTGGGGGCACCTGCTGCGGGAAAAGTACCTTCTCCGCCAGCAGCATCGGGATCATCCTGCGGAGCTTCCCACCTGCCCGCTTTCCTCCGTGGTGGTTCGGAATCCGGGCGTGTTGGTTTGCGGAACGTCATCGTGCCCTCGCATTGGATGCTTCCCCGCACCAGGGAGCACCCTCGCGGGCAGCCGCCCGGGTGCCTCTACCGAATCCCGAAGCACAGCTCAGTGTAGAGGGGTGGGTGCCAAGATAGCCAAGCGCCGTGGCCGGCGCAAGGCGTCAGGCGGTCGAGCCGACCAGGTGTGATCCGGAAGGCAGCGGTTTGGCACGGCAATCGCGGAGTGCTACAGTAAGGACATTCCCGCCAAACGGGCGCTTAACTCAGCGGTAGAGTGCCACCTTCACACGGTGGAAGTCGTAGGTTCGAATCCTGCAGCGCCCACCATAGAATCAGCCACTTACGTCATCTCGCGCCCAAGCTCGATGCGCAAAAAACGCACAGCTAGACCGAGCCGTCCGCCCGCGCCGGTTGAAGCCCGTACGTCTGCGCGCCCTGAGCCCTGCATGGATAATCTCTCCATGGTGAGCCGGCAGAAGCCGATCCTCGTGGTCGGCAGCATCAATATCGACCTGGTCGCCACGGCCGAGCGCATTCCCGTGACCGGGGAAACAGTAGCCGGAAGTGCGTTCGCAACCCATCCGGGAGGCAAGGGAGCGAATCAGGCGGTCGCTGTCGCACGGCTGGGCTACCCGGTGTCCATGATCGGCAAGGTCGGCGACGATGTTTTCGGAGCCCAGCTTCGCGAGCAGCTAGCCTCCGCCGGCGTGGACACGCGCGCTGTCACCACCGTGGCTGGAAGTTCCGGAGTCGCGGTCATCGTCGTCTCTCCGCGCGGCGAGAACATCATCGTCGTTACCCCGGGAGCGAACGCGTCGCTTCTGCCTGCGGATCTCGATGCCCATCGCGCGCTCATCCAATCCGCCGGCATGGTTCTGACGCAGCTTGAGATTCCACTCGAGACCGTCATGCATCTGGCCGGCATGTGCCACGATGCGCGCGTGCCCCTGATGCTCGATCCCGCACCGGCACTGCCTTTGCCGCCAGCCCTCCTCGCACACGTGACATGGTTCACGCCAAACGAAACCGAAGCGAGCTTCTACGCGGACGCGCTCAAGCCGACCAGTGTCACGGGCGCGACGACCGCGGAGACATGCATGAGCCTGGGCATGGAAGGCGTCTTGCTCAAGCGTGGCGAGCGTGGTGTAACGATCCTTGCCAAAGACGGCATCGAGCAGCAGATCCCGGCTTTTCCGGTACAGGCCCTCGACACCACCGCGGCTGGCGATGCTTTCAACGGAGCCTTTGCCACCGCGCTGATGCTGGGCAGATCGCCCGTAGAGAGCGCGCGCTTTGCCGCGGCCGCGGCTGCCATTTCGGTCACGCGCCGCGGGGCGCAGCCCTCCATGCCGAGCTTTGCAGAGGTGATCGCGCTGCTACAAAAGCATGCGTGAAGGATCGCCGGCGGGCGCGAGCAAGACGAACGCAAGCGCCGGCAGCAGACCTCAAAGCCCGAGCAGCCCGACGGCCGCTAGGCCGTCGGATTCTGCAGGATTTCTGCCAGCGCGTGCAGCCGTTTGGCATCCGCGGGAGTCTTGGCGCCGGAAGCCTCGCTCTCGACGGAAGCCGCCATGCCGTGGAGCTTGGCCACGTCCTTCTGCCGCAGATGCGACTTCTCCGCCTTGGCGATCGCCTTATTCAGATCGGCAATCTTCTTCGAGGGCAGTGCCTGCGACCGTCCGAGCTGGTCCAGGTACGCGCGCGCGACCACGAGATGAGCCGGCCACGTGATCTTCTGCTGGTTCTGCACGTTCAGCTCGCTGACCTGCACCAGCTTGGCTGCATCCAGTTCGTTCTGCGTCAGGAACTTGCTCGGCACCAGCCGGAACACATCCAGCCCGCGCGCAATCTCCGACCCGTAGATGTAGCCGTTGTACCAGTACGCAGACCAGTCGCCACCCAGGATGAGCTGATTGGCGTTGATGGGTCCGCGATCGAAGTAGGCGATTTCATATGGGTGCGCCGCGTCGGTGAAGTCCATTACGGAAATACCGCCCTGGTACCAGGCCTGCACCTCGATGTCCCGTCCGGGAACCGGGACCAGCGAGCCGTTATGGGCGACGCAGTTTTCCGTCTCGGTCTGGGCCGCGGGCATCTTGTAATAGCTGGCCAACGTGAGCTTGTCGTCTTTCAGATGGAAGATGGCGTCCGCTCCCCATTTGTTGGGGTCCGTCGCACGGCAGCGCGGCTGCAGGCCGCCGCCCCACTCATCGGTGAAGACCACCTTGGTGCCGTCGTTCGAAAACGAGGCCGAGTGCCAGTAGGAGTAATTCGGATCATTGACCGCATCCACGCGCTTGGGATGGACCGGGTCCTTGATGTCGAGCAGGATGCCGTTGCCGGAACAAGCGCCCGCCGCCAGGCCGATTGCGGAATACGCCGTAATGTCATGGCACTGGTTCGTATCGGCGGGCTTTTGTGCGCCCTTGTCATGGCTGCCGCCATTGTTCAGTCCGTTGAGCGCACCGGTACGCGGATTGATGAAGACGCGCGGACTCGAAACAATCTTCGCCTCCGCTGGATTAGCCACCGGCACCTTGATCACGTCGATGCGGAACAGGGAAGTGTTCGGATCTTTCTCCGGAGCCTCCGCCGAGCAGCCTGCCAGCTCTTCCGGCTGCCGGACAAACGACGTGCCCGACACATAGATGTAGACGTTGTCCTTGTCGTTGGGATCGAGCACCAGCGTGTGCGTGTGCGACCCGCGACAGGTCTGCACCGCCGCGACCTGCTTCGGGTTCTTGATATCGGAGATGTCGAAAATGCGTACACCGCGGAACCGCTCCGGGCTCGCGGTGGGCAGCCGGCGTTCCTTTTCGTGGCCGGGTGCGGGCGGCGGCAGTGGCGGGAAGCCCTGCGTGCCGCAATCCAGCCGGCCATTGGGCATTTCGACGGACATGAACAGAAGCTTCCCGTACACGGACACATCGCCCTGCCCACCCGGGCATACCAGCGACGTGATCAGCGAAATCTTTGCCGGGTTCGAGATGTCATAAAAGTTCACGCCATAGAAGTTGCCCTGGAACAGGTGGGTTCCCTGGAAGGCAAAGTCCGAGTTGGCAAAGGCAAGCTGCGCCACCACAAGCTGCATGGGCTTGGGGATCTTGTTCTTGTTGCTCACGCCGAGAATGTCCAGCGTCTTCTGCACTGCGGGGTCGTCGGGATTGGAAGACGGCAACTGGAAGGCGCTCGCCTTCTTTACAAAGGCCAGGTGCTCCATACCCATCGCGGCCTCGCCCGCGTCGTACAACCCGGGCTTCAGCCCTACGCGGGGATCGTTGGTGGTGGAGCCCGTCATGCCCGGCGGCAGCGGAGCGGGCGGCTCCGGCTTGAAAGGATCCTCTTCCTCCTCCGGAGCCGGAGCGGGTTTTGCCTCAGGGGTTGCCTGGGCTGGCGCAGCCGGCGTAGCCTGGGCCGGTTCTGCCGGTGTGGCGGGCGTGGCCGGTGTGGCGGGGGTGGCCGGAGTCGCGGGGGTGGCGGGAGTAGCCGGCGTCGCCGGGGTCTGCGCCTGCGCGTAAAGACTGCCGGGAACGGAACTGATCAGCGCAGCGGTAAACGCTGCCCGGACCAAACGAAAAGCGAGAGCCTGCTTGCGGTTCATCGTTTCTCCTTCAACATGCCTTCCATAATGCGAATTTCAGCCCGTTGCGTGTTGTCCACATCCGTCGCGAAGTCGAACAGATCGGCGTCCTGGCCCGCTCCGGGCGTATCGAACAACTGCTTCACCATCACCAGTGCGCCGTTGTGGTGTTGCATCATGCCGGTCAGAAACTTGTGATCGAAGTCAGCGCCGTGCGCCTGGCGCAACGCTTCCATTTGCGCGGGCGTCAGCATGCCGGGCATCGGCTGCATCGGCTTGCCGTTCATGTCCATGTCGGGCATGCCGGGCATCGCCATCGATACCGGCGCGCCGTGCGCCCGGAGCCAGCGCTTCATAAAGGCCATCTCGTCCGTTTGCGAAAGGCTGATGCGCGCGCCCAGTGCGCGAATTTCCGGATTCTCCGTATGCGATGGAATCAGCGCGGTCATCTCCACCGCCTGCTGATGATGCATGATCATTCCCTGCATGAACTCAATATCGGCCTGCGAAGGTTGCGGTGCCACGCCGCGGGTCGTAGGCGGAAGCTGCCTGCTGGGTGTTCCGGGCGCGCCAGGCTGCACCACCACCGGACCCGATGCTGCCTGCTGGGCACTGCCCGCGGCCGCCGGCATGCTGGGGGCCAGTAACGCGAGAGCCACCACGCCGAGGGCGCACGGATGGCGCCTACGGCTCGCAAGATTCAACTTCAAACGTACCGACCTGGTCAGCATCTTTGCTGGAGACACGGTATCACGACGTCGGCGAATCGTAAGCGCTGGGTGCTCCACGCGCAATCGCCGGAGCAGCGCAGGGGCCGCAAGGGTCGTTTGCGATTATCGTGCTCTCCTGCTGTGCGCTGCCGCGGTGGTACTTCGGAGCAAGCGCTTCCGGAAAGCATGAATGCCGCGCTGTTTGGAGGAGCTGGCGCGCTTTGGCATAGCGCACCGCTGGAAACGGCCGCGGGGCGCCGAGCGTGCGATCATCTAATCCGTTGCTGCGGCGGCAGGGTTCGTGCCGCCCTCTGCAGTGCCGCATGAAAGATGCCACAATTGCAAGCGAAAGCGAGCGCGCTCTTGCTGTATGCATGTCTACCGCTGGTGTCGTTCGCGCAGATGACGTCCGCCTCGCCCGCTGCGCCCTGGCACGCGCCGGCCGTCGCCATGCCCGCTGATAAGCCCGCCTACAGCATCGACCCGCACCATGCCTACTCGCTGGGCGAGCTGATCGCGCTTGCCGAGGAACACAATCCGGACACGCGGGCCGCCTGGGAACGCGCGCGCGCGGCCGCCGCCACCCTCGGTATCTCGCGCAGTGCCATGCTGCCCGTCCTTACTGCGTTTGTGTTTGCCGAATCAGTGCAGAACGGCGTGCTATTTGAAGATGGCTTCCACATCCAGGATCTCGGCCTGTACGAGCCGGGGCTGCAGCTCACCTATACCATCTTTGATTTCGGCGAGCGTCGGAGCCGCATCGATGTCAGCCGCGCGCGCCTGCTCTCCGCCAACTTCGCGTTCAATGATGTGCATCGCAACATCCTGTTCGGTGTCATGCAGAGCTATTATCGGCTGCTGGAACTGCAGGGCCGCCGCGCGGCAGCGGAAGTCTCCCTGGCCAATGCGAGAGCGGTGGAGCAGGCGGCGAACGATCGCCTGCAGAACGGCCTTGCCACCTTGCCGGACGCACTCGAAGCGCGCAGTGCGGCCGCCCAGGCCGACTATGATCTGCAGGATGAAATCGGCCGCGAAGAAGTCGCGCGCGGCAACCTGGCAACGCTGCTGGCCCTGCCGCCATCCACGCGCATCGAGGTGCAGCCCATCGACAATCTTCCCATTCCCCCGGATGTGCAGGAGTCCATCGACACCCTGACGGAGCGCGCGCTCCAGCAGCGGCCGGACCTGATCGAGAAGGTAGAAGCAATCCGCGGGGCGGAGTCGGAGGTGCGCGGCGCGCGCTCGGCGTATTTCCCCACCTTCAGCTTCACCGGAAGCACCGCATACCTGCGCGCCTGGGGCGCTACGGACGCGCAACCTGGGGGCTATGCCGGCGGCAAGGTGTGGGATGCCAAGCTGTCGCTCAACTGGACCATCTTCGACGGGCTGCGGCGCGAGAAGGACCTGGCCCGTGCCAGGGCCGAGCAGCGCACCGCCGAGTCCGAAGCGCGGGCTACGCAGGACCAGGTGGAAAACGAAGTCTGGGCCGCATACTCCGAAGCGAAAACGGCCTTTCGCCGCAGAACCGCAGCGGTCGAACTGCTGAAAGCAGCGGACGAATCGTATGCAGCGGCCATCGAGGCCTACAAGGCTGGCGTGCGCACCGCGCTCGATGTGGTCGCGGCGCAGAAGACGCTGGCGCAGGCCCGCAGTGCCGATGTCTCCGCGCGCGCCGCCCTGCTCACTTCTCTGGCGAATATCGCGTTCCGCACCGGCGATCTGGCAAGGACGGCACAGCCGGGAAGGCAGCCATGACCCGTTCTCGCGTCACGGCGCTCGGTCTTCCATCGCTCGCCGGCGCTGGCCTCGGTTGTCTTGTATTGGAGGGCTGCGGCCGGGCGCCCGCCTTCAGCATCCTCGGCTCGTTTTTTCCCGCGTGGATCGTGTGCATCGCCATCGGGATCGTGCTCACGCTCCTGGTGCGCTGGTTCCTGCGCCGGCGCGATCTGGAAAGGGAGCTCACGCCGCGTACGCTGGTCTATCCGGCGATGGCGGCCTTTTTCACCTGCGTGCTCTGGCTCCTGTTCTTTCGCTAGGAGGACCTCGACTTGGCCGATGACAGCTCGATATCGATGAGGCGCGGGCGACTGGTCAGCATCGCCATCGTGGTCGCGGCGCTGGTGGCCATCGCACTCGTCATCTACGAGACGAACACCTATCCCCGGACGGACGACGCCGAAGTCTTTGCCAACTTCATTGGCATCGCGCCGCAGGTGGAAGGCCCGGTCACGCAGTTGCTGGTGCGCGACAACCAGTTTGTGCGGAAGGGCGACCCGCTCTTCACCATCGATCCGCGTCCGTATCAGTACGCCTTGCAGCGCGCGCAGTCGGAGCAGGCGGCACTCGAAGGCCAGATCAGCGATGAGCAGCGCAGGATCAGCGCCCAGGTCAGCGGGGTGGCCGCCGCGCGCGCCAGCGCGGAAAATCAGGCCGCCGGCGTGACGCGCGCCTCCGCCGTGATCCAGGCCGCCGAAGCCGATGTGGACGCGGCCAAAGCCGGCGTAGACCGCGCCACCGCGGAGCTGGCCTATGCCACCAGCAACCTTCATAGGCTGGAGCCGCTGCTGCAGAAACAGTTTGTCACCGCGGACCAGGTGGAGCAGGCGCAGACCACCGTAACAACCCGGCAGAAGGCGCTCGACCAGGCACGTTCGCAGGAGTCGCTGGCCGTCGCTCGCCTGCAGTCTGCACGCGCCGGGTATCACGAATCGCAGGCCGGGCTGCAGCAGAGCCAGGCCCAGGTCACGCAGTCGCAACACGGCGTCCTGACGCTCGATCCACTGGTGGCCCAGCGTGGAGCGCGCGCGGCCGCGGTACTGAATGCGGAGTACAACCTGGAGAACTGCAGCGTCAGCGCGCCCTTCGATGCGCGCGTCACCGATCTCATCATCTCCGAGGGTGCCTATGCGCATGTGGGGCAGCAGATATTCACGCTGATCGACACACGCACCTGGTGGGTGATCGCGAATTTCCGCGAAACGCAACTGACCCACGTCGTGCCCGGTATGTCCGCAGACGTTTTCGTCATGTCGCAGCCCGGCCTGCGCTATCACGGCGTGGTGGAAAGCGTGGGCTTCGGCGTCCAGCCAGATCCGCAGCGCCTGGGGCGTCTTGCGCAAGGCCTGCCAGACGTGCAGCGGACCATCAACTGGGTGCACCTGGCCACGCGCTATCCCGTGCGCATCCGCATCGATGCGCCGTCGGCCACGCCCTTCCGCATCGGTGAGTCGGCCATCGCGATCGTCAGAGGATGGCCGCGCTCCGGGCGGCGTTGATGGAAGCCGTGCGGCCGGCGACCTCCGGGCTCGACCAGGGCTTCGCCGCCCTCTGGAACTTTACGCGGCAGGAGCTGGCCCCGTATCCCGGCCGCGGCACGCTCATCGCCCGCATGGTTGTCTCCAGTGTGCTCGTCATGATCCTGGTGATGACCTTCCGCATCCCCGGGGCCGCGCTTGCCGGCTACTACACCCTTCTGCTTTCGCGGGAAAGCCCCCGCGCCACGCTGAACGGCGCCGCCGAACTGGTGCTTGCCTTCGGCGCAGGCACGGTTTACGTCCTGCTCAGCTCGCTGTTCTTCTTTGGATCGCCGGTGCTGCATCTGCTGTGGGTAATCGGCAGCTTCTTCCTCATCTTCTTCGTCATGCGGGTAGTGCGCAGCTACAGCGCTGCGGCCGGCTTCGGCTTTCTTATCGCCACCTGTATCCCGGTGTGGGACCGTCCGATCACGAGCGAGACGGCGATCGAGCTGACGTTATGGACCTGCGGAAGCGTCGCTCTCGGCGCTGGCGTCACGGTCGCGCTGGAGTACCTGCTCTCCTACTTCCAGCCGCAGGACCTGCTGACGCAGGGCCTGGCCGCTCGCTGGCTTGCGGTCGAGAACGTGCTCGCGCAGCTTGCAGAAACAGGCCGAAGCACCGGCTCTGCCAGGCTCACGCAGGTAGCCACCGTAGGTGTTTCGCGGCTCCGCCGAGAATTGCTCCGCTCCGGCGCGGACCCCATGTTCCTCGAACGAATGGGTGCGGTCATCGCGCTCACCGAGCGCATAGTGGACCTGACCGCCAGCCTGATCGAGCTTCCGCTGTCGCTGGACGAAGCAAGCGCCAACCGTTTGCATGCAGCAGCCGACCTGCTGTCCGCGCTTCGCACTCATCGTGCACCTGCGGCGGATAGCGTGCGCACGCTCACCCACAAAGCGCCCGGCCCGTCCGGCCTGCCCTTGCTGCCGGAGATCGAGCGGGATATTGCCATGCTATGGGAAGCATCGTCCGGCTCTTCCGATATTCCGCGCGAACCCAACCTGCTGGTCCAACCGTCCGTCCGTCAATCCATATTCCTCGCGGACGCGCTACACAATCCGGATCATCTGCGCTTCGCCCTGCAGGGCTGCCTCGCCGCCACCATGTGCTATGTCATTTACAGCGGCATTGACTGGCATGGCTTGAACACCTCCGTGGCCACCTGCATTGTGACCGCGCTTTCCAGCATCGGCTCTTCGCGGCAAAAGCAGCTTTTGCGTATCAGCGGCGCGGCCGTAGGCGGCTTTGTTCTGGGCATGGGTTCGCAGGTGCTGCTGCTGCCGCACATGGACTCCATCGCGGAGTTCGCACTGCTGTTCGCGGCCGTCTCCGCCCTTGCCGCGTGGTTCGCTACCGGCAGCGCGCGTATCTCCTACTTCGGCCTGCAGATCGCGCTGGCTTTCTTCCTGATCAATCTGCAGGAGCCCGCGTTCCAGACCTCGCTCAGCATCGCGCGCGACCGAGTCCTGGGCATCCTTCTCGGACTCTTTGTCATGTGGATCGTCTTCGACCTCATCGGCGGCGTGCGCGCGGCGGAACAGATCATGCTCCGCTACCGGGAAAACCTCCGCATCATGGCCCGGCTCCAGATGCTTTCGTACGCGAGCGATATTGCGTCGCTGCCGGCAAAGGTGCTGTCACTGCGAGAAAAGCTGATCGCCAACTTCGGCGTGCTGAACGCGGAGGCTGATGCCATTCTGCTGGAGACGGGGCCGGAACGCGCCTATGACCTGGTTCTGCGCGAGCGCATCCTCGAAGCCCAGTCGCAGCTTCGCACGCTGCTGCTGCTGCAGACGGCGCTTCTGCAATATCGGCGGCAGGTGCCGATCGAGCAGTTGCCGCCCAACATTGCGCACGCACAGCAGGCCTTCGATAAGACAGTAGCGGACCGGCTGCTTGCGCTCGCAGAAGGACGCGCGCCGCTTGCGTCCGGTTCCGCTTACGAAAGCCAGGCTACGCAGGAGCTTGAACATCTACAGCGGGAAATCGAAAAGCGATACAGCGGATCCGGACAAATCTCGCCGGCAGCCAACGCGGTGCTGTCCCTTTCGCGCTCCATTGTGTCCATCCTCGATCTGCTGACCAGCCAACCGCCGCTTCCTGCCGCTCCGCAAGCACGGCACGCCATGCGATAACAACGCATGGTTCATCGCGATGAGGCCGCCGGCATTGGGGCAGCCCCCGCGGCAGCCCCCTGCCGGGAGGACGGAACGGCCCGGAGGCTGAAGCTCGCGATGGCGGCGGGGTTCGAGTTGGGACGTACCTGGAGCGTGCCCAGCACCTCGACTGCGCCGGGGCTCTGGTCGCGGAGCCGAAACACCAGGACGCCCGGCTGTACCTCTTTGGCAGAAAGCAGGTTGAAGCCGCCGGTCATGCGGCGGAGCTCCATCTGTGCAGCGGTCGTCGAGGCGAGCGCCTCACTGGGCAGAGCCTCGGCAAGCGCGGAATAACTTCCGTGGTTGAATGCGGCGAGCCAGCCGTAGAGGAGCTGGCCCGCGGAGGTGTTGGGGATCAACCCCACCTGGTCGCCGAAGCGGGGCAGGTGAATGAGGATGGTGGGGTGAACGGGGCTGACATGGTCTCCCGGGCGGGCGGGCACCGGAGCATCAGCGGGATCCCCGAGCACAATCGTGTCCACCTGCGAGGGATCGTCCTTGTCGTCGTCAGAAGGGGCTGCGGATGTGGCGCTGGCGGAGCGGGCAGCCCCGGAGCTGCCGTCCTTGAAATTTGTATGGCCGGTGTGGCTCAGTGCATAGAGAACCAGGGAAAGCGCAGCCACCGCTCCCACAATAGCCAGCAGGATGGCTCCGGGGCGGAGCGGTTCGCGTCCCGTGATATAGAACCGCGGAGTGGCGAAATTGCGAACTCCGGGGGGAGCGGGCTGCTGCATGGTACTCCTTGGCTGTCCGGGCCCGGTCCTGGGAGGTCGGGCGGGTTTTGCCGCCATACGTAGTCGCACTGGTAATGGCACTTTCTAGTGTAGACGGGCTGCCAAAGGTCGCGTGAGCTCGATGCCGGGATCGCGATGTAACGTCGCCAGCACATCGGGCAATTGAGTGGCCCTGGCAGCATCCGGTGCAAGCGTGACTACGTTCGTCCAGAGTGCCGATTTATTCCCCTCAACCTGCTAAGCTGGAAATAAGCAGCCAAATCAAGCCCACCACCCCAGCCGCCCCCAACGGGCGGCTAAGTCTTTTGATGAGAGGACTTTGCGTGTAACTCCTTTCCCAAGAGGACTTTAGCCGGATACCCCCGGCCTAAGTCCTTTCCCGAGAGGACTTTAGCCCAAAAGTCCGGGGGGGTGGGGGTAGGAGCCTCCATAGCTTCGCTTGGGCGCCCCACTACACGGGCTACTCGTAGCGACCGAACGACGAATGGAGCCGATGCGCGGCTGATTTCAGACGCACTTCTCGTCGCCGTTACCCCGGGTCCTATGAATCTCGGCCATCGACGCGGTAGTCAGGGCGGAGAGCGACCGAACACAGAGGGTGGGGCGTTCGCGGAGGAGTTCTTCGAAGGAAAAGATGCCCGTCGCGACGGCGATGACGTCCACCCCGTTTTCACAAGCGGCCTGGATGTCCGAAGGGGTATCGCCGACGACGCAGATCGTTGCCTCCGGGTGGGTGCGGCGGCGGGCCTCGGCGATGCCGGCGCGGAAGACGTCGCGGCGGTACTCGAATTTGTCGCTGAAAGCGCCGAAGTCGAAGAACCCGGCGAGCCCCGCGCGCTTGAGCTTGAGGGCGCCGATGGCGGCCAGGTTGCCGGTGGCTACGCCCAGGACCGCTCCGCGCTCCTTCAGGTGAGCGAGGGCGTCAGAGACGCCGGGGATGGCTTCGGCGCAGACCTCCGCTTCGCGAGCAGCGACAAAGCGGCCCATGCCGGCGATGGTGTCCTCTAAACGGGGGCGCCAGGTGCTTTCCGGGACGTCACGCAGCGCGAGGGCATCGCGCAGGATACCGACATCGGTGTTGCCGTGGACGAGGACGCCGTCGAGATTCGCCGGCTGGCCCGGCGAGCTCGGTGAGGGCTTCGCAGAAAGCGAAGTAGTGGACGGCATCGCGGCAGGTAAGCAGGGTGCCGTCGATGTCGAAGAGGTAAGCGTCGTACTGGTCCCAGGGCATGGTCTGAGGGCATGGTAGCAGGGGATATCTCCCGAATCCGTCAAGTTATCGGCGGTTCCCATAACAGGCTCACACCCTTGTTAGATGAAATCGGCTTTGCTCTGGTGCCGGTAAGACGGTCAAGGCGCAACATGCGGAGAGGCTAAGAGACTCGCCAGAAAGAACTTGCTCCTGCGATTCTAATGGACAACAGAGATAGGCGCGGTATAGGCTTGGCCGCGATTAGAGGCGTAGCTGTTTCGAACCATGACACATTGGAAGTTGTGGTCTCCGATGGCAGTTGCCAGCCCCCCAATGGCATGACGCGCCCTCCAACGATGCCCCAACGGTTTGCGTGCGTATAGCGATGGCTGAAAAGCTGCCCTGATATCTGCTCTGTGTGGGATTTCCGTCGGAGGAGATATTGCATGAAAAGCACTCGAATTGCTTTGTCGTTCTTGTGTGCCGCAGTGGTTGCGAGCGGCGCGTGGGGAGTTCAGGCCCTAGCACAATTGCCGGCCAACACAACCGTGTATGCCTCGGGGCTGGAAGGACCCAGGGGATTGGCCTTTGGGCCGGATGGCAGCCTGTATGTTGCAGAGGCGGGGCTGGGCGGGACCAAATCAACTGCCGGCACCTGCGCACAGGTGCCAAAGCCCATCGGACCCTACAAGGGCGGATACACGGCGCGCATTTCGAAAATTGACAAGAGCGGACACCGGACGACACTCACATCGGGGCTGCCTTCATCCGTGAGTGCGGGAGGCGTGCTGGGCGTGGCGGACCTGGCCTTTCTTGACGGAGCGATGTATGCAGTAACGGCAGGCGGGGGATGTTCGCACGGGAATCCCAATTTCCCGAACTCGATTCTGCGCGTGGATACCAGGAGTGGAAAGTGGACGTCCGTCGCCAACCTGAGCCAGGCTCTGATCAAGTACCCGGCAAAGTATACGAGCCCGGACGACTATGAGCCGGACGGGACATGGTACGGAATGATCAGCTACTACGGCCGTCTGTACACGGTGGAACCCAACCATGGCCAGGTGTTCGTGATGACCAAGGACGGCACCGTTTACCAGACGATCGATATCTCCGCTCCGGAGGGACACATTGTCCCCACCTCGCTGGTGGGAGTGGACGGTGTGCTGTATGTTGGCAATCTGAATCTGTTCCCCATCGATCCGCAGTGGTCGAAAGTGATCACCATCGCGCGAGACATCTCCGTTCCGACGCCGCTGCCGGGCTTCAACGTAGGCAACTCGTTTGAGCGGTGGAAGGTGGTGAGCTCGAAGGCCGGGTTTACGACCATCACTTCCATGAAGATCGGACCGGATGGCCTGCTGTATGTGCTGGAGCTGTCCGATGCGCCGGGAAATCCGACGCCGGGCAAGGGCAAGGTCGTACGGGTCACTCGCTCAGGCGCGATCGAAACCGTGGTGACGGGACTCGCAGTGCCGACCGGCATGACCTTCGGGCCGGACGGCTGGCTATATGTTTCGAACCTGGGAGCGGCGCCCGGAGCTGCGGGGCAGATCCTGCGGATCGACGTACCGCCGGCGCGGTAAGGCGGGGTATGGCTTGATGAACTGGGGTAAGTCCGGGAGAACCCGGACTTGCCCTGAACCCTAGCTCGGGTGATTAGCGGGACTTGAGCTCATGGCAGACTTCTGCGATGACGGCCGGCCAGTTGCCGGGGGCGGGCTGGCGAAAGATCCGCATCCTGGGGTACCAGGGAGAGTCGGTCCGGTGAATCATCCAGCGCCAGTCGGCAGCGTGCTGGAGAAGGAGCCAAACCGGGATGCCGAGGGCGCCGGCAAGGTGGGCGGCCATGGTGTCTACCGTGATGACGAGGTCGAGGTTGGCGATGGCTGCGGCCAGGGGGATCAGGCCGGGGCCGTGGTCGGCCGTGTCGTGGTAGCGCAACCCGCTGGGCGAATTTTGACCGTCGCGCGAGTGGTAGCTGTCGCGCATTTCGGCCCAATCGGCATTGTCCTCTCCACCTTGCAGACTATAGAAGATGGCCGGTGTTTCCTGAAGTAGTGGTTGAAGAAGTTGGAACGGGATCGAGCGAGAGCGGTTCCACTCGCCGCCTGCCCAGACAAGGCCGATGCGCTTGCTGTCGCCGTTGCTCATGCGCGCTTTCGCGGCTGCCAGGGCGGGCCGGGGAAGCTGTACATAGGGAATGATGCGGGGCAGGGTAGTGATGGTGGAGCGGAAGGCGTAGGGCAGCTCCATGACCTCCATCTGGAGGTCCCAGGCGGGTTCTTCGGCGGGGGCGTTCGGGGCCCCAGGTGATGACGCGGTCGATGCCGGGCAGAAGGCGCAGAAGCGGTGCGAGGTGAGGGGCGCACTCGACAGTGAGGCCGGCAGCTTCGGCGCGCAGCAGCGGGGCATAGCGAAGGAACTGGATGGCGTCGCCGAAGCCGTGAAGGCAGCGGAGCATGACGCGGCGGTTGTTCCACGGGGAGCCGTCCCAGAAGCGGTGCGGGTCGGGGGCGTTCCGAGCGCGCAGAATATCGTTCTGCTGCCAGGCGGCTTCGAAGTTGCCGAGGAGCATGTGGCACTGCCAGCGGTCGCCGGCACAGGTCGGCCAGTCGGCACCTGCGGCTTCGGCCTGGTTGATGGCCTGGAGGGCGGCGGGGATGTCACGGGCTTCGAGGTGGGCCCGGGCGAGGTCGAGGAGGGCTTCGGCGATGCTGGGCTGGGCGGGTGCAGACATTCGAGGATGAGTGTATCTGTTCGGCCCCGCAGTTTTGCGGTGTTCATGGGACGAAGATAAAGTGAAGATGGAGCGCGGCCTGGTGGGCGGCCGGGCATCTTTTGTAGTGCATGGATGTGCAGCGCAAACTCGAGATTCTGGCCGATGCGGCGAAATATGACGCGAGCTGCGCCAGTTCGGGGGCCAAGCGTGCCGGGACGGGCACGGGGCTGGGGCATACCGACGGCATGGGGATCTGCCACAGCTATACGCCGGATGGGCGCTGCGTCTCGTTGCTGAAGCTGCTGCTGACCAACTACTGCAATTACGACTGCGCGTTCTGCGTGAACCGGGTGTCGAGCGACATCGAACGGGCGCGGTTTTCGCCACAGGAAGTGGTGAATCTGACGCTGGATTTCTACCGCCGCAATTACATCGAGGGCTTGTTCCTGAGCTCCGGGATCATTCAGACGCCCGACTACACGATGGAGCAGTTGATCGCGGTGGCGCGGACCCTGCGGGAGGAGCACCGGTTCGGCGGGTACATTCATCTGAAGGCGATTCCGGGGGCGTCGCCGGCGCTGATCGAACAAGCCGGAAGGTGGGCGGACCGGCTGAGCGCGAATATTGAGCTGCCGACACAGCGCGACCTGGTGCAGCTTGCTCCGGACAAGAAGGTGGAGGTGATCGAGTCTGCGATGCAGCAGATTCAGGAGCGCAAGGCGGAGGCGGAAGAGGACCGGAAGCGGAATCTGCCAGCACCGCGCTTTGCGCCCGCAGGGCAGAGCACGCAGATGGTGGTGGGGGCGACACCGAGCACGGACCAGCAGATCCTGGGGACGGCGACGCACCTCTACGACAACTACAAGCTGCGGCGGATTTACTACTCGGGGTTCAGTCCGTACCCGAAGGCGGATGGGCGGCTGCCACTCAAGCCGGCGCCGCTGGTGCGGGAGCATCGGCTGTACCAGGCGGACTGGCTCATGCGGTATTACGGTTTCCGGGCGCACGAACTGACGACGGCGGAGGAGCCGAACCTGGACCTCGGGCGCGATCCGAAACTGACGTGGGCGCTGCGGCATCGCGCGTTCTACCCGGTAAATGTAAACGCGGCCCCGCGGGAGGCGCTGCTGCGGGTGCCGGGGATTGGGCACCGGAATGTGGAGCGAATCCTGAAGATCCGGAAATATCACCAGCTAACGCTGGAGGACCTGCGCAAGCTGCATGTGCGAATATCGCAGGCTCAAGAATTTGTAACCACGGCGGATCATATCCCGGTGAGGCGCCGTCTGGAGGCTCCGCGGCTAGGCGAACTGATTGGGCCACCGCCGCAACTGGAGCTGTTTGCTTCGGCAACGACGGCCGTGACGGGCGAGATCTGACCCGGGGATGCGAACGGTCACCATTGAGCCGGAGTTTGCGGGGTGGCGGGAGGCGGCGCGGAGCCTGTTATGCGAAGGCGTGCGGCCGGACGATGTAGTGATCATTGACAGCAGCACGCCGCGCACGCTTGAGTTGGGGTTTTCGGAAGAGGCGACAGTGCGCTGTGTTCCGGTCGGCGGCATGGTCGCACCGCGGGGATTCATAGAGGCCGCCAAAGTGGTGGCGTGCCATAGCAATCCGGGGCGGTGGCAATTGCTGTACCGGCTGCTGTGGCGGTTGCAGAGGAAGCGAGAGCTGCTGCACATCGAAACCGACGAGGACGTAGCGGCCTTCCGGCGGCTGGAGCGGCAGGTGCGGCGCGACCTGCACCAGATGCACGCGTTTGTGCGGTTTCGCTCGGTGCGGGATGAGGAGGGCCGGGAGCACTTTGTAGCGTGGTACCGACCGAACCACCGCGTGCTGGAGCTGGCGGCTCCGTTTTTCGTGGAGCGCTTCCCGCTGATGCAGTGGACCATTCTGACACCGGAGCGGTCGGTCGCTTGGGACCCGGAGGCGAAGCATCTTACCTGGGGGCCGGGATATCCGAAAGAGGCTGCGCCGGAGGGTGATGCGCTGGAGACGCTGTGGCGCAGCTACTATGCGTCGATCTTCAATCCGGCGCGGGTGAATCCGCGGGCGATGCGAGCGGAGATGCCGGTGCGCTATTGGGGGAACCTGCCGGAGCTGGCCGTGCTGCCGCAGTTGCTGACGACGGCCGGGGTACGAGTGGAGGCGATGATGAGCGCACAAGCAAAGGAGAGCGCAGCGCCGTTTGTACCGGCGCAGCACACGCTACCGCAGATCGATCGCGCCTTGCCGGGGTGCAAGGGCTGCGATCTGTACAAGCATGCGATCCAGGCGGTGCCGGGCGCGGGCAGTGCGGGTGCGGAACTGATGCTGGTGGGCGAGCAGCCGGGCGACGAAGAGGACAAGCAGGGGTCGCCGTTTGTGGGGCCGGCAGGGCGCATGCTGAACCGCGCGATTGAGGAGATTGGGCTCGACCGGACGCAGATGTACGTGACGAATGCGGTGAAGCACTTCAAGTTTGTGGAACGGGGCAAGCGACGGATTCATCAGTCGCCGCGGCTGTCGGAGATCACAGCGTGCCGGCCGTGGCTGCAGGCGGAGATCGAAGCGGTGCGGCCCAAGGTAGTGGTGGCACTGGGAGCGACCGCGGCGAAGTCGCTGCTGGGGGCGAAGTTTGCGCTGATGAAGCAGCGGGGTACGGTGGTGAGCTCGCCCTACGCGGAGCGGGTAGTGGCGACGATCCATCCCTCAGCGGTACTGCGGGCACAGGGGCCAGGGGGCGAGCAGTTGTACCAGTTTCTCAAGCAGGACATTGAATTCGCGCATGCAGTGGCGTTGGGGAAGGCGGGGTAGGGAGATTGCGTCGCGGGATTATGCGGGAAGTGAAGGCTCGGGATGGATTCTTCGCTGTGCGAAGAATGACGGAAGCAAAGGGCAGCCAATGAAGGCTGCCCTTTGTGTTTTACGCGGAGTGTCGGGCTACACCACGCGCGCTTCGGTGTGCGGCTGACTTCTATATCGCTCACTGCAAGCGCATTTGATGGGGACCTCTGCTCGGATCAAGTCTCAAACTGATCTCGATGAGAACTTTGGCCTGAAGGAAACAGCTGAGGCGAAGGTTGCTGATCCGGAAAGGCGATCGCTAGCGAGGCGACGGGGGCACATTTCTAACAAAGCCCCGCCGCCAGCGCATGACGATGGTCAGACTTCGACTTCTTATTTCTCCTGTGCCAACCCCGTAACCACTTCGGCAAATTTGTCGAGTATCTGGTACCAGCCCTCCAGTTGACCGCTATTCTTTGCGCTCTCCATGGGTTCATTTCCAATGAAGGTGAGTTTCGTCTGGCCGTTTCCTAAATCCTCAAAGAGAGTGATGTCGTTCGCATCTTCGATGGCCTCATGTTCTATTCCCAATTGCGCGGGGTCCACCTTGTTTCCTTCCGGGTCGGAAAAGTACATGGAGGAAACGATCTTTTCGTACGGAACAATCTCGTGGTATTCACCGCCGTTCCAGAACTCCTGCCCATCCGGCGATCTCATACAGCAGAGAAACTTACCACCCACGCGAAAATCCATCTTGCAAACAGGCGACGTGAAGCCCTTCGGTCCCCACCACTGCATCACGTATTTCGGGTCTGTCCACGCTTTCCAAACCAACTCGCGTGGGGCATCAAAAACTCTTGTAATAACCATCCGCTCTGTCTCGTTCACCGTACTATTTGTCATCTCTGACCTCCTCTTTTTTCATTTGATTTACAACCACATCCAGCTTGTCGAGACTGTCTTCCCAGAACCGGCGATAGTAAGCCGCCCAGTCGCTGACTGTCTTGATCGCCTGGGGCCTGAGCGTGCATACACTCTCTCGTCCACGCTTCGTCTTGACCACAATTCGAGCTCGCACCAAGTAGGCAATGTGTTTCGAAATCATCTGCTGCGAGAGTGCAAATGGTTCCATCAATCCATGCACAGAGGCAGGACCGTGGGAGAGCCGTTCGATCAGCGCCCGCCGGGTTGGATCAGACAAAGCCGCGAATGTCGTACCCAATCTATCCACAACCATATGGTAGTGGAATAACTGTGGACGTCAAGTATGAATTTTGCGAGTTCTGCTCCCTGGCGGGTGGCCCCGGGTGCCGGGAAGCCAATCGGGCCACAACGGATCGGTTTTCCAGGTGCGTCGCATTTGGGCACCCGGGAGACCTCAGACCTCAACAGGCCGGGTACAAATCCCTTTCGCCTCCAACTGCACCTCGAAGCAGTTCTCGATACACGCTTGATCGCCTGTGCGCTCGTCCAGCCGGCTGACGTAAGTCGTGTAGCAGGCGCATACAGTGTGCGGGCAGTGCGGGTCCGGAACTGATGCTGGTGGGCGAGCAGCCTGCGCCTGCACCAGTCGCCGCGGCTGTCGGAGATCACAGCGTGCCGGCCGTGGCAGTCGCAGATAATTGTGGTTTCACATGCCGTGGTTCTGATCGAAGCGCTGGAACGCGCTGCAGTCTGTAAGCGTCTGCACCTTGAGAAGTCATTTGGGAGACGAGGCTGGCCGGAAGCACTCCGATGAATCGTCCACGGTGGGAGTGGCCCACGCGCTGATCGAACCCGGCCGGGTTGATGAAAAGAAGAAGGGCAGCCCGCGGGCTGCCCTTCGTTCTTGGTGCGTGCTGCACGTTAGACCGCGACCGCCTGTTCGGCGCGGACGTTGACCGGGGTGAGCCAGTTGTAGCGGTCGGGGCGGGTGCCGCCGGTGATGCCGAAGAACTCCTCGGCGAGCTGGCGGGTAATGGGGCCGGTCTTGCCGTCGGCCACCGGGATGCGATCTACAGAGCGGATAGGTGTGACTTCGGCGGCGGTGCCGGTAAAGAAGACTTCGTCGGCGATATAGAGGAGCTCGCGGGGAAGCTGCTGCTCGACCACGGGGATACCGAGGTGGCGGGCGAGGGTGAGCACGGCGTCGCGGGTAATGCCGGCGAGCACCGAGCTGGCGAGCGGCGTGGTGTAGAGCGTGCCGTTGCGCACCAGAAACAGGTTTTCGCCGGAGCCTTCGGAGAGGTAGCCGTTCACGTCGAGGGCGATGCCTTCCGCGTAGCCGTTTTCATGCGCTTCCATGCGGATGAGCTGCGAGTTCATGTAGTTGGCCCCGGCCTTGGCGAGCGAGGGCATAGTGTTGGGCGCGAGGCGGTTCCAGGAGGAGATACACACATCCGCACCGTGATCGCCGGCGACGTACTTGCCCCAGGGATAGTTGGCCATGAAGACTTCGACCGGACAGTTGACCGGGTTAACACCGGCTTCGCCATAGCCGCGCAGGGCCACGGGCCGGATGTAGCAGGGGGCGACGCCGTTGGCTTCGACCAGCTCAATGACACCAGTGTTGAGCTGCTCGAGCGTGTAGGGGATGGGCATGCGGTAGATGCGGGCGGAATCAAGAAGGCGCTGCATGTGCTCGGAAAGGCGGAAGATGGCGGCCGTGCCGTTTTCCTGGGTGTAGCAGCGGATGCCCTCGAAGATGGAGGAGCCGTAGTGCACGACATGGCTCATGACGTGGATCTGGGCTTTGTCCCAGGGAATGAGCGTGCCGTTGTGCCAGATTTTGGCGGTGGCTTGAATGGGCATCGGCGGTCCTTTCGGGCGTGTGGGGGTCGAAGTGACGATTATAAATCGATAGATGCGGCGCGCCTCAGGCTGGAGGCGAAATGAGAGCTGCTGCGGAACTGCTTCCTGCGTGTCGCGGACGTGCCGCGGTGGAGAGGCAACTGCAAGCCGCTCCAGGTTCTCACAACCATTGCACTTACCGTCTTTTCACATAGGAAAGGCTTTGAAGGAACTGGTCTTCAGGTTTTTGATCGGCGGACTGATGGTGAGCGCGTTCGCCACGCTGGGAGACGTGTTCCGCCCGAAGAGCTTTGCTGGGCTGTTTGGCGCCGCGCCTTCGATCGCGCTGGCCACGCTGGGGCTCACTATTGCAGGCGACGGCAAGGCGTACGCATCGCTCGAAGCACATTCCATGATGGCCGGGGCGCTGGCCTTCCTGGTGTACGCGATGACGGTGAGCTGGGCCCTGATACGCTTCCGCGAATCGGCCCTGGCGACCACCAGCGCGATATTGCCTCTGTGGTTTGCCGTCGCGCTGGGGTTGTGGTTTTTCGCGCTGCGGGGTGGCCATTGAGGATTAGCGCGAGCCTTGCTCCTCTACGGCAGACGAAGTGGCACGAGTACCTGCTGCGCTTTGTCTTCGGCGGACTGGTCACGGTGGCGGCGGGGCTGCTCGCGCGGGAGTTCGGGGCGAGGATAGGCGGGCTGTTTCTCGCCTTTCCCGCGATCTTTCCCGCGACGGCAACGCTGATTGAGAAGCATGAGCGGCAAAAGAAGCAGCAGCGCGGGGCCCACGGCACGCAGCGGGGAAGAAGTGCCGCAGCTGTGGATGCGGCCGGCTCGGCGATCGGGTGCATGGGGCTGCTGGCGTTTGCGCTGGTGGTGTGGCGGTGTTTGCCGCAGCATGCTACCTGGATGGTGTTGGGAGGCGCGCTGCTGGCGTGGGCGGGAACCGCCGGGCTGGGGTGGTGGATGGTCAAGACGCGTTGATGGCCTATGGGGATTCGACGAATCCGGAAGCCGGACGGGCGAATCGGATGGGCTGGCGCACGAGATGCGGGAGTGAGTGTGCAGCCGCTGCGCTTGACAGCAAACAGGGGAGCCCGGAGAGTGGCTCAAGGTAAGCGCTCCAGGCAAGCACCTAAGGAGAGCCATGTACGGACCGGGAAGACTGGCGTACCACACCCTGCACTCGAACTACGTGCACTTTTCGCTGCTGGCGGTCAGCTCGATCTTCTTCCTGGTCGATCCGTTTGCTGCGGTGGGGTCGTTTATTGCGATCACGGCGGGGGCCGACGAACGGCGGCGCAAGGGCATGGCGCGGAAGGCGGCGCTGACCTGCTTTATTGTGCTGACGACGTTTGCGCTGGCCGGGCGGCTGATCTTTCGCATGTTCGGCATTACGCTGCCGGCCTTTGAAATCGCCGGCGGGCTGATCCTGGTGCTGATCGGAATTGACATGCTGCAGGCCAAGCGGTCGCCGACGCAGGAATCGGGCGGCGAAACCGAAGAGGCGGCGAGCAAGGAAGACGCGGGCATTGTGCCGCTGGGTATTCCGATGCTGGCGGGGCCAGGCGCGATCTCCAGTGTGATGGTGCTGGTGGGGCAGGCGGACAAGGTTTGGGAATGGATCGCTATCGTGGGCTCGGTGGGCATCACGGCATGGGCGAGCTATGGCGTGCTGGCGGGTGCGGACCGGGTGCGGCGGGTGCTGGGGGAGACCGGGATCCGCATTCTGGTACGCATCATGGGGCTGCTACTGGTAGCGCTGGCGGTGCAATTCTTTGTCAATGGTTTGACGGACCTGGGGGTCATTGCCAAGCAGGTCGCGGAGTAGGCGGGCACGGCGCGGAGTGGGAGCGCGCGCACTAACCGCATCTAACCGCGGAGATGAAGATCGTGAAACCCTCGAGGAAAGATGTGCGCAGGGATCGCCGCGTGCGGCGCTACATGGCGTGGTCGCAACGCTGGGCCTGGCTGGCAGTGGTGTGCGCCGGGCTCCTGCCCCTGCTGACCCCCGCGGCAGCATGGGCGCGCTTTACCCCGCAGCCCTGCAAAAACGCCTTCAGCGAGCAGCAGGAGATCACCGAAGGGCAAAAGGCCGCGGCCGAAGTCTATAAGCAGATGCCGGTGCTGCCGGACGATAGCCCGGTGAGCCGGTACGTCGAGCAACTGGGGATGAAGCTGGTGCGCTACGCGCCGGGCTACAAATGGCCCTACGCCTTCCACGTGGCGGACGTGGCGGACGTCAACGCCTTTGCGCTGCCCGGCGGGACGATCTTCGTCAACCTGGGAACCATCCAGGCGGCGGAAACCGAGGCGCAGCTTGCGGGCGTAATGGCGCACGAAATTTCGCACGTGGTGCAGCGGCACTCTACCTGCAATCTGACCAAGGAGCGCTCGACCAGCATGTGGGCCGGCCTGGGGCAACTGGCGGCGGGGGTATTCCTGCCCGGGGCGGCGGGGCAATTGGCCGCGCAAGGCATCGGGCTCGGCGCCGGGCTGAGCTTCCTGAAGATGTCCCGCAGCGCGGAGCAGCAGGCGGACCTGATGGGCGTGGATATTCTGTACGACGCGGGCTACGATCCGCGCGGGCTGCCGCAGTTCTTTGAAGTGATTGAGGGGAAGTACGGCAAGGGCGGGGCGCAGTTTCTGAGCGATCATCCCAACCCGGGAAACCGCATCGGCTATGTGAATGATGAGATTGCCACCCTGC
>CAWCJL010000001.1:105000-260390 GCA_963795775.1 uncultured Acidobacteriaceae bacterium
CTAAGGTCCCCAAATTACAGTTAAGTGGGAAAGGAAGTCGGAACGCCCAGACAGCCAGGAGGTTGGCTTAGAAGCAGCCATCCTTTAAAGAAAGCGTAATAGCTCACTGGTCAAGCGGTCCGGTGCCGACAATACAACGGGGCTAAAACTGTATACCGAAGCAGCGGATGCGTACTCTAGGAGTACGCGTGGTAGGAGAGCATTCTCAACAGCATTGAAGCCAGACTGAGAAGACTGGTGGAGCGTTGCGAAGAGACCCTGCCGGCATAAGTAGCGATAACGGAGGTGAGAACCCTCCGCGCCGAAAGTCTAAGGTTTCCTGAGGAAGGTTAATCCGCTCAGGGTTAGGCGGTCCCTAAGGTGAGGCCGAAAGGCGTAGCTGATGGACATCCGGTTAATATTCCGGACCTCCCAAATCCTCGTTTGACGATGGGGAGACGCAGAAGGATAAGCAGGACCCCCTATGGCTATGGGGTTCGATGCACGTAAGCTGGTCTGTTTAGGCAAATCCGGACAGGCATAACAGTGAGGTGCAAAGCAGTAGGCCGTATGGCCGAAAGCTGCTGAGTTCACGCTGCCGAGAAAATCCTCTAAGGAGAGGGATTGGGAACCGTACCACAAACCGACACAGGTAGACGAGGAGAATATCCAAAGGCGCTCGAGTGAAAGCTTGTTAAGGAACTCGGCAAATTGGCTCCGTAACTTCGGGAGAAGGAGCGCCCCGTTAGCGTGCAAGCGCGAGGGGGCCGCAGTGAAGCGCGTACGGCGACTGTTTAACAAAAACACAGGTCTCTGCTAAGTCGAAAACGACGTATAGGGGCTGACGCCTGCCCGGTGCCGGAAGGTTAAAGGGAGAGGTTAGCCGCAAGGCGAAGCTTTGAACTGAAGCCCCGGTGAACGGCGGCCGTAACTATAACGGTCCTAAGGTAGCGAAATTCCTTGTCGGGTAAGTTCCGACCTGCACGAATGGCGTAACGATCGTACGACTGTCTTAACGAGTTGCTCGGCGAACTTGTAGTACCGGTGAAGATGCCGGTTACCCGCAGCTAGACGGAAAGACCCCGTGCACCTTTACTACACCTTTACTATGATTTATGACTCTTGCTGCGCAGGATAGGTGGGAGGCTTTGATACCAGGTTTTTGGACTTGGTGGAGCCACCGGTGAGATACCACCCTGCGAGTGTTGTGAATCTAACCTACTCCCGTGATCCGGGAGAGGGACATAGTAAGGCGGGTAGTTTGACTGGGGCGGTCGCCTCCTAAATTGTAACGGAGGCGCGCGAAGCTACTCTCAGACTGTTTGGAAATCAGTCGTCGAGTGCAAAGGCATAAGAGTGGTTAACTGTGAGACCTACAAGTCGAGCAGATGCGAAAGCAGGCCTTAGTGATCCGGTGGTTCTGTATGGAAGGGCCATCGCTCAACGGATAAAAGGTACGCCGGGGATAACAGGCTGATCGGAGCCAAGAGTTCATATCGACGCTCCGGTTTGGCACCTCGATGTCGGCTCATCGCATCCTGGAGCTGTAGAAGGTTCCAAGGGTTAGGCTGTTCGCCTATTAAAGCGGTACGTGAGCTGGGTTCAGAACGTCGCGAGACAGTTCGGTCCCTATCTGCTGTGGGCGTAGGAGATTTGCGGGGGGCTGTCCTTAGTACGAGAGGACCGGGATGGACGAACCTCTTGTGTTCCAGTTGTCCTGCCAAGGGCACGGCTGGGTAGCGAAGTTCGGTTGTGATAACCGCTGAATGCATATAAGCGGGAAGCACGCCCCAAGATGAGATCTCCCAACCCAAAAGGGAAAAGAAGGGCCCAGGAAGACCACCTGGTTGATAGGCTGGAGGTTGAAGCGCAGTAATGCGCGTAGCTGACCAGTACTAATCGCCCGTTCGGCTTGTCCATAGAATTAACTCTGCGCAGCAAATCCGCTGCCCGGAGACATTCGACACAAGCCTTGTACGACCAAGATCCAATGCAATCTGTTTGAGTTGTTATGGCGCCAGCTTGCCATCCGCATCCAGGTCTTTATTGCAGGAAAAACCGCCTGTGTACTGGGATCGGCAGCGGGGAACTTCCCGCCAAGCGCCAGAACAAAACTCCAGGCAGGGAGCTTCGGCTCCGCCTCAAGTTTGCCGGTGACCATACCGTGAGGGTCCCACCCGTTCCCATCCCGAACACGGAAGTTAAGCCTCACTGGGCCGATGGTACTGCACGCGAAAGTGTGTGGGAGATTAGGTGATCGCCGGCAG
This sequence comes from uncultured Acidobacteriaceae bacterium, assembly GCA_963795775.1. Classification (GTDB taxonomy): domain Bacteria; phylum Acidobacteriota; class Terriglobia; order Terriglobales; family Acidobacteriaceae; genus CAWCJL01. Next base: position 107,247 of record CAWCJL010000001.1, read on the forward strand.
AAACATCGCAAAAGGCCGCTCGGTTGAGCGGCCTTTTGCTTTTGGGCAAAGACGAAGCGGCTACCGGCAGCGGCTTGCCGAAAGCAGACGTACGCGATGCGGCCACTACATTGCGTGCGAGGTTACTCCGGTTACTGATGTCGTGCGCCATCTCCGGCCAGTTTTGCCAGTTCCCTTGATCCAGGTATAAGCTCGTCCTACATCGCCACTCCCCCGGAATTGGAGCTTTTGTTATGGGAGTGCGTTTCAAAGGTACTGCTGCCGTTTTCTGCCTCGGTGTGGCCCTGCTGGTATGGGCTTTCCTTCCTGCCGTTTCCGCCTCTGCACAACCGTCCCCGACCGCCAGCAACCCAGCCGCGGGCACGTCCGCGGATTTCTACGTAGCCACGAATGGGAACGATAGCTGGCCAGGCACGCTGGCGCAGCCGTTTGCGACGCTTGACCGCGCCCGGCGCGCCGTCCAGGTGCTCAAGAGTCAGGTCAGCAATCGCACCATTACCGTGCTCATCCGCAATGGTGTTTATTACCTGCCATCCACCCTGGCGTTTACCGGGCAGGATTCCGGACTTTCGGCGACTAACCGCGTGGTCTATGCCAATTACCCGGGCGAAACTCCGGTGATCAGCGGCGGGCGGCAGATAACGGGCTGGACGCTGACGGGAAGCGGAGCGTGGCAGACGAACGTGCCGGCCGGGGTGTACTTCACCCAGCTCTGGGTGAATGGCTCCCGTCGATACCGTCCGCGCACTACGCCGTTGGGCTACGTGTACATTGCAAAGCCGTACAGCTCGACCGGTAGTACCACGTCCATGAACGGTTTCTACTACGTGACACACACGGCCGGGGCTGTGCCGAGCACGATGGCAAACCTGGGCGATGTGGAACTGGTGAACTTTGAGTACTGGGACGTGCCACGGCTGCGAGTGAAGTCCGTGGACACGGTGCACCAGCTCATCATCACAAACAGCACGCTGGGCCAGAACGGCTTTCACGGCTTCATCCCGGGCCACCGCTTCCTGCTGGAGAACGTGAAGGAGGCGCTGCATCGGCCGGGGCAGTGGTATCTGGACCGGCCAACGAGCAAGCTGACCTATCTGCCGATGAGTGGTGAGAGCATCAGCACCGCCAGCGTGGTAGCGCCACGGTTGCAGAAAATCCTGACTGCGAGCTCGCTCAGTCACGTTACTTTTCAGGGGCTGACGTTTGCGCACAGCGACTGGCAGATTGGCGGGGGGTACCAGTCGGGGCAGGCTGCGGAGAGCACGCCGGCGGGGATGACGCTGACTAATTCGACCGATGTGATTTTTGAAGGCTGTACGGTGGAGCACACGGGAGCCTACGGGATCGAGTTCCTGGGCACCGGCGATCCAGGCGGGGCGAATCCGTATCTGGTGCAGTTTCGTGACGGGATGACGACGGACACTGGTTCGGGTGGCATCCGGGTGGGCGGCATGGCGATCTGTTCCGGCGCCAACAAGCACACCGACGCGAATGTTCCGCAGCATATTTACATTGGGAACAACATCATCACGGGGGGCGGCCGGGTGGCTCCGGAGTCGCAGGAGGTCCTGGTCGGCGATGCTCACCACGTGCTGCTGGAGCACAACGAAATCTACGACGCCTACTCGACCGGCATCGGGATCGGCTTCAACTGGGACTACGCCTGCAATTTCGCGCACGATGATGTGGCGCAATACAACTACATCCACGACCTGGGGCAGGGCATTACCAGCGACATGGGCGCCGTGTACTTCCTGACCGGCATCAACACGGGGAACAAGGCGATCTATAACAAGGTCCACGACATCGATCAGGATCCGACGGGTGCCGGATATGGTGGGTGGGGGCTGTACGTGGACGGCGGTGCGTCACAGGTGCTGATCGAGAATAACCTGGTATACCGGACGACGGATGCGAGCTTGCACCTGAACTCGTCCGGCGCCGCGGTTCCGAATGGGGTTCCGCCGACGCCGAACATCTTCCGCAACAATATCCTCGCGTACGGCGCGATGGGGATGATGGACCGGCATAACGATACGAAGTTCCTGTCCCTGGTGATGGACCACAACATTTTCTACTGGGACAAGGCGTCGATCCAGTACGGGTACTGGTACTGCGAGGGCAAGCCCATCTGCACCAGCTACTTCCAACTGAACGACAACCTGTACTTCAACAAGACCATCAGTGGGGGCGAGCCGAGCCAGCCCTTTTTCTCTACTCCGTATACCTCCATCAACGGCGGGCAGCAGCCGGCGAAGACGTACATGAGCTTTGCCGCGTGGCAGAATCGCGGGGAGGACAAGCAGTCGCTGTTTGCCGACCCGCGGTTTGTGAACCCGACGCCCGGGGTGGACAACTTCGCCCTGCAGGCGAACTCGCCCGCGCTGAGCATGGGGTTCCAGCCCTTTGATCTGTCCACCGTGGGCCGTCTGCCGTCGGCGACGATTCCTCCGCCAACGAATGTCCCGGCCTTCACGCTGCAGCGGATGGCGTTGACGAACTTCTGATCCGGTCGGGGGGGACCCCCTCCCCCCAGACTTTTCGGCCAAAGTCCTCGAAACAAACGGGTTATAAGGTAGGCGCGCCGGTAAAGTCCTGCAAGGAAAGCAGTTACACGCAAAGTCCTCTAGGGAAAGGACTTAGCTCTGGGTCCGGCGGCTCGCCGGTGTTGTGCCCTATTTCTATTGTGGCAGGTTGGGGGAATTACTACGCCAAACTTTCTGCAGAAAATCCTCCTCCAGCCGAGATGGTTCGCCCGTAATCAGCTAGGCGATAAGGATGTATTCGCCACGGGATGTGAACTGCAGATACCCGAGATCACGCAGTACTTGTAGCTGTTGTCGAATTTTTGCATGTATGTGCCGGTTATTTGGAAACGCCTCTTCGAACTTTTGGCTACGGGCATATACGTCAGCCAGGACAAATCTAGAACGGCCCAGTTGCCTGATAGTGTGAAGGACGAGTGCTGCCCAACCCCGGGCAGGCAGTTCCAATTGCGCAAACCTATTCGAAGAGGCATAACGGGCTCGAACAACATCCTTGGGAATGAAGCGTCCATCAATGATCAGCTCAATCCGTCCGTCCGCCGGTATCCGGTCAATTCGCAGGTTACATCCTTGCCAACCAGCACGTCGCGCGTGTTCGCCCAATCGGCTACGAGGTTCGACGATGCTGTACGTCAGAAAAACAGGATGTATGGCGACAAGATGCTTCACCTTCCACGGTTCGTCGGGCAGAGATCGATTACGCAGGTAATTCAGTAGCAACAGTGAAGGCGCCCTGTTCTCTTGGATCTTAAGCACCATCGTCGCGTAAGCGCCGTCCACGATGCGCTTCGTTTCAAAGCGTGCACTGCTCTTCAGCTCGTATGACTGCTTACAATCTGCACAGATGAAATCATGTGCAATAGTGTTTGGCTTCGTCGCATGAAGGCTATCGGATGGACAGGCGAGGCAATAGCCTGCAGAAGCAAACCAACCTTCCGTGACCACCCGCACTTGTTGTGAAGGGCTTGTGAAGTGGGACGCTAAACGCACATCGCATTCAAGATTCATCGATTGCAAGATCATTCTCTGGGTTTTTAGCTTACCCTCGACGAGGTCGGTGATGGCGCGGGCCGATTACGGGAGTGTTTCGAGGAGAGACCCGCATGCTGCTTTCGTTGTCGAAGTTGAGGTGGCCGAAGCGGGCCGGGGTTTCGCCGTGGCGCTTGACAGGGGCGTAGGTGGGCTTGAGATCCAGCGAGCGCATGGGTGGGAATGGCCACACGTTAACACAGAAAAGTGTGCGTTCCGATTAGCTGATCGAAGCCGGTCCGGGCGCGGCAAGTCGATGGTCTCGGGCGACCTAGGCGGCTTGCCGGGGTGGGTGAAGAGTATCAGCGCAGGCGCGCTACAATGCCCGTGTGTACCGGGTGGCCAGTATCGTCGCGTTTCTCGTGCTCCTGGGGGCGAGTGCGCCGGTGATGGCCTGTGTGACGGAAGCCCTTTCCGGGCAGCAGGAAAGTGCCTCCTGCCATGCGATGCAAGGAAAATGCGGCGCCATGGCGGGCGAAGTCTGCTGCCGTGCCGAGATGGGCGCGAGCCTTCCGCAATTTCCCGCCCACCCGCCGATTTCCTCCGCGCAGGATGCAGTCACCTTAGTTCCCGTACCGGTGCCGGGTGGCGTTGCGTTGCTCGAGCCCTGTTTTGCAGCACTTACGGATGAGGATAGCCCGCCAGGGCTATTGACTGCGAAGACCGTCGTTTTACGAATCTGATCCTTCTCTCGATTGATGGCCAGGCGCGCCTGTGTTCCGCGTGCGCGATGACTCTGTGTGGCTCGAATCGAGGAGCTTTCTGTGAAACGCATTTGGATCTTTTTGTGCATGGTGGGGTCCATCCATCTGTGCCGCGCGGCAGAGCACGGGCCGGTGTTCAGCTATGCGACGCCGGTGAACTCGCAGGGAGAGTTCAGCTTTGATACGGGCCTGATCGGCCGATATGGGTCCCGGGGCACGCAACTCACCTCGGCCTCGGCGCTGGGCTACGGGCTGACCCCGCAGATCATGCTGAATGCCACTCTGCCGGCCACCTTCGGAAGCGGCGAGTTGCCGGAAACCCGCCTGGCAGGAGGGGGCGAGTGGTCGGCCAGTGGATCCTGGCGATTCCTCCACTCGTCACGTCCGTGGGCAAGCGGAAAGAGTCCACGGCCTCGCTCGGCCTGGTGGCGCCGGGGCCCCAGATGGATTCCGGCGTGCTGGCGCAACTGCATCGTGCGCCAGGGGTGGCGGCAACGATCGCTTCCGGGCTGGCCTCGCGAAGCCAGTACTTCTGGCTGGGAGCGGGGTACACGCGCTTTGCGACGGCAAACCACGACCGCAGACCGGATACGGCTTCATGGAGTGCGGTGTATGGATACCGGCCCGCAAAGCTGCGGCGCGGCTATGAGCAGTGGGACTACCGCGGCTTCGCCGAGCTGACGGGAGAGCGCACGGGCAAGGTGCAGCTCGCAGGGGCGACGCTGCCACAGAGCGGTTCCACTTCGCTGTGGCTCGGGCCGTCCGTGCTGGCGATCTTCAAGGACATCGCGATTGAAGGGGGCGTGCAAGGGCCTCTCTATCGCGATGTCGCGGAATCGATTTACGGTCGCGAGCGTGTGCGCTTCGCGATCAATTTCAGTTACCTGAAGTACTCCGCGCATGCGGGCTCACATTGAAAGGACAGTTTATGAAGATCACTCGTTTGCTTACGGCTGCTGCGCTGGCCGCGTTTTCCGTGGCTGCTCATGCGGAGTATCAGCGCGTAGGCCTTACGGTATTTGGCATGGATTGCGCGCCGTGCGCCCATGCAATCCATGTGTCGATGAAGGGCATCCAGGGTGTGAAGGATGTGGCGGTGGATCTGAACACCGGCCTGGTGACGATTCAGCTTGCGCCCGGTAATAAGGCGAGCATGCGGCAGTTCAATGAAGCGGTAGAGAAGAACGGGTTTACCCATAAAGATGCGAACGTAACAGTGCTTGGGCAGATCACCGGATCAGCCAGTGCTCCTTTGCTGGAGGTGACGGGAACCAACGACCACTACGCGCTGATCCCAGCGGGCTCAGGCGTGGATGTTGGCGGTCTGTTAGGCAAGACGGTGGTAGTGAACGGAGTGGTTCCACAGGCCGCGAAGGGGCAGGTGGCGGAGACTCTCCGTTACACGGGAATCAAGGAGGCGCAATGACGCGAGCCGAAGCAGTCGTTGCGCCGGAAACGCGAGCTCGGCGGGCAGCGCTGCTGAATTACCTGTCGCTGTTTGGCTCGTTCAGCACGCTGCTGTGCTGTGCGCTGCCCTCGGTGCTGGTGCTGCTGGGGATGGGGACGGCCGTGGCGTCCGTTCTGTCTGCCGCGCCATGGCTCACGGGCTTGTCCCGACACAAGGTGTGGACCTTCAGCATAGCGGGCACGCTGATCGCGGCCAGCTTTGTGGTGACGTACCTGGTGGCACCGCGGTTGCGCGGGAGAGAGGAGTGCAGTGCGGAAGACCCGCGGGCCTGCGGAGAGGTGAGCAGGCTGAGCAAGGTTCTGCTTTGGGGATCGGCGTTGATCTGGAGCACAGGATTCTTCGTCGCGTACCTGCTGGGGCCGATACTCGAACGGCTGGATCGCTAGGGCGTGTTGCACCGCCGCGCCGTCTCCAATTTTCTCAACCAGAGAAGCTCGATTCGTGTAGAGTGCGGTTCCGGGCCAAGGTTGGGAAAGTTTGATGAGGAGGCAGGCGAGGCGATATGGGGATGGCGGAGGCGGGGATGGCGCAGGCGCAAGTGAACGGCGGCGGGGTGCCGGGAACGGCGAGGACGGAGATGGACGGCGCGGGGAGTCCTGCGACCGCAAAGACAGGAGCGGCGGAGAGTCCGGAACAGATTTTGCAGGTTGGGCTTGGTTTCTGGGCGTCGAAGACGCTGTTGAGCGCGATTGAGTTGGGGCTGTTCACGGTGTTAGCGGAAGGGGCGCTTTCGCTGAAGGACATTGAGGACAGGATTTGCCTGCATCCTCGGGCGGCGCGAGATTTTCTGGATGCGCTGGTGGCGCTCGGATTCCTGGAGCGAGCGGACGGCAGTTACCGCAACACGGCGTCCACGGACTTCTTCCTGGATCAGCGGAAGCCGAGCTACATCGGCGGCGTACTGGAGATGGCCAACAAGCGTTTGTATCCGTTTTGGGGACACTTGACGGAGGCGCTGAAGACGGGCAAGCCGCAGAGCGAGGCGCGCGACGGTTCGCGGCCGATGTTTGAGGTGCTGTATGCAGACTCGGCACGGCTCCGCGAGTTCCTGAAAGCGATGACCGGGATCAGCCGGGGGGCGAACTGCGCCATCGCGGAGCAGTTTCCGTGGGGGCAGTACCAGAGGTTTGCGGATATCGGGACGGCGCAGGGCGACCTGGCGGTGCAGATTGCAGCGCGCAATCCGCACCTGAAGGGCGTGGGCTTCGACCTGCCGGAGGTGAAGCCGATCTTTGAGGACTACGTGCAAGAAAACGGGCTGGCCGACCGGTTACGCTTTGCTCCGGGCAGCTTCTTCGACAATGACCTGCCGCCCGTGGACGTGATCACGATGGGGCACATCCTGCACGACTGGGGTCTGGAGACGAAGAAGATGCTGATCCGCAAGGCATACGAGGCGCTGCCCGAGGGAGGCGCGCTGATTGTGTACGAGGCGATAATCGACGACGACCGATCGAAGAACGCCTTTGGCCTCTTGATGAGCCTGAACATGGCAGTCGAGACGCCGGAGGGGTTCGATTACACGGGGGCGGACTGCTGCGGGTGGATGCGGGAAGCGGGCTTCCGGGAGACGCGGGTGGAGCACCTGGTGGGGCCGGATTCGATGGTGGTGGGGATCAAGTAGGTGGGCCAAAGGCGGGGAGGCGGTGGGGAGACCGGGGGTATGAGCGGCCGGTCTCCCCACCCGCGCGCGGTTGCGGTTTGAGGGGCGCGGGACTATCATGGGAATAGACGAGTTTGTTCCGCAGACCCGCGGGTAAGTCCGGGCTGACGGAAGAGACGAGTGGGCGAAAGCCCACTTTTTCTTTGCGGCAAAGTGGGCTGGCGCCCTTTGAACGAAACGGGACTATGGCAGCGAATCTGCAGGAAATTCGGACAGCGGCGGAGCGGGTCGCGGGCTCGTACGGGCTGGACGTGGTGGATGTGGAACTGGCGGGCGGGGGCAAGCACCGGACGCTGCGCGTGTCTATTGAGAAGAACGCGGAAGGGCGGGCGCGGCTGCTGGCCGAGGCCAGGGCGGCGGCCGAGGCGGGCGGCGAGGCCGCGAGCGAACTGCCCAGCGCGCTGGTGAGCGGGGAGCTGAACGCCGAGCACCTTTCCGGCATTACGCACGAGGACTGTGAGGTTTTCAGCCGGGACTTCGGGACGCTGATCGATGTGGAGGACCTGGTTCCGGGCGGGGAGTATCTGCTGGAGGTTTCATCGCCGGGGCTGGACCGAAGGCTGAGCAGGCCGGAGGAGTTTCGGCGGTTTCGCGGGAGCCTGGTGAAGCTGCAGACGTTTACTCCGGTGGAGGGGAATCGGCATTGGCAGGGGCGGCTGGCGGAGGCGGACGAGGGGAAGATTGTGCTGGATTTGACGGCCCTGAAGCAGAAGAAGGCGAAGAAGGGCACGGCGGGTCCGGCGGGGCAGAGGGTGGAGATTGAGATTGGGAATGTGGAGAAGGCGCAGTTGATTCCGGAGATTTAGAGCGAGGGCTGAGAGCAGGGCGGTCTGCGCTTCCGCGCAGATACCCACCCTTTGCACTCTTGTACTCGTGATTGGGCCAGTGTTTGGTCCGTGCAAAGGATGGGGCACCCCGGTTTCGCGGTGGTGCCAAAGAAGGGCAAACGCAGGTCCTTCGACTGCGTGCTCTTCGAGCACTCCGCTCAGGATGACAAGGTTTGGAGCGCGCGGAGATTCGAGGCAAACGCAGGCGCTTCGACTCTGTCACCTGCGACGACTTCGCTCAGGATGACAGGGTTTGCGAGAGAAGACGGATTTGGCGGAAGAGAGTTCCGCGAGAGTTTGAGTTTGGAAGGAAAGAAGCGAGATGGCGAGTCAGCTTTATCAGAGTATTGAGGCGTTGAGTCACGACAAGGGGATCGATCCGGGGATCGTGGTGACGGCGGTGGAAGACGCGATCGCACTGGCGACGCGCAAGTACTACAAGACGCAGGAAAACATGCGCGCGGAGCTGGATAAGGAAACGGGCGAGATCCGGGCGTATGTGTACAAGACGGTAGTCGCGACGGACGACGAGATTGAAGACGACCTGAACCAGATTGCGCTGGAGGAAGCGCGCGAGCTGGCGCCGGAGGTGGAGGTCGGGAGGCGAGATCCGCTACTACAAGCCGACGGATGTGCTGGGGCGCATTGCGGCGCAGATGGCCAAGCAGGTGATCTTCCAGAAGGTGCGCGAGGCGGAACGGGATACGGTCTTCAACGAATACAACCACCGACTGGGCGAAGTGATGCAGGCGATGGTGAAGCGGGTGGAACCGCAGGACGTGATCTTCGATATTGGCAAGACCGAGGGGCGGATGCCGCGGCGCGAGCAGTCGCGGCTGGAGCAGTTCTCGGTGGGCGAGCGCGTCAGGGTGGTGCTGCTGCGGGTGGACCGCGCGGCGAAGGGACCGCAGGTGATCGTGTCGCGGGCGGTGCCGGAGCTGGTGTCGAACCTGTTCCAGAGCGAGGTGCCGGAGATTTATGACAACACGGTGACGATTCGGGCGATTGCGCGGGAAGCGGGCGAGCGGACCAAGATCGCGGTGCAGTCGCGCGATAAGGATGTGGATCCGGTGGGTGCGTGCGTGGGCATGAAGGGCATGCGCGTGCAGTCGATCATCCGCGAACTGCGCGGGGAGAAGATCGACATCATCGAGTACTCGGACGAGATCACGACCTTTGCCGAGAAGGCGCTGCAGCCGGCCAAGGTGAGCCGGGTGAGCATTACGGATCTTACGGACAAGCAGCTGGAAGTGATTGTCGATGATTCGCAGCTCTCGCTGGCTATCGGCAAGAAGGGCCAGAACGTGCGGCTGGCAGCCAAGCTGCTGGGCTGGAAGATCGACATCAAGAGCGAGGAAGAGAAGCGCCAGGAAGTGGAGCAGCAGATGGGCGGCTTCAGCGGCGGGACTTCGACGCCGATCGAGCAGGTCACGGAACTGGGCGAGCAGATCATTCAGAAGCTGGTGGCGGCGGGCATTACGACGGTTGAGGGACTGGCGGACATGACGCCCGAGCAACTGGAAGAAGTGCCGGGCATTGGCGAGAAGACGCTGGAAAAGATCTCAACCGCGGTGCGGCACTACTTCGGCCAGTACGAGGGCGGAGAGGCGGAGGCAAGCGCTGCCGAGGGCGCATCTGAACCTGCAACATCAGGGAGCGAAGGAGAGGCGATGGCAGGGAATGAGCAGCGGGAAGCGAATGACCGGGAACCTAGAGATCAAGCGGTGCCGACCGCGCACGACGCGCTGATTGAGGAGCGGCCGGCGGGCGACGACCGCGTGCTCGCTGAAGGAGCGGAAGCGGACGGAGGCGAGTCGGCGGCGCGGCGGGTAGAGGGCGGCGACGAGAACCGGCTTCTGCGGAACGACGGCGACGCGAGCGGTGGGTTGCGGACCGAGCCGGTGGGCAGCAACCGCGGTGAGCCGACCGATGCCGAACTGAACGCACTCGAGGCCGAACCGGGGAACGATCCGGAACTGGACCGGGAGCGCGCGATTGCCGATGCGCAACTGGGCGAGGAGATCGATGCGCTGACGGTGGATAACAGCGTGGAGCCGTACGATCCGGGCGACCAGCGGGACAGCACGGGACGGGTGGTGGACGAGATCGCGCACGAGCGCATCGAGGAGCTGACCGAATCGGGCAAGGAGATCGGGCTGGTCGGCGTGCTGCCGCAGGATCCGGGTCTGGACAACACCAGCGCCAAGCTGCGGGAGAACAATCCGCAGGACCAGCGGATGCCGTTTGGCGAAGCGGAAGAAGATGCGGTTTTGCCGGATGCCAAGCTGCAGGCGGATGACGAGGGTGTGTAAATATACAGCCGCGCGCGTCACTTTCGAAGTGCGCGGTTCAATTTTTCGCGATTCAGGCGATAATAGTATTGGCAAAGCATATGACCCTGCCGTCTTCGAGGTTGCTATGAAGAGTTAAGCGGCGTGAGGGCCCTGTGCCACAAAAAGGGGCGGATGAGTAAAGTTCGAATCAACGATTTAGCGCGCGAGCTGGAAGTCAAGAGCAAGGCGATTTTGGATGTTCTGGAAGCGGTGGGAGTGACCAGTCCCAAGACGCACTCGAGCTCGCTCGAAGGCGATGAAGCCGAACGTGTGCGTGCGCATTTCCAGCGCGGGGCGCGCAACGGCGGGAGTGCCTCGGCGAAGGCCGATGGCGGCTCCAACGGAAGCAAGATTGACTGGTCGCGGGTGTCCAAGCCCGGCGACGTGCTGAAGGCGATTCAGCAGCGCAAAGAAGAGAGCGAGCGCGAACAGCAGCAGCGCCGGTCGGCTGCCGCCGCACCGCCGCAGCCTACTGCCGCGCCTCGGCCCGCGCCACCGACGGCCGCCGCGACGCCGATGCCACCCCGGCCGGCTGCTCCGCTTACCACACCACCTGCCAGTGACGGCCGCTCCGGCTGCGCCTGTGGCCCAGGCGCCGGCAGCTACACAGGCGGCCCCTGCGCCACAGACGCCTGCACCAGCGAAACCAGCGGCGCCGACGACTGCGCCGGTGCCTTCCGCGCAGGAAGCGCGCAGCGCTGCCCCCGGGGCCACGCCGGCTCCGCGGAGGGTGGTGCCACAGCCGCGGCAGGCGCCCCAGATTGTGGCCGCCCCGGCCCCGCCCGCGCCTCCGGCGATTGCGGCCAAGCCGCCGACTGGCCCGGTAGTGGCCCGCCCGCCGGTGAATCCGGTGGCCGCGCCTCCCGCTGGCCATGCGGCTCCAGGTGTGCGCCCCGGCACTGCGCCAGTGGCTGCGCCACCGCTCGCCCGTCCGGCAGCCGAGAGCTCCGCCGCGCCCTCTGCTTCCGCCTCCAGTGCGCCGATTGCGGCTGCAGCACCCGCGGCTCCGGTCTCAGCACCCCCGGCGCCCGCAGTCCCGGCAGCTCCGACTGGAACGGCCACTGCGCCCGCCGAGACTGCGCCCAGCACTCCCACGCCCGCTCCGGTTGCGGCACCCCCGGGACCGCCGGCACGTCGCGTGATCATGCCGCAGACAGGGCCGCGTCCGGTGTATACGGCACCACCGCCGCCGCCGCGTCCCGCTACCCCTCCTCCCTCTGCGGGCGGATTTCAGCAGCGTGGCGGAGCGCCGCAGGGCCAGGGCGGCCTGCAGCGTGGCCGGCCAATCTTCGATCGCGGACCGCGTCCGGGCGGTGGACCGGGCGGACCAGGCAGCTCCTACACGCCGCGTCCCGGTGGGCCCAGCGGACCAGGGGGTCCGGGTGGACCCGCAGGCCGTCGTCCGATGCACCCCACACGTTCGACGCCGGGCGGACCGGCAGGTCCGGGCGGACGTCCGGGCTTTGGACCGCCGCGTCCGGGCATGGGCGGGCGTCCGGGATTTGGCGGACCGCGTCCGCAGGCCGGCGCCGGCGGGTTGATGCCGCCTCCGGGCGAGGCACCGCGTCCGCAGCGCCCCAGCGGGCCGCCGCGTGGGCGGGGACGCCAGCAGTACCAGAAGACCAAGGAAGGCCCGATGAAGGGCTTTGCGCCGCCGTCGCGTTTCGGCGGACCGCAGATTCCCAACGAGCCGTTGCCGATCACCAAAACCATCACGGTGACAGAAGGCATCAGCGTAAAGGACCTGGCGGAAAAGCTGGGCGTGCGCGGCAAGGACCTGATTGCCTCGCTGCTGATGCGCGGCGTATTTGTAACCGTGAACCAGTCGCTCGACGCCGAGCTGGTGAAAGATGTGGCGCGGCAGTTTGGCGCGGACACCAGCGTAATCAGCTTTGAAGACCAGATGGCCAACGAAGCCATTGAGAACCTGCTGAGCCAGGAAGATCTGAGCGAAGTGGAAGTGACGCGCTCGCCGGTAGTGACCGTGATGGGCCACGTCGATCACGGCAAGACGTCACTGCTCGATGCCATCCGCGAAACCGATGTGGCGGCGGGCGAAGCAGGCGGGATCACGCAACACATCGGCGCTTACAAGGTGCGGATTGCGAAGCCGGATTCGCCGGCGTTCGGGCGCGAGATCGTGTTCCTGGATACGCCGGGTCACGAGGCGTTTACCCGCATGCGTGCGCGCGGCGCCAAGATCACGGATATCGTCGTGGTGGTGGTCGCGGCCGACGACGGTGTGATGCCGCAGACGTTGGAAGCGATTGACCACGCCAAGGCGGCAAATGTGCCGATCATTGTGGCAGTCAACAAGATCGACAAGCCGGAGGCGCAGCCGGACCGCGTGAAGCAGCAACTGGGCGATCGCGGGCTGGTGCCGGAAGCCTGGGGCGGCTCGACGGTGTTCGTTGACGTGTCGGCGAAGAAGCGGATCAACCTCGATCTGCTGCTGGAGATGATCTGCCTGACCGCGGACCTGGGCGATCTGAAGGCGACGCCGGATCGTCCGGCGGTGGGTACGGTGATCGAAGCCAAGCTCGACCGCGGCCGCGGTGCGGTGGCGTCGGTGCTGGTGCAGAACGGCACGCTCAAGAACGGCGACAGCTACATCGTGGGCAACACGTTCGGCAAGGTGCGCGCCATGTTTGACGATCGCGGCCGCACGGTGGATGAGGCAGGGCCGTCGACTCCGGTCGAGATCCTCGGTCTCGAGAGCATGCCGAATGCCGGCGACAGCTTTCTGGTGGTCGCAGACCGCGACAAGGCGAAGAACATCGCGCAGTACCGCGGCATGAAGGAGCGCGAATCGCAGTTGGCCAAGAGCTCACGCGTTTCCCTCGAGGGCCTGGCGGAGCAGATCAAGCAAGCCGGCATGAAGGAGTTGCCGATCATCCTCAAGGGCGACGTGCAGGGCTCAGTGCAGGTGCTGGCCGACTCGCTGGCGAAGATGTCCACGGAGAAGGTGCGCATCAAGATCCTGCATACGGGGGTGGGCGCGATTACCGAGAGCGACATCCTGCTGGCGTCGGCTTCGAACGCCATCGTGATCGGCTTCAACGTGCGGCCGGAACGCAAGTCCGCGGATTTGGCTGAACAGGAAGGCGTGGAGATCCGGCTGCACTCGATCATCTATGAGCTGCAGGACGAGATCACCAAGGCGATGCTGGGGCTGCTCGATCCGGTCTACAAGGAGAACTACGCAGGCCGGGCCCAGGTGCTCGAGGTCTTCCGTATTCCCAAGGTGGGCACGATCGCCGGTTGCCGCGTGACCGACGGCTCGATCCGGCGCGACTCCGAAGTACGGATTTCGCGCGGCGGAGCGGAAATCTTCAAGGGCAAGCTGGCCTCCCTCAAGCGCTTCAAGGACGATGCGCGCGAAGTGACCAACGGTATGGAGTGCGGCATCGGCGTGGCGGGCTTTGGAGATATCCAGGTCGGCGACTCGATCGAAGCCTTTGTGACCGAGCGGGTCGCGGCGGAGCTGACGGCGTCCTAGGATTGGGCCGTCCACGGCGAAGGTGAAAGAGCCCGGCTTCGTGCCGGGCTTTTCTTTTGCTCCGTCACTCGTTTAGGGTGGAGTTACTCGGGGAGGTGAGGTCATGCTGCAGATCGAGTTACGTCCCGAATGTGAAATGTTGCTTGCGCGCAGGGCACAGGAGATGGGATTGTCCTTGGATGCTTACGTTCAGAACCTTTTGGAGTTGGGGGCGCATGAGGCGGATTTGGACCTACGTGCGCGGCAACAGGCAGTCGCTTCGATGCTCGATTTCGCTGCAAAATACGGAGCTAAACATAGCGGCAGTAGTTTTCGTGAGATTGCTCACGACAGGACACAGATACTGATGCCGTTTGTCCTAGATACTTCCGTCACGATGGCCTGGTGCTTTGTGGATGAGGTCAGCTCGTATAGCAGGAAGGCTCTTCAAAGTTTAGCCCACACCTACGCTGAAGTCCCAGCGCTCTGGCGATATGAGGTTGCCAATGGTATTAGTCGTGAATGAGCGGAAGGGACTATCATTCGACTTCTAGAGTCCTTGGAACGGACGAGTTCCGGGAATGTCGAGAAATTCGATGTCTATCCTGCTCTCGAATGCTGGATATACGGCGGTATGAGGAGTCATGAAACTCCTCGATGGGCGAGCTGATGCCATTCATGTGCGCCCAATCAATGACTATGATGCGTAACGATGCTCGCGTAACATCTGGAATTACCGAAGCGGATAATTGAATTGCTACGCCAGATCGTTGACCACATCAGTACCGATGAACCTTACAGCAGCTGCAATCTGGAGAAATGGAGCATGCCGTTTGCTGCAACAATGATGCGCAAAGATGATAAGGCAGGTTCACACGAACAGCCTGCGGAGGCGCTGGAGGATGTGTTCGGTGGCGAGGGGGAGAGGGCCGTCGACGGTGCAGCCGCTGGCGTTTTCATGGCCGCCGCCGCCGAACTCTTCGGCGATGGATGCGACGTTGACATTGCCTTTGCTGCGCAGGCTGAGGCGGACGCGGTGGTTGGGCAGTTCGCGGAGGAAGACGGCGACCTCCACACCGGAGACGCCGATAGCGTAGTTCACGATGCCTTCGCAGTCTTCTTCGGCAGCGCAGGTGCGCTCCATATCGGCGCCGGTGACCCAGAGCCAGGCGATACGGCCGTCGCGCTTGAGGGTAGCGAGCGCCGCGCCTAGCAGCAGCATTTTGGACATCGGGTTGGTGAAGTAGACGTCCTGGGCAATGAGCGCGGGTTGTGCGCCGAGGCGCACCAACTCGCGCGCCACTTCGAAGGTGTGGGCGTCGGTGCCTTCATAGCAGAAGGAGCCGGTATCGGTGAGTACGGCCATGTACAGGCAGGTGGCCATCTCCGGCGTGATGCGCACGCCGGCGGCCTGCGCGAGCTGAAAGACCTGCTCGCCGACCGCGCAGGCCTCGGTGTCGATCCAGTTGATCTCGGCAAAGTTGCGGCCGCTGGTGTGGTGGTCGATGTTGACCAGGCGCCGGCCTTCCAGGCCCTTCAGACGGCTGCGCGGGATGCCATCGCACTCCAGCAGGATCACGAGGTCGTAATGCCGCTCGACTGTGGCCCAGTGGTGGATCTGCTGTGCATGGGGAAGCCAGCGATAGATGAGGGGGACGCGGTCGCTGAAGGCCATGTCCACGTTCTTTCCGAGCTGCTGCAAGAGCATGCCGCAGGCGAGCACGGAGCCGACGGCATCGCCATCGGGACGAGCGTGGGCGGTGACCAGGATGTGGTGCGACTCGTAAATGGCACGGAGCACGTCATGCGCGGGATGGCGGCTGGGGGCACGCTCCTGCGCCGGAAAGGGGGCCGGCTCGCAGGGAATCTCCGGGGGCGGCGCCAGGGGAAGCGGGCTCTCGGAGGGATGAGCGGCGGTCTTCAATGCGCTTCTCCTCCGCGCCCCTGCCGCTTGCGCATGCGGCCGAGCAGCTCGTCGATGCGGGCGGTCATGCGGCCGGAGCGGTCGATCTGAAAGCTGAGCTCGGGCACGTGGCGTACACCCATGCGCTCGAGCAGTTCGTGGCGGATGAAGCCGCGGGCAGCGGTGAGCGCTTCGATGGTGGGATCTTCCTCGGCGGGCGCGCCGTCCACGGCGACGTAGACACGGGCGGACTTGCCGCCGGGGTTCAGCACCACCTCCGTGACATAGGCGCCGAGGGAGATGCGGGGATCGGAGAGCTCGCCCTCGATCATGGTGCCGATTTCGTCGCGCAGGGTTTCGGCGACTCGGTCCTGGTGGTACTTGCGGGCGCGCTGCTCGGGCATGTCGGGGCCTCTGGGGGTAAACGTAGAAGGATACCAGAGGTGGCGGGGTGAAGCAGGGATCAGAGGGCAGCGGTCAGGAATCAGGGGGCAGGCAGCTGGAGTCAGGGAGCAGCCCTAAGGGGCGGCGGCCGGGCCAGTTGAGTATGGATTCTTCGCTGCGCTCAGAATGACGAGGAAGATGATTATCGGCATTGCTGACGGCTGAGTCCCTGATCCCTGACTTCCTGAGCCCTGAATCCCTGACCATCCGTTCAGCTTTCCAGGAACTCCCACCAGGAGTCGGTGATCTCTGCGCCGAGGTCGGTGACGATGCGGGTGGCGGCCTTTTCGGCTTCGGCGATGAGGCCGGCGAGGTAGTCGCGGGAGTTGGAGATGGCGGCGATGCCGATCGTGGCGCTCTGCCAGGTGATGGCTTCATCGAGCTCGGCGACGGAGACGTTGAAGCTGTGGCGGAGCTTGTCCTTGAGGCTGCGGACGACCTGGCGGCGGTCCTTGAGGGAGCGGGAAAGCGGGATGCGGAGTTCGAGGGTGAGGGCGGCGACGGGCATGGGTTTACTCACCACAGAGAGCAGAACCAGAGCAAGCACAGAAAGCAGAGATTGCAGAGAAAGCACAGAAAGCCGAGAGCACAGAGGGCGCGCGGAGTTGCATTGGCCGATTGGTTCCAGATCAACTGCCGTGGAAAGGGGCGATCTGCTCCGCACTGGGTGGGGATGTAAGGGCGCTGACCACGATGAGGCAGAGAAGGGAGGCGACGAGCGCGGGGAAGATGGCGTCGCGCTGCGCGAGCAGGGGTGGCAGATGGTGCTTGACGATATCGGCGTCCCAGAAAACGGTGACGAAGGTGCCGGCGGCGATGGCCGAGACGGCGCCGGCGGAATTGGCTCTGCGCGAGTAGAAGGCAGCGAGAATGACGGGAGTGAGGGCGGCGGAGTAGATGGTGTAGGCGTAGAGCGTTTTCGCCAGCACTGACTGCGTGTTGAGCGCCTGGTAGAGCGCCCAGATGCCGAGGAAGACGACCATGAGCCGGGAGACGATGAGGATGCGTTTGTTCGAGGCGTCGGGCGCGATGTAGCGGGTGAAGATGTCGTTGACCAGGTTGGTGGCGGGCGAGAACAGGTAGTTATTGGCGGTGGAGATGATCTTGGCGAAGACGGCGCCCATGAGCAGAGCGCCAAGCCACGCGGGCAGGCCGTGCAGCGCGGTGTAGGCAATGATTTCGCGCGGACGCTCGTGCACTTCGCCGGTGGGGAAGACGACCGAGGCAAAGACGGCTAATGCCACAATGACTGTTTCCAGAATAACGGTGCCCACCACCCAGCCGACGACCGCGCGGCTGGCGTCCTTTTCGGATTTGGCGGAGAAGAACTTCTGATACATCGACTGGTTGCCGAGCATGAGCAGCATGGTGGGGAGAAACAGCTCGAATGCCTGCAGCACGCTGAGATCGCCGAATACCTGGAAGTGGGTTGCCGGAAGCGTGGCATGCACGGTGGACCATCCGCCAGCGGAATGAAGCGTGAAGGGAAGCGCGGCAATCAGCGTCACCGTGGCGAGCAGGCCGATGAATACGTCCATGTAAGCCACCGAGGACATGCCGGCAATCGCGGTAAAGACGATGACAAAGGTGGCCATGAGGTACTTGCCGAGCTCCGCAGTGATCACTGAAGGGAAGACCAGGTGGAGGATGTCCCCGCCGCCGATCAACTGGTAGCTGGTGATGGCGGTATAGGTGAAGAGCACCGCGATCACGCCAAGCACGCGGGCCGCCTGGTTGTAGCGGGCTTCGAGCAGGTCAGGGATGGTGAACTGCGCGAATTTGCGCGCGCGCGGCGCGATGAAGTAGATGAGCAGCAGTCCGGCCCAGCCCCCGCCGGACTGCCAGAGTGCGGCAAAGCCGTGATGGTATGCGTTCTCCGCACCGCCGAGCAGCGAGCCGGAGCCGATCCAGGAAGAGAGCAGGGTGAAGACGAGGACGAAGGCGGGCAGCGAGCGGCCGGCGACGAGGTAGTCCGCCTTGGTCTGGGCTTTGCGCAGACGCGAAAGCGAGACAGTAAGCAGGATGAGCACGATCGCGCCGAGCACGGCGGCGTAGAGAGGGTTCATGGGCGCGCAGGTTCCTTCAGCAGGCGGCGTGTGACGGTGCGAACGCTCATGGTACATGGCGCTTCCCGCGAAAGCGAGAGCGCTGTATCAGCGAGGGCGCGGGGCCCCGCTTTGCGCTATGCTGAGGTGCGATGAAATTCACCATCACGCATGCACGCGCATTTGTGGGAAGCAACATTTCGATCTGCGTGGAAGCAGATCCCAAGGAAGGCCTGCGCTCGGTACAGGTGGTGCTCGACGGAGACTCGCTCGACACGGGAGACGTCGAGCCCGGAACGCAGCAGTACACGCAGGAATACTCAGCGGTCGGCGACGCGGGCGCAGGCGTGGAGCATGCGTTGGTGGTGACCGCAATGGATGAGCAGGGCCTGCCGCACTCTTCCACCACGCGCTGGGTGGATACGCTTTGAACTGCTAGGCGAGCAGGTGTTCGCGGAGGAGCGCGTGGAGTTCGGCGGCGCTGCGGCCGGGGATGCGGATGACCTTGTTGCGGGCATGCGCGCCGGCGATGAGGTGAACGGCGGAGCGGGGCACGTTGAGCAGGCCGGAGAGGTAATCGATCAGGGCTTCATTGGCGCGGCCTTCGACAGCGGGTGCGGTGAGGGCGATTTTGATGGCGGCATCCGCGCCAGTGCCGACCGTGCCGAGGAGCCCTGTGCGCTTTGCATTCGGCTGCACGCGGACGACAAACGTTGCGCCCTGCGGCGTGTCCCTGATGGCATTTTCAAGCGGGGTCACCGGCTGTAGTCTCTCGCACCGAAGAGTGCCGTGCCAAGACGGATCTCGGTCGCGCCTTCTTCAATGGCCGTGGTGAAGTCGTGGCTCATGCCCATGGAGAGGGAGTGGAAGCTGAGGCGCGGGTGCTGCGGCGCGAGGCGGTCGCGGAGTTCGCGCAGGCGGCGGAAGTAGGGGCGGACGGCTTCGGCGTCGCGCAGGTACGGCGGCACGGTCATGAGCCCGCGAGGCTGCAGGTTCCGGAGGTCGGGCAGGCGCTCAAGCAGTTGTGCGAGCTCCGAGGAGTCAGGGAGAAGGCCGGATTTGCTTGCTTCCTCGCTGAGCTTGATTTCGAGCAGGATCGGGAGGGAACGGCCGAGCTTTGCGGCTGCCGCGTCAAGACGTTCGGCAAGGCGCAGCGAGTCCACCGAGTCGATGGAAGAGAAGAGTTCGGCGGCGCGGGCAGCCTTGTTGGTCTGCAGATGGCCGATGAGGTGAAAGGCGAGATCCGGCACCGGCGTGCCGGCGAGGTGCGCATGCTTGTCCTGAAACTCCTGGACCTTATTCTCGCCAAAGAAGCGGATACCGAGTGCAGCAGCCTCGATGATGGCCGACACGGGATGCATTTTGGTGACGGCCATGAGCCGCACCTCGTGACGCGGGCGGCCGGCCCGCCGGCATGCGGCTGCGATCTCCTCTTCGACATGGGCGAGGTTCTCGCGCAGCTCTTCGGGCGTATTCATGCGGCCGCAGCGAGCGCGTCCCCGAGTTCGACAACGGCCGCGGCGAGCGCGTCGAAGTCTTCCATCCGGCTGCGGTGGTTGGTGTTGGCCATGCGGATGGCGTAGCGGCCATCGAGTACAGTGCCGGATACGATAAAGCCGCCGGACTCCTGCAGGGCGATGACCAGCCTGCGGTTGAGCGTGTTGAGCGCGGCTTCGTCGAGTCGCGGTGCGCGATAGCGGAAGCAGACCACGTTCATGGGCCGGGGAGCGAGCAGTTCCAGCCTGGGATGGCTGCGGACCAGAGCTTCGAGATGCGCGCTCTGCGCTACATTCTGCTCGATCAGGGCGGCATAGGCCTCGACGCCGTGGGTCTTCAAAGACATCCAGAGCTTGAGGGCCTTGAAGCCGCGCGTGAGTTCGATACCGCGGTCGGCAAAGCGGAGGCCGGGCCCGAGAATGCCGCCTTGTGAAGCCTCGATGTAGCTGGCCCTGGTGGCGAAAGCGGCGGTGTGCGCCTCAGGATCGCGCACCAGCACGCAGCCGATCTCGAAGGGAAGGTACACCCACTTGTGCAGGTCGAAGGCGAGGGAGTCGGCCAATTCAGCGCCGCGGACGAGGTGCCGGTACCGCTCGCTGAGCTTCAGAAGTGCGCCGAATGCGCCGTCTACGTGGAACCAGAGGTCTTCTTCGCGGCACAGGGCGGCGAGTGCGGGCAGGTCATCCACGGCGCCGGTGTTGACGGTGCCGCAGTTGCCGATCACGGCGATGGGGCGGTGGCCCGCGGCCTTGTCTGCTCGAATCTGTGACCGTAACTGTTCTGTATCGACCTGGTGCGCGGCGTTGACGGGGATGCGCCGGTAGTTTTCGCGGCCAAGGCCGAAGAGCTCGATCGCCTTTTCTGCCCAGGAATGTGTTTCCGTGGAGCCGTATATCAGCAGGCGCGGATGATCGCCCTGCAGGCCTTCGCGGCGGATATCGAAGCCGGCCTTGGCGTGGCGGGCGACCGCCAGGCCGATGAGGTTGGCCATGGTGCCGCCGGAGGTGAGCAGGCCGGAGGTTTCCGCGGGCATGCCCATCAGCTCGGCGAGCCAGCGCAGCGTTTGTTCTTCGACCAGGGCGGGCGACTGGTTGCCGCCACCCATGTGCGGGTTGATGCCGGAGGCGAGCATGTCGGCAAGCATGGCGAGGGGGGTGCCGTTGCCGCGGACCCATCCCCAGGCGCGGGGGTGGCGGTTGCCATTGGTGTAGGGCAGGATGTCGCGCGCGGAACTGGTCGTAGACCGCTGCGGCGGGTGCGGGCTGGTAAGGGACGGGTTCGGCCAGGGCGGCGGCGACCGGTTCGGGCACGGGCTGCCAGGCCGGTTCCTCGCGGATGGCGCGGAGGTGGTCGAGCATGTCATCGACCATGCGGTGGCCCAAGGTGCGGAGTTCGTTCCAGTCTTCGGGGTCCAGGGTGCGTTCGGCGATGAGAGCTTGGGGCAGGGTTTCGGTCTGCGTGGCCATGGGTGGAACCTCGCTGGTTCGGGATACGGGCGAGGCGGGCTGCCGGCGCTCGGGGTCCACGTCCTCGCGGGGAGGATCGCAGCTCCGTGTCTTAGCTTACTAAACCGCTCAGGTCTGCGGATACTGGACAAGGCGTGGGCCGGGATATTCGCGTCGGTAAGCTGTACCGAACCGCTTGAATCCACAGATCGCACTACAGGTGAGGTGAGCTGGTACTTTTCTCTGTCGCGCACCATAAGCCCTTTAATCAGTACCCATCAGTACCAATCGAACGAAAGGGACCTCACAGCGCGTAGGCTTATGTGTTGCTATGCTGATTACGTAGGATGCACAACGTCAACATGCCCCATTCCCGCATGGTCCGAATCAGAAATCAGATGCTCGCTGCATGGAAGTGGTCGTTGTCTTTCCGGAAGCGCGAATGGAAGCTGGACGACTATCCGATCGGTTTAACAGAGCAGGACTTAAATCCCTCTTATAGCGCACCTCGCTTCAGCCAGCATCGCTACAGGGCATACATCATCAAATGGGACGTCATCGGATCAGGAGACACACCTGACCAGGCTAGAGCCAATCTTGCACAGAACTTTGAGACTGTAAAGCAGAAGCGAAGCCAAGAAGGAAAGGCACCAATTCGTCCTGGAACGAATTGTCCTCTTGAGTTCGCCTCGCAAGAGAAGGTCTCGACCAACACGGCATTGAGCGATGATTTCGTTCAACGAATTCTCGGCTTGGAGTGGGCTTGGATATCCGATGAATCGAGCCTTTGGGATTTCCATACAGAGCAGACGAATGATCTGCTGTGTGCAAAAATTCGTGAAGTCTACGGCGTAGATGTATCTGATATCGAGTCTGCACCTTTATGGGCCATCTTCGAACGAATCGAGGAAAACCGAGCCTCTGGACAGAATCAGTCCTCATGAGTCGGCTTATCGGAAGTGATCTGAACAACCGAACTGAATTGTAGACTCGTTTATCAAGCTGACCCACGACTCAGTAGCCTACGGCCTTGCCGGAGCCGCGGTCGTCGTGGCCGCCCATCAGCCAACCGTCCTTGACCTCGACGGCTTCGACGAGGGCGAGGACGACGGGGTGGCTGGGGTTGAGGATGTAGCCCATGTGCTGCAGCGCGGCGAGGGTGTCGGGGGAGACGCCGCGCTCGTACTCCAGGCGGTCGGGCTTCCACTGGTGGTGCACCCGGGGGAAGTCGATCGCGTCCTGGATGCCCATGCCGAAGTCCACTACGTTGAGGATGACCTGGAGGACGGCGGTGGTGATGGTGGACCCGCCCGGGGCGCCGAGGACGAGGAAGGGCTTGCCGTCCCTGGTGAGGATGGTGGGGGTCATGGAGGAGAGGGGGCGCTTGCCGGGGGCGATAGCGTTGCGCTCGCCCTGGACGAGGCCGAACATGTTGGGGCTGCCGGGCTTGGCGGCGAAGTCGTCCATCTCGTCGTTGAGGAGGAAGCCGGCGCCGGGGACGGTGACGCCGGAGCCGTAGCCGTTGTTGAGGGTGTAGGTGACGGCGACGGCGTTGCCCTGTGCGTCAACGATGCTGAAGTGGGTGGTGTCGGTCTCCTCCGCTGCGGGGCCGAGGCCGGGGCTGACCTGGTCGCTGGGTGTGGCGTGGTCAGGCTGGATGGTGGAGCGGCGCTGGGCGATATAAGCGGGCGCGAGGAGCTGCGGGATGGGGTTCCGGGTCTGGGCTGTGGTGCCGGGAAAATCCGGATCGCCGAGGTAGGTGTTGCGGTCGGCGTAGAAGCGGCGCATGGCTTCGGCTTCGTAGTGGTAGGTGGAGGCGGCGCCGGGGCCGCCCTTCCCGTAGCCGGTGGTGTCGAGGATGCCGAGCATCTGCAGGATGCCGACGCCGCCGGAGCTGGGCGGGGGCGAGGTGATGACGTGGTAGCCGTGGTAGTCGCCTTCGAGGGGCTTGCGCTCGATGGCGCGGTAGTTGTGGAGGTCGGCCAGGGTGATGAGGCCGCCGTTCTTCGCCTCGGCGTCGGCCAGGAGGTGGGCGGTTTGGCCGTCGTAGAAGTCGGCTGCGCCGTGGTCGGCGATACGGGTGAGGGTGCGGGCGAGTTCGGGTTGGCGGAAGGTCTCGTGCCAGGGATGGCCGTCGTTGCCGTTGAGGCCGTGGTCGATGAAGATGCGTTTGGACTCGGGGTACCGGGATAGGGTGCCGGCGTAGTGCTGCCAGGAGTCCACCTGCCACTTGGGGACGGGGAAGCCGTCCGTGGCGAGATGGACGGAGGGCTGCAAGAGCGTGCGCCAGGCGGTGTGGCCGTAGCGCTGGTGGGCCAGGGCGAGGCCGCGGACGGTGCCGGGGACTCCGGAGGCGAGCCAGCCGTCAATGGAGGCGGGCTGGTCGCTGCCGGGCGCTTTGATGGGATTGCCCTGGGCGTCGAGGTACATGTTGTGGGTCGCCTTCGCCGGGGCGGCTTCGCGGAAGTCGATGAAGGTGGAGCGGCCGTCGGCGAGGCGGATGAGCATGAAGCCGCCGCCGCCCAGGTTGCCGGCGAAGGGATGGGTGACGGCGAGGGCGAAGCCGACGGCGACGGCGGCATCGACGGCATTGCCACCGGCCTTGAGGACGCTGACGCCGACGTCGGCGGCCAGGGGCTCCTGGGTGACGACCATGCCGGACTTGCCGTAGACGGGGTCGTGGGCGAGGGCGGTGCTGGTGGTGAGGGTGAGGAGCAGGAGGGCGGCGAGGGGCTTCATGGTTCCGACCAGAATACCGGTTGGACTGAGACGCAGGTCCTTCGGCTCGCTGCGCTCGCTCAGGATGACAAGCTCGGGCCAAAGGCAAACGCAGGTCCTTCGACTCGCTGCGCTCGCTCGGGATGACAAGCTCGGGCCAAAGGCAAACGCAGGTCCTTCGGCTCGCTGCGCTCGCTCAGGATGACAGTGGTTTGGGGGGCCTGCGGAGGAGGAGGCGGAAGAGGTTGGAGCCGGAGGCGCCGATGACCAGCAGGGTGCCGAAGAGGACGACGACGTCGATGCTGTCGCGGCCCTGCCGGGACCAGTAGTTGTTTTCGAGGTAGAGCCAGAGGGAGAACTCGTCGAGGGTGAGGGCGGCCCCCACGCCGTAGAGGATGGAGAGGAGGTGGGAGAAGAAGAGGGCGGTGGGGGTATCGCCGTGGTCGATTTCGGCGAGCCAGCCGTAGCCGACGGCGAGCAGCAGGAGGATGCCCCAGACGAGGTGGTGGATGTGGGTTCCGCCCATCATGACCCAGCCGAAGGGTCCGACGTGGTGGGTGATGGCGCGGACGAGCAGGCGGACGGCGAGAAAGGTGATGAAAAAGCTGACGGCGGCGTAGAAGAGGCGGCGGCGGGGGCGGTCGGGGATGCCCTGGTGGACGAGGTGGCCGAGGCGGGTGCGGTGGAGCAGGAAGAGCATCACCGCGGTGGCGGCGATGACGAAGAGGAGCAGGATCCAGGCGCCGGTCAGGTGCATGGGGACAGTATGCAGCCTCCGTCCCGCCTCTCCTACTCTTCGCTGCGCTCTAACCGCAGGTCCTTCGACTCGCTACGCTCGCTCAGGATGACATGGTAAGAGGGAGACCCCCCCTCCCCCCGGACTTTCGGGCTAAAGTCCTCTCCGGAAAGGGTTTAGGTCAGGGGTGGGCGGCTAAAGTCCTCATTCTAAAGGTACTTACGCGTAAAGTCCTCTTGCCATTGGGGTTAGCTGGGCTTTGCCATGAAGTGGAGGCGGGAAAGCAGATCCCTCGGCTCTCCACCCCAACGAGCCAACTGCGGGCTCGCCGGGGACCCCGGTACGCTCGGGATGACAGCAAAATCTAAAGGGAAGCGGGTCGCTCGGCTTTCCACCCCACGAGCCAACTGCGGGCTCGCCGGGGACCCCGGTTCGCTCGGGGATGGCAGCAAATTTGTACTCCTATTTCCAGTGTGGCAGATTCCGGGAATTACTACGCCAAGGTTGGTGTGGAAAAGCGGAACTCACCACAGAGAGCACAGAGAACACAGAGGGGCACCGCTAAGGACGCCAGGTACGCGAAGGGCGGAGGGGATACGCCCAAGAGGACGAACTTTGGGCTACATGCATTCCCAGAGTTGGCGGCAGAGGCTGGCATCGGTACCCTACCGGAACGCATCATGCAGACCGCCGTGCTGAAGTACTATTACTTGCTATGACCGACTACAACCTCTCAGGCCTTTCCGCCCGCTCCTTCGAACAAATGATACAAGCCTTATCTCTTGATGTGATCGGTCCCAACACAACCCTGTTCGGGGATGGCCCGGATGGCGGGAGGGAAGCCTCATTCGATGGACCGTCTGTCTATCGTATTGGTGATGCATGCTGGAATGGATACGGAGTCATCCAAGCGAAGTTCCTGCAGCGCACCAAAGATACGCACTACGATGGATCTTGGGCTGTAAAGCAATTGGCAGAAGAACTGAAAAAATTTCCAAAACGAAAAGTTAGGCGCCCCAAATATTACATCTTTGCAACCAATGTAACGCTCTCAGCTGTGGAAGCAAGGGGAGCCAAAGATCGACTAACCAGATTATTACAGCAGAAATCCAACGGGTTTGACGGTTTTGATATCTGGGATTATGGAAAGATCTGCGCCTTCTTGGATAACAACCGGAATGTGGCCACCGCTTACGCGGCCTGGGTTACACCAGGGGACGTTTTGAGTACGCTGCTGCGTAACCGGAACGAGTATTCGGCAGATTTTGAAAACACGCTCGCCACGTTCCTCCAGAAAGAGCTTCTAGCGGACCAACACGCCCACTTAGAGCAAGCAGGTCATAGTCCTGACCACAAGGTGTTTTTAGCAAACGTTTTCGTCGATGTACCGATATCAGACGTGCAAGAGTCCGATCCAAGTCTCGCTGACTTTGATGAGAGTGACTCCAGTCTTATCGCTGAGTTGACCACAGCATCGTCCGCTTGCTGTCGGCCCTCCTTGAGCGAAGCAACTTCTTCTCGCGGACGCTATGTTATTGTTGGAGGACCGGGCCAAGGAAAGTCGACCGCATGTCAGTATCTATGCCAGCTCTTTAGAGCCGCAATCTTAGAGAAACGTGACAATCTGTTGTCCGAGGTAAGAAGTTCGGTTGATAAACTCCGCACCTCGGCGCTAGAGGAGCAAATAACTCTTCCAAGTGCGCGACGCTTTCCGATTAGAATCGTATTGAGCCTTTTCGCGCAACTTCTTTCATCTGATTCGAACCTTACCCTATTCTCATTCATACGTGCGCACATCAGTAAGAAGACAAACCGCGCAATTTCAGATCAGACCTTACGTCACTGGCTAGGTGCATATCCGTGGCTCGTACTCTTAGACGGTTTAGACGAGGTCCCTGCGTCTAGCAATCGAGATCAACTTATGCAGGCAGTAATAGACTTTCTAATCGATGCCAATGAGGTTGATGCGGACCTATTCGTTGTAGCGACTACGAGGCCGCAAGGTTATACAGGAGACTTTTCTCCCTCGGCCTACTCGCATCGTTATTTAACCGCCCTGAATGCTGAGAAAGCTTTGCATTATGCAAGGCGTCTTACTTCCGCGCGCTATGACAACGATGACGCCAGGCGGGAAAGAGTTTATTCCCGGCTCGAGCAAGCAGCACGTCAGCCGACCACAGCTCGACTGATGGAGAGCCCTTTGCAGGTCACGATTATGGCCACGCTGCTTGACCGTGCAGGGCAGCCCCCGGAGGAGAGGTGGGGCCTATTCCGAGAATATTACAAGACGATATACGATAGGGAACTTGAAAGACAATTGCCCAGCGCTGAAATATTGCGAGCACATAGAGTAGATATAGATGCACTTCACCACGAACTAGGACTCATTCTCCAAACGCAAAGTGAAGAGGCGGGAAAAACTGATGCTCGAATGCCGATAAGTGCGTTCAAAAACTTAATAACCAGAAAGCTTAGCAGTGAAGGTCATACTGGAAGCAGTTTGACCAGGATTGTTGACTCGCTTTTAGAAGCCGCTGCCCAGAGGCTAGTTTTCATCGTGGGGGTCGAACAGGGTCAAGTCGGCTTCGAAATAAGATCGCTTCAGGAATTTATGGCAGCCGAGGCTATCATGAGCGCGAAAGACGAACAGGTGGTACCACGTCTGCGTGCAATTGCTTTTGCAAGTAACTGGCGCAATGTATTTTTCTTTGCGAGTGGGCGCTGCTTTGCGGATCGACAGTATCTCAGAGACAACATAGTAAATATTTGCAGTGAACTTAATGTTCCGGATCAAGCGTTGCTGGATGCCACAGTATTGACAGGTTCTCAGTTGGCGCTCGAACTGCTTGAGGATGGTGTTAGCCGCACTCAGCCCCGGTTTGCGCGCCAACTGGCTGACATCGCTCTGAAGCTCGCTCTAGAGCATCCGCGCGAGATGCAAAGACGGCTTGCTGCTGTCTACAGCGAAGAGGTGAGGGAGGTATACGAGGGCTTCTTAACAAAGAACTTCCAGAAGCTAGGGCCGGGTCAAATATCAGGCGCTTGGATGCTGCTTCTTTCGCTCGCAGCGCGGGGAGTGAACTGGGCGTTAAAGCTGAGAACGGATTATTGGCCCCAGAGTGAGTTGGAGTATGAGACCCTTCCGGATTTGACGGCGATCATCGAGATCATTCCGGACTCGCTACTTCCGGATCTGATTCGCTTGTCGCCTCCGCGGTCTTTCTTCCAGCACCGAGCGGATCAGCAAACGTCAGTTGAAAAGCGAATTCCCAAATGGTGTGATGCGGCGATTAGATTTACAAGGATACCTTTCCACTTCTCAGAAATGCAGGAGCTGCAGCTATCTATCAAGCTTGACCTGTCATTGCCAAAGGGAAGAGTGTCGGCCGAGATAAGTAGGCTTAGAAATGATAGGTTTAAAGATTTGTTAGAAATGCCACATCCCGCTAAGTCGTGGTTGCCGATGTTGGCTTTGGTGAAATTGATAACCTACCCGTCTCAAGCTAATCTAGCTGAAGCGCTCGTCCTTTGGAGTGAATGTAGCACAGGAGAGTGGAGGCATTGGCATAGATATTGGATGCCGTGGACGATGCAGTCAATCCTAGAGAGGTGCCAAACTCATGAGGACTTACAGCGGGCTGCGGGGATGGTCAATGCTGGGGAGGCTGGTGATGTCGCAGACTGGGAAGGGGCAGAAGCAAGGTGGCAAACTAGACTCGTAGAAGTGAAATCAGTAAAAGGGCTGATTCCGTTCAGCCCGGCGACACTGGTTGAGGGCCCCCCATCTGAGGTGGTAAGCATCGCGAGCGTAGAGGATAGTATTCGGACGCTCGATTTAGACACAGCTTGCAATATCGTGGAAAAGATCACAGATGAGAGCCTGCGGGCAAAAGTTGCTGGACTAATTGCGGTAAGCAGGATGGGAGTTGCTGCACCGGTCGAGACATCGGCATATAAGGCCTTACGATTGTTAGAACAAGCGGCTCGCAGTCCATGGCTGATCAATCTTGATATTGTCGCTTGGGAGAATTACGGGTTCACCGATGAGGAAGCTTGTTTGCTGCACGAGATTGGCTGTAAAGCGCGTGATACCTACGCTAGATATCCCATCCCAGGTGCAGTCGTAAGGGAGGTAGAAGCCGCTTACGAGCGTGACATCAATAAGGTAGGCCTACTGAGGATATTGGCGAGCCTCCCAGCATACGGAAGGGCACTGCCGATAGGTTTGAGAGTCGCTCCCTCATACGCGGAAACATCTTCTTCTATAATCCGGCAATCGGTTTTGGCGATACGCTTATTGATGGCAATAGCTGAAAAGGGTAATTCGGAGATCTTGGAGATCTGCATGCGAGATATCGTGCCGGGGGAAGAGTATACAGATCGGGTGGTTAAGCACGCGGCGAGAGAAGGAGATCTCGGTGGTCCCGAAGTGAATGTCCTTTGCCAACGCCTGCAATGTATGCCAGCGGACGGGCAGCGTGGAATGCTAAATCTTCTCACTGAAATTGCTAAGGTTCGGCGAAGCAGACTATATGATCAAAGGTCCAGCTTGGGGCTTGATGTGCTTGGGACAGTTTGAGAAATTGATGAGTTTCGTCGTATAGGCTCAGACAGGAACCTACTCGCCGATTTCTTCCAGATACTTCTCGACTTCTAACGCGGCGGCGCAGCCGGAGCCGGCGGCGGTGATGGCTTGGCGGTAGCGGCGGTCCTGGACGTCGCCGCAGGCGAAGACGCCGGGGATCTTGGTGAAGACCTGGTCGTGGGTGATGAGGTAGCCGTCCTGGTCGGTGTCGAGGACGCCGGCGAAGGCTTTGGCGTTGGGGATGTGGCCGATGCCGAGGAACATGGCGGAGAGGGGCAGGGTCCACTCCTCGCCGTGCTGCGTGTTTTTGAGGCGCAGGCCGGAGACCTCTTTTTCTTCCATGCCGAGGACTTCGAGGACGGTGGTGTGGGGGAGGAACTCGATCTTGGGGTGCTCGCGGGCGCGCTGGAGCATGATGTGGGAGGCGCGGAAGCTGCCTGACCGGTGGATGAGGTAGACCTTGGTGGCAAACCGGGTGAGGAAGAGGGCCTCTTCCATGGCGGAGTCGCCGCCGCCGATGACGGCGATGTCCTTGCCGGAGAAGAAGAATCCGTCGCAGGTGGCGCAGGAGGAGACGCCGTGGCCGATGAGGGCCTGTTCGGAGGGGAGTCCGAGCCAGCGGGCGGAGGCTCCGGAGGCGATGATGAGGGTGTGGGTGCGGACGGTTTCGGCGCCGAGGTTGAGGGTGAAGGGGCGCGAGGAGAGGTCGGCGGAGACGAGGTGCTTCATGGCGAAGTCGGCGCCGAAGCGGGAGGCCTGCTTCTTCATGTTGTCGATGAGCTCGGGGCCGGCGATGCCGTCGGGGAAGCCGGGGAAGTTTTCGACCAGGGTGGTGAGGGAGAGCTGGCCGCCGGGCTCGTGGCCCTCGAGGACGAGGGGGCGGAGGTTGGCGCGGGCGGTGTAGATGGCGGCGGTGAGGCCGGAGCAGCCGGAGCCGAGGATAACGGTGTCGCGGACGGCGGGCGTGGGGTGGGTCGTCTGGTCGGGCATGTCTGTCGGTTTGATTGTACTGGCGACGCGGGGGGTGCGGGAAAGCGACTGCGGGTGGTTGAGGTGGGGGTGGGGGTCTGCGCTCGCGCGCAGATGCCCACCCAACGCGCGTGCGTCTGCGGGGAGGGGAGCTGGGTGCGGCGCGTTGGATGGGGCACCCGGCGGGGTGGTCGGGTGCAGGGGCGAAGGGGCAACCGCAGGTCCTTCGGCTCGCTGCGCTCGCTCAGGATGACAAACGAGAAGCGGATCCCTCGGCTGCGCTCGGGATGACAAAGGGGGCTCGCTGCGCTCGGGATGACAGGGCAAACCGCGGGTCCTTCGGCTCGCTGCGCTCGCTCAGGATGACAGAAACAGAGGCGGGGGTAAGGGACGCAGTGGCGGGTGGGGGAGCAGTGGCGGGGGTGGGGGACGCAGTGGCGGGTGGGGGAAGCAGTGGCGGGGGTGGGGGATCGGGCATCCGAGAGGTGGGGGGCTAAGATCGGGATATGGCGAATTTGGTGCTGGTGTATGGCATGCGGCTGCTTCCGGCCGATGAGGTGAAGGCGGTGGGCGAGGCTCCGGTGGAGTTGCAGAACGGGAACCAGGCGCATGTGACGATGCATGTGCTGGAGGGGTCGCGGGAGCAGATTGAGGGGCAGCTGCGGCAGAGTATTGATGCGTTTTTCGATTTTTATCCGGAGATTTAGGGGACTGGCCGTCCAGGCTGAGGCGCTTCGGGACTGGCCGTCCAGGCGGCGGCGCTTCGCGCGTGATTGTGTTGGCAGGAGCCTGGGGTGCGAAGGCTGGGGCGCCGGTGGTGGGATGGGAACGAGGGGCGGATTTGGATGGGGAGAGCGATGAGGAAGACGGGTTGGGGCGGGGTGATGGCGATGGCGATGATGTTGCCGGGAGCGGCATGGGCGCAGGTGGATGGGGGGAGCGCGGGTCAGGCTCCGCCACCGGCGGTGCAGGGGCCGCCGCAGAGGCCGGCGCCGGGGAATCATCATCGGATGGCGACGATGCGGCCGTTGCAGCCGCCGCAGCCGGGGCAGGCGGGCGCAGCGGGAGATGCCGGGGGGCAGGGACAGAACGCGGCATCGGGGGAAAGCGCGGGCCAGGGGCAGACGGCGGCGGGGATGCGTTCCGAGGATGTGCTGGCGCGGATGGTGAAGCAGGCGGGCGTGATCTTTGCGGGCGAGGTGTATGCCATCCGGATGCCGACTGGGGAGCAGAACCAGGGCACGAAGGGTGGGCAGCACAGCGAGCATGCGGATACGGTGGAGGTGGAGTTCGGGGTGCAGCAGGGGATACGCGGCGCGGTGATCGGCGATCCTTATGTGCTGCGGGAGCGGATGTCGGACTGGCAGAGCCATCCGGGGCTGTTCAAACTGCATGGGCGCTACGTGGTGTTGCTGGAGAAGCCGGATGCGGCGGGGTTGAGCCGGACGGTGGAGGGCGAACACGGGGTGTTGCCGATTGACGGGAACAACAACGTGGACCTGGCGCGGCTGCGGGCGTTGGCCGGAGGCGCGGCGCGGCAAGCACGGCTGACGGGGAACAACCCGGGCGGGCCGGGCGAGTTCGGCGGCGCCGGGGCAAGGTGCGGGCCAGCAGAACGGGATGGGGCGGTTTCTCCAGCAGGAGGCGCGCAGAACGGGGCAGGAGCGGAACAGGCGACCGGGGCCGGGCAGCAGAACGGGGCGGGTGCGGAGCAGGGGTCGGGAGCGGGTCTGCAGGCAGGGCCGAAGGTGCCGGATGTGACCACGGCGAACGGGGAGGAGACGCTGGTTTCGGGCACGGACCGGGGGCGGATGCCGGAGCTGGAGGCGGCGAGCATTCCCTACCTGGCGCTGATGCGGGACCTGTATGTGTTGACCGCGGCGGAGACGAACGGGCTTGAGCCGCCGAACGGACAAAAGTCACCCGGCGGGGCCGGCGGCAATCAGCCGTAGAACGCTGGGCTGGATAGATCTTTGCGGCGGCTCCGTGCGCAGGGGCATCTGTTGAGGTAGAGCACAGAGGCGAAGCGCATGACGACAGGGAAAGTGTTGATGGGGGAGCGCGACGGGGCGGTACGGCGCCGTCCCCGCGTGGTGATTTTGGGAGCGGGATTTGCGGGACTGCACGCAGCCCGGGCGCTGTCCGGGCAGGCGGTGGACGTTACGCTGATCGACCGGAGGAATCACCACACATTTCAGCCGCTGCTGTACCAGGTGGCGATGGGTGTGCTGTCGCCGGCCGATATTGCGGAGCCGATCCGGAAGGTGCTGCGCCACAGCCGCAACGTGGAAGTGCTGATGGACGAGGCGGTGGGCTTCGACCTGCCGCACCAGGCGGTACTGCTGCGCTCGGGCGCTCATGCGGAATACGACTACCTGATCCTGGCGACGGGCTCGACGCACTCGTATTTTGGACACGATGGGTGGGCGCAGTACGCGCCGGGTCTGAAGACGGTGGAAGATGCGACCGAGATCCGGCGTCGCATCATGCTGGCCTATGAGCTGGCGGAGCGTGAGGCGGTAGAGACGGGGAAGAGTCCCGCGCTGAATTTTGTGGTGATCGGCGGCGGTCCGACCGGCGTGGAACTGGCGGGCGCGATCCGCGACATCGCGAGCCTGTATGTGTACGAGGATTTCCGGCATATCGATACCAAGAAGACGCGGGTGCTGCTGATTGAAGGCGGCCCGGCGATTCTGCCGTCGTACCCCAAGGACCTGCAGGAAAAGGCGCTCGAGCAACTGCAGCATCTCGGGGTGGAGGTGATGACGGGCAAAGTGGTCACCGATGTGGAAGCGGGGTACGTGAAGGTCGGCGAGGAACGGCTGGACGCTCTGGTCACCTTATGGGCGGCGGGCGTGGCGGCGTCACCGCTGGGGAAGATGCTGGATGTTCCGGTGAACAAACGGGGCGGAGTGGCGGTGGATGCGTATCTGAATCCGCCGGGATACAAGAACATTTTTGTGTGCGGCGACCTGGCCGAGGTGCATGAGAAGGACGGCAAGCTGGTGCCCGGAGTGGCGCAGCCGGCGATGCAGATGGGCGATTACGCAGCGCGCACAATTCTGAACGATCTGGAAGGGAAGCCACGCAAGCCGTTCCATTACTTCGATAAGGGAGACATGGCGACCATCGGGCGCGCGGCGGCGGTAGCGGATGTGAAGTGGCCGTTCAAGGCGCACATGGGCGGCTTTCCGGCATGGATGGTGTGGCTGCTGGTGCATATCTACTTCCTGGTGGGTTTCCGCAATCGGCTGGCGGTGTTGTCGAACTGGGCATGGACATATCTGACATCGAGCCACGGTGCGCGGTTGATTACGGGGTCGCTGGCGCTGCCGGGCTGGGGGGAGCATGCGGGCACCCGCGAGCCCGGGCGGGGGGCGCCGCTCGATCTGGCATCGCCGTCGTTTGATCCCCACCGGGTGGCTGCGGGCGACGGCAAGACCGAGCAGACGAAACTTGCGGAGTCCTCACAGGGGGCGGGGGACGGCGTGCGTCCGGAGGGCGCGCGGACAGCGGAGGGGTGGCCGGCTTAGGTAAAGCCCTGCCAGCTCACCTGCAATGCAGTTCCTTGCCGGCGCGGAGCAGCTTCCCATAGCTGTCAGCTTTGAATTCGTCTTCTTCATGGCATAAGGCGTGGCCAAGCTCGTGCGTAACGGCAAGTTCCAGCAGGTCGTCGATGCTGCTGGACCAGTACTTCATCAACTCTGCGCGCCTCGCGGGAACGGGTGCGACCAGGGCTTCTTCGAAGAAGGTCTCGCGGTGCTGCAGCGAACTGAATGCGGGACTGTCGGGCTCACCCCCGATGCGGTGCTTGATCCCCTTCCAATCCTCGGAACGGACGAGCACCCACGTCCACTCTCCTAACGCCCGTGCGGGATAACGGTTTAGAACCGTAACGAGGACCTTCATCTGCTTCTGGCAGAGTTCTTTCGAGTATCCGGTATTGCAGACGAAGTGCTGGTGTGCAGCAGATGTCGGCTGGACGGTTTGCGCCCGCAGTGAAGGCAGAGCGAGGGATGAGGCGAAGAGGAGGAGGAGGAGGAGGAAGGGAAGACGACGTGAGCAGGAATTTCGCACGGGGCACCTCCAGCGGTGCCCGGATCGTGGATCTTAGCGTTGCGTACCTCCATGCAAGAGGCGTACTCTCCCGGTCGCATTTACCTCACGCGGAGAATGGCGATATCTACCCGTATCTGTGACATTTGTGCGATGTCAGCCGGGTCGATTCGGGGTAGACTCGGTGGCACGTGATGGGTAGCGCGTTTGTGAGGTCACTGCACTTGTGAGTGAGGCAGTTCCAAACCCGGGTGTTACCTGTTTTGGCGGCTTTGAGGTTGACCTGCGGAGCGAGGAATTACGCAAGGGGAGCGTACCTGTTCGCCTGCCGGCGCAATCGTTTCAGGTACTGCGGATGTTGTTGAGCCGGCCCGGGGAGCTGGTGACCCGGCAGGAACTGCAGAAGGCGCTATGGCCCGGCGACTCCTTTGGCGACTTCGAACACGGCCTCAACGCCGCCGTAAACCGCCTCCGCGAAGCGCTTGGCGACTCGGCGGACGCACCTCGGTTTATCGAAACCCTGCCTCGCCGGGGCTACCGGTTCATCGCCTCGCTCGATCCCCAAGTGCCGCCCCAAGCGTCGCCTCAGCCAGACCTGCTACCCCAGCCAGCAAAGGCCGGCATAGACCTCCCGAAGCAAGCCGTCGCCGCAGCCAGCGCCCCGCTCCCGCCACCACAGACAAATGCCTCCGGGGAGCTCCGGCCTCCCCGCATCCGACGCATGCCAGTGCTTCTCCTATTTACCGTGCTCGTCGTGGTAGCTGTCCTGTTTGCCGCGAGGGAATGGCGGCTTTCGACATCCCGCGCTTCAGGTGCGGAACTGAACACCGGCCGCAACTACGCGGCAGTGCAGATCTCGCCCCTTACTACGTTGCCCGGAACCGAGGTCGGACCAACCTTCTCACCGGATGGCAGCCAGGTCGCCTTTGCCTGGGATGGCGGGAAGCCAGACAAAACCAGCCCCTACGATCTCTACGTCAAGGTGATCGGATCCGAGCGCATGGAGCAGCTCACCCATCACCCGGCAGCGTGGATCATTCCGGCCTGGTCGCCGGATGGCCGCGATATCGCTTTTGCGCGAATGGGTCCGGGGATGACGGGCATCTTTGTGATCTCCGCCCTCGGAGGGCCCGAGCGCAAGCTCGCCGACGCTCGCTATACATACTCTCCACTTCTCAGCCTGAGCTGGTCACCTGACGGACAGCTCCTGGCCTTTGGCACCGATGATGGAATACGCGAGGTCAGCATCTCTGACGGCGACGTACGATCCTTCGGTGATATACCGGGTTGTCACCCCACGGGAACCCCCGCCTTCTCTCCCGATGGGCAATGGATCGCGTTCAGTTGCTACCTCGACCTGAGCTATGACCTGGAGGTTATGCCGGCGCGCGGGGGAACGGCAAGGAAGCTGACACGGGTCTATGACGCTCCCCTCCCAATCGCCTGGTCCGCAGACAGCACGCGCATTCTCTACACGGAGTCCTATCGGCTCCTAGCCATGAGCCGGGAAGGTGGCCGCCCACAGCCCCTCAATTTCGCTGCTGGGGCTGTCGATTTCACGCACGCGGCTCTCGACCCCGCAGTGGCTCTTCGTGGAGATCGGCTGGCTTACGCAGATTGGACAACCAACGTGAATCTCTGGCGCCTGGATCTCCGGCCTGCCAGGGAAGGTGCCACTTCACTGATTACAGCAACATCTCGTCTGCAGCGGTCGCCGGACATCTCACCGGATGGCAAGAGAATCGCCTTTGAATCAGATCGCTCTGGAAGATTCGACGTCTGGATCTCCAACCTAGACGGCAGCGAAGCCCTTGAGCTGGGCCAATTTCGCACTCGGACTGGTACACCGCGCTGGTCTCCCGACGGCCGGAGGGTCGTCTTCGACTCCAGGGAGACTGGACGGGCGAGCCTTTACATTGCTGATCCTCAGGCGGGTGTGCCCCGGCGCATTGATACCGGCAATCTGGTGGCCCAAATCCCACATTGGTCGCGCGACGGGAAGTGGATCTACTTCAACACGCTCTCCCCAAATGGTCTCACCTCCGGAGGGGTTTTTAAGGTTTCGCCGGAAGGAGGAACTCCCCGCCTGGTCACATCCACCCCCGGGTTCAATGCTCAAGAAGATTTAACCGCACACACCCTCTACTTCATGGCCGGCTTTAGCGATGCGCCGATTCACGAGCTCGATCTCACAACAGGAAAAGAAAACAGCGTCCAGGGCATGCCACCCGTGGACACGCCAACCGACTGGGTGGTCGCGTCCAAGGGCATCTACTTCATCGATCCCGCCGCTAAACCCGCAACGATTAACTTCTATGACTTCGCCTCGCACCGCGTCACCCGACGCATGCCGCTCCCCAAACCGCCCTATTACTGGGGCGGCCTGGCGCTCTCCGCGGACGAAACCTGGCTCGCTTACGCCCAGGTCGACCGCAACGACAGCGACCTGATGCTGGCGGAGGGCTTTCGCTAGACACGAGATGGGAGAGGCTTGCTGCAAGAGGGTTAGCCGCTCGAGGGGAAGACCTGAGTTCCGATACGAGTGCAGGGGAGAGCCAGTGGCGTAGACTGGCTCTTTTTATTGGAGGCGGGATGCGGGCTTGGGCCGGGTGGTGGGGAGGGATGCTGCTGCTGTTGGGTGTGGGTGTCAGCGCCGGGCAGCAGGCGGGGCTGGGGATCGATCCGGGGATTGCGCAGCAGATCGCGGCGGTGAGGGCGATCGACAATCATGCGCACCCGGTGCTGGCGCCGCCGGAGGAGAAGACGGACCGCGAGTTCGATGCGCTGCCGGTGGATGCGATGGAGCCGCAGTCGGACCCGGTCGCACTGCGGCCGGATTTTCCGCTGCTGGGCGATGCATGGCAGGCGCTATGGGGTTTCAGCACGCCGCCGCCGCTCGATGCGCGGGGGCTGGAGGCGCTCGAAGCGGCGCGGGGGCGGGTGCGGGCGCGGGAGGGCGAGGGGTATCCGGACTGGGTGCTGGACCAGGCGGGGATCGGGACGATGCTGGCCAATCGTGTGGCGATGGGGCGGGGCGTGGAGCCGCCGCGCTTTCGCTGGGTGCCCTATGTTGACGCGCTGCTGTTTCCGCTGGACAACAGCGGGCTGGCGGCTGCGTCACCTGACCGCAAGCAGTTCTTCGCGCTGGAAGACAAGTTGCGCGCGCGGTACTGGAAAGAGGCCGGGGTGAGCGCGGCTCCGGGGACGCTCGAAGAGTACCTGGAGCGGATTGTGAAGCCGACGCTGGCGCGGCAGAAGGCGGGCGGCGCGGTGGCGGAGAAGTTTGAGGTGGCGTATCTGCGCTCGCTGGACTTCGGCAATCCGACGCAGGCAGAGGCGGAGCGCGTGTACGCGCAGTGGGTTCATGGCGGCCAGCCGGACGATGCGGCGTACAAGCGGCTGCAGGATTTTCTCTTCCGCTATATCGCGGTGGAATGCGGGCGGCTGGGCATGCCGGTGCACCTGCATGCCATGGCGGGCGGGGGCAGCTATTTCTCAGTGAGCGGGGTGAATCCACTGTTGATGGAGCCGCTGTTCAACGATCCGCAATTGCGCAAAACGCGTTTTGTGCTGCTGCATGGCGGGTGGCCGTACGTGCGGGAGATTGCGTCGATGCTGCAGAAGCCGAATGTGTATCTCGATATCTCGCAGCAGTCGATGGTGATGACGCCGCGGACGATGGCGGGGTGGCTGCGGGAGTGGCTGGAGTGGGAGCCGGAGAAAGTGCTGTTCGGGACGGATGCGTATCCCTACTCGCCGGAGCTGGGTTGGGAAGAGGCGGCGTGGATTGCCAACCGGAATGCGCGCGCGGCGCTGGGTATCGCGCTGAGCGGGATGCTGGCGGATGGGGAGATCAGCCGGGCGCGAGCGGGGGAGCTGGCGCGGATGGTGCTGCGGGGGAACGCGGAGGCGCTGTACGGGTTCGCCGGGGCTGGTAGGTAACTGTAGCGGTTGCGGTATTTCCGAATGAGGTGCGCTGCCGGACGGGGGTCTGCGCTCTCGCGCAGATGCCCACCCTTCGCGCAGGAGGCGGACGTGGCGGCTTTCGCGTTGCAGAGGCGCGAAGGATGGGGCACCCGGGTGTGTGGTGCCCGATTCGGAGAGAGGGGAGAGCAGATCCCTCGGCTCACCGCGTTCGCTCGGGATGACACGGGTGGGCTCACTGCGTTCGCTCGGGATGACACGGAGGCCCACTGCGTTCGCTTGGGATGATGCGGAGGGCCCACTGCGTTCGCTCGGGATGACACGGAGGCCCACTGCGTTCGCTTGGGATGATGCGGAGGGCCCACTGCGTTCGCTCGGGATGACACGGGAGGGGCTGAGTTCGCTCGGGATGACGCGGGGGGCTCACTGCTCTCACTTGGGTTGACATTCTACTCAAGCGGGC
The DNA here is from genome assembly GCA_963795775.1 of uncultured Acidobacteriaceae bacterium. Classification (GTDB taxonomy): domain Bacteria; phylum Acidobacteriota; class Terriglobia; order Terriglobales; family Acidobacteriaceae; genus CAWCJL01. The sequence goes on from CAWCJL010000001.1 coordinate 146,080, forward strand.
GAATACTTGGGTCGAATGACTCCCCGAGAGAATAACGACGACCGCATTGCTTTGTTGCAGGGCACGCTGGACCTGCTGATTTTGAAGACGCTGGTCTTGGGACCGTGCCATGGGCAAGGTGTGGCGCGCTTGATTCAGCGCCAGTCCGAAGAGGTATTTCTGGTCGATCACGGATCGCTGTATGTTGCCCTGCAGCGCCTGGAAGATAGGAAGTGGATCAGCGCCAAGTGGGGCGTAAGCGAAAACAATCGCAAGGCCCGGTTCTATTCGCTGACGGCGAAGGGACGCGAGCAACTTGCGGAGAAGATCGGCGAGTGGCAGCGGCTGACGCGGGCTATGAGTTTGATTCTTGATTCCGCAACGGGCTGAAGACTGACGAGGCATAGCATGTTCAGGCGCAAGCGAAGCACCGAGGATTTTGCCGAAGAGATCAAGTCGCATCTGGAACTGGAAGCCGATGAGCTGCGGCGCGAGGGCATGAGCGAGGACGCAGCGCAGCGCGAAGCACGGCGTGAGTTCGGAAATGTGCGCAGGGCGCAAGAGCAGTTCTACCTGAAGGACAGATGGGTGGGCCTGGACAGGCTGATTCGCGACATGCGGTTCGCGTTGCGGTCTCTCTGCAAGAGCCCCGGATTTGCCGCCGCGGCCATTCTTACGCTTGCGCTGGGGATCGGCGCAAATACCGCGGTCTTCAGCGTGATGAACGCGGTGCTGTTGCGATCGCTGCCGGTGGCCCATCCGGATCGCCTGGTGTATTTGAGGACGTCCAACCCTCCTCGCGGTACGGGCACCATCGATTCCAATGAGACGTTTTCCTATCCTGTGTACGATGCTCTACGCCGGCAAGGCCTGGGGCTCTCGCCTGTGATGGCCTATGTTCCTTTATCGGGGAGCAAGGTCGCGGTTCGCTATGGAGCGCAGCCGGAAGAGGCGGAAGGCGACATGGTGAGCGGCACGTTCTTTTCGGGATTGGGCGTGAAGCTGATTCGCGGTCGAGGCTTCAGCGAGGAGGATGAGACCGATCATGCACCGATTGCCATCATCAGCTACCGCTATTGGACGCAACGGTTTGCGCGCAGCCCGGATGTACTGGGGACGACGCTCTATGTGAACGGCGTGGCGGCCACGATTGTGGGAGTTGCCGCGGAGGGCTTCGAGGGGGTCGAGGCAGGCGAATCCACGGATTTCTGGATTCCGATGCAGAGCCGCCCGGAACTGAACGCGTGGGGCAATCCGCTGGAGAATGGGAAGACGTACATCGCAGATCCCACATGGTGGTGCCTGCGGCTGATCGGGCGTCTGGCTCCCGGCGTGAGTCGGGAGCAGGCAGTGGCGCAACTGCAGCCGGTGTTTCAGCGAGCGGCTTACATTGGGCTAGGCGCGCCGATGGAGGGCGAGAGGCCGCCGACGTTGAGCCTCGTAGAGGCGAAGAATTTCCCGGGATATGACAAGCGATATGGAAATCCTCTGCGCATCCTGATGGCGATGGTGGGACTTGTGCTGCTGATCGCGTTGACCAACGTGGTGATGCTGCTGATGGCGCGGAACGCAGCAAGGCAACGCGAGTTTTCCGTACGGCAGGCGCTGGGTGCGGGACGCGGCGAGTTGCTGCGACAACTGCTGGCGGAGAGTCTGATCCTGGTCTCGGCAGGCGGCGCGCTGGCCTGGGGTTTTGCGGAGATGGCGACGAGGCTGCTGGGAAGCTGGGCGCAGATCGAGTCCAGCCTGGCGCCGGACAAGACGGTGTTGTTGTTCACACTGGGCGTGCTGGTGTTGGCTGCGATGCTGTTCGGGCTTGCGCCGCTGCGTGTAGCACTTGCCGGCGGAGCCGAGCAGGCGCTGAAGACTTCGGCGGCCGTCTCGAATGCGGACGCGGGCAGATCGCGCACCGGACGGATGATTGTGGCCATGCAGATGGCGCTGTGCGTGGTGTTGCTGGCCGGCGGAGGGCTGCTCATTCGCACGTTGCGCAATCTGGAAAACACGCCGCTGGGGATGCGGGTCGATGGGCTGGTGGTCTTCGGAGTGAAACCGAACATCACGTCGGTTCCCGAAGGCACTGCGTTTTACGTGAGACTGATGGAGAGGCTGCGCGCTTTGCCTGGTGTCGAGTCCGTGACGGTGATGCAACAACGCCTCGGCTCCGGGTGGTCCCAGAACAGCGAGATGACTGTTGACGGGAAAATGCCCGATGTAGCGAATGGAACGTCGAGGACGGTCCGCAGCAATGTGGTTGGGCCTGAATTCTTTCATACGCTTGGCGTACCGCTGCTGGTGGGCCGCGATTTCGCCGAATCCGATACGGCAAACTCGCCGCATGTCGGCATCATCAACGAGGAGTTTGCAAAGCGTTTCTTCCCCAATCAAAATCCGCTGGGGCACTCGATCGGAACGGACGATGGCCGCTACCAGATGACCGTGGTAGGGGTGGTGAAGGACCATAAGTATCGCAGCATCGATGAAGCTCCGATTCCCATGGCCTGGTATATGTATGCGCAGATTCCCGTGACCGGGGCTATGAATGTCGAGATGCGTGTGCAGGGCGAGCCGCTGGCCATCTTGCCTTCGGCACGCAGGGTGCTGCAGCAGATGAATCCCAATCTTCCATTGATCCGGCCGATGACCCAGCGCGCGCAATACGACACGACGATCTCCGGGCAGATACTTTTTGCACGGCTGGCCGGTTTCTTCGGCTTGCTGGCAGTGATTCTGGTAGCGACGGGACTCTACGGATCACTGGCGTATCGCGTGAACATGAGGACAGCGGAGATCGGCGTGCGTATGGCTGTAGGCGCGCGGCGTGGACAGGTGGTTTGGATGATCCTGCAGGATAGCCTGGTTCTCACGGCTGCTGGGGTGATCACGGGCATTCCGCTGGCGATGCTGGTGGGGCGCGCTTTGGCTTCCTCCTTGTATGGGGTGAAGCCGATTGATGCGGTCAGCTATGTTTTGGCAATCCTGGGAGTAGCGGGAGTGGCACTGGCGGCAAGTGCCGTGCCTGCCGGGCGTGCGGCGAGTGTGGACCCGATGAGGGCGCTGCGGACGGAATAGAAGGTTTGGGCTTTCGAAAAAAGCTATCGCGAGGATCGCAGCGGGATGGCATGTGAACAGGTCCCGCGCAGATGCCCACCCTTCGCGCAAGGGGACGTGGCGGCTTTCGCGTTGGAGAGGCGCGAAGGATGGGGCACCCGAGTGTGGTGGCGATTCGGGCGAGACGGATAGAAACAAAAGCAGATCCCTCGGCTCACTGCGTTCGCTCGGGATGACACGGGTGGCCCCACTGCGTTGGCTCGGGATGACAAAACGAGAAACAGATCCCTCGGCTGCGCTCGGGATGACACGGCAAACCGCGGGTCCTTCGGCTCGCTGCGCTCGCTCAGGATGACAACCGTTCGCTCGGGAGGACACGGGGGTTCATTGCGTTCGCTCGGGATGACACGGAGGTTCACTGCGCTCGCTCAGGATGACGACCTTTGCGCGTGACGCTCGGGATGACAGCCCTTCGTGTGCTGGGGATGACAATCGTTCGCGCTCGGGACGACGGCCTTCGCGCAGGGTCAGTGAGCGGATGGGGGGATGGGCAGTTCGTTTTTGACGATGGCGCCGCCCTTCATGACCAGCGGAATGTGCTCGAGCAGTTCGACGTGCTGGAGCGGGTCCTGGGGCAGGGCGATGAGATCGGCGTAGTGGCCGGGGGCGAGGCTGCCGACGTCGGCAGAGCGGCCGATGAGGTCGGCGGCGCTGACGGTCGCAGCCTGGATGGCCTGGGCGGGCGTCATGCCGTACATGACCATGTAGTGGAACTGCTTGGCGTTGTCGCCGTGCGGGTAGACGCCCTCATCGGTGCCGAAGGCCATCTTGACGCCGGCCTGGAAGGCTTTGCGGAAGTTCTCGCGCTGCAACTTGCCGAGGGCGCGCTCCTTGCCGAGGAACTCTTCCGGGATGCCGAACTGCTTGGCGCCGCCGAGGATGTAGTCGTCGTCGTAGATGTCCATGACGAAGTAGGTGCCGTGCTCCTTGGCCAGGCGGATGCCTTCGTCATCGACGAGGGAGGCGTGCTCGATAGAGTCGATGCCGGCGTTGATGGCGCGCTTGATGCCTTCGGTGCCGTGGGCGTGGGCGGCGATCTTGCGGCCGAGGGAGTGCGCGGTATCGGCGGCGACCTTGAGCTCTTCGAAGCTGTACTGCGGGGCGCCGGGCTGGTCGCCCTTGCTGAGCACGCCGCCGGTGGCGGCGATCTTGATGACGTCCACGCCGTACTTCACCTGGGCGCGCACGGTCTTGCGCACTTCGTCGGGACCGTCGGCGATGCCGAAGTCGCGCTCTTCGGGGAAGAGCGTGACGCGGGTCTCCGGGGAATAGTTGTTCAGGTCGCCGTGGCCGCCGGTGATGGAGATGATGGGGCCGGAAGCGACGATGCGCGGGCCTGGTATGTAACCGTCATTGATGCTGTTGCGGAGATCGACGGCGAGAAATGGGGGCGAACCGACATCGCGCACGCTGGTGAAGCCGGCATCGAGGGTTTTCTTCGCGTTGACCACGCCGGCGAAGGCCTCGGTGTAGGGCGTGGTCTTGAAGGACCAGATCTCGGCGTAGTGGTCGGCTCGGGCGCTGAGGTGGGTGTGGCAGTCGATGAGACCGGGGAAGACGAAGTCCTGCGAAAGGTCGAGCACGCGCGCGCCGGCGGGCGGGTGGAAGGACGCGCCGTCCTCGACGGACTTGACGCGGTCATTCTCGATGACCAGGACAACGTTGTTCCGGTAGGTCCCGGAAGGGCTGTCGAAGAGCTTTCCGGCCTTCACATAGGAGAGGGTGGGGGCGGTATCGGCATCGGCGGCGTGCGATGCGGGAGCGGCGGCGAAGACGCACACGGCGGCGAGAACGAAGGAGAGTATTGGACGCAAGGCGACCTCGATCCCATGGAATGTATTGATATTGCCATGAACAAAGGGTTGCGGAAGGCTGTGGAATCCAGCTTTCCACAATTGCGGTTGTCCGGGGGGCCGTGACCAACTTGATACTTGGGAAAGTTTGCGACATAATCGCTCCTCATCTCGCTTTTTTGGAAACGTAAAACGTTTTAAGCGAGCGGCGCCGGGAGATCCGTCCGACAGAGAGAGGGAAGGCCGGCAGCACCGCATCCATTTTTGGAGGCTACCCGTCGTGAAGGCATTCAGGCTCTTTCCGCTCTTGTGTATCCCCTGTGTGACCATGACCATGCTGGCGCAGAGCAGCTTCACCTCTGTGCGCGGAACGGTCACGGATCGCTCGGGCGCACTGCTTCCCAACGCACAGGTCACGCTGAAAAACCAGGGCTCCGGCGTAGTGCAGACACATACGTCCGATAGCTCTGGCCTTTACCAGTTTCAGCAGCTTGCTCCGGGCACCTACCTGCTCACCGTGTCGGCGCCGGGGTTTGGCGACTCCAGCAAGATTGCGACCCTGCTGGTGAACCAGCCGGCGACGATCAACTTCTCGCTGGGGGTGCAGACGACGCAAACGATCAACGTGAGCGCCGCGGCGCAGACGCTGAACGATACGGATGCCAGCATTGGCAACGCGCTGACCAACCAGGTGATTGAGGCGCTGCCGAGCGAAGGGCGCAACGTGCCGGATTTGCTGAGCCTGCAGCCGGGTGTGCTGTACCTGGGGCGGCAGATCGACCAGAACACCGACAGCCGTAGCGGCGCGGTGGCGGGTGCGCGTTCCGACCAGGGCAACGTGACGCTGGACGGACTGGACGACAACGACCAGGTGAATGGATTCGCCTTCACCGGCGTGCTGCGCGCGACCCTTGATTCGACGCAGGAGTTCCGGGTGACGACCACGAACGGCACCGCGGAGAGCGGGCGTTCTTCCGGCGCGCAGGTGAATATTGTCACACGCTCGGGCACGAATAGCTTTCATGGCGATGCGTTCGAGTATCACCGGCCGACCTTTACGGCGGCGAACAACTGGTTCAACAAGCAGGCGCAGTTGGCCAGTGGGCTGCCGAACATTCCGGGCAAGCTGATCCGGAACACGTTTGGCGGGTCGTTCGGTGGCCCGATCAAAAAGGACAAGCTGTTCTTTTTCTTTAACTACGAGGGGCAGCGGACGGCGGAAAACCAGCAGGTGACGCAGATCGTTCCCACGGCGAGTTACCGCGCGGGCAACATCAGCTACCAGTCGGTGCAGCCGGACGGCAGCCTGGGGGTGACCACCCTGAGCGCGGCGCAGATCGCGGCGCTTGACGTGGGCTGCGTGCCCAACGGCGTGTGCCCGGGGGGGCCGGGGCCGAATCCGGCAGTGCTGAGCTACTTCAACCAATATCCACTGAACAACGGCTTTGCTTCGGGCGACGGATACAACACGGGGAGCTTCACGTTTTCCTCGCCGGCGCCGGCATCGCTGAACACCAGCATCCTGAAGCTGGACTATATCCCGACCGAAAAGCATCACCTGTTCGTGCGCGGCAACCTGCAGAAGGATGTGACCGCGGGTACAGAAAACTTTCCGGGGCAGGGGCCGCAGTATGTGATCCGGGACAATACGAAGGGGATCGCCGGCGGAGATACGTGGACGATCTCGCCCAACATCGTGAACGATCTGCGGTATGGGTATATCCGCCAGGGATTCGCGAACCGGGGCGTGGGGCACGGGGATTACGTGGACTTCCGCTTTATGTCGCAGTTGACGGCGGAGACGCGCTCGACCATTGTCAACGTGCCGGTCAACAACATCGCGGACACGCTGAACTGGACCAAGGGCAACCACAATCTGCAGGCGGGCGGGAACTGGCGCCTGATCCTGAATAACCGGCAGGTGGACACGGATTCTTATAACAACGCCACGACGAATCCCTACTGGCTGGGTGGCAACGCGCCGGACCCGAGCACCATCGGCGCGCCGCCCGTGGATGGCGGCTTCAGCAACTCCTACCTGATCGCGTACGCCAACCTGATCGGGACGGTGTCGGAACTGAATAGTGTTTACAACTACAAGGTGAATCCGGGGGGCGCCACGGGATCGCTGCTGGGCGATGGCGCTCTTATCCATCGCGATTTCCGGGCGAACGAGTTCGAGTACTTTCTCCAGGACAGTTGGCGTCCGCGCCCGAACCTGACGCTGACCTTCGGCTTTCGCCATGTGATTCTGCAGACGCCGTACGAGACGCACGGGCAACAGATAGCCCCGACCATTGACACGCATGCCTGGTTTGAAGGGCGAGAGGCGGCGGCGCTGCAGGGGCAGGTGAACCAGCCGGAGATAGCGTTTTCGCCCAACGGACCGTCGAACCACGGACCGGGCTACTGGCCGAAGCAGAAGCTGAATATCGCACCACGGTTGTCGATCGCTTACTCGCCAGACAGCAAGACCTCGATCCGCGCCGGGTTTGGCTTGTACTTCGACCACTACGGACAAGGCATCGTGAACTCGTTTGACCGCTTCGGCTCCTTCGGCCTAAGCACCACGCTTACCAACCCGGCGGGCGTGCTGACAACGGATTCGGCGCCGCGGTTCACGGGACGGCAGAATCTGCCGCCCATCAACACCGGAACGCCGCCACCCGCGACGGCCGTGTTTCCCTATGCGCCGCCAGCAGGATCGTTCCTCATCACCTGGGGCATTGATAACCACCTGAAAACGCCGTATTCGGAGTCGATCGATTTCTCGGTGCAGCGGCAAACCGGGGGCGGCTTTACGTTTGAAGCGAACTATGTGGGCCGGCTGGGGCGGCACCTGATGCAGCAGCTTGACCTGGCGGAACCGGTGGACTTCCGCGATCCGCAGAGCGGAGCGGACTACTTCACCGCGGGGTCGCAGCTTTCCCGCCTGGTGGACCAGAACCATGGGGACCCGAATGCGCAGGTGGCGCCGATTCCATACTTCGAGGATGTGTTTCCCCAGATGGCGAGCCCCGGCGTGAGCGCGACCCAGTCGATCTACACGCAGGAGTGGGCGCCGTATCGCTATGGACTGGGAGAGACGACGTCGCTGGCGGACCTGGATTTCTACTGCGTGTATGGCTGCCCGAACGGGACGCGCTTCTTCCAGGACCAGTTCTCGTCCCTGTATGCGTGGTCCTCGATCGGCATGAGCTATTACAACGCGGGGCAACTGATCCTGCGGCATCCGTCGGCGCATGGGCTGCAGATGGACTTCAGCTACACGCTGTCGAAGTCTATCGACATGGGATCGGACACGCAGCGCGCGAACGAGTTGAGCACGAACTCGGCGTTCAGCGAGATTCTGAACTCGTGGAATCCTTCGCTGAACCGCGCTCCGTCGGACTTCGACACGCGGCACCTGATCACCGCGGACTGGGTGTACCAGTTGCCGTTCGGCCGGGGCAAATGGCTGGCGGGAAATGCGAACCGGATCACGGAAGGCTTCATCGGCGGCTGGCAGCTTTCGGGCTTGTCGCGCTGGAGCAGCGGCCTGCCGTTCTCGGTATTCGAGCCTGGCTGGGCTACCAACTGGCAGCAGGAAAGCTTTGGCGTGAACACCGGCAACGTAAAGGTGCACAAGCACCTGGACGCGAACGGTGCGCCGCAGGTGTTTGCCGATCCGCAGGCGATCAACAGCGGCATCCAGACCGGAGGCAGCCCCATCCGGCTGCCGTACCCGGGCGAAGCGGGCGAGCGCAACAAGTTCCGCGGGGACGGCTACTTCGATGTGGACGGCAGCCTGACCAAGACGTGGAGGCTGTACCGCGAGAACACGCTGAGCTTTGCGTGGGACGTGTTTAACGTAACCAACTCGGTGCGTTTTGACACGAACCCGCTGACCTTCAACGGGCAGCTCACGAGCGGCTCGCTGGGCGTGTACAGCTCACTGCTGACGACGCCGCGGGTACAGCAGTTCTCGCTGCGCTACGCTTTCTAAACTCCTGGCGGCATGCCCAGCACTCCGGTGCCGGCATGCCGCTTTGTTATGCGCGTTTTCTAACCATGCGAGGCAATCTGCGAATCCTTTCCATGCACGCTCCCGTTTCCCACGCCGCCCTTCTGCTGCTTTCCGCGACCATGCTGTTGCCTTCTGCCGCGCTACACGCGCAGGCGGCGAAGTCGCCCATCACGCTCGATGCGTACTTCGGCGAGACGAGTTATGGAGCCGCGCGGCTGGCGCCGGACGGCTCGGCGGCGGTGCTGGAGACGCGTTCGCCGGACTGGAAGAACAACCGCTACCGCTCGGACCTGTGGATGTGGCGCGCGAGCAACGGCAAGCTCCAGCAGTTCACGGATTCCGGGCACGATGGCGGACCGGCGTGGTCGCCGGACGGGCATTACGTGGCGTTTCAATCGGACCGACGCGCTGCCGGCTCCGGTTCCGCCCGAAGAGAAGAAGGACGCGGGCAAGGACGAGGAGAAGGCGCGCGTGTGGCTGATCTCGGCCGCGGGCGGCGAGGCGGTGCCGTTGTACACCGGGAAGTTCGATCTGCATGCCTTCGCGTGGGCGCCGGATAACTCGGCGATCTATGTCGCGATCACGGAGCCGATCTCGAAAGACGAGCGGGAGGCCAAGGAGAAGGAGTGGAAGGACGTGGTGCGGTGGCGCGCGGGAGAGCGCGGCGATGTGCTGCTGCGCATTCCGGTGGCGGATGCCGAGGCGGGCCTGCGACGCGCGCCGCTGCCGCATGAGGACGAGCCGGCGCCGAAGCCGAACGTGGCGGTGCTGCCAGAGCATGCGGCAGTGCTGGGCCGGAGCAAGCTGACGATTGACAGCATCGTTCCCGCGCCGGACGGGCACACGGTGGCATTTGTAACCACAGCAGTATCGCGCAGGCTGGAGCAGCCGGGGGATGTGGAGATTTATCTCGCCGATCCGGCGGGCGGAGCGGTGAAGCAGCTTACCCATAACGAGGGGCTGGAGAGCGACCTGCACTGGAGTCCTGACAGCAAGCAGCTTTACTTCGAGGTGCGCGCCGCGGGCGGATCCGTGGAAGGCAAGTACCAGGATGTACAGGGCAGGATTTATCGGCTGAATGCGGACGGGGGCACGCCGGAGCGGCTGGGATCGGACTTCACCGGGTCCTGGGAGTCGTTCACCCTGCTGCCGAATGGCAACCTGCTGGCGACCGGGCTGAAGGGAACGGCGCAGCAGGTGTATCGCCTGGATGGCGCACACGCGGTGGCTCTGGAGGGCACGCCGGGGACCTACGGGGGCCTGGATGCGGAACGCGCGGCAGCGGCAGGGAGCGGGCAGGCGAAAGCCGGGCGCGTGCTGTTTGTGCACTCGGCGATCGACGAGCCGACGGAAATCTACGTGGCGGACGCGCCGGAGCATTTGAAGAATGCGACCCGGCTCACCAGCTTCAACCAGTTCTTCCTGAACTACGCGCAGCCGGAGTGGAAGCCGTACACCTGGAAGGCGGACGATGGGGTGTCGGTGGAGGGCGTGCTGCTGTACCCGCCCGGGATGCGGGACGCGAAGCACATGCCGATGTTGACGCTCATCCACGGGGGCCCGTCGGATGCGGATGGAAACCGCTTCGGCGCGAACTGGTATGACTGGGCGGGGCTGGCCGCAGCCAACGGCTGGCTGGTGTTCCGGCCGAACTACCGCGGGTCGAGCGGCTATGGCGACAGCTTCATGTCGGCGATCCAGAAGCAACTGGTGTCGCGGCCGGGCAAGGACATCCTGGAAGGCGTGGATGCGCTGGTGAGCGACGGCACGGCGGACCCGGACCATTTGGCAGTAGCGGGCTACAGCTACGGCGGCTACATGACGAACTGGCTGATTACGCAGACGACGCGCTTCAAGGCGGCGGCGACCGGGGCGGGCGCGGTGGAGCATGCGGCCAACTGGGGAAACGACGATCTGACCTTTGACGATGCCTGGTACCTGGGCGGCCGGCCGTGGGAGAATCCGTCGCTGTACACCAGCGAAGCGGCGCTGTTCCAGATGAACAAGGTCACGACGCCGACGCACATCCTGGGCGGGGATGCGGACGTGCGGGTGGCGTACCTGGAGGATGTGCTGTTGGAGCGGGCGCTTGAGTCCTTAAACGTGCCGCATGCGCTGCTGGTGTTTCCGGGCGAAGGGCATCCGCTGGGGAAAAATCCCTGGCACGGTTACATTGCTCTTCGCGAGGAACTGGCGTGGGTGGACAAGTATGCGGGCACGCCGCCCAAGCCGACCGGAGGGAAATAGTAAGTACGTCGGGAGCTTTGTGAATGCGGCGCATTGACCTGCGGAACGGAAGGCGCTAGTCTGATCGTGATGAAGCCTTACGCCACCGCCAGCGCACTCGCATGTTGCATGTGTTGTATGCAACTCGAGCTGCGCGGGTGTTTGCGTGTAGGCCCGGTGACTTAACCTAAGTCAACCTTCAAGCCACCTCAAAACCCCCATCGCAGCCACCAGGCGATGGGGGTTTTCTCTTTTCCGGATACAGGAGAATGCATGGCAGAGCAGGAAACAAGGGCACAAAGAGTTGAGCGACTGAAGCGGGAAAAGAATCCGTGGGAGGCGTTCGACGAGATTCGCCAGTTTGCGCGCGACGGCCGTTCGAGCGTGCTGCCGGAGTGGGCGAGCATGTACCTGAAGTGGTGGGGCATTTACACGCAGGGCGACGGCGTGGGCGCGCTGGGCGGCAAGGGCGGCGAAGGCAAGGCGACCGAGTACTTCATGATGCGCATCGGGCTGCCCAACGGCATTTTGAGCGCCGACCAGCTCCGAGTGATTGCGGATATCACGCAGCGCTATGCGCGCAACCTGGCGGACATCACGGTGCGGCAGAACATTCAACTGCACTGGCTCACGATCGAGTCGCTGCCGGCGGTGGTGGACGCACTGGCGTCGGTGGGCCTGTCGCCCAAAGGTGCGTGTGGCGACGTGGTGCGCAATGTGACCGGGTGCTCGCTGGCGGGGCTGGCGGGGGACGAACTGGTGGACGCCTCGGGGCTGGCACAGGAGATTGCGCATCGGCTTTCGGGCAACTCTGACTATTACAATTTGCCGCGCAAGTTCAAGATCACCGCTACGGGCTGCCCGCTGTGGTGCTCGTACCCGGAGATCAACGATGTCGCGCTGACGGCGGTGCGGCGTGGTGCGGAGGTGGGGTACTCGGTGCGGGTGGGGGGCGGCCTTTCCAACGAGCCGCACCTTGCCGTGAAGCTGGATGCGTTTGTGCCGGCAGCCCAGGCTGCGGACGTGGCAGTTGCCATCGCGGAGCTGTTCCGGTCACAGCAGGGGTTGCGGGAGAACCGCGAGCGTGCGCGCCTGAAGCACCTGTTTCTGCGCGAGGGGTGGACCGCGGAGCGGTTTCTGCATGAGCTACAGGAGCGGTTACCATTCCGGCTGGAGCCCGGGGTACCGGAGGATGCGCCGGAGGATGTGTACCGGGACCACGCGGGAATTCACCGGCAGCGGCAGCCGGGGCTGAGCTATGTGGGGGCGTCCGTGCTGCGCGGACGGCTGACGGGAGAACAACTGGCGGCCGTGGCGGAGCTGTCGGAGCGCTTTGGCACGGGCGAGTTGCGCACCACGGTGATGCAGAACCTGCTGATCGTGAATGTGCCAACGCTGCGCACAGGCGAGTTGGCGCGGGAGCTGGGGGCGCTCGGCCTGGAGGTGGAAGGCAGCGCGTTCTGGCGCGGCGCGATCGCCTGCACGGGAACCGAGTTCTGCAAGCTGGCGATCACGGAAACCAAGGGCTTTGCGCGGTGGCTGGTGGATGAGATGGAGACGCGCCTGCCGGAGTTCGATGAGCAACTGAAGCTGCATGTGACGGGGTGCCCGAACGGCTGCGGCCAGCACTGGATCGCGGACATCGGCATGGAAGGCAAGAAGATCAAACACGAGGGCCGGCTGGAGGACGCGTACTACTTCTGCGTGGGCGGGGCGCTCGGCGAGCACGCGCACACCTCGCGACCGGTGGGCTTCCGCTGCCGGGCGACGGAAGTGCCGGAGGCGCTGGAGCGTTTGCTGCGGCATTACCTGAGCGATCGCGAATGGGGCGAGAATCTGCGCGCTTACTTTGCGCGGCACAGTGAGGCAGAGTTGCGGGCCGCGCTGGCCGGCGTACCTTTCCACCCGGTAGAGCGGGATGTGCCTGTGGGGCGCGTGCCGCATGGAGTGGCGGAATGAGCACGGGAGCTTCGTTGTTGCCGGTGTTTCTGAAGCTGGAGGGGCGGCGGTGCGCGGTGATCGGCGCCGGCGCCATTGCGCTTGCCAAGATCGAAAGCCTGCTGGCGTCGGGGGCACGGGTGCGCGTGGTGGCTCCGTCAGCCCGGGCCGAGGTGCGGACGCTGGCGGAGCAGGGGCGGGTTGTGTGGGAACAGCATCGCTTCACGCCGGAGGACCTCGACGACACCTTTCTGGTGATCGCGGCGACGGATGACCCGGCGGTGAACCATACCGTGCATGCGTGCGCAGTGCAGCGGAACATCCTGGTGAACGCGGTGGATGATCCCCCGTTCTGCGATTTCTATTTTTCTTCCGTCGTGAAGCGCGGAGCGCTGCAGATTGCGATCTCGACGGCGGGCGAAAGCCCGGCGCTAGCACAGCAGTTGCGGCGCGAGATCGACGCGCTGCTCCCGCAGGAGATCGGGCCGTGGCTCAAGGAGCTGGGCGAGCTACGCCGGGAAGTGCTGGCGACCCATCCGCCGGGCGAGGCGCGTACCACTCTGCTGCATACGCTGGCCCAGAAGCCGCTCTGCCCGTCGGAGACCTGTCCGGCGCGCGCACTCGCACACGTTCGGCCGGAGCGCCGGGAAGGGGATTCATGGTGGATATCGTGAGGCAGTCGAAGGAAGGGAGGCGGGGCGGCAGGGTCTTCCTGGTGGGGGCCGGGCCGGGCGATCCGGAGCTGCTGACGCTCAAGGCGGCGCGCCTGCTGGCGGAAGCGGACATCGTGCTGCATGACGACCTGGTTTCGGAGTCTATCCTCGCGCTGGCGGGTGCCCAGGCTCTGGTGGTGAGCGTGGGCAAGCGTTTTGGGGCCAAGCGCGTGACGCAGGGCGAGACCAACGCGCTTATGGTGAACGCGGCGCAGAGCGGGCTGCAGGTGGTGCGCCTGAAGAGTGGGGACCCGCTGGTGTTTGGGCGCGCAGCGGAAGAGATGGACGCGCTGGAAGCGGCCGACGTGCCCTATGAGGTCGTGCCGGGCATTACGGCGGCATTTGCGGCGGCGGCGGAGTTGAAGTGTTCGCTGACCGACCGGCGTTCCGCGGCCGGCGTGTGTTTTTCCACCGGGCACCGGGCCGAGACGGCGGAGCCGATGGCGGATGAGCCGACACGCGTGGTGTACATGCCGGGGAGGGATTTCGCGGGGATCGCGCGGGAGTGGCTGGCGGCGGGAGATGCGCCTTCGCTGCCCTGCGTGGTGATAGGCCGCGCGGCGCGACCGGACCAGACGGTGTGCCGCACGGTATTAGCGGAGTTGGCGGAGTACGAGCCGCAGCCCGGACCACTGCTGCTGCTGGCGGGCTGGGCGCTGGCGCGGGGAGAGCGGGCGGCGTCTGCGCGCGAACTGGACGGCTGGAGCGCGGAGCGCGGGGCTGCTGGCTGGCCAGCGCACGAGGTGCTGGAGGGCGAGATCCGCGGAGTATAGCGGCACGCAGGAGACGGAGCGCGGCCGCAATTGCGCTCCGGCCTGGTAAAAGGAGATTAGCGGGTGGACGTGGACGAAGTGTGGTCTGCGCTGGCTGCGTCTCCTGGCTCGGTCTTTTGGGAGGGCGGCTGCCCTTCGGGTGCTTGTAGTGCGGCTGTGGCTCGATCCTGTGCCGGGACGTGCCGCGCCGCTTGTGTTCCGGGCGCGCTAGTGAGCGCCTGGTGCGCCTGCCTGAGCAGCCGAGCGTCCGCCGTGTCACCGCTCAATTCCCAGATCATGATGCCGCCGAGATGGTGGTCCACGGCGTAGTGCCCCTTGAGTTCAATGGAGACGGGGTCGTCGTAGGTCCAGAAGGTCTCGCCATCGAAGAGCCAAGGGGCGCCGGAGTGGGGATCGCGGCGTGCGGTGAAATCCTTCCCCAGTGCCTGGATGTAGCGGTAGGAGCGGTCTTCGTGGTCGGATTCGCCGGGCTGGAATAGGCCGTCGTTGGTGTCCTCGACGGCGGTCCAGCTATAGCCGTAAAAGGGAATACCGATGAGCAGCCGGTCCGCCGGCACGCCCGCCGCCTCGTAGGCGGCAATGCTGTGGTCGATGTTGCCCTGATGTTGCGCGCCGGGGCTGGGAAAGAGCGGCGCGAGAAACCCGGTGGTCCGGTTCCACGGGCCGGTGTAGTCGTAGCTCATGAGGCCGACCTGATCGACCAGCCGGCTGACCGCGACGAAATCCGTGCCGGAGTACATGTTCGGGCTGGGGCCGACCGCGATGGTGAGGCGCAGGCCGGGACGAAGGGCGTCCATCTGGCGGCGGAATTCGGTGAGCAGGGCCAAAAAGTTCTCGGCGTCCTCGGCGTCGGGATATTCCCAGTCCACGTCGATACCGTCGAACAGGTGCGGGACGTCAATGCCGGGCGCAAGGTGGCCGCGAAGAAAGGTATCGACGCAGGAAGTGACGAAGGCGGTGCGGTTCTCAGGCCGGGCATCTTGGGCGAAGGACGCGGCCTTCCCCTCGAGCGAGATCAGCAATTTGAGGTGGGGATACCGGCGCTTGAGCAACTGGAGCTGATGGAGGTTGCCGCGGAACCGTGCGTCGGGGCTATCGGCCCGGCCACTGACGCTGTCACGTGCAGAAAAGGTGAGTTCCAGGTCGGCGTGGGGATCGGCGACCGAGCAGCGGCCCCCGGTAACGAAGCCCTGCGCGTAGTTGATCTGGTCGAGCATGCGGACGCCGCCGTTGCGGACGAGATCTTTTACATAGTAGGGCGGATCGTTATAGATGCCCCATTGAGGGAAGTAACCCACCGTTACCGGGTGCCTGGGGACGGTGCTGGACTGAATCCGGGCCTGGGCTTGGGCCTGCGCCTGATGTTGCAGCGCTGGAATGCCGGGAACCAGGCAGAGCACCACGAGCACGAGAGCCCAGCCGCGCAAGGTGCCACGGCGCAAGCTGATGAAAGCAAAGGGAGAAAAGCGATTCCGGATGGGTGTGGGTAAAAGCAAGGGTCACCGTACCTCTTCCGATTGAGACGCAATGCGCCGGACAAACGTGCTCAGGAGTGGTTGGGCAGGATGAATCTGTTTAGGGTCGATCCGGTTTGTAAGAGCTTGGGTGCCAGTGCTGCAGAATACCGGGGACCCTGAAAGAATAAATTTACATAGGCCTTGTCAAAAATACCACGTGTGTGTAATTATTACACCGTTTTCCACTTGGCAGGCGAGGCGCAATGAAAAAGGTACTGTTGGCTGATAATCAGGCGATTTTCCGAGCTGGATTGGCCCGGGTGTTGTCCACCGATCACGATCTGCGGCTGGCGGCGCAGTGCGAGGACCAGAACCGTCTCATGCTGGCGATTGTGACGTATCCCAGCTCCGTGGTGATCTTCGCATCGGGGATCCTCAAAGGGTTGGATGAGGTGATGGCGAAGATGAAGGCGGCGGGGAGCGTGGCCGTGGTGATCGCGGAGGAGAACGAGCCGACCGATCGCTATGGGCGTGCGGGCGTGCGGGGATTGATCTACCGCAATACGACGGGTGAGGCCTTTCTCCACTGTGTGCGGCACGTCGCCCGGGGAGGGACGGCAATCGAGCGGTCCTCCACGGCGGTGGTGCGCAGCCAGCAGGACTTTGCCGGTGTCCGACTGCGGGAGACGCTTACCCGGAAGGAGCTGCAGGTCGTCCACCTGATTACGCAGGGGTACAAGAACCGGCAGATTGCCGATTCCCTGCACACCAGCGAGCAGGTGGTGAAGAACTACGTACGCAATGTGTTCGATAAGGTGGGCGTGTCCGACCGACTGGAGCTGGCGATTTTCGCGCTGAATCACGAGGTGCTGGCGACGGCGGCGCTGGCGGCGGCACAGCCGCTCCTGGGGACCGGGGCGGGGGTGACGGGCGCGGTGGGGACGAGGCCGACCGCGCCGGTGCGCGCGGCCAGAACGGCGAAGACGGAACGGGTACCGGCGGTTCCGTTTGCGCTGCCCATTCCGCCGGAGCTGGCGAACTTCGGAGCAGCCACGACAAGTGCAACCGCGGCGGTCTCCTCCTTATAAGGAGGAGGCGAAGAGTGGCGTTCTCCGGCGCAGGCTTTGGGGCGGCATCTGCTGCCCCCAAAATCAGGACGGCCGGACAGAGATGCGCTCCCACTCTACGGGGCCATGTAGGCGAGAACGTGTCCGGGTCTGCGCCAATCCAGTCTACTTCCGGGGGATGTCAGAGCAGTATGGCGCGGCGGTAGACTCGTCGAGACCTGACGAGAAAGTTGTGCCGGGTGCGCGGGTAAAGCTGCTATTGCCGGGAGTGTACTTGGATTCATGAGAGAAGAGGAGCCGGAAAACCACCAGGGCGGGCGCGTTCATACCACTGCGATTCTCGTTACCGCTGCGCTGTTGCGGCTGGGAGTTTTCTGGCTGGTGGTGGCGCACTTTCCGCATAACTGGCTTTTTCTGAAGGGGCGGGAGCTGGGCGTGCTGGCACAGTCTCTAAGCACGGGCCACGGTTACAGCTCGCCCTTTGGCGGATCAACTGGCCCGACGGCTTACCTGGCGCCCGGATATCCCGCGCTCATCGCGCTGTTCTTTCGTGTCTTCGGTGTTTGCAGCTATGCCTCGGAAATCGCGATCCTGCTGTTACAGATTACGTTCTCCGTGGTCACCGTCGCCCTGATTCTGTATCTTGCGCGCAAGCTCTT
The DNA here is from genome assembly GCA_963795775.1 of uncultured Acidobacteriaceae bacterium. Classification (GTDB taxonomy): domain Bacteria; phylum Acidobacteriota; class Terriglobia; order Terriglobales; family Acidobacteriaceae; genus CAWCJL01. The sequence continues at coordinate 163,802 of CAWCJL010000001.1, forward strand.
CGGCTCGAGCACAGCGAACGTGGCCGGTTTTCTGTGGGCTGTGTCGCCTCCACTGCTATGGTTGCCGACCATTTTCTGGGATACGAGCTTGTCGATGTTATTTGTTATCGGCTTCACTGCTTTCGCTTGGCGGCTAGGAGATGGGGCGAGGTCGTGGGAGTGGGTACTCTTCGGGCTGCTGGCCGGGGGAGCACTGCTGGTGAATCCCTCGCTTCTGTTGTTGCTGCTTGGTCTGGTGGGCTGGGCTGCTGTGGTCGGTCGCCGCGCTGCTCATTCGAGGTATGTGCCGGTGTGGGCGCTGGTAATGATCGGCGTCGTGCTGGCACCCTGGGCGGTGCGCAATGAGCACAAGTTGCACGCGTTCATTCCGCTGCGCAGCAATCTCGGCTTTGAGCTATGGAACGGCAACCAGCCGGGCGGCGATGGGACATTCGAGGAATCGCTGCACCCGGTGTTTAACGCGCGGGAGATGCAGCTTTACCAGCGCCTCGGCGAAGTGCGTTACATGCGGGAGAAGCAGGCCTTGGCGGTGCAGAGTATTCGGACGCATCGCGGAGAGTTCCTGTTGGTCAGCACGAAACGATGGATGCGTTTCTGGTCAGGCATGGCACAGGGTTCCAAGGAGAAAACCTCCGGCCTCATTGTGGCGCATGTGGCATTTACCAGCATGGCCGGGCTTGCCGGACTGCTGCTCTTGACGCGTCACAGCAGGGAACTGGCCGCGCTGCTTGCCCTGCCCTTATTGTTATTTCCGCTGCCGTACTACATCACGCATCCGGACGTTCGCTTTCGCTTGTTGCTGGATCCGCTGCTGATCATTCTGGCGGCCCATGCGGTGCGGCAGCTCTGGGCTGTTGTGTCGCCGGACAGGGAAGGCGCAGGCCGCGTTACAGAGCGGGCCGGCCATAAGAAGCTCGAAATTCCCGCGGCCGCTGAACTACTCTAAGTAGCCAAGATAAAAACCTGACCGTGAGAGTCCTCCGCGAGCCAGAGATAGTCTGGCCCACCTCTCCCAATTCGGGTGACTTGTTCCTAATGCAGGTGACTCTGCTGCGGCGAAGCGAGTGATGCTGCAGATGTACGTTCGAACAGGGCAGCGGTTCCGTCCTGATAACGCATGCGCCACCCAGGCGTGTGTTCGAGCAGGTAAGCGACCGCGTCTTCGCGTGGAAACAAGACATAGTCGATGTGGTATTTGTCCAGGATGTCCAGCGTATTTGTCAGGTCGATTGCCTGCATGTAATCGCCAAAGATACCGTGATGCTCGAAGATATCGGTTCGGGAATCCACAAAGACGGGGTGATTTCTGGCATTCCAGATCATGTATCCGCCCCAGGCATAGAAATTGAAGATGCGGCTTTGTGGTGGAAGTGCGGAGACCGCGCTCATCGCCTCGACCGGCAGGTTTTTGCGGATGCCCTCCTGCAACATGGCAGTGCTCGGAATGCGAACGATCGCGTCTCCCAGGAGAACGGCCATGAAGATGGCATTCAGCACGGGACGGGTCCGCGCGAGGCGGGAACGCGGGAAGACATCTGCAAGGTCGATGGCCAGGAGAGGGCAGAGGACGAGGCCAGCAAGAAACAGGAAGCGAACATATGTCAGGGCAGAATACAGCGCCAGTAGAGCGAAAAGGACGTCCTGGAGCGGCCAGACGCGCCGGCGCAGCAGTGTAACCAGGGCGAGACAGACCATGACGGCTAACATGATCTTCCCGTTGGTCAAATGGAAGTTGACGCTTCGCCATTCCTCGACCGAACTGATATTGAGCTTCTGCTGGAAGGCCATATCAAAGGGATAGAAGACAAGTCGCCAGCCGTATGGATTGACGAAGAGAGCGGCAACCACCCCGGCCGTAATGAGCACGAGCTTGCGGGCCTGGGCCGGCGTCCAGCGGCGCGCTTCGATGGCGCCCCAGGAGCCCCCGACCAGTCCCGCGGCACCGAACAGGCCGAAGAAGACGAGTCCAATCATCCAGGAGCCGTGGAGGTTGATCCAGAGGCAGAACACCGGGATGAGAAGCCAGAGGCGATCGCGGCCCCGGCGGAAGCTTTCCAGGATCAGCAATTCGAGCAGGAAACAGATCCAGCCGAAAAGAATCGTGCGCGGCCCCACGTTGACGGCGGCCAGGAGCACAGCGCCCCAGGTAGCCACGTAGGCTGCTTTGCCACTGCCGGAGCGAAGATAACTAAGCAGCAGTACGCCGATGATGATGAACTCGACCGCCGCGATCAGAACGAGAAAGAGCCCCGTCGTCCCCATGAGGCGGTAGCCGAGGTAATAAGGAATCTCCGCAAGCCACTCCGGATTGATCCATGGGAGGCCGCCTGTTGTAAATGAGTAGAGGTCTTTGTGGATGAAATGGTGTGTCTGTAACAGCACCTGCGCATTTCGCATGTGCCACCAGATGTCCGGGTCTCCCAGAACGTCTCCTTTCCAAATGCTGGTCGAAGAGAAGAAGGGAGAGATGAGCAGGCCAGTGATAAGCAGGGCTGGCAGGCCGAAAATCCTGGACAGTAGCGAGGGCGGAGCAATAGCTGGCAGCGTGGCGCTCTGTTGCATGAAGCGTCGAGTCCTGGACTGGGGCGGGTGGACGGAGTGTGCTTTCTTTCATAGCACGGCCAGGCACACCATCCTATACACCTTTTGTCCGTTACTCCCTGGTGCTATCGGCAGGGCCGAGCCCGCGAGGACAGTTGATCTCGCGCCCCTCGGGTCGGCGGTCGCCTATGAATTGTGGATAGAGATTAAGCGTATCCCGGTGACTGCTGAAGAGGGTGCCGCACCACCTTTGGAGGGCTGTATCGAGTTGCGTTTCGCGATAGAGTGGGCGTGATCTCGTTCAGGTGAGCAAGGAAGTACTCGACCCGAGCCTGGCAGGATCGAAACGCATGGATAAGTCTGCATCAAAGATAAGCTGCCTGAGCAAACATTGCCAAAGATGATTTGCATAGGCAAAATCCTGATGCATGAGCGAACTAAAACCAAGATAGTGTGGCTGCACGGTAACCAAATTCAGTTACAAAAAGCACCGCCAGGTATTCCGTATACCTGCGTGCTTGCAAGGAGATAGCCATGAAGAATATTAAACAGATCCTCGTAAGCCTTGGTCGCGAAGAATCTGGCCAGGACCTGATCGAATACGCGTTGGTCGCTGCCCTGATCGCGCTCGGCTCGGTGGCCGCAATGAAGACTCTGTCCAACAACATCAGCAATGCATTCGGCACGGTTGGCAATAACCTCAATACGAATATCTAATCCTAGCCAGGCAGAGTGAGCTGCCATCCTATCGGCGTTTTGAGGCGGGTACATGCATAGAGCCAACTCGTGGACCCGCCTCGAAGCGCGTATTACGGAGTTTAACGTGCCAACCGTCATAAACAGTCTGTGAGGAAGTGATGGCAAATAGCCTTAAAGAAAGACTTGCTCTATTCCTTCAGGACGATTCGGGTCAGGACATGATCGAATATGTCCTCATCGCCACCCTGATCGCACTCGGCTCGATCGCCGCAACGAAAACCTTGTCCAACAACCTGAGCAATGCATTCACAAATATCGGGACTTCCGTCGGCAGCAATGTGTAGCGGTGAGACAGCGTAAATGCTCCAACGCTGTCTCAGTCGCATAAGCATAGGTCGGTACGGCGGCCGGAGTGTTCGGCTCAACTGTAGGTATCTGCTTCAAAACAACATAGTGACGACTAGATTCGGTCGTCCGCTCGGTTCTGAGCGTGATGTGAGCGATCCAATATGGCATGGTTTCCTGAAGTCATTTTTGTAAGTGCTTGCCTCGCGTGCGCCGGTATCGGAGCCGCTTTCGACGTAAAGAGTCGCCGAGTACCAAATTTTCTCACTGGGCCGGCTTTCCTGTTCGGTATTCTGCTCCACCTCTCGTTCGGAGGGTGGCGGCAGATGGCATCCTCGTTTGCTGCCGGCCTGATCTGCGGACTTGTGTTTCTCGTCTTTTATCTAGCCGGGGGAATGGGCGCGGGTGATGTCAAGTTGATCGCCGCAGTTGGCTGTATCGCTGGCTGGACGCACATCGGCCCGCTGTTGGTTCTTACGGCGCTCGCTGGCGGTGTGATGGCTTTGGCGCTCGTCATCTATAAGAGACGTCTTCGGGAGACGCTCTGGAATGTGCGGGAACTGGCAGCACACCACAGCAGAAAAGGGCTGCAACCGCATCCGGAGTTCAACGTAAAGAATGTCAGCACGCTGCGCCTGCCCTATGCCGTCGCGATTGCCGCCGGTAGTGCCCTAACCATGCTTTCCGTGATCGCATAGGAATGTCGAGATGAATGCACGCCGTCTCACTCTCGCGCTGGTTTTCGCTTTGCTTCTCTCCGGGCTCTTTACCTTCGTCCTAAGCAGGAAGGTGGCTCACTCACCCTCTTCCGCCCAGCGGCGTTACGTTGCGACGGCCAGGTCACTCGAAGCTGGCCAGCTACTCAAGGCCAACGACATGGAGCTTGTGGACTGGCCGGTCAATTCACCCCTGCAAGGCGCCTTCGTCAAGCCGGAGGATATCGCCGGTCGGAATGTTTTATACCCGCTGGCGGCGGGAGAACCGATCCTCGATCGTGACCTGGCCGCGGCGGGTTCGGGATCGGGCCTGAGCGCAAAGATTCCGGAGGGCGAACGCGCGATCTCGTTGCGCTCGGATGAGGTGGTGGGCGTCGCCGGGTTTCTCCTTCCCGGCACTCACGTGGACGTTCTGGAGACCTCTCGTCCGAATGGTTCGGTCGCAACGATCACGACGACGGTGCTGCAGGACGTGGAGGTGCTCGCAGCCGGACAGAAGATCGAGCCAGATCCGGAAGGTAAGCCTTCGAGCGTCAATGTAGTCACGCTGCTGCTGAAGCCGGAGGACGCAGAAAAAGTCGTGCTCGCCAGCGCTGAGGGTTCGATCCATTTCGTCCTGCGGAATGGCGCGGACCGATCGCGCATGGAAGCAACAAGCGCTGCCGTTCCAAAGTCAGTGCGAGTCAGATCCTACAGCCGGCCTGCATCGAAAGCGCAGCCATACGTCGTAGAAACCTGGATGGGCGACAAAAAAGTATTGAACAGCTTTGACTAGGTAGGGGTAAGTGAGTGCAATTTCATAAGAACAAGATACTCTCGCTGCATCCTGTTGTTCTTTTCTGTCTGCTCGCAAGTCCTATCCTTGCGAGAGCCAGTGGGCCAAAGCAGGTACCGACAACGCCGATCGTGCAGCCGGTTCCGAATCCGCACCCGATGGAAAGCCGGGCCGAGCCTGCCGGCCAGACCCTGCACCTGGTGGTCGGGCGCTCGATGTTCATCAGTACGCCCGCTCGCCTCCGCCGTATTTATGTGGGCGATCCGACCGTTCTGAACTCTTTTACAGATACTCCCAATCGCATCGTGATCACGGCGAAAGCGCCTGGGCTAAGCAGCCTTATCCTGTCCGATGAGCAGGGCAATTCCCAAGTCTATCTAGTGTCCGCCGATTTGGACGTAGAGGGCCTCCGCAAATCTCTGGAGCAAGCTCTTCCCGGCGAGCACCTCACCGTCGAATCCCAGGGTAGCCGGCTCACTCTTTCCGGTACGGTCCCGGGAGACACGTATGTGGAAGCAGCCAATAAGCTGGCGCAGGTGTATTCCAAAGACATCTCGAACTCGCTATACGTAAGTCCAGCGCATGCGAAGCAGGTAAAGCTGAAAGTGCGGATCGTCGAAGTAGACCGCTCGAAGCTGGACCAGTTCGGAGTGAATTTCTTCAGCGGCGGGAAAAATGTGAGTGCGACGACCACAGGTCAATTTCCCGTCTCGACGTCGCTGACTTCCGGGAGTACCGCAAGTCCCTCAAACTCCTCCATATCCGTTAGCGATCCTTTGAATTTGTTCTTCTACAACACGGATCTGAATGTCGGAGTCACGATCAAGGACCTGGAGAACAAGCAGATTCTGCAAATTCTGGCAGAGCCGAACATCACGACTCTAAGTGGGCAGAAAGCGTCGTTTCTCTCCGGTGGGGAGTTTCCTTTTCCGGTCGTCCAAGGGGGCGGCAGCGGTTTTGTTTCCGTAACCATCCAGTTTCGGCCGTACGGGGTGCGGCTGGACTTTACGCCGGTGGTCAATCCAGACGGCACGATTCAGTTGAAGGTAGCGCCGGAGGTGAGTGCGCTGGATTACACCAACGCCGTTACGATTTCCGGCTATACGATACCCGCGCTTTCAACGCGCCGCGCTGAGACCCAGGTCGAACTCAGAGATGGCCAGAGCTTTGCTATCTCGGGTTTGTTGGATCACCGCACCACCGACATGCTGAGCAAGGTTCCGGGAATCGGGAACGTCCCGATTTTAGGTCAGTTGTTCCGCTCCAAAAACATCAGCCGGTCCACCGTGGAACTGGTTGTGATTGTGACTCCGACGGTGGTTGATCCACTTACCGAAACGGTTCAACCGACAGAGCCCAAGGGCCCCATCCCGCCACTGGATGCGGCGAGCTTCGACAAGACCTTCGGCAAGAAGGCTATGTCCGTTCAGAACACTCCGGATTCGAAATGAATACACTGCGATCTCAACCGAACACTCGCACCTCGGTCCCTGAGGGGCTGGCAATCGCCTTCATCACCGTGTGCGTCTCGCAGCAGGTCATCCAGCAGGCTGCGGAATCTGTAGAGCGCATGAAGTGGAGTATGGCGGAAGACCATTTCGATATCTACATCACCGATCCCAAGCGGCTCTATATTTCGCCTCAGGCCCGGGCGGCTCAGTTATGCGTGGTGCTAGTCGATTTCGATCAGGATCCGGATGCTGCCATAACCACGGTCGAGTCGCTGCACGTCGCATTGCCGGGGAAGACATCGATCATCGCTCTTTCATCGGTGGGCGATCCCGAGCGACTGCTTCGAGCCATGCGCGCGGGCTGCAGTGAGTATCTCAACAAGCCCTTTGATGAGGAGGAGTTTACCAATGCCCTGGTGCGCATCGGCAAGCGCTCATCCAGCGGGGCAGCGCAGACGCATATTCCGGGACAGATCCTCTCGTTGTTTGGGGCGAAGGGTGGGGTGGGCACGACGACTCTGGCCGTGCACCTGGCTATGGATCTGGTGACCAATCACAAGAAGAAGACGCTGCTCATCGACAATCACGCACAGTTTGGGCACGTCTGTCTCTACCTCGGGCTGGAGGCCAACAGCTATCATTTCCATGAATTGATCCGTAACGTGAATCGCCTGGACGGCGACCTGCTCCACGGATTTATCATCCAGCATCCGAGCGGGCTGCATGTGCTGGCTTCTCCTGAGTCACAGGGGGGCGTGCGGAACTCGGATCCCGAAGCGATTGAGCAGACGCTCCATTTTCTCCGCGAGCAGTACGACTATGTTCTGCTCGATTGCGCCGCTTCGTTCGAAGAGACGTTATTGGCGGTCATTGACTGCTCCGATCGTGTCTTTCTGATCGCAACACCCGAAATTGGGGCCATACGCGACCTTTCCCGGTACGTGGATGCACTCGTGCGCAGTGAGCAGACTACGGACAAGCTGCGTCTCGTGATGAATCGGTATTCCTCGAAAGAAGCGATGAGCTCTGTCCAGATCGAGAAGGCGGTTCGCTTGCCGCTCTCCATGCGTGTGCCGAACAACTATGCCGAGCTGGTAAAGGCAATCAACGCTGGCGTGCCGATTGCCTCGACACGAAAATCGGAGTTTCTGACTCAAATCACGAAATGGGGAAACGAGATCGTTGGAAGTACTGCCCCGCATGAGACTCAAGCCGCAAAGAAATCGTTTGCATTCTGGAGATAAGTACGAAAACGGTGACGTGTGGAGGACGGCATGCCTGAAGTCGCGGTCAATGGAAATGGAACTATGCGCATCGGGGCGCAAGGGCTTCGTAGCTCAAGGCCGGTTGCCGAGAAGCTGCAGCAGGAGATCAAATCGGCTGTTCACCGCGAGCTGATCAAGAGGCTGGACCTCGAAAAGCTGGGTGCGATTCTGGAAACGCGCGCTGGCCAGCAAGACCTTCTATCTATCATCCAGCAACTCATTAATGAGCAAGGCATTCCCCTCAGCTCGGTTGAGCGCGATCGCTTGGCGCAGCAGGTGCTTGATGAGCTATTCGGCCTTGGCCCGCTGGAGCCACTACTGCAGGACTCTTCCGTGAACGACATCCTGGTCAACACTTTCGACCATGTTTATGTGGAACGCCGCGGAGTACTGGAGAGGACAAACGTCACCTTCAAAGACAACCGCCATCTGCTTCAGATCATAGACAAGATCGTTTCGGCAGTGGGGCGGCGCATCGACGAGTCCTCGCCCATGGTGGATGCGCGGCTCAAGGACGGCTCGCGTATCAACGCCATCATTCCACCGCTTGCGATTGATGGACCCATTCTCTCCATCCGTAAATTTGGCAGCACGCCGCTGGTGGCAGAGGATCTACTGCAGAATCGGGCACTGACTGCGCCCATGCTCGAAATCCTCGGCGGCGCTGTTCAAGCCCGACTGAACATCGTGATTTCTGGAGGCACCGGCGCCGGTAAGACGACATTGCTGAACGTGCTCTCAGGATTTATTCCTGAAAACGAGCGCGTGGTGACGATTGAGGATTCTGCCGAACTTCAGTTGAAGCAGGAGCACGTTGTACGTCTCGAGTGTCGTGCACCAAACGTGGAAGGCAAGGGCGCCGTCCGCCAACGAGAGTTGGTCATCAACGCGCTCCGTATGCGTCCCGACCGCATTGTCCTCGGCGAAATCCGCGGGGCAGAGGCCCTCGACATGCTGCAGGCAATGAATACCGGCCACGACGGCTCCATCACGACCATTCACGCCAACACGCCTCGCGATGCCGTGGCTCGTATTGAGACGATGGCGATGATGAGCGATGTCACTCCGTCAGAAAAGGCGGTCCGGTCGCAAATTTCTTCCGCGGTGGACATCATTGTTCAGGTTGCCCGTATGAGTGATGGCAGCCGACGTATTACGCATATCACCGAGTTGAGCGGCACTCAAGACGAAGTTATCAGCATGCAGGATATCTTCGTATTCGATAAGCAGGGAATTGGGATGACCGGTAAGGTAAAGGGAAGATTCCGCGCGACCGGCATCGTTCCCAAGTGCAAGGAGCAGTTTCAGGCAGCCGGCATCCACATGCCCCTGAATCTCCTTGACCATTCATTGGAAGTGTAGGGGCGGATAACCTTGCTGCTTATTGGCTTCTTTTTCATGCTGGTGGTGACGTTTGGCCTGGTTGCCGCGTTCACTCGTCCGTCCAAAGCGGAGAAGGCGATCGACAAACGTCTGATTGCGATCGGCAATGCGTCTCATGCAGTGCCAAACGGATCAGGCCAGGCAAGGCAATTGTGGAAGGCCGGCGAAGGCAGCGATGCCTCATGGTTCACCGAGCTGGTCGGAGAGAGCCGGCTGGCGCGCAAGGTCCAGTTGCAAATGGCACAGGCCAACAACTCCGGTTCGCTCGAAGGCCTGGCCGCTAGAACGGTCGCGTGCCTCCTGGCGGGGCTGGCCATCGGCTATTATCTGGTTCCGATCTGGGTCATCGCAGTGCCGGTCGCGATTGCGATCGGCTGCGTACCTTATGGCGTGATCGCTCTCAAGCGCGCGAAGCGGATCCGTGCATTCAATGACGAGTTGCCGAACGCCGCAGACATGATGAGCCGCGCGCTCAGGGCCGGCCACTCTGTCGTCGGCGCCCTGGAGATTCTCTCCGAACAGACGGCCGAGCCGGCCGCTTCGGAGTTCGGTGAAGTATTCCGGCAGCAAAACTTCGGTCTGCCATTGCGTGAAGCACTTATTCAAATGATGGAGAGGGTTCCCTCGCAAGATCTTCGCGTCCTTGTGACGGCCATCCTGGTGCAGCGAGAAACAGGAGGAAACCTGGGAGAGATTCTCGACCGGACGGTGTTCGTGATTCGAGAGCGGGTGCGCATCAAGGGGGAAATTCGCACGCAAACCGCGCAGGGACGTCTCACTGGGTGGATTCTGAGCGGGTTACCGGCCATCATGCTGTTCCTGATCAACCTGGTGGACCCTGGCTATTCCAACATACTGCTGAACGACCCCTCCGGCCGGAAGCTCATTTACGTGGGTATGGTGCTGATGGTGCTCGGTTCTCTCTCCATTCGGCACTTGATCAACAAGATTGAGGTTTAGCAGTATGGCTCTGATTTTGTACGCTGCGGTCGCCTTCACCTTGTTCTGTGTGATCGCACTGCTTCTCACCCCGGTTCTGCTCCAGCCGTCACCGGCAGAAAAGCGGTTGATGGCGCTCGTTCAGAGCAGCCGACCCGACGAGCGACCGGTCGGGTCGAAGGAGCGCTTAAAAGGTCAGCTCCTCGACCTTGCGCGGGCGTTCCGGAACAAGCTTGGCCTATCCGAAGATGTCACCATGAAGCAGCGGCTGATGAATGCCGGGTTGAGTGGAAACAGCACCAATCTGTACTTTGCAGCGCGCTGCATTGCTCCACTGGCCGGTATCGTTTTGGGGAGCCTCCGCCGGGATAACACGTTCTTCTTCGTCCTCGTGGGCGGCGCAGTGGGCTATCTCGCACCGGATATGTGGTTGCGATTCAGAACGCGCCGTCGCCGGGAACGCATGCGCAAAGGCATTCCGGATGCGATCGATCTCCTGGTGATCTGCGTGGAGGCCGGCCTGGGCATCGATCAGGCTCTGCTGCGCGTCGGCCAGGAACTCAGCCTGAGCTATCCGGAGATCAATCACGAATTCATGCAGCTCAATATCGAGCAGCGGGCCGGCAAACCGCGCCTGGAAGCATGGGAAAGCATGGCGCAGAGGACGCAACTGCCGGATTTTGCCTCGTTTGTGAACATGCTGAGTCAGACGGAACGGTTCGGGACGCCGATCATCAAGGCGCTAACTCGTCTTTCCGACGACATCCGTCTCAAGCGCCGTCAGCACGCAGAGGAGATGGCCGCGAAGGTGAAGATCAAGATACTCTTCCCACTCGTCATTTTTATTTTCCCTTGTATCTTTATTGTTCTACTAGCGCCCGCTTTGATCAGCCTGTCGAAGACATTTGGCTCACTCGGGAAGTAGGAGCGAGTGCAAGTGTTTCGCCTGGTCTGTAGTGACGCTCGTAACACCCGATTCCCGTATTTTGTTGAACTACTGTTATTCCTTACAGTACTGTTAGGCAGGGTTAAAGCTCGGCTGTAACTAGCACGAGCTACCGAAAGTGTCGAATTATCCTCAGGAGGGCGCACATGGAAACTGCAACTATGATTCGGGTCATCGCTGGTGTTCTGGCGATCGTCGTTTTGTCTGTGCTGGTCTATCGCAGAAAAGCCAAGACAGCGTAGGGCTCCCGCGGTGTCGCGGAAGTCAGGTCACATGAAAGAAGTTCTTGTTACAAAGAAGGGGACGGGTATCGTGATCGGCGAGAGGATCGCCATCGCGGACACGTCCCTTTCGCGTCTTGTGGGCTTGATGGGAAGGCCTAGGCTCCCCGAGGGAGGCGGCCTGCTGATCACGCCATCTTCGGGGGTCCATACCTTCGGCATGCGCTTCCCCATAGACGTCATCGCACTGGATCGGGACATGCAGGTGGTGGACGTGTGGTCACGGCTGCGTCCCTTCCGCACTACCCGGATAAGCCTGAAGTATCACCGCGTGCTCGAGCTACCTGCTGGTCAGATTGAACGGTGCGGCGTATCGGTCGGCGATCAACTGGAAGTAGCAGGATAATTGGAAGTCTCTGGAGCTTCGTTTGCCGAGGCATGATGGGCCGGTTGGCTCTGGAAAGCTGGCCGTTATACGAATCCTTCGACCATGGTTCCTGATCGCCTCAGCCTCGTTCAGATCCATCCCATTCCTGATAATTAGCGAGTTGCCTGAGGCTCACCCCGAGCGGCCTTGCACGCGGGCGCCGGTGTGGCCCGTACGACAGCATGGGCTCGGGCGCTCGTTGAAGCCATGGCTCGTTCATCCATCCCTTCGGAGAGTAGCCTTGTCCAATGAAACGGGTGAGGGTGGACTCGAGAAGCATCGCTTCGATCGGCTATGAGCCGCGCAGGCGTGAGTTGGAGATCGAGTTCCGCCAGAGCGGAAGTGTTTACCGGTATTTCGACGTCTCCGCCGAGGAGCAAGCGGCTTTTATGGCGGCTGAGTCGAAGGGGACGTATCTGAACCGCATCTTCAAGCAGAAGGAGCGCCGGTTCGTCGTGGTCAAAAAAGCTAGTTAGACACTTGTCTTGTTACTGTGCGTTATCCAGATGGGTGAAGTGAGAGTTTGGTGAGACGCCCGCGGAACTTCAATCTTCCCTTACTTCTAGAGAAAAGCCGATAGCTGATCAGATATGCGCGCAGGAGCAGGTTTGCGCAGGGTATCCTCCGCTTGCAGATGTCACAGTTAGCTGTTGTCATTCCACCATGCTGCTGACTTCCAGGACGCGATCAGGTGTGTTCGCCGACGGCGCCGATGATTCGGGAGATAAGAAGAGTGTTCAAGCAAGTCTTTTTAAGCGCCGCATGGAATCACCGGAAAGTAGCATACGGAGCTTGCGACTAGCTATCGAAAGCACACCGGCTTGCTCTTATCATTCGGAGATATCGGGCATTGCGCGGCGCGGATGCGTTCGCAGAGAGCAGGAACCATGCATGTAGGTGGAGCAGCAGGCCGGTCGGGTAAGAGTGGCGGAACCCTGTTGGAGGAAAGGGCAGGTGCAGCCGGCGGTAGAGGCGGCGCGTCGGGAGGGAGCGCAGGGTCCTCGGGAGGGAGCGCCGGCTCCGCTGGTGGAAGTGTGGGCCCGGCGACCCGTGATGCCGCGGGGAAGGTGCCCGGAACCGGCAAGCCGGAAGGGCGCGGGCGTCGCGGCTGCATGCCGGATGTTCCGGATACGCGCGATCTGCACTATGTAGCCACGGTGGACACGGCGACTCTGCCGGAGAGCGTGGACCTGCGGCCGCTGTGCCCGCCGGTGTACGACCAGGGCGCGCTGGAGAGCTGCACGGCAAACGCGATTGGCGCGGCCATCGAGTACAACCAGATGCACACAGGCAAGCAGAGCTTTGTGCCGTCTCGGCTGTTCATCTACTACAACGAACGCGTGTTGGAAGGCGAGATCAAGCAGGACGGCGGCGCGATGATTCGTAACGGCATCAAGACCGTCGCCCGGCTGGGAGCGCCGCCGGAAGACGTGTGGCCCTATGAAGAGTCTTCCGTGTTCAAGCAGCCCCATGCCGATGCGTACGCGGCGGCGAAGCTGGACCTGGTGACGGTCTATAGCCGCGTGGGGCAGACCCTACCGCTTCTGCAGGCGTGTCTCGCAGAGGGCTTCCCGATTGTATTTCGATACACGTGCTTCCCATCCATGGACCACACGTGGGACGACGGTGTGATCCCCATGCCGGGGCCAAACGAGCCGGAGGACGGTGGCCACTGCATGCTCATCGTCGGCTATGACAATGCGGACCGTACCTTCCTTCTTCGCAACTCGTGGGGCACGAAGTGGGGCCAGCAGGGTTACGGCACCATGCCCTACGACTACATTCTGTCGCCGCAGTGGACGACGGACCTATGGACCATCCGTGGCGTGACGGAGCGCGCGGCGAAACCGCTTCACGTCGCGTTGCCAACGGCTTAGGCGTCGCTGGCCTCGGCGGTATCACTGATAGATACCGGCGCAGGCAAGCGAGTTTCCACTAAGCACGAGTTACAAAGATGCAATTCAGGACCCTGCTGCGATTTCCACCGCGGCAGGGTCTTGTGTTTGTGCCCTGAGCTGGTGATCTTCTCTGCGCATTGCAGGTAGAGTAGGGCGTGACCATGACTGAGCGCATCGATGCACATCACCACCTCTGGCAGTTCAAGCCGGATGAGTTTGGTTGGATCAGCGATGACATGGCCGTGCTGCGCAGGGACTATCTTCCGCAGGATCTGAAGCCGCAGATGGACGCAGCCGGCATCGACGGCGCGGTGGCAGTGCAGGCGCGACAGACGCTCGCGGAGACCCGCTGGCTGCTCGAGCTTGCGGCGGAGCGGAGCTGGATGCGCGGTGTCGTCGGCTGGGCTCCGATTGCCAGCCCGGAGTTCCCGGCGCTGCTTGAGGAGTTCCGCGGTCAGCCTAAACTGAAAGGACTGCGGCATGTGGTGCAGGATGAGCCGGACGACGCGTTTCTGCTGGGCGAGGATTTCCGTGCCGGGATCGCACGCCTGCGGGGCACCGGCCTGGTCTACGACATCCTCATCTATGCACATCAACTCCCGCAGGCGATTCGCTTCGTGGACCAGCATCCGGGCCAGCCCTTTGTGCTCGACCACGCGGGCAAGCCCAGCATTCGTTCGGGCGAACGGGAGCCCTGGGCCACCCAGATGCGAGAGCTGGCACGCAGGGGCAACGTGTCCTGCAAGGTTTCGGGCATGGTGACGGAGGCGGACCCGAGACGCTGGTCCGTCACAGAGCTCACGCCGTACTGGGAGACCTTGCTCGACACCTTCGGCCCGCACCGGCTCATCGTCGGGTCAGACTGGCCGGTCTGCGAAGTGGCCTGTTCGTATGGGCGATGGTTCGAGGTGGTGGGCCGCTGGACCGACCAGCTTTCGGCCGCGGAGCGCGACGCGATTTTCGGGGGCAACGCAACTCGCATTTACCGTCTGTGACGCGGTGCTTGCACCGCTACCGCGCGAACGGCTAGTGTGTGGACGAACCGCGGCGCCTGCTTTCATTGGCTCCGCAGCAAAAGCCGAGTCCAAAACCATGCTGATTGCGAAGACAGGAGCGCCTGGTACTTCGGGCGAGTCGGAGGCGGAAGGCCCGCTGGTCCCGCGCCAGCAATTGCTGCCCTTTGGCCTGGTCACCTCGCTTTTCTTTCTTTGGGGCGTGCCCAATAATCTGAACGACGTTCTCATTCGCCAGTTCATGAAGAGCTTCACGATAAGCCGTTTTGAGGGCGGCCTGGTGCAATCCGCCTTCTATCTCGGCTACTTCCTGCTGGCCATCCCGGCGGCCCTGTTGATGCGCCGCAAAGGCTACAAGGCCGGGCTGATCACCGGGCTCGTGCTTTTTGCCACGGGCACCTGGCTCTTCTGGCCGGCGGCGTACGTTGGCCGCTACTCGCTCTTTCTGCTGGCGTTGTTTGTTATCGCGTCGGGCTTGTCGTTTCTGGAGACGGCGTCGAATCCGCTTGTCACGCAGTTGGGCTCTCCGGCCACAGCCGCGCGCCGGTTGAACGTGGCGCAGGCTTTCAACCCGCTTGGCTCCATCACCGGGGTGCTGGTGGGCACCACATTTATCTTCTCCGGTGTGGAGCTAACGCCGGTGCAGGTGCGCGCCATGCAGGCAGCGCACACCTACGGCGCGTATCTGCAGCGGGAAACGGTACGCGTTGTTGTTCCGTACATCGTGCTCGGGGCCATCGCCTTATTGCTTGCCTTTCTGATCTTCCGAACGAAGTTTCCGGTCATCGCCGGTGACCAGGAAAACAGCTCCGAGCGGGGCAGCTTCCGCGTGCTGCTGCGCAACGGCAACTTCCTCGCGGCTGTCGTGGCGCAATTCATGTATGTGGGTGCGCAGGTCGGCACCTGGAGCTACTTCATCCAGTATGTGCAGGATTACACGCGGCGTCCGGAGAAGATCGCCGGCTATTTCCTTACCGGAACTCTGGTCGCCTTTGCGCTGGGACGATGGCTCTCCTCCATCGCTATGAAGCGCATCGCGCCGGAACTGCTGATGGGCGCCTTTGCGATCGTCAACGTTCTGCTGGTCGCCATCGGCATCTACGAGCCGGGATGGATGGGCTTGTGGGCCATCTTCTGCACCAGCTTCTTTATGTCGCTGATGTTTCCCACCATCTTCGCGCTCGGGCTCACCGGGTTGGGACCAAACACTAAGATCGGCGGATCGCTGCTGGTTATGGCCATTGTCGGTGGCGCGGTGCTGACGCCGGTGATGGGGCTGATCTCGCAGTGGACTCACAGCCTGGCGCTGGCCTACGCCGTCCCGCTTGCCGGGTATGTCGTGGTCGCGCTCTACGCTTTTGCCGGAGGCCGGCAGCGGCGGAGTGCAGCACTCAGCGGCCTCGCGTAATCCCGCTGTACGTGAGCCGCGGCGTTTCTGCCTGAGCAGAGATTCGTCTTCGGATGCCGGGGGTTTGCGACCGAGCCGCCGTGCGCCGTAAGATGGGCGCGCAGCCGCAGTACGCAACAGCGGATGAGATTGTGGCACAGCAGTGCTTACATATTGAAACAGGGGGAGGCCTTTGAATGAGCTTGAGTCGACGCGAAGTGCTGGCCGGCATGGGGCTGATAGGCGCAGCGGTAACAGCACCCTTGCTGGTAAGAACGGCAGGCGCGTTGTCCGCTTTCGCCTCGCCCGAATCAAAGAGTCAGAACGCGAGTTGCCCCTTCCACATGGCCGTCATCAACGACGAGATCACGCAGGACTTCGAGCAGGCGTGCAGGATTGCGGCCGAGGACTTCGGCCTTAAATGGATCGAGCTGCGGGGCATGTGGAACAAGAACATCACGGTGCTGAGCCCCAAGGAGATCGAAGATGCGCGGCGCATCCTGGCCAGGCACAAGCTGAAGGTGACCGACATCGCGAGCCCGCTTTTCAAGACGGACTGGCCGGGTGCGCCGCGCTCCGACCAGAGCGAGAGTCGCGACCAGTTTCACGCGGACTTCGACGCGAAGGCGCAGGAGAAGCTGCTCGAACACTGCATCGTGCTGGCGAAGGCGTTTGGCACCAACCGCATCCGCTGCTTTGACTACTGGCGGCTGGCAGACCAGAAGCCATATCGCGCTGCCATCAACGCCAAGTTGCGGCAGGCCGCGGAGCGGTGTCACAAGGACGGCATCATCCTGCTGCTGGAGAACGAGATGTCCTGCAACACCGCGACCGGGGAGGAATCCGCGGCAGTGTTGAAGGCGATTCCCAATCGCAACTTCATGTTGAACTGGGATCCCGGCAACGCTGCCGCGATTGGCAGCACGCCGTATCCCGACGGTTACGATCTGCTGCCCAAGCAGCGCATCGGTCACTGCCATGCGAAAGATGTGGTCCGCCCCGCGGGAAAGAAATACGAATGGGCGCCAGTGGGAGCGGGCGTGGTGGATTGGGTGGGGCAGTTCGAAGCTTTCCAGCGCGATGGGTACCACTACGCGGTGAGCCTGGAGACGCACTGGCGCGGCGCAGGAACGCCGGAAGCTTCGACGCGCATCAGCATGCAGGGACTCAACAAGACGCTGGCGAAGGCCGGCGTGCACTGTGGAGAAAAGGCTCAAGTCCGGCAGGCTAACTCGTGATCTACGCAGCGGGGCAGGGAGATAGATGATCAGCAGACGCGACTTTGTAAACGCACTGGCGGTGGGCACGGCGGGCGCGGCCATGGGGCCCACCGCGAAGAGTTATGCGCGCATCCTTGGCGCGAATGACCGCCTTAACTTCGCGATCATCGGTCTGAACGGGCGCGCCTACGCTCACCTCTCCGCGCTCAAGGCCAACCAGGATGCGGCGCGGGTCACGCATGTGTGCGACGTGGAGAGCAACATCCTGAAGAAATTCGCGGATGCAGCGCAGCAGCAACTGGGCCATGCGCCTGCGGCGGTTAAGGATTTCCGCCATGTGCTTGAGCAGAAGGATCTCGATGCGGTAACGATTGCCACGCCGGACCACTGGCATACACCGATGGCGATTGCGGCCTTGCAGGCGGGCAAGCACGTGTACGTTGAAAAACCGTGCAGTCATAACCCGGCGGAAGGCGCGCTGCTGGTCCAGGCGCAGCGGAAGTACGGCAAGCTGGTGCAGATGGGAACGCAGCAGCGCTCGTCGCCGCACACCATCGAGATCGTGGATAAGATACACGGCGGGCTGATCGGCCGGGCCTACTACGGCAAGTCGTGGTATGTGAACACGAGGAAGTCTATCGGCATTGGCAAAGAGGTGCCGGTGCCGGCAACGCTGGACTGGGATTTGTGGCAAGGACCCGCGCCGCGGCAGCCTTACAAAGATAACTACCAACCCTATAACTGGCACTGGTTCCGTACTTATGGAACGGGCGAGACCCTGAATAACGGCACGCACGAGGTGGATGTCTGTCGCTGGGCGCTGGATGTGGGATATCCCAATACAGTAACTTCGTCCGGCGGACGCTATCAGTTCAAGGACGATTGGCAGTTCTATGACACGCTGGTGACGAGCTTCGAGTACGACGACAAGTTGATCTCCTGGGAAGGGAAGAGTTGTTCCGGGATGAAGCTCTATAACCGGGATCGCGGCTCGACCATCATCGGGACCACGGGGACGGTCCTGGTGGACCGCGACGGTTACGAGATCTACGATCTCAAAGGAAACAAGACGAGCGAGTACAAGGTGGGCGGCACGACTTCGTCTGCCGACTTGATCGGCCGCGATTCGATGACGGATGCGCACTTCGCAAACTTTATCGCCGGCATTCGCACGGGAGCGCCACTGCACTCTCCCGTTTCTGTCGGCAACGTCGCCGTCACCATGCTGCAGCTTTCCAATGTCGCCTGGGAGGTCAAGCGGGAGCTGCATCTCGATCCAAAAGATGGCCGTATCCAGAACGACGCGGAAGCGATGACGATGTGGGGCCGCAAATATGAGCCCGGTTGGGCGCCGCACCTCTAATTACAGCCTGTCGCCCGGATTTCCGCTGATACATAGACGATTGCACAAAACACCCGGGAGCTGCTGCCCATGACCCGAACACTATCTCGCCGCAATTTCATATGTTCTGCCACGCTTGCGGGTGCGGCGTCTCTGGTGTCCACCCGCGCCATTGCGGCCCAGGCTCAGCCGGAAAGTGCCGTTCCCGCGATCCCGCATGCCGCTTCGCCGGTGCGCCTCGGCCTGGCAAGCTATACATTTCGTAACTTTACGCGGTCAGAATTGATCGGCTTTATGAAGCAGTTACAGATAGACCAGTTGAATGCCAAGGACGTGAAGGATCATCTGCCCATGGATCCCCAGGCGGAAGCCCAGGCGCTGGCCGAGTATGCGGCGGCAGGCATTCATCTCCACGCAGCCGGAGCTATCTCGTTCGCCAAGGATGACGACGAAGACATCCGGAGCAAGTTCGAATACTGCAAGCGCGCGAATATCCCGGTGATTGTTGCCGGAGACCCGTCACCGCAGACCCTGCCGCGCCTGGAGCGGTTTGTGAAGCAATATGACATCCGGATCGCCATCCACAACCATGGGCCGGAGGACAAACTATGGCCTTCGCCGCTCGATGTCTTGAAGGCGGTCGAGAGCATGGATCCGCGCATGGGTTGCTGCATCGATGTGGGGCATACGGCGCGCACGGGCACAGACGTTGTGGAGGCGGTTCGCGCCGTCGGCCCGCGGCTCTTCAACGTGCACATGAAGGACCTGACCGACTTTCACAGCAAGGAAAGCCAGGTTGCCGTGGGCGATGGCATCATGCCGCTGCCGGCTATCTTCGCGGCGCTGGTCGAGACGCATTACAAGGGCTTTGTCGATCTGGAATACGAAGTACATGCCGACGATCCCATGCCGGGCGTCACCAAGAGTTTCGCGTATATGCGCGGAGTACTTGCAGGCATGGGCTATACGGGCAGTAAGGCGGCAGGCTGAAGCCCACCTGGGCTTCCCTTATCGGTGCGTAACCGCAGGAGAGAACCAACCGGATCGCTCCAAAAGGTAAAGTCTTCGCCGGCACAGCCGATGAATGCATTGGGTCAAGCAGTTTCCCCCCGGCGCCCACCGCGGAACAGGGAAGCTAACGCCAACGCAGGAACTTACCTTCCAGGAGCAAACGCATGTCTTTAGGTGTTCTGAACAACCTGTCCGCTGTGTACGCAGCCAACAATCTCAACAACACCCAGAGCAGCCTGCAGAACGTGCTGACGCAGCTCTCCTCCGGGTCGCGCATCAACTCGGGAGCCGATGATGCCGCAGGCCTATCGCTGGCCGACGGCTTGCAGGCAAACCAGACTGCGCTGACGCAGTCCTCGCGCAACGCCTCGCAGGGTGTCGGCCTGTTGCAGACGGCGGATGGTGCGCTTTCCCAGGTCAACAACCTGTTGAACCGCGCCGTGACGCTGGCCACCGAGTCTGCCAACGGAACCCTGAACAGCACCCAGGACGCCGCTGCGAACCAGGAATATCAGTCGATTCTTGCCGAGATCAACAACATCGGCTCGACCACAACCTTCAACGGGCAGCAGGTGTTCGGCGGCAGCTTCGCCATCTACACCGGCGACGGAACCAGTGCCGGCAGCTCGACCGACACGCTGTCGATTGGCGCACTGACCAGCGCCAAGGTGGGTGATGCCAACGGCACGCTGACCTACACGGCCGCCACCAACTCCCTTTCCTATGCGGTCGGTACGCAACAGGACCTCTCCGCCACCGACCTGACGAGCGCGGCCAACGCCAAGACGGCGCTTTCCGCCATCAACAGCGCTATCGCCGATGTTTCCGGGCAGCGCGGCTATCTTGGCTCGCAGATCAACACGCTGAACTCGATCAGCAACGTCGAGACAACGCAGACCGAAAACCTGACCGCCGCACAGAACTCCGTCACTGCGACAGATTATGCACAGGCAACCTCGCAGATGTCGAAGTTCGAAATTCTGAGCCAGACCGGCATCAGCGCCCTGGCCCAGGCCAACAGCACCCAGCAGGAAGTCACGAAACTGCTGCAGTAGCGTGAGTCGTCGGTACCTGCCGCGGATGCGTAAGGTGCGTGCGCATCCGCGGCCCTTCAAGAGCGTGCGGCACTCCAGGAGAACAGGGATGGGTTCTGTCGGCCTGAGCTTTGGATCCCCGACCAGTGGTCAGGGCTTTGACGTCACCGCGACGGTGAACCAGATCGTCACCAATCTCCAGGGCACGGAGACGCCGTACAAGACACAGCTAGCCACCTTGCAATCGGAAGACACGGCACTCTCCAGCCTGGGCGGCCTGCTGTCCACGCTTTCCAATGACATCAGCGCTCTGACGGATCCCACTGGCGTGCTGGATACCAAAGAAGGCGCGAGTTCAAACACCAATGCGTTGGTGCTGACCAATGCGGCCAGCACTGCCGTCGCGGGCAGCCATACCGTTACTGTCAGCCAGCTCGCGCAGACTTCGATGGTCTATTCGCAGGCGATGAGCGGCACGGACGCGCTGTCGGGAAGCATTTCCATCCAGGTGGGCAACGGGGCGGCTCAGGTGGTCAACGTCGATCCGCAGAACAACAAACTGTCCGGGCTGGCGGCGAGCATCAACCAGGCGGGTATCGGGGTCACCGCCAATGTGATCACGGACAGCTCCGGCTCGCGTCTCAGCCTGGTGAGCGGGACCAGCGGTGCAGGCGGCAATCTGCAGGTGGATGCGTCGCAGCTTACTGATACCACGCAGGCAACGTCGCCCATTTTTTCCGTCGCGCAGACCGGGCAGGACGCGCAGCTTGTGGTGGACGGCATCGCACTCTCCAGTGCGAGCAACACGGTGAGCAACGTCATCCCGGGCGTGACGTTTCAGCTACTCGATACCAGCAGCAGTCCGATCCAGGTCCAGGTCACGAACGACGCGGCAACCGTCGCGCAGTCGTTGGCCGCATTCGTCAAGGACTATAACGCCGTGGTGAGCGCGATGGATGCGCAGGAAGGGAACAACAGCAGCGGCCAGGCGCAGCCCCTTTTTGGCAGCCCGGTGCTTTCCGGTTTGCAGCAGCAGCTTGCGAGCGTGCTGGTGACTCCGGCCGGCAGCGGTACGATCTCCGGCATCTCCGCGCTGGGGATCAGCATTCAGAAGGACGGCACGCTGGCGCTGAATAGCGACACCCTGAACAGCGCGCTGGAATCGAACTACACCGATGTGCAGAATTTTTTCCAGGCTGCCGGCGGCTTCGGGCTCGCCATGTCGGCAGCGGTGGATGCTTCGGGAGCGGAATCGCCAACCGGCATGATCGCAACTGCGATGAAACAGAATGCCAGCATCGAAGGCAGCCTGAATGACACGCTGACGCGGTTGGACAGCACCATCGCGGCGCAGAAGACGAGCCTCACGGCCCAGCTCAATGCCGCCAACCAGACCCTGCAGTTCATTCCCATGCAGGTCAACGAAGTGAACGAACTTTATAGCGCGATCAGCGGCTATCAACAACAGAAGGGGTAGGGAGATGAAGGGATATCGCGAGGCAGCGCTCGAAAGCGCGAGCAGTGTGGAGTTGGTGGTGGCGCTCTATGACGGGCTGATCCGGTTTCTGCTGCAAGCTGCCGAAGCTTGTGACAGCGGAGACGTGGAGGCTCGGCGTGCGGCCGTGCGCCGCTCGCTCGATATCGTCATCCACCTGCAGGCGCGTTTGCGGCCGGATGTGGGTGGCGCACCGGCGCTGCATCTGGGCGAGTTCTACGCGTCAGTGTTCGCACTGGTCCTGCGCGCGTCTGCGGCGGCTTCGCGAGAACAGTTCTTCAGCGCAGTGCAGTGCGTCCGCAGCGTGCGCGAAGCCTGGCAGGTCGTCGCGCAGGGCCACCGTGCGATGCCGCGCGACTTGCAGACCTACGAGGAGCAAGTCTTGGTGGCCACCTCTCCTGCTCCGCCGCGCGCCAGTGAACTTGCAGAGCAGAAGGGAAGCTGGCTGGCGTAGGTTTTTCAGAGCCGCACCGCGCCTCTCAGCCATTAACGCCGCGACGGAGCAGCAACTAACGCGCGCCGGCGAGTTCTTCTTCGAGCTGCTGCTTTTCAAACAGGCCCGCATAGAAGCTGCCGCGCGCGAGAAGCTGTTCGTGCGTTCCCAGCTCCGCGATCCGTCCGTGAACCAGGACGGCGATCTGGTCCGCATGCCGCACTGTAGAGATGCGGTGCGAGATGAAGATCGTGGTTCGCCCGCGCATCACCTCCCGCAGGTGCTCCAGTATCTTTTCTTCCGTGTAGGTGTCAACGCTGGCCAGCGCATCGTCGAGGACCAGGATCGCGGGATCGCGTACCAGCGCGCGGGCGATCGCAGTACGCTGCTTTTGCCCGCCGGAAAGCGTCAGTCCGCGCTCGCCCACCATGGTGTCGAAGCCTGCCGGGAAGTCCTCGAACTCGCGACGAATGTGCGCCGCCTCGGCCGCTTCGAGCACTGCTTCATCGGTCGCGTCCGGTGTGCCGAAGGTGATGTTCTCGCGGATGCTTTCGCTAAAGAGGAACGTCTCCTGCGGCACAAAGCCGATGTTGGCGCGCAGCACGTCCAACGGATACTCGCGCACCGGCCGGCCGTCGATGAGCACCATACCGGGGGCTGCATCGTGAATGCGCGGCAGCAGGCTCACCAGCGTGGATTTGCCGGAGCCTGTCGGGCCCACGATGGCCAGGCTGGTGCCCGCCGGGATATGGAGCGAGATATCGTGCAGGATCTCGTTCTGCTTGCCGTCCCCGTCCTCATACGAGAAGCTCAGGTGACGGAAGTCGATCTCTCCGCGCAGGCGCAGCTCGGCGGGGATATCTGGCGAGGCCGCGGTATTGTCGATGGTCGAAGGCTCCGACAGCAGCTCATCGATACGCACCACCGATGCCGTTCCGCGTTGCACCAGGTTCACCACCCAGCCGAGCGCGATGATGGGCCAGGTCAGCATCAGCATGTATGTGGTGAAGGCCACGAACTCACCCACGGTGATACGGTGCGACAACACCTCGTGCCCGCCCACCAGCAGGGTAACGACCAGCGCCAGTCCCAGCACGAATTCCAGCGTCGGCCACAGCATGCCCATGAGCTGCACCAGGCGCAGTCCGCGCCGTACGTTCTCCTGGTTGGCCTCTTCAAAGGAAGCGATCTGCGCGTTTTCCTGCGCAAAGGCGCGCACCAGGCGGGCGCCGGAAAAATTCTCCTGGGCCTGCGCAGAGATCTCTGAAAACTGCGCCTGGATACGCTCAAAGCGCTCGTGAATCTTGCGGCCCATGGTCTGCACCAGGATGCTGGCCAGTGGCAGCGGGACCAGGGCTACCAGCGTAAGAAAGGGGCTGATGCGCACCAGGAAAAAGACCGCGCCGACGGAGAACAGGATGGTGTTGGCGCTGTACATGATCGCCGGCCCGAGCAGCATACGCACCGCGTTCAGGTCGTTGGTCATGCGCGCCATGATGTCGCCGGTGCGCAGGCGCTGGTAGTAGCTGGCCGGCTGTGTTTCCAGGTGCTCGAAGAGGTCGTTGCGCAGGTCAAACTCGATCTCGCGCGAGATTCCGATGATGATCCACCGCGTCAGAAAGAGAAAGACGCCCTTTGCCGCGGAGATGGCGACCAGCAGGCCGGCGTACTCGAGGATCTTCTGCCGGGTCACGCCATGGTTCAGATCGTCAATGGCGATGCGGATGACCTGCGGAAACAGGATCCAGATGAGGTTCGACAGCACAACCGACAATCCGCCCCAGAAGAAGCTCCGCCGGTAACGGCGCAGGTAGGGCAGAAGTGGACGGAGTTTCCCAAGCATACGTTTCCTATTCTACGTTCCGGCCGGCGTGCAGGCGTGACGGGCCGGCTGGTGCCAGGGAAGCCTCGCATGCCGCCGGGACGCGGCCAGCTTCGCTCCTTTGCGCCTTGTTACACTGATGCTTACGGGCACCCCATGATTCAGACCTTGTTTGGCAGCCTTAAAGAGGCCGAAGAACCGAAGAAAAAGGGCTTTTTCGACCGCATGCGCGAGGCGGTTTCGCGCACCCGCGAAAGCCTTTCCGAGAAGATCGAGACCATCGTCGCGCTCACCGAAGAGATCGATGAGCGGGCGCTCGACGATCTCGAGATGAGCCTTATCGCCTCCGACCTGGGCGTGACCACGACGCAGGACATCCTCACGGTGCTGCGCGAGCGCGCGCTGCATCGCCAGATCCACTCCGGGGCGGAGCTGAAGTCGCTGCTCAAGACCGAGATCAAAAGCATCCTCGACGCGAACAATCGTCCGCCGAAGGTGGTCACCTCAGGGCCGGAGGTGATCCTGCTGGTTGGCGTGAACGGTACCGGCAAGACAACCACCAGCGGCAAGCTCGCCGCGTGGTTGCGCCGGCAGGGCAAGACGGTGCTGCTGTGCGCCGCGGATACGTTTCGCGCCGCCGCAGTGGAGCAGCTTGAAGTGTGGGGCCAGCGCACCGGCGTCGAGATCATCAAAACGAAGCAGGGCGGCGATCCGTCTGCCGTGCTCTTTGACGCCATGAACGCGGTAAAAGCGCGCGGCACCGATGTGTTGCTGGTGGATACCGCGGGCCGTCTGCATACCAAGAACAACCTGATGGCGGAGCTCGACAAAATGCGGCGTACCGCGCAGCGCTTCATCCCGGAAGCGCCCCACGAAGTGTTGCTGGTGATGGATGCAACGACCGGGCAGAACGGCCTGCAGCAGGCGCGGCTGTTTGTGGAGTCGGCAGGGGTGACCGGCATCGTCCTTACCAAGCTGGACGGCACGGCGAAGGGCGGCATTGCCGTCGCCATCGCGCGGGAATTGCAACTGCCGGTGCGCTTTGTCGGCGTGGGCGAAAAGCTCGAAGACCTGCTGCCGTTTGACAGCGAGGCCTTCACCGATTCGCTGCTCGGCGCCTGAGGCGATGGAGCCGCATACGTCGGAGCCCCAGCCTAGACCGGAAGAAGACATCCACTGGATGCACTGTGCACTCGCGCTGGCGGAGCAGGGAGTGGGCCTCGCATCGCCCAACCCCACCGTGGGCTGCGTGCTGGTGAAGCAGGGCAACATCATCGGCCGCGGCTATCACCAGTACGCAGAGCGGGATCACGCCGAGATCGTGGCACTGCGGTACGCCGGTGCAGAGGCGCGCGGTGCGACCGCGTACGTTACGCTGGAGCCGTGCAGTCACTTCGGGCGCACGCCGCCGTGCGCGCGCGCTCTGATCGAGGCCGGCGTCGGACGCGTGGTGGTGGCCACTGCGGACGCCAACCCCGCGGTGCATGGGCAGGGCATCGAGAAGCTTCGCGCGGCCGGGATTCCGGTCACCACGGGCGTGCTCCAGGCCGAAGCTCGCGCGCTGAACAACGCATTCGCCCGCTTCATTCGCACGCGGCAGCCGTTTGTCACGCTGAAGGCTGCCAGCACGCTTGACGGACGTATCGCACCTGCCGGAGCCGTGCACGCCACCGGGAAGCTCGTATCCGATCACCGGCGCCGCGGCACGCGCGGAAGTGCAGTTGCTGCGGCATAGCCATGACGCGCTGCTGACCGGCGTGGGCACGGTGCTGGCCGACGATCCGCTGCTGACGGATCGCAGCCAGCGGCCACGCCGGCTGCCTTTGCTGCGCGTGGTACTGGATTCGCAACTGCGGCTGCCGCTCGACTCGCGCCTGGTCGCGTCCGCGCAGGACGATCTCGTGGTCATCACGCGCAGCGAGCGTTCGGCCAGGCAGCGTGCCCTGGAGGAACGCGGCGTTCGCGTTCTGACCGTGGAAGCACAGGCGGAGGGCGGCATCTCGTTGCGCGCGGTGCTGGCCCGGCTGGGGGAGCAGAACATTACCAGCGTGCTGATCGAAGGGGGCGCGCGCGTGAACCGCAGCGCGTTGCTGAGCGATGCGGTGGACCGGCTTTACCTGTTCTATGCGCCGACCTTCCTCGGCGCGGAGGCTGTGCCCTTGCTGGCCGAAGGCGCTCCGGCACGCTGGCCGCGCATTCCGGCTCCGCGACTCCACAGCTTTGGGCAGGACTTCGCGGTCGAAGGGCTGCTACGCGATCCCTGGGCGTGAGCCTGCTTCCCAGGCGCCACGCCGCCAGCGGCCGCTGTAATCTAGGGCCATGTTTACGGGATTGATCGAGCAGACCGGGACCATTCTGTGGAGTGAGGAGCGCAACGGAGGTCGTCGCCTGGCGGTAAGCGCGCCGGGACTGGCGGCGCGTTTGCGCGAGGGCGACAGCGTGGCGGTGAGCGGTGTGTGCCTTACCGCGTTGGCGCTCACGCCGGAGAGCTTTGAGGCCGACCTGGCGGAGGAAACGGTGCGCCGCACTTCACTGGTGCGCCTGGCCCCGGGCAGCGTGGTCAATCTTGAACTGCCCACGCCCGCGGGCGCGCCGCTTGGCGGTCACATCGTGCAGGGGCATGTGGATGCGACCGGCGTGCTGCGTGCACTCCGGCCCGCGGCGCAGAACGGAGGCGGCGCCGACTGGTGGCTCGAGGTGGAAGTGCCGGAAAGCGTGGGGCGCTACGTGGTCGAGAAGGGTTCGATCGCCATCGAGGGCATCAGCCTTACGGTCGCGCGCTGGCAGGGCAATACGCTCGGCGTTGCTGTGATCCCCCACACGTATGCGCGCACCAATCTCCACACGCTGCGGCCGGGGGACCCGGTGAATCTTGAAGCAGACATCCTGATGAAGCTGGCCATCGACAAGCAATTGCACAAAGAGAAAGAACTTACGCTCGCGTTCCTCATCGAGAATGGTTACTGATGAGTTCACGCCACGGCCCCCGCGCGACATCTAAGTGAAGCGAGGGCCGGAACGCATGGCGACGCGCAAGTTGAGCAGGAAGTCGGTTGTGGAACTCATGGTGCTAATCGCCATTGCCGCGGTGTGCCTGTATTTCATGATCCTGATGCTGTTCAACGCGCACCCGCATATCACGCCCGGGGTCAAAACCGGCGGCGGACACACGTCAACGCTGCAGGTGCCGGCCGGGCGATTGACCGGCAGGGGAGAGCTGGCGCGCGGCTAGGATGCGCCGAGCTTCCTGTAGGCACGGACAAGGTTGCGGTGCGTCTGGGCTGGGCCCCGTCAGAATTCTTCGCGGCCGGGGCGGGTCATCAGCTCGCGCACGGCGTCGAGCGGGGCCTTCTTATCGTGCAGGATGGCCCACATCTGTTCGGTGATGGGCATTTCGACACCGTGACTGCGCGCGAGCCCGAGCGCGGCCCCGGTGGTGCCGATGCCCTCGGCCACTTGGCCGCCGAGGTCGGCAAGCACTTCGGAAAGCGCCAGGCCTTTGCCCAGTTCGATGCCGACTCGGCGATTGCGAGACAGCGATCCCGTGCAGGTGAGCACCAGGTCGCCCACGCCGGCCAGCCCGGCCAGCGTCTCGCGGCGGCCACCGCAGGCGACAGCGAGACGGGTCACTTCGGCGATGCCGCGGGTGATCAGGGCCGCGGCGCTGTTATGGCCGAGGTCGAGCCCGGTCGACGATACCTGTCGCAATGGCGATTACATTCTTGAGCGCCCCGCCCAGCTCGACTCCGACTACGTCGTCGTTGGTGTAGAGGCGCAGCGCGTGGCTTGAAAACTCGCTCTGGATGCGGCTGGCGAGCGCAGTGTCTGGTGCGGCGATGGTCACGGCGGTGGGCCGTCCGGCGGCGACCTCGCGCGCGAAGGAAGGTCCGCTGAGCACGGCCAACGGCAGGCTGAGGCCGCGCGCACCCAGCACCTGCGCGATGATCTCGGTCACGCGCAGGTGCGTGCCGTCTTCGATTCCCTTGGTCGCGCTGACCACCGCCTGCTCCGGCCGCAGATGCGGCGCCATCGCACCGAAGAGGTCGCGTACATGCGCGGAAGGCATGGCGCTGATCACGATCTCCGCAGCCGTGAGTGCTTGCTGGAGGTCGGCGGTGGCGACAATATCATCGGGAATGGCGAAGCCGGGGAGAAACGCCGCATTCTCGCGGTTGGCACGAATGGTCTCCGCAACTGCAGGATTATGCGACCAGAGCGTGACGCGATGATCGCCGCGCGCATGGAGCCGGAGTGCAATCGCCGTGCCCCACGCTCCACTGCCGATGACCGAGATACGGCTCACGCCGTGCGTACCTTGCCGCTGCCGAAGCGGCTCTCGGTTCCGTGCAGCAGCCGGGTGATGTTGGCGTGATGCTTGAGCACGACCAGCAGTGGAACGAGGACCACAACCGTGCGCAGAAACGGCGTCTGCTTCGCGCCAAAGAGCAGCAGGTCTGAGACCAGCAGCGCCGCCGCGCCGCAGATGGACGCGAGCGAGACATAGCGCGTGAGCAGCACCACAGCAGCGAAGACGACGAATGCGATGAGCACGGGCAGCGGCGCGATGGCCAGGAAAACGCCCAGCGCAGTCGCAACGCCTTTGCCCCCGCGGAAGCGCAGCCAAACGGGGAAGACGTGACCGAGCACGGCGGCGAGCCCGGCCAAGGCGAGCGCGTTCTGGATGCCCGCGGGGCTTGCGCCGGCATGATGAATCGCGATATTCGCAATCACCACGGCGACAAATCCCTTGGCCGCGTCGAGCAGTAGCGTGAGCGCCCCGAGCCCCTTGCCGCCGGCCCGCGCCACGTTGGTCGCGCCGATGTTGCCGCTGCCCTGCGTACGCACGTCCTGGTGACGAAACACACGCACCAGCACCAGTCCGAAGGGGATGGAGCCGAGCAGGTAGGCAACGATGCCAAGCAGAACGAAGGTGAAGGCCATGACGCTTCCGGGTACGAGTGTAGCAGCGAGGATGCGAGGAACATCTCAGATCGGGGCTGCAACATGGTAAAGCAGCGCTATCGCGGTTTGCTCATCCGCTGCCTATGCCCCGGTTTGTCCGGAAGATTTGCCTTGTACATGCAACTGGCTTGCATTAACCTACAGCCCGGACCCGGGCCTGCTGACAAATCACACACAAATTCGTTGAGAAAGATTGGAGCCCGATGCCATTAACCTATGTGCCGAAGCCGAACGCAACCGTCAAAGACTGGCTTGGATCGTATGTCGACCAGCGCAGCGATGATCTGTCGAACAAGCGCGCCGGCGTTATTGTAACTGCAGTGAGCGGGGACACTGTCCATATGGAGCTAAGCGATATAGGACAGCAAGGTGGCCCCACTGGAAACCCTGTCGCGGTTAAGCTTCCCGTTCCGCCGCTCGATATCAAAACAGACGTGGACCTTAACAGGTTCAAAGTTCCGATGGAGTCTGTGGTGGTCCTGAATACCGTCACCTTGGACTCGGATCAGGTCACTCTTACGCTGATGGTGTTGGCGCCTGGGCAGAATTCCGGGACTGCCGAGACGAAATTTATCAAGTATCAAAGAAAAATTTATGACAGCCAATACATGGCAACCGTCATCGATTTGTACCCCACAATCGGACCGGGGGCTCCGCGCTAAAAGGCTTTGCCGCGGCTATGGCGAAACCATGAAAGACACCAGGCCTTCCGGTAAGAAAGCCCTCCGTTCACGAACCTGGTTGCCAAGTAGCAACAGGGAAGCAGTCTAACTCGTGGTGTCGGAGAGTTGCGGAAAACGGGCCGCACGAGCCAATCGTGGACGCCCGGTGCGCTTTAGGCACGTGGAAAGCTTTCCACAGACTGTGGTTGACGCGACACATGTCGTCTCAGATCCATGAATGGACGCAGCTTACATCAGCTTGCGGCGCACCATGTCGAGCGCCTGCTGGCTGGCGTAGGCGCGAATGCGGCCGCGGTCGCCGGTGAAGCGCTTTTCCACTACCTCGGTCTCCTTGCCGTCCGCCACTGCGATATACACCAGGCCGACCGGCTTTTCTTCCGTGCCGCCGGTGGGACCGGCGAGGCCGGTGATACCGAGTCCGAAGGTGACGCCGGCCTTCTTCCGGATACCTTCCGCTAGCGCACGCGCCACTTCGCTGCTCACTGCAGTGTGTTGCTCGATCAGCGCAGGATCCACGCCGGCGAGCGCGGTCTTGAGCGCATCGGTGTAGACCACGGCACCGCCGCGGAACGAACGCGAGCTGCCGGGAATGGCGGTAAGCCGCTCGGCCACCATGCCGCCGGTGCAGCTCTCGGCCGTAGCCAGCGTGCAGCCCTTCATGCCGAGATAGAGCAGCACCGTGCCCTCCAGGCTCTCGCCTTCGGAGGAGTAGATCAGGTCGTCGAGCTCTTCTTCGATGCGCCCGGCCAGCTCATCCACGCGTGCCTGGGCCAGGTCCATGGCCGGCTTTTCGCAGATCAGATCGATCTGGATGTCGCCGGTGTGCGCCAGGATGGTGGTTTCCACATCGGGGTAGTGCTTGTAGATCGGAGCGATGCGTGCATCGGCAGCGGACTCGCCGATCATGGCGGCCTTCAGCGTGCGCCGCGCGATGTGCCTCGGCGGCAGCACTTCACGCAGGCGCGGAACACACTCCGTATCCACCAGCGGCTTCAGCTCCGAAGGCGGCCCGGGCAGCAGGATGAGAATCTTGCGATGACCGCCGACCACGGTATCCAGCCACTGCGCCGGCGCGCTGCCATTGGCGTTGGGCACCACGCTCGCACCTTCGAGCACATCGGCCTGCTGCGCGTTGTTTTCCGTCATGGTCATGCGGCGTGCGGCGAAGCGCTTGTAAAGCTGCGCGACGATGTCAGCGTTGCGCCGGATGTGAATGCCGAGCGCTTCGGCCACGGCCTGGCGCGTCAGGTCATCCTCGGTGGGCCCGAGCCCGCCCATGATGACAACGATGTCCGTGCGCTGGGCCGCCGTGCGCACCGCACTGGCAAGATGCTGCAGGCGGTCACCGACGATGGTCTTGAAGGCGACGCGCACGCCGAGTTCGTTGAGCCGCTCCGTCACATAGAGCGAGTTGGTGTCCTGGCGATGAGGCGTCAGCAGTTCCGAGCCGACGGCGATGATTTCTGCGATCATCGGGTGCGTACACTCCTGAAGGTTCCAACAGCGTTGGGGCGACGTTACATCGGTTTTGAGACTGAAGCCCGCAAAGGCGCGCTGAGCTAGAAGAAGCGCAAGCCTTCCACGCCTAACGGGACATCATAAACGGCGCTGTGCGTGGCCACGATGGCGCTGCCGCTGGGCGCAAAGGCGAGTCCCACGACCCCGTTCCCGGCGATGACCAGTTCCGGCTCGGCGCCATTCGCCTTGCCGGGCGCAATACGCAGCACGCCGCGCTTGCCGCGATACGAAGCAGCGACGTACAGGCTGCCGGCAATATCCACCGCCATGCCCTGCGGCCGGCCCAGTCCGCGGAAATACGTGTGGATAGAGCCGTCCTGATCGACCGCATGCACGGCGTCATTGCTCGAGGTGGTGGGGCCGGTGACATAGAGCGTGCCGTCCATACCGAAGGCGAGGTGGTAGGCGGAGACGCTCGGCTCGAGCGTGGCGAAGACAAAGATTTGCCGGTCCTGTGCGATCTTGAAAATGGTGCCGCTGCGGTCCCCGCAGTACAGGTTGCCTTCCTCGTCGAACGCCAACCCGGTGGCCACGCCCATGCCTTCCACAAACAGCGAAACGGCGCCGTCCCGGGTTACGCGATGGATGGTGCCTTCGTGCCGCGACGACACATAGAGCACGCCCTCGGCATCTAGCGCCAGGCCGGTAGGGTTCAGCAGGTCCGTCACCAGCGCGTCCATATCGCCTTCCGGCGAGATGCGATAGACCGACACCGGCATCTTCTGCCCGCGCGGACCGGAGTAGGTTACGTAGATGTTGCCGTCTCTATCGACCGCAGGGTTCGCCACCGGGTGCAAATTCTCCGCGAGCTGCCGGCCGATCTTGAGCACCACGGCATTGCTCGCGCCACCGCCATTCTGGCGGACCAGGAGCTTGCTGCTGCCACCCACCTCCGGCACTCGGATGATCATGCGGGAAGAGCGGCTGAGCAGCACGGGCGCGAGTGTGCTATCCAGCGTCGCTACCG
The DNA here is from genome assembly GCA_963795775.1 of uncultured Acidobacteriaceae bacterium. Taxonomy (GTDB): domain Bacteria; phylum Acidobacteriota; class Terriglobia; order Terriglobales; family Acidobacteriaceae; genus CAWCJL01. Next base: position 196,295 of record CAWCJL010000001.1, read on the forward strand.
GGCGGCGGTCGCCGGTGGGGCCGAGCATGGCCCCCCGAATCTCTATTTCCCCTCCGGGAAGGGCTGCTTCGGGAAGGACGGCTTCGATGCGTGGCGTGGACGGTGCTGGGTGGTCCTGCTTGGTAAGTCGGATCATCGGTTGACCTGTCTTCTCTAGTGTAGACGCGGCCGCGCGAAATCGCCGCCGCTCGCTTTGCGGCCGGCTGCACGGCAGGGCAGGCCGCCGGTTACCACCAATGCTGAATCAGCAGCAGCGCAAGCAGGCCGTAGAAACCAGCGGCTATATCGTCGAGCATGATGCCCCAGCCCGCAGGGAGGGCTTCAAGCTGCCGCGCAGGCCACGGCTTGGTGATATCGAACAGGCGGAAAAGCGCCAGGGCGAGAAGGGCGTGTTGCCAGTCGGGACGGCATACGGCAAGCGTGAGCCATTGCCCGGCGACTTCATCGATGACCACATGGCCGGGGTCTTCGCGACCGCTTTCGCGGGCCACGCGGGTGGCCGCCGGGACGCCGATGGCGGTGGCGGCAAACACTCCGAGAAGGGTGGCCGAAACAATCAGCGGGCGCGAGGTGGCAATCGCGGTGTTGCCGGAATGATAGACAATCTGGTAAGGCGCCAACTTAATGAGATGAGCACCCCAGTACCAGAGCGCCGTGGCTGCCACCGAGCCCCAGGTCCCCGGCCCGGGCTTCAGCAGCCCCGCGCCGAAAAAGGTGCCGATCGCCCAAGCCCACGGAGTCCTGGTCGCCGATGCCGGGCCTGCGCCCGGCTTATCGTTCACTGTCTTCGGCGCGGGCGCGGCGCAGCGTCTGCTCGTCCACCTCTTCGAGCAGCTCCGGATCCATGATGGGCGACGAAATGCGGTACTCGCCGCTGGCCCACTTGCCGAGGTCGATGACACGGCAGCGATCGCTGCAGAAGGGCATGTCCGGATCGCCCAGCTTCACGATCGTCTTGCAGATGGGGCAACGCAGCAGTTTTGTTTTCCTGGTTGGCTCTGGCATACCCGGCTCCTATTCGATGACGCGCGCGACCACGTCGTAGTCGTGCGCCTCGGTGATCTGGCACTGGTAGAAGCTCCCCGGAGTGAGCACCTCGTGCGGACCGAAGTCGTTGAGGTAGACCTTGCCGTCAATCTCCGGGGCGTGGAACTGCGACCGGCCTTCCCACAGCAGCGGGGTTTCCTCAGACGGGCCTTCCACCAGGATCTCCATGGTGCTGCCGACCCATTGCTCCTTTGCTTCCCGGCTGATGCGCTGCTGCAGCTTCATCACCGAGCGGCGGCGCGCTTCGACAGTACGCTTCGGCACCAGCGCGGCGCCCGTTGCATGTGCGTGCGAGCCTTCCTCGTCGGAGTAGGAGAAGGCCCCCATCCAATCGAACTTCGCCGCTTTCACAAAGTCGGTCAGGATTTTGTGGTCGGCTTCCGTTTCACCGGGGAAGCCGACGATGAACGAGGTGCGCAGCGCGATGCCGGGCACGGCGGCGCGTACCTTGTCGAGCGTCTTCAGGAAGATGTCCGCGTTCGCGCCGCGGCGCATGTTCTTGAGCACATCGCCGGAGGCGTGCTGCAGCGGGACGTCCAGGTACTTCACGATAGTCTCGTGCCGGGCGATGGTCTCAAGCAACCGACCGGTGATCTTATTGGGGTAGGCGTAGAGAAAGCGCAGCCACTTCAGTCCCTCGATCTGCGCCAGCCGGTCCAGCAGTTGCGCCAGGCCGTCCTTCATGCCGAAGTCTTCGCCGTAGCAGGTGGTGTCCTGGCCGATGAGGCGTGATCTCGCGCGTGCCGTTGGCGACCAGTCGCTCTGCTTCGGCGACTACGGATTCAAAGCGGCGCGAGCGGAACTTGCCGCGAAGATTGGGGATGATGCAGAAGGAACAGGGATGGTCACAGCCTTCCGCGATCTTGATGTAGGCCGAGGCCTTGGGCGTGGCCAGGACGCGCGGCGTGGTCTCGTCGTACAAATAGGCCGGCAGCGCCGCGGTTGCACCGTCCCAGGCTGCGCGCGTAAAGCGCCCCTGTTCTTCGCGAAGATTGCCCTCGGGACGCGACGGCGCAGGCGCGCTCAGGATCTGGAACAACTGCGGCCCGGCAGGAGCGGCCGGCATGCTCAGGCCTGCTGCCTCCAGCACCTTCTCAAGCTCGCCAGTGCCGACCACGGCATCGACTTCCGGGATGTTCTTGCGGATCTCGTCGCGGTAGCGCTCCACCAGGCAGCCGGCGACGATCAGCTTCTGCGCGCGTCCCGTGCTCTTGTGCTGCGCCATTTCCAGAATGGCATTCACCGATTCCTGCTTGGCGGAGTCGATAAACGAACAGGTATTCACCACCAGGATTTCAGCCGATTCCGGCTGGTTGGTCAGCTCGGCGCCGGCGCGGTCCAGCAGGCCCATCATCACTTCGCTGTCCACCAGGTTTTTCGGGCAGCCCAGGCTCACAAACCCGACCGTTGGACGAGGGAGCGCGCCGGAAAGGGGAGGGGCAGCGTAGCCTGCCGGGCTCGTCGGTGCCGCACTCGCCGATTGCGCGTCGGTCCCGCCCGGGCTGGTCACGGGCGCCTCATCACAGATTGAAAGGGGAGTCACCCTCCTATTTTAACGAATCTGCGGACATCGGTCCCGCTGCGCCGGTGCCTAACCCTTTCGTGCCATTTTGCCCGGGCGACTGGCGCGTTACCTTTCTTGCACTCTCGCCAGCGCCTGTTTGTACCCACGCTCCGCGAGCAACGACGAAGTTTCTGGAGACGCAACGTGCATCAGGCAAACGGAACAGTGATTGGCAAGACGATGGTGATTCGCGGCGAGATAACCGGCACGGAAGATCTGGTGCTGAACGGCATTATTGATGGCAATATCACCCTGCACGATGGCCGGCTGACCGTCGGCCCCGAGGGCCACGCGAAAGCCAAGATCGATGTCCGGGAGGTCGTGATCGCCGGCCGGGTGGAAGGTTCGGTGCGCGCCCGCGAACGCGCGGAACTGCGCGGCACCGCGCACTTTGTGGGCGAGCTCAGCGCGCCGCATCTCCTCATCGAAGGCGACGCGCAGCTTAAGGCGACCCTCGATACCACCGAGGGCAGGGAATCCCGTCCGGCCAAGGTGACCAAGATGGCGCCGCAGTCGGAGCACGTCGCCGTAGGCGTGCCCCAGCCCGCAGCAGTGTAGTTTCACCGATCGGGACAGAGGCGCTGCTACTCCCAGCAGCGCCCTGTTCCCGTGAAGTGCGTCGTTGCTTGCTTCGCCAACTCAGGGTTCCAGTTTTTCCCATACCATCCGCTCCAGCCGGTATGGGTCGTCCACCACCTTGCACTCCGTGTCGATCTCCATGGTTGCGCGCTTCTCCGTGTTGTAGGCCGGCCAATACGGCTGTCCTTTCGCTCCAGGGTGGCCGGTGCGCGCGAAGGTGCTCCACATCTCGCTCATGTTGCGGGCCGCCTTGACACTGGCCGGGTCCGAGGCGGACATCATCGTGGCGGGCGGCGGCGGGCCGGCCGGAGCATTGCTTGCGGGCGGCTGAATGTTGTTGAACTTGTAGGGAATTTCGAGCGCGTGCGCCGCCCCGAGCTTGTGGTGTGTCCCGGGCACGATCATGTCCGATTCGTGCGTGAAGATGTACATGTACACCGGCGCGCCATGCTGGGCGTATTTGCGCTCGGCGATAGTGATGGCGCCCAGGCCGATCATGCTCGCCGTGGTGATCGCGATGTATAGGTCAGCAGGTGACGCCCCGGGCCGGCTCTTACGATAGGCGTCGAGGACTGTAGCTGCATTCGCGCCTAACTCTTTATGCAGCCTCGTCTCCAGGCCCGCCTCGGTCAAATTGAAGGCCTCGGTGTCATGTCTTTCATTGAAGAAGAACGCGGTTTCATCGCGGTTCGAGCCGACAATCAACGGCTTGTTTTTCGAGATCGCCGGCGCTTGCGGATCGAAGGGGTGGTGAGGGAGGACGGTGCCATCGACGACCGGCCCGAAGCCGCCCGGCCGCCCGCCACCACCAATGCCCTTGCGCCCGCCGCTCATGGTCAATGGACCGCCGGGTTGTTTTCCCAGGTCCACCTGCACCTCCAGCAGCTTGCTCGCGGGCACATCGAGCAGCTTGCGCCAATCCTTCTTCTCCAGGCCAAGTTGCTTGAGTGTCATCAGGGTGGTTTCGGTCGCCGCATCCCGCGTCATCATGCGAATGCCGGGCCCGCTTTCAATGGACGCCTTGTTGAAACAGGGCTCCGCGGAAGGCATGGCATAGAGGCATGACGTTTTGGCCCCGCCGCCGCTTTCGCCGAAGATCATGACATTGCTGGGATCGCCGCCAAATGCCGCAATGTTCTCCCGAACCCACTTCAGCCCGTCGACAATATCGAGCATGCCCTGATTGCCTGAGGTGGCGTATTCCTGCCCGGCCAGGTCGCCCAGAAAAAGAAAGCCCATCAGGCCCAGACGATGGTTGGTGGCCACCACCACGACATCCCAGGTACGTGCCAGGTTCGTCCCATCCTGGTAATCCGACCCGCCCGACCCGACGACAAATCCGCCCCCGTGGCTGTAGAACATGACCGGCCGCTTGCGCCCATCCGCCGCGGGCGTCCAGACGTTCAAGAAGAGGCAATTCTCAGCCGACGGCGGCTCGTTGCGGCGCTGCCCGCCCGGTTGCAACGCCGGTGCACCCAACTCCAGCGCGTCACGAACACCTTTCCACGGTTGCAGCGGAGGCGCGGCCTTGAACCGGTTTGCTCCAGAAACGGAACCGCCGTAGGGAATTCCTTTGAAGGTCGCCACCCCTGCACCCTGCTTGCCGCGAAGGCGTCCGTACGCGGTGTTGACTTCGACATACTCCGATTTTTCGGAAGCTTCCAGCGCGGACGCGTACGGAAGCGCGGCGGTGCAGGCCAAAGCTGCCGAACCTCGAAGCACGAATTCACGCCGAGTCAGCCCCTGCGCTAAGGAATCAAAATGCGAGCTCACGGTTTCCCTTCTCGGCATCGCCGATCACACCTGAACCTTAGTTGAACTTCTCGATCACGTCGTGGCCCATTCATGACGAGACAGCAGGTAGATGGATTCCGCCAAGACAATGCAGGTGGCTCCATAGGAGGGATTGATCTGCAAGACGGTAAGCCCGCGCTCACGCGCCTTCCCTAAGAGTTTCTGTGCTTGCTCCTGGCCCTTTACCTCCGCCGACAGCCCGTAGCTCTCTGTGATGTCTTGGAGCGTTAGTTCGTCCCCGGCCTTGGTCAACACCTCGAAGACGATATTTCCCGATTTGAAGCCCCCTGCGGAGAGTGCGGTTACACCCTCCGCCACGATAACGAACGGTTGCTTCTCCTCGGTGCTGATGAAGACCTGGACGGAGGTCTGTTCGATCAGGAGTCCGTCCAGCCAGCCGTCGTGGAATTGGTCGTAGTTCGTCATTAGCTCACGTCAATCACTGCATACCGGTCAAGAGGATATTCCGGCTCGAAGATGCGCGGGGTGGACAGTACACCCTGCACAGCAAGCTGGTACGGATGGGAGCGGAACCGGTCTGCGTGTGCAATCTCAGATGCACGACCTAGGGAGCGGACCGCGCCACCAATTCACCTCCGTAGGTAAACCGATCCCAGCCAGTTCGTGCCGTGTTTGAGCGCACCCGCTGCCCATCGCCGCCTGCAGTTCCGGCGCGTGAGCCGATGAGGCGGAGATGGTATGCTTGAGTTCGTACCGGGTCCTACGCGACGGGATCCCGCCAACCCCGCCAGGTCCGGAAGGAAGCAACGGTAACGGGCCATTTCGGGCGCAGTAGGCCGCCCGGTACATTTTCCTGCGCGGGTCGCGCAGTGCCTTCTCCCGCTCTCCCTTCCACGGCTTCCGTTGCGTAGACACCCCTCGCGCTGTCGGCGAGAATAGCGATGGAAATCCTCAAGAGCTGGGAGACAAGAATTTGAGCAATGCTGCCGCGGCTGACCCCGGAACCTCACACTCCGCACCTGCCAAACTCCGCCGCGCCAAAATCAGCGGCCTGGGCACCTTTGTTCCGCCGCGCATCCTTTCCAATGCCGACCTGGAAAAAATGGTCGAAACCAATGACAAGTGGATCACCGAGCGCACCGGCATCCGCGAACGCCACCTGGTTGATCCCGGCATGGCAACCAGCGACATGGCCGTCGAAGCCGCCCGTCGCTGTCTGGCCGAGCGCGGCATTCCCGCCACCGAGGTGGAAGCGATCATCGTCGCCACGGTCACGCCGGACATGCTTTTCCCTTCCAGCGCCTGCCTTATCCAGGACAAGCTCGGCGCCAAGGGTGCCTGGGGATTTGACCTGTCCGCGGCCTGCTCCGGCTTTATCTATGCACTGCAGGTGGGTGCGAAACTAGTGGAAAGCGGCGCGCACTCCAAGGTGCTGGTCATCGGCGCCGATACCATGTCGTCCATCATCGACTACACCGACCGCGCTACCTGCGTCATCTTCGGAGACGGCGCCGGCGCGGTTCTGCTGGAGCCGGCCGAAGAGGGCGAGACCGGCATGATCGACTTCCTGCACGAGATCGACGGCTCTGGCGCCCCTGCCCTCAACATGCCCGGAGGCGGCAGCCTCCATCCGCCCACCGCCGATACCGTGGCCCACAAGATGCACTACGTGCACCAGGACGGCCAGGCGGTCTACAAGTACGCGGTCCGCAAAATGGCCGAGGTCTCCGAGCGCATTCTGACGCGCAACCAGCTTTCCGGCGCCGACCTGGGCTGTTTCATCCCGCACCAGGCGAACAAGCGCATCATCCTGTCCACCGCCGAGCGCCTGGGCATGCCGGAAGAGCGCGTCATCATCAACATCGACCGTTACGGCAACACCACTGCCGGCACCATTCCGCTGGCCATGGACACCGCGCGCCAGGAAAACCGGCTGAAGAAGGGCGACCTTGTCCTTTTAGCATCGGTCGGCGCCGGCTTCACCACCGGAGCCACGCTGTTGCGCTGGGAACTCTAGCCAGAAAAGCCGCGCAGAGCTAAGCCGCCGCCTTCTCTCCCGTGGGCGCCGGCTTGGCCCCGCCGGACCGCTTCTTGCTGCTGCGCTTCCATTGCCATACGCCCCAGCCAATACCCAACGCAAACAGGCTGAAGATCACCCAGGTGATAGCGCCGGAGTAGGCCGCCAGGTACTGGTTCCACCAGTGCACCATGCGGTGTCCATAGATCACACCCAGCCACGCTACCAGTCCGTAGCGCACGATCCGCCCTCCGCCGAAGGCCAGCAGATATTTGCGGAACGAGACGCCGAGTGCTCCCGCCGCCAGCAGAAACGGCATCAGCGGCATGGGGGGTGGCAGCACCGCGGAAAGCGCCACGGCCGTCCCACCATGACTCTGCACCCATCCGGAGATACGCTTCAGGTAGCGCTTGGGGACGTAGTGCTCCAGCGCTGCCTGGCCACCCTTCTTGCCCGTGGACCAGGTGATGAATCCCCCTATGAGCGACCCCACGACGCCGAGAGAAGCCAGCAGCCAGGGATTGCTCCCATGCGCGATCAGGATCAGCATGATCAGGTCGGTCGAGCCCGGTACCGGCATGGGGAAGATGGAGGAATCGACCAGCGCCGTGCCAAAAACGCCGAGGGTGCCGAAGCGTAAAAGCCAATGGATCAGCTTCGAATGGCTTCCGGAGTGGGAAGCGGCATGGCGCGCAGCAGCTAAGAAAGTCACCCAAGTAGGACGCAGAAAGGGCGTGCCGGGTCGCAGAGCATGGAGCGTTTCTCCTCAGCTTTCCAGGATTTGCAACCGTGGCGCAGGCGGAAGCACCCCGCACTGGTGCGCCAGATCAAAAAAGCGCTCCAGGCCGCGCAGGCATCCCTCGTCCAGAACATAGTGGATGTTGTCACACAGATAGGTACGGATGGTTTCCGCCGGAACCGGAAGGCGGACGGCCCACTCCGTGACCAGGTCTTCGCGATGGGCGAGTCCGTGGTCACGCGAGGCGAGCAGGTCCTGCACCAATTGCCGCGCCCGTCCCGCATCCCCTTGGATACTCTCGCCGCGGACTGCCCAGACAGCCGACACCCAGGGCAGCCCGGTGCATTCCCGCCAGGCCGTGCCCAGGTCGATGTACTCCAGCGCCTCGCCGGTCCGGTCTTTCCGCGCGGCGCGATCTTCGAGCGCCCGCAGTGCCGGGTCCCCGATCAGCAGGGCCGCATCGGCCGTCGCCAGCATACGATCGAGCACCGGTGGGTGCTGCACAAAATCCGGCTCACCATGCCAAAACCGGCGGAACAGGACCTGCGTGTAGGCCAGGGAAGCGCGCGAGGAGGTATCAGCCGCGACCCTGCGCACGCCCTTTAGACCCCGACCTGCGCGGACGACCAGCAGGATGGAGCGGATCGCACCCTTGGAGGCGATGGCGCAGCCGGGCGCGACCAGCAGACCGGGCGTGGTGGCAAGGGCGGTTACCGGAACCAGTCCCAGGTCCGCCGTCCCTGCCGCCAGTTGCGCAGCGCAGGCCGACGGCATCATGGTCTCGACGGCGTAGCGTGCGCGCAGCGTGGTCCGTGCCGGCTCGTGGTCGAAATCCCACATCAGCGGGGCAGGATTGAGGAAATCAATGGCAGCAATGCGGAGGCGATTCACTCACTAGTGTAGCCGGTCAGATTGCAGCTAAGGTGCGCGGTACACCTCCCGGCGATGGCCGACTTTCACCACGGTCACCAATAGCACCTGATCTTGTATCAGGCAAATAAGCCGGTAATCGCCGACTCGGTACTTCCAGTAGCTTCCAAATGCAGCGCTCCTGCCTGCCCAGGGCTCGCACCACCTTTGTTGTAGTGACGCGCCGCCCCGCCGCCATCTACTCTCGCCCCAATGTCCACGGCCCCGTCTCCCCCCGTAATCTCGACCGGCCAGCTCGCCTGGCTGGCCCTGACGCTTACCCCGGGCGTGGGGCCGCGGCGCATCGGGCGTGCGATCCAGCGGCTGGGAGATCCGGCGCGTCTGTTTGCGCTGTCGCTCACCGAACTGGAGGCCCTGCAGCTTCCTCTGGAATCCGTCCGCTTCCTTGCAGAAGGGCACGCCCGCCGCGCTGCCGAAGAGGAAGTCAAGCGGGTCGAGCAGACCGGCGGTAGCCTGATAACGCTCGACGACCCCGACTATCCCGAGCGGCTCAAGGAAATCTTCGATCCTCCGGCAGTGTTGTGGATTCGCGGCGACCGGGCCCTGCTCAGCCGACCCGCCATTGCGGTGGTCGGCACTCGCCACCCCACGCCTTATGGCACGGGGATGGCCGAGCTTCTCGCCCGGGACCTGGCCGCGCGGCGTCTCGTGATCCTGAGTGGCATGGCCCGCGGTGTGGATACCGCGGCCCACAAAGGCGCGCTGGCAGTCAAAGGGTTGACCGTCGCGGTCTGGGGCACCGGCATTGACGTCATCTATCCCAAGGAGAATAAGCGTTTGGCCGAGGAGATCCTGATGGCCGGCGGCGCCATCGTCTCCGAGTACCCTATGGGCACCTATCCTTCCCCGGCCAACTTCCCCCGCCGGAACCGGATCCTGAGCGGGATGAGCCTGGGCGTCCTGGTCATCGAAGCAGCGGAGAACAGCGGCACCCGCGTGACCGCGCGCTGCGCCATCGAGCAGAATCGCGATGTGTATGCCGTGCCCGGCAATGTGACCACCAAGAATGCGTGGGGACCGAACACGCTGATCAAGCAGGGTGCCCGCCTGACCGCCACCTGGGAGGATGTGTGGGAGGACCTGCCCTCGCAAATCCGCCTGCAACTGGAGGACGAACTGGGAATTGCATCGAACGGCGAGCCTGGTGCATCGTTATGGGAGACGCCGCCGATGGGCGAGCAGGAGGGCATGGTCTATGCTGCGTTGCGCCACGACGAGGCGCTGCAGATGGATCAACTGATCGAAGTGCTGGAAGGGAAACTCACCTCCTCTGAGATCTTTACGGCGCTCTTCGAGCTCGAACTGGGAAACCATATCCGCCAGCTTCCGGGCAAAAACTACGTCCGCCGCATCTAGCATCGTTCCGGCGGCTGACGCGTCTAACCGTTTGCATATTGGCAGCCTGGCTGGATTCTTCTTTCCGTTGGTGGTAGCGTTCGGAGAATTACCGGATAGGCAACTCGGCTCGACCGGCGCTCCGCTTGTTGGAGCAGCCGTTCCGAAGCCCCCCGCGCCATGTTTCAGCCGCCCATGGCGGTATTGAAGGAAAAGAATGAGTAAATCACTGGTTATCGTCGAGTCGCCGGCCAAGGCGAAGACGATCAATAAATATCTGGGCAGCGGCTACACCGTCGAAGCCTCGATCGGCCACATCAAGGATCTCCCCAAGAACAAGCTGGGTGTGGATCTGACGGACGGTTCCTTCACGCCGGACCTCATCGTCATGCCGGACAAGCAGAAGGTAGTGGACCGCTTGCGCAAGCTCGCCAAGAGCGCCGACCAGGTCTACCTGGCGCCTGACCCGGACCGCGAAGGCGAGGCGATTGCCGCCCACCTCGAAGAAGAACTGCGCGATGTCGCCGGGCAGGACAGCATCCATCGCGTGACCTTCAACGAGATCACGCCCAAGGCGGTCAAGGCGGCCTTCGATCACGCCCGCCAGGTAGATCGCAACCTCGTGGATGCGCAGCAGACGCGCCGCGTGCTCGATCGCATCGTGGGCTACCAGATCTCGCCACTGCTCTGGGACAAGGTACGGCGCGGGCTCTCCGCTGGCCGGGTGCAGACAGTGGCGCTGCGCCTGATTGTCGAGCGCGAGCGGGCCATCCAGGCCTTCAAACCGGTCGAGTACTGGACACTGGACGCCGACCTGAGCACGGGCAAGAAGGAGGAGCGCTTCACTGCCCGCTTTACCGGGATCGATGGCAAGCGCGCCGAGGTCGATACGGTCTCCGGCGCCGCCTTGCCCGATGAGAAGTCGATGCAGGCCGTGTTGGCCGCTCTCGAGACGGCGAAATGGTCGGTTCGCGAGGTGGAGCGGAAGGAACGCCGCCGCAGCCCCGCGCCGCCGTTCACCACCAGCCGCTTGCAGCAGGACGCTTCCCGCCAGCTTGGCTTTTCCGTCAAGCGGACCATGGGCGTGGCCCAGCGCCTCTATGAGGGCATCGAGATCGGCAGTGAAGGCACCGTGGGTCTGATCACCTACATGCGTACCGACTCGACCCGCGTCTCTCCCGACGCCATCACCGAGGTACGCCAGCACATTGCCAGCGAAATCGGAAAGAACTATCTGCCGGAGAAGCCGAACGCGTTCAAAAGCAAGAAGGACGCGCAGGACGCCCACGAGGCCATCCGCCCGACCAAGGTGGAATACCATCCGGACAAGATTCGCCGCTACCTGAGCGACGAGCAGTACAAGCTCTACCGCTTGATCTGGCAGCGCTTTGTCGCTTCCCAGATGGTCCAGGCCGTCTTCGACCAGACCGTGGTGGACGTGCAGGCGCAGAGCGATCGCCGCTATGACTTCCGCGTGACCGGCTCCATCCTAAAGTTCGATGGCTTCCTGAAGGTCTATGAAGAGGCCAAGGACAACAAGGACGAGGACGACGAGGCGCTCAAGAACAAGCTGCCAGATCTCACGCCGGGTCAGTCACTTACGCTGGAGGAGTTAAAGCACGAACAGAAGTTTACCGAGCCTCCTCCGCGCTATAACGAAGCCTCGCTGGTCAAGACCCTCGAGGAGCGCGGCATCGGCCGTCCCTCCACCTACGCCACCATCCTCTCCACCATCCAGGAGCGGGAATACGTGCAGAAGGTAGGGCAGGGGCGCAGTGGCAAATTCATGCCGACGGAGATCGGCTTCGTTGTCTCAGACCTCCTGATCGCCAACTTCCCCTACATCTTCGACCCCGAGTACACCGCCCGCCTGGAAGGCGAGCTGGACGATATCGAAGACGGCAAGGAGCGCTGGACCGACCTGCTGCAGGGCTTCTACGAGCACTTCGCTAAAGAACTCCACCACGCCGAAAAGCACATGGAAAACATCAAGCGCATGGAGAAGCCGACCGATGAGAAGTGTGAACGGTGCGGCTCACCGCTGGTGTTGAAATGGGGCAAGTTCGGCACCTTCTTTGCCTGCAGCGCCTACGACAAGAAGAAGAAGGACAGTTGCTCCTTCACCAAGGAGAACTTCGCCGCCAAGCCCGGGCTCGACGACAGCGAAAAGGAAGAAGAATACTGCGAAGCCTGCGGGCGCGTGATGGTGCTGCGCAACGGTCCGTTTGGGCCTTTCATGGCCTGCCCCGGCTACAACGAGGACCCGCCGTGCAAAACCGTGCGCCGGCTGACCTCGAAAGAGCAGCAAAAGCCGCCGCAACCGCTGGACGAAAAGTGCCCGCAGTGCGGGAAGCAACTGGTACTGCGCAACGGCCGCTTCGGCGAGTTTGTCTCCTGCTCCGGCTACCCGGACTGCAAGTACATCAAACAGAACCTGGTCGAAGGCATGAAGTGCCCCAAGTGCGGCAAGGGCGACATCGCCGAACGCAAGACGCGCTTTGGGACCATCTTCTACGGCTGCACCAACTACCCGAAGTGCGACTTCACTGCCAATGGCAAGCCTGTGCCGGAGACTTGCCCGGAGTGCGGCAGCCCGTACCTGGTCGAGAAGACCCTCAAATCGGGCGTGTATCTCACCTGTCCGAACAATAAAAAGCCAGCGGCAGGCGATGAAAAGGCCTCGAAACGGCGCAAGAAAGACACTAAAGCGGACGCTGGCGAGCAGGTGAACTGCAGCTTTTCCAAGCGACTGGGGGATGCTCCTGCAGCATCGGCGCCCCCACCCCCGGCGCGCCGCCCATTGGAAGTGCAACCCGTCGCCTGATCGCCGGCGGGTTTTCCCTGGGCTGCCGCTGCCCCGCGCTACCGAATCGGAGTGCCTGCGCATTCCGTTGTGATGAGATCGCACGCGCGGCTTGTTCTTCTTGCACCGGGCAACAAATGCGAGTAGAACACTGGTGGGTTCATCTTAGGGGGAAACATGAAACGAATTCTGGCAGTAGCGACTCTGTGTGCCATGCCGATTCTCGCATTGGGACAGGCCTCTGCAAAGCCGAAGCAGTTGACCGGGTATATCAGCGATTCCAAGTGCGCCGCCACCCATAACATGAAGGCCCCGGATGCCAAGTGCGTGGCGAAGTGCATCAGCAGCGGCGCCAGCCCGGTGTTTGTGGATAGCAAGAACCAGGTCTGGACCATCGACAATCCGGATACTGTATCGAGCGCCTACGGGAAACAGGTGACGGTGGCGGCGGATCAGAACACAGACAACAAGAGCCTCCACATCGTGCGCCTGGTCTCATCGAAGGCGGTCAAAGGCAGCAGCGGGATGATGGATTAACACTGGCTGAATTCGGCCGCGTAATGGTGTGAAATGGGCGCGTTTGCGCCCATTTCGGGACGAAAAGGACGCATGCTGCGTCCTTTTTTGTGGCATGCGCATGCGCCGCATATTCCCCCGGCGCAATCTGCTAAGGTGTGGGGTGGGCGGCCATCCCGCCGCGAGAAAGTGGAAAGAACTTATGGCAAAAGCGATCTGGAATGGCAAAGTCATTGCCGAAAGTGATTCTGTAGAAACAGTGGAGGGAAACACCTACTTCCCGGACTCTGCGGTGAACCGCGAATACCTCCGCCCCAGTTCGACCACGTCCACCTGCCCGTGGAAGGGCCAAGCCCGGTACTACAGCCTGCTGGTGGACGGGCAGGAAAATCAGGATGCCGCCTGGTACTACCCCGATCCCAAGCCGGCCGCCAAGAATCTCAAGAATCACATCGCCTTCTGGCGCGGCGTAGAAGTGGAGAAGTAAGAGGGAACAGCCGATCCGGCTGTTCCCTGCGAGAAGGGCGGCTTCGGCCGCCTTTATTCGTTGTAGTGAAGCAGGCTGAAGACGTCGTACTCGGGGAAGCGATCGCGGCCCTTGAGGAAATCCAGCTCCACGGCGAAGCCGAGGCCGGCAATGCGGCCGCCGAGTTGCCGAACCAGCTTGATAGTAGCTTCCATGGTGCCGCCGGTGGCGAGAAGATCGTCCACGATGATGACGTTCTGCCCCGGCTCGATGGCGTCCATGTGGATCTCCAGCGAATCCGATCCATATTCGAGGTCGTAGGTCACCTTGGCGGTGGGCGCGGGCAGCTTGCGGGGTTTGCGCACCGGCACAAAGCCGGCGTTCAAGCGATAGGCCAACGCGGGGCCGAAGATGAATCCGCGCGCCTCGATACCCAGCACGAGATCGACATCCCTCTCGAAATAATGGAAGGCCAGCCCGTCAATGAGGGTGGCGAACCCGGTGGGGTTCTTGAGCAGGGTGGTGATGTCGTAGAAGAGGATGCCGGGCCGGGGGAAGTCGGGCACGGTGCGGACGAGCTTCTTGAGCGGCTCGCAGTTCACGGGTTCATTCGGCATTAAGTGATTCACCATGCTCCTTCAATCTGAAATGGGCCCAGGTTTTCCCCTTCGCTGGGGGCCAGGTCGCGCTGCTCCACTCGATCCACGCGGCTGCCCCGGGAGCCGCGGTGGAGAACGCGGTCGAGCTCAGCCAGATCTTCCTCCGGCCCGGCGGCCACCACTTCCACATGGCCGCTTTCGGTGTTGCGGACCCAGCCTCGCAAGCCGAGCGCCGCGGCTTCGCGGTGCACGAACCAGCGAAAGCCCACGCCCTGCACACGACCCTTGATGAGGAAATAGCGAACCATTGCGCGCCAGTCGCTTAGGCCCTGGAGAGGTACGCGCCCTCGGCGGTATCGACGCGGATCTTTTCGCCTTCGTTGATGAAGGGGGGCACCTGGACGACGAGGCCGGTCTCCAGGGTGGCTGGCTTGGTAACGGAGGAGGCGGTGGCGGACTTGAGGCCGGGTTCGGTCTGCATGACCGTCATCTCGACCGTCTGGGGCAGCTCGATGCCGACCGGCACGCCGTCGAAAAACGAGACCCGGATCTGCAGGTTCGGGATAAGGTACTCGACCGCATCGCCCAGGGTGTCGTGCTTGAGGTTCGTCTGCTCGTAGTTCTCCGTGTTCATGAAGTAGTAATCGTCTCCGTCGGCATAGAGGAACTCCATCGGGATTTCATCGACGATCACGCGCTCGATCGGGTCGGGGGAGCGGAAACGGTGCTCGAACATGGCGCCGGTGCGGAGGTTGCGCAGCTTGGCCTGGATGAAGGCGCGCAGGTTGCCGGGGGTCCGGTGCTCGACACTGAAGACGGCGTGGAGCTCGTTGTTGTGCTTGATGATCATGCCCGGGCGCATCTGTGTGGCGGGAATCGCCATATGGGAAAGACTCCTTGAAGGTGTAATGCCTGGATTGCGGCGGGAAAAGCCGCCAAAGGGGCGGGGCTCCGAGACCCCCACCAAAGTGGAATTGTAGCGCAGTTTGCCCTCCTGCTACGGTACGGCACGACCGCGTACGTCCGGCCTGCAGGTGCAGGGAACGGAAGGTGGCGGCAGCAAGGATGGGTGATGGATCGTCGAAAGTTTTTGGGATCGGTGTTTGCTTCCTCCGTGGCGACGGGACTCGCTGCATGTGTTCCGGACCGCGTTCTTGCGGAGGCCGTAGCACCGCCGCCGGCGACCGCGCCCTCCCAGGCCGCGCCGCCTCCCCGGACCGGCACCGCTCATCGCGCTTCCGTGACTGACTTCGGGGCGGACCCGACCGGGCGGCAGGACGCGACCGCTGCGGTACGCCGGGCCATCGCCTCGCTGTCGCGCAGCAGCGCGCGCCTGGTGTTTCCGGCGGGTCGTTATAGCTTCGCCGCGTCCGGGGACGTCGCCATGCGCTTTGAGGGATATGACGGGCTGGAAGTCTTCGGCAACGGCGCCGACCTTCTGTTTGATGGAAACACGCAACCGCTGGAGGTGACCCGCTGCAGCAACGTCGAAGTCCATGATGTGAAGCTGGACTGGGCGCGGCCGCCCTTTTCCCAGGGCACGGTGGTCGAGGCGTTACCGGGCAGCTTTACCGTCGCCATCGATCCGGAGTTCCCGGTCAGCGGCTTGGAGCAGGTGGAGAGCTTTACCCAGTACGACGCGAAAACGGGGCTGCCGGCGGCGCACGGCGTGGCCGCGAACGGGACCATCACCGAGCTGCGGACCGCGGGACGGCAGCGGTGGCACGTGGCGTTGAGCCGCGACGCGGGCGTGCGTACGGGCATGCGGCTGGTTTTTCGTCATCGTACGGCTGGAGCGCCGGCCATTCACGTGCAGGGATCGGACATGGTGCTGCTGGAGAGCGTGGGCCTGTACGGCGGTCCCGGCCACGGAGCGGTGCTCGAGGGCTGCCGGGATGTGTCGCTCGAAGACGTTACGGTGAGTGTGCGGCCCGGCACCAGGCGGCTTCTGTCGCTGAACGGCGACGGGGTGCGCCTGTTGGATTGCCACGGCGCGCTGTCGATCAAGCGCTCGGGTTTCCGCAGCATGGGAGGAAACGCAGTCGTGATACACCAGCCCTTCTGGAGGCTGCGCAGCCGTGTAGACGATCGGGTGGCGCTGGTGGAATCGCTGGGCGGGAAGCCCTTTGCTTCATGGGAGCTCCCGGAGAACGGCAGCATCCTTCAATTCAATGAAGGGAACCGGCTGACGCTACTGGGCGAGATCGGCCTGGCCTCGGCGGAGCCCGCGCCGGGCGGGGCGAAGCTGACCTTCAAGGAGACGCTTTCTCCGATGATCGGGCCGGGCACGCTGGTGTGCAATGCGCTGGCCCAGCCGCGGACAGCGGTCGACCACTGCAGCTTTGGTGGCAACGGCGGGGACGCGCTGGTGCTGCACGGCCGGGCCCACATCACCAACAGCCACTTTTCCGGCTCCGCAGGCGCAGCGCTAGCCATGGCCGCGGACACGACCCGAATGCAGGGGCCCACTGTGCAGAGCGTGACGGTGGGGGACAACACATTCGAGAACTGCAACTCCGGGCAGGGAAGCAGTGAGCGGGGCACCATCCAGGTCGGGGTGACGCGCGCGCAGGCCGGCAGCAACGAGGAGCGCGTCAACCAGGGCATCACCATCGAGCGGAACATTTTCACCCAGGATGGCGGCGCGGCGATCCGGTGTGCCTCCGCCTCCTGGGTGACGATTGAGGGAAACATCTTTGGCCGGGCGGACGGCATGGTTGCAGGCGCGGGCACACCGCAGGCCATCGTGCTGCGCAATGTGGACCAGTCGTTTCTGGAGAGCAATCAGTCAAAGGCGGAGCAGCACATCGTTCTGATTGGCTGCACGGAGAAGGTCCAGTCGGCGCAGAACGTCCTGCTGACGGAAGTGCGGCAGGCGTAAGGGCGGATCCCTCGGGCTGTGATCGGGATGACAGAAAGGAACCGCAGGTCCTTCGACTCGCCCTCCACCCCAGCACGCAACTGCCGCGTGCCGGGGACCCCGGTGTGCTCGCTCAGGATGACAGAAGCAAGGGGGCGTCTCCGCTGCGCTCGGCCTGAGAACCGCTTACTCGGCCCCGAAGACGCGGGAGAAGAAGTGGCCGACCTTGCGGAAGAAGCGCCGGGTGGGCGAAGCCGGCTGCCTCGCGGGTGCCGCGGATGGGCGCTGTGCCAGGGCCGGGCTGTCGCCTGCCGTTTGCTCGTTCACTGGCGCGGCGCCCGGAGTGCGCGGCGGAGCTGAGTCCGGCCGGGCTGTTGCAGCTGGGACAGTGCGTGCCGGCGCGGTGCGGGCGCTAGCCGCGGGTGCAGCGGGAGCTGCCGCTCGCGAGGGTACCGAAGCCGACGGCGTCCGGGGGACAGGCAGTGCTTCCGGAGGCGGCGCGCTGCCGTTGAAGGCCAGCGGGACCACCACCTGCGCGTGGACCTCGCCCGGAGCGGCAACCGGTGTAGTGGGCGCGGGCGGCGGGGCGGCCAGGCCCTCACTCAGTGCCAGGGGAAATTCGGTGTCGGCAGGCGTTGAAGACGGGCCACCCACGACGTGGCCCGGTTGCGCGGGTGCCCCCGAGGTGTGCCCCGCATCTGCCACGGAGACGGCTGGGGTAGCCGGGCAGCCGCAGGGCTCGGTTTCCGTGTCCACCACCTCGCGCAGGCTGCCGTGCTCAAACGTGACGTGCTGGTTGGGCTGCACGCGGTAGAGGCCACCCTCAAGCTGGCTGGTGATAGTGATGTAGGGGGCGTTAGGGCCGCGATTGTCCACGCAGGTGTCGCCCTTGCCATTCACGCGGATGCGGAGATCGGCCACGCCGGGGCCGGAGATGAGGATGCGGAGGTCCGGGGTGAGCAGCACGTCGGAGTACTTGGTGACGGTGTAGTTGGCTTCCACCGCACCGCGATCGAGAGCAAGCATCAGCGCGGTCGAGTCCGGCGCATCGATCGAGCGGTCGCGCGAAAGATGCAGGCTGGTGGTAGGGCACAGCCGGAGCTGGCCACCCCGATTGAGCGTGATGGCGACGGGCTCGTCCGCGGCCACAATGGTGCTGCCATTACCGAGCTGCATGTCGCCGTTGTGAACGGTGACCGCGCCGGACACCTGGAGGTCGCGCGCGCTGGTATGGGCAATGGGCGTGGCGGGCGTGGTTGCCGGGGCGGCGGTCTGGGCGTGCGCCCCGGGGACTGCGAGGAGCGCCGCGACAGAAAGCAGCAGGGCCGGAGTGGAGCCGAAGGACTTTTGCATGGGAGCGCGCGCGAGCAGCCGGAGCGTTTGTGCTCCAATGAATATTGTATCCGGACCGGGCGAGGGCTTTCCGGATCGTAGGCCGGGAACGAGGAGCAGGAGCGGGATGGACGAGCAAGCAGCGCAGGGGAACGGGGCCGGGCAGGGCGGCCGCTACGTTCAGTTCGGATGCGGACTATGTGCGCCGGCAACCTGGGAAAACTTCGACGCGGGGCCGGCGTTCTGGATGGAGAAGAACCTGCCCTTTCTCAAGCCACTGCTGGTCCGGCGGGGGTTCCCGGACTATCCGGCGAACATACGCTACGGTGACGTGATCCGCGGGCTGCCCGTGCCGGAGGGCTCGGCGCGCGCGGTGTACTGTTCCCATGTACTGGAGCACCTGACGCTCACCGAGTTGCGCACCACGCTGCGTAACGTGCTGCGCTACCTGGCGCCGGGCGGGACATTCCGCTTTGTGCTGCCCGATCTGGAGTGGCTGGCGCGGAGTTATCTGAACTCCGACCATGCCGAAGCGGCGAGCCAGTTCATGCGCGACTCCTATTTAGGTACAGAGGTGCAGCAGAAAGGCTCAGCAGGGCTGCTGCGGATGTTCTTTGGACGGAGCGCGCACCTCTGGATGTGGGACTTCAAAAATCTTTCCCATGAGCTTGCAAATACAGGGTTTACCAATATTCGCCGAGCAGCCATAGGAGACAACCCCGACCCCCGTTTCAGCGAAGTGGAAGAGATCGGCCGGTGGGAGAATTGCCTGGGCATGGAGTGCCGCCGGCCGGAGTAGAGCGCCTGCCCGGATCGGCGGGTGTGTGTCTTAGAGAGCTTCACCCAGCGCCAGCAGGCTGGTCTTCAGCTCCGCTAGCCGCAGGTCGAGATCCTCGCCCTCCTCGCGCGTGAGCGTGGTATCTCCAATGTTTCTCATGACCGTGTCGTAAGCCTTGCGTGCATTTTCCTGGTTGCGCTGCTTCTTGTCCGCACGCGTATCGGACTGGTGCGCGATGCCTGCGAAAGTCATGCCAAGTTTAAGTTCCGTGCGGAGGAAACGTACGCGCTGTTTGCGTACATCTTCAAGCGAAACACCATCGGACATTTGAAAAACCTCCATGCCTGCACGGCAGACTGGAATAAGCGTGGGAGTGAATGGTTTGGTGTCGATCTGATATTTCAACCGTCGATGGCCGTGGCGCGCTCACCTTGCGCGCGTCGGAACGGCGGCCGAGCCTTGCTGGCATGCACGTCGTATCGCGATCAGTGTCCCATACTTTTAGGAATGCGGGCCACGTCAACTCACGCCGTGCGCGGTGCCTTCATCGCGCTCAGGCCGCGGCGCTTTCTTCATCCCCGGCGAGAACTTCTACCACTTCCTCGAGGGGCTGCTGCACGTCAATGCCATAGCGCGGCGCGAGGTCGGGCGCGTAACGAGCGAAATCGTTGCGCAGCCGGATGAGCGCGAGATCCTTCGCCTTGGCTTCCAGCATCACGTCGGCCTCATACGCAGCGATGGAGCGGAAGAAAGGGATGGCTTCGAAGGGGTTGTTGTAGTCGGCGTGGCCGGTCCAGAGGGGCGGAAGCAGCACCGTCTCCATCTTCTTCGTAGTGCGATTGCGGCGCTTGATCTCGCGCATCTCCGTGCGTGCGCAGGAGTAGTGCAGCTTGGGGCGCACGCCGGCGGGCCAGGTCGCCAGCATGCGTTGAATGGTCGCGTGCATGTCCAGGCCTTCGGGGTTGAAGCACCAGAAGTGCTGGTAGTCGAAGACCAGCGGCACGCCGGTGTCTTCGTGGATCTTGAGAACGTCACCGGCGCTGTAGCGAATGTCGTCGTTTTCCAGCACCAGGCGGCGGCGCACCGGCTCCGGCAATCGCTTCCAGGTCTGGCACCAGCGGCGGCAGCCGCTTTCGCGATCGCCGTACGCCCCGCCGGCATGCACCACCAGCACGGCTTCCGGACCGCACTCCATGGCGTCGAGCATCTCCGCCTGGGATGCGAGGTCCCAGATGCTCTTGCGCGTCAGCTCTTCGTTCTCGCTGTTGAGCACGATGAACTGCGAAGGGTGAAAGGAGAGCCGGAGATCCTGCTGCCGCGCGAGCTTGCCGACATGCGCGAGATCGGCCGCGCTTTCGCGCACCATGTTATGGAACTGCGGCATATCGGGATGCGTCGCGTAGGGCGCCAGGTCGGAGGACATGCGGTACATGTGAATGTTGTGCCTGCGCAGGTAGGCGAAGATCTCGCATAGATAGCCGAGCGAGACGCGCAGGTGCGGAGCCGCCTGCCAGCGGCGCGTGTCGTTGCTCTTGAGCCCGGGCTGGCCCATCACCTTGACGGCAAAGCCCAGCCGCATGGCTTCCGGCGGCCAGGGCGCGGGCGCGAGTGATGCGGGATCGGCACAGGGGGACATGGGCGCGGCGAGCCGGCGCGCAGCTTCCGCTTCCGCCTCGGCCTTTCTGCTGACGCGCGGGGCTTTCGCAGCAGACTTGCGCGAGGTGCCGGACTTGCGCGGCTTTGCTCCCTCTTGTCCGGCGGCTTGCGGCTTCTTGGTCATAAAGTTTTCGGATGCGGCGCTGTTTGCGCGGGATCGGCTTTCACCTGCAACTCGGGCCCGAAGCCGAGCTCCGCGGCAAAGCGGTTCCATGTTTCCGTGCGGAGAGCGCCGCCGCTCGCCTGGTCGTGACCATTGCCGTAACTTTCGTCGGCCTCCGCAGGGGCATGCTCGCGGAGGAATCGGATGAGGTTGACAGCGCGGGGCGCACGCGCGCTGAAGTGCACCCACCCGGGGCGAAACCCGGTGTTAACGCCCATGACGATGCTGCCGGGAAAGCGGCTGCGCCATTGCTGGGCAACGAGCGGATGGACCTGGCACGGCGTGTCGATACGGATGGCCACGAGGTCACCGCCAAGCTCCTCGCGGAACTTGCGGCTGAAGCGGGGTGGGGCCTTGCGCGCGATGGCCAACGCCGCTGCCACTTCTTCTTTCGCTTGGCGCAGCGCAGCGGTTTCCGCATGCTGCCCGCTCAGCACCTCCTGCGGTGTGGCGGCGCGGAGCAACAGGGCGAGTGCCGCACTTGCATCGCCGTTAGCGGACCGGCGCGGCGCATTCAACAGCGCTGTGGCGTCCCGCAGCACTTGCATGCTGTTTTGCTTGCGTGCGCGCGAGAGTTCGTCGAACGGCGCCTTGTCACCGAGGTCGCTGAGCAGACTGATGGCGGCGAGCCACAGCCACGAAAAGCGCGTCTCCTCCGGCACGAGCGCCGCGACGGCCCAATACACCAGCAGCCCCGTCGTGGGCGTGGGCTCGGCGCCGTAGCCGGTGAGCAGCGTGGCATCCGGCGGCGGAGCGCCCTGCGGCGCGTGGTGATCGATGAGCAGGGTGGGAACGCCGGGCAGCAGCGGAGCGGGACGGCAGCCCAGGTCCAGCACGAACAGCGCCTCTGGCGCGAGCGGACCGAACCGCTCGAGCAACGCGGGCGTCCACGCGGACTCTGCTTTGCCGCGCACGACTGGGTACACGTCGGTATAGCCTGCATGCTGCAATGAGCGCACCAGCAGTGCGGCCGCGGGCAGTCCATCGGCGTCGCTGTCGGTCAGCACCAACAGCCGGCTGCTCGTGCTGGGAATGGCCGCAAGAAAACGAGCGAGTGCCGCCGGTGCGCTGTGTTGCAGGCCGGCCGAGGGCAGCGCAGAAAGCGGATCGTCAGCGACGCACGTATCGCCTGTCCTTGCAGGAGCAGGCGAGCCAGGCGCGTGCGCGGAACTGGATACAGACGGCACGGGAAGAGAGATGCGCTGCGGACGCATGTACCCGGTGCGTGCCACCCTTTCAGTTTCCATCCCATCGTAGAGAGTGGCAGTTCGGCTGTGCAATAGAAGCCGCGACTTCGGAAGGAGAACCATGGGAAGTGTTTGGAGAACGGCGATGCATGCCGGACTGGCGGCGGCAGCGACGTATGCAGCGCGGCAAGCTCTGCTGGCGGCAGAGGAACGGGAAACAAATCGCGGCATTGCGCAGGGCAAGCACATTCTGATTCTCGGTGCGGGATTCGGAGGGCTGGGCGTGGCGCAGGAGCTGGCGCGCCTGCTGCCGGATGACGGCAATGGCCGCATCACGCTGGTGGATGAGGACAACTATCTCCTGTTTACCCCCATGCTGACGGAAGCCGCGGGCGGCGAACTGGATTCGCGGCACATCGTCCGTTCCGTGCACAAGCTGCACAACCGCATTCACTTCGTACAGGGGCGCGTCACGAAGATCGATGTACACGGCAAGAGCGCGACGGTGCAGTTGGGGCCGGCGCAACTGGACCCGCAGGAGCGCACGCTGACCGCCGACCACCTGGTGATCGCGCTGGGTTCGGTGACCAGCTACCATCACTTGCCCGGTGTCGAGGAAAACTCGTTTGCGATGAAGAGTCTCGGAGATGCGGGCGCGGTGTGCGCATTTGCGCTGGCCTGCCTCGAGCGCGCCAACAATGAGGAAGACGCGAGCAAGCGCAAGGAATTGCTGACCTTTGTCGTGGCCGGCGGCGGCTTTACCGGCGTGGAGACGATGGCGGCGCTCAACGACCTCCTGCGCGATAAAGCGGAGGAGTACGGCAATCTGTCGTCCGGCGATGTGCGCACGCTCATCGTGCATCCGGGCAAGCGGCTGCTCGAAGAGATCACCCCGGAGCTGGCTGCCTATGCGGAGCAGAAGCTGAAGGAGCGCGGCGTGGAGGTGCAGTTGAATGCGCGGATCAGCAGCGCGGGGCCGGATTTTGTGCAGGTGGAAGGCGGCGAACGCATCGCGGCGCGCACGCTCATCTGGACCGCCGGCGTGACGCCGAGCCCGGTTATCGAGCAGACCGATGCGCCCAAGGGCAAACACCACGGCATCCAGGTGGAAGGGACCTGTCAATTAAAGGAGACGCCGGGCGTGTGGGCGCTGGGCGACTGCGCCGAGATTCCCAAGCCGGACGGGCAGGGCACGTATGCGCCGACCGCGCAAAACGCCACGCGCGAAGGCAAGCTGATCGCGCGCAACATTGTCGCCACCTTGCGCGGAGCCGAGCCGCAGCCGTTCCGCTACACACCCATCGGTGAGCTGGCGCTGGTGGGACGGCGCTCGGGAGTAGCGCGGGTATTCGGGCGGAACTTCTCCGGGCTGCTGGCCTGGGCCATGTGGCGCGCCGTGTACCTGGCGAAGATGCCGGGCGGCGGACAGCAGGCCCGCATTCTGAGCGACTGGGCATTCGATCTGCTGTTTGGGCGCGAGCCGATGCCGGTCGCGGTGCACGGCGAGCAGCAGTCGGCGCCGCAAGCAGGCCAGCACAAGACCGCAGCGGCGTGAGCGAATCGGACGGCCGGGCCTGCAGCACAGCGGGGCGCGGCACGCAGTGCATGCAACACATCCGCAGCAGAGAGATACGCACAGGAGAGAGACGCGATGGGATTGTTCAAGAAAGTGGCGATGCGGGAATTGTTTGGCAAAGTGGAAGGGAAGATGCCGAAGCTGATCGACGGCCGCACGCACGGGGTGATTGACTACGCCAACGCCACGCTGTTCCTGAGCGCGGGCTGGTACTTCTGGAAAACAGACAAGCGGGCAGCGGCGGTCACCCTGGCGCTCGGCGGCTTCATGCTGGCTGAAGCCCTGCTGACGGACTACCCCATGGGCGCGGCACCACTGATCAGCTTTCCCGTGCACGGCCGTCTGGACCGCGGTCTGGTGGGCTTTACCGCCGCGGCGCCGCGCACCTTTGAGTTCAAGTCGCAGGCGGCCGAGAAGTTTTACCGCGTGAATGCGCTCGCGGAAGGCCTCGTCGTTTCGCTTACCGATTTCGAGCATCCATTTGCCCAGCTCCCCGCAGGCCGGCAGCCGTCCTCTGCTGCCGCCCCCACGGCTTCGTCTGCGGCGTAAACGGAAGACGCGCGGCATCCGGTCGAAAGATTTCTGCTGCCGCGCACAAACCCGCCTGCGCAGCAGGCCATCTATGTGACTGACATTCCACTCTGACTTCCAGGACGGCACGATGGCGCTCTCAAAGACAACGAAAGATCATGATGAGATACGGCAGTGGGCGGAAGCACGCGGTGCAGTTCCGTCCGAGGTGGCCAGCACTGAGACCAGCAGCGGACCCGGAATTCTCCGTTTCCAGTTTCCGGGCGCAACCAATGCGAACGACGCTGCGCTCAAGGAGATCCCCTGGGAAGAGTTCTTTGAGAAGTTCGACGCCAACAACCTGGAACTGCTCTACCAGGACAAGACCGCCGACGGGCAGACCAGCAACTTCAACAAGTTGATCCACCCGGAGAGCGAGAAGGGACGCGAACGCGGTGGCCGGGGCGCAGGCACGCGCGGTGCGAAGTCCAGCGGCAAGTCGGGCGCGAAGTCCGGGGCGAAATCGGGGGCGAAATCCAGCGGCGGGGCCGGAGCAAAAACGTCCGGAGCGAAGAAGTCCGGGGCAAAGAAGACAGCAGCCAAATCCTCTTCGACCTCCTCCTCTTCGCGCTCCTCGGGAGCGAAGTCCAGTGGAGGCCGGTCCTCCGGCACCCGGAGTGCAACCGGCTCCGGCAAAGGCGCCGCGGCAAAGAAGTCCGGCGGACGGTCAGGCGGAGGTGCGGGTACAAAGGGCGCAGCGGGCAAGAAGACTGCTTCCGGAGGCCGCTCGGGTGCGGGCAGCCGGTCAGGCGCCGGAACCAAGACGGGGGCCAAGAAGAGCGGGGCCAGTAACAGCGCGGCCAAGTCCAGTGGCACCAAGCGGACGGCCGGCGGGGGCGGCAGGTCTGCAGGCTCCTCGCGCGCCGGCGCGAAGTCGGCTGGGAGCAAGAGCGCCGGCGGGCGCTCCGGAGCTTCTGCGAAAAAGACAGCCGGGAAGAAAGCCTCTTCGCGGTCCTCCTCGCAAGGGCGGTAAGCCGCCGTGGGCCGGGGCGTCGCAGCGCATTCGCTCCGCCCACGCAGGCCTTGCGTCAGAACGAAAACGGGATGCGCAGGGTGCGGCCACGGGCACGTACGAGGGAACTGTAACGCATGAACATCGTGATCTTTGGCCTGACGGTGAGCTCATCGTGGGGCAACGGCCATGCAACGCTGTGGCGCGGGTTGTCGAAGGCGCTGGCCCGTCGCGGGCATCGCGTCACGTTTTTCGAGAAGGACGTTCCCTACTACGCCGCGGCGCGTGACCTGACGGAGCTGCCGGGCGGCGGCCTCCTCCGGCTCTATGCCGAGTTCAGCGAGATCGCCGCGGAGGCAAAGCGCGCGCTGCGCCACGCGGACCTGGCCATGACCACCAGCTACTGCCCGGATGGGGTCGCCGCGGCCGAGTTGGTGCTCGATTCCAACGCCGCCATCAAGTCGTTCTATGACCTGGACACGCCGGTCACGCTCGACCGGCTGCGCGCGGGCGATACGGTGAGCTATCTACCGGCACGCGGACTGTCGGATTTCGACCTGGTGCTGAGCTATACCGGCGGCCGAGCGCTCGACGAGTTGCAGAGCCGCCTGGGCGCGCGCCGCGTGGCAGCGCTCTACGGCAGTGTGGATCCGGACGCCCACTACCCAGTGGCGCCGGTCGAGGACTTCCGCGCAGACCTCTCTTATCTGGGAACCTATGCGGAGGACCGCCAGGCGGCGCTCGAAGAGCTGCTGGTGGAACCGGCGCGGCGGCTGCCGCAGCGCAAGTTTCTCATCGGCGGCGCCATGTATCCACCCGCGTTTCCCTGGACGAAAAATATCTTCTTTGTGCGCCACACGCCCCCGGCATCGCATCCGGCGTTCTTCTGTTCCTCGCGCGCCACGCTGAATGTGACCCGCCGCGCGATGGCCGAATACGGCTATTGCCCGTCGGGGCGGCTGTTTGAAGCAGCCGCATGCGCCGCGCCGCTCTTGACGGATACCTGGGAGGGCTTCGACACGTTTTTTGCGCCGGGCACGGAAGTGCTGCCGGTGCGGAATGCGGCGGACGTCGTACACGCGCTGGAGATGGACGGCACGGAACTGCGGCGCATCGGCGATGCAGCGCGGGCTCGGGCCTTGGCGGAACACACGGCCGACGCGCGTGTGCGCACTCTGGAATCCGTATGCGCCGACACGCTCAGCGGCGACCCGGCCGCCGGCGCTGCCGTGGGGGCGGCACTGTGAACGCCGGCACCGCGTCGGTCTGGAGATGGCTCGGAGGGCGGCAACTGCCGCGGAGGTGGCCGGTATGTGGGGCATAGTGCCAGCAGCCGGCGCAGGGAGCCGGATTCAGCCGCTCGCGTTTTCAAAAGAGTTGTTGCCGGTGGGCAGCCGCATCGAAGGCGAAACGGAGCGGCCGCGCGCGGTCAGCGAATACCTGGTCGAGCGCATGATTCGCGGCGGCGCCGACAAGCTCTGCTTTGTCATCTCGCCGGGCAAGTCGGACATCCTCGAGTACTACGGCTCCGGGCTCTGGGGCGCGGACATCGCCTATGTTGTGCAGCCGCGGCCAGGCGGGTTGTGCGATGCGGTCTTCCGTGCGCTCCCGCTGATCGGCCCCGACGAGCCGGTGCTCGTGGGACTGCCCGATACCATCTGGTTTCCTGAAGATGGGCTGGCGCAACTGCCCGAAGACCGGCTCTCGTTTCTGCTCTTTCCCGTCGCGCGGCCGGAGTTCTTCGATGCCGTTGTAACCCGTGAGGACGGTGAGGTGGAGGAGATCCAGGTGAAGCAGCGCGATGCGCGCTCGCATTGGATCTGGGGAGCGTTCAAGATGCCGGGGCGCGTCTTCCACGAACTGCACGCGCTGTGGCGGCGGCCCGAGCGCGGCGACGAGTATTTCGGCACGCTGGTGAATGCGTACCTGGCGGAAGGCGGGCGGGCGACCGCGGTGCGCGCCGGGGAGTCCTACGTGGACGTGGGCACGCTGCACGGGTATCGCGAAGCCATCCGGCTGTTGTCGGAGCGTCCTTATGCCGGCGCGCGCCCGGCCGCGCTCGGCCCCCGGGCAAACGGCGAAGCAGCGCCGGCGGGGAACAATGGCGTCAAGGTGGAGGGGCATGTCTGAGTCTGCCGGAGAAGCCGACCAGGAACGCCTCCGGCGCGCCACCGCGCCCGTCACCGACGCTGTGCCTGCGCCCCGGGCGATGATCGTGGTGGCGCATCCGGATGATGAAGTGATCGCGCTGGGTGCGCGGCTCCGCCGTTACTGCGATGCCGTTCTGCTGCATGTAACCGACGGCGCGCCGCTTGACGGCGGCGATGCGCGCGCGCACGGCTTCGCCTCGCTCGCAGACTACCGCGCGGCCCGGCGCAGGGAACTCGAAGCTGCCTGCGCGCTGGCCGGCATTCCCTCCTCGCAACTGCGGCAGCTCGGGATTCCCGACCAGCGCGCTGCGCACGCGCTGGGGAACCTGGCAGACCAAGTGCTGCAGCAGTTGCGCGAGTTCCGTCCGGAGGTGGTGGTCACGCATCCCTACGAGGGCGGCCACCCGGATCACGACGCATGCGCGTTCGCCGTCCACACAGCGGTGCGGCAGATGGCGGCGACGGGGGAGCAAACGCCGCTGATCGTGGAAGCGGCCTTCTATCACCAGGGGCCGCAGGGCGGCATCGAGACGGGCGTCTTTCTTCCCGGCAGCGGGCCTGCGGCGGTGGAGCACTGGTTGTCGCCGGAAGAGCGGGAGCGCAAGCAGGCGCTGCTTGCCTCCTTCCCCACCCAGCGTGAGACGCTGCAATTCTTCCCAGTGGACGTGGAGCGTTTTCGCATCGCGCCCGCCTACAACTTCGCCGAGCGCCCGCATCCGGGCAAGCTGTTCTATGAGTATTTCCTCTGGGGCATGACGGGCGATCGGTTCTGCAGCGAGGCACGCGCAGCGCAGGAGCGACTCCTGCGGGAGGCGGCCCCATGCCGCTGACAGTGCTGAGCATCGCGTACCCGTTTGCGCAGGTCAGGCCGGATACTGCAGGTGGCTCGGAGCAGATCCTGCTCGCGCTGGATCGGGCGCTGGTCCGGGCGGGGCACCGCTCCCTGGTGGTGGCGCAGGCGGGTTCCAGGATAGCCGGAACGCTGCTGCCGACGCCGGTCGAACCGGGGCAGATCACAGAAGCGCAGCGGGTACGGGTCCGCAGGTGGCACCAGGCCAACATCGACCGCGTGCTCGCGACGGAAACCGTGGATCTGGTACACATGCACGGGATCGATTTCCACGAGTATGCGGTGCGGGCAAACGTGCCTGTATTGGTTACATTACATCTTCCGCCCTCCTGGTATCCGCCTTCCATCTGGGCGCGGCCACCGCAGCCGGGCCAGGCGACCATGCATCTGCAGTGTGTCTCGACGACGCAGCGCGCGAGTTGCCCAGCGGGTTTTCGCGATCTCCCGGTAGTAGCCAATGGCGTTTGCCTTCCGCAGCGGCGGCTACCGCGGCGCGCGCGCGGGTTCGCGCTGGCCTTGGGCCGCCTCTGCCCGGAGAAGAATCTGCACACCGCGCTCGATGCCGGCACGCGGGCCGGCATCCCGGTGCTGATCGGAGGCCAGGTATACCCGTACCCGGATCACCAGCGGTACTTCGCAGAGGAGATCGCACCCCGGTTGGCTGCGCCGGCAAACACCGTCGGGCACCGCTTCCTCGGGCTGCTGGGTCCGGCGCGCAAACGGCGTCTGCTGCGCGGCGCGCAGTGTCTGCTGCTGCCCACGCTTGCGCCCGAAACCAGCTCGCTGGTGGCGATGGAAGCCTGCGCGGAAGGCACGCCGGTGGTCGCCTTCCCCTCCGGCGCCGTTCCTGAAATTGTGCGGGACGGCGTGACAGGATTCCTGGTGCGCGATGTAGACGAAATGGCCCGCGCGATCGGGCGCGCCGCTGAGATAAATCCGGAAATCTGCCGGCAACACGCCCGGGAGTGTTTCTCCGAACAGCGCATGATCGCCGACTACTTCGCCTTGTACGACGCCCTGCTCGCGGGCAAACCGCCGCAGGTCATCGAAACTGCCTCGACAGGGGCGTTCGCGCATGCCTAGTGGCTGCCGCACCGAGCTGGTGCGCACTGCCGAGGCTTTCGACGCGCTCGCGCCGGAGTGGTGGGAGCTGTGGCGACGAGACACCGCGGCCACGCCGTTTCAGTCGCCCGCGTGGCTGCTGCCCTGGTGGCATCATTTCGACGAAGGCGAGCTGCTGGCCATCGTGGTCCGCGACGCAGGAGGCAGGCTCATCGGACTGCTGCCGCTCTACATCTATCCCGACCCGCAGTCTTCACGCCGCAAGCTGCTGTTTGTCGGCGCGGGCACCAGCGATTACCAGGGCGGCGTCTTTGATCCCACGACGGCCGAGACGGCGGTGATCGCCGCACTGGATCGCCTGGCGACAATGCGCGATGCCTGGGACGAAACATACCTCGCGCACCTGCCACCGGAGTCGCACCTGCTGCGAGTAGCGCGTCGGCTGGGCGCGCCGATCTTCTCTTCGGAACCCTGCTCGAAGATGCACCTGCCGCAGGACGGCGTGCTCCACGGCAAGCTGCGCGGCAACCTGAACTACTACAGAAACAGGGCAGAGCGCAGTTACGAATTGCGATTTGTGACGGCTACACCGGAAACGGCGCTGATCTTCTTCGACCGGCTCATCGCGCTGCACGCCAAGCGGTGGCAAAGCCGCGGCGAGCCGGGAGTGCTCGAAGATCCGCGGGTGCTGGCCGCGAATCGCGAATCGATTCCGCTACTGCTCGATGCGGAACTGCTGCGCATGCATGCCCTGTTGCTGGACGATGAGATGGTGGCGGTGCTCTACGGACTTGCCGACGGCCCGCATCGTCCGGAGCGCAAGGTCTACTACTACCTGAACGGCTTCGACCCGGATTACGGCCCTTTCAGCCCCGGCACGCTGCTGCTCGGCTTTGCCGTGGAGCGGGCCGTGGCCCGCGGTGCGTCCTGGCTCGACATGCTGCGCGGCGATGAGCCCTACAAGCGCCTGTGGGGCCCGGAAGTGGAGCCTACTTACGGAGTCGTTCTGCCCACCGCGGCCGCTTCGCCCACCGAGGAAAGCGACGCCATGCTCGTCCACATGGCCGGAGGCGAGCAGCAGAGGTGAGTGCCGCCCTCCCCAAGCTGAGCGTGCGCTGGACCGTGGGCGACGTTTCCGCGCGCGGCTTCGAAGAGCTGCGGCTGTCCATTCACGGCGCCGTACGGCTGTTTGGCCCGGAGACGGCCTACACCGTATGCGTCAACTCGCTCTCTCTGGACGAAGCGCGCGAGCGTACCGGGGCGGTGCCGGACAATATCTCGTGGCGCGATGTATCGCGGGAGGTCCCTGCCTTTCTCCAGCCGCATTTCGACGCGGGCATGAGCGAAGGCGTGGGCTGGAAGCTGGCCCCGCTGCTTCTCTTTCCCGACCGCCATGAGCTGGCTCTGGACAACGATTGCATCCTCTGGCGCAGGCCCGCCGCGCTCGATGCCTTCCTCGCACGCGAGGACGCATGCCTGATGGCGGAAGACGTCCGCCGCTGCCTGGGGCAGTTCGACCAGTGCTGTCCTCCCGGCCATCTGAACTCCGGCATCCGCGGATTGCCGTCGCACGCCGACCTGGCGGCAGCCATGCGCACCGTCCTGCGCGAACAGGAACACGCGACCGGTGCGCCGGTCCTGCTCCGCTCGGAGCTCGATGAGCAGGGCCTCCAGGCCGCAGCGCTCGCGCGCATCGGAGAGGTGCTGCTGGTCTCGGCAGAAGACGTCACGATCTGCTCGCCCTTCTGGCCGCATCGCAGCGAACTGGGCCGCTGCGGCGCACATTTCGTGGGCTCGAACGCGCGGCACATTTCGTGGAGCTACTACGACCGCCCCGCCGATGCATGGATGGAAGAACACTGGCATGCGGTGCGGCCGGAGATCTATCGCCGCGTCGGGCTGCCAGTACCGGCAGCCAGCCTTCCAGCCGTGGTCTAACGGCCGCTTTTAGTCAGCCCCGGTAGCCGCCAAAGCTGTTCGGAAACGGACAGCGCGCGCCGCTTTCGGACACGGGCTTCGGCCCAGTCCCGCCTCACCCACGCCAAATCCCCTGAAAACAAGCCAAGACTCCGGCGCAACACTTTGGCTGGCCAGATGCACCTATTGCCGGCAGACTGCCAGGAGGAGAGCGATGCACATGCTGCTTCAGAATCTTCGATATAGCTTTCGGCAGTTGCGCAAAGCGCCTGGTTTCGCCATCACCGCGATACTGACACTGGCGCTCGGCATTGGCGCGACCACCGCCATCTTCACCCTGGTCGATGCCGTACTGCTGCGCTCGCTGCCGGTCAGCAAGCCGGGCGAACTCTGGCGCGTGGGCAGCCACAACGAGTGCTGCTATGAAGGCGGGTACCGTCAGGAAGGCGAGCAGCATCGCCCCGACTTTTCCATCTTTTCCTACCCGTTCTATCAGTACCTGCGAGACCATACTTCCGGTTTCAGCAGTCTGGCGGCCTATCAGGCAGGGCAGGAAATGTTCAGCGTGCGGCCCCAGGGAAGCCCGGCCGCTCCGGTCTCTTCCCCGGGCATCTTCGTTTCCGGCAATGCTCTTTCCACGCTGGGCGTGCAGGCCTACCTGGGGCGCACTATCAGTCCTTCTGACGATCAGCAGGGAGCCCCGCCCGTCGCCATGATGAGCTACCGCGCCTGGAGCCAGGATTACGGCTCGCGCCCCGCCGTGGTGGGTGCGCCCTATATGGTGAATGGCCGGCCGGTGACCATCATCGGTATCACGCCTCCGGGATTTTACGGTGACCGGCTGAACGATACCCCGCCCGACTACTACGTTCCGCTGGCGGACGAGCCGCTCATCAAGGGACTTTCCTCCGTACTCCTGCTGCCCACGCCGCACTGGCTGCACCTGATTGGCCGCATCGCTCCCGGCACGGACGTGCGCGCGGTCAACGCGCAGGTCAACGTGGCGCTCCAGCAATGGCTCCACTCGCAGTACGCGCAGATGACCGCCGATGAGCGGAAGCATCTGCCCGAGCAGAAGACGCAACTGACGCCGGGCGGCGCAGGCATCACCTCCATGCAGGAGCAGTTCAGCAGCGGTCTGCACATCCTGCTGGCGGCTTCCTTGTTTGTGCTGCTCATCTGCTGCGCAAACCTGGCGAACCTGATGCTGGTCCGCGGCATGGCGCGGCGGCTGGGCACGTCCGTTCGCCTGGCGCTGGGCGCGCCGCGCGCGCACCTGGTGCGGCAGGCGCTGGTGGAAAGCGTGGTGCTCTCGCTGCTGGGCGGCATTGCCGGCCTGGTGGTCGCCTTTGTCGGCACGCGCGCCATTCTGCAACTTGCGTTTGCCGAGTCCAAAGGGCTGCCGCTCCACGCCACGCCGTCGTTGCCGGTGCTCGCCTTCTGCCTGTTTGCTTCACTGTTTACGGGCATCCTGTTTGGCATGGCTCCGGCCCTGCTCACCTCGCGGACGAACCCGGTAGAGGCCATGCGCGGCGCCAATCGCGGTACGCAAAAGGGCGCGGCGCTGCCGCAGAAGGCGCTGGTAGTGCTCCAGGCCGCGGTCTCGCTGGTGTTGCTTTCCGCTGCGGCTTTGCTGACCGGGAGCCTGGCTCATCTCCAGACACAACACTACGGTTTCCAGCCGGCAGGACGCATCGTCGTCCATATGGACGCCGACCGCTCCATTACGCAACCGGAGCAGTACGCGGCCTTTTACCGGCGGCTCATGGAATCGATGAGCCGGCTGCCGGGCGTAAGCGGCGCCGCTTACGCACTCTATAGCCCGATGGAAGGAAATAACTGGAGCACCGCGACCTTCGTCGAAGGCAAGCCGCCCAGCGTGCGCCCGGAAGAAAACAGCTCCTCGTACAACCGCGTTGGCCCTGGCTACTTCAAGGTGGTGGGAACCCGCATCGTGCAAGGGCGCGCCATCACCGACGATGAAGCCGTGCAGGGCCGGCCTGTGGCCGTGGTGAATGAGGCCTTTGTGCGCAAGTTCTTCGGGAAACAGAACCCGTTGGGACATCACATCGGACTCGATGAGCTGAGCCACGCGGGCGAGTATGAAATCGTCGGCGTCTCCGAGGACACGCGCTACTCCACCTGGGACCTGCACGACCCCATCCGGCCCATGTGGTTTATGCCGATCGCCCACTGGTCGGTGTGGGACAAGCCGGAAGAGAAGACCGGGGAAGATCGCAGCCATTTCGCCAACGCCCTGGTGCTGGAGAGCTCTGCTTCGGCCAGTTCGCTCGAGCCGCAGGTGCGGCAGGCGCTGGCCAGCGTCGATCCCAACATTGCCGTGGACAACATGCAAACCATGCAGCAGCAGGTGCGCGATCAGTTCACGCAGGAGTCGCTCCTTGCGCGTCTGGCGGAGATCTTCGGCATCCTGGCCCTCGTGCTCGCCTCCATTGGCCTGTACGGCGTCACCGCGTACACGGTGGAGCGGAGGACGGGCGAGATCGGTATTCGCATGGCACTGGGTGCGGATCGCGTTTCCGTGCTTCGCCTCGTCATGCGCGGCGCCTTCGGCCAGGTGCTGCTCGGGCTCATCATCGGCGTTCCTGCCGCGCTGCTCTTTGGACGGCTCATGGCCGGCCAGCTTTACGGCATCACACCTTACAGCCCGATGGTGCTGTGCGCAGCGGCGCTGGTGCTGGCGCTTGCAGCCGGGCTCGCAGCGGTCCTGCCTGCCGTGCGCGCTGCACGGATTGAGCCGATGGTAGCCTTGCGCACCGAATAGCGAGGGGCAAAACAACAGGGCGTCCGCGAAGGACGCCCTTAATATCACCAGTGCTGTTACATTATTTACCTTTGACCTTCGCCGGCGCCGTGGGCAGGTAGTACCGGAACGAAGTCCACACGCCGTTGTCGATCCCCTTGGGCGCCAGGCTGCCGGCCCCCGACCAGGCGTGCCGGGTGAAGTAGCTGTACTGGATGCCCTGGCGCAGGCGGCCCTTGTCTCCCTTGTACAGGTCATACCAGTAGCCCAGCGTGCCTTCCTGCACGTCCTTGGTATCGGCATTGCAACTGCTCTGCGCGCCCGGAGCGTAGGCGGCGGTAGGCAGCGGCTCGGTGAAGCAGCCGGAGTTGTTTGCCGCGTATCCGCCGTAGCCTTCGGTCGCGGTGTGTGCCGCGTTGGTGAAGAAATAACGCCGCAGCGTGCCGTCCACGCCATAGTTCGCGTAGAGGTCGAGCCGTGGCGTGGCGTGGTACTCCAGCGTGCCCAGCGCGGAGTAGCCGTGGATCAGCGCCAATTGCGCATCCGGCCGCAGCGTCAGGTCCGCGATCTGGCTGCTCCCGTAGCGGCCGATGCCGTCGCCCCACAGACCTTTAACGCCGACTTCGAGGTGCTTGTGAAGCGTAGGCACGCGCATGCTGCCACCCACGCCGCCGCCGACTGTGGTGTCGTTATAAGCGCGGGCCGCGGTGCCGGTAAGGGTGCCGGTCGAGCTGACGACCGTGTTCGGGTAAACGCGGTTGCGGAAGAAGCGGCCGATGCCGAACACTTCATAGTGGCCGCCAAAAGCTGGCTCGAAGGCCACCTTTAGAATCATGTCGGGTGCGACGTTTGAAGCGTAGTTAGCCGTCGAGTTATACAGACCGCCGCCCGTGCCCGCGACGCCGACGAACTCATTCAGCGGCAGGCTGTGGCCGCTCACGGCCGGGATCTGCGGATTTTCCACGGAAGCGCCGAGCCAGAACCGGTTGTCGAAGTTCTTTACCACGCGCGCGCCGTACTGGCGCTCCCACACAAAACCGACGGAGTACTGCGAATCGATGGTGCTGGGCAGGGCCTCCGTCCGGTTCTCGATGCCGGTTTTATTCTCCGTGGCCAGCGACCACATCTGACCGGCGGTGAAGCTGATCCCGTTCTCAAAGCGCGCCTGGCCCCACAGTTGCCGCTGGCGCAGGCTGTAACTGTTGCTCTGGTTGTTGTTGGAGGTGACAGCGGCGGAAAGGAAGTCCGCCTCGTAATAGCCGGACAGGTGCAGCGATCCCGTGTCGCCGCGCGCCAGCAGGGCAATGCGTGACTGGCGGCCGGAGCCGTAGAACTCCGAGACCTTGGCCTGCGCCTGGTTGCTGTAGGGAATGCCGGTAAAGGGCGTGTTGATATCGCCGCCGGTAGCACGGTTGCGATACACGGTTTCCGCCGCCAGGAAGCTGCCTTCGGGCGAGAGCGTAATTCCCTGGTAATGAATGGCGTCGGGGTGATCGACTTTCTGGCTCAGCACCGTTTGCGTTTCCTGCACCGTCGAAGCGAGCGAGGTGCTGTTCGACTTCAGGTCTGAAACTGCGCCCTGCAGATTGGAAACCGCGGTGGCGCTTTCCGCCAACGTCGAAGCCTGCTGCTGCGACTGGGTTTGCGCCTGCTGCGCGCTCGCAGCAGCCGTCTGGGAGGCCTGCTGTGCCTGCTGCAGTTGCGCATTGCTGTCGGCCAACTGCTGCCGGAGCTGCTGGAGCTGGGCCGATTGCTGCTGCATCTCGGTGCGCAGCTCTTCAATCTGCGATTGGATCGAAGGTGTATGCGCCACGGCTCTGCGCCGCGTGCGGGGTGCGGCTTCACGATGCGTGCGCGGTGCGGTGCTGCGCGTGCCGGCCTTGGGCGTTGTCGCTCCCGCGGTCTGCGCCTGCGCGGCCGCTGCCATTGCAGACACCAACACGCAGGTAGCCAGCGCCTTGAGGTGGTTTGTCATTGAGCCTCTCTTCTTGCAAAATTCGTCGTCCACCCTCCCGCCCGGCCAGCATTGCCGGACGGGTCTGGAGCAGATGCACGGATGACTTGCTGCAAGCCTGACAGTGCTCTGTGAATATTGAAAGAACAGGCCTTGAATAGAGCGAGAATGCGGAAGGTGGCGTGTATTTTTTCCCGTTTTGCGACTGGGCTCGCGGTCTTATCTCGGCGCACCGATGACACGACATGCGGGGCCGCAATGCGCGTCCCCACGGAGCAGCCTAGAAGGGCAGCCGCCCGGTCACAATCAGCCCGTGGTTGTAGCTGTGAAAACCCGAGGTGGCGATCTGCATGCCGGCACCTACTACCAGCTTCAGACGGTGATGAAGAGGGAAGCGCGTGATCACGCCGGGCGTGAGGAAGTTCTGCATCTTTCCATCGTTCGCTCCGCCGTGGTACCAGGTGGCATTGGACTCGATCTGCGGCCACGCGAAGCCGGCCTTGTATTGCACGGCAGTATTCCAGGCCACGGGACGCCCCAGCCGGTCGCCGTCGCCGACAGGCAGCGTGGCGCCTATGGTGGTCTGCACGTCGAAGTGCCGCCATCCTTTGCCCCCGGCGAGGGTTGGCGTGACCGTCGCATTCGGCGCGCCATTGCTGTAACTGCCCGTTGGCACCGAGCCGGAGAAGAACGCGGTCACGATGGCGTTGTGGCCTTCCTCGTTTGAAGCATAGATACGGTACTTCATCAGGAACGACACGTCCCCGAAGCCATCCTTCACCCTGGGCGCATTGTGCTGGAGATAGGGTGGCACATTCGCAATCAGTTCAATGCGGCGCGCCGGGATCAGCTCCAGCCCTTTCCCGTTGCCGAAGTTCCAGGTATTGGTCAGCCGTGGTGTGATCTGCCGGACAAAATCGGTGCGGAACTCCTGCTCCAGGCGCGGCGTCACCGTGACCAGCGGCGTCACCCACCGGGGCTGTTCGGCCTGCGTCCGGTTCACGCGCTCCTGCCAATGGTCAACCAAGCTCTGACCATGCGCGGCCAGCGCACCGGGGACAAGAAGGACCAGGAGAAGTGGGAGAACTGCTGTGCTGGGGAAAAGTCTGGGAGCGTGCATCGGTATGAGCGATTCTACATCGATCAACACGTTATCTTCATACGCTATTACGCGGAGTGCTCATCTCCCTCTAGCGTATTCAGCGGCTGAATTTCGCTCGGTAATGAGATGATGCGGATAGCTCGTGTCACAAACGTCGCCACGCAACAGATGCTTTTATCAACTTGAGGAGATCAGAAAATGACCACAGCAGAACTCCTGCTCCAAGACTTCGAACGGGAGATGTCCAACACCCGCCGCACTCTGGAGCGCGTGCCCGAAGGCGCGAATGACTACAAGCCGCACGAAAAATCCATGCCCATCGGCAAACTCGCCATGCACTGTGCCACCCTCCCGCTGTTCGGCTCCTACCTCATCGCCGATGAAGGCATGGACCTGGCCAGCAGCACCCGGCCCCATCCCGACCTCACTTTCAAATCCCGGCAGGAGTGCCTCGAGCGTTTTGACAGCAGCGCCGCTGCGTGTCGAGAAGCCCTCGCCGGCGCATCGGACGAGGCCCTCGCCGCTCCCTGGCGCTTCTCCTTCGGTCCGCAGCTTATCTCCAACGATCCGCGCTCGCTCTCCTTCAGGACCATGTGCATGAACCACCTGGTCCACCACGTGGCTCAACTCGGCGTCTACCTCCGCCTGAACGGCATTCCTGTCCCGGCGCTCTACGGCCCTTCCGCCGACGAGCAGTGGTCTCCCCCGAAGTAGGGCCGCGCCCGCGGTGTCCTTATCGGCGTGCGTGCGGTTTTGGGCGCACAGGTGTTTTTGCCGGTTCGGTAGCCTGCGGCGCCTTGCCTGCGCTGACCAGGTTCGCCAGAATGCGGAACGCCCCGGGTACGCCTTCCGGCGTCTGCCGATAGAGCGCGTACGCGGCGTAGATATACGCACCCTGGCCGTAGCGGGCGTAAAGCAGGCCCCCGCGCTGCGGATCCTGGTCCGGATCGTGCGTTTCTGTCAGCGCCTGGTACTGCGGGCTCCAGGACTGCATGAACGAGTGCCCGCGCTCCTCGATCCAGCCCGCGAAATCAGCCGCGGTGATGCGGTTGGGCCAGGAAAGCAGCGGATGCTCCGGCAGCAGCAGCGTCACCGGAGCGCGCTCGTCCACCACCTTTTCCGGATTTCCGCCCAGCACGTACGGGTAGGGCCCGTAGTTGCCGTCGAACTCCGGGCTCATGTACTGCGTCACCACCGTGCCGCCATCGTGCACGTACTTCAGCAGCCGCGGCGTTAGCCCCGCAAGCTCGGGGCGCCCCGCATAGGCGCGGAT
Organism: uncultured Acidobacteriaceae bacterium; assembly: GCA_963795775.1. GTDB lineage: Bacteria > Acidobacteriota > Terriglobia > Terriglobales > Acidobacteriaceae > CAWCJL01. Next base: position 234,791 of record CAWCJL010000001.1, read on the forward strand.
GCCCAGCATGATCGTGTCGTACTGGCTGAGGTCGCCCGTGAGCAGGTCCTGCGTGCTTAACAGATGCGCATGGATGCCGAGCTCCGCGAGCGCTTCCGGCACCTGGTCGCCCGTGCCCATCACGTAACCGACATTGAGCCCAGGCGCGACCTTTACATCCACGCCGCTCACCTGGTACTCCGCGGCACGGTAAAGGTTATAGCTGGCAATCCCGGGATAGCCGGCCGGTTCGTAACCGGAACTGTAGCGATAATTCCCGCTCTCCGCGACCGCCTTGACATGGTACGCCTCGGTCGAAAGCCCGCTCGGCGTCACCGTGAAGGCGACCGTCTGGTCTTCGCCGCCGCGCAGGCGAAAGCTGGCGGATTCCGGGGTGCTCGTCCAGTGCTCCGGCAACTCCAGCCGCAGCGTTCCTTCTGCCGCGCCCACGGCATTGCTGCTCACGCGCACCGGCAAGGTGAACGCATTGGTCGCCCCCGCTGCAGGCAGGGGGACGATGCCGGCGTGCTGCGCCAGTGTGACGGAAAGCTCGGGCGCAACCACCAGCGGCGCATACACCGCACCCAGTCCGACCACGCGATGCATGGTGTCCACCGTGCGCGCGAGTCGCACCGTCACTCCCTGGTACGTGAAATCCGCCACCGCTGCCACCGGATACGGCGCAAACGAGCGGTTCCTCCACTGCGGCTGGAGCAGGTCGTAGTACGCCTGCTCCGGGGAAGGCCGCGAGAAATATGGCGCGGTCGGCTGGGCATCCTTGCCGGTCACCACGCCGAAGATCACGTCCCCGCTCTGGCTGTGGAGATCGTCCAGGCCCGGCGCGCCCAAGCGCGTCACCTGCCAGTGCTCGCCCTCCGGGGTGGTGAGCGAAACCTTCGCAAGCTGCACACTGAGCGGCACGGAGATGTGCACGCGTACCCGGAAGCTGTCGCCGGGACTGACGGAGCCGGCCGTCTCTTCCGGCGTCAGGGGCAGCGCTTTCGAAGCGGAGGCGTACGGATCGAAGCGGCGCGCGCCACCGCCTGCCGGCGTGACCAGCGCGGCCACGTCGATGCCGAGCGCCTCGGCCAGGCTCTGGTTGAATTGCGTGAGCTTGATCCGGAGCTCGTGGCTGAGGTTGTACTTGTCCTCCGCGCTCAGGCGGCTCGCTTCCACTTCGCCCAGCAGCGCTGCCGTACGCTTGTAGCCGTCCGCCAGCAGCGGCGCGATCTTCTCCGGCTGCGCGGGAACGTAGGTGAGCATGGTTTGCTTCACCAGCTTATCGATACGTGCCAGCGACGGTTTCATAAACGCCGCGTCGCCGTGCGCCAGGCCGGCCAGACCGGGCAGGGAAGTATCGATGCCGTCGAAAAAACTCTGCTCGTGATCCGAAAGCACAACTCCGTTGGGCAGGGCTGCGGCATAGCGGTGATAGGCGATATTGGTCGCGCCTGCGAGCGGCACCACCGGCCCGGCATGCTGCGTCTTCTGCTCGCCCAGGCCGCGCCGGCCGGTCTGGATATAGCTTTCGCCCAGCACCGGATCGCGCGTGCCTTCGGGGATTTCGACATTCACCGCCGGCACGCCCTCGATCCAGGTATCGTGCACGTAATCCCGAAAGCGTACCGGCGCCCACTTGCCGGTAGCGTAGTCGTACATGCCCTTGGGCGAGATGGAAAACGAGGGCACGCGGGCATAGACCTTGCGCGGCTGCCAGGGAGCGAGCCCGCTCGCGATCTGGTCGGGGAAGATGGTGGGGTCGCCGGCGGCCTTGAAGACTTCCTGCGCCATCAGGCCGGCTACCTGGTGCTGCCCGTGGCCGTCGGTGGGGCCGCCCACAAAAACCGAGGCGACCACCAGCGGCCGGAACATGCGCACGGCGCGCACGGCATCGTAGAGCACGCGATCGTGCCCCCACTGGCCCAGTGCCTCATCCATCGTCTTGGAAAAGCCGTAGTCCGCCACCGTGCCCCAGTACTGCCCATCGTTAGTATCCGTAACGGTGCCATACCATGCACCCGCGCGCAGTAGCTCGTTGGTGCGGATGAGGCCCAGAGCGTCGTTTTCCGCGGCGGACATCACGTTCTGCCCGCCCTCGCCCCGGGTCAGCGAGAAGAGCCCCGCGCGCATACCCAGGCCGCGCGACTCATACGTGAGCATCCCGCCGTCTTCATCGTCCGGGTGCGCCGTGATCATCATCACGCTGCCCCAGGTGCTGAGCCGTTGCAGGTCCTCCCACAGGGCTGCGCTGCCGCGCTCGCGTCCCGGAGCATGCGTATCGATGCGCGGCTGGTCTATCGCGGAAGCCGCTGCGCCACCGGAGGAAGCGTCGTCTCCTGACTGTGCTGGCGCGGCCTGTGCTGGCGCGGGGAGGTTCTGGGCAAGCGCGGCAGAGGGCCCGGTGGCGCCCGGAATCAGCAACAGAATCAGGGCCGCGGGACCGTGTCGAAATGATCTCTTCATCCAGCGTCAGTGTACAATCCAGCGGCGTCTCCAACCTTATGCCTGCTCAGAACGATCGACCCTCAAGCAGCCTGCCCGTCGCCCTTGGCCGGCAAATCGGGCTGCGGAGCGCGGTGGCGCTCAACATGCTGGAGATGGTGGGCGTGGGCCCATTCATCACGCTGCCGCTGATCGTCAGCGCGATGGGCGGTCCGCAGGCCATGCTCGGCTGGATACTCGGCGCGCTGCTGGCAGTATGCGATGGGCTGGTGTGGGCGGAGCTGGGCGCGACCCTTCCGGAAGCCGGGGGCTCGTATGCCTTTCTGCGCGCCATCTATGGCAAGGCCGGCAAGCGGGACCCGGGTGCCCGCGATTCCCACGATGCGGGCCGCCTGCTTTCCTTCCTCTTCGTCTGGCAGTTCACCTTTACCGCGCCGCTGGTCATGGCTTCGGGCGCATTGGGCCTGGCGCAGTACGCGGTGTATTTGTATCCGCAACTGAGCGGATCTGTGCTGAGCGCCGGCGCGCTCGCGCATGTGCAGCGCACCAGCGTGCTCGCGGTAGGGGTGTGCGCGCTGGCGGTGCTGCTGTTGTATCGCCGGCTGGCCGCGGTGGAAAAGCTGGCTTGGCTGTTGTGGGGCGGCGTCGCTTTCACCATGCTGTTTGTCATCATCGCGGGCGTGACGCACTTCCATCCCGCGCTGGCCTTCAGCTTTCCCCCGGGCGCGTTTCACCTTTCCGGCTCGTTTCTCAAAGGGCTGGGTGCGGCCACATTGATCGCCACCTACGACTACTGGGGCTACTACACGGTCTGCTTCCTCGGCGGAGAAATTCGCGATCCCGGACGCGCCATCCCCCGCGCCGTGCTCTATTCGATCGCCATCGTCGCGGCGCTCTACCTGGTCATGAATATCAGCGTCCTGGGCGTGGTGCCGTGGCAGGAGATGGGCGGGGTGCACCGCAGCGTTAACGGCTACGCGGTCATCGCGGTGCTGCTGGAAAGGACCTTCGGCCCGCTGGCTGCGCGTGTGGTGGCGTGGATGGTGATCTGGACGGCGTTCGGCTCGCTCTTCTCGCTGCTGCTGGGCGGCTCGCGCGTACCCTATGCGGCGGCGCGCGACGGCAACTATTTCCGCAGCCTCGGCCGCCTGCATCCGCGCGGACACTTCCCCAGTCACTCCCTGCTGCTGCTCGGCGGCATCGCCTGCCTGTTCTGCTTCTTCGACCTGCGCACCGTCATCCAGGCACTGGTTGCGTTGCGGATTGTGCTGCAGTTTCTTTTGCAGCAGGTTGGGGTCATGGTGCTGCGCCACCGGCAGCCGGACCGGCCGCGGCCCTTCCGCATGTGGCTCTATCCCGTGCCCGCACTGGTCGCCATCGCCGGTTCTCTGTTTCTGCTCATCGCCCGCCGCGGCGCCGCCCGGGAGCTATGGGCGGCGCTGGCCGTAGCCGTCTCCGGAAGCATTGTGTACGCGCTCCGCTCCCGCATGCCCATGGCGGAGCGCAGCGCAGAATAGGCTCTCGGGTCAGGTACGTGGTGCGCGCACGCGCGTTATTCGAAGCGCACCGAGCAGCTTCCGAATTTCCCGAAGTTCACCCGCGCCGCATCGCCCTGTTTCAGGTAGGTGCGGCCGGTCCAGCTCCCAGTGGTGATCCACTGGCCCGCTAACAATCCCCCGGTGCGCTGCTGTGCTTCGTTCACCAGCCACACCACCAGGCGCAACAGGTCGCCCCCGGCGGCGTTCGAGCCATTGGTGATCTCGGGCTTCCCGTTCACGTCCAGCGAAACGGTCTCGTGCGAAAAGTCGAAGTCCTCCCATCCCGGTGCGGCGTTGCCGTAGACAAACCCGCCGTGGATCTGCAGATCCCCGATGACGGAAAGGCGGTCCACAGCCTCCGGATCGAAGAAGCCGGACTCCAGCAACTCAATAGCAGGGTGGCAACTCTCGATGGCTGCCGCCACCTCTTCGCGCGAGTAGGGCTGGGAGCGCGCCGGGAGATCGCGGCCCAGCAGGAAAGCGATCTCGGCTTCCACCCCGCGCAGTCGCCGGAATTTGTTCGCGATCAGCGTACCCGTCGGCGCAATGGTGTACATCGGCATGGGCGCAAAGATAGGCACGCCGTCAGGGGAGGTCGCGCCCACCTTCCAGCCGCCCACCTCGCCCAGGGATACCAGCATGTCGTCCTGCAGACGGTAGGCTTCTTCCAGCGTAGCGGGACGCTGATGCACTGGAAGCTCGCGGATGGGGGTCAGCGTCCGCCGGGCACGCAGCAGCGTCTCGGAGGCTTCGCGCATCCTGCTCTGGTCGTAGGGCGGAATGTCGCCCGTGGTCCTGTCTACCGCCCTGTCTGATGTTCCTGCCATGTGCTTTCCTTTCGTACTCGTTACGCGGGAAGTTGGGGGCCGCGTGTGTCAACCTGTTGGAAGGGAGGCGGGGCAGTGTGGTTGTTGCCTCCCCGGAAAACCCTCTGCGGGTTCTCACCTGCTCACAGCGAGTTTGCCGGAACGGCATCCGGCGTCCTCCGCCGTGCGTATTCTAGAAGCAGGCCTGTAATCATTTGGCGGCCCCCGCGTCTAAAGGGTGCGCTCCGTGGAAAGGCGGGACTATGTTGATACGCAAACGATCGGACATTCCATCTTCGGAGATCACCCCGCAATCGGCCTACCGGGACCGGCGCTTCTTCCTGAAAGCGGCAGCGACAGCGGGTGTGCTCGCGCTGGGGGCGGAGCGCTTTTCCCACCTCGCCAGCCCGGAGCAGGTAGCCCTTGCCGGGGAAAAGCTGCAGACGACCAAAAGCCCGCTCTCGGTAAGTGGAGAAACGCTCACCTCGCTCCAGGACATCACGCACTATAACAACTTCTACGAGTTCGGCGTAGGCAAGGAAGACCCGGCGCGCAACGCCGGAAGCCTGAAGACGCGGCCCTGGAAGGTGGACATCACCGGGCTGGTCAAGAAAAAGAAGACCTACGACATCGACACGCTGCTCAAGCTCCAGCCCATGGAAGAGCGCATCTATCGCTTCCGTTGCGTGGAGGCCTGGAGCATGGTGATTCCCTGGGCCGGCTACTCGCTTTCAAAGCTCATCAGCGAATGCGATCCGCTGCCCAAGGCCAAGTACGTCCAGTTCCTGTCCCTGGCCGACTCCCGGCAGGAGCCGGGGATGCGCGAGTCCACCATCCAGTGGCCCTATACCGAGGGCCTGCGCATGGATGAAGCGATGCACCCGCTCACCCTGCTCACCTTTGGTCTGTACGGCGAAACGCTGCCCAACCAGGACGGCGCACCGGTACGCGTTGTCGTCCCCTGGAAATACGGCTTCAAGTCCGCCAAGTCCATCGTGCGCATCAATTTCACCGACCAGGAGCCGCCCACAACCTGGAACCGGATGGCGCCCAACGAGTATGGCTTTTATTCCAACGTGAACCCCAACGTGGACCACCCGCGCTGGTCACAGAAAACGGAACGGCGCATCGGCGCGTCGCTCTTTCATCAGCGCCAGCCCACGCTCATGTTCAACGGCTACAGCGACCAGGTGGCGAGCCTGTACAAGGGGATGGATCTGAAACGGTACTATTGACCCTGTTCCAGACAGCCGAACCAGCCGCCGGAGATGGACCCTGATCCCGGTGCAGGGAAGTTTGCCGGGCAGGCATCAGTGTCCCCGTACGCTCGCGTTTAGAACGATTCGAACCAATCTCAAGCGTTGATCGAGGCCCCGCTGCTGCCCATGCGCAATCGCACGATCGTCATCCTCAAGGTGCTGGTGCACCTCGCCTGTCTGATCCCGCTGGCCATCCTGGCCCGCGACTTCGTCACTAATAACTTCGGCCCCGACCCAACTGCTACTGTCGCGCACATCACCGGCTTCGCCGCGCTGCGCATCCTGGTCATCTCGCTTGCCATCACGCCGGTGCGCCGCCTTTCCCTGCGCCTGGGCTGGCTGGTGCGCTTCCGCCGCATGCTGGGGCTGTATGCCTTCTTCTACGCCACGCTGCACCTGGCGGTTTATCTCACGCTCTACGCCAGCCTGGACTGGGCGACCATCGTCGATGACCTGACCCGGCGGCGGTACATCATCGTCGGCTTCGCTGCCTGGCTGCTGCTTGTTCCGCTCGCCGCGACGTCCACCAAGTGGTCCATCCGCAAACTGGGCGGCAAGCGATGGCAGGCGCTGCACCGGCTCGCCTACCTGGCGGCCTTCGGCGGCGTAGTCCACTACTGGTGGATCGTGAAAAAAGGCGTGCTGACGCCCGTCACCATCACGCTGATCCTCATGGTGCTGTTGCTCTCGCGTGGTCTGTGGCTGCTGCTCGAAGCCCGCCGGCGCCGCCTCCGGACCGTGCTCTCCTAAGCTCCCTTTAATTCGGCATCAGCCCCAGCACCACATCCGGCGTGTCCGCGCCGCTGACTTCGATTTCGCTCGAGCTGCCGCGGTAGCTGGTATGCGTGGCCTGGTCATAGGCGCCGTTCACGGTGGCGGTGTAGCGTCCGTCAGGCACGGTGGGGAAGACGAAAACGCCCTCGGGGTCGGTGGACGTCGTGATGTCCGTCGCCGTCGCCTCGCCCGAGATTTTCAGCGACACCAGCGCGCGCGGCAGCGGATGCCCATCCTTCTGCGCAATCACCACGCCGCTTACCCGATGCAGCCCGATCACCGGCACCTGGATATCCAGTCCCGTGTGTTCATCCCCGCCGCGGATCTCCACCCGCTTGGCCCGGGTACGGCTGACCGTGTTGCCCAGGAAGGTGGGCAACATGGTGCGCGGCCAGGCCTGCACGGTGTACACGCCGTCCGGCAGCCCGCTGATCCTGAAGTGCCCGCGATCATCCGTCTGGTTGGAGTTGCCGTACCGTCGTGGACGCGCCACATCGGCCGTGGCGGCGCCGGTGGAGATGTCAGGCGGCGCCGGGATCGCCATGATGAAAATACCCGGAGCCAAGCTGCCATCGTCGTAAGTGACGGTGCCGCTCAGCACGCCTCCGCGATAGATGGTGACCTGCGCGGAGACCGACTGGTTGGCCGGCACGGAAATGCGCGTCATCTGCGACAGAATGCGGTCCTGCTCCGCCTGGGGCAGTTGCTGCAGGTCTTCAGCGCGCAGCCCGCGCATGGGCTGCACGTATCCCGCGAGCGTGGCCTCGACGTAGTAGTCGCCCGGCGCCACCCCGTTCATTTCAAAGCTGCCGTCGCTCCCCGTGGTGGCCATGATGAAGCCCATACCGAAGCTGCCCGCCTCCGTCTTCGCCGGCTGCAAATGCACCGTAGCGAAGCGCGCCGGCTTCTGGGTATCGGCGCAGAAGACATGCCCGTAGACCGTGCCCATCGCCGGCTCCGCCTGGGGGAGCGCAGGCACCATCCCCGCCACGGAGAAGACGAACAGCAGCAACGCACAACGGACGGCCTGGAACATCGTGGCTCCTCGCGACCTCCTCACCTATAGACGCCGCTGCCCCTCTGTTGGACGACGATCTTTCATCACCGCCGGGCTCTGGCCCGTCCGGGTCGCGGGTCAGTCGGGCTCTATCCCATCGAACAGGCCGGTCTCCCTGCCCATCAGCTCCGGATGGCGCGCCGCCACCAGCAGGTACCGCTCCTCATGCCCATACTGCTCGTACAGCTCGCCCGCCCGGCTCAGGACCAGTTGCGTCCCGTGCGCTTCGAGCGCCCGCCGCTTGATCTCCTTCAGAGGCCCCAGTTCCAGCACCAGCGAAGTCGGCGTCTTCGGCGCGACCGCGGCTTCCTCGGTGAACTTGGTAACGGTGAACTGCGTGGAAGCGTAGTACAGCTTCTGCGGCGCCCACAGCGGCAGTCCGGCCGCCAGTTGCTCCGGTGCGAAAAAGCTCCGGCCGCTCCAGTGAAAGGCCGCGGTCGCGAACAGGCCGGCCATGGTGTGGTCGCGATGAATATTCGGCCCGCCGTCCCCGCCAAACGTCAGCACCACGTGCGGACGCATCCGGCGCATGCACTCCACCAGCGGCACCACCACGTCGTACCCGCACTCCTTCAGCAGCGCGCCGTCGGGGAACTTCCACACCTCCGCGTGCGACACGCCCAGAATCTCGCAGGAGGCCGCAAACTCCCGCTTGCGCTCCGCTGCCAGCTCGTCGTCGCTGGCCGTGGTGCCGCGGTTCGAAGCCGCGCGGCCCTCGGTCAGGCAGATCACTGACGTCTCCGCGCCCTGCGCGTGCGCCTGCAGCAGCGCGCCGCCGAATCCGCCGCTCTCGTCATCCGGATGCGCCGTAATGCACATCAGCCGAAATGGCAAAATCGTCCTCCTGAAAGTGTCGCCCGCAAACCAGCGCGTGCGTGCCGCGTCAGCAAGGGGCCGGGTAGTCCCAGGGCAGGGAACGCTGCGCGACCGGACGGAAGCTGAAGCGATGCAGCGGGCTCGGCCCGTGCTCCAGCAGCGCCCGTTTGTGCTCCGGCGTGCTGTAGCCCTTGTGCGAGGCCAGCCCATACTGCGGATACTGCTCGTGGTACTCGCACATGCGGCGGTCGCGGTACACCTTGGCAATCACCGACGCCGCGGCGATCGACAGGCTCAGCGAATCACCGTAGATGATGCTCGTCTGCCGGCAGGGTAGGTCGAGACGCAGCGCGTCAATCAGCAGGTGGTCGGGCGCGGGCTCCAGCCGCCGCACGGCGGCCAGCATGGCCAGCTTGGAGGCCTGATAGATATTCACACGGTCGATGGTCTCGGCGTCGATCTCTTCAATCGCAAAAGCCAGCGCGCGCTGTTCGACGATCTTGGCCAGGCGCTCGCGGTGCTCCGGCTCGAGCTGTTTTGAATCCCGCAGCCCGCGGATGCGGCACTCCGGCGGCAGCACCACCGCGGCCGCCACCACCGGCCCGAACAATGCGCCGCGGCCCACCTCATCCACCCCGGCAATACGTTCCGCGCCTTCTGCGCGCGCCGCCCGCTCAAAGCGGGAACCGCAGCGCAGTTTGCGCAGCATGCGCATTTTGCGCGTGGATGGAGAAACCGCTTCCTCATCCAGCGCTTCCAGTTCCTGCTCCGTCACCAGCTTGGCCGTACCCATAGGCAAGCTCAGTGTAACCGGGCAGAACGTGGCTGCATGCCGCGAGGCACTCGAAATGTTGTAGCTGCCGGCATGGTTGGCTGCAAGGCCCTCATCCGCATCGCGCAGAACGCAATGGCCGCCACAGCAGAGCGGCGCCGCAGGTTCCGCCGGGTACTTGCATCTCACCACGGTGGAAACAGGGGTGGGGTCATGAGCAAGGGAGCGGTACTGTTCTGTTTGGCGCTGACCATGAGCGCAGCGGTCGCGCGGGCGCAGGACCCGAAACAGATCGTGCAGACGGCGGTAAACACGGAATTGGCCGCGGATAAGAATGACCACTCTCACTGGATCTACAAGGAGTCCGACAAGAAGCCGGAGCAGAGCGTCGTGCAGTGGGTGGCAGAGACCAGCCAGGGCGACGTCAAGCGAGTCCTCGAAGAGAACGGTCAAAAGATCTCCGAGGACGAGCAGGGGAAGCGCATGCAAAGCTTCATCCACGACACAAGCGCGCAGGCCAAGCAGCGCAGCGCCGGCCAGCACGACGATCAACAGGCGGAGAACATGTTGAAGCTGCTCCCCGTCGCGTTCATCTGGACCGTGACCGGCAACGACGGCACCATGACCACGCTGCACTTCAAGCCGGATCCGCAATTCAATCCGCCGACGCGCGAGGCCCGCGTCTTCGCCGCCATGGAAGGCGACATGGTGGTGGACAACAAGCAGCACCGCATCGCCAGCCTCAAGGGCCGGCTCATTCACGACGTGGATTTCGGCTTCGGCTTGCTCGGCCGATTAAAGGCCGGCGGCAGCTTTGGCGTGGAGCGGCGCGAGACGGGCCACGGCGTCTGGCAGATCACCGAAACCCATGTGCACATCCAGGGCCACGAGCTGCTGTTCAAAGAAATCTCCGAGCAGGAAGATGACGTCAAGACGCACTTCCAACCCGAGCCGAACGACGTGACGATGGAGCAGGCCGCCCAGGCCCTGATGAAGCAGAGCGAATAAGTAACATCCTGCCGAGCTTATCGCGTCCCGACGCTGATCCCCTGAACCCTGTTTTCATTGCGGAGCCCTCCGGCCGAGAGTAGACTCCGCTACGAGTTGAGAACGCCTGTTTCTGAAACCGGAGATTTCCCCGGGGCGTGATCACCTATCTGCCTATCAGGAGTCTCCATGTCACATAAAAAGTTACGATATCTCGTCGCAGCGGCCACGCTGCTGCCGAGCGTGCTTCTTCTCTCGCAAACTACGCCGAAGCTATCCTTTTCCGCTCCGCAATCCATTCCTGGCAGTTCCAAAGCAGGCGCTACGGTAATTCTTGACACTGGCGATGTGAACGGGGACGGAAATGCCGACATCCTTGTGCAGTTCCCCGATGCCTTGAGGCTTCTATCCGGGAATGGTAACGGCGGCTTTACTCCCACCATCGCGACCTTCGGTTACTTCGGAGAATTCGATGCCTTGTATCTTGCGAACCTCGATAACAGCGGGAAACTGGGCGCCCTTGCGGTGCATCCCGGTTCGATTGACGATCACAACTGCGAATCCAATAACGGCCAACTGACCGTGTTTACCGGAGACGGTAAAGGGCATTTCACGGTGGTATCGGAATACGCTCTCCAACCGGGTACGTATACAGAGGCGACGACCGGAGACTTCAACCACGATGGCAAACAGGATATCGCCGTCTTATCCGTGGACACGGATGGCGATTGTGCTGTACCCATCGATATCGTCTATATCTTTTTGAACAAGGGAAACGGCCAGTTCACGCAGGCGCAAGCCATCACGGTCCAGGCGTATGGCCCGCTGGAAACGGGCGATTTCAACGGGGATGGCAAGGTGGATTTGGCCTTCGCCGGCTATACGATTGCGGGACCCGGCAGCAACGCATATCGGCAGGGGAATGTCCAGGTCCTGTCCGGGAATGGCGACGGGAGCTTTCGCACGGGGCCTGTCTATGCCTTCGTCGACATCCCGCCGAACAGCCAGCCAGGGCCGCTGGCCGCCGCTGACCTGAACGGGGATGGAAAAACCGACCTGGTCATCGGCTTAGCGGCCAAAAACGTCTCCGGCGCATACCCAAGGATTGCCACTCTGCTGGCCAAGCAGGCGGGAGGCTTCTACTGGGCTTCGGCGGTCAGCGTTCCCTCGGCTCCCTACAATCTCTCTTTGGCAGACTTCAACGGGGATGGCAAACTCGACTTGCTCACCATGCTGACCAGCTCCCTCTACAACAAAGTAGCTCCCGTGCTGGTGTCAGCCGGCCAAGGCAATGGAAGATTCGCCTCGACCCAGAGTTTCGCGACCTTCCCATACGCCTATCAGGCATACGCTCTTCCGTTCAAGAAAGGCGCACGCCCGAACATCATCTTTGGCAATTCCACCCCGCAAACCGCAGCTCAGGATTTGGGGCTGCTCGTCAACGAAACCAAGTAAACAGCTGGGTGCCCACTCTTCACCGTGACGTGGAGGGTGGGCGTATCCGGCCGCGCCGCAGGCGCTCCGATTTCGTCTGATTTCAACCCGGGCGCCCACATACCCGGGTGCCCCATCCTTTGCGCTGCACCGAAACCGAGGTCGCAATCCTGCTTCAGCGCAAAGGGTGGGCTTCTGCGCGGGAGCGCAGACCCCGCTCCTTCCCAACAAACTTGGCGTAGTATTTCCCGCATTTCGCTACACTGGAAATAGGGCAAGCAGCAATCCACCCTTCGCTTCGGCGTGGGTGTGCACTAAGCCCAATGTTTGCAGGACTTTGCGTGTAACCGGTTTATTTGCAGGACTTTAGCCGGACACCCCCGAGCTAAGTCCAATGGCAAGAGGACTTTAGCCCGAAAGTCCGGGGGGGTGGGGGTACCCGGGCAGCAAAAACCCCGGACCGCAGCCCGGGGTGTTGGAGCAGGGAACGCAGCTAGGTGCGCTCGACTTCCTTCAGGCGGGCAGCCTTGCCACGGAGGCCGCGGAGGTAAAAGAGCTTGGCGCGGCGTACGCGGGCCGAACGGACCTTCTCCACCTTGTCGATGACCTTGGAGTTGTAAGGGAAGATGCGCTCGACGCCCTGGCCGAAGCTCATCTTGCGCACCGTGAAGGTGCCTTCGGGGCCCTTCTTGCAGGCGATCACGACGCCTTCAAAGGCCTGGAGCCGTTCCTTGTCGCCTTCTTTGATCTTTACCTGTACGCGCACCGTGTCGCCGGGCACAAAATTCGGGAGGTCCGTACGCGCAAGCTTGTCGGCGAGGCGCTGCATTACTGGATGTATAGACATGGCAATATCCTGGCAGTTGATTCAGAACTTCTAGTGTACATCGATTCGCCGAAGATGAGAACGACGCGCGTGCGCCGCGCGGCTACGGATACAGCCGCTCCTTCGTCCAAGCGCCCTCGGCGCGCACAAACACAACCCGATCATGCAGCCGGTAGGAGCGGCTTTCCCAGAACTCAATGCGTTCCGGATCGACGGCAAAACCGGTCCAGTAGGGTGGGCGCGGCACCGCGCCGGGAAACTGCATTTCGTACTCGTGCGCGCGCTCTTCCAGCAGCGTGCGGCTGGGCAGCGGGCGCGATTGCAGCGAGGCCCACGCGCCGATCTGGCTCATGCGCGAACGGCTTGCAAAGTATGCGTCGGCGTCTTCCCCCGGAACTTCTGTCACCGTGCCGGCGACACGTACCTGGCGCTGGAGCGACTTCCAGTGGAAGCACAGCGCGGCATGCGGATTGGCGCGCAGTTCCTTGCCCTTCCGGCTTTCCCGGTTGGTGTAGAAGACGAAGCCATGCTCGTCCGCCCGCTTGAGCAGCACCATGCGGACGGAAGGGACACCGGCCGCACTGGCCGTCGCCAGCGCCATCGCATTCGGGTCGTTGGGCTCGCTGCGGCCTGCTTCGGCAAGCCAGGATTGAAACAGCGCCAGCGGGTCCAGCGCATCCGGTAGAAAGGGATTCATGCCGTTTCAGTCTACCGGTCGCGTGGACAGCCACTTTGCTGCCACGCAAAAGCGCTAGGCGCCGTCGTCCTCTGCGCGGCTGCGCAGCAGGTCGAGATAAGCGCGGTCTTCGCGGCTGAGCACGGCTCGCTGGAGCAGGTCCGGCCGGTTCCGCAAGGTCTTCTCCAGCGCACGCCGACGGCGCCAGGCCCGAATCTCGTCGTGGTTGCCGCCGCTCAACACGGCAGGCACGGCAACGCCGCGGAACTCCGCCGGACGCGTGTAGTGGGGATAGTCCAGCAAGCCGCCCGCACCGTATGTGGCGCGCGGCGGGCCGCCGGCCTCCGGCGTACCCATCTGCGCATCCGCCGGCCCAAAGCTTTCAAACGCCGAGGACGCCTCGTTGCCCAGTACCCCCGGCAGCAGGCGCATGGTCGCGTCCAGGATCACCGCCGCCGCCAGCTCGCCGCCCGACAAAACGTAATCGCCGATCGAAAGTTCGCGATCGCAGAACAGCTCATTCACGCGCTCGTCCACGCCTTCGTAGCGGCCGCAAACAAACACAACTCGCTCCAGAACGGATAAATCCCGCGCCACCGCCTGCGTAAAGCGCGCGCCCTGCGCGGAAAGCAGCACCACACTCTGCCGCGCGGCGGCCCGCTCCGCCTTCGGTGCCAGTGCGAGCGATTCAATCGCCGCCGCCAGCGGCTCCGGCTTGAGCACCATGCCTTCGCCGCCGCCGAACGGGCGATCGTCCACCGTCCGATGGCGGTCGTGGGTAAACGCGCGCAGGTCGTGCACGCCGATCTCCACCAGCCCGTTCTGGCGGGCGCGGCGCAGCACGCCCTGCTCAAACACGCTGCCCAGCAGCTCCGGAAAGATGGTGATGATATCGAAGCGCACCGGCTCTACTCCGGCTCTTGAAACGCTGTCTGCGCCGCGGCTTCCTGTGGTTGCGCGGCGCGCTCCTCTGTCGTGAGCGGCGCGTTGATCTCCGCCAGGCCTCCTGGCAGCCGCATGCGCACCCGTTTCGCGGTCACGTCCACGCCGACGAGGTAAGCCCTGGCAAAAGGCACCAGCAACTCCTGGCCCGCTGGCGTGCGCACCACCAGCAGGTCGGCCGTAACCGGCTCCCGCTGCACATCGACCACCTCGCCGAGGTCAACCGGAACGGCGGGCGTTTCGTCGATCACCCGGCAGCCGATCAGGTCGCCGATGTACACCGCGTCTTCGGCAAGAGGCGCACGCTCCGTCGCGGGAACGGCGACCACCATGCCACGCAGCGCTTCGGCGTCGTTGATGGAATCGATGCCGGAGAACTTCAGCACCAGCCGGTTCTTGTGGAGCCAATGGCTCTCCACCTCGAGCGAGCGCAGGGCGGAGACGTCGGGATGGTCAGGGGAATCTGCAGGGAGCAGAAAGACGCGGCGGCGCTCGGCAAAGCGCTCCGGGAAGTCAGTAAGGATTTCCGCCAGCAGTTCGCCGCGGCGGCCTTGTGGCCGGATCAGCTTTGCCAGCCATACGTAAGGGGCGTCGGCCATGAAAGGTACACCCGTGACCGGGCGCGAACCGGGGCCCGGCTACCCGGCCGCGACGGGCTCGTCTTCATCAATCTCGTCTTCGTCGTCTTCGACGATATCGAGGATGTAGTTGCGGTGGTGCCGCGCGCTGATTGCGTTGAGGATGGTGCGCAGCGACCGGGCCGTGCGGCCCTGCTTCCCGATCACCTTGCCGACATCGTCCGGCGCGACGCGCAGTTCCAGCACCGTGCCGTCCTCTTCCTCGTCGTCAAACGCGTCCACTTCGACAGCTTGGGGGTCATCGACGAGCGCTTTCGCAATCTCGGTTACAAGCTTCTCGATGCTTTCGAGCTTTTCGTCCGGCGTCATCGGGGCCATGTACCTTTCAAGGATCTCAGGCGAGGGCGCAGCGGCGACTGCTGGTCTACGGCAGGTGCGCTGCCGTGGAACCCACCTAGGCGGCTGGGGTGGCCGGAGCAGTGTTGTGCTGCTTTACGAGCTTGGCAACGCGATCGGAAAGCTGTGCCCCTACGCCGGTCCAGTGGTCAATGCGATCGTGCTTCAGATTGATCGTCGCCGGATTGGTACGAGGGTTGTAGGTGCCGACCACCTCGATCGACCGGCCATTGCGTGCGCGGTCCTTTTCAATCACGACCACTCGGTAGTACGGCTGCTTGCGCGCTCCAAAACGCGCCAAACGGATCATCAGCACAGTTGTGTCCTCTCAAACGCTCAGTATTCGGGATTCGGCGAAGATGCGCCAAAGGAGATCTGCCGGAGTGCCGGCACGCATCGCGCCAGCCGCGGTCTCGTTCGAGAAACCACAGTCGCAAAGGGCCACACTCCTCCCAACCCATCAAGTATTGCTGAATCGGCTGCTTTGCGCAAGACGGGGAGGAACCGGCGAGCGGGTGGCGTTCGCAACCTGTCGCCGTCCGCGCCCTTCCAAGCGGTATGCGCCGCGACAGCCCGTTCGCCAGCGCCGTCGCACTCGTTTGCCGCAGAGCTGCGCCTGACCGCGAAGCTGGGTACGCCCCTGGCATAGGGCGAACTGGTGTATTTGCTGGCGCCGTGCCGATCTCGTCCTGCTGTGCTTCTGCTGGCACCTGTTGCTGGTTGGGCTCGGCTGGGCGGAACGTGCGCCACCGTTCCGCTCACCCTGACCTTGTGGCTCGTGTGGCTCGGCGTACGGCGCACCGCGCTACCGTTGGGGAACCTGTGGCACAGAGCGCTCTGATGACCTAAGCGCGCCGCCGCCCGTGCGATCGTGCGGGGCGGCTGAGAGGCGGCTACACGGGGCTGAGGTTGGGATTGCGGTCCCGCGCGTCGGAAAGCTTCAGCATCGCGTCACGCGCACTGGGAACGATGAGGTGCCAGATTTTCTGTGCCGCGCGCCGTTCTTCCTCCTGTATTTCACGCGCCAGTTGTTCGGTCTGGAGATCCCCGGCGGTGGCAGCGGAGCTGGCCAGTGCTTCGTACATGGCTATCTCGCTGTTCTCAACGGCGAAGGCCATGATCAAGTTCTGGGTCGCAACCTCCGCCTTGTCATGGCCCGATTGCGCGAGCTTGGGGAACGCATTCACCAGGTATGCGATGAATGTTTTGAAGCTGGAAGGAGTTCCGCCGATGGATTCCAGGCGTGCCGTCAGGCGTTCGTATTGTGACCGCGTCTCGTCCGCGTGCTGCTGAAATACCTGCTGGGCCGCAGTCGATTCACCCTGCCTGGCCATGCTGCGCAACTGCGTCTCGAAGTTCTTTTCCGCGGCGATTGCATCGATAAGATACTCACGCATCAGGCTCACTACATCCTGGTTCTTCTCCATCGGACTTATCCTCCCCGGACGGAGGTCGTGCCTGCCGTCGCGTTCATGTCTACAGATGCAGACCTATACGTGCCAGTGGTCTGCTACGTTGCCATGGTCTGCGCTGCGGCGCTATCTACAAGATCTGGCAGTATCGGCGGGCAGAGCAGGGTGCGCCGGTCGCATCCAACGAAGCACTATGGGAACCGGCGCTGCCGCTACGTCCATGCTCCAAACCCGTACGCTTGGAGACTCCACACTCAACATCACCGCGATCGGATTCGGCGCCTGGGCGATCGGCGGCGGAAATTGGCAGTTTGCCTGGGGTCACCAGGAGGACGATGAGTCCGTCGAGGCGATTCGTCGAGCAGTGGAACTCGGTATCAACTGGATCGATACCGCGGCGATTTATGGCTTGGGGCATTCGGAAGAGGTGGTGGGGCGCACGCTTCACAGCCTCACGGACAAGCCGCTCGTATTTACCAAATGCTCCATGCGCTGGGGCGCGGATCGCAAAATCTATCGCAGCTTGAAGCGGGATTCGGTGCGCGAAGAGGTGGAGAATTCGTTGCGGCGCCTGGGGGTCGATACCATCGACCTCTACCAGATCCACTGGCCTGATCCGGAGGACCAGTTGGAAGAGGGTTGGGAGACCCTGGCCCGGATCAAGGAAGAAGGGAAGGTTCGGTACATTGGCGTGTCCAACTTTTCGGTCGCGCAGATGGAACGGGTACGGCGGATCGCGCCGATCACCTCTCTGCAGCCGCCGTATTCGCTGCTGAACCGCCGGGTGGAAGAGGACATCCTGCCGTATTGCCTCAAGCACGGTATTGGCGTCATCAACTACTCGCCGATGGCCTCCGGACTGCTCACCGGAAAGATGACTCCGGACCGCATTCGGGCCATGCCGGAGGACGACTGGCGGCGGCGTAGTCCGCAGTTCAACGAGCCGAAACTGTCAGTCAACCTCGAGCTGAGTGAGTTGCTCCGCGAGATTGGAAAAGAGCACGGCGTGGAGGCCGGCGTGGTGGCGATTGCGTGGACGCTGCGGAATCCCGCAGTTACCGGCGCGATAGTGGGAGCGCGGAATGCACAGCAGATCGAGGGTACGATTCCCGCGGCCACCTTGCGGCTGAGCGATGACGAGATTGCGCGGATTGATCGCTTCGTCGCTCGCCGGCTGGCCTGATTGCCGGCGCGGGCTGCCGGTGGTCGGCTGCCATGGGTCGTCCGCTTCGTAGAAGCAGGGAACTCGGCCTGCTTCGGCGCAAAGCCGTGCACCGAGCGAGCACGGTTGCTTTCCCGAATGGCTACGGGTGAAAGCCAGTGCTTGCATCGCTGGAGAACTGGCGTCCCGGGCTCATTCTGAGCGCGGGAGATAAGACCATGCGCAGTGTGGATGAGACAATCGGTCGGCAAACACAAAAGCCCGCTCTCTGCGGGCTTTGTGGGCGAATTGAGGCGCGTGAGAAGGTTACATCGCTTCCAGATACCGCGGAAAGAGTTGTCCGGCGTGCTCCTGGAACAACACCGTAAGCCGCGCCAGCATTTCGCTGTAGATCGCAGCAGCCCGGTGCGCGTTAACCGAAGCGCCTACAGTCGAGCGGGACAGGGCGTACTTGCCCAAGGCGACCAGAACGCAGAGGCGGATCTGAAAAGCGTCGCTGCGCAGACCTTCGAGCAACTCCTCGTCAGGGTCGTTGCCGTGTTCCGCAGCGTAATCGGCCAGTTGCACCAGAAGGGGGGCATTGGTGTACATGGCCCACAGCCCGCGTGCACCATCAATGCGGCTCCAGATGTTCTGGGGGGTAGCACTAATTCCCCCTTTGAATAGGTACCGATCTGCGATCGCGTCGAAACCCCAGTCATTCGCTCGTAACCTACCCACGATGTCATCCCAGGTGCGGCTGCGTCGTTTTGCCTGCTGCCGCCGCCAAATGCCGGCATAAGTAAGCAGGACAGCTGTCACTATCACTTGAACCATTGGCAGAATCATCGTTGTCCCAGGCTCCGGGTAACCGCCAAGCGAGTACGGTTGGCGGTTCCAGCTATTGTTACCAGAACAGCTTCCATTTGTGGAGTGAATTCTTTTCGCGGGGCTTCATTTCGGGAAAATGCCCACAACCAGAAGACCAAAGTGGCAATGTAGGCCGCGGATTGGAGCTCCATCAGGGCGGAAGCCTGCGCATCCTTGGCCGCAACAGTCGCGAACCCCTGCATGTGATTCAAACTGAATTCAACCAGGATCGATATGGCGCTATAGAACGCAAGCCCGGTGGTGAGCTGCAGAACATGGTTCCGCCAATTGATCCCGAGCACCTGCGCGAAGCCGGCAATGGCGGCGAAAATGAGCAACCGCGCAATCGCAAACCCAAACCCAACCCGGAGCAGAAGGGGAGCAAGATGTCCGCTGTTGTGCGCCGCCTGGGGGGCAAGCCAGAGAGCTAGCGGGATCGTGACAACACAAACGCCGGTGAGAATCAGGAGACTCTGTTTCGGCAAAGACCGCTTCACCGGCCGCAAGACATTCAGACCGATCTCCAGAAGCACCAGTAGCTGCAGAGTGAAATCCAGAAGTTGAGCGATCAGGTACTCAGTGAAATAAGCGCGTGCAGACGCATGGTGCAGAACCCAGTAGCCAGCCGGATCAGCCAAGAGATTGTAAGCCATGTAGGCGGTAAAGAATGCAAAGGGGCGCCAATGGCGAGTCCGGAGGAGCACGACGAAAAGGGCGAGCTGGCCAGCGTAACTGGCCGCCCAAAGCACGCCGCCGATGCTCGACAGTTGCATTGCCCCGATCCTCGAAATCGAAGCTTATCTTACAACCGGGCTCGAAAGCGACAATACATCTTCTATGCCATGTAGCCCATGCCGCCCTTGGGCCAGGGCTGACCGGGGGTAACGACTGCAGCATGGAGATAGCCCATGCCGCCCTTGGGCCAGGGCTGACCGGGGGTAATGACTGCAGCATGGAGATAGCCCATGCCGCCCTTGGGCCAGGGCTGACCGGGGGTAACGA
Source organism: uncultured Acidobacteriaceae bacterium (assembly GCA_963795775.1). Classification (GTDB taxonomy): domain Bacteria; phylum Acidobacteriota; class Terriglobia; order Terriglobales; family Acidobacteriaceae; genus CAWCJL01. The sequence continues at coordinate 254,498 of CAWCJL010000001.1, forward strand.
CTGCAGCATGGAGATAGCCCATGCCGCCCTTGGGCCAAGGCTGACCGGGGGTGACGACTGCAGCATGGAGATAGCCCATGCCGCCCTTGGGCCAGGGCTGACCGGGGGTCACGACTGCAGCATGGAGATAGCCCATGCCGCCCTTGGGCCAGGGCTGACCGGGGGTGACGACTGCAGCATGCAGATAGCCCATGCCGCCCTTGGGCCAGGGCTGACCGGGGGTGGTGACCTGATCGCTCACTGTAGTTACTACCTGATTATTACTTACGGAAGCAGTAGAACCCATATCGGAGGTCATCCCCCTTGCCCCGAACGAGGCGGCTGTAAGAACTGCACAGAGGACGCTAAACCTGAATGTTTTCTTCGACATGGGGGAGGCTCCGGAGATTTGAGATAGCGCTGTTGGGCGCTGGTCGAACGTTATCCGAGGGACGTCAGGAAAGCTACAACTTTTGTGTAATTTTCTTAGGTGTCATCTAGATTGGTTACCTAGGTCATGAGAAACCGCGTTCAAGACGCCCTTCTTGTTGGCCTTCCTGCCATGCTCGTGATAGCCTCCAGCTTCGCCGAACTTCCGTAATTCGCCCTTGGTTCCAGGAGGTAGTCAGTTCGTGGGATGGAATACCTCTCTTTGCCGCCGTACTCTGCGTCCATGACCCCCGGGCTCTCAGCTCCGAGCAATGGCGAACCAGCAACCACGGAGTTGCGCAATGCTGTCCGTTTCCCCCTCCGCATTCCGCTGCGTCTCTTTACCGCTCAGGGCGAGGTCGTGGCGCATACAGAAAACATCTCAGCTACAGGCGTAGCATTTACGTTGGAGAAGCCGCTCGCTCTACAGACCGCCGTCCGATTCACCATGAAGATGCCCGCCGAGGCCATGGGAACCCCCACCGATGTTGTGGTTCATTGTGCCGGGCGTGTGGTACGCTGCACTCCAAGCCCGGAATGCACACGAGCCGCAGCAGTAATCGACGAATATTATTTCAGTCAGTGAATCGCTTATGTGCGCTGCTAAACCAGAATCCCTAGAAGAATCTGTACCCGCCGAGCCAGTCGAAAACGCCGCAGGCAGCGAAAGCAACCTGGTGCGTGTGATTCTGGCTGACTCCCAGGCCATCTACCGCGTGGGCATGCGCAAGATCTTCGCCCTGGAAGACGATATCCGGGTAGTTGCCCAGGTGGACACCCTCAGCAACCTCGACGCCGCCATCCAACGCTTTCCGACCGATGTTGTCATCCTGGAAGGCAGCCTGGTCGCGGGCACCACGGATGCCATCCCGGCAATCGTGCGCCGCAGCCCGGAAGTGAAGATCATCATTCAGGCCGTCTCTGCTGACGAGTCAAACACGGTTGAGCTGTATCGCCGTGGGGTCCGGGGTATCATCCCGCGCTCCATCTCGCCGGACCTGCTGGTGAAATGCGTACGCAAGATTGCGCAGGGCGAAACCTGGATCGACAACCAGTCCGTGAACTGGGTGATCGAGGCGTATCGCTCGCAAGCCACCGCACTGACTAGTCCGAAGTCGCAGCCCCGGCTTTCTCCCAAGGAGATGGCGATCATCACCTGCATTACGCAGGGAAAGCGCAATAAGGAGATCGCTTACCAGCTCGGGACCACTGAACAGGTCATCAAGAACTACCTGCGCAAGGTCTACGACAAGCTGGGCGTCTCTGACCGGCTTGAGCTCGCGCTCTACTGCCTCCACCACCAACTGCACAAGAAGTTCGCAGAAGGAGCGGCGGAAGGCGCAGATGCGGCCGCGATCATCAGCCAGACGATTGCGCACGGCAAATAGGGCGGCGCGACCGGGCGATTGACCGGGAGCTGAAGCACATAGTTGTGTGGGGGAGGATTGTGCCCGGGACGTTTCTGCCTGGCGTCGGGCGTAGCGCCAGCAGCTAGCAGGTTTTGTTTTCGCGCACCGGTTCGGTGTCCGCCTTGTCCAGCGGCAAGTCCGACCGGCGTACTTCTTCGAGCAGATCGACCAGCAGTTCCAGCCGCCGGGCTTCCATGTGCTCCATCAGCTTGCGGATGCGTTGCTCCAGCCCGGGAGTGATGACTTCAAGCTGGCGCCGTCCTTCATCCGTAATCTCCGTAAGCACAATCCGGCGATCCCTCAGGTCGCGCTGACGCCGTACCAGTCCTTGGCGGGCAAGCCGGTCCAGCAGCCGCGTGATGTCCGGGTCGCTGCTGACCAATCGATTGCCCAGTTCAGAGCAGGTGAGTCCTTCCTCACCGGCTCCCCTCAGTATCCGCAAAGCATTGTACTGCGTGGTGGTAAGCCCTCTTGGCTTCAACACCGCCTGCACCCCGCGTCGCAGGTGATCGGCGGTGCGCTCTACATTCAGCAGCGCTTCTTCTTCGACGCTGGCGAACGGTTGCGTCTGTTTGATCTCGTGTTTCAGAGTTCGCCCCACTATGCCCTCCGGTTTTCGCATCCCTGAATCCTGTTCCCTTTGGAAGGACCGGATGAGGGTTCGAGACATACTAAGCCCGTTTGCAGTCAGGTCGCCAGAACTGGCGCAACATTTACTATCTGCCCCTGTGCGTCGCCCTGTGTGGCTCCTGGCTGCCTCACTTGAGACCCGGAGCGCATCGCGCCAAGCAGGTGAGGCGCCCTGTTATGCTGGCCGGGCATGGCCCTTTTCGCCCCGTTCAGCAGGTTGAGTTCGCAGCAGCGCCATGCTTTCCTCGCGTGCTTCCTCGGTTGGTCGCTCGACGCCTTCGACTACTTCATCCTGGTCTTTTGCATTTCAGCAATTGCGAAGGACTTTCATGCCGAGGTCGGCACCGTGGCGGAGGCTTTGTTCCTGACCTTGGCCTTCCGTCCCGTTGGGGCACTCCTATTTGGCGCCATGGCGGATCGCTTCGGCCGGCGTCCCACGCTGATCGTCAACATTCTCTGCTATTCCATTCTGGAGTTGGCGTGTGCCTTTGTGCCGTCGCTTACGGCGTTGTTCGTTCTGCGTGCGTTGTTCGGGATCGCAATGGGCGGCGAGTGGGGCGTGGGAGCGGCGCTCGCCTTCGAGAGCCTGCCAATGGAAGACCGCGGATTTTTCTCGGGCGTGTTGCAGGAGGGATATGCGGTGGGCTACCTGGTCGCCTCGGCGGTCTTCGGGCTGCTCTTTCATAGCATTGGCTGGCGAGGCATGTTTGTGGTGGGGGCGGCCCCCGTACTGGTGGCCGGCTATATCGGGTTCAAGGTGGAGGAGTCGCCGGCCTGGCTTAAGCGCCGGAACCAGACGAGCGCAGACCGCAGCGCGCGGCCGAACCTGTGGCAGGGGATCCGCCGCTATCTTCCGGTGTTCGGTTTCCTGGTGCTCCTGATGGCCGGCTTCAACGCGTTCAGCCACGGTACGCAGGACCTGTATCCCACCTTTCTGCAGAAGGACCACGGATTCGGGTCGCGGCTCACTGGCGCACTGGGGATCGTTCTCAACCTGGGCGCCTTATCCGGCGGTCTGGTCTTCGGCACGCTTTCGGAGCGCTGGGGACGCAAGCGCGCCATCATTGCCGCGGCCCTGCTGGCCATTCCGGTTATACCGTTATATGCGCTGGGGCACGGCGTCCCCAGCCTCGCCTTGGGGGCGTTCCTGATGCAGTTCATGGTGCAGGGTGCGTGGGGCGTGGTGCCGGCGTACCTGAGCGAGCTGTCACCCGGGCCTGTTCGCGCCACGTTCCCGGGCTTTGCCTATCAGCTCGGCAACCTGGTCACCTCGCGCAACAGCGTGATCCAGGCACGGCTGGCAGAGCACTGGGGCAGTTACGGACGAGTGCTGGCGGGTACGGTCCTGATCGTTGCGCTGTTTCTGGCCGCGGTGACCGCGTTCGGGCGAGAGTCGCGGGGTACGGATCTGACGAGCAGCTAAACGTAGCTAATCAGCGGCTGAGGGGTGCAACGGGTTTGCGACCTTGTGCGAGCGGCGTACCAGCGGAGAAGCGGCCGCCAGGACGCAGCAGAGTACGATGACGGCGACGAAAATGCGGCTGACGCCCTCCTGCTGTCCGAGGAAGCCGAGAGCGGGCGGCCCGGCGAGCAGTCCGGCGTAACCGAGTCCCACGGCAGTGGCCAGGCCGGCGCCCGGAGCCACGCCCGGCACCTGGCCGGCGGTGCGATACAGCACGGGGGAAGAGTTGGCCAGTCCGATGCCGACGAGCGCGAAGCCGCATAGTGTGATTGGCAGGTTATGCGTGGCCAGCACGAGCCCCAGCCCAAATGCCGCCGTGAGGCCGCCAAATAGCAGGGCGCGCATCTCGCCCAGTTGCGCCACGACCCGGTCTCCGGTCAGGCGGCCGGCTACCATGGCAGCGGCGAATGCGGTGTAGCCATAGCCGACGACGCCTTCGCCGAGCCCACGCGCAATGCGGAGAAATATGGCGCTCCAGTCAGCGATGGATCCCTCGGAAATCATGGCGACAAACACCAGCGTGCCTAACAGGAGCAGACGGCGTTGCGGCCGGATGGCGTGGGCGCGTGCGCGCGGCCCCTCCTCCGCATGCGTGAGCAGGGAGGGCGCGGCGGCGAGCATAACTGCCAGAAGAACAACCGCGATGCCGCCGGTGAGCAGCGAAGGACGTGCGTGCGCCGACAGGAGGAAGCTGGTGAGCGCCGAGCCGGCGAAGGCCCCGATGCTCCACAAGCCCGTGCAGCAGTGAGATAGTGCGGCGCCCGAGGCGTTCCTCTACGGCAATGCCCTGCGAGTTCATGGCCACGTCCATCGTGGCGCCGGCCAGCCCGAAACAGAAGAGCGCTGCGGCCATCCACGAGGCGGTGGGGGTGAGCACGGTAGCGAGCAGGGCAAAGGGAAACAGGCAACCCGCGATCACGGTCACGCTGCGGCTGCCCACTCTAGAAGTCAGCGAGCCGGCCAGCGGCATGGCCACGATCGCGCCGAGTCCGCTCAGCAGCAGCACGGCGCCAAGCTGCGCTGTGTTGAGGTGAAGCGCGCGTGCGCGGTCCGGGATGTGCGGCGCCCATGCACCCACGACAGTTCCATTTGCCAGGAAGAAAGCGGCGGTTGCGGCCTGGGCGCGGCGTATGCGGCGAGGTGCCTCGGTGAGCTGAGACTGCAATGTTCTGGACCGCCCTTCAGGTGGGCCGTTGCGAGGGTACCTGCCCGATGCTTACACTCGGGTGGATGCGCCCGGAGCGGAACCTTTCTGCGGAAGTTCGGAATTCGTGATTTATTTGAGTAGGCGCGCTCGAGTCCTGTTGCTTGCGCAGCGCCCGGGGAGAGCGTGCGCATGGATGTTGCACTGACGGCGGCGGAGGCCCGGGTCCTGGGATCGCTGCTCGAAAAAGAGACAACGACGCCGGAATATTATCCGCTCTCGCTGAATGCGCTGGTCAACGCGTGCAATCAGCGATCGAACCGGAATCCCGTGATGGATCTCGATGAGAACGCGGTGCGCAGTGCGCTCGCTGGCCTCGAAGAGAACGGGCTGGGGGCACCGCTGCGGGGCTCCGAGTCGCGCGTGCCCAAGTACGAACATCGCCTGCAGGAGTGCTTCAACCTGCGCCGCGGCGAGGCGGCCCTGCTATGCGTGCTGCTGCTGCGCGGCCCGCAGACGCCGGGCGAATTGCGCGGCCGCAGCGAGCGCATGCACAGCTTTGCGGAACTGGAAGACGTGCAGTCCACGCTGCAGCGGCTGATGGAACGGGAGCCGCCGCTGGTCCGGGCAATGCCGCGCGAGCCGGGCACAAAGGAGGTCCGCTACCAGGAACTGCTGTCGGCCCCAGCGCACGACCGCGTGCGTGCCGCTGCGCAGAGCGGCGACGAACCGCGAGCAGCAGAGGTGCCGAGCGGCGATCTGGCCGAAGAGGTGCAGCGGCTTCATGACGAGGTCCGCCAATTGCGCGAACGCTTGTCAGCACTTGAGGGGAGGCTCGCG
>CAWCJL010000002.1:0-846290 GCA_963795775.1 uncultured Acidobacteriaceae bacterium
AACACTGGAACCTTCGCCAGCGAACTCCTAAGATGACCAGACCGGAGTTCCCTATGCATCGTCTCCTGATCGCTTGCGTGCTGCTCGGCGGCTTCACTCTGGTTCCCAATCTGTCGGCCCAGACTGCCTGGTCCTTGCAAACGGGGCAGACCATCCTCCGCTTTCGCGCGCATGCCCATGCTCCTCAACTTCTTAGTCTGCAGGCGCCCGGCCAACCCGCATGGGAGAACGAGGCGAGCGAAGAACTGATTCGCGCAGCCCAGGTAGACGGTCATTCTGTGCCGCTCGATTGGCAGCTCGATGCACCCACGATATCTGCCGATGCCACCCATCTCTCCCTCGTCTACGTCACAACCTCACCTCATTTGCGGCTTACCTGGGAGTGGCAGGTCCCGGCTTCGATCGGTCCCATTGAGCATCGCATCCACATCGAGAATCTCGACTCGCGGGAGATATGGATCCCATTGCAGGCCAGCTTTCGATTCGATTGGCGGGTGCAGCCGTCTGCTTCCCTCGAGCACACCTACATCGACAAGGGTGCGGGCAAACCATCCCCCATCGGCACACACCAGATCCCTGTTCCGGTCGGATATCACTGGGAGGGCACATCGAGCACCTACGCCAGGGACGAGGGGCCGCGGGAGATCATCCCTTGGTTCATGCTGCAGCGCCACAACGCTCCGCAGGACGGCTGGTACGTCGGGGTAGAGTTCAGCGGCCGCACGAGTCTCACTCTGGAGCGCACCCGGAACTCGATCCACGGTGTCGTGGGACTGAACCCGAGTCCCGCGCCCTTCCTCACCCGTTTGCCGCCGCATGGGATTTTCGACACGCCGCCCGTTTTTCTCGGAGCATTCACCGGCGGGCCCGACAATCTGGGCAACGTGCTCCGTCCCTGGGTCAGGCAGGTGCTGACCCATCGCAACACCTGGAACAATCCGCACTATCCCTTGCTCGTGAACAATAGCTGGGGCAGCGGTATGCAGGTGGACGAGGCACTTGCCAGGCGCATGATCCAGGATTCCGCCGAGCTCGGTATGGAAATGTTTCACCTGGACGCTGGATGGTTTCGCGGCGTTGGGGACTGGTATCCCGATCCCAAAAAGTTCCCGCACGGGCTCGCGCCCCTGGCCGATGCGGCGCACCAGCACGGTCTGAAATTCGGCATCTGGGTGAATTGGGCTCAGGCGGGCATCGACAAGGATCCCGGCGCCCTGGACGTGCACGATGCCCCCGCGAAGGATTGGCTCGTTGCCGATGTACCTCCCGGCTGGGCGCCAGATGCATTCGTAGGCCGCACCACAGACCTCGGCGTGCCTGCCGCGAACGAGCACGCAAAAAGCGAGCTTCAGCGCATGATCAGCAGCTACAAGCTGGACATGCTGGAGCACGATGGCTACCTTGTCGCTCAGGCCTGTAGTCGTGCCGATCATCCGCACGCCCCTCCACCCCCGTCCTATCAGTCCGTCGTGAAGGGCAGCGGTATCGCCTTGCCGCTGGCTGCGAACTCCACCGACGTGAGCTATCACGCCGTGCGCGCTTATTACGAGACCTATGCGCAATTGCGGAGCGAACACCCGGAGTTGTTGTTCGAGATATGTAACGACGGCGGCCGCATGGTGGATTTCGGAAGCGCCAGCCACGGAGACTATTTCTCTATCACGGACAGCTATGATCCGCTCTCTAACCGGCGTGCGTTCTACGACGCGAGCCACCTTCTGCCCGCCGCCATGCTGGAGGACTATGTCGAGAAGTGGCCTGTGCCGACTCTCGCCAATTTTCGTTACATGCTGCGCAGCGGCATGATGGGCTGGCTCACCATCATGCAGGACACCAATGCCTGGACTGCAGAACAGCACGCAGCGGCAAAGGAGGAATTCGCCCTGTACAAGAACGAACTCCGTCCTTTGATCCGCGACGCTGACCTTTACCACATCTCGGAAAGACCAGACGGCATACGCTGGGACGGCATCGAGTACTTCGATGCGAGAGCGGAACGCGGTGTCGTGTACGCGTTTCGGGGGACCTCAGCGGAGTCACAGCATGCGTTTCTGTTGAAGGGCCTGCATCCCGACCGGCAGTACCGGTTGCGTTTCCGCGATCACACCGCTCCGGACAGGACCGTAAGCGGGCAGGAGCTGCTAGAGAAGGGCCTCCCCGTTGCTCTTGCAGCGCCGAACAGCTCAGAGCTGATCTTCCTGGAGCGAGCACGCAGTAGTTGAATCCTCGAAACCCTGACATCCCCGCGCCCGTTCAAGATTAGAATTGCTCGATGGCGCGGATCTGGTCATTCTGCTTGCTTTGGCTTGTGCTATGCCTGCCAGGTCTGGGCAGCCAGAGCCCGCCGGTTGCGGCGCCTCAGCCGGCGCCATCGCGCCTCGATCAGGCGAAGCAGTACATCAGCCAGGGAAAGCTCCAGGACGCGCTCACATTGTTGAAGAGCCTCGCGATCTCCGCGCCCGGAACTCCCGATCTCTTCCACCAACTCGGTCTCGCATATTACAAGTCCGGCGACATGGCTCATGCAGACGAGGCCTTCGCGCGGGCCATCAAGCAGAACCCGGACGACCGCGAATCGATCCAGTTGCGCGGGCTGGCTCTCTACCGCCTCGGGCATCCAGCCGAGGCCATTCCGCTGCTGGAAAAGGTTCGCACCTGGCTGCCCGCTACAGGTTCGGACGTCAGTTACGTACTGGGCCTGTGCTACGTGGATGCGGCTCGCTACGACGACGCCCGGCGCTCTTTTGCCGCCCAATACGGTATTGACCCGGAGAGTGCTGGCGCGTATCTCATCGCCGGCAATCTGCTGTTGCGCGCCCACTTGACTCCTCCCGCCGAGGCGGCCGGTCACAAGGCGGAGCAGCTCGCACCGCATCTCCCTCTCGTTCATCTGCTCCTGGGTGAAATTGCCCTCTCCCGCGGCGACACAGCGCGGGCCGTACAGGAATTTACTGCGGAACGTGACGTTAACCCCGGAGAAGCGCGCGTCTATGACCGGCTCGGAGACGCGTACTACCGCCAGGAGCTCTACGATCAGGCGCGCTCCGCGCTCAACCAGGCCATCATTCTCGACCCGCTGAGCACAGGGCCCTACCTCCAGCTCGGCCGTCTCAGCCTGCATCAGAAAGATCCCGCGCTGGCCTTGATGTACCTGCGCAGAGCAGAGAAGATGGATCCCGGCAACTACATGACGCATGCTCTGCTGGGCCAGGCCCTGCGCGCGCTCGGCCAAACGGAAGAGGCCGGACGCGAAAGCAGAGTGGCTGAATCTCTTCAGGATGCCGCTCAGCCCAAGCTCGAAAACGTGCACTGATCTATCGCGGTTCCCAGGCAGAGATCGACCCCCATGCAAGGAGTCGTCTTGGCGGGCAAACCATTGACATGTTCCTCCCCCTTGGCTACTGTTAGGCGCTGGTCGAAAGCTCTTGCCGATCGTTCCGAAAACATCGGCAATCGCCATGTAGACCCTTTCTTGCGGACCTGTTTCTGGCCTTGCTTGTGGACGGTCCGTACCGTACGTTGACATGGAAGTGGATGGCCCCGCCAGGCGGGTCTCAGCAAATCCAGGGAGTGTCACATGCTTCGGCCTTCAAGTAACACCTGCCAGTTTCAAATTCAGCGCAAACGTATCCATTCCCTACTGCTCCTTGCCGTTCTCTTCTGCTGGATCGCCCTTTGTGCGACTTCGCAGCCGGCCATGGCGCAGGCTGTCTACGGGTCCATCTTCGGCACAGTCACAGATCCCAGCGGCGCGGTCGTGCCAAACGTCACCGTGACTGTCCTCGATGTGACGAAAGGGACTACGACAACCGCGCAGACCAACGGCAGCGGCCAATACTCCGTTCAGCACCTGATCCCCGACGTCTACACCGTTTCCGTCGAGGCCCCCGGCTTTCAAAAGGCGGAGGTCGCCAATGTGCGCCTCTATGCCGACACCTCGCCGAAAGTAGATCTCAAGCTCCAGGCGGCTTCTGCAACCAGCACGGTAACCGTGACCGGAGCCCCGCCCATTCTGCAAACCGAGCGTGCCGACGTTTCCACCATTCTGAACGAGCGCTCACTCGAGAACACACCGAATTTCAACCGCAACTTCACCGCCTTCGAGCTGCTCACGCCGGGCACTACCTACATCGGATGGAACGTCGGCGAGTCGAACAATCCCCAGCGCAGTCAGCAGATCGAGGTGAATGGGCAGCTTCCGTTTGCCACCGGGTATGAGCTGGACGGAACCGACAACCAGGACCCGATCATCGGCGTTGCCGTGATCAACCCGGACCTCGATGCCGTCTCCGAGATGAAAGTGACATCGCAGAACTACGACGCGGAGTTCGGCAAGGCGGTCGCCGGCCTGGTAACTGCGCAAACCCGATCCGGCAGCAACAGCTTCCACGGCTCGGCTTTTGAGTTCCGCCGCTCGGACGCGCAGCAGGCGCGCGATCCATTTGCCGAAGCCACGCGCGATCCTCTTACGAACCGCTTTATCGCGCCCAACCTCCACAACCAGTTCGGCGGCTCGATTGGCGGCCCGATCAAGAAGGACAAAATCTTCTTCTTCGGCGATTACCAGGGCCTTCGCGAAAAGACTGGCAGCGCAACCCTGACCACGGTGCCCACAGCTCTCGCACTTTCCACCTGCACCTCAGGCGGTCCGTGCAATTTGAGCGACTATCTGCAGAACGGGCAGGGTCAGGTTTACGACCCCGCCACCGACCCCACCTCCGTCGCCGGGCGGCTTCCGTTTCCCGGCAATATCATTCCGGCAGGCCGGCTCAGTGCTCCATCGGTGAATTTCTTTAAGCTCCTGCCGCAACCGAACGTGGCCGGCGCAGGCATTGTGAACAACTATTCGGCCTCCGGCTCGGGCATCTTCAATACCGACCAGTTTGATGTCCGCGGCGACGTCCAGACCTCGCAAAGGCTGCACATGTTCGGTCGTTACACCCGCTTCTCCTCCGATCTCTCCGGGCCGGCTTACTTCGGCGCAGCAGGTGGAGCCGGCTTCGGGAGCGGCGGCTTCGCTGGCACCGATACGGCCCTTGACCAAAGCGTCGCGGCCGGCGGCGACTATGTCGTCTCGCCCAAGTGGCTCACCGATTTCCGCTTCGGCTGGTTTCGCGTGTACGTGAACCTCGAAGGCCCGAACAGCAATCAGGCTCTTGGAAATCAACTCGGCATTCCCAACGCCAATGTCGGCGATCTATCCCTGAACGGCGGGCTGCCGCAGTTCAATATCGATATCCCCAGTAACGGCAGCAATGGCAGCAGCAACATCCAATACGGCACCTCGGCCAATCAGTTCCTGCAGAACTCGAGTCAGTTCCAGTTGGTCAATAACTGGACCCATGCTGTGGGCAATCACAACATTCGCTTCGGCGGTGACGTCCGCTACGCGCTGAACCACATCATCGGACTCGACAACAACAACCTGCGCTCCGGCAACTACCACTTCGCCGAGACGGGGACCGCCGGCCCAGCCGCCAACTCCGCGGGCGTCGGCTTTGCGACCTTCCTGCTCGGCGATGTGTCGAGCTTCCAACGCACGCAGACGCAGAACCTCAACGCGCAGGAACGGCAAAAGCGCATGTTCTTCTACGGTCAGGACCAATGGCGCGTCACGCAGAACCTCACCGTCAACTATGGGCTGCGCTGGGAGGTTTACTTTCCGGAAACTGTCTCCGGCAAAGGACAGGGCGGCCTGCTTGATCTGAACACGGGCGATATCCGCATCGCCGGTTATGGCCCGTGGGGCACCAATCTGAACGTGGCCAAGAGTTGGGACACGCTCGCCCCGCGCCTCGGCATCGCCTACCAGGCCAACCCAAATACCGTGTTCCGCGCCGGCTATGGACGCGTCTACGGCATGGGGTGGTCAGGCGATATCTTTGGCGAGGTCCTTACCTTCTCCTATCCCACACAGGTTTCGCAAAACCTCAACCCGGTCACGAATGCCGCGGCCGTATTCAATCTCGCACAGGGTCCTCCGGGATTCACCTTCGCTCCCATTCCGGCAAATGGCCTGTTCCCGTTACCCAATGGCGTGAGCGTGCCCACGCGTCCCACGCGCATGCGCATCCCCACGCTGGATGCATGGAACTTCGCCATGCAGCAGCAGATCTCTTCCACCATGGCGCTGGAGATCGCCTATGTGGCCAGCCACGGTACGCATAACATGTTCGACTCCTCCAACCAGGCCAGCCCGAACCAGCCAACCCTGAACGGCTTCAACCAGATCAATCCCAGAACCGGAGTCCAGTACACGCAAAGCGAACGCCGTCCCTACTTCGACGGTACGGCTCAGCAGGAACTGGGTGTGAACTATGGCGCGCCCTTCGGCTGGGAGCAGGACCTGCGCTACAACGCAAACCTGGCCACCAGCAGCTACCAGGCCCTGCAGGTCAAGCTCGACAAACGCTTCAGCAGTGGGCTTCAGTTCCTGTCTCACTACACGTGGTCGAAGGCCCTGGCGCATGAGTCGGACTACTTTTTTAACGACGCACGCGCCGACTACGGCAACAGCTATTACAACCGCCGCCACGTCTTCGTGTTTACCGGAAACTATGATCTGCCGTTCGGTCGCAATCGCGCCTTTGCTGCGGGTGCTCCCGGCTGGCTCAATCAGATCATCGGCGGCTTTGCCATAAACGGCGCGCTTACCCTGCAGAGCGGCCTGCCCTTTACGCCCACCTACGCCAACTGCTCGCAGGACGAAGACATCGACGGTGTCGGCGGCTCCCTCTGCCGTCCGCACAAGACCGGCGCTTCGCCGCAGATCCACACCGGCTCTTACGACCCGATCGCGCGCAAGGTGCAGTATTTCCCCACGGCACCGGGTGCACCCCTTCTCAACGGCCAGATCTTCGGAGCTTTCCAGCGGCCCCAGGTAGGCGTCTTCGGCAACTACGGTCGCGACTCGCTCTGGGGTCCGGGATACTTCAACACCGACTTCTCCGTGGCCAAAAGCTTCCACCTCACCGAGGCGCTGCAGATGCAGCTTCGGGCGGAGGCCTTCAACGTCTTCAATCACGTGAACCTGGGCCAGCCGGACGGCTGTGTAGATTGCCAGGACGGGAATGCCGGCACCATCAGCGGCATCGTCGCCTCGCAGGACGGTACCTCCATGCGGCGCCTCCAATTCGCCGCCCGGTTCCAGTTCTGACCGTGATTGCTTCCCACCATGGCGGCTCTTCGCGGGGCCGCCATCTTCTTCCTGCCCTCGCATGTATCCTCGCCGGCTGCTTTTCATCCGTACCGGTATTCGCTCAGAGTTCCCTGGCCACTCTCGAGTGGAAGGTGCAGGAGACCGGCCCCGGCCGCTTCCTGGGCGTTCCCGGGCAGCAGGCCTTCGTCGGCGGATACAGCACACCCGGACTCGAAGTCTGGGCCTATCCCCTTCAGGTGCTTCGCCATTATCGCGTCAGCTTCCGGTTGGAGGGACAAGCCACCAGCACCGACGGCGATGCGATCCTGCGCACCTTTGAGAACACGCCCACGGGCGAGACGCGCGTCTATGTGGGGCCGGACTTTGTCGTGCGCGAGCGCGTCTTTGTGCCCGACGACCAGCCCGCGGCTCTGATCCGTTACTCCGTCACAGCGAAAAAGCCCGTGCTCATTACGCTGCATTTCACGCCGTCGCTCAACCTGATGTGGCCGGCAGCAATTGGCGGCCAGGAGATACGCTGGCAGGCAGCGGATTCCGCTTATCTGCTGCAGGAGCCGACACACCGGTTCCACGGCGCCATCTATGCTCCGCAGGCGATCGCTCACGATGAGATCCAGAACAACACACGCGGCAGCGAGTTTGACCGTGCTCTCGCCATCACCCTTCGCGCACAGCCCGGAAGCACCGCGCCCGTGGACGTCTCCATCGCCAGCGCGAGCACGCCCGAGGTAGATACGCTCGCGCTCGCGAAGCGGCTCGCTCGCGAATCGCAACAGTTCGAGGCTGAAGCCACCGCACGCTATGCCGGGCTGAATGTGATGGACATTGAGACGCCCGACGAATCAGTCAATCACGCACTGCGCTGGGCCCAACTGGCTTTAGAGCAGGCCTGGGTCTGCAACCCGCAACTTGGCTGTGGCCTGGTCGCCGGCTATGGACCTTCCCGCGGAGCACGGCGGCCGCAGTATGACTGGTTCTTCGCCGGCGATGGCATGGTGGCCACAGATGCGCTTCTGCGCGAAGGCGCATACTCCCGCGCACGTGACGAACTCGCTTTCATCCTGCGCTATCAGGACAAGCGCACCGGCATGATCTGGCATGAGCTCTCGCAGAGTGCCGGATTCCTCGACTGGACAGGGCAATACCCCTACATGTTCGTGCATGTCGATGTCAGCTTTCAGTTTCTGAATGCGCTGCTTGGGTACGCGCAGGCCACCGGGGACACTGCCTTTGTGCGCGATCACTGGGACGCGATTGCGGCCGCGTACGGCTATTGCCGCTCAACCATTGATACAAAATACGGACTGCCGCGCATCCCGGAAGGCAAGGAGGGCGGGGATGAACAGGACCCTCTCAGCGACGAGCTGACCCTCTCGGCCGACTGGGTAAAGGCGGCGGCTTCGTTCGCCGCGCTGGCTCAGATGACGGAGCACCCTGATCTTGCAGCAGAAGCGCAACAGGCAAGCGAGCGGGCGCAGCATTCCATCCGCCCGCGCTACTGGGATGAAGCGCGGCACGTTTGGATCAGTGGACATCTGCGTTCCGGTGCGCCGGTCGAAGGTCTCACCAGCAGTTCGCTCGCTCTGCTGCGTTTCGGACTGCTGAGCCCGGAGGAAGAGAAAACCGTGCTCGACCGAGCTTACATCGCCCACTTACTTTGCCGCGTGGGGAGTCCGCAGCGTGCCCAGCGACGCGCCGGCCTATGACCCTGAATCCTATGCAAAAGGCAGCGTATGGGCCACTGGCACCGCTGCGGCCGCGATGGCTCTGTGGAATGCAGGGCGCTCCGCTATGGCGTACACCGTCTGGAGTTCGCTTGTGCCCTGGTCGGCGCTTGACGCCCCGGGGCATATGCATGAAGTCCTTGCTGGCAATGCATTCGCGCCGGAGCGGGAATCCGTGCCGGAACAGACCTGGTCCTCCGCCGCATTCCTTTCGTCGGCGATCAGTGGTTTGCTCGGGATTGAGGTAGACGGCGTCAACCGGAGACTTCGCTTCGCCCCGCACCTGCCGGAAGATTGGAAGACGCTGGTCGTACGGCGAATCCAAGTCGCCGAATCGGAGATCAGTCTGAGCCTGAAGAGCGGGCCCGATTCCAATAAGCTAACGATAGAGAATCGCGGCCCCGCCATCGCCTTAACCTTCGCGCCCAGCTTGGGAGCGGGCACGCACATTGTCCAGATTTCGGTGGACGGGCAGCCCAGACACTTGAGTTCGGCCGAGTCCTCTGCGAACCCGGAGATCGCTGTCCCGTGTGAAGCGCACCACACCGTGCGGATCATGCTCCGTACTGCACGCCAAAGCTGAGGGAGCTCAACTCCCGCCTCGTTCTGAGCCGGCAGGCGTAGAAATTCAACTCGCGAAAATGCCCCGCATCGCGTGCGGGGCATCTCTCACCATCCTGCGCTTTCCAGATGCGGTGTCAGTTAGCGCTTGCGAGCGGGCGAGGGCTGCCCTCCACTCTTTTTCGCGGGCGTGCGAGCGGGGACATCTTCCTCATCCTCGTCTTCGTCATCCTCATCGTCTTCGAGATCGTCCAGATCATCGTCGTCGAGATCGTCATCATCTTCATCTTCGAGGTCGTCCTCTTCGTCATCGCCCTCCAGATCGTCTTCGTCTTCGTCCTCATCGGCCTGCTCGGACGCGGTCTTTAATAGCGGCTTGGACTGGTCCTCGATCTTCTTCGCGGTCTCCTTCTCTTCATTCAGATTTTCCGTGAGCAGCGCAACCACCTCTTTCTCCCCCAACTGACGGCCAATCGCAATGGCCGCGGTGTAGCCCGCAATTTCGTAGTGCTCCACGCGCAGCGCCGCACCCGCCAGGCTGATGTCCTTCAGCGCACCCTGCGTATCGCTGTCCTGTAGCTGCTCGTTCGCCTCCTCCACCAGGCCTTCCATGCCATGGCACTGCTCGCCCGTAGGCTTGGCGTTCAAGTGACCGAATGCCTGCTTCAGCCGCTCCACCTGTCCCTTGGTCTGCTCCAGGTGCTCAGTGAACAGGTCCTTCACCGGTTTGCTGGACGCGCCTTTCGCCATCTTCGGCAGTGCCTTCACGAGTTGATTTTCTGCGCTGTACAGATCGCGCAGCTCTTTCACAAACACTTCTTGCAAGCTCATGGGGAATTCCTCCAGCGGGTAAGATGCAGCACTCCGCCGGCCTGTGGAGGGTATGTGCGTGACCGCATCGTAAAATCCGCGCCAGCATTTCGCTTTGAGTGAGCTCGCGCAGGCCGCGCGTGAGAACCGACTTAGACGCGAGGAACGCAGTCTGCGCCGCGGCACGGTCGTGTTTTCCTGCCGCCACATCGCGCCATGCCTCCTCTCCTACACCGGCCCCTACAATAGAGCGATGGAGATCTCACCCGCGGATCGCGCGAAGCGCATCAAGCTCATCATTTTCGACGTGGACGGCGTTCTCACCGACGGCGGTATCTGGATCTTTCCCTCTCATCAGGCCGACACGCATACCTCCTCAGCCGACGCGAAGCAGATGGAAGGCCAGGGTGGATACGCGATCCACTCCTCCAGCATGATCGAAGCCAAGGGCTTCAATGCGCAGGATGGCAGCGGTATCTCGCTCGCCCGTATCGGTGGCATGAAGTGCGCCATCATCACCAAGCGGATCTCCGAAACGGTGGCCTTGCGCGCGCGCGATCTTCGACTGGAATACGTCTACATGGGCCAGGCGTTCAAAATGAAGGCAGTACGCGAGATCATGGCCAAGGAAGGCATCGGTCTTGAAGAGATTGCCTATGTTGGCGATGACGTGATCGACCTGCCAGTGATGCGCGAGGTGGGATTGTCCATCGCGGTGGCGAATGCGCGCCAGCAGGTGAAGGCGGCGGCGCATTACATCACCGCCAGCTCCGGCGGCCATGGCGCCGGCCGCGATGCGATCGACTTCATCCTCGAAGCCAAGGGCATACTCAACGACTGCATCGAGAAGTACATCGACGAGCGCAACCCTATTGCGAAATCCATGGACATCGGCCAGGGCAACGCCTAGGCCCCCCTACCCGCACCGGCGAGTCGGTACAGGCTCAGCGCGTACGAAAGCGCGAGATGGCCACGTAAAACGTATTCGCGTCGGTTCCCGTTACCGGAGCGCTCAACTTCGCGTCATGCAGGTGCTGGTACCGGTAGCCCAGCGTCACTGCCTGCCTCCGCAGGTGAAAGAAATTGACGCCCACCCCCAGGTCTACCGTGTACAGCAGGTGCGATCCCTGGTCCGACAATGGCGGCGACAGAAAGTAGATCAGCCCGCCGTTGTTGCTGATAAACGGCTGCCAGCGATGCGTGGGCAGAAAGTCTAACTGGAATCCCTCCGGACTGAGTCCGCTGCCGTAGATCCGCTTGCGCGCCGTGTAGCGGTCTGGGGGCGGCACGACCGGCCGGTCCAGCATTGCCAGCGCCGTTATCTCCGGCGAGTAGCGCAAAGCCCAGCGCCGGTGCGGACTGATCAGGTAGGAGTAGCGGAGATCGATCGGCATGTACTTCGCGTCATTTGCATCGCCAAACAACTGCGTGCTCACAGGCGAAAATC
The DNA here is from genome assembly GCA_963795775.1 of uncultured Acidobacteriaceae bacterium. Classification (GTDB taxonomy): domain Bacteria; phylum Acidobacteriota; class Terriglobia; order Terriglobales; family Acidobacteriaceae; genus CAWCJL01. The sequence goes on from CAWCJL010000002.1 coordinate 11,702, forward strand.
CCCACCAGGTGCCAAGCTCGTGCACGCCGCCGTATGGCGACCAGCCGTACTCGCGCTGCCCTGTCCCCCGCATCGCGCCTGCACCGCCGCCCGCGAGATCCGGCTCCGGCTCCGGATCGCTCCAGAAGCTGGTCGCCTTCACCACGCGTGTGTCGCGATACCAGGGCGGACGAAAACGCAGGAAGTTGCCCGTGGCGCGCGTCGGATTCAGCAACTGGTACGCGATCAGCAGCAGCGGGTTACGGCTCATCCCCTCCAGCCGCGTGATCACGTGTTTGTCGAGCGCGTCTTCCGCGAGCGTCCAGCCAAAGCCGCCCACCGGTGTAGTCACCAGCTCCACCCATCCGGTCTCGTTGGTCAGCTTGCCTTTGTCGTAGTAAAAGTGATCGCCGTTGTGGCCGATGCTGGCTTCGCCGATCGGCCCCAGCTTCCACTGCAGGCTGTAAGCCGTGGTGAACGCCAGGGCGCGCAACCGGCTATGCCAGTACGGAGCCGTGTTGGACTGCACCAGCATCTTGCCGCGCGGATCGTTCTGCAGCCAGATGAAATCGGTGATCGAACCCATCACCGGGTGCCCAACATAGTCGTCCAGAAACGGGTTATCGTCTGACCATTTGTCCCAGCGCCAGTGGTCTACCGAGTCGATGTAGCGGTGCCACCACTTCCCGTGCGTGGTTTCCCAGCGGTACCAATAGCCGGTGTAGACGTTGCCGGCATTCTGGAAGGCCAGGTACGTGGTCGCCTCAATGGCCAGGTGACCCCACCGCTCGCCACAGCCTTTGCCGTGGTCCTCGCCCGGTGTGCACTCTTCTGATGTGGAGGCCGGCTGGGCGGCCCCGAGCGAACCCATTGCGCCCGCCGGACGGAGACCGTCCCCCGCAGCTTCTAAGCCGAGCGTTCCGATGCCGTCCCGCTTGCCGGAGAAGGACCACGCACTCGAAGACCAGCCCGCAGGAGACCAGCCACCAGACGACAACGCACCGTCCCATCCCGCCTGCTTCTCGATCGGTTCCGGCGCTTCTGGCAACTGCGCGTAAATCGCGGCTCGCTGCGTTGCGGCGGGCTGCCCTGCGCTTTCCGGCGCCTGCGCCAACGCCGCAGGTATGCACCCAGCAACGAGGGCCGAAAGCAACGAGGATGTCAGAAAAGCCCTACGGAACGCGGAAGGTCTGCGACCAGGCGCGGACCGTTTCCGCTGAAGCAGAGACAAAGACAGCACGCATTCTCCCAGCAACGAAAATCATACCGAGCTGACGATTTCGTACGTTCAGTCGCTCAGGACAATCCGTAACTATACCAGCCTGGAACGGGCCATGTCTCTGGGGCGCTTAGTTGGTCTTGGCGTACTGCATCAACTGCTTCGTGCTGCCGACTGCGGACGCTTCAAGCAGCCCGGAGTTGCCGCAGTTATTCACCACGAAGCCCGCTTCTTCCTTGTGCAGAAAGAGCAGGTACTGCTTGCCTACCTGCATCGGAAACTTCTCCGCGCTGTTTTCGCTGAAAATCTCGACCTCGCTCTGCCGGATCATCTTGCCGTGCAGAACGCGGTCCACGCGCAGCATATAGTTCACGCCATCCAGGTGCGTAGCGGCCTCGGGCACGCTCTGTGCCGCCTCAACCGTTCCCACTAGCGTGGATCCGGCGCTGTGAACTTCGTCGCTGACCGAAAGCTGGGCTCCCTGGCACTGGCCAAAGGCAACCGGAGCGGCGGTGGAGAGGACCAGGGCAAAAGCAAAGGCAAAGTGTTTCATTGTGTGGCTCCAATCAATTCTGGTGATGTTGGAACGCTGTATGAGGAGGATGATGGCACGTCCGCGGGCCTTCGCAATTAATTTATTGCCGCAAACGGTGCTCTTTTTGGTACCTCCGCGCACACCAATCCTTCGCAGCACGGTGACCCGCGTGACCAGCCTCACAATGCTCTGAGCCTCTCTCGGGGCTCTTCTGTGGCTCAGCAAGGCGCACGGAGCGCTCCAGCGTCTCGGAAAGAGCACCAGGCACCCGGCGTGCCGAAACGCGCGCGCCGGCGATAATTTCCAGGGACGGCATGGTTGAAGTAACCTCGCCTCCAGAGGCAAAAACGGCTGCGAAATGCCTCGAAATCACGGCCTTTTGCTGCCAAAAAGTGCTCCTTTTGCACCCCTTCAGCGCTGCACGTTACGCCAGCGTATGCCGGAGGTCACACTTCTCGCGGCGCCCCCCGATGGTCGCCAGGCGCCCCTCTAACCATCGGCAGCCGCTACACTGGAGGGCGTCGTACGGAATGCCCTTCCCGGAGATCCCTGGATGCATCGTTTTGTTCAACGGGCCTGCACTACCGCTGCCGCCCTGCTCGCCGCTGTTCCTTTCGCCTCTGCGCAAGCCAAACTGTCACCCCACTGGGAAGAGTTGACGGGGCCGGACTTTGTGCAGGCTATCCATCAATCGCAGGGCGTCTGCCTGTTGCCCTTCGGCATCATCGAAAAGCATGGGCCGCACCTGCCGCTGGGCAATGACCTGATCAACGTGCGCTTTATTACGGACAAAGCCGCCCAGCAAAACTATGCGGTCATCTTTCCGCCGTACTACTTCGGACAGATTGCCGAAGCCCGGCACCAGCCGGGCACCGTTTCCTACAGCATGCATCTGCAGCTCGATCTGCTGCAGGAGACCACCGATGAGATGGCCAGAAACGGGTGCAAGAAGATCGTGATCGTGAACGGCCACGGCGGCAACGAACACCTGCTTCCCTATTTTGCGCAGCAGCAGTTACAGACGCCCCATGACTACGTGGTGTACGTGTATTGGTGGGAGGCGGGCGGCAAGGACCGGCCGTACAAACCGGGCGGTCCGGACATGCATGCCGGGCAGGCGGAGACTTCGCACACCCTCATCGCCGCGCCGAACCTGGTGCACATGGATCGCGCCGGACAGGAATCGGGCGCCGATGAAAAGCGGCTGCAGCTTCCTCCGGGACTCTACACCGGCATCTGGTGGTACGCCAGCTTTCCCAATCACTACTCCGGAAATGGCGCGGAGGCGACGCAAGCGCTGGGCGAATACGATACAGCCGCAGAGACAAAAGCCATCGCGGACGTGATTGCGGCGGTGAAGGCCGATACCGAAGCGGCCAAGCTGCAAAAGCAGTTCTACGAGCAGGCGCAGCATCCGCTGGATACGCCGCAGTAGCGTACCCGGCGCAGGGCCCACCCCATCGCTTAGGAGGTGGGCCGCTCGGGCTCGGGCAGCACCGCGCAGAAGTCGCGCAGAAAGCGCTCCGTGTAGGTGTCGAGCAAAGTGGCGATGCGGGCCGGATCGGGCGAACGCACCACTACCCCGGCGTGATGGTGCTTGCGGATGCGGTAGGCCACTTCGGGATCGTTGTAAGCAGAGGTGTCAGGGTTCGCCTGCTGCGAAAGACACAGCACGCTGCCCGCGTAATCCTGGCGCAACGGGGGCAGCGTGTAGGGCTCCCCGCGCACGGCGGCGACCTCGATGCGCGCCCACTCCACCCAGGGATTGATACCGAGGCTGTTCTCTATCACCTCAGCGATATAGGCTCCGCCCACGCGCGCCGCCGCTTCCAGGAAATAGATCTCCCCGTCTTCGTCGCGCTGGATATATTCGGTGTGGGTGACGCCCCGGTCGAGGCCGAAAGCGCGGACGATTTCGCTATGCATCGCGGTCAGTTGTGCTGTGAGCGGCGCATCGCGCTCCAGCGAGCGGGTGGTGAACACGCCGCCGCCCTGCGTCAACTGCATGGGCGGCTTGCCGTAGCCGTGCACCGCGGCCAGCAGCACCTCGCCATTGCTCACGATGCCGTCCACATGGAACACCCGGCCGGGCACAAAGCGTTCCAACACGTGAAAGCTCTGCCGGTCGCCCAGGTGGTCGAGCGTCCGCCAAAGGTCTTCGGGATGGTGCAGCTTCTTGATGCCGACGGAGGAGGCCTGCGTGCGCGGCTTGAGCACCCAGGGCGCGGGCACCTCTGCCATCCACGCGCGGAGGTCGTCGTAGTTAAAGACCCCGCTAAACTCCGGAACGCGAATGCCTGCGCGCTGCGCGGCGACGCGCATGGCCAGCTTGTCGCGGAAGAGGTGCGTGGCGCTAATTCCCATGCCGGGAAGCTGCATGTGCTCCCGGAGGGTCGCGACGGTCTCCATGTCGAACTCATCAAGCGCGACGATCGCGTCGTAGTGCCGTCCACGCGTCATCCAGGCGACGGTATGGATGATCTGCTGCGGCGTGAGCGCCGGGGGCATGGTGCGGAATTCCGTCAGGATGTCGAACGGCCAGTCAGCGTTGTGCAGCCGCTCTTCCGTAAGCAGGGTGACTTCGCAGCCCAGGCGGGCGCATTCGCGCAGAAACGCCTGGCCCTTTTCAAAGGTGGTGATGCAGAGGATCCCAGGGGGTCGCGTGGCCATGTGGGTCAGTCTAACTCCACTGTCAACGGCCCGGGTGTCAACGGCCCGTGCCGTGCATGGGCGCAGGTGCCGCCAGTCTCAGGTCCCGGTCGGCATGGCAGTGTGGACTGCTGAAGGCGGCGGGGCTGCCGCGTTTTCCGCGGCGGCTCGTTTCTCCGGCGTCAGCATGCCTTCAATACTGCTGTTCACGGCCGCTCCCACCAGCAGCATCAGGCCGCTGACGTAGAACCAGGTGAGCAGAATGATGACTGCGCCCAGCGAGCCGTAGGTCGCCGAATACGTATTGAAGAAGTGGAGATAGATACGAAAGGCGGCCGATGCCACAATCCATCCGACGATGCCGACGACGGCTCCCGGGGTAATCCACTGCCAGCGGCCCTCTTTCACGTCCGGCGCCCAGTAATAGGTCATGGCGAAGAGCAGCGCCAGCAGTGCGAAGGTGGCCGGCCATACGGCGATGCGGATAATGATCGCGAGGGGCAGAGTGATGTGGAAGAAGCCGATGGCGGCGTTGGCATAGAACAGCACACCGGTGCTGATGAACAAAATGACCGCGGCGACCAGGGTAAGGGTGACGGCAACGAGGTACTGCTTCCAGAGGGGCCGCGTCTCTCGCGCGCGGTACACGGCGTTCAGCGTGTCCTCGATGGCGGTCATACCCGTGGTGGCAGACCAGAGGGCAAAGATCGCTCCGAAGATCAGCTTGCCGGCGCCGCTGGCCCTGGTGGTTTCGTGGAAGGCAGTCAGGAGAGTCTGAAAGGCGGCCGGCGGCAGCAGCCGGCTGAGGTTGGCTAGAAGGTTCTCAATCGCAGACGAGCCGGCTTTTCCCATCAGTCCCAGCACGGACGAGAAAAACACCAGCCCGGGAAAGATGGCGAAGAAAAAGTAATACGCAAGCTGGGCGGAGCGGCCGAAGACGTCCTGGTCAGTTACCGTATGCCAGACCTTGGAGCCCAGCTCGCGGTAGGAGACCTTCTTGAGCGCCCAAAGCGAAATCGCCTGCTTGCCAAAGCGGGCCGCGTCACGCAGGAGCTTCTGTTCAATTCCTTGTTTCATTGTTTGCTATTCCGGACAGTGAAGTTTGATGCAGCTACACCGGCCGTGGTCAGACCCGGAATCGGTTCCAGCGAATGCTACCCTACCCAGTGGATAACCCAACGATGCCCCCCCGTGAGGACACCGGAACGCTGCCCTCCCCGCCCGAAGGAGAGCCGATCAGTGCGGACCTGGAGGCGCGGTCGGGCCTGCCGATCGGCAACGCGCAACTCCATGCGGTGAGCCGGGCTTTACACCGTCTGGACGCGGGCGGGAATGCACGCGGCGCCCGTCCGGAGAAGCTGACAGGGGCTGCCCGCTTGCTGCGCGCCTGCCTGCGCCAGCCGGTGGACCGGACGCCGGTGTGGTTTCTGCGCCAAGCGGGCCGGTATATGCCGGAGTACCAGGCCGTACGGCGCCATCATTCCCTGCTGCAGATATGCCAGGATCCGGAGCTGGCGGCTGAGGTCACCATCACGGCGGCAGAAAAGCTGGACGTGGACGCGGCCATCATCTTTGCGGACCTGCTGCTGCCCTTCACGCCCATGGGCCTGGATTTCAGTTTCCAGGCAGGCGAGGGGCCGGTGGTGCGCCATCCCGTGCGCTCCGCCGCGGATATCGATGCGCTGCGCACCGACCGCGCCTCCGAACTGGGCTACGTGGCGGAGGCGATCAGCAAGGTGTCAGCGCATTTTGGCGATCGCAAAGGCATCATCGGCTTCTGCGGTGCGCCCTTCACGCTGGCCAGCTACATGATCGAAGGCGGCGGCTCCCGCAACTGGATCGAGACCAAGTCGCTGATGTACCGCGACCGCGAGGCCTGGGACCAGTTGCTGCTGAAGCTGGTGGACGTGCTGACCGCGTACTGCGCACAGCAGGTGGAAGCGGGCGCAGACGTGATCCAGATTTTCGATAGCTGGGTGGGCTCCCTGGCCCCGGTGGACTACCGCGCATTCGTCCTGCCGATCACCACGGAACTGGTGCGCAGCGTGCAGGGCCTGGGCGTGCCGGTGATCTACTTCGGCGTGGATACGGCGAGCCTGCTGCCGGCCATGCGCGAAACCGGCGCGGATGTGATCGGGCTGGACTGGCGCGTACCCCTGGCCGAAGGCTGGCAGGCGGTGGGGCCGGGCTGCGCCGTGCAGGGCAATCTCGATCCCATTACGCTGTTCGCCGGACCGGAGCTGCTGCGGCGGCGCGTGCACGGAGTCCTGGAGCAAGCCGCGGGGCGTCCCGGGCATATCTTCAATCTCGGCCACGGCATCGTTCCCGGTACGCCGGTCGAAAATGTGCAGCGTGTGGTTACATATGTGCGGGAATTCGACCCCGCGGACGGAGGCGGGCCCGGTGCTTCGTAAACCGGCGGTTCATAATCCAGCGGATCATAAGCGGGCAGTCCTGCTCCTGGCGCACGGCACGCCGGAGGCGCTCGACGAGATTCCCGCGTATCTGCGGAACGTGACCAGCGGACGGCCGATGCCGGATGCCGTGATTGAAGAAATACGCCACCGCTACGGCCTGATCGGCCACAGTCCGCTGACGGAGCTGACCTTCGCACAGGCCCGGCTGCTCGAAGCAGAAATCGGCGTCCCGGTCTACGTGGGCATGCGCAACTGGAAACCGTACATTGCCGACACTGTGCGGCAGATGCGTGCGGACGGCATCACCGCCGCGGTAGCGCTGTGCCTGGCGCCGCAGAATTCACGCACGAGCGTGGGCCTGTACCGCCGCGCCGTGCTGGCCGAGGCGGGAACAGCGATCGCGATCGAGTTCATCGAAGGCTGGGCAGACCACCCCCGACTCGCCGAAGCCTTCGCAGAGCTCCTGTCCGCGCGCTGGGAGCAGCTTTGCGAAGAAACCGGGGAACACGTACCCGTACTCTTTACCGCGCACAGCGTACCCTGCCGCACGATCCAGACAGCGCCGGCATCGCCTGACGGCGCACACGGGCAGCCGCCGGCGGCGCCCGATCCCTACGCTGTCGAAGCCAAGCGCACCGCCGCACTGGTCGCCGCGCGCCTGCGCGAGCGAGGGCTGTCCGAGCGGGACTGGTACTTCGCCTTTCAGAGCCAGGGCATGTCAGGCGGCCCCTGGATTGGCCCAACCGTGGAAGACACTCTGACCGCGCTGCGCGCCGCCGGCCACCGCACGGTGTTGATCCAGCCCATCGGCTTTCTTTGCGACCACGTCGAGATCCTGTACGACATCGACATCGGCTTCCGCGAATTTGCCGGAAAAATCGGCCTGCGGGTGGAGCGGCCGGAGTCGCTGAACGACTCGCCGCTGCTGATTGCCGCGCTCCATGACCTGGTCAGCGCCGGGCTGGGGCGGCTTGCAGAGCGCAGATCGACCGCGGAGGTGACCGCTGCCGGGCGCTGAGGCGCCACGCAGGCGCGTCGCCGTTATCGGCGGCGGCATCAGCGGTCTGACCGCCGCTTACGAATTCCAACAGAGAGCAGCCAGGGAGCGAGGCTGGGAATGCACGCTCTTTGAAGCCTCCGAACGCCTGGGCGGCATCGTGGAGACGGTGCGGGAGCAGGGCTTCGTGGTCGAGTGCGGGCCTGACTCCTGGGTGACAGAAAAGCCCTGGGCGCGCGAGCTGGCGGTTGAGCTGGGGCTGGCCGGGGAGGTCATGCCCTCCAACGACGCGCGCAAGCGAACCTACCTGGTCCGCGACAATGCACTGCTGCCCTTCCCCGACGGCATGCGCATGATGGTGCCCGTAGACTGGGAGCCGCTGCTGACTTCGCCGCTGCTGAGCCCATCCGCCAAGCTGGCGTACCAGCAGGAGCCGGAGCGCGCGGCGGCGCTCAAGCAGCAGGCGCTGCTCGCACAGAATACGGACTCGGACGAGTCGGTGGCCGCGTTTGTGCGCCGGCACTTCGGGGAAGAGGCGGCGTCCACGCTGGCCGGACCGCTGCTGGCCGGAGTCTTCGGCGGCGATATCGAGCGGCTGAGTGTACGCGCGGTGATGGCCCCGTTCGTCCGGATGGAAGCGGAGCACGGCAGTCTGATCGTCGCGCTACAGCAGCGCGGAGCCGCGTACCAGGGCGCCACATTCACCACGCTTCGCCCTGGCCTGGGCGCGCTGACCGACGCGCTGGCCGCGCGTCTGGAGCACGCGATGGTGCTGCTCCATACGCCGGTGACCGGCCTGGGCTGGGATGGGCAGCAGTGGACGGTGCTGACGGCGCGTGGCGCTTGCCGGTTTGACGCGGTAGTGCTGGCGACCTCCGTGGATCCGACACGACGGCTGCTGCGGTCCCTGGGCCTGCAGCGGGCCGAGCGCACAGCGACGCTGCTGCCGGAAGAGGCATCCTCGTCGATCGTGGTGGCGTTCGGCTTTGCGCCGGAACAATGCCGTACCATCAAAGTTCCGCCGGGGTTCGGTTTTCTGGTCCCGCCGCAAACCGATGCAGCCGGCGATGGAGAGGCACCGCCGGCGCTGCTGGCCTGCACTTTTGTGAACCAGAAGTTCGCCCACCGTGCGCCGGGGGGAGCCGTTTTGCTGCGCGGGTTCTTCGGCGGCCGGGCAGCCGAGCGGCTTGGAACGCAGTCCGACGCGGCTATCTCCGATGTCGCCCATGCACAGTTGTCGGCGCTCCTGGGCCCCCTGCCCCGGCCGCAGCTTACGGTGGTACGCCGCTGGCCGCAATCGCTGCCGCAATACCACGTGGGCCATCTGCGCCGCATGCAGGAACTGCAGCGCTGCACGGAGCAACTACCCGGCCTGACGCTGCTCGGCAATGCCTACCGGGGTGTGGGTCTGCCGGACCTGGTGCGGGATGCCCGGGCTGCGGTGCGCCGCATCACCTGCGGGAGATGAACGTTCTTCCCCGGAACGTTTGTTCCGATCAAACAAGTGTTCGCGCGCTGGAAGAATAGGGCGATCCTACTCATCTCATGAGGAAGCAGGCCGTCAGCCTCGAAATCGGGGTCCAGGACCGCGCTGCTGAATGTTGGTTACTGGACAGACGGAAACGCATAAAGAGGTAGCTCTCGGGGATGATGGATAGATCAGGGAAGGTTGTTATCGTCGGCGCCGGGCCCGGAGGGCTTGCGTCCGCGATGCTGCTGGCGCGCTCCGGTGTCGATGTCACGATCGTGGAGAGCCGCAGTACCGTGGGTGGCCGAACCTCCACCATCGAGCGTGAAGGATTTCGCTTCGATACTGGACCGACTTTCTTTCTGTACCCGCGGGTGCTCGAAGAAATCTTCAGCGTGGCCGGCCGCAACCTGCAGAAGGAAGCGCCCATGGTCAGGCTGGACCCGCAGTACCGGCTGGTCTTCGGCTCGGGGGGAGAGCTGCTCGCGACCCCGGATGTCCCGCGCATGGAGCAGGCGATCGCGAAGCTGTGCCCCGGCGATGCGCAGCGCTTCCATAACTTCCTGAGGGACAACCGGGTCAAGCTGGAGCGCTTTATCCCGTTCCTGGAGTCGCCCTTTGAAAGCTGGCGCGACCTGGCCAAGCTTTCCATGCTGAAAATGCTGCCGCTGCTTAAGCCGTGGCGCTCGCTTGATGGCGACCTGCGCAACTACTTCCATGACGAGCGCATCCGGCTCGGTTTCAGCTTCCAGTCGAAGTACCTGGGCATGTCCCCATTCACCTGCCCCAGTCTGTTCAGCATCCTTTCTTTCCTGGAATATGAGCACGGCGTCTTCCACCCCATCGGCGGATGCGGCGCCATCACCCGCGCCATGGCCCGGTGCGGCCGAGGAACTCGGCGTCCGCATCCTGCTGAATGAGCCGGTGGAAGGCATAGCCTTTGACGGAGCGAAAGCCACCGGGGTCCGCACCACGAAGCGCTTCCTTTCCGCCGATGCGGTGGTGGTCAACGCGGATTTTGCCCAGGCCATGCAGCGCATGGTGCCGAACACGCTTCGCCGCCGCTGGACCGACAAGAAGATCGAGAAGAAGCAGTTCTCCTGCTCCACTTTCATGCTCTACCTCGGCATTGAAGGTCTGCACGAGGACGTGTCGCACCACACCATCTATCTCGCCCGGGACTACGAACGCAATCTCCGGGACATCGAGCGCGACCACGTTCTTTCCGACGACCCCTCCTTCTACGTGCAGAACGCCTGCGTAACCGACCCGACCCTGGCGCCCAGGGGAATGAGCACGCTTTACGTGCTGCTTCCCGTTACGCATGAGCACGAGAATGTGAACTGGCAGCTCGAAGAGGACCGCTTCCGTGCCGTCGCGCTGCGGCAATTGGAAAAGATCGGCATCACTGGCCTCGAAAAGCGGATTCGCTACGAAAAGGTGGTGACCCCGGCGAAATGGCGCACCGACTTTGCCCTGCACCGCGGCGCCACCTTCAGCATGGCGCACAGCCTGGGCCAGATGCTGCATCTGCGTCCCCACAACCGCTTTGAGGACGTGGACGGCGTGTACCTGGTCGGCGGGGGCACGCACCCCGGCAGCGGCCTCCCGGTCATCTTCGAGTCGGCCCGCATCACCTCCCGGCTCCTGCTCGAAGACCTGGACGTGCAGCCGCAGTGGAATACCGCCGCAAGCCCCCTTGAAGACGCTGTATGCGAGGCGGCATCCTAAATGCAGGAGCCGAAGTCCATGTATTCCCCTCCGCCAGCGCGCACCTCTTCCGCCTCGCTGGTGGAGGCGCGGGCAGCGCAGCAACGCTGGGCGGCCGCGACTGTCAGCGAGCGGTTGGGCGTGATCCGGCACCTGCGGCGACTGCTGGCCGACAATCCCCTGCCCCTCGCGCGCACCGTTCCTCTGGAGCAGCCGGGCAGCCTGCATCGCACCACGGCGGACACTCTCGTTGCCGAAGTGCTGCCCCTGGCCGAAGCATGCCGCTGGCTGCTACGCGAAGCCAAACCGCTGCTGCGCGATGAGCGCCTCGGTTCCCGCAGCCGCCCAGCGTGGCTGCGCGGCGTGGAAGCGAAGGTGCGGCGCGAACCGCTGGGCGTGGTTCTGGTGGTGGGGCCGGCCAACTACCCGCTCTTTCTTCCCGGCGTGCAAGTGCTGCAGGCGCTGACCGCCGGCAACGCAGTGCTGTGGAAGCCCGCGCCCGGCGCCAAAACCACGGCAGACGCGCTGCGCTACCTGCTGCTCGAAGCGGGTCTCGATCCCGCGCTGCTGGTGGTGCTCGACGTGGCGCCCGGCAATGTGGAGCAGGCCATCCATGCGGGCGTGGACAAGGTCGTTCTCACCGGCCACGTGGACACCGGGCGGGCCATCCTGCGGCTGTGTGCGGAAGCGGTAACGCCTGCCACAGTCGAGCTGTCCGGCTGCGATGCGGTGTTCGTGCTGCCCGGCGCAGACCTGCAGCGCGCGGCGGCGGCACTCGCCTTCGGCCTCCGGCTGAATGGGTCCGCTACGTGCATGGCCCCGCGGCGGCTCTTTGTATCTTCGGCAGTTGCAGATGAACTCTTAGTGCTGCTGCGCGAACACTTGGCCGCTCTGCCGCCGGTCCCGCTCAGCGCCCGTGTTTCCCAGGAACTAGCCGCTCTGCTGGAAAACGCCCGCAGCTATGGCGCCGCTGTGGTCGAGCACGGTGCCGCCGATAGCTTCCGCTATGCGCTGATTCTGAACGCCACCCCGGAGATGCGCGCCATGGAAACGGATTTGCCCGCGCCGCTGCTGAGCGTGCTCCGCTTCAGCAACCTTTCCGCGGCGATCGAAGCGCACGCAGCCTGTCCGTATGCGCTCACCGCGTCCATCTTCGGTCCGGAGGGCGACGCCTCGCAACTGGCGCAGGGCATCTCCGTGGGCACGGTCGTAATCAATGACCTGATCGTACCCACGGCCGATCCCCGCCTTGCCTTTGGCGGACGCGGACAGAGCGGCTTCGGCCTGACCCGCGGGCGCGAAGGCCTGCTGGGCATGACCGCCCAGAAGACAATTCTGCTGCAGCGCTCGCGCAGCCTGCGCCCTTATGCGCCGACCGGCGAAGCTCACGAGAGTTTCTTTGCGGCCTTCCTGAAAGTGGTGCACGGCAGCAATTGGCGCGCGCGCATGGCCGGCATGCGCGCCCTGGCCCGCGCGGCCAAACAGATTCGCTGAACGCCTGCTTCGCGCAACAGACAATAGGCCAGCGCCGGCAACGTTCTCCGGCCCGGGCCGCGCAACGATCGACACAGGAGACACGACACAATGCGGGTGGCAATTATCGGTTCCGGGCTGGGCGGACTTTCTGCTGCGTGCACGCTGGCAGCCCGCGGCTACGAAGTGGAAGTCTTTGAGAAGAACCCGTGGCTGGGAGGCAAGGCCGCGGTGCTGCAGGAGCAGGGTTTCCGCTTCGACATGGGCCCGACCATCCTGATCATGCCGTCGGTGCTGAATCGCGTCTTCTGCGAAGCCGGGCGGCGCATGTCCGACTACCTCGCGATGGTGCAGCTCGACCCTCAGTGGCGCTGCTTCTTTGACGATGGCTCGGTACTCGACCTCAAGCACGACGTCCGTGCCATGGCCGCTTCGCTGAATGCGCAGGAGCCCGGGCTGGGCGACCGCTACACCGAGTTCATGCGGATGTCGGAAAATCTCCACGGCATCTCCGATCGCTTTTTCTTCTGGCGTTCCATCGGGTCCATGCGCGACACCTTCGACTTCAGCGGCGCCATGAACCTTGCCGTGCTGAAAGACGTGATGCGCATGCGCCTGGGGCAAACGGTGGGCAGCACCATCCGTAGCTTCATCAAGGACCCGAACGTCGGGCAGATGCTGGACCACCTGGTGCAATACGTCGGCTCTTCGCCCAACGCATCGCCGGCCATCCTGTGCTCCATCGGGCACATGCAGTCGGAAGAGGGCATCTGGTATCCGATGGGCGGTACCCGCGCCGTGCCGGAAGCACTGGTAAAGCTGGGCACGGAACTTGGCGTGCGCTATCATCCCTCCACGGAAATCGAGCGCATCCGCATCGCGAACGGCACCGTGCAAGGCCTGACAACCGCGAGCGGAGAGCAGTACGACTTCGATGCCATCGTCTCCAACGAGGACGCGGTCCGCACTCATCGTGAACTGATCGGCGGCACCGTCGGGGAAGCCTTCGACAAGCGGCGTTCGTACGAGCCCGCCTGCTCCGGCGTGGTGCTCTACCTCGGCCTCAACAAGCGCTACGAACACCTCGCACATCACGACTTCGTGTTTTCCCGCAATCCGGAGGAGGAGTTTCATCACATCTACGATCTGGGCGAACCCGCGCCCGATCCCACCTGCTACCTGGCATCGACCGCGCAGACCGAGCCGGAAACAGCGCCGCCCGGTGGCGACGCGCTGTACGTGCTGGTGCACACACCGTATCTGCGGCCAAAGCACGACTGGTCGAAGATGTTCCCTGCCTACCGCCAGGTGATCCTGGACAAGCTGAAACGCACTGCGGGATTGACAGACATTGAGGACCGCATCGTCTTTGAAAAGGCGCTGACGCCGCTCGACATTCACAACCGCTACAAGGTGCTGAACGGCGCGATCTATGGCTTGTCGAGCCACGGCCGCTTTCACGGCGCGTTCAAGCCGGCAAACGCCAGCACGGATGTGCAGGGACTCTACCTGGCCGGCGGCGCAGCGCACCCCGGTCCGGGCATGCCCATGGTGCTGATGAGCGGCTGGATTGCCGCGGATACTCTCGACCAGAAATATCGCGGGCAGGGCTAGTGCGAGCTCCGCACGACAACAGGCCGAAGCGCTGCTGGCGCACGCCGGGTGAACATGCAGGCCACAGGAAGGTTGCACTCCGGCGCGGGGCTTGCTCCTCCTTCGCCGGCGCTGCTGTCTCTCTTTGCGCGCTACCTGCGGTGGTACGTGCCGCGCAGCTTTCATGCGGTGCGACTGGCGCGTGCGGAGCGCTTCCCCCGGCACGCGCAGCGATTGATCGTTTGCCTCAACCATCCCTCGTGGTGGGACCCGGTGATCGCCATCCTGTTATCGCGATATCTGCTGCCCACGGCAGCGCACTACGCGCCCATGGAAGCAAGCGCGCTACGCCGTTACGGCTTCATGCGGCGGCTCGGACTTTTCCCGGTAGACAACGACTCCTCGCGCGCAGGGGCGCAGTTTCTGCGCAGCGGCGCGGCCATCCTCGACCACCCCAACGCGGTGCTGTGGGTGACACCAGAGGGCCACTTCACTGACGTGCGCACGCGGCCTGCGCAATGGAGGCCGGGCGTGGCGGCCCTGCTGCACCGCTCCCGGCAATGCACGGTGGTGCCGCTGGCTTTGGAGTACACCTTCTGGGATGAGCGGCGGCCGGAGGCACTCGCGCTGGTGGGCGAACCATTGACAGTGACAGATGGAGCGGCTGGCTCCGCGGACGCATGGCAGACGGAACTGCTGCGCGCCATGACCGCCGCGCAGGATGAGCTGGCCGCGCTGGCCATGACCCGCGATGCCGCGCGGTTTGCCACGGTGCTGAGCGGCAAGGTGGGCGTGGGCGGCGTGTACGAGCTTTGGAAGCGCGCGCAGGCGCACCTCTCGGGGCGGCCGTATGTGCCCGGGCACGGGAGCATTCCACACGCATGAATCTCGCCACCTGCATCCATCTCGCCTTCTGGTGCTCGGTGACTCCGGCGGGCCTGTTTCTCGGCAATCTGCTGCTGTATCGTGAGCCGACGGAAGCCCCTGCCGGCTCGCGTCCGGCGATCTCCGTGCTGATTCCAGCGCGCAACGAGGAAGAAAACATCGGCGACGCGATCGCGAGCGTGCTGGCCTCCACCGGCGTCGAGTTGGAACTGATTGTGCTCGACGATGACTCGACCGATCGCACCGCGGCGATTCTCGAGGCCTATGCCGCCCGCGATGGCCGCGTGCGCGCTGTGGAGGGGCCAGCGCTGCCTGCGTCATGGGCGGGCAAGGCGCATGCCGCCCATGTGCTCGCCGGGCTCGCGCAGTATCCCGTGCTGTGCTTCATCGATGCCGACGTACGGCTCGCGCCTGCCGCGCTGGCGCGCATGCATGCCTTTCTCGAGGAATCGCAGGCTGCCCTGGTCAGCGGATTTCCGCAACAGCAGACAGTCACGTTTCTAGAAACGCTGCTCCTGCCGCTCATGCATTTTCTGCTGCTAAGCTACCTGCCGCTGGCGGGAATGCGGCGCTTCCGCGCGTCGGGCTTCGGCGCCGGCTGCGGGCAGTTCCTGATGCTCCGGCGGGACGCATATCGCGCGACCGGGGGCTACTCCAGCATTCGCGCCAGCATGCACGACGGCATTGCCATGGCCAAGCTCTTTCGCCGGCACGGCTTCGGTACGGACCTGGCGGACCTTACCCACCTGGCCTGCTGCCGCATGTACCACGACGCCGGCGAGGTGTGGAACGGGCTGCTGAAGAACGCTACGGAAGGACTCGCCGCCCCGGCGCGCATCGTGCCCTTCACGTTCCTCTTGCTCTGTGGCAGTGTGCTACCGTGGCTGATACTCATTTGGTGCGGGCTGGTTCCCGGTGCGCGAAGCCTCTCGCCAGGACTGCGCTGGCGGCTGCTCGCGGCGCTTGCCGCTTCGCTGCTGCCGCGTGCGCTCGGTGTCGTGCGGTTCCGCCAACCCAGGGGCAGTGCGGCACTCCACCCGCTCGGCATCACGGTGTTGTTGGCGCTGCAGTGGTACGCGCTCGGCCGTAAGCTGCTGGGTTTGAAAGTCACATGGAAGGAGCGTGCCTTCAGTGTCGGTTAGTTCGCATTCGCAGCGGGTATCCCGGCGTTTGCGCCCGGCCGCGGCCCGTTGGCTCCGGATAGCGATTGCCGTGTGTGCGGCCTCGTTCTCCCTCGCGGCTTCTGCCGATCTCGCGAACTTCACTCAGAAATTCGGCGCCGCACGCGCGGATTACTTCCATGGTCTCGAAGGCGACCGTTCCGCCGAGTTGCGCGCCAATGACGAGTTCACTGCGCTCGCGCGCGAACGGCCGCAGGACCCCACCGTGTTGGCCTATGCCGGGAGCCTGCAATTATTGGAAGCCGCGCACACCTGGGCTTTCTGGAACAAACACCGGCTCGCCACCGAGGGCCTGGCGAAGATCGATCGATCGGTGCAGCTCGCGCCCGATAACCTTGAGGTGCGCTTTATCCACGCCGCCACCACCTGGCACCTGCCCTTCTTCTATCATCGCAAGGCGCAGGCCGAGAGCGATTTCGCTTTCATTGCACCGCGTGCGGAACAAGCCGCGCGGCATGGTGCGCTGCCGCCTCCGCTTGCTGCCGCGGCACTGGACTACTACGGGCAGATTCTGGCGGACCGCGACGACACACACGGAGCTCGCGCTGCCTTTGAAGCTGCGGTGCGCATAGACCGCAAGAGTCCCGGCGGGCAGGACGCCTCCGAGCGCCTGCAATAGCGCTCATCCACCGCGTCCGTCCTGCGCGTCTTCGCTCACGCTCGCTGACCGCTGTTGCCCCGCGCCTGCATTGTGTAAGCTCATTCCTCAGGACCGCCCACACAATGCCCAAAGCCCACGCACTTCGCCGCGCCCGCGCTTTTGCCCTGCCCGTCATTACCGTCGCTTCGCTTGCCCCATACATACATGCGCAAACACCTCCGGCGGATGCCGTACCCGTGATCAAGCTGGATGTGGACGCGTCCGCTATCACGCGCAAGATCGTCTCCGCGCGCGAAGTGCTGCAGGTCCAGCCCGGCCCGTTGACGCTGGTGTACCCCAAGTGGATTCCCGGCAATCACGGTCCCACAGGGCCGATCACCGATGTGGTCAGCATGCAGTTTCTCGCGAACGGCAAGCCGCTGCCGTGGCGACGCGACGGTGTAGACATGTATGCCTTCCACGTGGACGTGCCGGTAGGCGTCTCGGAGCTCGAGGCCCGCTTCGCATCCGTGGGTGAGTTCGCGCCGGGCAACGACTTCGGCCTGGGAAATACCTCGACCGCGGTCGAAGGCGATCTCAACTGGGACCAGATTGTGCTCTATCCCGCCGGGGCTCGTTCGGACGACCTGAAGGTGCAGGCCTCGCTCAAGCTGCCGGAGGGCTGGGATTTCGCTACCGCGCTCCCTGGCGCGGAGCGCGCGCCCGACGGCCTTCGCTTCCAGCCGACCTCGCTGACCACATTGGTAGATTCGCCCGTGATGATTGGCTCATTCGCGAAGAAGTTCGACGTGACGCCCCCCGGTGAATCGCGCAAACACACGCTCGCCGTCTTTGGCGAGACGCAGGCCGATCTCGCTCTTCCCGCGGACCGTGTCGCTGCGTACCGCAACCTCGTGGCCGAAACCGGCGCCCTGTTCGGCGCACGCCACTACCACGACTACCACTTCCTGGTGGAAGCGCACGAGGACGCCAACAACGGCCTCGAACACCATCAGTCGAGCGATAACCAGGTTCCGGAACTCGGCATGGTCACACCCTCTTTCCGCGCGGAGAGCGGCTACCTTCTGGCGCACGAGATGACGCACTCGTGGAACGGCAAGTACCGCCGCCCTGCGGGCCTGGCCACGCCCAACTACCAGGAGCCGATGATCGGCGACCTGCTGTGGGTCTACGAGGGGCTGACCAGCTACTTCGGCGAAGTCCTGGCCGTCCGCGCCGGCCTGGACAGCTTCGATGATTTCCGCGATCGCATGGCCAACAACGAGGCCGTACTGCAGTACCGTACCGGCCGCGACTGGCGTCCGCTGGCCGACACCGCGACGGCCGCCCAACTTCTCTACCTTGCTTCTCCGCATTGGGAGGGCCTGCGTCGCTCCACTGATTTCTACATCGAGGGCCCGCTGCTCTGGCTGGAGGTAGACAGCATCCTCCGCACGGAGAGCCACGGGCGCAAGAGTATCGATGACTTTGCGCGCGCCTTCTACGGGCCACCCAGTCTTGCTTCTGGCGCCGAGCCCCGCCCGGTGCCCTACACCTTTGACGACGTGGTGAAGGCGCTCAACGCCGTGGTGCCCTACGGCTGGGCCGGCCTGCTGCACAAGCGAATTGAAGCACTACGGCCGGAGCCGCCCTCGCCCGGTCTCCAGGCCGCCGGCTGGCAGGTCGTCTACACCGGTGAGCAAAATCAGGCGACCAAAGACGCGGAAGCCAACACCGGAGCCACCGATCTGCGCTACTCTATCGGCCTGCTGCTCGACCCCAACGGCGAGATCATCGACGTCCTGCCGGATTCCGCTGCGGGCCGCGCCGGCCTGGCGCCGGAATGGAAGATCGTCGCCATCAACAAACGCGTGTACTCGCCGGATGTGCTGAAAGAAGCCATCAGCACCGCAAAGACGAACCAGAAGCCGATCGGCGTGATGGTGCTGCACAACGGCTACTATGCGGATTTCACTGTGGACTACCGCGACGGCCTTCGCTATCCGCACCTGAAGCGCATCGCCGCCAGGCCGGATCTGCTGCAAGAGATTGCCAAGCCACGTCGGCAGTAGAGGATGGCTGGGATGGCCGACTGAGAATGTGAAGCAGATCCCTCGGCTGCGCTCGGGATGACCCTGCACGAGGAACCGTCACCCCCGCCGTCGTTCTCACCCCACGAATGCCGTCATTCTGAGCGAAGCGAAGAATCCACGCCCAGGCCCGCTGAAAAGCGCAAGCACATCCCTCAGCCAACACTGGGGACAATCCTGCTGCGTAGTCGCGGCGCCCGCCCGCAAGCTAGTGGCGGAAGCGCCCGAAGACATACAGCAGAAGCGAAAACAGCACGCTGAGCAACAGACACGTGCCCAGCGGCGCGAAAAAGGAAACGCGCCGGCCACGCAAGGCGATATCTCCGGGGAGCCGTCCGAATGGAATGCCGATGCGGCCCAGAACAAGAAAGAGTGCGCCCGCTATTACCAGCAGCAGCCCCAGGCCGATCAGCGTACGACCGAAGTCATGCATTATTCCTGGTTGGATGCCCGGGCGCGCAACGGCGGCGTCTCG
The DNA here is from genome assembly GCA_963795775.1 of uncultured Acidobacteriaceae bacterium. Lineage (GTDB taxonomy): Bacteria > Acidobacteriota > Terriglobia > Terriglobales > Acidobacteriaceae > CAWCJL01. The sequence continues at coordinate 30,953 of CAWCJL010000002.1, forward strand.
AGGGATTTGCGCTCCACCATGGCTTGCAGCTCGTCAATGGAAGCGCGCAGTTCGGCAATGCGCTCGCCGGTAAGGACCGCCTCTTCCCCAAGCAGCACCTCGGCGTTGCGCGCCAGGTCCGTGCCGCGCGGCAGCCCGAAGGTGCCCAGAATGCCGGCCAGCTTGTGCGCCGCGTCGGCTCCGGCGTAGCGAGCCTGCTGGTCGCTGGGGTCGTCATCCAGCCGGCGCTGGGCGCTGCGCAGCATTTCCAGCCGCTCCGCGATGGTGCTGCGGCTGCGCGTCCATAAGCTCGCCAGCAGCTCATTCAGACGGCGCGCAGAGTCGGGCAGCTTCGGTTCGCCGGAGCGCGGCTGCGGCGCTTTTCCGTCGGGAGGCGTAGCGGACATGCGGGTTATTCGTCCTCGCTCCAGCCCAGCGCTTTGCAAATCTGGTCGGAAAGCGTGAGCGGGTCAAATGGTTTGAACAGGATCCCCGCGACGCCCAGCGAGGCGAAGCGGCGCTGGTCCGAGCTCTGGACTTTCGCCGTCAGCAGCAGCACGGGAATGGACGCAGTGGCGGGGTTTGCGCGCAGATGCTGAAAGGTGGTCGGCCCGTCCATGGCCGGCATCATCACGTCCAGCAGAATGGCGTCTGGGTGCTCGCGGGCAGCCGTTTCTACGCCCTGCGCTCCGGAGTTCGCCAGCACCACGTCCCAGCCCGCCACTGTCTCCAGACTCAGCGCGGCGACCTGCCGTATGTCGTCCTCGTCATCAATGATCAATACGCGGCGTGCCATAGGCTTCGCCTTTCTTTGCCGTACCCGTCGGGATCCAGGACCACCGATTGCGGGGCTTTGCGTTCGCAATACCGGCGCAGCATAGTGCGCACCAGTGTTTCCACCTGTTGCGGCTGCACGCGGGCCTTGGTCAGAAATTCCGTCGGCCCTAGCCGTAGTTGCCGCCGCTCGCCCTCCTCCAAATCGCGTGCCGAATACACCACCAGCGGAAGGTGCCGAAGATCCTGCGTCTGGCGCAGCCAGTCGATAAACTCAAAGCCGTCGCCGTCCGGCAACATCAGGTCCAGGATCAGCAGGCTGGGGCGAATGGTCTCGCAAAGCTGTACTGCCGCCTTGCGCGTGCTCGCGTGGGAGACGCTGATGCCTGCCCGTTCAAACGTGGCCAGGATCACACGCGTCAGGTCCTCGTCATCTTCCACCAGCAGCACGTGAATGCCGCCGGCGCCGCGGTCCATTACCCGGGCCAGTTCGCGGAAGAGCGTCTCATCCTCGGCCGGCTTGCTCAGCCAGCCATCGGCGCTGTCGAGTGTCGGCAGGCCAGTCTCCGGCACAGCATCGCTGGACGGACACATGCTCAGCACCACTACCGGCACCTCTGCCGTCGTCTCCTGGTCCTTGAGCATGCGCAGGGTCTGCCAGCCGTTCATGTCCGGGAAGGCCAGGCCGAGCAGAATGGCGTCCGGCCGAGACTGGTGCGCTAACGCCACCGTCTCGTGCCCGGTCTCCGCTTCGAGCACGGTGTAGCCGTGATCGCGCAGGCTGTTGCCCAGCATCGTCCTGGCATCCAGATCGCTGTCGCAGATGAGCACCGTTCCCTGCTCCAGCCCAGCGGGCGCTTCGATGGAAACCGATTCCCGCCGTACCATTGCCGGAAGTAGCACATGGAAGCTGGCCCCGCCCTCCGCGTTGCGTTCCGCCCAGATACGGCCACAATGCTGCTGCACGATAGTGCGGCAGATGGCGAGCCCCAGGCCCGTACCACCCTTCTGCCGCGCGTCCGAGGCATCCACCTGCTGGAAGCGGTCGAAGATGGATTCGAGCTTCTCTTCCGGAATGCCGCGCCCCTGGTCCACCACGCTCAGCGAGACTCCCTCCGGCGCGTTCTCCAGCCGCACCACCACCCTGGACTGCGCCGGGGAAAATTTCACTGCATTGCTCAGAAGATTGGTGATGACCTGCACCAGGCGGTCCGCATCGGCATCCAGCACCACCGGCTCGGCTTCGAGCGAGAGTTGCACGCCGGCAGCATCGGCCACTGGCGCCATCGCCTCCATCGCCTGCTCGATCAGCTCCGCCAGCTCACACCGGCGGAAGCTGAGGGGCGCGCGCCCGGACTGCATGCGCTCCAGGTCCAGGATGTCGTTAATTAGCCGGACCAGCCGGTCGGAGTTATTCACCGCAATGCGCAGCAGGTTGGCGGCTTTGCCGTTCAGCTCGCTTAGCATGCCGGTGGAGAGCAGCCCCAGTGCCCCGCGGATAGAGGTGAGAGGGGTACGCAATTCGTGGCTGACGGTCGAGATGAACTCGTCCTTCATCCGATCCAGCGCTTCCCGCTGGCTGACGTCGCGGAAGTTCACCACCGTACCCGTGCCGGAACCCTGGATCACCATCGGCGTAACGGAAAACTCCACCGGGAACGAAGTGCCGTCCGGCCGATAAAAGACGTCCTGCCCCTGTGCACCGTCGCGGGCCAGAAAGCCGCGCCGGATGCGGCAATGGCTCGCGCAGGTGGAAGGATCGCCGGTGGCGTCCTCGTGCACAATGCCGTGGACAAAGCGTCCGATCAGCGCATTCGGCGTCGTCCCGAGCATGGCCGCCGCCGCCGGATTGGCAAAGGTGACACGCCCATGCTGGTCCGCACCCAAGATGCCGTCGGCGACGTTGTTGAGGATGGACTCCTTCTGGCGGTTGAGCTCGGTAACGCGTTTTTCCTGGGCGGTACGCGCAAGAAATTGCCCAATCGACGCGCACACCGTCTCCACCGTCGCCATCATCTCCACGTTCTCGCGCTGCTTGCTCCGGCTGAACAGCTCTATCACCGCAATCGCCTGGTTGCCCACTCGTACCGGAACGCCCCAGCAGGTTGTCAGCTGGTCGGCCCTGACTGCATCCCGGCGCCTGAACCGCGGATCGCAATGGATGTCTTCCACCCACATCGGCGTGCCGCGCACCCATACCTGGCCCGGCAGTCCCTCGCCCGGCGCAAACTCCGAACCGTTGCTCCGCGCCAGCGTCGCAGGAAAGACGCAGTCGGCGGCCATCCACAGGGTGCCGTGACGCAGCGTCTGGCTGTCCGCGGAAGCCCGCCACAGATGCACCAGGTCGAAGCCCAGGTGCGTGCCCAGCGCAGCCAGAATGCGGGGGAGCGCATCCTCGGTATGGATCGCCTCCTGGATCACCTGGCTCACGCCCAGTTGCATCGCCAGCCGGCGCTCGCGCTGGTTGCGCAGCGTGACATCCCGAAAGATGCAGCGGACCGCCCCCTGCGTATTGCCGTCCCGCAGGCAGAAGAGGCTGGCTTCCAGTTCGCGGACGCGCCCCAGCGTATCTTCCAGCCTCAGATGAATCTGCTCAATATGCTCCCCGGTCAGCGCGCGTTCCAGCAGCGCGGCCGCTTCCGTCTGAACTGCGAAAGGAAACGCCGCGGCAAAACTGCCGAGCGTCAGCGCGGCATTTGCGTCCTTCCCAAAGTAGTGCTGCCAGGCGGTATTGACGTAGATGTACTGGCCGGAGGGGCTCAGCATCGCGATCATCTCGGTCAGGTTCTCGAACAGTTCCCGGTAGCGCTTTTCGGTAAGCACCGGCTTTTCCGGCTGTGCTGCCTGGACCTGTGCAATCTCCAGGGCAGCGGCGTGCTGGCGGCGTTCAAAGCGCAGCTTGCGCAGGCAGACCACGACAAAGCCCGCCTGCACCGCCGCCCACCCCGCAAAAACCAGCATGGAACGGAGGCTCGGCCCGAAGGCGCCGGAGTCGGGATACGTCAGAACGAGCATCGCGTAGGCGCTGGTCAGCATGACGGTGGCGAACATCGCCATCCATACAGCTTTGCCACGCAACCAATCGGTGTACACGCGTTCCTGATGCGATGAATCTCTGGCCTGCAACGTCACTCCAAGTTCCTGAACTCGGACAACGCAATCATGCTCGGCACATCCCTGCCGTCTGCGAAGCGGGCTGGGCAACGGCTCGAAAGCGTTTTCCGGACGGCGTCAAACGCCGGGGATCCGCAAACGCAGCACTCGAGCACGACTGCCAGCGCGCACACAGGGCGCGGCAAAGAAAGCGACACAATAGATGCGCACAACCAGCGATCAGGGGAAAAGGTGGTTACTGCGTACGGCTATTTTGTAATTTGGATTCGGGCTTGAGTATACGCAGCAGGGGGAGAGACTTAGCAAGCAATTTATGCATCCGGTTGCATTTTTTACAAAGAGTGCCCAGGATTCAGGGCAAACTCAGTGGAGAAAATGCCGATTCCGACGCCGGCATGAAAAAGGGACCCGCGGTGCGAGCGCGGGTCCCTGGTCTCAAAACGGGCTGTCCGGAGGTTACGCGGTAACCGGTTCCAGCAGGCGCGACCAGTGCCTTTCCGGGCGCTCGGTATAAGCCTTCTTGTGGTACGCATACCCGGCGATCAGCGGCAGCGCCAGGGTCGCCTCGCTGTACACCATCTGCTCGTAGGTGGTATCCACCTTGCCCCAGGAACTCGCCTCCTTCAGCGTGCTGGAGGAAAGCGCGCCGTCCCGGACGTCGGCCACCGTGATCTGGATCGCATACTTGTGCATCGGCGCCTCGGTGCCCAGAATGTCCGCCGCTACCACGATGTCCTGCGCGAAGTTCTTGGGAACGCCGCCGCCGATCATCAGCAGGCCGGTGGTCGGGTTCGCGATCTTGAGCTGCGTCAGCTCGTAGAAATCCTTGACGGAATCGATAGAGACCTTGGGCTTGTCGCCGCGCGCATGCTGGTGCGCCACCAGGCCAAAGCCCGCCGAGCAGTCGCTGAACGCCGGCACAAAGATCGGCACATCCTTCTGGTACGCGGCGTACACAATGCTGTCCACACCGCCCTTGCCCGGGACTTTGCCATTCTTCTCGAGATAGGCGCCCATTTCGCGGATGAACTCACGCGAGCTGTAAGGCCGGGGCTGGAGCGAATCCGCGATCACCCGCGTGGTCTCGTCGCACTCGCGAAGCTCTTCTTCATCGATCAGCGTGTCATAGATGCGGTCGATCATCAGCTCGCGCAGCGTAGCGTCTTCGGTGCCCTGCTTGTACAGTTCGTCCGCGATGTAGTGCTTAAAGCCGAGCGCCTCGAAGAAATCCTGGTCGACAATGTTCGCGCCCGTGGAAACGATCGCGTCCACCATGTTGTTGCGGATCAGGTCGATGATGACCTGCTTCAGTCCGGCACTGATCAGCGAACCGGCCAGGCACAGGATTACCCCGCAGTCGCGGTCGCGCAGCATGCGCTCGTATATCGAGGAAGCCCGGGCAAGATCACGGGAACTGTAGGCCATGCTGGCCATGGCATCGACCACCGGCACGACATTGTGCTGCTTGATATCGATGTGCTGGATGGGATGCTGGAGGAGTTCTTTTTTAGTCGCCATAGAGCTCAAGAATATCAAACCGGGACGGTGCGCATTCTCGATTTCCGGCGGAATGCCCAACATGGAACAGCAGCGGTATGTCGCCGTCATCAAGGCGGGCACCGGGCGGCTATACTCGCCTCCTATGTGGGCTTTCCGGTTTCGCTCGGCCGCGCTGTTCCTCTTTCCTTGCCTGCTGACCGCGCCCGCCCTGGCCTGGGGACCGGACGGACATCGCATCATTAACCGCCTCGCGATAGAGAAACTGCCCGCCGGGGTGCCCGCCTTCCTCCGCTCGCCCGCCGCCCTGGCGGAGATTGAGTACCTGGGGCCGGAGCCGGACCGCTGGCGCAACCCAGCCGAGCCCGAGCTGAACGCAGCACAGGCTCCCGACCACTTCATCAACCTCGAAACCGCCGACATGGTAGGCCCGCTCCCCCGACGCCGCTTCGACTTCATAGCCGCGCTCTACGCTGCCGCCCTCACCCATCCGGCGCAGGCCACAGAGCTGCGCCCCGAGAAGGTGGGCCTGCAGCCTTATGCCGCGATTGAGGTGTTCGAGCGCCTCCAGTCCGGCTTTCGCGAGTACCGGAACCTGCAGCGCGCCGGCGCTGATACCCGGCCGGCTGAGGCGGCGGTGCTCTTCTATGCCGGATGGCTGGGACATTATGTCGGCGACGGGGCCAACCCGCTCCATGTCACGGTGAACTACAACGGCTGGGTGCAGAAGGAGAACCCGAACCAGTACGTCACCACCCCGGGCATCCACGCCGAGTTCGAGAGCACCTTCGTTCACGCCAATATCAAGCCGGCCGACGTGGCTCCGCTGGTCGCGCCGGCGCATGTGCTGCGCAGTCCTTTCACCGATTACGTCCTCTACCTGCGTGCCTCGCATACGCAGGTGGAGCACCTCTACGCCTTGGAAAAGGCGCACGGCTTTGTTGCGGCCGGTTCTCCCGCATCCCGCCACTTCGCGGCCGAACGATTGGCCGCAGGCGCCAGCGAACTGCGCGACATGATTCTGACTGCCTGGGAAAACAGCGGTCGCCTATAGAGAAAGCAGACGATATGAACGGACGCTAAGCGCCCGATCTGACTTGCAATCGGGCAAGAGCATCTGTAGCAAGCTCCCGCGTGAGCTGATCTGCGGGCTTGGCTTTCGCGAGCTTCGCAGCCTGGCCCGCCCACATTTGCATGTAGTCCCATGAGCCGGCTTTTTCCGAGGCGGCGCGCAGAGGTGCAACCAGCGTCGCTGCATAGGGAAAATCCAGGGCGCTTTCGGACATCGGGCCGGCTTCCTGGATGTATCGGTTCAGAATGCCTCTGGCGGGGCGTCCACTGAAGAGATTCGTGATGGCTGTGCCTGTAGCGGTGGACTGTTCAAGCGCCTGACGGTACAGAGGAGATACCTTCGCCTCTGGACAGAAAAGGTATGCTGTGCCCAACTGCACACCCGATGCGCCAAGCGCAAATGCCGCAACAATACCTCTTCCGTCAGCAATCCCGCCCGCAGCGATCACGAGGAACGAAATAGCATCTGCCACCTGGGGGAGCAGGGCGAACAGCCCGGCCTGAGCCGCGACATCGGTTTCAAGAAACATCGCCCGGTGCCCGCCCGCCTCGAAACCCTGAACGATCACTGCATCGCATCCGTGATCTTCAAGCCATTTAGCTTCGTTTACGCTTGTCGCGGAAGAGAAGATTCTCACGCCTCGCTTCTTCAGACGCTCTACGAGGGCGGGAGCGGGCAGCCCAAACTGAAAGCTGGCCACCCGCGGTCTTACCTCCTCCACAACTTCACACATCTCTTCGTTGAACGGCAGCCTCAGACGGCTCTCCGCCACCGCTTCAATATCGAGCTCCAAGCGTTCGTAATGCGGGCTCAGGAACTTCTTCCATCTATCCTTGGCGACGTTGTCGGGAGCCGCCATAGTATGGCAGAAGAAGTTGAGGTTGAATGGGCGATCCATCCCCTCGCGGAGCGCACGGGTGGCTTCGCGTACGCCATCCGGGCTGAGTAGTGCGCAAGCCAGCGACCCCAGGGCACCGGTAGCCGAGACACTTCGCGCCAATGCAACGGAATCCGCGCCAGCCATCGGTGCCTGGATAATCGGAATTTCAAGCTCGATAAGGTCAAGCAGACGTCGATCAGGCCACGATTGCATGGTTTCATTCTCTCGCATGACTCTTCGCCAGCACCGTAATGAAGTCCAAAGACCCGATTGGGCCCGTAAAGACGGAAGTCTCGCCAGCCATCCTGGCCATCAGTACCGTCAGCGGGTTGCGTGAGAGAAGCTCTCCGCCTCCGCCGACGCTGCAATCATTGGGATGATCCGCAGCAGCAGCCGGGTGAACAGCGCTTCCACGCGCCGCCCGGTTTCCATCACATCTTCGTGCACAATCGGGGCCGCTGCCGTAGCATCCACGCCGTCCGGCGCCACCCCCGCCGCCAGGTTCGTGACGCAGGAGATACCCAGCACCTCCATGCCCATGTGCCGCGCCACGATAACCTCATGCACAGTGGACATGCCGACCAGGTCGGCGCCCAGCGTGCGAAAGGCGCGTATCTCCGCCGGCGTTTCATAGCTCGGACCGGAAAGGCCGAGGTAGACGCCTTCGGCAAGTTCCAGGTGCTCGGCGGAGGCCGCCTGCTGCGCCAGCAGCCGGAGACGCCGCGAATACGCCTCCGTCATGTCGAAAAAGCGCGGCCCGAAGCGTGCCTCGTTTTCGCCGGCGAGTGGATTGCGGCCCGTAAAATTGATGTGGTCCGAAAGCAGCACCAGCTCCCCGGGTTTGAGATCGGCCCGGATGCCGCCGGCTGCATTTGTAACTATCAAAGTACGCGTCCCCATGCGCGCAAGCACCCGGACGGGGAACGTAACTTCTTCTGGAGCATATCCCTCGTACCCGTGGACACGGCCCTGCATCACCGCCACCGGCGTACCCTCGATCGCGCCCAGCACCATCCGCCCGCGGTGCCCGGCCACGGTGGCGTGCGGAAAATGCGGAATCTCCGCAAAGGGAACGCTCACACCGCCCGCAAGGCTTTCCGCAAAGCCGCCCAGCCCGGAGCCCAGCACCAGCGCGATCCGCGGCGGCGCCGGCGCGCGCTCCAGCAGCGAGCGCGCGGCAAACTCGGCTCTTTCGTACACAGACGGTGTCATCTCGAGCCCATCATAAGCGCACGCTGGCGGAGCTCTGTCCCGCATCGCGCCTCGCAGCATTCCCGCTGTGTCCACCCGTGACCGGCCAGCGCCGCGGCGGCTGTGTTAATTTTCTGGTGCGAAGCCTGCATGGCATGCTGTCGCGGTGTATGGGCCCCTTCATCTCGATGGCTCCAGCCCGTGCAATTCGCTTCGCGCACGAGTTCGCTTCGCCACAGGAGACGCATGCCGCCCTACACTTCCCATAAATTCCAGACTTCCCCGCACCGCCGCTTGCCCGCACTTCTGCTGGGGGCCGCCGGCCTCCTGCTGGCCGCGCCGCTGTGCCTCGCCCAGAGCAGCCTTCCGGAGCTGAACGCGCTCGCCGACACGCCTTCCTCGGCCGCTCCCGTGGAACCCAAGCCGTTGAAAAGCTTTGACCTGAGCGCAATGGACACCAGCGCCGATCCCTGTACCAACTTCTATCAGTACGCTTGCGGCAACTGGGTAAAGAACAACCCCATTCCGCCCGACCAGACCCGCTGGGGCCGCTTCCAGGAGCTTGGCGAGCGCAACCAGTACCTGCTCTACAAGGACTTGGAAGCAGCCGCGAAGCCCAGCCCCAACCGCACTCCGCTGGAAGCCAAGTATGGCGACTTCTACGCTTCCTGCATGGATACGACCACCGTCAACCAGAAAGGGATCAGCCCGCTCGAACCGGCGCTGCAGAAGATTGCCGCCCTCCATGACAAAAAGCAGTTGGCGGAGACGCTGAGCTCGCTCCAGAAACAGAACGGCCTTACCACCGCATTCTTCCGCTTCAGCGTCCAGCAGGACGAGAAGGACTCCTCCAAGCAGATTGCCGCGGTCAGCCAGGGCGGCCTGGGTCTGCCCGATCGCGACTTCTACCTGGAGCAGAACGAGCGCCAGCAGAAGATTCGCGATGCCTACGTGCAGCACATGACGGAGATGTTCAAGCTGGCAGGCGATACGCCGGAGCAGGCTGCCGCCGAAGCCAAGAGCGTGATGGCCATTGAAACCGCGCTGGCGCAGGGCTCCATCAGCCGGACGGATATGCGAGAGCCGCAGAACCGGTACCACATCATGCCGGTCACGGAACTAGAGAAGACCGCGCCCGACTTCAACTGGTCCGGCTACTTCGACACCATCGGCATCGGCCACTTCGATACGCTCAACGTGGGCCAGCCCGGGTTCGTGGAGGCGCTCGAAAAGCAGATCAGCACGCAAGATCTGGATGCCTGGAAGAGCTACCTGCGCTGGCACGCCATCCACGATGCGGCGCCGTGGCTTTCCGACAACTTCGTCAACGCAAACTTCGAGTTCTACGGCAAGACCCTCACCGGCGCCAAGGAGCTGCAGCCGCGCTGGAAGCGTTGCACGCGCCTGACCGATCAGGCCCTGGGCGAGGCCGTGGGCCAGGACTGGGTCAAGCAGAACTTTCCCCCCAGCGCGAAGGAGAACATGGACAAGCTGGTGGCCGCGCTCGACAAGGCGCTCGGCGAGGACATCCAGCAGCTCGGGTGGATGAGCGACGCCACCAAGAAGCAAGCCGAAGCCAAGCTGGCGATGTTCCGCAACAAGATCGGCTATCCGCAGAAGTGGCGCGACTACTCGAAATTGACCGTGGAACGCAACGATCTGCTGGGCAACGTGGATCGGGGCATCGAGTTTGAGCGCCAGCGCCAGCTCGACAAGCTGGGCAAGCCGGTGGACGAAACCGAGTGGGACATGACCCCGCCCACGGTGAACGCGTATTACGACCCCAGCATGAACGACATCAACTTCCCCGCGGGCATCCTGCAGCCGCCCTTCTATGCGCTCACGGCTGACCCCGCGGTGAACTTCGGCGGCATCGGCGTGGTCATCGGGCACGAGATGACGCACGGCTTTGACGACGAGGGCTCGAAGTACGACGGCAAGGGCAACCTGCGCGAGTGGCAGACCCCGGCCGATCGCAAAGCCTTCACCGAGCGCACCGACTGCGAAGTGCAGGAATACGGCAACTTCGAAACCGCTCCCGGACAGAACCTGAACGGCAAGCTCACCCTGGGTGAAAACACCGCGGACAACGGCGGCATTCGTATCGCTTACATGGCGCTGATGAATACGCTGGCGCAGGAAGGCAAGGACGCGCAGACGAAGAAGATCGATGGCTTCACGCCGGAGCAGCGCTTCTTCATCGCCTTCGGCCAGGTCTGGTGCTCCAACCAGACGGAGCAGTCCGCGCGCCTGCTGGCCAAGACCGATCCGCATTCGCCCGGCAAGTACCGCACCAACGGCACGGTGCAGAACTTTGACGCCTTCGGCAAGGCCTTCAATTGCAAAAAGGGCTCGCCCATGTATCCAGCCAACAGTTGCCGCGTCTGGTAGCCGCCGCCGCGCGTTAAGACCAGGGTCCGGTTGCGCACCGGACCCTTTCTCTTGCACACCGCCGGGCCGCTGAGTAGCCGAAAGCCCCACTGCCCTTTTACAATCGTGACGGGTTACCCCACAACACAGATCATGCTGCGTGTGCAGCTCTGGCGAATTTCCTCGCGCGCCAGGATGAAGGATTTCGATGAAGTTGAAGAATCTCGGCCGGATTGCTCTGGCCCTGGCAGCATCCGCAGGCACCATTCTTGGCACCGCATCCTGCAGCCAAAGCTTTACTATCGGCTATCTCTATGTCACAGCAGCGCAATACGGCCAGATCGGCGCGTACAAGATTGACAACGATACGGGCTCACTGAAGGCCATCCAGGGCTCGCCCTTTTCGGCGCATGGCATCAATCCCATTCAGGCCATCGTCACGCCCAACGGCCGCTTCATCTACGTCCTCTCGAACGGCTGCGGCATCTCCAACCAGCCAGCCTGCCCGGGCAGCGCCAACACCTCGACTTCGCCGAGTTCGATCGATCTCTACACCATCGGCGGCGGCGGCCGGCTCACCTGGCAGCAGAGCTATTCCACCCAGGGCCAGAACACCCTTTCCATGGCGCTGAACTCCGGCGGCTCCGTGCTGTATGCGCTGGACCAGCTCGCGCCCGATAAATCCGGCCAGGGTGACATCACCGCCTTCACTGTGGACGGCAACACCGGCCGCCTTTCGCTGATCATCAACCAGCAAGTCATCAACCCGGGCACCGGCACCGGGCTGCCGTATTTCAAAGTGGGCACCTTCCCGACCTGGTTCAGCTTCTCCGGCTCCGGCACGTATCTATACACCATCGAGCAGGGCCCGGGCGCCGGCGCGACCGCGGCTGATCCCAACCAGGCTGTCTACATCTACGCAGTGAGCCCGGGCGGTCAGTTGACCCTGACGCAGAACGCGCCTACGCCCACTGGCGCCACGCACCTGACCTACATCGCTTCCGGCCGCGGCGGCGCCACCGCAGCCAACATGTTCCTGCTCGATTCCGGTGCGCCGGGCAGCAATGGCCTCATCCTGCCCTACACCATCGGCCTCGGCGGCAACCTCGGTTCCGTCGCGGGCGGCGCGGTGCCCAACAACGGGCAGGGCGGACAGGCGGTGAATCCCTCCTTCGTCACCACGGACTCCACCGGCAAGTTCGTCTACGTGGCGAACTCCGGGCCCAACACCGGCACGGCCAGCCCCGGCAGCGTCATCACCGGCTACATCGTCAACACGGGAACACAGCTCTCTCCCGTCGGTGCCTCGGTGCCCTTCGGTACCGGTTCCGGACCACGCTGCATCGTCGAAGACCCGTCGGTCCAGTATCTCTACACCGCCAACTACAACGACAGCACCATCGTCGGCAAGGTGATCGACAAGAACGCCGGCGTGCTGAATCCTCTGCGCCGCAACCCGTCCATCACCGGTCCGGGCAATCCCACCTGGTGCGCTGTCAGCGGCACTACTTTCTGATTGCGTCTTCGCGTGGAGGCTGGCGCTCGCCCGCCAGCTTCGCGCGAAAGTGTGATTTACAATGAACGCGGGTCTTCCCACACATACAGACTTGCTGCAGGAGCAGCCCTTGGCGCCGCAATCCATGACGCCAGGACCAAGGACATGCATGAAGTTCAGTAGACTCGGCCAGGCTGCCCTGGCAATCGCCGCCTCGGCCGCCCTCGCCTTCGGCGTTTCCGCCTGTGGCGTCAGCAACACGATTGACTTTCTTTACGTCGCCTCTTCGAAGAGCAATCCGGGCAATATCAACATCTACGCGGTCGATAGCCAGTCCGGCGCCTTGACGCAGGTCAGGGGCGGCTCGCCCATCCCTTCCGGCGGACGCAACCCGGTCGCCATGGCCACCACGCCCAACGGCAAGTTCCTCTACGTGGTCAACCACGATGAGAACAACGTCGTCGAGTTCGCCATCGGCACCGACGGCAAGCTGTACCCGCAGAACACCTACAACACGCCCGGCAGCAATCCCGACGCCATCGCAATCAGCGCCGACGGTAAGTTCCTCTTCGTGGTCGATGCCTTCCAGGCACAGTACAGCGCCAGCAATCCTGGACCCGGCGCCCTGATCGTTTCGCCCATTGCGGCAGACGGCAGCCTCACCCTGAGCGGCACCTCGCCCTTCTCGCCGGTCTGCAACAATCCCGTCGCGGTGAACGTGCTACACGACAGCAGCGCCGTCTACGTGGTCAACAATCCTGCCGGCCAGTTGCCCGCACTCGGCGATACCAACTCGTCCTCCAATACCGGCGCGAACCTTGTCTATCCCGCAGTGGGCAAGTGCCTCTCCAACGGCAATGCGACAACCAGTTCCGGTCAGGTCAGCAGCCTTCACCTTCTCCAATGGCACGCTTACCGAGTCCGCGGCCTCGCCCTTCAACGCCGGCGTAGCGCCTTCGGCCATCGCCAGCGATCCGACTAACCGCTGGGTCTACGTAACCGACAGCAAGTCCAACCAGATGATCGGCTACAACGTGCAGCCCAACGGCATCCTGGTCCCGATGATCACCAGCCTCTTCCGCACCGGCGTCTTCCCGGATGCAATCCTGGTCGATCCACGCGGGCAGTTCATCTACGTCGCCAACTACTCGGATAACAGCGTGAGCGGGTATCAGATCGACACCACCACGGGCGTTCCCAGCCAGATCGCCACCGCCGGCGCCTTCCCCGCCAGCACCGGCCCGACCTCCATCCTGATGGAGCCGGCGCTCGGCCGTTACGTTTTCACCTCTAACTTCCTCGACAACTCGGTCTCCGGCCTGTTCCTGAACAACCCCACCACCGGTTCCCTTACCGCGGTGCAGAACACGCCCTTCCCCACCAGCGCACAGCCGACCGCGGTGGCCGCTGTACGCCACGGCAGCCACTCGGTGCAGGTCACCCCGCAGTACTAGCGGAACACTCGCTGTCCACGCGAAAGGCCCGCTGACGGCGGGCCTTTCGCGCATCCAAATCTGCTATCGCCGCAGAGAATCAAAGCACGGTCCGGGAGGAAGCCTTGATCGACGAACTATCCAGACTTTGGTGGATCTTCAGCATCCGCGGCCTCCTTTCGCTCACCTTCGCCTATATCTGCTATCTGCTCAGCTCTTCGATGGCCACTCTGGTGCTGCGCCCGGCCGGCTTTATCTCCATGCAGGTGATCTTCAGCTTCTACATCGTCGCCAGCGGATTCGTAACGCTCACCGGTGGGCTCTACGCCTTTGACGCCCGCCTGAAGCACCAGCGGCCGCTGTTGATCAACGGCCTTTGCAGCATCGGCATCGGCTGCGCGCTCTTCGCCACCCTGGCCCTCTCCATGAACCTGATCAACCTCCTCTTCGGGCTGCATGCGATGATTGTGGGCGGGTTCTATCTGCTGATGGCGGTACGCATGCGCGCGCAACGCAGCGCCGCCCTGCTGCTGGGCATCGCTGGAGCGGCTGCGCTCATCGGCGGCTTTCTGTTCATTCTGTGGCGGGATGCAGAAATGAAACAGATGACCAGCAGCATCGCCATCTTCTCCGTGGTCTTTGGGCTCCTGCTGATTGGGCTGTCGCTCATGCTGCGCCGCGCGCACACGAGCGTGGTGCTCACAGCCCGTTCGGCCACATAAGAACGACTTCGGCGTTAAAACAACACCAGGCGCTCCGGTGAGCTTTCCTCCCCGAAGCGCCTGGTGCGTGGAACAGTGGCTCAGTAGGAGCCGCAGTTGTCGCTGTCAATTATGCCGGTCAATACGCTGTTGGCGGCCGTCAGTGTCCGGTTGTAGCAGTACCCCTCCGAGTTGTGATCTACGTAGTGCTGCATGCTCTTCTGGTCATAGTGTCCGGTCAGTGTGAGGTTGCCGCTCACGATGGCGAACGCATCCGTATCCTGCGACGAAACCTCGTTGGAAACCGCGCTCTGGTACAGGGTGTGTCCCGCAGCGGACCGGTGCTCGCGTTTCAGATATTTCTGCGACGAAACGTTGGCTTCCGTGATACTCCCGTCCTTGTGCACGACCTCGTTGATCAGGAACGTTAACGGATACGAATAGCTCTTCTCTTCCACCACTGTTGGCTGGTTGCCGGCCTTGGTCATGGTGCGCGCATGCACGTCAGTGCTCTGTGAAATGTCCTGCACGAACTGTGTCGCGCCGACGACAAATTTCTGCGCATTGGTAAAGGCCGTGGTCTGGTCCACCGTGGTCTCTACGCGCCCGTGCGAAGTGTTCACGTAACCGCGAATAACGTAATTACGGTTGGAGACCACATCGACAAAGCCCCTGACCGTGCCGTCCTTGGCGGTGTTGAGTTGCGTCAGCACGACGGGCGTGGGCGCCGGGAACAGCGTATTGCTGATCACGCCCCCGGTCACCTGCTCCGTATGGTGGTCGGTGAACGCCAGCAGGTTCGCCGTCGCCAGGAAATAGCTGTCCGCGTTAAAGACGCTGATCGCGACCGTGTGCGGATTGCCGTCTGCCAGCACCCCGGCAAACGGCGTCAGGTTCACCCGATAGGGCTTGAAGTTGAGCGTCTGCACGCCGGGTATAGGCGCCCACAGATATGGGTCGATGCCGCCCGTGTAGATCCACGGATAGACCGGCGCCACGCCCGCGGGCTGGCCGTCGATCGAGATCTCCGTCTCCCGGAAAGCCGTGTTGCCGCAACTCTGCAGCTCGGTCGTCAGGTTATTGGGCACGCAGGTGTACCAGAACTCGTCCGCCGATTGGCTTTGCGCGAAGACGTCCAGGTACACGGATTCCGTGTTGCGAGGCAGTGTGACTGCCTGTGCAAGCTGGCTGCTCGTGGTGTTCAGGGTCGCGGCTCCCCCCGGTGCATCAGGCAGCGGCACCACCACATCGGCCACGTGCGGCGCCGGATCGCGATACGAGGCCGGATAGAACTCCAACTGCGCGTTGGCGTAGATGATCCCGTTATAGGTCACGCCGTTGGACACCCCGACGAAATTGCCCAGGATGGCCTGCCCGCTCTGCGCGGACTTGAAGATGGCGGACAGTTCCGTCTCATCCCGCTCAATATGCCACGAAGGGCTCAGAGTTTTGCGCGGCTCCGCCGTTGTCCCGTAAAAGATGTTGGCATTGCCGATAAAGAACTGCGCCGTGCGGTCATACTGCCGGCCGGCAGTGACGGTGAAGTCTGCGGTGAGCACCACCTTGGACCACGGCCCCGGGCAATCTGCAGGCGGTGCATAGGAAAAGCTCTTGGGGTTGAAGTCCGCGAATTCCTGATTATGCAGCAGTGTCACCACGCATGGTTTGGTGTGCGGTCGGACCACCGGGGGGTCTGCCGATACCGTGTTGGGGGAACCGATCTGCGGCGGAGGCGCCGGAACCACCTGTGCCTGTGCGGTGAACAGACCCGCGGCGAACACAGTTAGCGCGATCGGAAACATACGACCAAATACCCGTTTGCAGACTTGACCCATGATGCTCTCCTCCTGGAGGCTTCACCTTCAAAAACGGGCACCAGCATAGCACGCGCACCATCCCCCTGGCCGCCACTTCCGAGCAGGACAGCATCGACTCGCTCGGTCGAAAACTGGAGAGGGTATCGGCAACCGCGGTTGTGTCGGCTATCAAGAGACGGCAACGGCGATGCGAAAATTCTGCTTGTAATTTGCAAGCGATATGGCTAAGGTGTCCGTTGTGCTCCGGAAGCCTGTTGCAAAGCGCCGATCCGGGTGCCCGGTGAGTATCTCGCTGGAGATCCTGGGAGATCGCTGGTCGCTGCTGATCATCCGCGATCTGATGGTGCGTGGATACAAAACATTCAAGCAGTTCCAGCAGTCTGGCGAAGGCATTGCGACGAATGTTCTGGCGGATCGCCTGCGCAAGCTGGAAGCCTCCGGGATTGCTATCCGGGAATCGGACGCGGCGGATGGGCGAAGGGTGAATTACCGGCTGACGGAAAAAGGCATCAACCTGGCGCCGGTCATTCTGGAGTTATTGATCTGGGGCTCGCAGCATGAGGACACCGGCCTGCCCTGCGCTTTCATCGCGAAGATGGCGAAGGATCGCGAAGGAGTTCTGGCAGAGGTCCGGCGGCGCTGGCAGGAACGGGACCCGGCTCCCCTGCTGCCCAGGCCCGAGGGCTAGCCCCGAGGCGGAGCAGTCGATGTACAGATGTTCGCTTGCGATGCAGAAACACTGGAGGAAACAGGATGCAATCCGCCACTTACGCTGCTCCGGCCAGCAAGAAAAGCCTTTGGGCCGGTTGGATCATCGGCGTACTCCCAGCGCTGTTGTTGCTTTCGAGCAGCGTTTCCCTCTCCATGAAGGCCCCCTACGCCATGGTTGGCTTGACCGGGCTGGGATATCCGGAACGCACCGCGGTCGGCATCGGTATTGTCGAGTTCGCGTGCGCCGTCCTCTATCTCATTCCGCGTACCTCCGTGCTGGGAGCGATCCTGTTGACCGGCTATCTCGGAGGCGCCACCGCCAGTCACGTGCGCGCCGGCCAGCCGTTTCTCGCACCCATCGTTGTTGGCATCCTGTTCTGGGCCGGACTCTTCTTGCGTGATCCTCGGCTGCGCGCGCTCTTCTCTCTGCGAGCCCCGAACCCATCACCAGAAACTCCAGAGACAGTTGCTGCTCATCGTGTAACTCAGTCAACGCAAATTCGGGAAAGGAGCGGTGCATGAGCACAGTACGGGTACTGGTGGGCACGCGCAAGGGCGCGTTCATTCTCACCTCCGATGGAAAACGCGAACAGTGGCAGGTAGAAGGTCCGCATTTCGCGGGCTGGGAGATGTACCACCTGAAGGGATCGCCGGTCGATCCGAACCGCATTTATGCTTCGCAGTCCAGCGGCTGGTTCGGGCAACTGATTCAACGTTCGAATGACGGTGGCAAGACCTGGGAGCCGGTGGGAAACAAGTTTGCCTACGAGGGCGTTCCGGGCACACACCAGTGGTATGACGGCACGCCGCACCCGTGGGAGTTCAAGCGCGTATGGCACCTGGAACCGTCGCTCAGCGATCCTGACACTGTGTATGCCGGCATTGAGGACGCGGCGCTGTTCCGCTCCACCGATGGCGGGCAGAACTGGAGCGAACTCCCCGGCCTGCGCAGACACGGCTCGGGCGCGCACTGGACGCCGGGCGCCGGCGGCATGTGCCTGCACACCGTCATTCTCGACCCCAGCGATCCACAGCGCTTCTTCATCGCGATCTCGGCCGCCGGCGCATTCCGCTCCGACGATGGCGGCGCGCACTGGCAGGCGATCAATCGCGGACTCCGCTCCAATCACATCCCCGATCCGGAGGCAGAGGTCGGCCATTGCGTGCACCACATCGCCATGCATCCCTCCCGCCCGGGCGTGCTCTTCATGCAGAAGCACTGGGACGTGATGCGCAGCGACAACGCAGGCGATTCATGGCAGGAGGTGAGCGGCAACCTGCCCACCGACTTCGGCTTCGTCATCGATGTGCACGCGCACGAGCCGGAGACGCTGTACGTGGTCCCGATCAAGAGCGACTCGGAGCATTTCCCGCCGGATGGAAAGCTGCGCGTCTATCGCAGCCGCACCGGGGGAAACGAGTGGGAGGAGCTCGGCAAGGGCCTGCCGCAGAACAATTGCTACGTGAATGTGCTGCGTGACGCGATGTCCGTGGATACCCTGGACGACTGTGGCATTTACTTCGGCACCACGGGTGGCCAGGTCTACGCCTCGGCCAATGCGGGCGACTCCTGGGCACCCATCGTGCGCGATCTGCCCCCGGTGCTTTCCGTCGAGGTCCAGACCCTGCCATGAGCGCGAAGGAGATTGCCGGCACGCCAGACGCGGTGGCTCCGCAACCCGAGTCCGCCGCGGCCGGCCATGCATCCACGCCTGCAGAAGGCAGCCCGGCCCGGGTGGTGCGCGTTGTCCTTCCCCAACATCTGCGGACGTTGGCGCGCGTCCGCGACGAAGTGCAATTGCCAGTGGGCGGGGTGCTCACGCAACGGTCGCTGCTGGACGCCCTCGAGGAGCACTACCCCATGCTCGCCGGAACCGTACGCGACCACAACACCCGCCAACGCCGAGCGTTCCTGCGCTTCTTCGCCTGCGGAGAAGACCTGTCTCACGAAGACCCGGATTCCCCGCTGCCCAACGCTGTCGCGGAGGGCACCGAGCCGTTTCTGATTATCGGCGCCATTGCCGGAGGCTAGCGAACGATAGCCGAAGCCTAAGGGGGAACCAGCTCGGAAACTTACGAGCTCTGGATCGTAGACGGCGCGGTGCCGGTGTTCGGTGTGCTCGGCTCCCGCCGCCTCTGCGACCAGCTTTACCTTCACGGCAGCACATTGGGCCCCCTGGCCGTTACAACCGCAGGGGGTGAAACGGACTCGTACCTACCAGTGAGGTGGTGAAGTCATGGGAATCGTACTCAGCTTGACCTTCGCAATCATCGTCATCGCCATCCTCTTCGCCGTATGGATGATGAACGGCGCGGAGAGCCGCAAAAACGCGCGTGCGGCGACCAAGGAGCTACGCGAAACCCGCACCGAGAGCCAGAATCCCCATCCCGAGCGCGGAACCGGCATCGATTAGCGGCTCCGGCTGCGCCGCACCGGAACAGCCCTCCCCATCGATATGCCTCGCCCGGGATCCAGGCCACCCATTTCGCCTCAAAAGATCGCGATCATCCAGCCACCCAAGGCGATTTGCAAACTCAAGACGATCCGCGAAATGCTTCGCTTTGCCGGATCGCTTCATAGGCGACGTTGATCGCCGCCAGTCTCTCTCCCGCCCAGGCACGCAGCTCTTCCGCCATGCCTTCCAACTTGTCCGGATGCCATTGCGCGACCGCATGACGATGCGCCCGCCGCACCTCCGCCTCCGTGGCAGAAAGCGGGAGCCGCAGCAATGCGTACGCCTCTTCCAGTGAAGGAAATGCGGCAGGTTCGTTGCCCCGTTCCCGCTTTTCCCCGCCAGGCGCCCCCGGCTTCGTTGCGCTTCTTCCCTGAGGTGGTGCAGCCTCCGCGGCTGGTCCCCGAGTGGCACGCCCACAGTGGGAGCAGGTCGTGCTCTCCGGACCAGTCACGCTGTAACCGCAATGGAGGCATCGGCAACGGCGGTATTGGTACGGACGAAGGGCGCTGGCACTCACCATGGCCGGATACTATCTCGGGAGAAGTGAGGGTGCAGCAGCAAATCGGCAGTGCCACCACTCCGCGGTAATCGGGCGCTGCCGCGTTTGGGCGGATTCCCACAGGCGCCGGCCTCAAGTTTTGCCTAAGGCTGCCGAGCAGCCTCCTTGCCCCGTTGCTGATACCACTGCTGGTGCCATTTCCACGCCGACCCAATGATCGTGTCCAGGTCCGGATGCTGCGGCTTCCATCCCAGTTCGCGTTCGATCCGGGCAGAGCTGGCAATCAGCACCGCTGGATCGCCCAGGCGGCGGGGCATCATCTCCACCGGAATCGCGTGGCCGGTCACCCGGCGCGCAGCGTCCACCACCTCGCGCACGCTGAACCCTTTGCCATTGCCCAGGTTGTAAATCAAGCGCTCCTTCTGTTCGAGCGCGGTAAACGCCAGCAGGTGAGCCTCGGCCAGGTCCTCCACGTGGATGTAGTCGCGGATACACGTGCCGTCGGGTGTGGGGTAGTCCTGTCCGAAGATCTTGATACCGGCCCGGCGTCCCAGCGCGACATCCAAAATAAGCGGAATCAGGTGCGACTCCGGTTCGTGCGCTTCCCCACGTCCTTCCGCTGCGCCCGCCACGTTGAAATAGCGCAGACTGGCATAATGCAGCCCGTGGATCCGGCTGATCCAGGGGAGCATGTATTCCACCAGCAACTTCGATTCGCCGTAGGCATTGGTCGGACGAAGCGGCGCGTCTTCCTCGATCGGTGTCTTTTCCGGCTCGCCATACACCGCCGCCGTTGAGGAGAACACCAGCCGCTTCACCCCGGTGGCGTGCATCGCTTCAAGCAGGCTTAAGGTAGAGGCCGTATTGTTGCGGAAGTAAAGCTCCGGTTTCTGCATGCTCTCGCCCGCCTCAATCAGCGCAGCAAAGTGCATGACGCCGTCCACCTTCTCGTCGCGCAGCAATTGCTCCAGTCGGGCGCGATCGGCGACATCTCCCTGGACGAACGTGGTGCCCGCCGGCACCAGCGAGCGATGCCCGTGAGAAAGATTGTCATAGACCACCACCTGGTGTCCCGCAGCAAGAAGGCGCAAAGCCACCGTCCCACCAATGTACCCAGCACCACCGGTTACCAGAATCTTCAAGTTTCCTCCTATTTCCTAGTAAATCGCCACATATGCCCATTACTGAACGTCATTGGCCTATGGAGATTGCATGAAAAGAGCAACCAAAGCCCTTCTCCCCCACGTCCCACCCCGGTATCATGGAAGTGGGCTTAAGTTAAGCCCGAGTGAAGACGACGTGTTTGCCTCATCCGCCGCTCACCGGCAAAGTCCGGCGCAGAACTCGAGTGTAGGGGCAGCAGTTGACAAGGTACAGAACCTACACCTCCGTCCCCGGCTCGCACCACTTTCGGGGTACTGCTTTCCAATTTGGTTCTGGGCTATCGTTTGATCACTCGCAGGTACTTTCGTACCAGCGCTTACAGGAGAAGAATTGCCAACCGTGAGAGCCTAACAGGTTCGGCAATCTGGCGACAGAAACAGAGCTTTTGCAAACCGCCGGGCTGGCTTCTGCGTCTGTACAGTGCTGAAGCGCGCGATGCGGGTCAACCACTGATTGGGTAGGATTACATATGCCGACGGAAAATCTCTCAATAAGCAAAAATTTCGGGTTGTTGGAAGTGGAAGAGGGCCGGTGGCGCTCCTTCGGCGCCAGCATGATCACCAACGTGGCAATCGTGGCCTTTCTGCTCGCAGTCACGATCGCACATCACCAGGTGGTGGTCAGGCACATGCAGGCTGCCGAACTCCTTCTTCCCGTAGAGGTCGCGCCGCCCCCGCCCAAAGTGGAAGTGCCCAAGGTCAAGATCGTGGCGCCCCCCAAGGTGGAGATCGCCAAGCTCGAGCCGCCCAAGATCGTGATCCCCAAGCCGGAGATCGAGCCGCCCAAGCCGGTAAAGCTGGACACGCCCAAGCCGATCCCGGTGATTCCGCCGGCTCCGCCCAAGGCGGTCGCGCCTCCTCCTGCCCCCAAGGTGGGCATGTTTGAGAGCGCCAAGCCGACCACCGTGGCCAACAACATGAACAAGCCTTCCGTGAAGTCCGGCGGCTTCGGCGATCCGGTCGGCGTGACCGCCAACCCGAACGCGAATCGTGCTGCCAACATCGCGGCCGTGGGCGCATTCAACAACGCGCCTGGCGTGGCGGTAGGCGCCGGTGCAGCGCGGCACGGCAATGTGCAGGGAGTTTCCTTCGGCGCCGGTGTAGCGAATGGCGTACCGGGCGGCACCAGCAAGGGTACGATCGCCTCTGCCGGCTTCGCCAATGGCGTCGTGGGTGGCACGCCGGGTGGTACAGGGCACGGCCAGGTGGGCAACACCGGCTTCGGCTCTGGCGGCATCGGTGGCAAGGGCGTGCAGGTGGCGCAGAACAACGCCGAACCGGCCTTCGTCCCCCCTGTCGTCCTCTCTGAGCCCAAGGCGCAGTACACCGCCGACGCGCAGCAAGCTCGCATTCAGGGTGAGGTCACGCTGCAGGTACGTTTCCTGGCCAGCGGCCAGGTGGAAGTTCTGCGGGTTGTGAACGGTCTCGGCCACGGCCTTGACGAACAGGCCAAGCACGTTGCCGAGAACATCCGCTTCAAGCCGGCACTGCGCAACGGGCAGCCGGTAGACCACACTACGCTCATCCACGTCACCTTCCAGTTGGCGTAAGGATGCCTGCCCTTCGGGGAATGCCGTAATTCGGAACCGGAACGGTTCTGTGATCTGTAAAGTACAGTGCAAGAAGCAGTCAGAGGATGAGGAGCTGGAAATGAACCTGCGGAACGTTTGGATGACAACCCTGCTTTTGACGCTTGGCGTCACAGGCGCTCAGGCGAAAAAGAAGGAGAAGTTCGCTCCTCCTCAGGCGCTTACCCCCGAGCAGAATGCCCTGGTACAGAAGGCGATTGCTACAGAAAAGGTGACGATCAAGTCCATTCAGCAGAAATCGCCACTGGTGCAGACGTACATCCAGAACATGAAGGGCGACCCCAAGCTCTACGCCGTTCCCGTTTCGGACCAGTACTTTCTGAACCGGGTAGACTTCGGTAAGAGCTTCTACGGCAAATCGTACGCCACGGATGGCAGCAGCTCCGGTTCGGCGCACGGCCTGTTCAAGGGCTCGATCGCCGCGCTGGACAACCTGACCAAGAGCCTCCTGCCGGGTGGCGTGCGCTACGTGCCGGATGGCTTCCTGGGGATGATGTTCATCGACCCCACCAGCTTCGACCAGCAGCACTATGATTTCGCGTTCGTGCGCAAGGCCTTCCTCGGCTCCGTCCGCACCGACGTGTTCGACGTGCACCCCAAGGGCGGCCTGGGTGCCGGTCGCTTTACCGGCCGTATCTGGGTCGACGATGACACCGGCAACGTGGTCCGCTTCAACGGCACGTACACCGGCAGCGACATGGAAGACAAGAACTCGGACGGCGAGTACTTCCACTTCGACAGCTGGCGCCAGAACCTGCAGCCCGGCATGTGGCTCCCCGTCGGCGTCTACGTCGAGGAGACTTCGAAGAAGGACAAGGAACACCCGGTCGCCTTCAAGGCGCAGACCTCGATCTGGGGCTACTCGCTCAAGATTCCGACGCGCCAGACCGATAATGAATCCATCAAGATCGATGACGTCACCGACCAGAGCGGCAACGCCGAGGACGTGAGCCCTCTCCAGGCCCAGCGCGAATGGATCTCGCAGGCTGAGGAGAACGTGCTCGATCGTCTGACTCAGGCCGGTCTGCTTGCAGCGCCCAGCGATTTCGACAAGATCCTCGAAACCGTGACCAACAACATCATCATCGGCAACAACATCCAGCTCGCCGCGCCGGTACACTGCCGCGTCATGCTGACCACCCCGCTTGAGTCGATCGCGGTCGGCAATACGATCGTGCTGAGCAAGGGCCTGGTGGACACGTTACCCTCCGAAGAGTCACTGGCAGCAGTACTATCGTTTCAGCTGGCCCACATTGTTCTGGGGCATCATATCGATACGCGGTATGCGTTCAATGACCGGCTGCTCTTCCCCGATGAGTCGGCCTTCGAGCGCATCCACATGCAGCACACCGAGACGGATGACGTAGACGCTGCCAAGAAGGCAGTAGCTCTGCTCGACGGCTCGGTTTACAAGGACAAGGTCGGCAACGCTGGTCTCTATTTCAAGCAGCTTCAGGATCGGGAAAAGGAACTCACGTCTCTGAATACGCCGCGTCTGGGAGATTCGCTCTTGAATAGCGCTGGTGAGCCCTGGCTGGTGGCCATTGAAAAGCGTGCGCCGAAGTTGGACATCGACAAGCTTGACCAGATCGCAGCCCTGCCCCTGGGCAGCCAGTTGCGCATCGATGCCTGGGATGACAAGGTGTATCGCTTGAATGCCAAGCCGGTTCCGCTTCTGAATGCGCGCGACAAAATGCCATTCGAGTTGACTCCGGTATACTACAGGCTCACTCGGTACGATCAGTCGCAGACGCAGCAGGCGTCTGGCAGCAGTGGGGAGGCAGCAAGCTCCCAATCGGCGGCACAGACTGGGCAGGCGGCGTCACAGCCCGACCAGGCGAGCGCGCAGCCGGCAGCACCACCACAGCAATAAAGGCATGTGCAGGGCCTGAGAACTCAACCAGAGAGAGTTCGCAGTAACAATCAATGTCCCGGAGGCGGGTCTCTCAACCGCCCGCCTTCCGTGTACCTCTGGAATTCAGCTTTTCGAGAGATATCCAGTGTTGAAAAAATATCTTCTGCTCACCAGCCTCCTTCTGCTTCCTGCCGCAACATATGCACAAGTGGTCGCGGCTGGCCGAGGTGGCAATCAGCAGTTATTTGTGGGCGGTTTTTTTTCGAACTTCGCACCCGACTATGGCTGGCAGCGCCTGGACGGCATCGGCGCTTTCGTGGACTACAACGTGACGCCTCGATTCGGGGCAGAGGCCGAGGCCCGGTCGCTGCGCATCCACCAATTGGCCGAAATCCACGAAGACACCTATCTGGTCGGCCCCAAGTTCAACTACCACCGCCGTCGCTTCACCTTTTACGGCAAGGGTCTGCTTGGCGTAGGTGAGTTCAATTTCCCGGAAAGCATCGCGCACGGCGGCTATTTCGCTGTAGGGCTGGGCGGAGGTGTGGACTACCGGCTGTCTCGCCGCTGGTTTGCTCGCGGTGAGTACGAATATCAGATGTGGCCTGGCTTCGTCGGTCCGCCCGATGCTCCGAGCACCGAGAATCGCCCCAACGGCCTTACCCCGAACGGCTTCAGCGTCGGCCTCTCCTATCGCATCTTCTAGCGCTGGAAGAGTGTTCCAGCGGTGCCAGGCCCCGGATCTTCCGAGGGCCCTTTCTTTTTGCCGAGCCCTGCGTTCCAAGCCTTCACCAAAGGGCCGCTTCCCTTCCCCGCGGCCACAGAACGGCTCAGCCATGCGAGAGCTGCGCCGCCCTTGCACGCAACAGGGTGGCGCAATGATCGCGCCCGCAAGCGGCCCAGCACCCGCGGCCGGGATTTCATGTAAACGGAAGCCGGGCGGAAGCCGGAGACAAGAAAAAACACGCAGCCTATGCAAAGAATACGCCGCGCAGTGCGCGGCCCTACAGGACGGCAGCGGTGCGCAGGGCCGCGCGGCTGCCGTCCCTCACTTGTCTAGAAGTGGTACGCAATGCCCACAGCCGGGTTCGAAACATTTCCCCAGCGGTTGGTGCGGATGCTGACGTCGCCGAAGTTCGGCGCCTTCACGACGATGCCGCGGTACTCCGCCCGGATATCGAAGCTCGGGCTGATCTCGTACGCAATACCTCCCCCATACAGCGCGCCAATGCTGGTCGTGCGCGTCTTGTCCAGTATCTGCGTGCCGAAGTCATCGATCGGCGAGAACAGGTAGGCGCCCACGCCGCCTTCAAGGAACGGGTTGAACTTGCGAAAGGTGAAGTTGAATACATAAGCGACCGAAACCTCCTGCAAGCGCGCATGCACGCCCACGTTGGGCAGTGAGCTCGTCGTGAAGTGATCCGTGTACTGGGAATACTGGTAGTTCGCTTCCGCCGCGCTGCGGGGCGTGAGCATGTAGCGGTAACTGGCGAGCACACCCACGCCAGTATCCGGCGAACGATGCACGCCGTTGGCGCTGGCATAGGGCTGAAAGACGCCCGTGGCGCTGGCGCTGACATCCTGGCGGCTTTCCTGGGCAAAGCTCACCGCAGCCGTCAGTGGCAGCAGCAGAAACAACAGCAAACATTTCTTCATTCGGTCCTGAACCTCATGCCTGTGTGGACGCCGCAGCATGGCCGCGCCCGGCTACGGACGCTCAAAGTCCCTGCAGGATGGCCCTCGGCTAGTCTGTGGCAATTGTACCTGCGCCGCGGCCTCGAAGCGACTGCGTGGGGCTAACACGCGGCCGCGCTGTTTGCATCACTCCGGCTGAAAATGAAACGGAGCGCGCTTTTCCGCCGCGCACGCCCGCACCGTTTTCAGGAAGGCCACTGCGGCGTAAGACAGTGCGGTCCTGGTCCGGTGCACCAATCGCAGATGCCGCTCGATCTTCAACTCCGGGACCGGCACCTTCACCAGTTCCCCGATTTCCAGCTCACGCGCCGCGGCCAGCGCAGGCACCAGCGCAACCCCGTTGCCCAGCGCGACAAAGCGCTTCACCGCCTCGATGCTCGGCAGCTCAACGCCAATGTTCAAAGGTGTTCCGTGCCGGTCAAAGGCTTCGATCACCTGGCGGCGTAGCGGCGAAGGCACGTTGTGCGCCACGAACGACTCCGCTCCCAGGTCCGCGATGCGCACACGCTTGCGCCGCGCCAGCGCATGCCCTGGGCTCATCACCAGCGCCAGCTCATCGGTGTACACCACAATCGAGCGAAACTCCTCCTCGTTGGGGCGGAAGGACAACACGCCCATCTCCGCAGACCGCGCCAGCAGGTCCTTCGGAATGTTGCTGGCCAGCGACCGCTGCACGGTCACGGTGATTTGCGGCAGCTGCTCGCGAAAGCGATCCAGCACCGGCAGCAGGTACAGGCAGGTGTACTCGTTCGCTGCCAGCGTAAGCCTGCCCCGTTCGAGAGAACGCAGTTCGGCGACGGCGCTGGCCGCCTCTTCGCGCATGTGCAGCAGGCGCCGCGCGTAGTCGCGCAGCACCTCTCCGGCGGCCGTGAGTGTCGCCTCGCGCAGCGCACGCTCAAACAGCACCTCGCCAATGTCCGCCTCAAGCTTCTGGATCACCTGGCTGACGGCCGGCTGGGTGCGGCCCAGCCGCTGCGCAGCGCGGGAAAAGCTGCGCTCTTCCGCCACCGCGAGAAAGGCTTCAAGCTGCGCCAGTTCCATCTTCCCTCCTTCCGGGAGCAATCTCCCGTATTAGCCATGCTTATAACTCCGAGAAGAATTATAACTTTGCTTTATGAACCCCAACCGTTTCACACTATAGGGGACGCGCTCTTCTGGAGGAACACGGGTCGATGACGCAGGACCGGATCTACTTCTTCGATACAACACTCCGCGACGGGGAGCAGAGCCCCGGGTGCAGCATGACCATACCTGAAAAGCTCCGCATGGCCCACGCGCTGCAGGATCTCGGCGTGGACGTGCTCGAAGCGGGATTCGCCATCGCCTCTGAGGGCGACAGCGCGGCCATCGCGGCGGTCAGCCGGGAGGTGCGCGGACCGCGCATCTGCTCGCTCTCGCGGGCCCGGCGCGAAGACGTGATCCGCGCAGCCCAGGCGCTCGAACCGGCCCTGCGCGCGCGCATCCACGTATTTCTCGCCAGCTCCGACCTCCATCTCCAGTACAAGCTGAAGATCACGCGCAGCGAGGCGCTGACGCATGCGGCTGAAGCCGTGCGCCTGGCGCGCACCTACGTCGATGACGTCGAGTTCTCCCCGGAAGATGCCACCCGCAGCGACCCCGATTTCCTGGCCGAACTGGTGACCGTGGCCGTGCAGGCCGGAGCCACCGTGATCAACCTGCCGGATACTGTCGGCTACACGACGCCGGTGGAGTACGGCAACCTGTTCCGCGAGCTGCGCACCCGCGTTCCGGGTCTAGACGGGGTAACGCTTTCTTCGCACTGCCACAACGACCTCGGCATGGCCGTGGCGAATACGCTGGCCGCGGTAGAAGGCGGCGCGCGCCAGGTGGAATGCACCATTAACGGCATCGGCGAGCGTGCCGGGAATGCGGCGCTCGAGGAGCTGGCCGCGGCCATGCTGGTACGGCGCGACAGGTTCCCACACGTATCCAATATCGTTACAGAACAGCTTTACCCGGTCAGCCAGTTGCTGGCGGACACCATCAGCTTCGGCCCTTCGCCCAACAAGGCGGTGGTCGGCACGAATGCCTTCGCGCATGAAGCCGGCATCCACCAGCACGGCGTGCTTGCCAACCCGCTGTGTTACGAGATCATGACGCCGGCCTCGGTCGGCGTACCCAGCAACAATATGGTGCTGGGCAAGCACTCCGGCCGGCACGCGCTGGCGCACCGGCTCCGGGAACTCGGCTATGTGCTCGAGCCCGCAGAGCTGGAGCAGACCTATCACCGCTTCACCGAGCTCGCCGACCGCAAGAAGGCGGTCTACGATCAGGATTTGATCGCTCTTCTGGCCGCGCGCACGCAAACGGCGCAGCCCTCTCCCACAGCATTCGCCCATGCGGTATAGCCCAGGCTTTTCCCAGGAGAAATGGTTCGCATGCAGCTGAAGATCCTTGTCGTAGCCGGTGATGGCATTGGCCCGGAAGTGACGCGGGAAGCCGTGGAAGTGCTCCGGTGCGTTGCGGAGTTGGGCGGCCACACCTTCCAGTTCACGGAAGAGCTCATCGGCGGCGCTGCCATTCGCGCAGAAGGTACACCCCTGCCCCGGCGCACCCTGGAGGCCGCGCTGAAGAGCGACGCGGTGCTGTTGGGAGCCGTGGGCGGCAACGAGTTCAACAGCCTACCTCCGGACCGGCGGCCGGAAGCCGGGCTGCTGCAGCTTCGCAAGGCGCTCGGCGGCTTTGCCAATCTGCGGCCCGCCTTCGCCTTCCCTGCCCTGTCCGCCAACTCGCCTCTGCGGCCGGAAGTGACGGACGGCGCCGACATCCTGTTTGTGCGCGAATTGCTCGGGGGCCTCTACTTCGGCGAGCCTCGCGCCTGGAAGCGCGACGAGAATGCCGCGTGGAACACCATGCGCTACACGCGTGACGAGATCGTGCGCGTAGCGCGCATCGCCTTTGAACTCGCGGCCCGGCGCCGCGGCAAGCTCACCTCCGTTGACAAGGCCAACGTGCTCGAAGTCTCGCAGTTGTGGCGTGCCACGGTCACAGAATTGGCCGCACAGTATCCCCAGGTGACGCTCGATCACCAGTACGTGGACGCCTGCGCCATGCACCTGATGAACACGCCGCGCAACTTTGACGTGGTGCTGACGGAAAATCTCTTCGGCGACATCCTATCCGACGAGGCCGCGGTCATCACCGGCTCGCTCGGCATGCTGCCCTCGGCCACCATCGGTGGCCAGGTCAACCTGTACGAGCCGGTCCACGGCTCCGCGCCGGACATCGCCGGCAAGGGCATCGCCAACCCACTGGGTGCGATCCTGACCGCGGCCATGCTGCTTCGCTACTCCGGCCGTATGGAACAGGAAGCGGATGCGGTCGAAAGCGCGGTGCGCAAAGTGCTGGAAGCCGGGCACCGCACGGCGGACCTGGTGCGCGCCGGAACAGGACGCCCGGCGCCTACGTCTACGCAGCAGATGGGCCGGCTGGCACACAGCGCGCTCACCGAGATCATTGACCGCCAGCAATCCATGCACGCGGTCTAGCAAACGCACACACCAATCACCTTTGCTGAGGCGCTGAGAAGACCCGATGTCGAAACCGCAAACGCTGTTTGAAAAAGTCTGGAACGCTCACCTGGTTGCTGAACCGGAGGGCGAGCCGGCTCTCCTGTATATCGATCTCCACCTGCTCCACGAGGTCACCTCGCCGCAGGCCTTTGACGGTCTGCGCTTGAGCGGCCGCACGGTGCGCCGGCCGGACCGCTGCGTGGCCACCGTGGACCACAACGTCCCCACCACGTCCAACCGCCTGGTCATTGCTGACGCCATCGCCGCAAAGCAGATCGATACGCTGCGCCGCAACTGCGCCGAGTTCGGCATCGAGCTCTTCGACGTCACATCCCCGAAGCAGGGCATCGTCCACGTCATCGGCCCCGAGCAGGGCTTCACCAAGCCGGGCATGACGGTGGTCTGCGGCGATTCGCACACCTCCACCCACGGCGCCTTCGGCGCGCTCGCCTTTGGCATCGGCACCTCCGAGGTGGAGCACGTGCTGGCCACCCAGTGCCTGCCGCAGAGCCGCCCCAAAACTTTCCGCATCTCCGTCGAGGGCGAGCTGCCCTACGGCGTAACCGCGAAAGATGTCGCGCTTGGCGTCATTGGCCACATCGGCACGGACGGCGCTACTGGCTGCGTGATCGAGTACGCGGGCTCCGCCATTCGCTCCCTTTCCATGGAAGGGCGCATGACGCTCTGCAACATGAGCATCGAGGCCGGTGCGCGCGCCGGTATGATTGCGCCCGATGAAACCACCTTCGCCTACCTCCAGGGCCGTCCCGAGGTGCCCAAGGGGCAAGGCCTGGGACGACGCCGTCGCCTACTGGCGCACGCTGGCCACCGATCCCGGCGCGGTGTTTGACCGCGAACTCATCATCCCCGCCAGCGAGCTGGCGCCTTACGTCACCTGGGGCACCAGCCCGGGCATGGTCGCCTCTGTCACCGACACGGTGCCAAATCCCGCGAAGGTGCTGCACGAAGCCGACCGCCGCTCCATCGAGCGTGCGCTCGAGTACATGGCGCTCGAGGCCGGCGCCCCGCTCGAGCAGATCGCCATCGATCGCGTCTTCATCGGCTCCTGTACCAATGCCCGCATCGAGGACCTGCGCGCCGCCGCCCACGTCGTGGAGGGCTACAGCGTGCATCCTGCCGTGCGCGCCATGGTGGTGCCCGGTTCGCAGCAGGTGAAGGCGCAGGCCGAAGCCGAAGGCCTCGACCGTGTCTTCCGCGCTGCCGGCTTTGACTGGCGCGAGCCCGGCTGCTCCATGTGCCTGGGCATGAACCCCGATATCCTGCAGCCCGGTGAGCGCTGCGCTTCCACCTCCAACCGCAACTTCGAAGGCCGCCAGGGCCGCGGCGGACGCACCCACCTGGTCAGCCCCGCCATGGCCGCAGCCGCCGCTGTCGCCGGCCACTTCACCGACGTGCGCCACTGGCAATTCAAGAACGACCACGACTCCGCCCCTGAATCTCTCGCCGAGGTAGTGCGCTAGCCATGAAGCCTTTTCGCACCGTTCGCTCCCGCATTGCGCCGCTCGATCGCGCCAACGTGGACACCGACCAGATCATCCCCAAGCAGTTCCTCAAGCGTGTGGAGCGCACCGGCTACGGCGAGTTCCTGTTCTTCGACTGGCGCCGTCTTCAGTCCGGGGATAACGCCGGCGCGCCCGATCCCTCCTTCGTGCTCAACCGCCCGCAACACCAGGGCGCAGAGATCCTCGTAGCTGGCAAAAACTTCGGCTGCGGCTCCTCCCGCGAGCACGCCGCGTGGGCGCTGGGCGACTTCGGCTTCCGCTGCGTGATCGCCCCCAGCTTTGCCGATATCTTCTTTTCCAACGCGCAAAAGAACGGCATCCTTCTGGTCACGCTTCCCGAACAGCAGGTAGAAGCGCTGCTCGCCCGCGCCGCGGAAACGCCCGACTACCAGCTCACCGTCTCGCTCGAAGAGCAGACCGTCAGTGACGACCAGGGCTTTCGTGCCGGCTTCACCATGGATCCCTTCCGCCGCTACTGCCTGATGGAAGGCCTGGACGACATCGGTCTCACCCTGCGGCATAGCGATGCGCTCGATGCCTATGAAAAGCAACACGACCGCGCTGTCTGGGCCGCTCCGCGCCCCGAAGCCGCACCGGCAGCCGCTGCCCTGGAGACCCGCTGATGCCCCAAAATGACGGCAACCAGAACGGCGGCAACACCTCCGGCAGCAACGGCCACGGCACCAGTAGCAACGGCAGTGCCAAGCGCATCTCCGCCGCCCTCACCGAAGGCCCCAGCCGCGCCGGCGCGCGCGCCATGCTCCACGCCGTCGGCTACTCCCGCGAAGACCTCAGCAAGCCCATCATCGGCATTGCCAACACCTGGACCGAGATCGGCCCCTGCAACTACCACCTCCGCACCCTGTCTGAGGCCATCAAGCAAGGCGTCCGCGAAGCCGGCGGCACCCCCATGGAGTTCAACACGGTCACCATCAACGATGGCATCACCATGGGCACCCAGGGCATGAAGGCCTCCCTCGTCTCCCGCGAAGTCATCGCCGACTCCGTCGAGCTCGTTGCCCGCGGCAACCAGTTCGATGGCCTCATTTGTATCGCCGGCTGTGACAAAAACATGCCCGGCACCATCATGGCCCTCGCTCGCCTCGACATCCCCGGCCTCATGCTCTACGGCGGCTCCATCGCACCCGGCGAGTTCCAGGGCAAGCCCGTCACCATCCAGGACGTCTACGAAGCCATCGGCACCCATGCGCGTGGCGCGCTCTCCGATGAAGGCCTCGCCGACATCGAAGCCCATGCCTGCCCCGGCGCGGGCGCCTGCGGCGGCCAGTTCACCGCCAACACCATGGCCATGGCCGGTGAATTTCTCGGCATCTCGCCCATGGGCCTCTCCGGCATCCCCGCGCTTTCTCCGCAGAAGCTCGCCTCCTGCCGCGAAGCCGGCGCGATGGTGATGGAGCTCGCGCGGCGCAATGTGCGGCCTTCGCAGATCCTCACCCGCGAAGCGCTCGAGAACGCCATCGCCGCCGTCGCCGCATCCGGCGGATCCACCAACGCCGTGCTCCACCTCATCGCCATCGCGCATGAGGCCGGCGTCGAGCTCACGGTGGACGACTTCGACCGCATCTCCGCCCGTACCCCGCTGCTCTGCGATCTCAAGCCCGGCGGCCGCTACTTCGCCACCGACTACCACGCAGCCGGCGGCAGCCGCCTGCTCGCGGCGCGCCTCCTCGAAGCCGGCCTGCTCCACCCCAATACGCCCAACGTCTCCGGCCGCACCATCGCGGAAGAAGCCGCCCTGGCCACCGAAGCGCCCGATCAGCAGGTGATCCATCCCCCCGCAACCCCGCTCAAGTCCACCGGCGGCCTCGTCATTCTCAAGGGAAATCTCGCCCCGGAAGGCTGCGTCGTCAAGGTTGCCGGGCACGAGCGCCTCGAGCATCGCGGCCCGGCCCGCGTCTTCGATTCCGAAGAAGCTGCGTTCGCTGCGCTCGAATCCGGCGGCATCCGCGCCAATGATGTTGTCGTGATCCGCTACGAAGGTCCGCGCGGCGGCCCCGGCATGCGCGAGATGCTCGCCGTCACTGCGGCCATCGCCGGCATCACCGAGCTCGCCTCCACCGTCGCCCTGCTCACGGACGGCCGCTTCTCCGGCGCAACCCGCGGACTCATGGTCGGCCACGTCGCGCCGGAAGCAGCCATGGGCGGCCCCATCGCCGCGGTGCGCGACGGCGACATCGTCCACTTCGACATCCCCAACCGCAAGCTCACAGTTGAAATCTCGGCAGAGGAAATGGCGGCGCGCCTGCGCGACTGGCGTGCGCCTGCCCCGGCCTTCCGCAAGGGCGTCTTCCGCAAATACGCCGACCGCGTCACCTCCGCCTCGCTCGGCGCCGTGACCACCTAAACACGCAACCGCAACGGGTACACAATGTCTGCTATGGACAGCGCCATCGACACCTCCATTCCCCGCGAAGCCGCCCGCCTTACCGGCGCTGAGATTCTGTGGGCCACCCTCGTCGGCGAGGGTGTGCGCGAAGTCTTCGGCTACCCCGGCGGCGCCATCCTGCCCGTCTATGACGCGATGCGCAAATTCCCCATCCGCCACATCCTGGTACGGCACGAGCAGTCTGCCGTCCACATGGCCGATGGCTACGCGCGCGCTTCCGGCCGCGTCGGTGTTGCGCTCGCCACCTCCGGCCCCGGCGCCACCAATATGGTCACCGGCATCGCCAACGCCATGCTCGATTCCATCCCGGTGGTCTGCATCACCGGCCAGGTATCGAGCAAGGTCCTCGGCACCGATGCCTTCCAGGAAGTCGATATCACCGGCATCACCCTGCCCGTCACCAAGCACAACTATGTCGTGACCCGTGCGGAAGACGTTGCCGCCACCCTGCGCGAAGCCTTCCGCGTCGCCGCTTCCGGTCGCCCCGGCCCGGTGCTGGTGGACATCACGAAGGACGCGCAGCAGGGCACGGCCGCCTTTGATTTCGCCGCCGCGGCCCCCCGCCCCGCGCGCCCTCACCCCATGCTGCACGCGGAAACGCCGCACCTCGCCGAAGCCGCGCGCCTGCTGCGGAGTGCAAAGCGCCCGGTCATCCTCGCCGGCCATGGCGTGCTCAAGTCCGGCGCCATGGAAGCCGTGCGCACGCTGGCCGAGCGCGCGCAGAGCCCCGTGGCCTGCACCCTGCTCGGCCTCGGCAGCCTGCCTGCCTCGCACCCGCTCAACCTCGGCATGATGGGCATGCACGGCGAATCCTGGGTGAACGAGGCTATCCAGAACGCCGATCTGCTCATCGCCTGCGGCATGCGCTTTGACGACCGCGTCACCGGTTCGCTCGCCACCTACGCGCCCAATGCCAAAAAGATCCACATCGATATCGACCCCGCCGAGATCAACAAGAACGTCCGCGTGGACGTCGCCCTCACCGGCGACCTTCTCGGCATCCTGGAACAGCTATTGCCCTTGATCCCGGCGCGCAACAGGGAACCGTGGCTGGCACAAATTCGCGAAAGCAAGGGGACTGCCGCGGTTCGGGACATTACCAACCTGCCCGACAATGGCCACCTGTACGCCGCGCACGTGCTCCACGACCTGTGGCGCACCACCGGCGGCAACGCCATCCTGGCCACCGACGTGGGCCAGCACCAGATGTGGGCCGCGCAGTACTTCAAGCACGAGCAGCCGCTCCAGAACATCACCTCCGGCGGCCTCGGCACCATGGGCTTCGCGCTGCCCGCCGGCATCGGCGCGAAAGTTGCCTGCCCTGAAAAAGAGGTATGGGTGGTTGCCGGCGACGGCGGCTTCCAGATGACCCAGGCCGAGCTCGCCACCATCGCGCAGGAAGGGCTCGACGTCAACATCGCCATCATCAACAACGGCTATCTCGGCATGGTGCGGCAGTGGCAGGAGTTCTTCTACGAGAAGAACTACGCCTCCTCCCCCATCCTCTCGCCGGATTTCGCCCTGCTCGCCGCCGCCTACGGCATTCCCGCCATTACCGTCCGTAGCCGGGCGGAAGTAGTTCCCGGCATCGAGGCCGCCCGCATCACCCCCGGCCCGTACCTCATCAACTTCCTGGTCGAAAAAGAAGACTCCGTCTACCCCATGATCCCCGCCGGCGCCGCCCTGCACGAAATGATCCGCCGCCCGCACCAGCCAAACGCATTATTGGAAACCGCAAACGATACATAATCTGCTCTTAGCCTCTAGCTTTTAGCTAGAAGCTAGGGGCTCGAGGCTAGCAGCTGGAATCCATGCTCCACACCTTCGTAGCCCTCGTAGAAGACAAGCCCGGCGTGCTCACCCGCGTCGCGTCCCTCTTTCGCCGGCTCAACATCAACATCGTCTCGCTCTCCGTCGGCCCCTCGGAGCGCACCGGCATCTCGCGCATGACCATCGTGGTCGATGCCTCGCCCACTGCCGGCCACCGCATCATGGCCTCGCTCTACAAGCTCGAAAACGTCGTCGAGGTGGACGACATCGATCGCGTCTCTTCCATCAGCCGCGAGCTCGCGCTCATCAAGGTCGCCGCCACCGCCAAGACGCGCGCCCAGCTTTTCGAACTCGCCAAGGTCTTCCGCGCCAGCATCGTGGACCTCGCGCCCGAGTCGCTCATGTTGGAGATCACCGGCTCTGCCAGCAAAATTGAGGGCCTTCTCCAGGTGCTCGCGGAAGGTGACGAGAAGATTCTGGAAGTCTCGCGCACCGGACGCATGGTCATGCGCCGTGGCCACCACACCAGCCGCGTGCTCGAAGCCCTGCAGGATACCTCTGCTCCCCGCCCCACCGCTGCCGCTCCGGCCGGCGAGGGCGCCGACCTGCTCGACCTCGCGCCGGAAGAGCTTCCCGAGGACGCCTCGCGTGAATCCTGATTTTTGTGTCCCCAACCTGGCGTACTATTTCGCCCATTTCCCTAGAATGGTATTAGGGCATGGAACAGCGGCACGGGCCGGGCATCAGTCAGCGGGCTCTAACTTCAATCGGCTCAGGACTTTACCTCTAAACCTTTTGTTCACAGGACTTTACCGGCCTACCCCCTCGTTAAATCCTTTTGCAAGAGGACTTTAGCCAAAAAGACCGGGGGGGAGGGGGGTCCCCTCCTCGCAACCAGGCAAATCTAAACCACGACCGCCAAGGAGCTAGTTCATGCCCAAGACCTACCACGACGCCGACGCCGACCTTTCCCTCATCCAGGCCAAGAAGGTGGCCATCATCGGCTACGGCTCGCAAGGCCACGCACACGCGCTGAATCTCAAGGATTCCGGCGTCAACGTACGCGTCGGCCTTCCCGCAGAGAGCCGCTCCCGCGGCAAGGCCGAGAAAGCCGGCTTGCAGGTTCTCACCATTGCCGACGCGGCCGCCTGGGCCGACGTCATCATGGTGCTCGTGCCCGACCAGTCCCAGGCTGAGGTTTACGCCGAGCACATCGCTCCCCACCTCGGCAAGGGCAAGACCCTGATGTTCGCGCACGGCTTCAATATCCACTTCGGCTTTATCAAGCCCCCGGCTGACGTCGACGTCTCCCTCGCCGCCCCCAAAGCCCCGGGGCACCGCGTCCGCGAGCTCTTTGTGGAAGGCGGCGGCACCCCCGGCCTCATCGCCGTGCACCAGGACGCCTCCGGCTCCGCTCACCCGCTCGCGCTCTCCTATAGCAAGGGCATCGGCTGCACTCGTGCGGGCGTGTACGAAACCACCTTCAAGGAAGAAACCGAGACCGATCTGTTTGGCGAGCAGGCGGTGCTATGCGGCGGCACCTCGGCCCTGGTCAAAGCCGGGTTCGACACCCTGGTCGAAGCGGGCTACGCACCGGAGATGGCCTACTTCGAGTGTCTCCACGAGCTCAAGCTCATCGTCGATCTCATGTACCGCGGCGGCCTCGCCTATATGCGCTACTCCATCTCCGACACCGCCGAGTACGGCGACTACACCGCCGGCCCCCGCATCGTCACCGACGAGACCCGGGCCGAGATGAAGCGCATCCTGGCGGATATCCAGAGCGGCTCCTTCGCGCGCAAATTCATGGAAGAAAACAAGACCGGCCGCAAGCAGTTCACAAAGATGCGCGAAACCGAAGCCGCTCATCCCATCGAGGAGGTTGGCGCCAGGCTCCGCGCGGGCATGCCGTTCCTTGACCCCGTCAACATCAGCGCACAAGCCGCCGCCCAGACGAACAACACCGGCGCGAAAGCGCCTGACACAAACAAAGAAACGGAAGCCTTCAGCCCGGTCACCGTTTAATCTGAACCGGCTACCCATCCCTTGCGCCTGGCGAGCTTTGCAGCACGAAAGCACCCGGCGCAAAGGGACGGCATGCCTGGCGGGCTTACTTCCCAAAGTGCATCTCATTGCCTGAACGCACTTCCCTGTTCCCAAGGCAGTTCAAATGTCCTCAAGCCCTGTTGTAGTCGTTACCGGCGCCTCGGCCGGACTCGGCCGTGCGATCGCGCAGGCCTTTGCGAAGCGCGGCGCGCACGTTGGCCTTCTCGCTCGCAACCCTGAAGCACTCGACGCCGCTCGCCAGGAATGCGAGCAACTGGGCGGAGAGGCCCTGGCGATCCCGACCGATGTCTCCGACCCCGATGCCGTCGAGACCGCCGCTGCCCGCGTCGAATCCACCTACGGCCCGATCGATGTCTGGGTCAACGACGCCATGGTCAGCGTCTTCTCTCCGGTAAAGGAGATGGAACCCGCCGATTACAAGCGCGTGACGGATGTCCTGTATCTCGGCTTTGTGCACGGCACGCTGGCCGCCCTGAAACGCATGCTCCCGCGCAATCACGGCACCATCGTCCAGATCGGCTCTGCACTCTCCTATCGCTCCATCCCGCTGCAGTCCGCCTACTGCGCCGCCAAGCACGCTATCAACGGCTTTACCGATTCGCTCCGCTGCGAGCTCATCCACGACGGAAGCAATGTCAAGCTCACCACGGTGCAGATGCCGGCGATGAACACCATCCAGTTCGATTGGGTGAAGAACCGGATGCCGGACAATACGCAGCCCGTTCCGCCGATCTATGAGCCCGAGCTCACCGCGGAGGTTGTGGTCGCCGCCGCCTTCAGCAAGCGTCCGCGCCGCGAATACTGGGTGGGTGCGCCGACCGTGGCGGCCATCGTCGGGCAGAAGTTCATCCCTGGGCTGCTCGATCGGTATCTGGGCAGGACCGGTTACAAATCGCAGCAAATCGCAGGCCAGCGCAAAGATCCCAATGCGCCCAACAATCTGTATAGCTACGTTCCAGGCACGCACAGCGCGCGGGGCAAGTTCACCGGGCGGTCCAAAGAGAGCAGCATCGCAGTGTCCATGAGCCTGCATCGCGGTTGGTTTACCGCCGGAGCCGCGGTGCTGGCGCTCGCGGCCATTGCTGCAGCCCGCGGACGCAGTTAGCGGCTTTCGGCACCCAGCCAGGACCTGCTCCGCACCAGGCCTCGCTTCGCACAGGAGTTCCCATGGAAGCTCGAACCGTCGCCATACCCCGCGCCAGTCTGCTCGCCAGTGGCTCGGTAGCGCTCGCCAGCCTGGTCCCCGTCAGCCTCTACCAGCTCCACCTGATTCCCCGGCTGCCCGACCCTCCGGGCGCGTGGTTCGATTCCAGCAGCATCACCGCATCCAGGGCGGCGCATCCCTGGGGCATCCCGGACAGCCTGCCCGGGATGGCCAGCTACGCCCTGACCCTTGCGCTCATTGTTTCCGCGGAGCGATCGCCGCGTGCGCGCCAGTGGCTGGCGGCGAAGCTCGCCTTCGACGGCGCCGCCGCGGGCTTCAATCTCGTGCGGCAGGTGATCGTATTCAGGCGACTTTGCTCTTGGTGTACCCTCACTTCCCTCGCCACGACCGCGATGGTTTACGCGGGTCGTCATCTGATTGCGGACTCCGCCTCCAGTCTGGCGCACGCCGCCCAGGTGTGGTTGGAGGGAGACGAGGAAGCACCGGTGCTCGACGCTCTTTCCCCGGCGGGTTAGCCACAAACGAGGGCCGGCATTCATCCGGCACGGCATGAAGATCAGCTAACATCTCAGCATGCTCGACTCGGCAGGAGAACTTATCGCGGCACCGCCTTCGTCCGACCGCATTTGCGAAATCGTGTGCGCGCTCAAGCGCGTTGCTCCGCTTGCCGGAGTCTCCGACGACGAGTTCCTGTGGCTGGCAACGCATGGGCGTGAGCGCACCGTGCCTTCCGGCGTGACTCTCTTTCACGAGGGCGACCCGGCGGTAGACATGTCCATTCTGCTGAAGGGTGAGATCCACGTGCGTCGCGAGCGTGGGGGCCCTGCGGCCCTGTTCATCGGGCGTGCCGGGCAGATCACCGGACTTCTGCCCTTTTCTCGCATGAAGACCTTTGGCGGCATGGGCTTTACCACCGCGGAAACCTGGTTGCTGGAATACCCGCGTTCGCTCTTTCCCGAGATGCTCAGTGCTATCCCATCCATGGCGCAGCGCATCGTCAGTATCCTGCTCGATCGTGCCCGCGA
This sequence comes from uncultured Acidobacteriaceae bacterium, assembly GCA_963795775.1. Lineage (GTDB taxonomy): Bacteria > Acidobacteriota > Terriglobia > Terriglobales > Acidobacteriaceae > CAWCJL01. The sequence goes on from CAWCJL010000002.1 coordinate 70,734, forward strand.
AGTGACCCGCATGGAGCAGCAGGGCGAGAAGCTCACTGCGCTCGGGAAGCTGGCCGGCAATCTGGCGCACGAGCTCAACAATCCAGCTTCCGCAGCCCAGCGCGCCGCAGCCGGCATGCTCGAAGAGCTGCGCACCTTCGGACGCGAACGCTTCCGGCTGGGTGGCTTGTGCTTTACCCCGGAGCAGTCCGAAGAAGTGCGCTTCTGGGAGGAGCGGATGCGCACCGATGCGCGCCGCTCAGGCGCTCCTTCCTCGGCAGCGCTGGCTGGTGGGGGCGAGGATGCTATCGAGAACTGGCTTCGCGCGCACCGCGTTCCGCAGGCGTCTCCCGTTGCTCCTGATCTTGCCGAAGCCGGCGTTACACCCGCCCACCTGGACACGCTCCCCGCGTTCCTCTCGCGCGAGGCCACGGGGGTGGTGCTTTCGCAGTTCGCGTCGTCACTGCGTGCCGAGCGCATTGCGGAGGCTATGCTGGATTCCTCCGCGCGCATATTCGACCTGATCCGCGCCATCAAGGACTACTCCTACATGGACCAAGCCCCGGTGCAGGACATCGACATCCCGCAGAGCCTGGAGAACACGCTGGCCATGATGCAGTCGCGCCTCAAAGACGTGAAGCTTACGCGCGATTACCAGGAGGGCCTGCCGCGTGTGCCCGCGTATGGCAGCGAGCTGAACCAGGTGTGGACGGCGCTGATCGAGAATGCACTTGACGCCATCGGCGACAAGGGCGCACTGCGCATCGGCGTCCACGCTTCCGGCGATTTCCTGCTGGCAGAAGTGGAAGACGACGGACCCGGCATCGCCCCGGAGCTCCAGGCGCGCATCTTTGAGCCCTTCTTCACTACCAAGGCCCCCGGCAGCGGCTTGGGCCTCGGCCTCGATACCGCGCAGCGCATCGTACGCATGCATCGCGGCCTGCTGTCCGTTGAATCGCGCCCTGGCCGCACCTGCTTCCAGGTCCGCCTGCCTCTGCACCAGCCAGACGCCTACTGATCTTTGCTCCCGTCACACAAACGGCGACAGGGCGCCCGAAGCGCCCTGCCCTTGCAGCAATGCGGATCAGTGCGTGATCGACATCTGATGCCGCACGTCGGCGCCGCGGACCCAGAAGATCACGTCAGTTGCGATGTTGGTCGCGTGGTCGGCGATGCGCTCGAGGTTGCGCGCGATGATAATAGCGTTCAGCGCCTGCAGACTGGCTTCGGGGCTCTGCTGCATTACGCTGATGAGCTGCTTGTGCGCTTCGCGATTCATCCGATCGATGTCATCGTCCATGTCGCGCACGGAGTCTGCCAGCGGCGCGTCGGCTTCGAGCAGCGCCTGCACTGCCTGGCGGATCATCATCGACGCATAGTCAGCCATAGCGGCGATATCCACCGGGAGCTGCACGTCCGGAAAGCCGGCCAAGTCCTGCGTGCGCCGCGCGATGCTCATCGATTGGTCCCCAATGCGCTCGAGGTCGGCGTTGATCTTGATCACCGACAGGAGAAAGCGCAAGTCGATCGCCATGGGTTGCTCCTTGGCCAGGAGTTCATACGCCATCTCGTCCACGTCCCGCTGGGCGGAGTTGATCGCATCTTCGTTCTTGCGCACGTACTCGCACAAGGTCGGATCGCGCTGCAGGTACGCGCCCACGGAGGACTGCACCGCCTGTTGCGAGAGGGCTGCCATGGCAAGGACTTTGTCTTTCAGTTCTGCAAGCTGTTGCTGGAAGTGGACACGGGGCACGGCTTTTTCTCCTGACGCGATTGTGCATCACAGGCGACGAAATCGCTGCGAAAATCCTGCCGATTAGCACGAAAGTGGCAGGCTCGAAGCATCCCTTTTGAAACCTACGGTCTTCGCGCTTGCAGCGTCGCTGTCCCTCGCTTGCATTGACACAAAGCCCGCGCGACTACGGCAGAATCTCCGCCCCGGGGCACCTCGGTCCGGCCGGCACCGTATCGCTCTTGTTGCCCGCGAAACAGGCGTGCACCTGCGCGCGCCCATAACGCTCGACCGTAGCGGGCGGAACCTGCCCCTCTGCGGTCTCCTTGAACTCAAACTGGATCTCGCCGTCAGCCGAGACCCTGGCCAGCAAGTACCCGTAGACGTCCGTATGAGCGACCCTGGCATGCCCGGTGTCAGCGGGAAGCCGATAGCGAACCGCTCCAGCCGTTCCCACGATCCACCCGGGCAGGACGTCTGCCGGCGTTTGGTGGCATGCATCCTGATAGACGTCCGACATCACAAAATGGGAGTGGCTGGCGAGAACATAAACGCGTTTTCCCGTCTTCTGGCGAAAGGCGACCAGGTCGCTGTACACCCGGCGCCCGCTACGCTCGCCTTGCGCGGACTCATTCATGCTGTGCCCGGCAGAGAGGCTATCCGGCAGTGCGTCGTGCATGCCCACCACGACGGTACGCACTGTGCTATCCGCGGCGGCCCGCGCCAGCGTCCGCTCAAACCACTGCAACTGGCGGTTGTCGAGCATCTCGGAGGAGGCGTTGTCCAAGGTCACGAAGTCCACGCCGCCCTCCACCCAGTGGTAGTAGGTGTGCAATTCATGGTCGGTGGGATCGTCCCTGAGCCGCGTTTCGCGGAGCACCGGCGTATCCAGCCAGTCTGCAAACTGCACCAGAAAGTCGCCACGCGTGTGCGGACTTATCAGCTCATGGTTCCCAATGGCGAGAAACACCGGCGTATCACCAAACGGCGCAATCTGCTGCGCAAGGAAATCCTTCCAGGCGTTCTGCTGGTACTCGCTGATGCTCAGGTGCTTGCCGCCGCGGTACTCCGGCCCGGCGAGCATGTCGGCATCGAAGTCCGAGGTGAAACGGTAGTCGCCTAGATGCCAGTAGAAGCGCGCTTTGTCCGCGTGAACGCCTGCCGCAATGGCCGGCATGACGATGTCACCGCAGTTGCGCGAATCGCCGGAAACGGCCAAGCTCCAGCTTGCCTGCGCGCACAGAAAGCTCGCACCCGGCAAAAATATCCATGCCGCAATGGCGGCCAGCATGGTGCATCGCAGAAGATTCCAGTGGGACCATTGCCGTCTCCTTATGGCCGGTCATTCCGGCGCCAGCAAGTACGGCATACACAATACACGGCGGCTTCATTAGCGAGCCCGAGCCAGCGGTGTGCAGGTTGCAGCCGGAGGAGCGCTGTTATAGCGTGGCCGTGGGTAGAAGAGCCGACCCTACAGGAGTTGCCGAAACCGGAGGAAGAATGCGCAGCCCCGGATGCACAGCTTCCGCCTGACGCCTGCGGGGCAGCCGTGAGTCTCGAGGGCCGAGCTAGCGCTTAAGGCTGTGAGGTCCCCCGCAATGCCAGCCAGTCTCGCTGGTACGCAAAGCTCACGGCTAAGAGCAGCACACCCAATCCGAGGAAGCTCAACACGCGGTAGATCGAGCTCAGGCCGCTTGCATCCAGCAGAAACACCTTTCCGATAGCCAGGGAAAGCAGCAGCAGCGCCTGCCAGCGCAAGAAGGCGCTCCGGCGGAGGAAGCCGGCCGCCATCAGCCCCGCTCCGTAGAGCATGTACCACGCACTGTAGGTGAAGCGGGCGTAGATCACGTGATGTCCCGCGGAGGCCATCGCCCCGCAAAGATCGGTGCCCACGCGGCCGCCGCAGGCCCAGTAGTGGTGGATTTCCGCTGAGACTGCGAGCAGCGCTACCAGGCTGAAGGCCACCACGGCGGTGGCCCGCAGGGCATCCCTGCCTTTCTCCGGCTGGGTGCTGCGCACCAGCAAGGCGGCCGCTGCACAGACCGCACATGCCACTACGGCAGTGGCGAAATGCGCGTTCAGCAGCACAGGGACCGGCTCCCGCAGCGGGTCCGACCAGGGCAGCGCAATGGCTCCGGCGGTGGACAATGCGACCATGCCCACTCCGCAGAAGGCCAGCACCGGCTCCGGCCAGCGCCGGGCTGCCCACGCCAGCACCAGCGCCTCCGCAAGCCACAGAATCACCACGGCAGAGCCATCGAACCCCAGCGCAACTGCGAGCGCGACAAAGGCGGTTACGAGAACCACGTGCACCTGCCAGAGGCGGCGAACCGGCTCTTCGCTCCGGGGCAGCCGCAGTAGGACGGCGAAGGTGGCCGCAATGGCCAGGCTTACCCATCCCGCTTGCGCCGGGGACCCCGCCATATGCAGCAGGCGTTGGCCCTCAAGGCACGCAACGGCGCCGTTGAACGCCGGCAGCGCGATCAGCCAGGGCGCCCAGCGTTCGCTCGCCCCGCGGCGCAACAGCAGCCCCGGAGCGACCGCAAATATCAAGAAGAAGAGCGCAACAAAGATCCCGGTCAGCAGGAACGCGCTTCCTGCGAAACTCATCCACCACCAGACGGCGTAGTAGATGGCCGTACCCGCAAACGCAGCCGGCGCAAGCTGCGGCCAGTTGCGAAGCGCGGCGAGCACGACCACTGCTCCATCCAGCAGCAACAAGTAGGAGAACAGGACCGTTTCGTGGTTGCCGCCAGTCCACAACAGCGCAGGCGTGGCGAAGCCTCCGGCCAAGGCATAGCCGGCCATCAGCACCGAATCCTGCTTCCATGCCAGCCAGCTATTTGCTACCGTCACCAGCAGCATCAGAAGCAACGCCAGCGACGCAGGCACCAGGTGATACACGCTGAAGGCGGTCCACAGGGAAAGATACGCAATGCCCGTGGCCAGGGCCTGCAGCGTGTGGGCGAAGGCGTTAAAGCCGTTGCGGCGAAAGCGTTGCGACCCGACGGCCAGCCCCACTGCGAGCAGGAGGCCAGCCAGCACCCGAGGCCATGGGCCAATCCAGTCGCGGTCAATAGCCAGTTTCAGAAACCAGGCAACGGCCGCCAGCACGGCAAAGATGCCGACCCGATTGAATACCTGGGAGCCGATGCGCGTCTCGAGCGACGGCCGCCCGGCCTTCCCCGTCGCCGATGCTGGAGCGGCAAGCGGAGCCAGGTCGGGCGTGGGGAGAACGGCGGACCCGCTGGCGAACGGCGCGGTCGCGCCCGCACCCGAAATTGTCCGCTCAAGCTGCGCAATGCGCGCTTCCAGGAGCTTTATCTGCTCACGCAGCTCGGCGGCCTCGGAATGGCGTAGTCCGGCCATGCTGCTTCCATCTTACGGAAATGGCCCCGGCTTGCCGCATCTTTCGGCTCCGGAAGGCACTGCTACTGCCGGGATTACAAAATGAGGAAATCTGCAATCTAACGACAGGTTGTGCCCGTACTCATTACAGAACGGGAAAAGGCCGGGTAAATCATCCGCCGCAATTGCGCAAGATGCCTCCCGATACTTCCGAAGCGCAAGGAATGTGGTGCAATGGGCAGGAACTTGCCTTAACATCCGTCCTGACGCCATGCACCAGGAACGCCAGAACGCACAGTCCCGCAAGCTTCGCAGCCGGCTGCGCGCGCGTGACGAGGTCCACATGGAACGTGGCGTTGCCCCTGTTTCCTACTCCATCCTCGTGGTGGATGACGACCCGATCAGCCTGGAGATCATTGCGCTGCTGCTCGCGGCAGAAGGACACCACGTCGTGCAGGCAGATAGCGGCGAGTACGCTATGGCCATGCTCCTCTCCACCGGCCAGGGCGGCCCAGCTCACGTGCCCGACATTGTGCTCGTTGATATGCAGATGCCCGGGATCAGCGGCCACGATATTCGCCGCTATATCTCGTCTTTGCCCACGCCCCGTCCCCGCATTATCGGCATGAGCGCGACCACATTGCAGGAGGAGAGTGCGGCCCAATTTGATGAATTCCTGCTCAAGCCGATCGATTTCGAGCGGCTCCGCGATGCGATTTCAGGCATAGGTGTGCCTCGGCAGGAGACCTCCGCGCCGGAGGGCCAGGGGAACGCCCTTGACCAGAACGTACTGCAGAAGCTGAAGGCCATTCTTCCCCCGGAGGCAATCCGCGAGATCTATTCCACCTACATCACCGACACGCGGCAGCGTATTGCGGAGCTGGAGCGCTGCTCCAGCGAAGGCGACATGGACGGACTCCGCCGCTGTGCGCACATGATCAAAGGCTCAGCCGCAATGGCGGGAGTCTTCGGCATCTTTGGGATCGCTTCCGTGCTTGAGGCTGGTACGATTCCCAAAGAGAACCTCCAAAGTCTATTCCAGCATCTCCGCATTGCCTGCGATGATGTAGAGCAGACCATCGCCTATAATGCGCCGGAGAGACTTTGATGAACATGCATCCTCCCCTGACTGAACACCGCAACGGCACTACACGCATTCTGCTGGCCGATGATCATCCCGTGGTCCGCATCGGCGTACGCAACATGCTGAAGGCGGAGGGAGCCTTTGAGGTCGTGGGCGAAGCTTCAGACGGCGACGAGGCCATTACCCAGACGCTAGAACTGCTGCCGGATATTCTGCTGCTCGATCTCTCCATGCCACGCATGCCGGGCCTGGAAGCGATGCGAGCGATCATGAGCGGCTCCGCGCGGGTCAAGATCATCCTGCTCACTTCCACCATCACCACGCAGCAGATCATCGAAGCGCTCCAGATTGGAGCGCGCGGCATCGTCACCAAGGATGCGCTGATCGACCAGCTCACCAACGCCATCGCCGCCGTGCTGCAAGGCGATTACTGGATACACGGCAAGCGTGTGGTGAACCTGGTAGGCGCGCTGCATGAGCTGATGCAGAAGGCGGCCGGGCCAGAGCGCAAGACCTACGGACTGACCCCGCGCGAACTGGAAGTGGTCGGCTGCATCGTCGAGGGCTGTTCCAATCGCGACATCGCCAAGCAATTCACCATCAGCGAAGAAACCGTGAAGCGGCATCTCTCGAACATCTTCGATAAGACCGGCGTCTCCACTCGTTTGGAACTGGCACTGTTCGCAATCGCGCACCAGCTTGTTGGCCCGCAGACTTAGAGCTCCGTGCGTTTCTGCAGGTAATCCAGCCCGCCCACGCGATACCAGCGGTAACCATACGGCTCCAGCAGCACACTGTGCTTGCCGCCGTTATCCGCGAAGCTGTTCTCCTGCGAAAGCAGATTTACCAGGCAGGCTCCGGCTTCCCCCTCGATCCCGGGATCGAAGTGCACCTCGCACGGCAGTGCGCTCAGATTATGCACTACCAGCACGGAGTTGTTGCGCCAGTCGTAGCGCATCGCCAGCACCTGCGACGCGCTGGTGCGCAGAATGGCGAAATCGCCCCACCCGATCTCCGGGACCTCCTTGCGCATGCGAATGATCCGCTCCGCCCAGTTCAGCAGTGACTCCGGATCGCGGCGCTGCAGGGCTACGTTCACGTGCTCGTACCCGTAGGGGCCTCCGCTGATGACCGGAAGCACCGGACGGTCGCTCTTGGTAAAACCGGCATACGGCTCGGAGGACCACTGCATCGGGGTGCGCGCGCAATTGCGCTCCGGCAGCTTCAGGTCATCGCCCATGCCGATCTCGTCGCCGTAGCGCCAGACCGGTGTCCCCGGCAGGGTCATCATCAGGCTGTACGCCATCTCGATACGGCGGCGATCGCCTTGCAGCATGGGTGCCAGACGGCGCCGAATGCCGCGCTGGTACAGTTGCATATTTTCGTCCGGGCCGAAGGCTGCAAAGACGGCTTCTCGTTGCTCGTCCGTGAGGCGCCCCAGGTCCAGCTCGTCATGGTTGCGCAGGAAGTGGCCCCATTGGGCTGTTGCCGGCCGAGGCTTCGTCGCTTTGAGCGCCTTAATCAGCGGGCCCGTATCGCTCGTCGCCAGCGCGTAAAAGACGTTCTGGTTCGCCTCGAAATTGAACATCATCTGCAGCCGCTCGCCGGCGTCGCCGAAGTACTTCATGTCAATATCCGGCAGTACATTGGCTTCGGCCAGAATGATCGCGTCCCCTTCGCGCCAGCTCAGAAACTCGCGAAATTCGCGCAGCATGTCATATTGTTCTTTCGGATCGGAGATACCGGCGCCCTTCTCCGCAATCACGAATGGCACCGCGTCCATGCGGAATCCCGAGACCCCCAGTTGCAACCAGAAGCCCATGATTTTCAGGATCTCCGCCTGAACTTGTGAGTTGGACGTGTTGAGATCCGGCTGGAATTCGTAAAAGCGGTGGAAGTACCAGGCTTTCGCGACCTCGTCGTAGTTCCAGGTCGACTTCTGTACGCCCGGGAAGACCACGCCGTCGCTGGCGTTTTTCGGTCGCTTTTTCGACCATACATACCAATCGCGATAAGGCGACTCGGGATCGGAGCGTGCCGCCTGGAACCAGGGGTGCTCGTTCGAGGTGTGGTTCACCACCAGGTCAATCAGCACGCGCAGGCCGCGCTGCTTGCAGCCATGAGTAAACTCGACGAAGTCGCCCAGCGTGCCATACCGGGGGTCGACGCCATAGTAGTCGGCGACATCGTAGCCGTCGTCGCGTCCGGGCGACGGCTGAAACGGCATCAGCCAGATGGCGGTGATGCCCATACCCTGCAGATAGTCGAGGCGGCCCATCAAGCCTTGGAAGTCACCCACGCCATCGCCGTTAGCGTCCATGTAGGTCGCCACCGAGAGGCAATAAATCACTGCGTTCTTGTACCAAAGGTCATGGATCATGCGTGTTTGTGAGGGATGCGTGCACCGCCGCGACCGTTGCCGGCGCTCTCCTCTGCGCCATTGAGGTCACATGTTCGTTCCCGGCTCTCGTTTTGCGACACCGCCTCCATCTCCGCAGAATGCAGACCGTATGTCGCATGGTTCGCGTATGCTGATTTCTTCGCCGATTCCGGCTCGGAATATCCGGATAGCTTCGCGGTGCCGTAAGAAAGGGACAGATACTCGTGGGAACTTACTCCATTGGCGTGGACCTGGGCGGCACCAACCTGCGGATCGCCGCCTTCTCCGCACACTGGGAACGCCTGCACAGTGTGCGTCTGCCGACGCGCGTGCATGCGGGCCCGGACGCGGTGGTGGACGACATGTGCGCGGCCATCCGCAATGTGCTTGACGCGTGCGCCGGCAGCGGCGAACTCCAGGGCATCGGCATCGGCAGCCCCGGCCCGTTGGAGCTGCCCGCAGGCGTGGTGCACAATCCGCCGAACCTGCCGGGGTGGGATGGCTTTGGCCTGAAACACGCGGTAGAACAGCGGCTGGAACGCCCCATCTTCCTGGAGTGCGACGCCAACGCCGCAGCCTTCGCCGAGTGGGTGGAAGGCGCTGGCAAGTCAGCGAACGTGGATTCGTTATGCATGCTCACGCTTGGCACCGGCGTGGGCAACGGGCTGGTTCTCGATCGCAAGATCTGGCACGGGATGGCCGGCATGGCGGGGGAGGCCGGGCACATTCCGCTGCCGGGCTCGAAGCTGGCCTGTACCTGCGGCGGCGAGGGCTGCCTGGAACTCTTCGCTTCGGCCACGGCGGTGCGCCGCATTACCCAGGAACGCGCTGCCGCCGGGCATGCGCCGCGCCTGGAAACGCTGGTGAACGAGAACCCGAACTTCGACGCGCGTGACGTGGCCGCCCTGGCCGACACGGGAGATGAAGACGCAGTTCGCCTCTTCCGGGACTTGGGTGAAGCGCTCGGCGTCAGCCTCGCCGGGCTCATCAACATCCTCAACCTGCCGCTCTACGTCATCGGCGGCGGTCTGGCCAGCGCCTGGCACCTTTTCGCGCCGGAGATGATCCGCACCACGCGCCGGCTCGCGTATGTGTATCGCTTGACGGAACCGAGCGCGCCGGGCGCATTTGAACCGGGCAAGACCGCCATTGTGCCGGCCCAACTCGGCTCCGATGCTGGTCTGCTTGGCGCCGCCATGCTGCCCTATGCCCAGCAGTTTGCGCGTGGCGAGGACCCCGTCCTGGACGCTGTCTGACATGCCTTGACGCGACCGGGCGGGGATGAGAATGTAAGCGTCAGCCTGTCCTGTTCCCGTCTGGAGGCTGGTGCTGCCGCATGCAACACAAACCTACGATGAAGGATGTTGCGCGGGTTGCAGGCGTCGGCACCATGACCGTTTCGCGCCTGCTGAATGGCTCTGCACCTGTTTCGACGGAAGTCGCCGCCCGCGTCCAGCGAGCTATCCGCAAACTGGACTACCGGCCCAATGAACTCGCGCGTTCTCTCCGTGGACTGCGCTCGCGCACGATCGGCGTCATCGTTCCCTACCTGTACGATCCCTTCTTCGCCACCTGCGCCCACGCGATCAGCACCGTGGTGAAGGAGCATGGCTACTCCGCCATTCTGACCACCTCCAACGAAGATCCTGTCACGGAGTACAAGGAGGCCCTGCTGATGCTGCAGCGCCACGTGGATGGCCTTGTCATCATTCCAGCGGATGCACCTCGCTCGCGGCTCGCAAGGCCCGAGTTCGGCAGGACTCACATTGTCACGCTGGATCGCCCCGCGCGCCATCCCCGTCTCGATTCCGTGGTGGTACAGAACCGCAGCGGAGCACAAGCCGCTGTCGAGCATCTGCTCGCGCACGGACACCGCCGCGTGGGCTTTCTCGGACTCTCGCGCGGTTTGTATACCATCAAGGCGCGGTTTGACGGCTATTGCCGCGCGATGCTCGAAGCTGGGCTGTCACAGCAAAGCTCCTTTGAATGCGCCACGCTCGAGAGCACGTGTGGCGTCGTGAAGCAGTGGTTCGAGGGAGCCGATCCGCCCACTGCCCTGTTCACTTCGAACAACCTCACCACTCGCTTCGTCCTGCGCGCGCTGCATGACCGCGGGCTGCGCATTCCGGAGGACGTAGCGATTGCCGGTTTTGATGATTTTGAATTGGCCGACGCCCTTCGTCCCACGCTGACGCTGGTACGGCAGCCTTCGAGCGAACTCGGCCGCATCGCTGCCTCTTTGCTGTTCGAACGGCTCAATGGAGCCGGCTTTCCAGAGCGCGGTCAGCGCGTGGTGCTCCCGGTCGAACTCATCGTGCGCAGCTCCTGCGGGTGTACCGGAGCGCTTCCCGCGCGCGGAGCCTCGGCGCTTACGGCCGCTGTCTCACAGGCCTGACGGTGCCGCAACGGTTATGGCTGGCTCACCGGGACCGTGACCGGAGCGAGATTCCACCCGCGCAGCGAGAGCTCGACCGCTCCCTTCGCCGCCTTCGCCGGATACTCGATGTCGATCTCCCGCGATTCCCCCGGCATAAGCGACACGTAGTTGTCGCTCAGGTAAGCGGGTAGAACCTGCGCACCTCCCCCGGCGCTGAGCAGCGTGAGCTTATTCGCCAGTGCCACGGTCGTCCCGCGATTCACAAGCTGAACATGCACCCTCGTCATGTCCTGCGTTTTTGTCGCTGTAGCTGTTGCCTGTATGGTGGCGCTTGGAAGCCTGAGCATCTGACGATAGGTGGGCTCCTCCGCGGCCAGCCAATAGAAGTTGTCCGACAGCACGCGTCCGCCCGCGTCCTTCAACTGCAACTTCACGTACACCACGTTGGCCAGCATCTGTGGCGTCAGCCCGAGCGCGGGTCCCGCCGTGACTGCATCCATGGCCGCGTTGATCGCCTGCGCGCGCTCAAGCAGCACCTTTCCGTCCGGCGTATACACCGTTGCGGTCATGGTCAGCCCAGGCATCGGCTGCGTGGTGGTGTTCACTACGGAGATGCTGTAGTCCGGCAGGTTCAGTTGCACATGCACCGGCTCGCAGGCCTTCTTCACGCCATAGAACGAAGCCTGCGTATCGTAGTCGGAGGTCAGGATCTGCCACATCGTGCTCGGCCAGGCCGGCTGCGTCATCCACAGCAGACGCCCGCTGTTCGGCATCCACAGATGCGCGTCCATGCCCTCGAAGATCGCGCGATGGTCCACGTAATTCAGCATCTGCGCCTTGCGCTCGAAGTCCTCGAGATTGGTCGCCGCGCCAAACTGGTCCTCCAGATGCTCCATAAAAGGCGCGACTTCACCATTTCCCGTCTGGTGCCAATCGTGATATGCCCACGTGTCGCTCACTGGCCAGCGATCCGCCTCCGGAATCCAGCGCCGCATCGATTCGAGCGTCATCAGCGAGGCCGTCCCTGTTTCTACCGAGAACCCACGATTGAGCGTGGTGAAATACAGCGATGGATCCTGGTACTTGTACGGCCCGCTGTTCTGTAGGTTCACCTGGTTCGAACTCGGCGAGTAGTAGCGCGTCCCGTCAAGCGCCGTCGTCAGTTCAATCAGGCCTTTGTTGATCGCGCCCTGCGGCACGCCTTCGTTCCTCCCGCACCACATCGCGATCGACGGGTGGTTCCTGAAGCGAAGAATCGTGTCCTTCGCGTTCCGTAGAAACAGCGCGGGATCTTCCGCTTCAAGGTTGTAGTTCTGCGTGGAATCCCAGAAATCATTCCACACCAGCAGCCCGTATTCATCGGCCAGGTCATAGAACGTCTCCTCCGTATTCTGTCCCATCCAGTTCCGAATCATGTTCAGATTCGCGTCGTGATGCAGGCGGAAATACGGCTCCAGGCGCTCGCGCGAGACACGCTTGCGTGCGTCATCCATACCCCAGTTGCCACCGCGGCACGCAATGCGCACTCCGTTCACCTTGATCACCAGGTACGGCGCGGGCCCGATGTCGGCTGATGGCCGCACTGCGGGCGACTGCTCCGCACCCGGCATCAGCGAGGAGGCCCATCCATCCGGCACCTGGCGCATGCCTTCGTGCGTTACGTCGACCACTGGCTTGCCATCCGCGCGAGAGGGGTCCACCTCCACCCTCCGCAAGCGGCCGGCACTGTCAAACAGGCTTACCTCGTAGGTGATTTCGCGGATGCCGAAGCGCACATCCTTTGCATCGGATTCGTCGCCGCCGCTCTTGAAGCTGAGGTGCAGTGTGTGCAGTTCCGGCTTGCCGTAGCCATTCGGCCACCACAGCCGTGGATTTGCGACGGCAAGCTGGGGGAACTCCGCCGGCGCGAGCTTCACGCTGTTTTCACCCGGAGCAAGCGTCACGGATTTTGTCACCGTAACGGTATCGAAGCTGGCGGTCAGTTCGCCGCGCACCGGCTTGTCCGCAGTGTTCAACAGAGGCGCCGCAATTGCCACGTCGGCGCGGCTGGTATCAGGCAGAAGCGGCAGCGTAGTCACCACCTGCGGATCTTCAATGCGCACCGCGCCAGTTGCTTCCAGGGTGACGTCCTGCCACAGGCCGGTATCGCGATCGCGAATCGAGGGAATCCAGTCCCATCCTTCGGTCGCGGCAAAGGTGGGCCCATCCAGCACCATCATGCCGCCGTTCTCGCCCGGCCCGGCTTTGATGGACTGCTCGTGCGGAAGCCCCGGATGCGGGGGAGGAAAGATGTGAATGGCCAGCGCATTCGCGCGTCCCGGCTCTATGTCCTTGGTCACATCGAACACGCCCCGGATGAAGGCGCCGCGCACTTCGCCCAAGTCTCGTCCATTCAGCCATACTTCCGCAGCGTAGTTGATGCCATTGAGCGTCAGCGCCAGCCGCTGGCCATCGTGCACGCGGGGCCCGGTGAACTCGGTGCGATACCAATAGTCCTGCTTGTTCAGTGACTCGGGGATGGCCAGGTTGTTCAGCCCGTAGTCCGGGTCAGGATAAATGCCGCGATCGACCATCGTGGTCAGTACGGTACCCGGGACGGTTGCCGCCATCCAGTTCTTCGCGTCGTAGGCTGTGCGGGCAATCGCGCCGCCATCGCCGCTCACTTTTGGGCCTTCGGCGAGCCGCCAGCCGCGCGCAATGGTCCAGTGGTTCTCGCTGGTATGCTCCAGCGCAGCGCCGGTCGGTGGCAGCGACTTCGCCACGGGCTGGCCGAAGGGCGCCTTGCTCCGCGGTAGCGTCGCCGGGTCCTGCGGTTCCTGCTGGCCCGTCATGCCACGCGTCTGCACCGGCCAATTGCGCGAGCCCTGCTCAAAGACAATCAGGCCGAACTCCGGCCTTTCGCGATACAGCGCTGCCATTGCGGGCTGGTCGAGCGATGCACGCCGCAGCGTCAACTGCGCGATCTTGCCGCTGAAGTGCTCGCCATCCGTCCAAAGCAGGGGTAGCTTCGCGGGCGCCATCCCGAAGACCGGGCGCACGGTGCCGAGAATCAGCTTGCCGGAGGCGACTTCCTGCCCATCGAGATAGAGATGGTTCGCCGTTCCGTCAAAGCTAGCCGCCAGCAGGTGCCATACGCTGGGGCTTAGCACAGCGGTGGACGCCAGGCTATCTTCGTCGCTCATGCGCAGCGCCAGCTTGCCGTGCTCGATGCTGAAGTAGCGCGAGTATTCCTCCAGGGGATCGCCCACGCCGGCCAGCAGCGTGGAGCCGGTGATCGCCGCATCCGTCCGCACCCAGCAGGACATGGTCCACGGTACGTCGGTTCCAAACACCGGATCCTTTTCACGCAGCGGTTGCACCAGGCCCACGCCGCCCGCCAGAAACGTGCCGTTGAACGGCCCGTAGCTTTCGGGCACGGGCGTGTACTGTTCCGGGGGAAGCGGTCGATGTACCTGCGCGATGCCGGAGAGGATGCACAGCAGCATTGCAACAACGGTGGACAGCGTTCTGACCTGGCGCATCGGTTCGGATCGCTCCTGGGTGCGAAGTCTGCGCAACAGAGACGCCGTTGCGCATGAGAACGATACCATCCCCCTGCGCGGCAATGCGAAAGCGGGCAGGCCCTGCGCTTTGTCCTGCGCAGCCTGTATATACTGGGGCCGCTGTGCACTCCGCCTGGTCTCGAGCGATTCCATGAAAGCACGTCTGCGCCGGTGGTTCCTCTCCCTCCTGTGTTTCGGCTGTGCCTTCGCGCATGCTGAAGTGAAACTGCCCCAGGTGCTCAGCGATCACATGGTGCTGCAGCGCGAACGCCCGATTCATCTCTGGGGCTGGGCCGATCCGGGCGAATCTGTCACGGTTGCATTTCACGCGCAGACCGAAACCACGGCCGCAGATTCGCTGGGTGAGTGGAGCATTTATCTCGCGCCTGAAGCAGCCGGCGGCCCCTACCAGCTCACAGTGCACGGCACCAGTAACACGCTCACACTCGCGGACATCCTCGTGGGCGACGTCTGGCTCGCGTCCGGCCAGTCCAACATGGAGATGCCTCTCGAGGGCTTTCCCGGCAGTGCGGTAGTCAACAACGCCGATGCTGAGATTGCGCATGCGGACGTGCCCGAGATTCGCCTGCTGCGCCTTGAGAAGCGCAGCTCCGACTATCCGGAACGCGACATCAACGCCGCCTGGGGTGCTTGCACGCCGGAAACCGCGCGCTCCTTCTCCGCTGTCGCTTATTTCTTCGGCCGCGAAATCCAGAAACGCGAGCACGTGCCCATCGGCTTGATCGACAGCACCTGGGGCGGGACTCCTGCAGAGGCCTGGGTAAGCCTGGAGAGCCTTTCCGCGGACGCTTCGCTCATGCCCGTCTTTGCCGCTCGCGCAGAGATGACCGCCCTGCAGGCGGACATCCCGCGCATTGTTGCCAGGGAGAAGCGCGAAGATGCCGCCGCGAAGGCCGCGAATCAAACCCCGGCGAAGCACCCGTGGCATCCGGACCCCGCGTCCTGGTCGCCGGCCGGCCTGTACAACGGCATGATCGCGCCGCTGACGCCGCTCAGTATCAAGGGCGTGCTCTGGTACCAGGGCGAGTCCAACAGTAGCCGCCTGCGCGCCGGGATGTACCAGCGCGTCTTCTCCACACTCATCCGCGACTGGCGCATGCACTGGGGTGAGGGCGAGTTTCCTTTCCTGTACGCGCAGATCTCCAGTTTCACCTCGGATCGCACCGAGGTATGGGGCATCATCCGCGATGCGCAACGCCGCTCACTCGACGTCGCCAACACGGCCATGGCGGTCACACTCGACATTGGGAACCCGGACAACGTCCATCCGGCGGATAAGCAAACGGTGGGCGCGCGTTTGGCGCTTGGAGCGCGCGCGCTGGCTTACGGGGAGGCAATCGAATACTCCGGCCCGCTGTTTCGCCAGGCGGACGTGGAAAACGGCATCATACGCGTATGGTTCGACCACGCCGGCGATGGGCTGGTCGCACGCGGACCATCGCTGCGCGCCTTCGAAATCGCCGGCGAGGACCGCCGTTTCGTCACCGCCACTGCGCGCATTGAAAATGCACCAGGGAAACACGGTGGTGGAGCAAGCGCCCTGGTCTCCAGCCCCAGCGTACCCGTTCCGCGCTACGTGCGTTATGCGTGGAGCAACGCTACCGACGGGAACCTCTACAACACCGCCGGCCTGCCCGCATCCACGTTCTCCTCCGAGCAGAGGCTGCCGCAACCGTGCACAGCGGGTTGCCAGTAGGGCTAGCCCATTGCCTCTACGGCAATGCACATGCCAAGCTCATCCGCCGATCGCTTGCAATACCAAAGGCCAGCCCTTTTTTCCTGCGCGGCATCCATTTCTGTATCGCCATAACGCATCGCTGGGGAGCGTTTCGCTACCCGTCTGCGCCCTGCGCGATCCATGGCGAAGTTGTTCAGACAGGAGTATCGAAAGAATGAAGCTGCTTCCTCTGCCCCCCGTTCTCTTTGCCGCCGTACTTGCCGTGAGCGCGCATGGAATGCTCAACGCGCAAGATACAAGCCCCGTGGCGCAAACGCCTCCTACGCCTACACCAGAGATGCGCAATGGCGAGCCGCTCTATCGCATCCAGGTTGTGGGCCGCGACATTCCAGCCATCAACTACTTTCACCGCAGCGGCTCCACCAAGATCGGCTTCCAGGGCACCAGCCTGCTGCCTCAAGGCAAGGGCTCCGCAACTGTCGAAAGCCGTCGCGGCCGCATGGTCATCGACGCACGGTTTGAAAATCTGCCGCCGGCTAACAGCTTCGGCCCCGAATATCTCACCTATGTGCTCTGGGCCATCACGCCGGAAGGCCGTCCCGTGAACCTGGGCGAGGTTCTGCCCGATGGCAGCAAGGGCGCGATCACCGTCACCACGGACCTCCAGAGCTACGGTTTGATCGTCACCGCAGAACCGTATTTCGCCGTCACTATGCCCAGCGACCTGGTCGTGCTGCAGAATGAAGTGCTCCATAACAAGACCTCCGGCATTATCGACACAGTAAATGTGCACTTCAACCTGCTGCCGCGCGGCGCGTACGCGCAGACTGCCGGGCAGCACACGGTGCTCCACCCCATCACGCGCAACGACAAGTCTCCGCTGGAACTGTACGAAGCCATCAACGCCGTGCAGATTGCGCAGACGGCCGGTGCGGAACAGCAGGCACCCGATATCTTCCACAAGGCGCAGCAGGAACTCTCGAACGCACAGGATATGGACACGCACCACAGCGAGCGCAAGCAGGAGATCACCTTTGCGCGAGCTGCCGTGCAGGATGCGGAAGATGCCCGCCTGGTGACCCTGCGGAAGAAGGCGAGCGAAGAGCAGGCGGCCAAGGACGCAGCCGCGCGCGCCGCGCAGGACCAGGCCCAGAAAGCCGCTCAGCAGTCGCAGATGCAGGCTCAGCAAGCCCAACTGGATGCGGAACGCGCAGCCGCCCAACGTGCCCAGGCCGAAGCGCAGGCTGCGGAAGCCCGCGCCAGGGCCGCGGAAGCGCAGGCCGCACAGCAACAGGCCGAACGCAACGCACAGCAGGCGAATCAACAGACGGAAGAAATGCGCGAGCGGCTGCGCCAGCAACTCAACAACGTGCTGCAAACGCAGGAAACCGCACGCGGCCTGATTGTGAACCTGTCCGACGTACTCTTTGATTTCAACAAGTACACGCTCAAGCCGGACACGCGGGAAAAGCTCGCCAAGGTCTCCGGCATCTTGCTGGCCTACCCTGATTTGAAAGTGCAGGTGGAGGGCTATACCGATAACGTCGGCTCGGAGCAGTACAACCAGAAGCTCTCCGAAGAACGCGCCGGCGCCGTGCGCGACTACCTGGTGCAGCAGGGCGTCCCCGCAGCCAATGTGACGGCGACAGGATACGGCGAAGCAAATCCGGTCGCCGATAATTCCACGGCAGCGGGACGGGCGAAAAACCGCCGCGTTCAGATGGTCGTCTCCGGCGCAGCCATCGGTATCGGCCAGCAGAGCGGCCCTGCACAGGGCAATGGCGCAGCGGCGCCCCAAGGGGCGGACCAAGGCGCGGGCCAGGGCAACGGCCCGGGCAACGCAACGGCGCCCTCCGGACCACCCAGCCCGGCCGCACAGCCGCCGAATCAGCCGCAGCCCAATCCCTCCGGCGTCAGCCATCCTCCGGGAGATCAGCCTCAGTTCTAGCTTTTGTCATCCCACCGCATACCGGGGCTGCTCCACAGAGCAGCCCTGCTTTCTCGGAGGACCAACTTGCCGACACTTGCCCTTCTCGGACTCGGAAAAATGGGTAGCCCCATTGCCCGTTCTCTCGCCGAACACGGTTACGACATCACGGTTTGGAACCGCTCGCTGGAGAAGGCAGAAGCGCTTGCCGAAGCGGGCGCGCACCCCACGGCCACGGCTGCTGAAGCGGTCGCCGGACGCGATGTGGTGTTCACGGTACTGACGGACGATCCTGCGACCGAGGCCGTTGTCTTCGGCGCGAAGGATGAGCCCGGCATCCTGACCAGCCTCAAACAGGGCGCGACGCATGTTTCGCTCAGCACCATCAGCGTGCGCCTCGCGCGCCGGCTAGAGGCCTCGCATGCAGAGCGCGGACAATTTTTCGTGGGCGCTCCCGTCTTTGGCCGCCCCAATGTTGCGCGCGAAGGCAAGCTCTGGGTTGTTGCCGCCGGTCCGCAGCCGGTCATGGAAGAAGTCGCGCCTGTGCTCCGCTCCATCAGCCGCGGCCTCACGATCCTTTCCGAAGAGCCGTGGCAGGCGCACGCCCTGAAACTCGGGGGCAATCTGCTGATCACCACCATGATCCAGAGCCTGGGCGAAGCGTTCGTGTACGCGCGCTCGCAGGGAATCGATCCCGCCGTCTTCCACCAGACCGTCAACGACGCTTTGTTTCAATCCAGAATGTACGAGAATTACGGTAAAACCATGCTGAACCCGCCGGAACACCCCGGCGCCACCGTCCACTTGGGCGCCAAAGACACCCGCCTGGTGCGCGAAGCCGCCGCAGACGCCAATACCCGCATCGGCCTCGCCGATTACTGCGCCGAAGTCTTTCACCGAGCCGAAGAAGCCGGCCTCAGTGACGTTGACTGGGCAGTGGGCCAGTACCGCATCGCAGAACGCGACGGCGCACTTAGCTGACCTTAGGTGTTATAGGGCTGTATTGTCGTTGTATAGGACTGTAGTGTTAACGGGTTGCGATGCCGGTCCAGGCTTTCCTCCCTGTCTAGCTAAAACAGCAATACCTAGAAAGGTGAGCAACATATAAGCGCCCGCCACAGCAAAAATGCAATGCGCATGTTCGGCCAGACTAGCGCGGGCATTTGATCTACCAAGCGGTCTCGCCACGTTTCTCTCAATCTTGCGGGAAACGCATTGGGATCGCCGCGCTTTAACCAACGGGCCGCTATCCATGTTCCGCGGATGTTTGCAATGAGCAGCACGGCAGCTGCGATGCCAAGAATGCCTGGAAACTTTCCAACCATAACGGAGGCTGCCTGGTTCAGTACGTAAGCGATCGCCACCAACACCGCGGCCCCTGTGCTGTGCTCCCTTACACCTATGCCACCCAATCCAAAAAAGCCGAATGCAAGCAGGGCTAAAAACCAATGACCCTGCACTGCAAGTAAGCAAAAAGATAAGATGGCGACGATACCGCAGATCCAGAACCCTTGTTGTCCAAGCGCGTCTACCTCACCAGCGTGATCACCAGGCCAGAATAGGCGCTGAAATAAATTGCTATCCTCAATAGCTGGTTCAGACAGCCCAAGATATCCCATGGCTCGTTTGTAACCAGGCCTGGATCAAACAGCAAGCAATATCAGCTGTTACCCAAATAATCATTCCGGAAATGGTCTAGAACTGTAGCTAGCGGTGATTGTGCTAGCTTAGCGCAAATTCTTTGGGTCGGACATGCTGTAATGCATGGACCGCCCTTCACGCTGCCTGGAGCGCAATGCGCTGTTCCAGCAGCTCCATGAGCGCACGCTCCTCTTCGCGCAATGAGGCGGCGTGTTCTTCGATCTCGCGCTCTACTTCCTCTTTCATCTCTTTCTTCAAGTTCTGCAGGAGTGCGCCGCTCATATAGCACTCCAGCACCGCCGGATGCACATAGCACTTGCGGCAGACTGACGGCGTGTTGCCGAGGTGCGCGGCCACGGCCTTGATCGCCTGCACCACGTTCTTCTTTGCCTGGCTTTCCGACTCGAAGGCCTCGGTTTCCCGCAGCGCAATCGCGGTAAGCACGGTCCCGGCCCAAGTGCGGAAATCCTTGGCGGTGAAATTCTCTTGCGTGATCTCACGCAGGTAGTCGTTCACATCGGACGCGTCGATGGTGTGGTGCTCCCCGTCCTTGTCGAGGTACTGGAATAACTCATACCCCGGAATATCGAGGCAGCGCTTCACAATGCGCGCCAGCCTGCGGTCGTTGATGTCAATGGTGTGCTTGACGCCGCTCTTGCCCTGGAACTTGAAGGTGACAGTCGAGCCGTCCACATCTACGTGCTTGTCACGCATTGTGGTCAGTCCGTAGGAATGGTTCTCGCGCGCGTACTCCACATTGCCTACGCGGATATGCGTAACTTCCATCAGCCGCACAATGGCTGCCAGTATCTTCTCGCGCGGCATGCCCGGCAGTGCCAGATCGTGGTCTACGCGTTCGCGAATTTTGGGCAGCGCGGCGCCAAACAGCAGCATGCGGTCGTACTTGGTTTCATCGCGTACTTCGCGCCAGCGCGGATGGTACCGGCTCTGCTTGCGCCCCCGTGCATCGCGTCCAGTAGCCTGAAGGTGCCCGTTCGGATTGGGGCATATCCACACATCCGTCCACGCCGGCGGAATCGCGAGTGACTTGATCCGCCCCAGGGTTTCGGCATCGCGCACCGGCTTGCCATCCGGATCGATATAGCGGAAGCTCTTGCCACAGCGCTTGCGCTGAATACCGGGCTTGGCATCGTTCACATAGCGCAACCCCGCGGCTCTGGCGCTCTCGACCGGGTCCGTTATCACTTCCAACTGCATGTGTATTGGGGCGTCCTCATCCTTTGCGAGCTGCACAGTGGTTCGGATGCGGAAACACGCGCTGTCGTCGAGCCAGGACGGACCATTTCAATCCGGATGAAACTCATGTTCGCCGCCGGACGGCGGTCCTGGCCGGCCGAGACGCTCTCCCCGCTGGCCGCGCTCCCCGGTTGGCTCTTCTGCTTGTAGCTGCTTCCATTGCGCCGGAGTCAAAACGCTGCGCAACTCCAGCAACATCCGCGCGTTCGCTTTCTCCAGGGACGCTCGGGTCTCAGCAAGTTGATCGATGCGCGCCAGCACCTGCTTCTGGTCCAACTGGTCCGCCCGCAGCAGCGGGTCCATCTCGGCTTCCTGCTTCTGCACGCTTGCGCTCAGGTCAATCAGCTTCAGCCGGTTTTGCAGAAACACATCATCCATCTTTTTCTGCTGCTCCGGCGTCAGCCCGATCTTCTTCGCGAAATCCGGGTTGTCCCACCACCGCCCTGGCGGTCCCACATGCAGCGCTCGCTGCAGCGGAGGCCGGCGTCGCCCGAACGGCGGCCCCGAACGGCCAGGACTTCCATCGGCCGCGGAAGGCGGACCGCCCTCCTGCGCCATCAGTGCGCCCGATCCACTGATCGTCAGCAGGAGCACGCCACCAAGAAGAACCCGGCTTAATCCATCTTTCACCCTAATTCGCACTGGACATGCCTCCATTTCCTGCCGCGTGTGCCGCCTGTCGCGTATTGCTCTCGCCGGCGGACGTCGGATACGCCAACGATTCCATCGACGAGGGCACGGCCGCCGATACTTGTGCGTCCACCTGCTCCAGCAGCGCGTCGTCCTGCTCTATCACCGCACTTTTGGTAGTCGCAGTCATCGGCTGTCTTTCCTTCGGCTTCCACCAGCCAAGCGGCAGCAGCGCCATCAACAGCAGAATCGCCGCCACGGCCCAGCCCAGCGTCGGGGCAAATATCGCTTTGCGTGTCGCAGGTACCGGCTTTGCCGGTCGCGTTCGCAGTGTCTCGGCGCTCCACTCCTTTGCCGACGTGCGAAAAAGAGCCATCCCCTGCTCCATCCGCCCCACCGCCAGCCGGCAATCCTCGCAGGCTGCGAGGTGCTGCACCGCCGCGGGGGTCTGCTGCCCCATCAGGTACTCATCCTGTTCCCATGCGGAAAGGTGTTCGGTCCTCATGCTGCCTCCTCCATTGCCTTGCGAACCGCTGCGAGTGCGCGGTGCAAATGACTCTTGACCGTGCCCAGTTGCATGCCCGTGGCAGTCACAATTTCCGCAAGCTCCATCTCTTCCACAAAGCGCAGCAGAAACACATTCCGCTGGCGCGCGGAGAGCCCTTCCACTGCTCCCCATACCGTCGCAAGCTTCTCCTTCACCAGCAGCGACGCCTCGGGCGACAGCTCCGATGATGCCACCCGCTGGGCCGCCAGGCTGGTGTCTACCGCGGTCGCGCAGTCCTTCTTCCAGAACTGGAACTTGCGCGTGCGCGTGGTATCGCGGATCAGGTTCGTCGCAATCCGGACCAGCCAAGTGGCCACGGGGCAGTCTCCCCGAAACTGATCCCGCGCCTTGTGCGCGCGCAGAAAGCAGTCATTGGTCACATTCTCGGCCAGGTCAGGATCGCGCAGCGACAGCAGGGCATAACGGTAGACACGCGCCCGGTACATACCAAAGAGCGTCTCAAAGTCCGCCAGCTCCGCGCCCGGTTCCTCTCGAATCGGTACCGCTCCAGTGTTGTAAATACTCTGCTCCATCCGACCCTACAGACGAACGCCCGGTGTCCGCTGTTTACACCGACTCAAGGAAATTTCTGCCCATCCCTGCCAAGACTGCCGATCGCAGGGGCAGGGATGGGCCACACTCTACTCGCCCGGAGGCGGCGGGGCATGTCGTGGACCGCCAAAGCCCCGGCGATCCTTCTCCAAGAGGTCAAATTTCGACTGCTGGTCGGCCGTCAGCAACTGGTAGAACTTGGCCTGGGCCGTGGCCCGTTGCAGGGTGGCTTGCCCGTTCAACTGCCCCAGGGTGGCCGCTGCCTGCGAAATGGCCGAGGTGTTGTCCGCCTTGATGCCAGCTTCCAGTGCCTGCCGGGTTGTCCGCTCGCCCGCTCGCACACTCTGTTCCGCTGTGGCTTCCGCCGTGAAAATGCTGAGTGCCTGCTGTTCCTGCTCCGAATTCAGCGAGAGCAGGGTGGTGTAGCGTTGTACCTCGTGCTGCGCCATATCCGCGGGGGAAGGCGGCGTAGGTGCGGTTTGGGCAAAGATAGCCGGCGCAATGGCGAGCGCCAGTGCGATTTCAAGTTCATTTCTCATAGATTCCCTCGTCAGTGGTCCGCCTTACCTGCGTATGCGAATCACTTGTGCAACATCCGACGCTCCTGCCCTGCAACGGGATTACATGGGCCGCTGCGAAATGCGGCTCTTCGCTGCATCGCATCACAGAGACTGACCACTATGGCTACGCAAACTTCGCTCCAGGGAAAGACCGTTTTCATCACCGGCGCCAGCTCTGGCATCGGCCACGCTACCGCACACGCCTTTGCCGCCGAAGGAGCGCGCCTTCTGCTTGCGGCGCGCAGGACCGATCGCATCCAGGCAGAGATGCCGGCCCTCCACGCGTCCGGTGCGGCAGATCTTCACGCACTTACTCTCGACGTGACCCAGCGGGCGGCAGTAGGGGAAGCACTAAAAGCGCTGCCCGGAGACTGGAATGCTATTGACATCCTGGTTAATAACGCCGGCCTGAGCCGCGGGCTGGACAAGCTCTACGAGGGCAAGATCCAGGACTGGGAAGAGATGATCGACACCAACGTCAAAGGGCTGCTCTACGTCTCGCGTGCCGTGGTCCCCGGCATGGTCGAGCGTGGGCGCGGACACGTCGTGAACATCGGCTCGACCGCCGGCCACATGACCTATCCAAATGGCGCGGTGTACTGTGCCACCAAGGCTGCGGAGCGGTCGATCACCGAAGGATTGCGGGAAGATCTGCTGGGCACGCCCGTGCGCGTCACCACGGTTGATCCCGGCATGGTGGAGACGGAATTCAGCGAAGTTCGCTTCCGCGGCGATAAGGAAAGGGCGGCCAAGGTGTATCAAAACATCACGCCGCTCCGGCCGGAGGATGTCGCTGACGCTATTGTCTGGGCAGTTACTCGTCCGCCACACGTAAACGTCTCAAGCGTGCTGATGACCCCGGTAGCCCAGGCCAACTCGCTCCTGATTCACCGCACTGGCTCTTAGCCCCGGAAGCCCATGCCGGCCCTGCAGCCCAGGCCGCCCGGCTGATACGCCTACCCGCCGATGTGCACCATGCTACGCGACGGCTTCAGGAAGTCCGGCTCGCCAATGTGGTGGCGCGCTTCCTTGGTGGCAATGGTGCGCTGGATAAATGCGGCGAGGTCCTCATCGCTGCCGCCCCTGCGCAGCACGCCGTGCAGATCGTGATCAGATTGCGAAAACAGGCAGGTGCGGATCTTGCCGTCCGAGGTGAGCCGGACACGGCTGCATGCGCCGCAGAAGGCCCGCGACACCGGTGCAATGATCCCGACCTCACCGATGCCGTCGTCGAAGGTGAAGCGGCAGGCGGTCTCGCCCGGATGATTCGCTGGAAGCGGAACCAGCGGCCGCAGCTCGCTCAGGCGCATTTTCACTTCTTCAAACGGGATCACGGTATCCGGGGACCAGATCCGGTCCTCTTCCAGCGGCATGAATTCAATGAACCGCAGCACCACGCCCTCGCGACGCGCGAAGCGGGCGAACGCAACGATCTGGTCCTCGTTGAAGCCGCGGAGCAGCACGCAATTCACCTTGACCGGCCCGAGGCCGACGGCCTGCGCCGTCCGTATACCGGAGAGCACTTTTTCGAAGCTGCCGGGAACCCGGGTGATGCGCGCAAAGGTCTCGGCGTCCACCGCGTCCATGCTCACCGTCACGCGGGTTAGCCCGGCATCCTTCAGCCGCTGCGCTTCCTTGTCCAGCAGATGGCCGTTCGTGGTAATGGCAATATCGAGCGGAGCGCCGGCACCCTCGGCCAGCGTGTTTCCCTGCGCGTCAAAGCGCGTACGCAGCCGGGCCACCTCACTGATGAGCTCGGTCAGCCCCCGCCGCAGCAGCGGTTCCCCTCCGGTCAGCCGCACCTTCTCAATGCCCAGGTCCACAAAGACGCGGATCATCCGCAGGTAGTCGGCTATGGGCAATTCGGCGTACTGCGCGCCCTCGTTCCCCGTGCGGCAATACACACAGCGGTAGTTGCAGCGGTCCGTTACCGAGACGCGCAGATCGGTGATTGTGCGCCCGTGGCTATCCACCATGCGGCGAGCCGGTTTGGGGCTCGGTGCAATCCCCGGGGAGATCGGGAGGACGGCATCCCTCGAGATGGTGGGCGTGGACACGTAGCTATTCGATGCGCAAAGCGCCGCTTTTCTTCAACCGAGCGCGAGAAGGCGAGCTTCCCGCAAAGGGCGAATATGGGTACCTTCCGATTGTACGGAAAAGCAGCTCCGCCCAACAGGGAGAAACGGGCATCCAGAGGGCCGCTCGCTCCATCGGACTTAGGAGGACAGGGGGGCAGCAAAATGGCCGAAGAGAAGCCAAAAGGCGATCCGCATGAGCCGCGTGGATTGGGCGAACACAACCGCGCCGTCACCAGCGAACGTGCGCACGAGCAGGGCTGGCAACTCCATGAAGAAGAACGGACCCAAATTCCCGAGGGTCGACCCGACTATTACGGCGGCAAAGGCTACGACTATGGCGCCGCGGCTGACTTCGGCGACTTGGCAGTGAAGAAGGATGCCGGGGACTCCAGCGATGCCCAGGCCGTGAAGCGCGCTGCTGAAGTTTTGCTGGACGAAGGCCCGACGGAGGAGAAGCCGCGGCCCTGATGGAGCGCCCGACTAGACCACGGCATCCCGTATTCTGAAGCTATGAGTCCGAAAAAGATCGTGGCAGAAGAGCGAGCAGCCGCACGCAGGCATGCGGGAACGAGCTTCGACGTGCTCGTGGTCGGTGCGGGCCCGACCGGTCTGGCCTGCGCCATTGAGGCGAAACGGCGCGGCTTGCGCACTGTTCTGGTGGACAAGGGCTGCCTGTGCAACTCCATCTTCCACTACCCGTCTAACATGACCTTCTTCACCACGCCGGAGCTCCTGGAGATCGGCGATCTGCCCTTTTCCAGTCCCAACCAGAAGCCAAACCGGAACGAGGCGCTGGAATACTACCGCAAGGTGGCCGAGCACTACGAACTGGATATCCGCCAGTACCATCTCGTCCAGCGCGTCTCCGGGAGCGACGGCGCGTTCCGGGTAGATCTGACCGACCTCTACGAGCGGCCCCACCTCTTCACTGCTCGCAAGATCGTGGTGGCGACCGGCTACTACGACCTGCCAAACTACCTCGGCATCCCCGGCGAAGACCTTCCCAAGGTGAAGCACTACTACCACGATCCGCATCCGTTCTATGACACGGACGTAGTTGTGATCGGTGGGAAGAACTCGGCGGCAATCGCCGCGTTGGATCTATGGCGCCATGGCGCGCGCGTAACTCTGGTCCACCGTGGGCCGGAGATGCACCGTCACGTGAAGTACTGGATTCTGCCGGACATCAACAACCGCATCCGGCACGGAGAGATCGAAGCCTACTTCAACTCGCGTGTAACCGCGGTCCGCGAAGATGCGCTGGACCTCGAGACGCCGGAAGGTCCGCGCACCGTCAAGAACGATTTCGTGTTTGCACTTACCGGCTATCACCCGGACTTCAGCTTTATCGAGTCTCTCGGTGTGCGCATCGAGGGCGAGGACCGCTGCCCGGTTTGCGATCCGCGGAGCCTGGAGAGCAACGTCCCGGGGCTGTACCTGGCTGGAGTGATTGTCGCCGGGTCGCGCACTAATGAGATATTCATCGAAAATGGCCGGTTCCACGGACGCCAGATCGCGGACGATATCGCACGCCACCTGAAACCGCAGCCCGAGCTGGCGCCCGCCTGACTACCTGGATTGCGCGCGGGGAGCGGTAACGGCGGTAGTAACAGATTAGACAACACATCTTTGGTAGTTTCATCGCTTCGCCGGACGCGGTAGTCTGTACCCAACCCCAAGGAAGGCAAGCGCCATTATGAGTTGGCTGAGGCCCCGGACCATCCGCGGTCAACTGACAGCAGGTTTCGTGCTGCTGGAGATATTGTTCAGTCTGCTGTTCGCGACACTGCTCGTGCGCTCGCAGATGAACGAGATCCATGCGCGCGGTCAGCGCCGGATGGAGTACCAGGCCCACCTGCTGCAGATTGAAAGCAGCGATGCCCTGCTGAGCGGCGAGATGGACCGCCTGGATGAAATGGTCCGCATGGTCCATTCGTCCCCCACCGTCGAGTCGGTCCGAATTACGGATTCACACGGCCGCACCCTGGTCAGCGCCGGCCCGAGCGCGCGGCCATTGACCCCGCTCGAGCACGCGTACCTGCAGCCCAGTATTCAACCAATCCTGTTCCGCAATGAAGAAGGCGAGCGGGAAAGCGTAGCTGCGCTCTACGCGGGTCATCAACTGCTGGGCTACGCCTTTGTCCGGGAGAATGCAGCCACCGAGCGGGAAGAAATACACCAGCTCATCCGGCTCAGTTCCCTGCTGACCTTGATTGGCGCCATCGGCTGCGTGATCGCATCGGCGGTCCTGGCGCGCACCATCACGCGGCCGCTCCGCGCCGTAATGAGTGCGACGCGGCGGCTGATCCGCGATCCGGAAACCAAAGAAGGCTTCCCGCTGATGGTTCGCGGGCATAATGAAGCCGCGGAGCTGGCCAACGCCTTCAACCTCCTGGTGCTTTCCATGGAGGACCAGCGTGCCGGGCTGAGCGATACGCTGGCCCTGCTGGATTCCATGCTGGCGCACGCGCCCGTTGGTTTCGCCTTCTTCGACCGGAAGTACCGCTACGTGCGCGTAAATCAATTCCTGGCGGAAAAGACCGGCATCCCGGTGACCCGCTATCTTGGCCGATCCGTGAATGAGGTCTTCGTACCCGAAGCAGCGCGGGTGCTGCGCGAGCAGTTGGACCGCATCTTCGCCACAGGTAAAGCGGTGCAGGATTTCGAGTTCCGTCCCGGTGCGCTCAAGGACGCCGCCATCGAGATCAGCGAGGAAGAAGCCGAACAGCGTAGCTGGCTGATCAACATGTACCCCGTCAAGACGGGACAGCAGACCGTACGCTGGGTCGGGCGCTGTCGTCATGGATACGACGGAACGCAAGCGCTCCGAAGAGGCACTGCGGCGCACCGAGAAGCTGGCCGCCGCTGGCCGCCTCGCCGCTTCCATTGCCCACGAAATCAACAACCCGCTGGAAGCCGTTACCAATCTGCTCTACCTCCTGCACGGGGTTCCATCGCTGAACGACGAGGCGCTGCGCTACACGGAGATGGCGCAGCACCAGGTCTCGCGCGTTTCGGAGATTACGCAACAGACACTGCGCTTCTATCGGCAGTCCACGCTGCCCGCGATGTGCAGCATCACCGAGCTCCTTGACTCAATGCTGACCCTGCACCAGGGCCGCATCCATTCGCTGCACGTGGAGATCACGCGCCGGTACGAGCCAGGCGTACAGCTTTTCTGCCTTTCAGGCGCGCTTCGGCAGCTCTTTGCCAACCTCATCGGCAATGCACTCGACGCCATGCCCGCCGGGGGGCGCCTCCTGCTCTCTGTGCGGCGTTCTCAAAGCTGGAAGGACGAAGTACCGGGTGTCCGGGTGGTCGTGGCCGATACCGGCAGCGGCATGCCGGAAGCCGTGCGCCGGCGTATTTTCGAACCGTTCTACACCACCAAGGAAGCGACCGGCACCGGACTTGGCCTGTGGGTGAGTTCCGAGATCATTCAGAAACACCAGGGCACGGTTGCCGTCAAGAGCCGTTCAGCCACTCGCGACGGGGCTACGAGCGGAACGGTGTTTATGCTCTTTTTCCCGGAGAGCGGCATTGCCCCCACTATGCCAGAAAGTGATCCCGCTCCTCTGGCCGTTGAGGTCTAGGGCTGTTGCTCGGGGCCCGATTGCTGTCCACTGGGCCTGCTGGACCCTCGAGGATGCTCTGGCCGACATCTACATCGCGGTCCGGTACCGCGCGGTCAGCTCCCCTGCGCTGCCTTCTGCGGCCGATGGGCCCGGCCGATCGTAACCCGGATGCGATGCAGCCAGACGTACCGCGTGCGCAGGCCGCCGATATTCGCGGGCTGGGTGCGGGGAGTCTTGTTCAAGTCGGCAAAGATCAGCAGCGCCGGCTCGCCCCGGTGATCCAGGCTCTCGGTCACGCCTACGCCGAAGTAGGCTGGATCCTGCATGATCTGCGCGGCATATTGCTTCTGCACTGCAACCGCTTCATCCAGTGCCGCTTGCGACAGGTGCAGTCCCGCTTTTGGCCGCAACATGCGGGGTGCGGTGCCATTGGCCACACTTGCAGGCGTGGTCGGGATGACCACGGTGGGCACGCCACCAAGCGTCTGCGGAACCGGCGGCGCCGGCTTGTTCCGGTCCGTATAGACGATCACCGCAGCGCGTCCCGGATGGTCGAGGCTCTTGCCCGCGGTCACGCCGAGAATGCCGGCCGCCGGGCTGATCAGTGCTGCGCCCCGCGTACTTGCGGCCGCACGTGCCCGTGCCGTCTCGGCGGGCGGTACCGCTACCGCCGCGCTCGCGGTCGCGGTGTTGGCGTCGTAGTCGAGGCACGTGACCCCATGCGGGGAGCCGCCGACGACTTTGAATTGCAGCGATCCATTGGCAGCCGTGCGCTGAGAAAGTTCAGCAAGCACATCACCAATCGGATTGGCAAAGCTGAACCCGTTGCCGCTGCTGTCCACCGCCCCCGCGAAAAACAAGCCTATCGGCTGCGCATCGCTCGCATCTACGACCAGTGAACCGGAGTCGCCAAAATCCGAAAAATAGCGGCCGGAAATCCCGATCTGGTTGGTAAACGTCTTGGTGGTATAAAACTGCGTTCCCGCGGCGTCCTTGTAGTAGTCCACCTGGAAGCTGTCCGCGATGCTGTCCACGGTGGAGCAGGTCAAGCCGGTAGTACGCCCGCTCTTCACAACCCGGATGGGAGTTGCCCCGTTGAAAAGGTTGGCCGCCGTCAGCGTCTCGCCCGTGCCGCCGGCCGGCGGCGCCGCACCCAATTGTCCGTTCGCCCCCGGGGTACCCAGCCCCAGAACGCCGCCCGTCGTATCCACCGCACCGCTGGCGACCGAGGCCAGCGCAGCGTCCACGTTGGTCGCGGTGGTGTTGAGTGGCACCCAGTACTGCAGGGTCCCAATGCCCCGCGCAGGGCTGCCCGGCTGTCCGAGCGGGGAGCAGCCAGTATCCACCAGCCCGGGCTGGATGATGCTGTCTGTCGTGGTTCCCTGGTCCGACTCTGCCAGCACGTGATTATTGCTCAGAATGTAGGGCGTGTTGTTCTGGTCAGCGACCAGGGCTCCCAGCGTGCCGCTGGCGCAATCGGTAATGTATTGGCCGGTCGAATCCACATCGAAGTCGTTGGTGTTCCCGCCCGAGGTTCCCATCTCCACTGCGCCCGTCTGCGGGGCCTGATTATCGAGCGGGGAGGTATTGATACCGGCATTGTTCAGGAGCAGCCGTGCATAGCTGGCGGATTGGCTGTTCGCAGCTACGCTGGCAAACGCATACAGCGGCCCGGTAGGGACGGTGCCCGTCGGCGCCGTGTACGTGGCCGTGCAGGCGGTGTAGTTCTGCGACGAGGTCTGGCACTTGCTGCCGCTGATTGCGCCGTAGGTGCTGCCCGGGTTGGTGATGCTGCTGCTAGCGCTGCTTAGGCTCCAGTTGATCGAACCGCCGCCATACTCCGCGATAACCCCGGTGAGCGCCACGTTCGAACCAGGAGACACGGCCGCCACCTCCGGCGTGACCGCCTGGTTGAAGCCAGGGGTGACCGTAATCACGGCTGTGGCCGTCGAATAGATATTGCTGGTGAGATTCGCCTGGATCTTTACCTGCACGCTGTCGTGCGTCAGCGCCGATGGTGGTGTGTAGATCCCGTTCTGGTCTATCGAGCCCTGGCCGATATTGCTGTCATTCTGCCCGCTCAGAACGGCCCAGTGCACGGAGGCGGCGCCTCCTGCATTTAGCTTCGCACTGAATTGCACCTGGTGATTGGTGTCGGCCGTTGCCGTAGATGGCGACACCGTGAAAGTCGCATTGCTCGGATTCGGCGAGTAGCCCCCTCCACCGCAGCCGGCCGCCAGTACAGCAAGGGGGGAAATCAATCCAAGCAGGCGAGAAAAACGGGAAGTCATAACGTCAGCCACCTTAAGCCGTCGGTCCTCGGCTCTTTATCGTAGATTGTACGTGCCCGCGTTCGCCGCGGAGCCTTTCCTGTGCCTCGCCAGGGCATTCAGAGGTAACAGCAACTCACGCCCCTGCGCGGAGATGAACCCGGAACCGATGCGGGGGTTGCGGTCGCCTGCGAAATCGCCACCTTAGCTGATGATCCGGCGCAGAAATCCGCGAAAACCGATCGCTCCCAGGATGGCAAGCGAGATCAGGAGGGCCAGCGTGATGTACACCGCGGACATATGCGGGACGCCCGGCGTCAGCGCCGCCCGCAGCCCCTCGCTCATATACACGATGGGATTGACCAGCACCGCAATTTGCAGCCAGCGGATGTGGTTGAGGTACGCCCACGGATAGTAAATGCACCCGAGAAAAGTGATCGGCACCACCACGACCGAGAAGATCAGTCCGATCTGCTGCGGCGCGACATTGGACCCGATGGCCAGCCCAAGCGCGCCGGAAACCAGGCTCGCCAGTACCAGGAACAGCACCAGCAGAAACCAGCTTGACACATGCGCCTGTACGGGAGTGGATGGGATGTAGTACGCGAGCGGCAGCACGATCAGGGCGGCAAGCACGCTTTGCAGAGCGCTGAAGCAGATCTTCTCGATGGCTACCGCGGCCACCGGCAGCGGACACATGACACGGTCGTCGATCTCGCGCGTGATGCCGAACTCCTGAGAAAGGGGCAGCGCGACCGCCGCGATTCCCGTGAACATGATGGCCACCGCCATCAGGCCGGGTAGCAGCACGGTGCCGAAGCTTGTCCCTCCGCTCCCCACCATCATGGGGCTGCCCTGCCCCAAACGCGGGAAAATATAGGTAAACACAAAGAGGAACAGCAGCGGTTGCATCACCACGCGGACGACAAACGGCCCGAGCTCCCGCCGAAGTACCCGGAAATCTCGCAGCATGAGACCGCCAAATGCGGAAAGCATGCTGCCCCGCGCCGGAGTCGTGGCGTGTGCATTATTCACGGAGATCCCTCCCGGTCAGGCGTATGAACACGGTTTCGAGACTCGGCTCGTTGACGGAGATGTCGCGCAGACCACTGCCTTCCGCAGCCGCCACGATCTGCGGCAGCAGACCATCTGTGCCGTGGGCAAATACCCGCAGGCCGGAGGCGGTCGGCTCTGCGGCTGCCACACCCGGAAGCTGGCGCAGGCGCGCTGCCGTCGCCTCGTTTTGGGCGGGCTCCCGTAATTTCAGATCGAACACCGTCTGCGCATTTCCCGAACTCTTGAGTGCGGCCGGCGAATCCAGCGCCAGCATCCTGCCGTGGTCCACGATGGCGAGTCGGTCGCAAAGCGCGTCCGCTTCTTCCATGTAGTGCGTCGTAAGCACCACGGTGATGCCGTCCTCATGGAGCCGTCCGACTGCCTCCCACATGGCAATGCGGCTCTGCGGATCAAGCCCGGCGCTCGGTTCATCGAGAAACAGCACGCGCGGCCGATGCGCGATGGCCCGCGCGATCTGCACTCGCTGCTGCAGGCCGCCGGATAGCTGGGTGGGAAACGAACTGGCGCGCTCGGCGAGATGAAACTGCTGCAGCAGTTCGGTAGCCCGGGCCTTCGCCTGGGCGCTGCTGAAACCGAAGTAGCGGCAATGGTAATAGAGGTTTTCGAGGACCGTGAGCGACCGGTCGAGGGTGTTGTATTGCGGCACCACGCCGATACCTCGACGCGCGGCCGCTGGCCGCTTCACCACGTCTACCCCGGCGATCATGACCGTACCGCTGGTTGGCAGCGCACGGGTGGTGCACACGCTGATGGTCGTCGTCTTACCCGCACCATTTGGTCCGAGCAAGCCGAAGATCTCGCCTTCCTCGACCGCCAGGCTGAGCGCATCGACAGCGACGACGCGCTGCTTGCCCTCGTAAATTTTGGTCAGGTTCTGGATATCAACAATCACGCTGGGCGGGTCCTCTGTACATTCGGGTCTCGCCGCAGTATACGAGAACCCGCCCAACCGCCTGATGGTGCACGGCTATCCGATTTCACGGGATACGCACAGAGGAACTATGCCGCCGCGTTCGAGTTGTGTACGCCGCCGGCCATCGCCTGACGCGGCGTGGCCGCCGGGATCATCGTGACCTCAGCATTACTTCGGGCGGCGCGCAAGTGCCGAACCTCGCGGGCGCTCAGCGTGCGCATCATGTCCAGCGAATAGTAGAGCTGCTTGCCGCAATCGAGGCAGACCTCATAGGTCTCCTCCT
The DNA here is from genome assembly GCA_963795775.1 of uncultured Acidobacteriaceae bacterium. Lineage (GTDB taxonomy): Bacteria > Acidobacteriota > Terriglobia > Terriglobales > Acidobacteriaceae > CAWCJL01. The sequence goes on from CAWCJL010000002.1 coordinate 104,185, forward strand.
CGATGGTGAAGGGGCGGGTCAGCGAGGCGTGACGGCAACCAAGGAGAATGTCGTAGATATAGGCAAAGAAGTTGCGCAACCAGGTCATAACAGTGTGCCCTTTCTGGAGAGCTTTTTCGTATCCATGCCGCCCTTACTGAGTCGGGCGCTCTTTTGAGATGCAGATCCGGGGAAAACGTAACTGCAAAATTTCTTTTGCTTATGCTGGTTTCGGGTGAATGCCTCCGAACAAGACCGAGCGTAGCATGAGGTCCGCTCCTTGCAAGCTAGAACTTGCCGTAGGAGGCATTACTGCGGCATATCTGAAGGTAACCACAGAAAGTTAACCGTGGAGTTACATATGCTACTGTTGCTAACTCCCATTTACTCCTTGCTAACTCCCGATCTAGTGGGCTCCGAGAGTAATGACGATCTTCCCGAAGTGCGACGCCTCTTCCATCCAGGCGAAGGCCTGGGGCGCATCGGCAAACGGAAACACCCGGTCCACCACCGGGCGAATCCCGTTTTCCTCGATCGCGCGATTCATCGCGACAAAGTCCTCGCGCGAGCCGACGTAAATGCCCTGAATCCGCAGCAGCCGCATCAGGATCGGCCGAATCTCGATCGGTTGCTGCGCGCCGGAGAGCACGCCGATCTGCGCGACCACACCGCCGACCCGTGCAGCGTTCAGCGACTGGTTGAAGGTGCCCGCCCCGCCCACTTCCACTACCAGGTCCACGCCGCGGCCGCCCGTCTCTTCCACCACCCAGCGCGCCCAGTCCGACGTGGATTTGTAATTGAGTCCGCCACTCAGGCCGAGTTCCCGTGCGCGCGCCAGCTTGGTGTCGCTCGACGAAGTCCCGATCACACGCGCGCCCAACGCGCGAGCAAACTGCAGCGCGAAGATCGAAACGCCGCCCGTGCCCTGGATCAGCACCGTATCGCCGGCCTTGATGTTCCCGGCGTGCACCACCGCGTTCCAGGCAGTCACTCCCGCGCAGGGCAAGGTGGCGGCTTCCTCGAAGGACAACTGCGCGGGGATGGGCACAACGCCGCGCTCAGGCAGCACCATCTGCTCGGTGAGCGTGCCGTTTATATCACCACCCAACGCGCCTTTTTGCTTTTCCGGCGCCGGCGGGCCATCGATCCAGTTCTGCATGAAGATACCGGCCACGCGGTCGCCCGGCTTGAAGCGGGTTACACCGTCGCCCACCTCGACCACCACGCCTGCACCATCGGAACAGGGAACACGATTGGGCTGCAGCCTGGGGTTGTACAGGCCTTTCACCGTCATCAGGTCGCGGAAGTTTAGAGACACGGCGCGAACGTCTACAAGCACCTCGCCGGGGCCGGGTTTGGGAGCTGGGATCTCGTCCAGCGAAAGATTCTCAATGCCGAATTTTGGGATACGCCATGCTTTCATGGTTGTGGTCACCTCCTGATTTAGAGCACTTTCTGCACGAAAACGATGCGGAATCGAGCACGCAACCGGTACCATGGATATATGGCAAGAGGTTGGGAAAGCAAATCGGTAGAAGAGCAGGTTGCAGCGAACGAGGAGCAGCCGGGCACTGGCCGCAAGGTGATCGACGGCGGCCGGGAGCGCAATCGTCAGGAACTGGAACTGCAGCGGGAACGCATCCTCTCAGAGCGCACTGCAAGCCCTCATCGCCGTGCGGCGCTAGCGTCTGCGCTCGAGGAGATTGAGACGCGACTGCGGGCTCTTTGAAAAGGCAATGCTCGGCAAGCCGGGCGCGCTCTCCCGTTTTTGCAGCGGCCTAAGAAAGATCAGCCGGCGGTGGCAAATGCGCCGTTTCCATGGCTACACTGAAATCCAGGGGCACGGTTGTTGCCCTTCGAGTTCGTAAGCGCTTCGCGGGACGCGATGCACAAAATGCTCGCGGCTATCGCACTGGGAGCGCTCGAATTCACCGCGCAAGTGGCCTCTTTCTGCTGCACATCGGGGCCTGCGCAGGGGGCGGTGTCGGTGGCGGATGAATCGCGCAAGCAGATTGACCTTCTCGAAGAGTTGTCCATCTTCCATCGCGTAGCGCGCGCCCTCACCTCTTCTCTCGATCTGGATTCCATCCTGCGCAGCATCATGCAACAGATGGAGCAGTTCTTTCGGCCCGAGAGCTGGTCGCTGCTGATCGTCGATCCGGAACGCAATGACCTTTACTACGCGGTAGTGGCCGGGCACTCCGCGGAGGCCCTCGGGGATGTGCGCATCCCTATGGGCCACGGCATGGCCGGCTGGGTGGCGGAGCACGGCGAACCGCTCATCATCAGCGGCGAGGAGATCGCGACCCGCCGTTCCCCCGCGGAGTCCGCGCCGGCGTTCGTCTATTCGGCTATCTCCGTGCCGCTGCGCTCGCGCCTGCGCACGCTCGGAGTGATCCAGCTTTTCAATTATCAGCTCGCCACGCTCACCGACTACACCATCACGTTCCTCCATATCCTTTCCGACTACGCGGCCATCGCCATTGAGAATGCCCGCGCGGTGGAACGCATTCAGGAACTCACCATCACCGACGACTGCACGCAGTTGTACAACGCGCGCTATCTGCAGGCCATGCTGAAAGCGGAAGCGGAGCGGTCCCGCCGCTTCGGCAGCACCTTTAGCATCCTGTTCATCGATCTCGACCGGTTCAAGCAGATCAATGACGAGCACGGACACCTGACGGGAAGCCGGCTGCTGGCGGAGTTCGCCTTCGGGCTGCGCAGCAACCTGCGTGCCGTAGACCTCGCGTTCCGTTATGGCGGCGATGAGTTCGTGGTGCTGCTGCCGCAGACGGGAAAGCAGGCGGCCATCGGCGTGGCGCAGCGGCTGATCGAGTGGCTACGCAGTGCGCGTTTTCTAGCCTCAGAAGAGCTGGGTTTGCAGGTGCTGGCCAGCTTCGGCATTGCCACCTTCCCCGACGATGCGGAAACCGTCGAAGATCTGGTCCACGCCGCCGACGCGATGATGTATGCGGTCAAGAACACGACCCGCAATGCGATAGCGGCAGCGCAGGTCGGGCGCATTACCTTCTAGGGCCGAAGCGCAGATGCGCCTGATATAACAACATCGAGTGCAGCCCGGAACGCGACGCTTCTCCTTCTTCCATGATCCGGATCGGCTGGCCCGCATGCTCTATGACGGGCTGGGCGCGGTGTCCGTGCTCTACATTCTGCTGTTTTTTGTGATCGCCGCCCTGCGCGATACCTTCCCGCTGCAGTTGGAGTGGCTCGAAGGCGGCGTGCTCGATGCCACGGGCCGCCTTCTGACCCACCAGGGCGTGTATGTGCAGCCCACGCACCGCTTTATCCCGTACATCTACACGCCGCTCTATTACTACGTGGCCGCGCTTGCCGCGAAGATTGGCGGCCTGCACTTCGCTACGCTGCGCGTCGTAAGCACGCTGGCCACGGCCGGCTGCCTGGTGCTGCTGTTTACGCTCACGCGGCACCTGGCGGGCGGCAGCCGCTACGCCGGCCTGCTGGCCGCCGGACTCTTTGCTGCTTTCTATGGCGTGAGTGACAGTTGGTACGACCTGGCCCGCGTGGACATGCTGTTCGTTTTGTTGGTGCTGGGCGCCATGGCGGCTTCCTACCGAGGGCACGCGCTGGCGGCCGGGCTGCTCTTCGCCTGCGCCTACCAGACCAAGCAGGGAGCGCTGGTAATTGCCGGCTTTGTGTTGCTGCATGAGTTCCGCCGCATCCCCAAGCTGCTGACCGGACTGGGCAGCTTCTTCGTGGCTGCGGGGGTTTCCGCGCATCTGCTCAACCGGAGCAGCGGGGGCTGGTACGCCTACTACACCACCTATCTCCCGCGTCATCACCCGCTGGTGCCGCGCGGCCTCCTGGTATTCTTCGCCAAAGATATGGGCGCGCACCTGGCACCCACGATCGCGATCCTCATCTTCTTCCTCATGCGCGCCCAGCGCAGACATCCATTCGGCAGCCGTGAGGGGCGCTTTCTTATCGCGGCAACGCTGGGCACGTTTGTTTCCGCACTCGCCGGACGGATCCACTCAGGCGGCTCGGTCAACGTCGTGCTGCAGTGGGACGCCTGGGTTGCTGTGCTCTTCGGAGTCGCCGTCCACGCGCTCGTCACCGATCCGCGCGAGGGAGAGTCGACGGTTCCCCGTTCCCGCCGCAATGCCGTGCTGGCGCTGGCGTTGCTGCAATTCGCCGTCCTGGTCTACCTGCCGCAGCGGCTTATCCCGAGCCGCGAGGCACGGCGGCAGGCGAACGCCATTCTGGACAGCCTGGGTCGTATTCCCGGCGACGTATATGTTGCCGACAACGCAGCCGACCTGCTCGAACGCGGCCGTCCCAGCTTTGCCAATGCGAACGCTATCTACGATGTTTTGCGAGGCGACCAGGGTCCCCGGGCGGAAGCGCTTAAATCCGACCTGGCACTGGCCTTCCGGGATCGGGATTTTGCGGCCATCGTCTCGGAACGTCCGCTCACTGCGGACTTCCCCTATGCTGGCGCGCCGCCCGGCATTCTCAGCGGCTACCGCCTGCAGGCCGCACCGGCGTTCCCGCATGGCATGGACGCCGCGACCATCGAGCCGCCACACGTGGCGCCGGTATACACTTACTTCGCCAATCGCTAGCGCGGGAGCGCCGTTACCGCTCGCGCTGCAGCGGAAGGATGGCGTTGGCGTTCTCCGGCCCCTGCGGGTCAATGGCGAAGTCCCATGCTGCCAGGTTGATCTCCTTTGGGGAAAGCACCTCCATCAGCGCGTATTCGCCGATAAGCAGCGGCTCTTTGGGAGTCACTTTCATCCAGTGTCCGCCCGGCAGAATCGTGGCGGTGGTCGGCACGGTGTCCTGCGACTGCGTAGTGCGTCCTAGCGCGCTGATCTGGATGCTGCTGACGGCGCGATAGGTCTTGTGCTCGGTCACGCGCACGATCACGTACTGGCTGGAAGGTGAGCTGACCGCCTTCGGCTGCTTCGAGGCGAGGCCGTGCGTATCCACGGTCAGCGCGTCGCCGCTGGGTTCCCCCGACTCTTTCGTCAGACTGATGTAGAACGCCGGCTGGGGAATATGCAGACGCACCTTGGACAGCCGGCCCTCCAGCACGACCTGCTGCTTGCTGCCCGCCAGGGGACCGATGACGCTGCGCAGCACATTGTGCCCGGTCTGCTCGTTGACATCTCCGCTGTTCTGCACCAGCGTTACCAGCTCCGGCTGGTCATGGAAATAATCGAGCGCCCAGATGCCGTCCTGTTCCGGCAGACGCAGCCCGGGCAGCACCTCGGGGGTCCGCGCCTGCTGCTCTGCCCGGGCCGCCTGCTCCTCCTTGTCCAGGGCCGCTGCCTCGTCCTGCCCGACGGGCGCACCCACCCCCGTCTGGACTCCCGGCGTATGCTCTCGGGCATATTTCAGAGTGGCCGCCCAGTCCACCAGGCTGACCGGCACCTCTTCCCACTCGCCGCCGCGCTCGGCACTGATGTAGCGCACCCGGTTCCCCTTGATCTCGTAGCGGGAAATGCGCTGCGTGGTGCCGTCCGTGAGGACCAGGTTGTGGATGCTGGCGATTACCGCGGGATTAGTCGGCGGCGCGGTTTGGGCATGAAGAGCACCTGAAGCCGCTGCGCATAAACAAAGCAGCAGAGCGTGGCAGAGCCACCTGGTCTGTCGAAACAAGCCTTCCTCCGATGAAAACCGCCAGCCCCGCTGCAGTTCTCTTTTGCTTAGACTACGGCTCGCCACGATTTGCATGCTTCTCTCAAGACTCGAAAGCACGGCAGCACTACTGGAACAGCGTGATCGTCTTCGCGAGCACGTCATCAAGAATCTCGGTCGGAAGCGACTCCACTCTTGTGGCTCCGCGAGCGTGTAGATCCATGACACGCGGCTGATCGCAGCGGACCACTCCAGTGGTCCTCGTCCCTGCAAGCGGCACGGCGAAGCCAATACGTCGCGCGAAGTCGCCACCGCTCGTAATCGGCAGCACGATAGGCAGTTTCGTTGCCCGGTTGAATGCAGTCGGCGAAATGATCAGGACGGGACGATGCCCACGCTGCTCGTGCCCCAAGGTTGGATCGAGAGACACGGTGTAGATGTCGCCGCGATTCACAGCAACTCGCCGCCTACCGCGGGAGCGTCGATCCACTCCCGTTCGTCGTCCGTAGGCGATGCGGAGAAATCGGAGGCCTCCAGCAGTTCCGTCAGCGTGTACCGAGGCTTGTCTTGGGCTTTCACAATAAGACGCTCCCCATCGATGGCCAGGTCCACTGTTGAGCCCGCCTTCAGATGAAGGAGATCGAGAATGGCTGGAGGTACTGCCAGCATGATGGAGCCACCGACCCGGCGTAGTTTGGTGGTGTTCATGGTGAATCGATTATACAAAGATATAACCGAAGAATGGGAGCTCCGTTGACCACGGAGCGAGGCGGGGGCCGGCGCCTGCCCTTCCTTTCCCGCCCCCACTCTGCGATACTTGATCGTGCCCACCCGGTACGCCATCCCAACCCCACAATTTAAGGTGAAGCAGCAATGTCGGCAAAGTACATCTTTGTGACGGGCGGTGTTGTGTCCTCGTTAGGCAAGGGACTCGCGGCAGCCTCCATCGGATGCCTCCTCGAGAGCCGCGGCATCAAGGTCAACCTCATGAAGTTTGACCCTTACCTCAATGTGGATCCCGGCACCATGTCGCCCTTCCAGCATGGCGAGGTCTTTGTCACGGACGACGGCGCGGAGACCGACCTCGACCTGGGCCACTACGAGCGCTTCACCCACGCCCACCTGACGCGGGACAACAACCTCACCACTGGCCGCATTTACGAGCAGATCATCGCCAAGGAGCGCAGGGGCGACTACCTGGGCAAGACCGTGCAGGTCATCCCCCACGTCACGAATGAGATCAAAAGCGCCATGCGCAAGGTCGCGGCCGGCTGCGAGGTCGCTATTGTCGAGATTGGCGGCACGGTTGGAGATATCGAGTCGCTTCCTTTCCTTGAGGCCATACGGCAGATGCGGCAGGACCTGGGCCGCGAAAACACCGTCTTCGTCCACGTAACGCTGGTTCCCTGGATCGCCGCCGCGCAGGAGCTCAAGACCAAGCCGACCCAGCACTCCGTGAAGGAGATGCTCTCGATCGGCATTCAGCCGGACATCCTCCTCTGCCGCACCGACCGTTTTCTCTCGCCCGAGATCAAGGGCAAGATCGCGCTCTTCTGCAACCTGGAGCAGCGGGCCGTGATCGCCGCCAAGGACGTCGAGTCCATCTACGAAGTGCCGCTCAACTTCGCGGAAGAAGGTGTGGACGCGCTTGCACTCAAATACCTGCACATCGATGCGAAGCCGGCCGATATGTCACGCTGGCACGCGCTGGTGGATCGCGCCTACCATCCGCAGGACGAGGTCTCGATCGCCATCATTGGCAAGTATGTCGAGTACGAAGACAGCTACAAGTCGCTGAAGGAAGCGCTGGTACATGGCGCGCTGGCCCAGAACCTGAAACTGCGCGTCACCTGGATCGAAGCCGAGGGCCTCGAACCGCACAACTACCGCGAGCAGCTCGCCGGCTTCGATGGCATTCTGGTGCCTGGCGGCTTCGGCAAGCGCGGGATTGAAGGCATGCTCAACGGCATCCGCTATGCGCGTGAGAACCACGTCCCCTTTTTCGGCATCTGCCTCGGCATGCAGACAGCTTCCATAGAATTCGCGCGCAACGTCTGCGGTCTGCACGGGGCCAACTCGAGCGAGTTCGATCCCGCCACGCCCCATCGCGTTATTTATAAGCTTCGCGAGCTGACCGGCGTCGAAGAGATGGGGGGCACCATGCGCCTGGGCGCCTGGACCTGCGTGCTCGAGCCGGGCTCGCTCGCGGCCAGGGCGTACGGACAGACCGAGATCAGTGAACGCCACCGCCATCGTTACGAATTCAACCGCGAATACGAGGCGCTGCTCACCGGCGCCGGCCTGCGCATTACCGGCACCACGCCCGACGGCACCTATGTGGAGATAGTAGAGCTGCCCGAGCATCCCTTCTTCATTGCCTGCCAGTTCCACCCCGAGTTCAAGTCCAAGCCGCTTGAGCCGCATCCGCTCTTCCGCGATTTCATCGCAGCCAGCTACCGGAATCGCGTAAGCCACAGTAAAGAGAAGGACGCCACCGAGCTGCAGGCGACGGTGGACTAGCCATGTTGCTTGACACCTACGACGATCCGCCGCGCCGCCGCTGGCCCTTTCTGCTCATCGGTCTGCTGTTGGGCGCCATCCTTGCCTGCGCCGCGATTCTCTATGGCCTGCGCACGTGGCTCCCGGTCAGCGCGCACGCCCTGGTAGACCGCATGTTTCATCGGCAGACCGTAGTGCGCCCGTCGCTCCCGACCGTCATTGCGAGTATCCAGCGCCTGCAGCGCCTGGAGACCATCGTCTACAACACCGACACGGTGGTGCAGGGATTGCGCACCAGCGAGTTCCTTCCCGATCTCCTCTTTGGGGACAAGCTGGTCCTGATGGTGCATGGACAGGCGATCGCGGGCATCGACCTGGCCCAGTTCACCGCGTCCGATCTCCGGCTGGACGGGCACGGCGGCATCGCGGTGCATTTGCCACCGCCGCAGATCTTTGTAACCTCGCTCGATAACGCGAACACGCGCGTGCTGTCGCGCTCGACCGGATTGTTCGTCGAAGCGGACCCCAACCTGGAAACCGAGGTGCGCGAGCGCGCCGAGAACGAGATCCGGCAGGCTGCGCTAACCGGCGGCATCCTCCACGCCGCAACCGTCAATGCGCAGGCCACGCTCACCTCACTGCTCAACTCCCTCGGCTTTACCTCGGTCACGTTCAGCTAGGTGCGGCAGCAGATGTGCCGCGGAGAGGTCGGCACGCACTGCAGAGCGATCATCCACGATGCCTCCGGCTGTGTTTTCATGTTTGTGTGCAGAGTCATGACTTCGAAATTGGCAACGTACCGGTGGGCGCGGGTTCCCTGTTCCTGATCGCGGGGCCCTGCGTGATCGAGAGTGAAGCGCACGCGCGCACCATGGCAGAGGCGATCCAGCGCATCACCAGCGATCTCAAGCTCCCGTATATCTTCAAGGCCAGCTACGACAAGGCGAACCGCACCTCCGTCAAGAGCTTTCGCGGGCCTGGTCTTGCAGAGGGCACACGCATTCTTCGCCGCATTGCGGAAGACACGCACCTGCCAGTGTTGACCGATGTGCATGTGCCGGGTGACTGCGCCGCAGTGGCGGAGGCCTGCGACGTGCTCCAGATTCCTGCGTTTCTCTGCCGCCAGACTGACTTGCTGGTGGCCGCCGGCGAAACTGGCCGCGCGGTTAACGTCAAAAAGGGCCAGTTTGTCGCACCCGAGGACATGCGCCATGCGGTAGAAAAGATCGCCTCGACCGGCAACACGCGGGTTTTCCTGACCGAGCGCGGCGCCAGCTTCGGCTACCACAACCTGGTGGTGGACATGCGCTCGCTGCCCGTCATGCGGCAGCTCGCTCCGGTGGTCTTTGACGGCACTCACTCGGTACAGACACCCTCGGCAGCGAATGGCGTCTCCGGAGGGCAGCCACAATTCATCCCGGTGCTGGCACGCGCGGCTGTGGCGGCCGGAGTAGATGGAATCTTTCTCGAGGTGCACGATAACCCGGCGTGTGCCAAATCGGACGGCGCGAATGCGCTGCACCTGGACCGTCTCAAGCCGTTGCTGGAGCAATTGCTCGCCATTAACGCAGTCGTTGCGCTGCCCGCCGGCAGTGGCGCGGAGGCGAGCCCGGCCGTGCTTTCCTGAGCCACTTGCGGGTTCCCGTTGATGCAATTCGATTTGCAGGGAGCAAAAAAACGGCCCCTCTGGTGAGGGGCCAATCTGCCTTGGTTCTCTCGTTGTGTGAGAGCTTGTGCGCGGCTTAGGGCTTCTGCGTCCCACTGCCCTGGGGGGAGGGCTGGGAAGTCGTAGAGCCGATCGGTGAACTGCCTGTCTGCGCAGACGAATTCAACGCCGCTAAACTGTTGTGCATCAGCGTGACGTGGACAAGGCTTCCACGAGCGCTGGCGGTCGATCCATTGTTCGACCCATTGTCAGTCCCCGCACTAGCGACTGGCGCATCGCCCATCGCAACCTGGTGGATGCGGTAGACAGGAATATTATGCTGGACGACGAGATATCTTACAACTGCATCCGCCATCCGTTGTGAGTTCGAGATGCCCGCCTGCCCACGGCTGCGGGAATATCCCTCCACCTCGACAATATACCCCTTTTGTCCTTGCAACTGCTGGGCTACTTCATCCAGCGCTGCCTTTGCCTTGGCGTTCAGCACCGTCTGCCCGGGACGGAACCGGATTTCCGTATCGGCCACCGGCGAATACTGATCCAGGTTGGTGACCGTGTGATTCAACTGGTCGGTCTGACTGGTTGCGCGCTGTGCAAGCTGCTGCGCCTGTCCGGCCTGCGTGTTCGCCTGATTTGCCTGCTGCGTGGCTGCATCCGCCGTTTCCTGCGCGTGGTGGATGCCGGCCTGACTCCTCGTATCGAGATCCTTGATGTCCGACGCGTTCTTCGACGAAAGCTGATCCAGCTCGTTCAGCCTGTCCTTCACCGGCGAAACCTGCCGGTTTACCCACTTCTTACGGGCCATGGGGTTCAAATGTCCCCAGAAGCCTTCATTCGACTTGGTGGCCAGCGGCTGACCGGAAGCCGAAGTGCCGGTCGCCGGATTCTCGCGATGTCGCAGAACTGGCAGAAGTATCTGTACTTTGCGTTGCCGGAGCCTGGGCCGAGGGGTTGGTTTGCGTGCTGTTGTCGGTTTGCGCTGCCGCAGTCAGGGTCATCGTCGCTGCCAAAAGCAGCGCGTAGACCGGTCCCGAACCAGGCAAACGTCCTTGCATCCTAGTCATGCACTGTCGCATGTAGCACCTCAATCGCCAAATTCTTAAACTTACTCTGGAAATCGTAAGTCGCTCATTCTGTGTATCTAAAGGGATGCCGCAGTGAAGAGGGCAGTTGTCTCCTCCGGATGCGGCGCATTGGGTCGAGAACTTTTGGGATGGCACTGGGAAAATTGTTCACTGCGCCTTCCCTCTCACCCTGCGCCACCGGCTATCGTGTGTGTGCGTGTACCACCTTGATTTCAGGGTACTGCTGATTCCAGGTTGGCGTCACCCGATCAAAGATCAGCCGGAAATCCTTCTGCTCGCCCGGCTTCAGCGGATCGGCAGAGACCGGCTCGATGTCCACATACGGCTCACGGGTACGGATCAGGCTCAGCGGCATGGTCTCCTGCTGCGGCGGCTCTCCGATATCGTTCTTGAAGGTCACCGTAACCACCACACCATCCACGACCTTGCCACCCGTGTTTGCGATCTGCCCGTCGATGTAGGTGACCTTGCCCCCGGCGAAGTTCGCCGCTTCGCTCATCTGGAGATGCGAGATGGGCAGATTGGCCGCATACGGGTCCGGGCGTTGAGGCCTGGAGGCGGGCGCGCTGCGCGGCCTTCTCGTGCGCGCCATAGAGAACAAGAAATACCGCGATCAAGAGGACCGCAACCGCGGCTACGATGATCGGCAGCGCCGAGCGCTGTTCCTTGCCCCGGGTCTCGGCGCGGGAGAGAAAACGCGGGAGCTTCGCCGCCCGTATCGCGTTGCGATTCGTGCCCGGGGGCGGAGCCGGGATCTGAGGAGCTCATGGCCGCGATTGTAACCGGAATCGCACGCCGAAGCTGACGGCAGAAGTCCGCTGCTGCCGAGCCAGCGAGAATTATTTGAAAATAATCATTGATTTCCGCATCCAGCCGATAACAATAGCGTCTGAGCACTTATACCTTGCTGGTTGCAATTACACCTGGGTGGGGCAAGACGGGGGAGCGTCGTGGAAACCAATCTCGAAGTCAGCAGGGCCGTGGAGACCTGCCCGGGCAAGAGCCGTGCAGATTGCGTGTACAAAACTGCAACCATCATCGCTGCCCTGCTGGTGCTGTTTACGGCTGCACTTTAAGGCCGGCGGTCCAGGCGCCAACAGGCACTAGCTGATGTGTGTACCCGGACTTACGCTGGGCACGGCGCGAAGTGCTGTAAAGAATCGTGGCTAAATCCAGCTCGCGTCCGACCACGGAAAGCGCGCCAGACCGGCAGTCTGGCGGAAGTCCTCGCCATGCACCTCAACGCAGACGCACATTTCTGCTAACCGCGAGCGCATACGCTCCCCGATGCGGTCGCCCAGCGTGTCTTCCCGGCTCACGCCCGCATTGCCGCCGGCCGCTGGTGGCCGATTGGCGAAATTGGTGGTAATGATCGTCGTCAGCTTGTCGTTGTAGCGGGAATTCAGGATGTGTGCAACCGTGTCCCACACCCAGGCCGTCGGCTTGGTCGAGCCCAGGTCGTCAAGCACCAGAACCTCAGCCTTCACTACGGGCTGCAGCAGTTCAATCTCCGTTGTCTCTGCCTTGGCGTTATAGGAGTTCTGAATCTGCTTCAAAAGCTCGCCATAGTCGCAGAAGAGCCCGCGACTTCCCTTCTCCTCGATCAGCGCCCGCAGAATGCCGACCGCAAGATGGGTCTTTCCCCGTCCGGCGAGACCGATAAACATCAGACCCCGGCCCTCCGTCTGGTCAGGGTAATCCTGCACAAATTTGTTCGCCTTGAAATGGGCGTGGAGCATCGATTCGCCGGCGCCGTTGATGATCGATTCGTAATTGTCCAGCCGGGAGTTCTCGTGCCGCTTGGGGATGTTGGCCTCCCGCAGGCGGCGGAGAGCCCGCTTTGCCGCCCGGCACACACACTCGCGTGCGACCCGCGTTCCATCGCTCTCGATGGCAATCTGCAGGCCTGAACCCTGGCAGACCGAACAAACATCTAAAGAAGGACCAGCCATTTCGAGTTCAGTATCGCACTCACCGATGGCGTTTGCGCCCCACCCTGGGCGTTGCGGTATGTGCAAAACCCGCTTAAACTAGCAAGACTGCAGAAAGGTTTCCCCGAGACATGCCAAAACAGGACATTCATCCCAATTACAGTGAAATTCGCGTCCAGTGCGCCTGCGGGAGCAGCTTTCCCACGCGTTCGACGCACAAGGGCGACATCCATGTTGAAATCTGCTCGAGCTGCCATCCCTACTTCACCGGCAAGCAGAAGCTGATTGACACGGCCGGCCGCGTGGAGCGGTTCCGCCGCAAGTACGCCAAGGCCGAACCAGCGGCAGCCGCCAAGTAGCTCGCCGCAGCCATCGTTTCGGAAAAGGCCTCCCGGGCGGAGGCCTTTTGTAATGCGGGTACGCTGATGAAGAAAGATTGGGACGAGGCGGAGATCAGGCGCCCAGCGGCGCTTCCGCAGACCTGCGTCCCGGCTACGCTCCAGATCGGCAACGTGGCCGTGAGCCCCGCAACCGTACTGGCGCCCATGGCCGGCGTGACCGATACAGTCTTTCGCCGCTTCATCCGGAATGCGAGCCTGTTCAGCACTCCTGCGGATGGCTCTACGCCGAAGCAACAGGACGGCGCCAGCCTGGCGGATCGCGTGGAGACGGCCATCACCAACCGGCAGTCGGGCTGCGGGCTCATCATGACGGAGTTCACCTCGGCCGACGGCCTGTCGCGCATGCGGGAATCCAAGCGCAAGCGCTACCTGGGCTACTATGACGACGAGCACCCCATCTCCGCACAGCTCTTCGGCTCGGATCCGCGCACGCTGGCCGAAGCCGCGAAGATCGTGGAAGATGCGGGTTTCGACACGGTGGACCTGAATCTGGGCTGCCCGGCCAAGCGCGTCGTCGCCTGCAATGGCGGCAGCGGCCTTCTGCGTGATCTGCCGCTGATCGCGCGCATCTTCGAAAGCGTACGCAACGCGGTCCAAATCCCCTTCACCGTGAAGATCCGCCTCGGCTGGAACGACAGCAGCATTGTCTGCGTTCCGCTGGCGCGACTGGCGCAGGAATCGGGCCTGTGTGCCGTTGCACTGCATGCGCGGACGCGCGAGCAGGGATACTCCGGCACGGCGCGGTGGGAATACATCGGGGCGATCAAGGACGCCGTCTCCATCCCGGTGATCGGCAACGGCGATATCCGTACCCCGGAGGACGCAGCGGCCATGGTGGCCACCACCGGCTGCGATGCAGTCATGATCGGCCGGGCGGCTCCGGCCAATCCTTGGATTTTCCGCCAGATCGCGCAATTCACGGCAACCGGGCGCTACGACCGTCCCACGGAAGGGGACAGGTACCACATGATCCGGACCTACTTCCAGATGCTGCTCGACGAAGGCCGCACCTCTGCCAGGACGTCCGCCGCGGACGTGGAAAAGGAGAGCCGCGAGGGTGCGGGCAAGATGAAGCAGTTCGCCTCCTGGTTTACTCACGGCGTGCCCGGGGGCGCCACGCTGCGCAAATCCATCTACGAGGCGAAGACCGGGCCGGCTATCCTGGACGCGGTCGAGCAGTTCTTTGTCCCGCGGCTGGAGCACCCGGAGTATGCCGTCGAGCTTACCGAGGAGCCAGCACTCGTCTCTGCCTGAATTACCTGCTCCGCTTCACGCCTCGTTCCTGTTAGATCGGCCGCCGCCGCGCTTGCGCCACACCACCATCGGGTCGCGTCGCCACTCCTCGTTGACTGCCACGAGCGTCCACTCGATCTCCGGCGCCAGGTACCGCAGCAGCGCCGTGGTGGCCGGATGCACCCGCAGCGCGGGAGCGACGAAGTACAACAGCGGCGGCTCAGGGGAGAGCGTCTGCCCCGGGAAGTATCCCGCCCGCTCAAATGCACCCGTCCATGCGCCGGGTGACCGCTCCTGATGCATGCGGTGCACACGGATCCAGTAATCCAGGCCCTGCATGGGCAGGTGCAGGTCGTCATCGGCCTTCAGCTCCAGGACGGCGAGCCGGCCGTTGCGCGTGACCGAGAGTAAGTCGAGCATGGCGCGGTCGCCGGCGGCGAAGGCCGGCACCTGGGAGTACACGAACTCCGAGCGCAGTGCCGCATCCAGTAAATCCAACTGGGGCCGCAGGACGGAGTCCATCCACTGCTCCGGCTGGAGCCGATAGAGCGGGTCCGTCGCGCTTCCCGTCGCATGCCGGCTGGCAAACAGACGCGCCACCAGGTCGCGCAGTGCGGCTTCTGTCGCTTCGTTCAGCGGAGTCTCATTGGCGCCGGCTCCGAAACTGATCCGATCCTCGCGCGTAAAGGAACCGGGGGCTAGGCCATGGCGCACGCGGGCAAACTCCAGCCCATGCAGGCAAACCGCTACTTCGACGGCGCTTTTTGCCCGGACCTCGATGCGCGACTGGCAATCCGGCGGAACCAGCTCGAGGATGCGCTGCACCGACCCGTACAAGCGGTCAAGTGTGGCCGCGGGATCAAAGGCATGGATCAGGCTCATTTTCAGATTGCCATCGCGACCGATCTCTACTGGGGTAAGGTCCTCGCTCGCGCGATCCAGTTCGTAGAGCTCGTACTTGGCCAGGTCCGGCCGGAGCCATGCCATCCGTGCGCGCGCCAGTTCAGCTGTGCCTGCGGGCACAATCACCTTCAGGCCTTCGACCACGCGCCGATTGCCGGCGTGCTCGCGGCAGTGGTCCAGCCAGAGCAGGCCAAGGGTCAGAGCAGCGTCCAGGGTTGAAGAGGTCTCCTCTTCATTGACCCCGATCAGCGCCCATGCGCTCCGGCCCCGCACCAGCATGCCACGGGCATACGCCGGGCCGAAGCTGTGCTCGAGATCTGTAGCGCAGCGCAGCCCTTCCAACTCCCAATAGCCGAAGTGCCGTGGCAGCACGTGTTCCAGCAGCCGCACGTAACGGTTCCGGGCCGCCGTCCTCGCCGTGGGCGTACGAGTATCGCGGTCTGCCAACACATGCAATTGCTGCGGCTTGGTCTGGCCGAAGCGCTGCACCTCCAGCCGCAAGGCGTTCTCGCGTACCTGCACCCCTGTTACCGTGCGCACCAGGTTGCGCTCCTCCGACCACACCTGCAACACACACCGGCCGTGTTCGGTCGCAATGGCATACTGCGCACGCGGCATGTCGAAGAGCACGCGGCCGTCCTCAAGGACCGCGGCGCGGGGATGTTCTTCCAGGAACAGACGCAACATCGAAGCAAGGTCTGATGCGGGAGGGGCGGAGAGCGCGTTCGCGGTGAGGGCAGACACCCGAATATCCTGACACGCCTGGAAACAGGCGCACAGGTGCCGGAAGTACCAGGAAGGCTCCTGCCGACTACAACTTAGGTTGTATGGGGTTTGCGGTGCGCGCGCGCGGCCGCGACATGCCCAAGGTGATGCCCGCCATGCCATGCATACAGGGCCAGCACCTGGTCCAGCGACTGCTTCCCGCTCTCCGGATGGTGGTACCCGCGGGCCTGAAAATCCGTCTCGGGAGTCGCGCGGAGCAGGTCCACCCATCGGGCGTGCAGAGCTTCCAGCAGCGCTAGTGAGACGTCCACCGGCATCGTTTGAGCATCGTGCAGTTCGGCCCAAAGTGCCTCCTGGTAGGGCATGATGGTGGGCCAGTCCTCCGTCAGGGCAAGCCGGATGCGGGCGTAAGCGTTCAGGTGACTGTCCGCCACATGATGAACGACCTGGCGCACCGTCCAGCCCCCCTCGCGATAAGGCGTGTCCAGGTCGGAATCGCTCCAGCCGTTCACTGAGGCCCGCAGCTCACGGGGGAACCGCTCCAGGGATTCAAGCGCCTTGCGCCGTTGCTCGATGCTGAGCCGGGCGGGCCGGCTGAACCGGCCAGTGGGGTACCGCAACAACTCGAGATCCTGCTGATCGGCAGTCTGCATGCCGCCACCATAGCACGCAGGTCGTAGCACGTCGCGCACCTCAGTTCATCGGCGAAGCCTAGAATAGGAAGAGCGAATCAAAAAGGGAGACATGAACACGACAGTTCCGAACCAGACCCGTTTCTTCTTTGAAAAGTTTGGGATCTCCGAGCGCCTGCTGGAGCGCTGCCTGGGCGAGGCGCTTTCGGCCGGAGGCGACTACGCGGACTTGTACTTCGAGTCGATCGCGTCCACCTCCATTGGCCTGGACGAATCGCTGGTCAAATCCGCGAGCCAAGGCTATGAGCGCCGGCTGCGGTATCCGCGTGCTTTCCGGCGAGCGCACGGGGTACGCCTACACCGACGACCTTTCGGCGGACCGGCTGCTCCGGGCCGCACGAACGGCTGCTCTGATCGCCAATGGCCCCGCCAAGCAGCCCGTCGCCAATCTCGAAGAGCGGCCTTCGCAGAACCTCTACCCGGTGCTCGCCCCGGAAAGCGACGCCGGGATCGCCGCCAAGCTGGCGCTGGTGCAGCGCGCCGATCTGGCGGCCCGCAGCTATGACCCACGCATCGTCCAGGTACGCGCCGGCTTCTCCGACGAAGTACGCCGCATCCTGATTGCCGCCTCAGATGGCACTTTTGCCTCCGATACGCAGCCGCTTGCCCGCTTCAATGTTTTCGTCATCGCCAAGGACGGCGATCGCACGGCCCGCGGCTCTGCCGGAGGCGGAGGGCGCGTGGCGCTGGATTTCTTCGAATTCGAGAAGACACCCGAAGGCTTCGCCCAGGAGGCTGCCCGGCAGGCCATCCTGCAGCTCAATGCCGTAGCGGCGCCGGCCGGCGAAATGGAAGTGGTGCTGGGGCCCGGCTGGCCCGGCGTGCTGCTTCATGAAGCAGTTGGGCACGGCCTAGAGGCGGACTTCAACCGCAAGGGCACTTCGGCCTTCTCCGGCCTGATCGGGCGCCCCGTGGCCAGTCCCAAGGTCACGGTCGTGGACAACGGGACCATGCCGAACCGCCGCGGCTCGCTCAACGTGGATGACGAAGGTTCGGCCACCCAGGAAACCGTGCTGATCGAGAACGGAATCCTCAAGGGTTACATGAGCGACAAGCTTTCCGCCCGGCTGATGGGCATGCCGGATACCGGCAACGGCCGGCGCGAAAGCTACCAGGCCATCCCTATGCCGCGCATGACCAACACCTATATGCTGGCTGGCGAGGACGCTCCGGAGGACATACTGCGCTCGGTGAGGCGGGGCCTCTACGCCGTGAACTTCGGCGGTGGCCAGGTGGATATCACCAGCGGCAAGTTCGTCTTTTCCGCGTCCGAGGCCTACCTGATCGAGGATGGGAAGATCACGGCGCCGGTGAAGGACGCAACGCTGATCGGCAATGGTCCGGAAGCACTGAAGTATGTCTCAATGGTCGGGCATGATCTCAAGCTCGATGAAGGCATTGGAACCTGCGGCAAGGATGGGCAGAGTGTTCCGGTGGGCGTCGGTATGCCGACAATAAAGCTGGACCGAATGGTCGTTGGCGGAACAGGACGATAACGAATGTTGATTGTGGACGTGAAGCAATTCATTACCAAAGCGGATGGGACGCGCGCGTATGTCTGGAAGACGGTACCGGTAGCGGAGGCCCTGAAGATTGCGGAGCCGAGACTCCGCTGCCCGGAATGCAAAGGAGCAGTGGGTCTGTTCCGCAGCACGGAAAATGGTGCAATGCCCAATCGCGCGGAGCACAAGAAGCGAAACAAGGGCTGTTCGCTGGGCGATTGCTTCACCGGCGTAAAACAGCCGGCGGATGTGACCATTGAGCCGGATCAGGAGAGCTATGCAGGCTGAGGCTCCGGCTCCATCGCTCCAGGCGCTCGTGCCGGAGCTTGCCCAGAGTGTGATCGAACAGGCGCTGCGCGCGGGCGCCACAGATGCCGAAGCAATCCTGTATGAGGGCGACGAATTCGAAGCCCTCGTCCGCATGGGCGAGGTGGAGCGCCTGAAGGAGTCCGGCTCACGGGCCGTGGGGCTGCGCGTCTTTGTGGGCAGGCGCACCGCCTCCACCTCTTCGAGCGACCTGTCACCGGATGGCATTTGCCACCTGGTTGCCGGGGCCATCGATCTCGCGCGCATCACCTCAGAAGACCCCTATGCCGGGCTCCCAGAGACCAGCGCTTACGGTCAACTCAGCGGAGATCTCCGGCTGTACCACGAAGACGTGCTGAGTCTACCGCCCGCTGAACGGATCGCCTACGCGCGACGCGCCGAAACTGCCTCGCTGTCTGCCGATCCGCGGATCCGGAACAGCCGGGGAGGCTCCTTCGATGCCGGCACCGGCCACAAAATCCTGGCCAACTCCCGCGGCTTTCTCGGCGAGTACCGGCGCACGTTGTGCTCCCTCTCGGCCAGTCCTATAGCGCAGACCGAAGACGGCCAGATGCAGCGAGATTACTGGTATTCCAGCGCGCGTTCCGTTTGCATGCTGGAAAGCCCGGAATCGGTCGGTACCGAAGCTGCCCGCCGAACGTTGCGCCGCCTTGGAGCACGGTCCGTTCCCACGCAACAGGTGCCGATAGTTTTCTCGCCGGAAGTGGCGCGCGGCATCGTGGGATCGATCTTCGAGGCGGCAAACGGGTCCGCCATCTATCACCAGTCCTCCTTCTTTGCCGGAAAGCTGGGAGAACAGGTAGCATCCAGCTCCGTGACCGTGATTGACGACGGCACTCTCCCCGGCGGCTTTGGCACCTCACCGTTCGACGGCGAAGGTCTGCCCACGCGACGAACGGTGATTATCGAGAACGGCGTGCTCAAGAATTACCTGCTCAACACCTACACTGCCCGCAAACTCGGGATGAACTCCACCGGCAACGCCGCCCGGGGGCTCGCCGGCGCGCCTGGGATTGGCCCCGGGAACCTGTTCCTGGATGCCGGAGGTGCTGGCCAGTCCCCGGCTGCCATTCTGGCGAACATCCCGTCCGGTTTCTATGTAACGGAGCTGATCGGCCAGGGTGTGAACATGGTCACCGGCGATTACTCGCGCGGCGCCTCTGGCCTTTGGATCGAGAATGGCGAGCTCACCTACCCGGTCGAAGGCATCACGATAGCCGGAAACCTGAAGGACATGTTGCGCAACATTTCTGCAATGGGCGACGATCTGGTCTTTCGCTCCGCCACTGTCTCGCCGACGATTCGCATTGACAGCATGACCATCGCCGGCAAGTGATCGCGGCTGAGCTTCGGCAGCTCAGTTCGGGAGGTCGTAGCGGTTCAGCTCGCCTTTGCTTCGGTTCGGCCGCACCCAGAGAGCCTTGGGCTCGGGCTCTGCTGGATGCGGGTCGAAGTGGAACGCCGGTTACGAATAGCACTCCGCCGAGGTGCACAGCGGCACGCGCTGCAGCATTGAAGCGCCAGCCCAAGCAAAGGCAAATGCTGCCTGCCCCTGCTCTGTGCAGGAGCACACCCCGCTGAGGTGTGTCAGCGCTTAATAAGCGTTTGAGCCGCTGCTCATTCGGCTACCATTATGGCTGGCGCGAAGAGCGTCGGCAGCGATCTGAAAGGCGAGCAAAGCGACTGCTCCGGGCAAGAGGGCCAAGGCGACGGAATAGGACTTCCAGTTTGCATTTGGTGTTTTCATAGCGTGACCTTTCGCTGTCGGTAGTTGATCGTTGTAACTCGAAGCGCGTTCAGAGCCGCTGCCCCTGCCATTGCCAGAGGAGGATCGGCACCCGCAGCCGTCGCAACGCGTCGGCCCGGGTGAATCCGCATCGGGGAACAGGAGCGAACGTAATTGCGAGGCTGCTCGTGCATTCAGGTGTAGGTACCGAAGCCGAGAGTAGCCCACCCCTAAGGTTGCAGCTGGGCGGAAATAGAAGGTGAAGCAAACGGAAGTTCGATTCAGTTATTACTAACCGGCATCGACGTTCCTTTTTGGAACGTGCAATTAGTTAGCCAGCTACTATCCATGCTCGCAGGATTACATTTGGCACGAGGGCGGCGAAAGAAGCGCTCCTTACGCCGCCTCCATCTGGCTAGAATCAAGAGCGATGCTTGCGCACTCCATTCCGGTCTCGGCTGAGTCGCTTTCCGTTGCACTTGCGCAAGTGCCTGCGGGCCCCGCAGTGTTCGCCTTACACTTCGGGGAGAACCGCGAGCCCTACCTTTCGCACACAGCCGACCTTCGCCGCCGCGTGCGTCGGATCCTTACGCCCGATGGAACGCTTTCCCGCCGGCTCAATCTCCTGCCCTTTGTGCGCGCCCTCTCGTGGACGCCGGTCGGCTCTCCCTTTGAATCCGAGCTGGTGCTGTACCGCGCCTCCCGGGATGCGCTGGGCCCGGCTGCAGCCCGCAAACGGCTGCGCCTGCGACCGCCTGCCTTTCTGCGACTCTCTACTACCAACGCCTTCCCGCGTCTGTACGCGACCAGCAGGCTGGCCCGGAGTTCCGCTCGCGCCACCTTTGGTCCGTTCGCTTCGCGTGCGGCCGCCGAACGCACCATGGAACTCGTCCTCGATCTGTTTCAGCTCCGTCGCTGTCACGAGGACCTGGAACCCTATCCAGAGCACCCGGGCTGCGCTTACGGCGAGATCCGCAAATGCCTTGCGCCCTGTAATCTCCACTGTTCGGCTGAGCGGTACGCGGAGGAAGCCACCGCGGTGTTCGCCTTCTTCCAGAGCCGCGGCGGGAGCCTGCTGAAACAGCTTGAAGACGAGCGCACCGCTGCTTCCGAAGCACTGGAATTCGAGCGGGCTGCGGCCGTCCACGCACGGTACGAAAAGGTGAAGGCTATTGCGTCCGAGATCCCGGAGGCGGTTCGCCTCCTGCCAGAGCTGGCCGCCGTCCTTGTCCAGCCCTCAACGGATGTGGGCCACGTATCGCTGTTTGCCCTGCGTGCAGGCAAACTCGCCGGGCCTGCGCCGTTCTCTACGCTCGGCATGCGGCTGCACAATGAGCAGTCCGGGTCGTCCTCGCTTTTTTCCCATCCGATGGCGCTGGCACCCGTTCCTCTGGACACCGGTGTGGGCGTCTGTGTGACGCCCGCGGTGGACACGCTGGAGACGCGTCTCCAGGCAGCACTGCAGCAGCTTGAGCCTGCTGATCCAAAAGCCAGTGTCCAGGACCTGCCGGAGTACGAAGATGCACTGGCGTTGTTTACGCGCTGGTGCTACCGGCCGCACTCGCGGCGTGTGGGCGAGGTGGTCTTTGCCGATACGGCTACAGGAGCATATCCCGAGAAGCCGCTGTTGCGCGCCATCTCCCGCGTGGCTCGCGCGGCCCAGCCCGTCGCGATGCCGCAGGTCGAAGCCCACGAAGCTGTACGTTAGCGCTCACCCGTATCTGCTGCACAACAATCCCTCAAACTGGCTACAGCGGGATATTGCCGTGCTTTTTGGGCGGGTTCTTGTCGCGTTTGCCGTCCAGCATTTCCAGAGCGCGGATCAGGCGTTTGCGCGTTTCACGCGGCAGGATCACCGCGTCCACGTAGCCGCGCTCGGCCGCCACATAAGGGTTCGCGAACCGCTGCTTGAACTCGTCCACCTTGGCCTTGCGCGTGTTTTGCAGGATCTCGTTGCGGCGCTCCTCTGACAGTGGGCCCTCGGCCTCTTCGGCCTCCTGCACGGTGCGCTCCAGGTCGCGGCCATAGACGATGTTCACCGCTCCCTCCGCGCCCATCACTGCAATCTCCGCTGTCGGCCAGGCGAGATTGACGTCGGTGCGGATGTGCTTGGAGCTCATCACGCAATAGGCCCCTCCGTACGCCTTGCGCGTGATGACCAGCAGCTTGGGCACGGTCGCCTCAGCGAAGGCATAGAGCAGCTTGGCGCCGTGCCGGATGATGCCGCCGTATTCCTGCTCGGTGCCGGGAAGGAAGCCGGGCACGTCTTCCAGCGTGATCAGCGGGATGTTGAATGCATCGCAGAAGCGCACGAAGCGGGCGGCTTTCACGCTGGCGTTGATATCGAGAACGCCGGCCAGGAACGCCGGCTGATTGGCCACGATGCCCACCGGCCGGCCATTCATGCGGGCAAACCCGACGACGATGTTACGGGCGAAGTGCTCGTGCACCTCAAAGAAATAGCCGTCGTCCACAATGCGCTCGATGACCTGCTTGATGTCGTATGGCTGAGCTGGATCTGCGGGCACAATGCTGTCCAGCTCGTGATCTTCACGGTCCGGCGAATCTTCGGTTGTGCGCCGCGGCGGATCATCCAGGTTGTTCGAAGGCAGGAAGCTGAGCAGCTCACGCAGCAGCGCCAGGCACTCTGCATCGTCGTGCGCCATAAAGTGCGCCACGCCGGAGATCTCGTTGTGGGTGGCGGCCCCGCCCAGCTCTTCCTTGGTGACCTCCTCGTGCGTGACCGTCTTGATCACGTCCGGCCCGGTGACAAACATGTACGAGGTCTTGTCCACCATCAGCGTGAAGTCAGTAATCGCCGGCGAGTACACGGCTCCTCCGGCACAGGGGCCCATCACCGCCGAGATCTGCGGGATGACGCCGCTGGCCAGCGTGTTGCGCAGAAAGATGTCGGCATAGCCGGCCAGCGATACGACGCCTTCCTGGATGCGCGCGCCACCGGAATCGTTCAGACCAATGATGGGCGCACCGACGCGCATGGCCGTGTCCATCAGCTTCACGATCTTTGCGGCGTTGGTCTCTGAGAGGGAGCCGCCGAACACAGTGAAGTCCTGGGCGAAAACGAAGACGGTGCGCCCTTCAATGCGGCCATAGCCGGTCACGAAGCCGTCGCCCGGAATCCGTTGCCGGTCCATGCCGAAGTCGGTGGCGCGGTGCGTGACCAGTTTGTCGGTTTCTTCGAAGGAGCCCTCGTCCAGCAGCAAATAAATGCGTTCGCGCGCGGAAAGCTTGCCGGCCTGGTGCTGACGCTCACGCCGCTCGGCGCCCCCAGCCTCTTCGGCCAGGGCGTGACGCCGCTCCAGCTCGCGAATGGGATCCAGGCGAAGGGCTTCTTCAGTTGTTGTGGCGGTAGTGGTGGGATCTTGTCCAGCGGAAGTTGCTTCAGTTTCGCTCATCGACAGGGATTATAGAGCGCCGGGAATAGCTTCGGCGCGCATCCCTTGAGCGGTTCGGCGGCGGCAGCCTAAAAGACGTGTCTATGGAAGATGTCGTCTTTTTCCTTGCAGGGAGAACAGAGGGAACTGACCCCGCAGCCCAGCAGGAGCGCTGAACCGATCGTAATAATGGCGGCCGGCACATAGCTCTCGAACTGGTACAGCCAATGGGCGAGGATAGCGAAGTGCATGGACGACATGGCGCAACTCCATTATGGATAGAAGGCTCGATCAGCAATTAGGTTTGCCGATATTTAGAAAATACCTTAGATGCTACTTGACAACATCCCTACAAGGTGGGAGCCACGGTTCCCTAACTTACGCAGCCGATGGTAATCGTTGCCGGATGCGATTGGGAAGAGGACAATACCTCGGTGACGACAACGATTCCCGGAATGGACAAAAGCGAACCCCGCGTCCGCTGGCTCTTTCTGGATCTGAATTCGTACTTCGCCTCCGTGGAGCAGGAGCTCCAGCCCGCGCTGCGCGGCCGCCCGGTCGCGGTGGTCCCGCTGATGGCGGATACCACGTGCTGCATTGCGGCCAGTTATGAAGCCAAGGCCTTCGGCGTGCGGACCGGGACGCAGGTAGGCGAGGCGAAGCGCATGTGCCCGGGGCTGCAGTTGGTGGAAGCGCGGCACGAGCTCTACGTCGATTACCACCACCGCATCATTCAGGCAGTAGAGCGCTCGGTTCCGGTCGCCTCCGTGCTTTCGATCGACGAAATGGCGTGCCGGCTCATTGGCCGCGAGCAGCCGCTGTTACATGCGCTGGAGCTGGCGCGGGAGGTCAAGAGCGCGATCCGGCGCGATGCCGGTGAGACCCTGCGCTGCTCCATCGGCCTCGCCCCCAATCGCTACCTGGCCAAGGTGGCCTCGGATATGGAAAAGCCGGACGGGCTGGTGGCGCTTACGGCGGACATCCTGGAAACCGCGCTGCTGCAGCTCAAGTTGCGCGACCTCCCGGGCATCGGGGCCCGCATGGAGCACCGGCTGCACACTTGCGGCATTCACACCATGGAGCAGCTCTATCGACTATCCAGGGAGGAGATGAACCGCGTGTGGGGCGGGGTGGGGGGCGAGAAGCTCTGGTACTGGCTGCGCGGGGAGGACTTCACTGATCCGGAGCTCGAGCACGCCAAGTCCATCGGCAACTCCCACATGCTTTCCCCGGAGCTGCGTACCCTCGAGGGCGCCTACGCGGTGGCCAGCAAGCTGCTGCACAAAACCGCGATGCGCCTGCGCGCGAACCGGCTATGGGCAGGGAGCCTGCGCCTTACGCTCAAGTTTGCCGTGTCCCGGGAGAGGGCTACGCGACAGCACTACTCCGGCATTCCGCAGGTCGCCTGGTCTCACGGCACGCCGCTGGTCGAGTGCCAGGACAATCAGACGCTGGTAGAGGGACTTAAGAAGCTCTGGGCGGAGCGGCCCGGCACCCCGGCGCACCAGAAACCCTTTTTCGTGGGTGTCACGCTGGGCGACCTGGTCCCGGACAACCTGCACACCCTCAGCCTCTTTTCCGGCCTGGAAACCGAAGCGCGCCGGACCCGGCTGGCGACCACCATGGACCGCATCAACCAGAAGCACGGTACCAGCACCCTCTTCTTCGCCAGCATGCTGCCGGCGGGCACGGCCGCTCCCACGCGGATCGCCTTCACCAGCATCCCCGACCTGTTCTGAGCGCGGTGCCGGACTTGGCCTCCCTGCGCTGCTAAGCTGTCTGTGGAGCCGACAGCTTGGGAACAACCGCACAGCCATCCCCGGAGATCACCAGTGCCAGAGCAAGTGCGATTGCTGATCCGTTCGACCTTCCGCAGCTCGACCGAGCGCTGGCGAACACGCCCTTTTCCGGGCAGATTCGCTACTTCCCCACCATCCAGTCCACCAACACGTTCGCGATGCGAGAAGCCGAGGAAGGCCGGCCCGCCGGCTCGGTGTACATCGCCGACGAGCAGACCGGGGGCCGGGGCCGGGGGGCGCACGCGTGGCACTCGGCGCCGGGCAGCGGGATCTACGTGAGCGTGCTTCTGCGCCCGGCCATTGCTCCGGCGGACGCGTTGTGGCTCTCGCTGGCGGCCGGACTCGCGGTGCAGAGCGCTGTCCGTGAAGTGACGGCGCTTGAAGCAGACATCCGCTGGCCCAATGACCTGCTGCTTTCGGGCAAAAAATTCTGCGGCATCCTGACCGAGCTCAATGCCGAGGTCACGCGCGTCCGGCACGCGGTGATCGGCATCGGTATCAACGTGCACCAGCCGGCGTTCCCGTCAGAGCTGTCGGAGATTGCGACCTCGCTCGCCATCGAGGCTGGCCGCTCCCCGGGGGAGATCCTCTGGCGCAGGCAGGATCTGCTGACGGCCGTGCTGCGCGCACTCCATAACGAAACCGCCGCGCTCGAGCAGCCGGGAGCTATGCAGCAGGTCGCCCCACGCATCCTCGGCCGTATGCGCGAACACTCCTCCTGGATCTTCGGCAAGCCGGTCACGGTCGAAGAAGCCGAAACCTTTTCCGGCATCACGGACGGCCTGGACACGCGCGGCTTTCTCCGCGTGCGCACGGCCGACGGGCTGCGTACCGTGCTTTCCGGGGGCGTGCGCGCCCAGGATCGTTCTCCGAACCAGGACCGCTCTACCGAGGTACAGAAACATTCATGCTTCTGACCATCGATGTCGGCAATACCAATACGGTGCTCGGGCTTTATGAGCTCGACGCGCCCGACCACACCGCTGCTGGGTTGATCGCAGATTGGCGGGTCACCACGCACAAAACCCAAACCGCGGACGAATACGGCGTGCTCTTTCTGAACCTGTTTGCCATGCGGCAGATCGATGCGCGGGCAGTCGGCGCCATCATCATCTCGTCGGTTGTGCCGTCCGTGGACAGCACGCTGCGCCGCGTATGCGAGCGGTATTTCAAGCTGAAGCCGATGTTTGTCGAGCCCGGCATTCGCACCGGCATGCCGATCCTGGTGGATAACCCGGCCGAGCTGGGGGCCGATCGGCTGGTGAATGGAGTCGCCGCATTCGCCCGTTACGGCGGCCCGGTGGTGGTGGTGGATCTCGGTACCGCGACCACCTTCGACGTGATCACCGCGAAAGGCGAATACATCGGCGGCGTGATCGCGCCAGGGCTGGGCATCTCCGCCGATGCGCTCTTTGCCCGGGCGGCCAAGCTGGCCCGAGTCGATATCCGGCGGCCGGCAAAGGCCATCGGCACCAACACGGTCGCCCATCTACAGAGCGGTCTTTTTTACGGCTATATTGGCCTCGTAGACGGGATACTTGAGCGCATCCTGGCCGAGATCGCAGCGCATCCGCAGACGCCAACTGGCGTGGAGCCAAGGGTGGTCGCAACCGGCGGCCTGGCACGCATGATCTTCGATGATTCGAAGTACATCACGGAGATCGATGACCAGCTCACGCTCGAAGGCCTGCGCCTGCTCTATGAGCGCAACCGGAAGCCGGCCGAGAAGCGGTAGCCCGGCAGGCGGAAACCGAAGAAGCGCTAAGATGAGAGTGCAGCGACCCTGCTGCCGTACTGCAGTGCACGGCCAACCAGGGACCGGCTGCCGCTCAGCACTGTCCCTCTGCTCCGAATGCACAATTACTTCAACTACTTCACCGAGATTGAGGAGCACTTTGCGCGCCGCCGCGGGACGCTGCTGCTCCTGTCCACGCTGGACTGGGCGCT
Organism: uncultured Acidobacteriaceae bacterium; assembly: GCA_963795775.1. Lineage (GTDB taxonomy): Bacteria > Acidobacteriota > Terriglobia > Terriglobales > Acidobacteriaceae > CAWCJL01. Next base: position 131,618 of record CAWCJL010000002.1, read on the forward strand.
GATCGAAACCTGGCGCGAAGCCGGCGTGCCGCTCGGCGCAGTGCTGCGCGGCATCGACCAAGCGTTTGACAAGTACGAGGTGCGCAAGGCGAAGGGCCGCGCGCGCAAAATTAACGGACTCGCCTGGTGCGCCCAGGCCGTGGTCACGGCCACCGAAGAAATACAGGAGGCAGCAGTGGGCGCAACACCCGCAAAAGAAGCACCGGCCAGCGGCCTGGAGCAGGAGCGGATCGCGGCCCACCTGGGCCAGTGTGCGCAGGCTTATGCCGCAGCCGCCCACCAGAGTGCTCCATTGCAAGAGATCAGCAAGCGCCTGGAGGAACTGAGCGCCGCTGCGCGTACGCAGGCGCCGGTTCCGGAAGAGCTGGAGCGCACGCTCACGGTGCTCGAAGAAAAGCTCTTCGCCGCGCTGCATTTCATGGCCCCGGAAGAGGAACTGGTACGGTTACGTGAGCAGGCAGCCCGCGAACTGGCGCCGTATCGCAGCCGCATGCAGGCGGTACAGATCCGGCAGATCGAACGCCAGTTCCTGCACAAACGACTATTGGAGCGCTATAACCTTCCGCGCCTCAGCCTGTTCTACATGCAGCAGATGTGAGCCGCGATGAAGCTGCGCATCGAAAAAGCGATCTACGGCGGCGCCGGGTTGGCACGCATCCCGCAGGACGGGGGCGAGCACGCCGGCAAAGCTGCGTTCATTCCGCTTGTCCTGCCCGGCGAGTTGGTCGAATCCCATGTTGTTAACGACCATCGCAGTTACGTGTCCGGCGCGCTCGATGCGGTGCTCGATCCGTCGCCCGAGCGCACCATTCCCGGCTGCCCCTATTTCCCGGTGTGCGGCGGGTGCCAGTATCAGCACGCCAACTACGCCGCGCAGCTCGCGATGAAGCTGGCCATATTGCGGGAAACGCTGGCACGCGCTCACGTCACCATTCCGGATACGATTTCCACAATTGCTGGCGAGCCCTGGGGCTACCGCAACCGGATCCGCCTGCATGTGTGCGCCGCTCCCGCGCTTCGCGCTGTGCTATCGCGAAGCCGGCTCGCATCGAGACCTTGCAGTGGACCACTGCCCGATTGCCGCGCCGGTATTGCAGCGGGCCCTGGCGGCCATGGCCGAGGCGGCCCGTGCTCTGGGCATCGCGCCCGGGGTGCTGGCCGAAGTAGAATTCTTCGCCAACGCGGACGAGACAGCGCTGCTGCTTTCGTGCTTCAGCGCGCAGCCGCGGCAGGCCGCCGCGCTGCTTCCCCAGCTTTGCCGCGTGGTGGCCGAGCGCGTGCCCGAACTAACCGGGGGCGCCGTGTTTGCGCTTGCGGAGGGCAAGAGCCGCGCTGCTTCTTATGCGAGCTGGGGCATTCCGTCCCTTCTCTATCCCGTCGGCGATCTCACGTATCGAGTCAGCGCGGGCTCCTTCTTCCAGGTGAACCGTTTTCTCGCGCCACAGCTTGTGGAACTGGTGACGGCGTCCCGCAGCGGCGCGCTCGCCTGGGACCTGTATGCCGGTGTCGGGCTCTTCGCACAGGCTCTCAGCCGCAGCTTTGCGCAGGTGGTCGCGGTCGAGTCCGCCTCGTCCTCCAGCTCCGACCTCCGTCACAATCTCGCCGGAAAAGCGCACCGTGTTGTCTCCTCCGATACACTCGCCTTCCTCGAAGCCGAGGCACGCCGCAAGCGGCGCCAGCGCCCTGACCTGGTCGTGCTCGATCCGCCGCGTGCGGGACTGGGAAAGCGGGTAATCACACTGTTGGCGTCAGTGGGCGCACACACAGTCGTGTACGTCTCCTGCGATCCCGCAACGCTCGCCCGCGACCTGGGGCAGATGCAACGTTCCGGGTATCGCATTGCGCAGATGACTCTGGTAGACCTGTTTCCACAGACCTTTCACCTGGAGACGGTCACCGTACTTACGCGCTCCTAGCCGCAGGTTCCGGGCAGCAGGCGTCGCGCCTCCTATGTCCGCCACGGCCCCGACCTTTCCTCTCGATACGATCAAGCCGGCATCGCATGCCGCCTCCGCCCGGCGCACGGCGGAGATCCTCAGCAACATCGAACCGCTTCGCTTCCGAACGGCGCCGCTGCTCTTTGCAGCGCTCACCTTCGCCGCCGGATCGGCGATCGCTCGTTGTGTGTGGATCTCCCCAGGAGTAGCCGCTATCGCAGCGTTGGTGCTGGGCTGCCTCACGGTCTTTACGCTGTTCACATGCCGTTCCCGCATTGCGCTGCTGCCGCTGGCCGCGCTGTGGGTCATGCTCGGCCTCTTCGCTACGGAGGTCCGTCAGGAACCCGATCCGCAGGCGCACCTCACACAGCTTGCCGATGCACAACCGCACCGGGTGCAGGCTGAGATAACGAGGATCGGTCCCGTGCGGCGCATGGTCACCACCGTTCCGTTCAGCGAGCAGGAGCGCGAAGAGCTCAGCCAGTCTGTGGACCTCAACGTTCGCGGCATCGGCTCCTTTGGTAGCCCGCTCTCTCCAGTCACAGGAGGCGTGCGGTTTTCGCTGTATAGCCCGGTGAACCAGGCCATTCCGCTTCTACACTGCGGGGATGTGATCGAAGCAGAGATGACCCTGCGTACGCCGGAGCACTATCGCGATCCGGGCGTGTGGGATGGGCGGGCGTGGCTGCTGACGCAGGGCATCGCTGCGCTCGGCTCCACCCGCGCCGAACACGTCGCTGTCATTCAGCGCGCGGCGCATGCGCCGTGGCCTTGCCGGTTGCGCGCGCTGCAGCAGTCCTGGAGCGACCGGCTGATCTCGCTGGCAGACCAACCGGGCCGTCTGCCTCCCGCCTTCCGGCTTGGGCGCGACGACGCGGCCATGCTCAGTGCCATGCTCACCGGCGACCGGACCTACCTGAATCGAGATGTCCGCGCTGGATTCGAACGTACGGGCTCGTTTCATCTTCTCGTGGTGTCCGGTCTCCATCTCGGCCTTTTTGCCGCGCTGGTCATGATGACAGCGCGCCGCTTTCGCCTTCACCGTGTGCTGACCGCGGCCCTCACCCTGGCGCTCGCCAGCGGCTATGCCGTGCTTACCGGCTTCGGCCAGCCCGTCCAGCGAGCGCTGTTCATGATCGCGCTTTATCTGCTCGGACGTGTTCTCTTCCGCGAACGCACCGGGCTCAACGCAATCGGCTTCGCCGCGCTCTGCCTTCTGGTTATCAGCCCCGGTTCACTGTGGGAAGCCAGCCTGCAGATGACACTGCTTTCCGTCATCGCCATCGCGGGCCTGGTGGCGCCCGTGCTGGAGCGCACCTTTGGCCCATTTCTGCGGGCCACGCGGCGTCTGCCGGTGGTGGGCATGGACAGCACGCTGCCTCCATACATCGCACAGTTCCGGGTCACGCTTCGCCTGGTAGCCGATCACATCGAGCCTCTGCTCCTGCTGCCACGCAACCGCTCCCATACTGCAAAGCGGAAAGGCGCAAACCGGCGCGCGCAGAACGGCCTTGCTCTGCTGGTCCGGTGGTCGCTGCGCTTGCTCGAACTGGTGCTCGTCTCCGCCACCATCGAACTCACCATGGCGCTTCCCATGGCGGTCTACTTCCACCGGATCACGGTGTACAGCCTGGTGGTGAATGTGCTCATCATTCCCATGCTGGGGCTGCTATTGCCGCTCGCGTTTGCTACCTTGGGAACATCGCTGCTCCTACCCAAGCTGGCGGGTGTGCCCGCAGCGGCTACGGCCGTAGTGTTGCACCTGATTACTGCGATCATCACTCGCTTTGGACACAGCAGCAGTGGCGATTTCCGCGTGGCCGGCCCGACTCCGGCGCTTATCGCCGCGGGCCTGGCGCTGCTCGCCTGCGCTGTGTACGCGGTGCGCCGCCCTCGCCACGCACTGCTCCCCGGTATGGCTTCCCTAGTTGCAGCGGCGATGTGCGCCGTTATGCCGGCGCCAATCGTCCGGCACGATCACGTGCTCGAAATCACGGCCGTCGATGTAGGGCAAGGAGATGCGCTGCTGGTGATCTCGCCCAAGGGCAAGACGCTGCTCATCGATGCCGGTGGTCCGGTCGGTGGCATGGGCGGAAATCGCGGTAATTTCGAAATCGGCGAAGATGTCGTCTCGCCCTATCTGTGGAGCCGCCACATCACTCGACTGGATGCCGTCGCGCTTACGCATGCGCACAGCGACCATATGGGCGGTATGACGGCGGTGCTGCGCAATTTCCAGCCCCGGGAACTGTGGGTCGGCAATAATCCGGAGATTCCGGCGTACCAGCAGCTTCTCGCGCAGGCCCGGAGCGAAGGCACAACGATCCGGCACTTCACCGCCGGGGACGCATTCTCGTTCGGCGAGGCGCAGATGCACGTTCTTGCCCCAGCGGCGGATTACATCCCCGGCGCACGCGCCAGCAACAACGATTCCCTCGTGCTCCACGTTGCGTATGGCAAGACCTCGGCGCTGCTGGAGGGCGACGCGGAAGCGCCCAGCGAAGCGCGAATGCTCTCAGAGCCCGGTTTATCCGCCGATCTGCTCAAGGTGGGCCACCACGGCAGCAAAACATCGAGCATCCCGCCCTTTCTGCACGCCGTCGCACCGCGGTATGCGGTCATCTCCGTAGGCCTGCAGAACAGCTATCACCATCCACGCTGGGAGACGCTGGCCCACCTGCAGGACCTGTACACGCGTACTTATCGTACCGACCTGCTTGGGCTGTCAACGTTCTATCTGGATGGCGCGACGGTTTTCCCGGAACAGCACTGACGGTGCGCGAAACGCAACCGGGGACGCCTCCCGATTCATCTTTTCCGTCCCCGCGCGCATCTCTTCGGTATACGATCGTGCCACTGCGCCCTGGCTGGCGGGCGCCGCGAGCGGGAGGGCCAAGGCATGGGAATCCATGAACCGAATCAGCAGCGGAATGCGACTGGAGACGTGATCGCTTCCGGCGAGGACGCCAAATCCCGGGAGGCGGCTCAAACGGTGCTGGAAGCGCAGGAAGAACGGCGCAAGATCCGCCGGCTGCAATTGATGATGGACATGGTGATGTCCGTGATCGCGCAGGATGTTTCGCTGTCCTATGAACATGCGGCGGAGATGATCGCGGACAGCCGGCGCGCGGCACTGGCCATGTTCCCGGACAAGGAACTCGCCTACGATCTCATCTACAAGCCTCGCCTGCAACGGCTGATGCGGGAACGCTTCCGCGTGCAGTAAAACAAGCCGGCTGAGGCGGGCCTACTTCTGCTCTACCGTGGTCAGCCGCATCGTGAGCGTTCCCCAGAACAGGCGCGCGCGCATCTGCACCGGCAAGTGGCGTGCATCATCGCTGTACCAGATCCAGATATTGCCACGGTTCTTAACCACGCCGGCATCCGCCGTCGGCTCAACACGGATCGTCTGAAATGTGCCCGCGGTGGTCTTGATCTCCTCGCGCGCTTCGGCTTTGAACGTAACGGCTACCACGCGCATTGCGTCAGCCACGGGCAGTGAGAAGCTGCGGCCCACCTCGATCGGCTGCGCGCCCGCGACAAAGATCGCGGACATCAGATCGCTGACGCACGATGGAATCGGCGACTCCTGGTGGCGCGCGGTTCCCTTCACCAGGTTCCGCTCGTCCAGGACTTGTTTGCCTGCACCGTACTGGAATTGCAGCGTGCTGTTGACCTGCCTGCGTCCTTCCTGCAACTGCTTGCTGAAATTCAGCGAACAGCCAGTGCGGCGGTCAAACGAGGACTGGAAGCGGTCCACCACGCGATAGAGCAGGCTGACGGCGCCAATGGCGTCCCCGGCCGCGGTGATGCGCTCCGTATTGCCATCGGCTTCCAGATGAAAGCTGGCCGTGCCCGCCGGGAACACCCGCCAGTCCACCGCATAGGAAAGCGTGCTGTGCTGGGGCAGGTACTGCGCCTGCGGAGCCGGAAGCGGCGGTAGATGCTGCTGCGCCGGGGCCGGAGCAGGCCCTTGCCACAGCAGCAAAGCCGCAAAGAGCAGCCATCGTTGGATCAAATTCGATTCACCTGGCGGCCCGCGCAAGCAGCAAGTGCCGCAAAAAAAGTAGGAGGAGCAGAAACGCGTAAAGCGCGAGCGTTCCCAAAGCTGCATTGTACTCGCGGTGTTTACGATAGAGCGCGCTGGAAAAAGACCCGGCCCCGCTCGCCTCTTCAAAGCGCGCCGGCGTAAGCCGTGGGAGAAGCGGCGGCACGCGCCGGCGGTACGCGTCGAAGTTGCTGAAGGTGCCGCGCAGGAACTCTTCTTCCGAGCGGATTACAGGGACGTAGATCAGCAGGAACAGCAGCGCGAGCAGCGCACCGACAATCCAGGAGCGCGCCGCAATCGCGAAGCCGAAGGCGATCATCATGGAGCCGAGGTAGAGCGGGTTGCGCGTATACGCGTATGGCCCTGTCACCGTGAGCTCCGCGTTCTTGTTCACATAGCCCGAGGCATAGGCGCGCAGCAGCACGCCCGGCACTACCAGAACCAGGCTCCACAACAGAGAGGCGAAACGAAGGGCGCGCTTGCCATAGGAAGAACACGGCAAACAAAAAGCCCATGGGCACCCGGATGCGGCGCGCGATACGGGCCCATCCGGCCGCACCGCCGCTCACGCGCGCACCGCCGCTTCCCGCAGAAGCGCGGACGTCGCTTCTGTAACGGCTTCCGCCGTGATGGTCAGCAAGCCAGCTTCAGGCGTGCTCCGCCGGGTGTGGTCGCGCTTGCTTTCCGGATGCCGCAGCACGCGGAACGGCACTCCGAACGGACCATTGCGTGCCGGGTCTGTCGGCCCAAAGATGCCCACCACCGGTCTGCCCAGGGCGCACGCAAGGTGCAGCGGCCCGGTGTCTCCGGCGATGACCAGTGCTGCGCGGCGCGTGATCGCGATCAGCTCGCTGATGCTTGCAGGCAGTGCGCGCGCATAGCCGCCGCTCCCCTCCGCCACTTCCTGTGCAATGGTCTCTTCGCCGGGACCGGCATTCACGATTACGTCCAGACCAGCTCTACCCAGCGCATGTGCGACCGCGCCGTATCGCTCTGCCGGCCACCGCTTCGCGCCCCATCCCGCGCCGGGGTTGATGAGCAGCAGCGGCTTTCCTGCATTCACCTGAAGATTGGCCCACGCCTCCGCAGCCTCATCGCGCGGCAAGGGCGGCTGCTCACAGGCGAGCGTTGTGTTGAAGGCACCCTCGACCACCTCGCAGGCCTGCTCGATCACGTGCACGCCGCTCGTCTTCACTCGCCGGGTGAAGAGCCACCGCGCCGGACGCTCCCTGGGCTCAGCCTCGCCCACCAGGGGGGCACCCGACAGGCGTGCGATCGCCGCGGAACGGACTGCACCCTGCAGATCGACGCAAAGGTCGTAGTGCTCTGCGCGCAGTTCGCGGCGAAGATGCCGCAACTCATTCCGAGTACGGGGGGCGAGCGGCGCCCGCGCCCAGCCACGTGCGTGTGCCGTGTGTACGCGATCCAACAGCGGCATTGCGGGGCTTGCTGGGGCAGCGTCCGCATGGGCCTGCAGCAACGGCATCCAGCGCGGCTCAATCACCCACCCCAGAAACCAATCGGGATGCTGCTTCCGCAGCGCGGTTATCGCGGGCATCGCGTGGAGCACATCGCCCATCGCGCCCAGTCTCACGATGAGCACGCGCTTGCTGGAACTGTTGTGTGGCAAGTCTCAATTTTCTCACAGTGTTTTGCGGGCTTCATGCGCAGTCACAAGCCGCAGCATAGTCTCGGCCACGATTGCATCCTGGGTGAAGCTGACCTCGAGTTCGGCAGTCAGAAGTGGCGCCACCTGCTCTAAGTCCGCGCGCCATGCAGGCTCCAGCTTCACCATGTCCTTCGCGGTGGTTACGAACGCATCGAAGGGCCCCTTTGCCGCAAGCCGCTTCAGCCGTTCTATATCTGCCTCGCCATAGCGGTGATGGTCGCGCCACGACAGGGCGAGCGTGAGCTTCAGACCGGCCTCACGCAGTGCTGCAAAGAACTCGTCCGGCCGCGCCAGGGCGCAGAATGCCGCGACCTGTGGTACTCCGGCAGGCACGGTAATGCGGCGACGCATGCGCCAGAACACGGCGCTTTCTGCGGCGTAACGACGCGCTTCTGCTTCGAGGTCCGCATCCTCTTCGCGAAGGATCACGACGTCCGCGCGAGAAAGCGCCCGCAGCGGCTCGCGTAGACGGCCAGCGGGCAGCAGGGCGCTCGAGAAATCACTGCGATGGAGCAGCACAATATCCACCGTCCGCGCGAGCTGGCGATGCTGGAAACCGTCATCGAGCAGATGGATGTGCGGCTCCGGCGTGCGCGCCAGAGTGGCCTCTGCCATCAAGCCGGCGTCGTACCGCCTGGGCGCCACAAAGACCGGCACGCCGGCGCGTGCCATGAGCAGCGGCTCATCTCCGTACTGCGCAGCGGAGCCCGCCGGGTCTACCCTCGCGGGCTCGTGCGAGCTGCGTCCGTACCCGCGCGACAGCACGTCCACAGTCGCGCCGGCCGCAGACAGCAGGCGCGCCAGGTGCATCACCACCGGCGTCTTTCCCGCGCCCCCGACCGAAAGATTGCCGACGCTCACCACCGGCCAGCCCAACCGCTTCGTGGACTGCCAGCCCTGCCGCAATGCCGCCTCCTTCACGGCTAGACCCGCTCGGTACAACGGCACGAGCGGCAGCAATGGCGCCAGCGAGGGATGCACTTTCATGCGCGGCCCTTCGCCTGCAGCAACTCAACAATGGCCTTAACGGCGCGCCCGGTCGCGCCAGACTCGCGCTCCACTACCGTCTTCGCACGTACTCCCAGGGCAACCGCCCTGTCAGGCTCCGAGAACAGCGAGCGCAGCGTTCCTTCAAGTGCCTCGGGAGAGGTCAGCGTGATCGCATTGTGCGCGCGCAGCAACTCCACCGAGCCGCGGAAGTTTTCATAGTGCTCACCCATCACCACAGCAACTCCACACTGCGCCGGCTCCAGCGGATTGTGCCCGCCGGCCGGTACGAGACTCCCGCCCACAAACGCCACCGCGCCCAGCCCGTACACCGCCGCCAGTTCGCCGATGGAATCCAGCAGAAACACGCTCCCCGGTGCAAGCGGGCCGGGCTGCTCCATCCACTGCGAGCGCCGCGTCAGCGACAGGCCGCGCCGTGCGACCAGCTCCCCTACGGCGGCAAAGCGCTCCGGATGGCGCGGCGCCACCACCGTGACCGCATTGGGCGTCTGCTGCAGCACTCCCGACCACGCATCCAGCAGGATCGCTTCCTCGCCTTCCAGCGTTGACCCGCATACCAGCACCGGTGCCCCCGCGGGCAGGTTCCGGCGAAGTGCATCCACGATCGCTGCTGCCGCCGGCGGGCGCACGTCAAACTTCAAATTGCCCCCGACCTGCACCCGGGCAGCCGGTACCCCTATTTGGATGAACCGCCGCGCGTCCGTTTCGCTTTGCGCCTGCAGCAATGTCAACACTTCTAGGAATGGCCGCCACACTCGCCTGAGTCGCAGATAGCGCGGCAGGGATCGATCGGAGACGCGACCGTTCACGACTGCCACGGGCACGTGTGCGCGCCGGCACGCGGCGAGCATGTTGGGCCAGAACTCGCTTTCTGCCAGCACCAGGATTGCCGGCCGCAGCACGCGGAGAGACTGCCGCACCGCCCACGGCAAATCCAGCGGGTAATAGAAACAGCGCCCGTGGCCGAAGCGTGCGCGCGCAAGCTGCTGCCCGGTGCGCGTCGTCGTCGAGATAACAACGCGGTACTCCGGCGCCACGGCATCCAATTGTTCGACGAGGCGGCTCACTGCTGTCACCTCGCCCACGGACACGGCATGCACCCAGATCGTGCGCTTCCCCTGCCCTGCCGCGCGCAAACCCGCGGGCACGCGACCCAGTCTCTCCCAGAAGCCCTCGCGATACTTCCCCTCGGTCAACACGCGAAAGAGCCAGTAGGGAGTCGCTGCGCCCAGCGCCAGCAAGAGCAACAGGTTGTAGAGCACCAGGATCACGATCGGGATGCGACTCGCCTTCCGGGGCAGCTTTACGGCAATGCCCGAGCACGATCATAATCGTCTGCATACACCTGATATGCGAAGGCTCTGTTCCCCTGTACTCTGCGTTGTTCTTGCCCTGGTTGCGCTGAGCGCCCCCGCGGCTCTTGGTGGTGATAAGGCGCCTCCTCCGGCGCAGGATGCCATGCAGTATCCCGCTGTGGACAATCATCCGGCCGAGCACGTGGCCATCGCCGCCGAGCCGTTCAACACGCCGGAACAAGCGGGCATCTTTCATATCAACTACAGCCGCTATGATGTCCTGCCTATCCGCATCATCGTGAGCAATCACGGTGATACGCCGATCTCACTCAACGACGCGCGCATCGATTTCATCACCGCCGCTGGAGACAAGATTCCCGCTGCCGAGCCAGGCGACGTGGAGCGGATTCTCAGCCGGCCCAGCGACCTCAAGAGCGGCTACAAGGTGGGCCCCTTCACGCTGGGCAAGCACAAATCCCAGGACAAGCTGATCGAGGACGACTTCAGCCGCTACGAGTACGCGGCCATTGCCGTCGAGCCGCACACGACGCGTGCCGGATTCCTGTTCTATAACCTGCAGAATCTGCACAATCCGCTGGTCGGTGGCCGCCTGGAGTTGCGCAAGCTGCGCGCCGCCAATGGACACGAGTTATTTGCCTTCGAGATCCCGCTGGACAAGGCCGTGACCACCAAGGCCGTGAGCACACCGGCGGCGACCAGCACAAAATAGCCGGCGCTAAACGCCCTTTTTCGCCGGCTCCCAGATGAACTTGTGGATCTGCAAACTCAGCCGCGCCGGCACGCCATCGGCCAGCATCCACTCAACAAGCTCGCGCGGATCGAGGGCGCAGTTCTCTGCCGTACGCTCGATCGACGGCGTCTTGCGGAAGGCCGGGGAAAACAGCACGCCTCCGGCCCGCTCCGGCAGCCGGTGCGTGATCGTGAAGTCGCGTGCGAACTCGTAATCTTCGCGGTTGCTGATAACAAACTTTACTTCGTCGCGAGGCGTGAGCGCGTCGAGGTTGCCCATACGGAAGCTGCCGGCCTCGCCAGAGGCCGGGCACTTTACGTCAACAATCTTGTGGACCGCGGCAGGCACCTGTTCCAGGGGACGCTCTCCGCTGGTCTCAATCATCAATTCGTAGCCCTTCGCGAGCAGGCGCTCCATCAACGGGACCAGTTCCCGTTCCTGCAGCATCGGCTCGCCCCCGGTGAACTCGACCAGCCGCACGGGCGCAAGCTGCTCCACCGCCGCTTCCACCTGTTCGAGGGTCTGCTTGTAGCCGCCCTTGAAGGTGTACTCCGAGTCGCACCAGGAGCAGCGAAGGTTACACCCGGCCAGGCGCACAAAGATGCACGGCAGCCCGGCAAAGCTGGATTCACCCTGTACGGATTTGTAGATTTCGATCAGGTACACGCCGGCTACTCGTAATATGTCGCCGTGGTTGTATCGGTCTCGTAGATGGTGCAATCCTTCACGCGCACCCGTCCGCCGGTCATCTCGCTGAGCTGCCGGTTGGTTTCGTCGAAGAAATAGCGGGATAGATTTTCAGCAGAGGGATTGATCACCGTAAAGGGCTCGAGATCGTTGATCATCTGGTGGTCCAGCCGCTCAATAACCGGCCGCATCACCTGCTTCAACTGTTTGAAGTCCAGCAGCAGGCCGGCCGCGTCCAGCTCCGCTCCGCGCAGCGTCACGCGCACCTTGTAGTTGTGACCGTGAGGATTCTCACACTTGCCGCGATAATTGCGCAGAAAGTGTCCGGAAGAGAACCCGGCTTCCACTGTTACCTCGTACATGTCGTCTTTCTTTCCTGGAGAAATTCCACTCTTCATTCTACAGTTCGCGCCAAAGCAGGCCTTCAAAGATCCGCATGAACATAGCCGGCGCTCGCTGGGAAGCCGCTAGCGCCCGCGTCGTCCCTGACGCCGTTCCCGTTCTTCGTTCCGCCGCTCCACCTGCTCAAACATGGCGGTCATGGTGGCGGCAAAAGCGGCCACTAGCGCGCCTAAGAACAGGAACAGCCCGGTTGTCTTCCACAAGGAGCCGTTGCCCGGCAGGTCTGGCTGGTAAGAGCTCTCCGTGGCCACCATGGCGCAGGAGACGAGGGAAAACAGCAGCAGCGATGCTGCCAGAATGTAGAGATTGCGCGACATCGAAAGGGGCTCTTCCTCGATCATAGCAGCGAAGCGCACCGGGTTTCGGTGCGCTTCGGCAGGGCTGCTTGACGGCTTGGAGACCTTCGCAAGGCCGATGGTCAGGACGGAGCAGTCTCTTACGGATGGAAGGTGATGGCCAGTACCGAGTACGGCGGTACCGACACCGTGACCCGGGCCGCCCCGTTCGCGACAGAGACCGGGAAGGATTCGGTTGCGATCGTTCGGTTAGAGGAATTCAGCAGGTAGCCGGATGCGTGCACCGTGCTGTAGCCAGGGTGATTGGCCACTGCACCGACACCGCCGAAGTAGGTCCCGGTCGGGTTCACGATCACGATCGTGTCGCCGGCGTTGGTGGTGAATGCCGTCGCTACCAGGCTCGAGTTCGCCTGCTGTAGGGATAGTGCCATGTGGCCGCCATACTTCAAATCCAGGAATGACGGCGACGAGAACAGATCGAGCGCATAGTACTGCGGGTACGCTTCTGGCGTGTACGCCGAGCCATAGGTGCAGTCCATGTTTGCATCCACCTTCCCGGCCAGGCAGAAGGGCGGGTTGCTGATCGCGTAGTACAGGATCTTCGCAGGAACGTTCGCGCCCGCATACGCGGTATTCAGCAGATCTGCGAAAACCAGCGCATTCCAGACGGGTGCGTAGGTTGGGTTGTTGCGGCAGCAGTCCAGAACAAATCCCCAATCGGAGTTGTACTCGTCGTAGTAGATCGGGGTGGTGCTGGCGTGGGGCTGCGATCCCTTCCTTACCAGCGCGGAAACCTGCTTGTAGACTGCCGCTACGCCAATGTTCACATTCTGCGTCTTCTGGTAAAGCGACGGCGTGCCATTGGTGCCGCTCCAGGTCATGCCATGCGAGGCGTCGTAAGGGCCAGTCGGGTAATAGTGATAGCTCACGAAATCCACGTACGGGGCGGTCCGGGAATCGCTGAGGAAGGTCGGCAGCCAGCGAGAGGCCGTCGCCGCAGAGGACCCCAGCGTGGGGCCGCCGATGCGGATGCTTACGCCGTCATGAGCCGCCGCCGCACGCAGCGCAGGGGCTGTCGCTGCGTAGATGGACATGTAGGTCTTCAGTCGCGTGGCCTCGGTAGTATCCGGGGCGCACATGCCGCCGCCGTCCGGCTCGTTCCAAATTTCGTAATCCTGCACCACGCCCGGGAAGTTGGCATCCAGATGGTGCACCAGGGAGGCAGCGAGCGAGGCAAATGTGTTTACATCGCGCGGATAGGCGTAGTTCGGATCCTGTCCGCTCTTGCACGGGTTAGGGCTGGGCAGCAGCCAGGTGGGCGTGTGGTCCACCTCCAGGATGACGTGCATGCCCGCGTTCTGGACGGCCCGCATCTGCTGGTCGAAGTAGGTCCAGTCGGGTGTCTTTGTCTTGTAGATATTTTCGATATAGGCGTGGAAGCGCGTGTAGTAGAGGCCGCCGTGGGTGAGCAGCGGCAGCGAACCTGGGTGTACCGCGCCGCCGGAGCCGGCGCCCAGCATGTACGCCGGTATTGGGTGGGCGCTGGACTGTCGATACCCGAAGTCCGCGACCACAGTGCCGCTCTGGGCGAAAGCAGATGAGGCGGCCAACAGGCTGAGTACACCCATGCCGATGGCGCCGGCAATCTTACCGCGAAAAAACGCTTTGATGATGCTCAAGGTCCTGCTCCTTTTTTGCATTCGCTCTGACAGAGATAGACGCAGAGGCCGCGATGCTGGTTCAGCCCGGGACCGCTGCGCTCGATCTGGAAAGAGATCAAGCTTGTCTTTGTTCAGTTTTGCTCTCAACAAGAAGTGTTCGCGCAGCCCTGGATCAGGCGGCTCGAAGGCCAAGTACACATAAGCTTATGGGAACAGAAAGGAAGTTCCCGAGACATAGAGAAACCGTGCAGTTTTGGGGTGCAGAGTACAGAAGAACAGGCAAAGTATTTCAGGATACTAGGTTTATCACTCCTATTCCTAGCACGACGCAGTTACAGATGACAAGCCCAAAACGCAGGGTTTACGCCACAGGCTAAGCGCACAACGACAGCTACGGATAACTCGGATGCAGGATGGGTGGGAGTTAGTGGGCTGGGCGGAAAAAATCCGCGACTTCGGCAATATCTTTCGTGACGCGATAGGGCGGCAGGCTAGCTAGAAATATCTTTCCGTAACGCTGCCGCTGCACCCGCCCGTCTAACAACATCAGCACGCCGCGGTCTTCAAGCGAACGGATCAGACGCCCGAATCCCTGCTTCAGCGTGATCACTGCCTCCGGCACCTGGTATTCGAAAAACGCGCTCCGCCCTTCCGCTTCAATCGCCCGCATGCGCGCTGCGATCACCGGGTCGCTCGGTACCGCGAACGGCAGCCGGTCCACGATGACGCAACTGAGCGACTCGCCCTGCACATCCACCCCCTGCCAGAAAGACGAGGTGCCAAACAGCACGGCGTTTGGCGTGGTGCGGAACTCCTCCAGCAGCGCCTTCTTCGGCGCGGTTCCCTGAAGCAGTAGCGGGTATTCCACCTCTGCCAGGAGCCGTTCGTAGCAGTCGCGCATGGCCGCATAGCTGGTGAACAGGCAAAAGGCGCGGCCCTCGGTAATCTCCAGCATGCGCCGGATGCGTTTGGCTGCTTCGGCGGGAAAAGCCGGATCGCGCGGGTCCGGCATCTCTGGCGGCAGGTATAGTAGCGCCTGCTGCCCGTAGCGGAAGTGCGACGGCACGACCAGTTCCTTCGCCTCATCCATGCCCAGGCGACGGCGTACGTGCCCGAATCCGCCGCCCACGGTGAGCGTTGCCGAGGTGAGTACCACGCTGGGGAAGTTCTCAAACAATTGCTCCCGCAGCAGGTCGGAGATATCGATCGGAGTCGCCTGCAGGTAGGTATTGCGGGAATTCTGGCGTAGTGGCCCGGCGGACCGCCGCTCGATCCAGAAGACCGTGTTCTTGTCGTCGGCCTCGAGCAGGAAGCGAAGATGCTCGCGCATATCGGCCGTGCGCTTGCGAAAACCTGTAGCTTCATCCACGCCGCGTAACTGCTCCAGCTCTCCTTCCAGCCGATGCAGCCCGTTCATCAGGCCCAGGTAAACATCGCCGAAGGTTTCCAGGAACTCCTCGCGCCCGGTAAACGGCATCCGCCCCTGCCCGCTGCCCTCCTGCGGCAGCGCGCCAAAGAACAAGCGGGCCCGCTCCCGTATGGTGGCGGCCGCGCTCAGGACGCCGCTCGACATGGTGACCTTGGAACGCAAGGTCGCCTCCAGGTCGCGCGCCAGTTCTTCGAATCGAACATTGCTCAAAACCACGCCGAAGTACTGCGATGCCACCTCTTCCAGTTCATGCGCCTCGTCAAAGACGACAGCGGCGGCATCCGGCAGAATGCCTGCATCCGGCGCCGCCCTGGCCTGCAGCTTGATCGCGAGGTCTGCGAAGAACAGGTGGTGGTTCACGATGACGATGTCGCTTTCAAGCGCCTTGCGCCGCATCTCGGTGATGAAACAGCGCTCCCAGTCCGGACAGCTCTGCCCCAGGCAGGCTTCCGTGCGGGCGTCCAGCTTGTGCCACAGTTGGCTGTTCTCCGGCAGCCCATCGATCTCGGCACGGTCGCCGGTTTCTGTTTCTTTCTCCCACTTGGCGATCTTGTGGAACTGGTCGATCTCTTCCAGGCCATTGAGAATCGGCTGCTCGCGCAAGGTGTAGAGCTTGTGCCGGCAAAGATAGTTCGCGCGTCCCTTCATGTAGCTCACCCGCAAGGGGCCAAGCAGCGATTCGAGAAACGGCACGTCCTTGAAGAACAATTGCTCCTGCAGGTTTTTGGTTCCGGTGGAGATGATGACGCGCTGCCCCAGCCGAAGGGCCGGCAGGAGATAGGCCAGCGTCTTGCCGGTGCCCGTGCCTGCCTCGACGACCAGGTGATGGTGTTCGGTCAGCGCACGCTCAACGGCCTGCGCCATCTCCAACTGACCCGGCCGGAACTCGTACGGCAGCGGCGACCCGGCCAGCACGCCGCCGGGCGCAAAAAAGCTATACACCTTGGGCAAAGCCGGCGCGGGTTGCGAGCTGGACGGTACAGCGGCATTCATAAGGGGCGTACTTTCTATAATAGAGAGGTGCGCAGTTCGCTGCCGGAAATGAGCTTCGATTGACTCCACCGAAGAAAACGCAAAGTAAGAGAGCCCATAGCGAGCGCGCTGCCCGCAACAGTTCCCGTCGAGCATCGGCCGCGGCTATCGCGAGAGAAAAGGCCGCGCGCTCCCGCGGGGCTAACTCTTCCGCGCTTACCGCCAAACCCAATCCGAAGAAGGCAAAGCGCAGTCGCAAGGCGACCGGCGGCGTGGAGACTGTGGCAACATCCTCGGACGGGCGCCGCGCGCCTTCGCTCGATGAGGAGACCAGTCCGGCACGCGGCATCTTCGCAGGGCAAATGCTGCAGAAGCAGACCCGCACAGCGCTGCCCACTTTTGCGATCTGTGGCCGTCCCAACGTAGGCAAGTCGACGCTCTTCAATCGCCTTACCGGTACTCGCCGTTCCATCGTGGGCGACGAGCCCGGCATCACCCGCGACCGTATCTATGGCGAGGTCGAATGGTCGGGCCGCACCGCGCGCATCGTGGACACAGGGGGCATCGTTCCCGATGACCCCGAGCTTATCCCGGCGGAGATCTTCCGCCAGGCCCAGGTGGCGCTGGAGGAGGCCGACGCGATCGTGATGGTGGTGGATGGCCGCACCGAGCTCGCCGCCCCTGACCTCGAACTCGCGCGCCTGCTCATCCGCTCCGGCAAGCCCATCTTTCTCGCCGTCAACAAGACCGATACCGAACAACTCGCCCCACAGACGCAGAACTTCCGCAAGCTCGGGATTCGCGAGCTCTTTCCCATCTCCGCCGAGCACGGCAGCGGCATCGGCGACCTGCTGGATGCGATCTGGGCCGTGCTGCCCTTTCCCGCGGAGGCCACTGAGGAAGCTGTGCCGGCCGAAGAGGAACGTGACACCGAAGCCAGCGAGTCCCTACATCGCACACACGGCGAATACCGCCAGCGCGAGACCTCCATCGCCATCATCGGCCGTCCGAACGTGGGCAAATCCACGCTGCTCAACGCGCTGACCGGCACCAGTCGCGCCATCGTCTCGCCCATCGCCGGTACGACGCGTGACGCGGTTGACGAGGTGATGGACTACCAGGGCCAGCAGCTACGGTTTGTGGATACCGCCGGCATCCGCCGCAAGGGCAAAACACACGCGATGGCGGAGAAGCTCTCGGTCATCATGGCACGACGCCATCTGGAAGCGGCGGATGTTGCCCTGCTGGTGATTGATGCCACCGAGGGTGTCACCTCCAGCGACGCCAATATTGGCGGCTACGCGCATGAGAGCGGCCGCTCCGTCATCATCGTGGTCAACAAGTGGGACCTCGTCACCACCGCCCGCACAGACGGCAAGCCACCCGCCGACCGCGCCATCTTCGAAGAGCAGGTGCGCAATGTGCTGAAGTATCTTGACTATGCGCCCATCGTATTTCTCTCCGCGGCGCAGCGTACCAATTTGCACCGCCTGCTCGAGTCGATCGCCCTGGTCTCCGCCGAGCGCCGCAAGCGCGTCTCCACCGGCCAGATGAACCGGTTCCTGGAGAGGGTCGACTTTCAGCGAGCCAGCGTACCAATGGCCAAAAAGGTCCGCATCTACTACATGACACAGGCTCAGGTCGCGCCGCCAACTTTCATCCTCTTTACCGACCGGCAGGTGAAGCTGCACTTCTCCTTCGAGCGCTTTCTGCAGAACCAGATCCGCGAGTCGTTCGGCTTTATCGGCTCGCCCATCTGGTTCAAGGTCAAGGCGCGCAACGCCCGGAAATCGGAGGAGTGATCGGCGCAGGTCTGAGAACTATGCGGGGGGGGGTACATGCTCGGCCCGAGTGAGCCAGGCGGCTTTCTCACATCCCCCCCGGACAGTTGCCCGAGGTGAAGCTTGGGGACTGCGAGTTTCGTCTTTCTCTCAGACCCTATGAAATCCCTACGGACACCTGCACTCTTTTCAGAGAAGCGCCCTGCTTGCGCATGTTTTCTTCTCCTTGGCCTTGGACTTGCTACGGTTGCACTTCCAGCGCAAACTCCGGCTCAGGCGAAGGAGCAAGGGCAATCTACGCCGGCCCAGTCCTCCGACAGGCCCACCTTTCGAACCGGCGTCAGCGTCGTCACCCTTCCGGTAACCGTTCGGGACAAAAAGGGCCAGTTGGTGACGGATCTGACCAAAGATGACTTCATCCTGACGGAAGATGGCCAACCGCAGACCATCAAGTACTTCACCCTCGATACCAACCTGCCGCTGACGCTCGGCCTGCTGGTGGATACCAGCATGAGCCAGCGCAATGCCCTCAGTGAAGAGCGCACGGCCAGCGAGCACTTCCTTTCGCAAATGTTGAATGGGCCGAAGGACCAGGCTTTTCTCATTCACTTCGATCATGAAGTTGAGCTGCTGGCAGACCTGACCACTTCACGTGAAAAGCTGGAAAAGGGCCTCGCGGAGCTTGCAGGACCGGAACCGCAATTCTCGAATGGAGGAAGCGGCGGGTCATCTTCTGACGACAGACAAGGCAGCGGACGCCGGGCTGGTCGCGGCGGTGGCACGCTTCTTTATGATTCGATCTACCTCGCCAGTAACGAGCTGATGCGCAAGCAGACCGGCCGCAAAGCCGTCATCGTGCTCACAGATGGCGTGGACCGCGGGAGCAAGGAAACGCTGCAATCTGCAATTGAAGCGGCGCAACGCGCCGAGACTGTCGTGTACACGGTTTACTTCAAGGGCCAGGAAGGCCAGAACGGCGGCTTCGGCAGGAACACCGGCTCGCCCGGAGTTGGATGGCCCGGCGGCCGAGGCGGCAGCGGATGGCCGGGCGGCGGCTGGCCGGGTGGAGGTAGCGGCAGGCGAGGCGGAGGCCAACCACGTGAGCAGGAACCGCACGTGGACGGGAAGAAAATCCTTGAGCAGATCTCCGGAGAAACGGGTGGCCGCATGTTCGAGGTCACCAAGAAGCAGACAGTCGATCAGATTTACGCCAGCATCGAGCAGGAACTCCGCTCCGAATACATGCTCGGCTTCACCCCGTTTGCCGTAGGCGCCACAGAAGGCTTCCACCCGCTGCGGCTCAACGCGAAGAAGAAGGACCTGTACGTGCAAACGCGCGATGGCTTTTACGCTAAAACGAACTCAGAAGCGACAACAGCGAAGGAAGAGCCAAAGGGGCTATAGACGCCAGGTCGGGCGCTCAGACCGTCTCCGTTCCGTTATCGACTTCCCACGCCGTAAGTGACAGCCTCTGATTGTTTATGGGGTTGTAGCTGACGGCAGTAAGCCGAACACCGCCACTCCATTCTGCGTGCCGACGTACACTTTACCGTTCACCACCATCGGCGTGATGAACTTGTTGCCGTTGCCGAAGGCGTCCCGTCCGTTCGCGGCCTGCGTGCTGTTGTACAGCTCTTTGCTCAGGTCTGTGGCATCGTAGGCGTGCAGCACACCTGGATTATTTAAGCCGCTTTCCAGTGCCCAAACAATGCCGTTCGTCGTACCGTTTGCGCTCACACTCGGCGTCGAACCGGGGTACCCGAAGCGCGTTGCTGTCGTGCTTGTCGGCGTCCCGGAGATTGGCAAGCTGCCCCCGGAGACCGGAGCCACACTGAATGCCTTCACCGAGTCGGATACGCCGCCGATGTACACAGTCCCGTTGAAATAGGCTGGCGCCGACCACACGCCGTTGGTAAAGATGCCGGGGAGTTCGGCATAGATGTTGTTCGTGCTCGCGTTCCACTTGCCCATATTGTCGCGGTTCACGAAGTAGACATTCCCATCCTTGCCCGCACCCACGGCGAGGTGCAGCGGCGCCCCATTCGCCCCCGGTACATCGGGCAGCACCATGGCTCCGCCGGAACCAAGGTCCTGATCCGCGTTCGATTCCGCGACGGTATTGAAAGGCTCGAAGTAGTCGGCCACCGCAAGCCCATTATTGGCGGTCGAGATCTTGAGAAACGAGTTGCCGACATCCTGGTGAATCGGGAATCCGTTCGCATCGAGTGTGGTATCGAAGGTGCCGTTTGCATCCAGGAGATATATGTAACCGCTGCTGTCCGCTGCTAATCCGGCACCGCTCATCCAGATCGATCCGTCGCTGCCATTGGGTGTGAGATTCAGCACCGCGGTCTGCTGCAGCGTCTTTTCGCTATAGGCCATCAACCATCCGGTGTATGCGCCCTGGTCACAGTGCGAGGTCCATCCCAGGTAGATGTTGCCGTTCAGCAGCAGCAGCCCGGCGCGCTCCGCATATTGCGCCGGATCGAAGGTATTGACGCCGTTTTGGCTGGTAACGCCTGTTCCCGGGTAGGTCGCCTGGATCTCCATCGGACTCCCCTGCATTTCGGCTCCGGTAGTAGGGTCCAGTGCGTGCAGGCGCTGGTGGTAGTTCCCCGCCGCATCCTTTGACATAGCCACCAGGAAGATCGTTCCATCGGCGCCCAGTTGCCGGTCGATCACCGGCGTGGACGTGATGCCGATCTCCGGAGTGATCTGGTTGCAGCCGTGGTCGTCGCTGGGCGTCTCACCTGCGGCCAAGGTCGACACCTGCCACAGTTGCCGTCCGTTGTCCGCGTCGAAAGCATACAGGCTGCCGTGCTCCGTCGCTACATAGAGCACGTTGTGCATTTGCCCGCCGATGGACACACCCGCGAGATAAAGCGGCTGCGCATCCACCTTGCCATCCACTGCGTCGAACCCAATCTTGCCGAATCCCGCGGCGTTCACGTTTGCCGGCATCAGCACAGTCTCCTTCGCATTGAGACCGGTGCGCATGGTGTCGTAGTGATAGGTGGTCACGTCCGGCGTCGCGGTGGGCGGGGGCACGGGAGGTCCCGCGACAGCGAGCGCAAGCGTTGCCGTGTGCTTCAGCGAGCCCGAGGTCCCGGTGAAGGTGACTGTTCCCGTTTCCGCCGCAGTGGATGCGGGCGCGCTAAAGGTCACGTTCTGCGGCGTACCGGGATTGAGCGTCAGCGTCGCGGGCGAGGCGGTCACACCCGGAGGAAGTCCGCTCAGAGTTACTGCGACTGCCCCGCCGAATCCGTTCGCACCGGTCGCGTTCACCGCTACTGATTCCCCGTTCGAGCCTGCTACCACCAGCAGAGCAGGAGGCGTGACGCTGAGTGAAAAATCGGGTGGTGCCGCCACCGTAAGGGCGAGCGACGCCGAGTGGCTCTTGGTGCCGGAGGTCCCCGTGGCCGTCAGGGTTGCGGTCGCCGCCCCGGCGCTCGCCGCCGCGGTAAGCGTAATCTGCTGTGCCGTGCCAATGCTGGTCGTAAAGCTTGATGGGTTCGCCGTCACCCCCGTCGGCAGCCCGGTCAACACCACACCCACTCCGCCTTGCGAGCCCCCTACCGCGCCTACAGCAAGGCTGACATTTGTGCTGCCACCCGGTGCCAAGGTCGCGCTCGTGGGAGAAAAAGCGAGCCCGAAATCCGGGCTGCCGGAACCGCCGCACCCCGCCAGTGCCAGCAACAGCGAACAGATACAGACCACCAGCAACACACGACGCACACGAGGCTCCCTGCCGCAACCGTACGCTCGAAACGGCCCGACTGTGTAGGATGCGCACACCCTCCTCTCGCCACGGGCGCACACCGCGCCGCGCTTGTCATGCGACGAAAACTTGACACCTGCCCGCACCCGAGCCGCGCTCGCGACCCGACCGCAGCACCGGAAGAGACCTGCGCCTCCCAAGCCGCGCCTCCCAAGCCGCGCCTCCCCAGGCCGGGCGCCTCAAACTGATACACTGATCCGGTCAAGACCGAGCGATCAGCGTGGTTCAACTCCTCCCATCCATCCTTTCCGCGAACTTCGCGCGGCTCGCCGACGATGTAGCCGCGGCCGAGCGCGGCGGCGGCACTGTGATCCACGTAGACATCATGGACGGTCACTTCGTCCCTAACATCACACTCGGCCCCCCAGTGGTCAAATCGCTGCGCCAAGCTACCAGCCTGCCTCTCGATTGCCATCTGATGATCGAGAACCCGGACCTCTTCATCCCCGCCCTGGCGGAGGCCGGCGCGAACTGGATCGGCGTCCATTACGAAGCCTGCACACATCTCCATCGCACTATTGAGCACATCCGTGACAACGGCATGGAGCCGGGCGTGGTGCTCAACCCGGCAACCCGCGTGGACTTCCTCTACGAGGTACTGCCCATGCTCCACCACGTGCTCATCATGAGCGTGAACCCGGGCTTCGGTGGGCAGAAGTTCATCCCCTTTTCCCTCGACAAGATTCGTCAGCTCGTGCGCCTTCGCGAAGAGCGCGGCCTCAACTTTTTCATCGAGGTGGATGGCGGCATCGCTCACAACACCGTCGCCTCAGTCGTCGAAGCAGGTGCCGAGCTGCTCGTGGCCGGCAGTGCCGTCTTTGACGGCGGCACGGCAGAGCGAAACGCACGCGAGTTGCTGGCCGCTGCGCGCGCAGCGGAAAACCGGGACCGGGCGCCGGCAGACCGGCAACCCGCCTCGTCGTTACAATAGGTGCAGCCCGGTTTTGCGGACGGCCTGGCTGGCTCACCATCACCAAAGCTGAAGCATCCGCGCTGTTTCGAGGTATTCATGAAGCGAATTGTTCCCAGCCTTTCTGCCGCGGCCTGCCTGGCCGCCATTCTCGTCACCGCCGCCCCGGCGAACGCGGTGCGGCATACGCAAAAATCGAAGAAGGCCACGCCCACCGATCCCCTGGCCGGAGTTACTTCCAAGCAGCCGGACAAGGAACTCTTCGACAAGGCCATGGTGGCGATGAAGAAGGGCAAGTACGATGTCGCCCGGCTCGACCTGCAGACCCTGCTGAATACCTATCCCGAATCCGAGTACCAGATGCGGGCCAAGCTCGCGGTCGGCGATAGCTGGTTCAAGGAAGGCGGTACTGCGGCTCTGCAGCAGGCCGAGGCGGAGTACAAGGACTTCATCACCTTCTTCCCCAACCAGCCAGAAGCCGCCGAAGCGCAGATGAAGGTGGCCGATATCTACTACATGCAGATGGAGAAGCCGGATCGCGACCCTGCTAACGCCGAGCGCGCGCAGGAAGAGTACCGCAACATGATTCAGCAGTTCCCCGACTCCACGCTGATTCCCCGCGCCAAGCAGCGCCTGCGGGAAGTGCAGGAGGTCCTGGCCGACCGCCAGTACGACATCGGCTCCTTCTACGCCACGCATGAGAACTGGGCGGCCAGCATCGCGCGTCTCCAGACCCTCACCGATAGCTATCCCCTGTACAGCCACTCTGATATGGCCCTGTTACAGCTTGGCGATGCCTACGCCGCCGAAGGCAGTCTGGCCACGAAGATGAACATTGACAAGGCTGCCAAGGAACGGCTCATCGGCATCTATGACGATCGCGCGGCCGACGCCTACAGCCGTGTGGTAACACGCTATCCCATGGCGCCCCACGTTGAGGAAGCGCGCGAACGCCTCATCGCGCTCGGCCGCCCCGTTCCTGACCCTTCGAAGACCGAACTGGCCGAGAGCGAGGCCGAAGAGCAGAGCCGGGCCAATGTCCGCCTCAAAGACCGCGCCATCATGCTCGTCAAGCACGGGCCGAGCACGGTGAGTGCTGCCCGCGTCGGCGAGCCCACCATGGTCAGCCCCAAGGTGGTCACCGCGCCCGAGGTGAACAAAGAAAACGTCACCACCTTCAACGCGGCGTTGAGCGTAAAAGGCGCTCCGGCGGCACCCTCTGCACCCGGCACTGCGCCTGCGGATGTCTCAACCGCGCCGCGGACTGAGGCCACTCCGCCCGTCCGCCTGGAAAACGTGCCTGAGGGCGGCGGCACCGGCATCGGCGCCACCATTCTGAACAACACCAACGGCAGCGCCGAGACCGAGCTCGACAACAACACCGGGACGACCAGCAACGGGGCTACCCCGCCCTCCGCCAAGGACGAGGGTGTGGCTCCCAACACGCTCACCCCGGCCGGGACCGCCGCCCCCAATGCTGCAGGATCGGGCGTTCCCGCCCCCGATGGCAGCAGCAACGGCCTCAGCGCGGTAGGCCCGACAAACAACGCTCCGCTGCCCGCAGTGGAGAAGCCCGCAACAGGCGAGATGCAGGTCAACGATGTTCACGGCGCGGCACCGCCGGCCCAGGTCCACACCGGTACGACCGCCAGCGCCAAGCACAAGAAGAATCCCAAGGTGAAGACCAACCAGAGCGAAGAGTCGTCCAGCCGCACCAAGAAAAAGAAGGGACTGGACAAGCTCAACCCGTTCTAAATGTGAACTGCAGCCGCTCGGAGAGTGCAAGAGGCCGCCCCTGCAAGGCGGCCTCTTCTGTTGTGCGGGGCTTGTGGGAACTCGCTGGTACGCGCCGGGCCCGTCCCACATGCGACCTCAGCTTCCGTCGCTCGGTATCTTAGCCGCCGGTTCTCCGCAGCCAGAGCGGCAGCCGCTGCGCATCTGCATCCAACCGAAGGCAGGCGCTCGACTCTGGGTCCGGTGCCGTGCAGCAACGGGAGGACACCGTATGAGACGTATCTTGGCCTGGAGTGGCCTGATTGCCGGGGTAATCGCAGCCTATCTTATGTATCGCCGTGGAGAGTCGCTGGGCACCATCGCCAGCAAGACCACCACGAATCCCATCGGCGCGCTGGCCGGTGAGGTCAGAAACACTATCTGACCCGCTGGCTGCAGGTAGCCGAGCTCTCGGTGATGCGAGTTGCCGTACAGGTTAAGCGGCGCGGCAAGCACCTGCTCTCGCCGAACTCGCGTGCAGCCGTGCTCGTGAGATCGCGGATCCGGCATGGCTGTCCTGACCGCATCTCAACCAAGGTAGGCGGAGATCTCCGCGGAGAAGGTGCGTCATGGAGCGTCGAACATTTCTCAAGTCCGCCACGGCTGCGGGAATTGCTGCGATCGCGGCCCACGGTGCGGGCGCACAGGACAACAGCACGCCGGCCCGCGGTACGGCTCCAACGACGCGCCCGCAGTCTCCGGACATGCAGTACCGCGAACTTGGCCGGACTGGCGAAAAGGTGTCGGCCATCGGGCTCGGCGGCTACCATGTCGGCAAGCAGTCGTCTGCAGACGAGAGCATTCGCCTCATCCGCGCCGCTATCGATCGCGGCATCACCTTCATGGATAACTGCTGGGACTACAACGGTGGTATCAGTGAAGTCCGCATGGGACAGGCACTACGTGACGGCTATCGCGACAAGGTCTTCCTCATGACCAAGATGGACGGCCGCACCAAAGAGGAGTACAGCAAGCAACTCGAAGAGTCGTTGGGACGGTTGCGCACCGACATGATTGATCTGGTGCAGTTTCATGAGGTCATCCGCATGGAAGACCCAGACCGCATCTTCGCTCCCGGCGGCGCGATGGAGGCCGCGCTGGCAGCACGCCAGGCAGGCAAGCTCCGGTATATCGGCTTCACCGGGCACAAGGACCCCGCCGTACACCTGCGCATGCTCGAAGTCGCGAGGCAGCACAACTTCCACTTCGATACCGTGCAGATGCCCATCAACGTGATGGACGCGCACTTCCGCTCGTTCACGCGCGAAGTGATGCCGGTGGCCATCAAGGAAGGGATCGGCGTGCTCGCTATGAAGACCTTTGGCGACCACTACATACTCGACAGCAAGACGGTCGAGCCATTGGAAGCGCTGCGCTATTCGCTCTCGCAGCCGGTCTCGGTCGTCATTACCGGCATCGACTCCATGCCCATTCTCGACCAGGCTATGGCCGCGGTGAAGAACTTCACGCCACTGACGCAGGCGCAGACCGATGCCCTGCTCCAGCGCACCCAGCAGGCAGCGATGACCGGAAAATACGAGCTATTCAAAACCACGCAGCACTTCGACGGCACCGCCCAGAATCCCAAGTGGCTGGGCTGAGCCCGGCAGCAGATACAGGAGCGTAGCCGCTTTGTACCTCTTCCGAATGCGCGCATATCCGTTCAATCGCCCTGCGTCAAAGGACGAGGCTCATCGCTTTCAAGCTCCGGGGTAAGCAGGAGAATAAGCACGACGCCCTCGACCAGGAACATGCGAAACGCCGCGTCCTGTCCGTTCCAGGTGTTCGACTGCCACATCAGGAACCATTCGCCGCCAATGATCAGGAAGGCGCCGAAAAACATCAACATCCCAACCGTCAGTCCGGAGACGGCCAGGGTTTTTGCCCGCTGAAATGCCGCCCGCGGCATCCCCAGGGCGCGCAGCAACTGTATCGTGCCGCCCCATAGCAGCAGCATCGAGAGCGCCTCCCACGCAATGATGCCGTCGTAGAAGGCGATGTGGATCCAACGCGCATGGACCGACCGCCACATCGCGTGATTGCCGGGGAACGTCGAATCCATAAGCAGCACGTGGCGCACGAACTGGAAATTCGAGTCGTAATCCGTCAGGTTGTTAAACACCACCAGGGTGTAGAACAGCGCGGATACCGCGACCAGCAGGGTCTTTGCCAGGCGCACAACCAGGCATAGGTCTGCCTCGCGCCGGTGTGTGTCCGTTTTCAGAAGAGCATCTCCGCTATCTCGCTTCAGCTTCCTCGTTCACGATCTTCGCTCGCGTAGCGTACACCCGATGCTCGTTTTGCGGCTGACGAATCGGAGCTCAGTATTCCGGCTTTTCGCCCTTCGTTTCTGCTGGACGCCGGAGCACAAGGAACCTGAGAAGCTCGAAAGAACTTCGTTTCCATCTCTTCCGCAGCTACCATGCATTCCAGCGTAAGCATCGATCTAAGGAGGATTGATGAAAACGAAGTTCGACATCTTTGGCGAGCCTGTTGAGCTCGTTGTGTTGAGCAAACAAACCCATGGCGCCTTCTGCATCGGCCGCCAGACCTGCAAACCGGGCAGTGGGACGCCGCCGCACTCCCACCGGAACGAAGACGAGGTGTTCTCGCTTGTCACCGGGCGCTTCGAGATTTTTGACGGAGAGACCTGGACAGAAATCCCAAAGGACGGCGTGGTCTTTGCTCCACGGGGCGGCGTGCACTGCTTCCGCAACTGCGGCGAGACGGACGGCACGATACAGTTCATCTGCAGCGGTGATGCCTTCGACGTCTTCCTGGAGGGGCTGTCCCGCTTCACCATACCGGAGGACATGCAGTCCATGGTGGACTACTCGGCCCAATTTGGGATCTCTTACCCCACGCTGCCGCCTCCGAGCGAGGGAGCGAAGCTGGCCCAGGAGGAGGGCGTGAACGCGCTCATCTAAAACAGTGACGGTCGGCGCTCCGCGCCAAATAGGACCAGCGGCGAACGTCGTAACGCGAAAAGATGGCCATCACATGGCGGCGTTCGCCAAGCGAGTCCGTCCTGCGATCTACCTGTTGCGAACATTCAGGTGCGGAGAGCAAGCCGTCGAAAACGGATTCACCAGGAACGTGCCTGCGATTCCGGAGACGAGGATGCTTCCGTCCGCGTTGAAGTGCGCGGTGCGAAATTCCTCTTCCGGAAGGCTGTTCAGCCTTCTCCAGTGGAGGCCGTTGTCCCTGGTGACGTAAACGCCAGTGAGCGCCGCGACGGCTTCCCGCCTTGGCCGGAGCGGATCTACCTCGATGCTGTAGGCGCGCAGGTTGGGGCCGGCCTCGTCTGTCCCGCGATGCAGGAGAAACTTTGCATCGGTAATCCGCCTCACCGTATTTGAGCCAGCGGGAAGATACACGCCCCAGCAGGCCGCGAGGTGAAGGCCTCCCACGACGCTCATGCCGTGGATGGCGGAGTCCGGGCCGACGCCCGCTATGAGCCTCCACTTACGTGTATAGAGGTTGTAGGCATAGACTTGGTCCCCCGTGCCCACATAGAGCAGTCCGTGCTTGCCAAATTGCATGGAAAGGATATCCATGCGGGTAGGGAGCGGCGGGAGAGGCCCATCTTCGATCCATGAGCCATCTTTTCCCAGGTGGTAGCTGAAGAGCTGCGGCTGGAGGTCGAAGTAGCCATAGCCAAGGATCATGTGCCTGCCGTCGGCGGTGATGCCGGCGATGTTGGCCCGGACGGGGTCGCCCGGCTTCTTCGGAATCGGTATCTTGGGAGGGCCGTCCGGCACCCGGGGACCGGGGATGGGCTTTACCAGGGGCTCCGACGGGTCCGACTGAGGCACGACTTGGAAGGCGCCCTTCTGCGTCGTGACCACGAAATAGTTCCCGCCATGAGAGGCGCTGAAGCCGTTCCGCAGCCCCTCGCCGATGGACGCGTCGAAGTAGCGGGAATCCACGCGCGCGACCTCGGTCCAATCTGCGCCACCATCGTTGGATCTGGAGATATGAAGCGCGCGTTCTTGCGGAACAACTTTATCGCTCAGGTCTGCGGTAAGGGCCCAGAACGTTTCCGGGGATTTGGCGCGGGAAGCGGGGTCGGTGGCGATGGCCTCGATGAAATCGCTGGCGAACTGATGGCTGCCGGGGAGGGTGGTGACGCGGTAGGGGCGGCAGGCGGCGAGGTCGGTTTGTGCGGCGGTTTCCGTAAAGGAAGTTGAGGCGGCACTGTTGATAGTGGCATCGTATGTTCCGTTCGTTTGCCCCCATCCAGCGAAACAAGCGGCCACGAACGTCACAAAAAGCAGCCTGCTTCTCCTGCGTACTGCTGGATCTCTATGCGAGCGCCAGGCCCCGAACAGCTTCACTGTGCGTTGAACCCCGCCTTACTTTACCGCAGATGAGAGCTCGCCGTTGGCGTCAGGGTTGCGGAGGATTTAGGGTCTTTGCGAGGTGCGAAGCCTGAGCAATTGGGTTCGTGGTGGTGCGGGCTGGAGGCAAATCGGAGGCCCTGACGGGGCCGCTCCCTACGCCCACCCTCGCCTCGGCGAGAAATGGGGCACCCGGCGATTGCCCTACCGAAAGGATAATCTACGTCAAACTCTGACGGAAGCGCCGAAGTGGGGAGACGAGTTGCAAACGAAGGCAAACCTTCAAAACATCTTCCATATTGTCTAGCGACATGGCCTGCTCTATAAGCCGCTCCTTCACGATAAGCGTCGCAGAGGAATAGTAGATGCCCCAGAGGACGCCTTCCGATGGCAACATACTCGCCTCTGAGGGAAGACTATCGATGATCAGACGTCCCAGCAATTCGGCCCGGCGACCGCGGAGCGCTTCGCTTTTGATGACGGACCGCGCCCACTCAGCGATCAATGGGTCGTACTCTGGGTATCGAACCAGTCTGTTGACGATGTGGTCTGACTCTCTCACATGGTCTAACAACCATTGAACCTGCTGAGGGCGCAACACCTTGTCCTTTAAAATCGCGTTCACGCACCAGCGCACATCTTCTAGCCTGTCGAACACAAATTGAGTGTATAGCTCGAAGAGACGGTCTGTTATCTCTGGCCCAAGGGGGATGGTGTGGTCGGCCCTGTTTCGGAGCAGCCATTTTATTGCCTGAAGTCCGTAGAGCAAATTTCTTCGCTTTTTCTCCGCGCATGCGCTCCCACACAAGCTCTATCAGATGGATAGCTGCCGTTTCCGTGTAAGTGCACTCGCGTAGCCGGGTTCGATGCTCAGCGACATCGTCAATAGATCGCAAAACCTTAGGCATGAACTCGTCCGGATCGAAGAGCATCAAGGCCAGTTCGACTGACCGCAGTGCCTGAGACGGTATCACTATTGCCCCCTGGTCACAATGTTAGCCCCTAGCTCTCCAGGGTGCCGGAGCTTGGGCACCCGGCTAGACCGCCCGGCTAGCATCGACTTCGCTAACTGTCGAGTCTAATCCGAGTGCCTCTTCGAGGCGCACTCGAAGCTTACCTGACAATGACTCACCATGTTCTTCGTACATCTTCTTAAAAAACTCTTCGACGTCAGCATCGCTGATTATCCATGCAACCTGGCTGTTAGATAATGCTCCTTGGACAACTTCTTCAGCCTGCTCTTGCGTCAGAAATGAAACATATGGGCCCAAAAGAGTGATCGCACTATGAGTTGTGGCGAAGTTGCCGCTATGGATCAGTTTGCTAATTGCCTCCTGTTTTTCGATCTCTAAGGAGAAGTCTTGATCTGGGAAGTTAGCACTGAAGAACTGCCCTATCTGCTCATAAAGGAAGAGCGATCCATCACATTTCTCTTTCCATTCTTCGACAAGAAAGGCTTTTGGCTGATCACTATCTACAGGAGAGGAATAATTCTTATCTTTTGAGATGATATGAAGATCTGTGTTGGGTGACACTGCGCTGAGCAATAGCTCCCAATTCAATTCGTCGCCGATTGAGCCCTGCTTTCCCGGGGGGTTTCCAAGAGTTGAGCGGCGGCGAGCTGCATTGAATGCAGCTTCACTGACCTCTATCACTTTTGCGGCACTCAGAAGCTTGTTAAACAGTTTATCGGCTTCCAGCGTACTTTGCTTGGCTCTGGCCATGGCTGCCGCCGACAATTCTTCGTTGGATTTCTTGAATGCTTTGAGACTGGATCTGTACGCCTTGTACTCTTTCAAATCACGCATAAAGCTGGGGCAAGGTCTGATGATGTGGGCACGAAACTCTTTGAATGAATTTGCAAGGTTGTTCTCACGATTGCGCTTAAACTCATCGACAACTTGCTGAGTCAAATACAGCTTTATCGTTTTGGCGTTAATCAGAGCGACTAGCTTCTCAAGCTGCTCCAGATCATCTTTAGGAAAAGCATAGAAGCTAAGCAATATGTTTGTATCGATAAAAAGGTGAGCGCCTGATTTCTTTTTTGCCACTGGAATGCGATCCTTCTGATCTTAATAGGACATAGCGAACGGCAGCAAAAGCCCGGGTTGGCCCCGGGCTTTCATTTGATGAGAGCGGATGGGGGCTCGGGTCGAGGGAACGGTTGCCCCACCCGCGAGTCTCGGCATGATTCTTCGCTACGCTCAGAATGATGGCCGTGCTGGGGTCAGAACGACGCGCGGTGGCATGCCGTGAAAAAAGCTGCCTCTTGGGAGTGAGTTACCCCTGTGCGCCTTCTTCACCCACAGCCTTGGTCTGCGCCACCGTCCAATTCGGGTCGCCGACCTTGAATCTGGCGAAGCGGCGGACCGTGATGTTCTCGCCGAGCTTGCCGACCTTCTGCGCGATCATGTCCTTGATGGAGATGGCCTGGTCCTTGATGAAGGGCTGCTCCAGCAGGCAGACTTCTTCGTAGAACTTCGACATCTTGCCTTCGACGATCTTCTCAATCACCGGGGCGGGCTTGCCGGTTGCCGCGGCCTGGGAGCGGTAGATGTCCTTCTCGCGGTCGAGGTCCTCGGAGGTCACATCCTCGCGGCGGATATAGCGCGGGTCGGTGGCGGCGATGTGCATCGCGATATCGCGGAGCAGTTCCTGGAAATCGGCCGTGCGCGCGACGAAGTCGCTTTCGCAGTTCACTTCCACCAGCACGCCGATCTTGCCGCCGGCGTGAATGTAGCTGCCCACGGCGCCTTCATTGGTGGTGCGCGAGGCCTTCTTCTGGGCCGAGGCCATGCCCCGCTTGCGCAGGATCACGAAGGCCTCTTCCATCTCGCCCTTCGATTCCTGCAGGGCCTTCAGGCAGTCGCCCATGGGCGCGCCCGACTTGTCGCGGAGTTCCTTTACCAGCTTCGCATCAATCTTCTCAGTCGCTGTTGACATCCCTACGTCCTATCCTTTGTTGCCCGGCCGGCCAATGCGACCGCCGGGAGATTGCCGATACAAAAAAGCGTGGCCCGGAGAAAGCTCGCGGCCACGCTCGATCAAAAGAACCGCGAAATACGGAGCTAGTCGCCACCCTCGGCAACGGCTTCCGGCTCTTCGGCGCTGATGGTGCCCGGCGCCTTGCGAATGCCGCCGCCCAGTGCCGCTTCAAGATCCACTTCTTCGGCCGGCGTCTCGTCCGCGCCCGCTTCCAGGCTGTCGATCGGCGGGTTGACCGCGGCCGGCGCTTCTTCCGTCTGGAAGGCCGCATCGACCGGCAGGGCCGTGGTGCCGGTGACAGCATCCGCAAACTGCTTGTCGCCGGACATGGACACGCCTTCGATGACGGAGTCCGAGATCTTCGAGGTGAAGAGGCGGATGGCGCGGAGCGCATCGTCGTTGCCGGGGATGACGTAATCGACCACGGTGGGGTCGCAATTCGTATCCACCACGGCGACAACAGGAATGCCCAGCTTGCGTGCTTCCTTGACGGCGATGGCTTCGTTGTTGGAATCCACGACAAAGATCGCGTCCGGCAGCCGCTTCATGTTCTTGATGCCGGCCAGGTTGGCCTGCAGGTGCTTGCGCTCACGTTCGAGCTTGATAACTTCCTTCTTGGTCAGCAGGTCGTAGCGGCCGTCGGCAGCCATCTCATCCAGTTCCTGAAGGCGCTTCACCGACTTCTGCACGGTGATCCAGTTGGTCAGCAAGCCACCCAGCCAGCGCTGGTTGATATAGAACATGCCGCAGCGGTTCGCCTCTTCGGCGATCGCGTCCTGGGCCTGGCGCTTGGTGCCGACAAACAGGATGACCTTGCCCGAGGCCGTCAGATCGGTAACGTACTTGCTGGCCTCCTTGAACATTTTCAAGGTCTTCTGCAGATCGATGATGTAAATACCGTTGCGCTCGCCGAAGATGTATTCCTTCATCCGCGGATTCCAGCGCTTGGTCTGATGCCCGAAGTGAACACCTGCTTCGAGCAGCTCCTTCATAGTGATAGTGGCCAAACGACCTCCTCTTGGATTGCATCCCGCCGATGGTTGAGCCCCGGCCAGGATTTATCCCCCACACGGGGGAGATTTACTCCCTACACTGCTCTGGCCCTGCCTCCCCGAAGGGGAGAACAGGGCCGAAACTGAATACGGCAGCACCCGAAGCGATTAGCGCTTCGAGATTCCAGCCCAAGCGATTAGCGCTTGGAGAACTGGAAGCGCTTGCGGGCGCCCTTCTGGCCGTACTTCTTGCGCTCCTTGATGCGCGCATCGCGCGACAGGAGACCATCGCCCTTGAGCGCCTTGCGCAGCTCGGCGTTGAACTCGAGCAGGGCGCGGGCGATGCCCATCTTGACCGCATCGGCCTGGGCGCTGACGCCGCCGCCGGAGACGCTGGTGAGCACGTCGAAGTTCTGCAACAGCTCCGTGAGCACGAGCGGCCGCTTGGCCGACACGCGCTGCTGCTCGGTGACGAAGTAGGTCTCAAAGGGCTTGCGGTTCACGATGAAGTTGCCGCTGCCGGGACGCAGGAATACGCGCGCCACGCTCGCCTTCCGCCGCCCCGTCCCGTAGTACTGAACCAAATCTGCCATGCTTGTCCTGATCTTTCTTTCTGTCGTATCCGGTGGTGTTGCGACCGCTTAGCGGCCGGTTTCCGCGAGAACCAGCGGTTCGGGCTGCTGTGCCTGGTGAGGGTGCTTGTCCCCGCGATACACCTTCAGCTTGGTGCCCATCTGGCGGCCCAGCTTGGTCTTGGGCAGCATGCCCTTGACGGCTTCCTCAATCACCTTTTCCGGCCGCCGCTCCATCAGGCGAACAAACGATTCTTCCCGCAGGCCGCCCGGGAACCCGGTGTACCGGCGATAGGTCTTCTGCTGGCTCTTCAGCCCGGTGAGCCGCACCTTCTCGGCATTGATCACGATCAGGTGATCGCCCATGTCGATGAACGGCGTGTACTTCGGATTTCTCTTACCGCTGAGGACGTTGGCGGCATCGGTCGCGAGACGGCCCAGCGTCTTGCCCGAAGCATCGACAACGAACCACTTGCGGTTGATCTCGTTCGCGCTTGGCATGAAAGTTGACATCGTTCTGATCCCTTGCTCCCCAACTCCGCCGCTCCGCATCCCGGAGCCCGGCAATCTAAAAACTGGCCGGCAATGCGCCTTCTAAAAGGCGGCCAAGGCCTTTGCTCACCCACGAACCAAAGCTTTCCTCGCGTGAGTCGCGTGAACCGGCGCCGAAACGCCCGCCCGGTGCTAAGGGCCTGACACTTCGCTGAGCCAACAGCGAGCAGGCGCACCACCGCGCAAGGTCTTCAGAATAACGTAGCTGCGCCGCACAGTCAACGACGGAGGGTGTTCTGCTGATCTCATTCTTCCGGGCCTCACGCGGCCAAGCCCTCGTGACATTCTCGCCAGCCCGCCAAAGTTGTACCGCGCAGCCGCTTTCGGTTCATTGCTGCCGCGTCCTTAGCGCCTTTCAATGAAGAAGCTCATGCTTCCGCTCGATTGCCGGAAGACCGCTCTGCTGAAGAAAGGCTCCTCATGCGTTCGAGTTACGCGCGCCGTCCGGTTTCCGCGCTCCTGGCCCTGGCCATGTGCGCTCTCGCAAATCCCGCCATGCGCGCCGACAATCGTCCCGCAGCCCCAGCCGCCCCGCTAGTGATTCCCTCAGGAGCGGCGACCACGCCCGAGGCGATTGAACAGCGGCTGCAGGGCAAGACACTGTTTCTGCGCGGCTTCTACCTGGACGACCACCTCGAGTTCGATACCGGAGGCAAGGTGGAGGGTAACCCTGCCAAGGGGTCCTTCACACTTTCCGGGATCGAGGTGAAGAAGGTGCATTTCACCAAGCACTCAGTGGAGATCGAGGGTGACCGCATCGGGCTGCATTTCTTTGGCGCACTGCCGTACGAGGACGATTCGAAGCCTTACGAGAGCATCAAGGTTTCGGGCAAGCCGGTGCAGATCTCGATTGAGCGCCTGGTGATCGAGCCGGAGAAAAAGAAGAAGAACAAGGAGAAGGACAAAGGGAAAGACAAGGACAAGAAGCATCCGGAAACTATGGTGGCCAAAGCTGGCGTCCCGAATGCTGCGCCTGCCGCCACGCAGGATGCCGCCGAGCGAACAGGTGTAGGACTTTCCGAGAATGATGCAGCGAACGCGCCCACAGCGGTGCAGGGCGATGCGCCGTCTTCGCCTGGGACGAGTGCTGCGGCTGAGCCGGTACACCGCGATCCCAGGGAAAGCTACGTTGTGCTTTCGGCCGCGCTGGATAAGGTGTTCGCGCCGTCGCTCGACCAGTCGGTAATCGAGACGCTCCCTGTCTGCTGGCAGACCTACTTCGCGACCAAGGCAGGCCGCGCGCGCACAGCGACCGATGCCGCCGCACTACATCCGGGCGGAGACGTGAAGGCGCCGCACCTGCTCGCGATGATCAGTCCGGATTCCAACGATTACGCGCAGAAAAGCGGTATCGCGGGCATGATTCTGCTGCAAACGATCGTGGACCCGGCGGGCAAGCCCGGCCAGATCACGATCGTGCGGCCGATTGGCTTCGGGCTCGACGAGAAGGCGGTCGAGGCGGTCGAGCGTTCGAAATTCCGCCCCGGCACGCAGGGAGGGAAGGCCGTCCCGGTGCTGGTGAACCTGGAAGTCACGTTCCGGATCTACTCGGACCGTACGCGGGAGACTGCTCCCCCGGCGCAGGTAGCCCCCAAGGGCGAACCCACGCCCGCTCCCCGGCGCGACGGGCCACCGACGGTGGCGGCTGCTACATTGAAGCAGTGAGCCAGAAGTTTATCGATCTGATCCGGCGCGGCGATACAAAAGAGATCGCCGCCTGGGTCGAGGAGGAGCCGGAGATCGCCGCCGGGCGTGATGCGCAGGGCGTCTCCGCACTGATGTGGTCGGTGTACAGCGGCCAGACGGTGATCCGGGATTTTCTGCTCTCCGGATTGACCGACCTGGATGTATTTGAAGCCGCCACGGTGGGCAACACCGGGCGGCTTTCTCTTTTGCTGGACCAGTCCCCAGCTGCGGTCACTTCCATTTCGCCGGATGGCTGGACACCTTTGCACCTGGCGGCTGCCTTCGGCTCTCCGGAAGCGGTAGCCATGCTGCTCGCAAGCGGCGCCGCGGTCAACCAGCGCTCCACGAACCCCATGCGCAACCAGGCGCTTCATGCAGCGGTGGCGCTGGGACGGAATCCCGAGACAGTGAAACTATTGGTGGAACACGGAGCGGAGGTCAACGCCGTGCAGGCGGGCGGATTTACCCCGCTGGTCCAGGCGGCTGCTGCCGGCCACGCGGCGCTTGTGCAGATTCTGCTCGCCGCCGGGGCCGATCGCGAGGCGCGCTGCGATCGCGGGAAGACCGCGGCCGATTACGCGCGCGAACGCGGCCACCACGAGGTATTGGCTCTGCTGAACCAGGGTGCAAGCTAGCAGCGTCCGCAAGGACCAATCACGCCGCTACTGTTCGACTTCGACGCCTTCGTCGGGCCCGGGCTGGGGCAGCATCTTGTACAGGATAAGCAGGTTGCGATTCGGGTCGTTCAGCGCCGGGAAGCTCGCGACCTTCACCAGCCGGTAGCCCTCGTGAATATCCTCGAGCGTTCCGGGATCGACATCGTTCCACGATGCATACCAGCCCGGGTGATAGGCCGCGATGCGGGCCGGCAGGTCGTAGGTGCCGAAGTCATCGCAGATGGCCCGCAGGCCTGTCATCAGGCTGATGTCATCGCCACTGATCGAGAGCAGCAGCCGGTTCCCGTTGGGGTGGCTGTCGATGTAAGCGGTCAGGTTCCTCGCGGCGCTGATCCAGGTGTACTCGGGATGCGCGATATAGGAGCCGGTTTGCCGGAGATTGTTGGCCCCGGCCAGCAGTATGACCGCACCGGCCACGGCGCCCGCCGCCCTGCTCTGACGGGAGAGCGCGGCGGCACCTAGAACGACGATGAAGAAGTACGGCACCGCAAGCACCATGTAGTAACGCGGCTGCTGATTGTTGTGCCAGAAGACAAAAACGAGCATCGTTACCGTGGCGAGGACGCTGGCGGAATACAGCGGGATGCGCCACAAGCGCCGGAACCGCGGCAGTAGCGATAGCAGGAAGATGACGGCAGCCAGGTAGCCGAAGACGTGGTCGGGCCAGAGAAGCGATTTCAGCGAGAAGTACGCGGCCAGTATCCACAATTTCCAGTTCGCCGGATGGCCCCAGTTGTTCGCCTTGAAGAGATAGAAGAAGTCCGCCTTGTAATGCGGACGGACCAGCGCGACATAGTAGATGGCGCCGATCACGGCCGCAACCACCGCCGGAATGGCGGCGCGCTCCACAAAGCGCCGGAGATGCGAGCGCAACGGGTACCACAGCATGTACAGGATTGACGGGAAGATGAATGCCGCGGTGGTCTTGGTCAGCACGAGTGCGACGAGCAGAACACCGAGGAGGACGCCCCGGCTGTAGACGCCGCGCCCCGTCCGGCTGCGCGCCAGGGAGTCGGCCAGCAGCATGGACGCGAGCATGAGTGAAAGCACCAGCGGCTCGAGGATGGCGAGGCGATCGAATGCATAGAGGAACGGGCTGACGGCTGCCAGCCCCGTAGCGGCGAGCGCGACAGTACGCGATTCCCAGCGCCGCACCAGCAGGAATGTGAACAGCAGTGTCGATCCGAAGACCGCAACGGTGAGCGCCCGGACCGCCACCAGGCTTACGCCGGTGAAGTGAAACAGAGCGCCTTCGAGCAGGGGCCACACCGGCAGGGCGACCGCCGGATTGAAGTCACCGGGCAGGTACCACGAGCCCCAGAGAAAGTGGCGCACCGCGGCATTCGCATACCAGCCCTCGTCGGTGTACTTGGACCAGTCCTGTAGCGGGTACTGGTTGGGGAAATCCGCGCTGAGGTGAAGGAAATAGAGAGCGTACACGCCCAGGATGAGCACCAGCAGGGCAAGGTCGGCCCACTTGCGCCAGGGCTGATTCCTGGCCGCCGGGCAGAACTGTGAGTCTGGCACGGGTCCCGCTTTCAGACGCTTCGTGCCGGAACGCCACTGCGCCTTCGCGGTTTTTAGTCTCCGGGTTACTCGTAGGCAAGCGCGTCAATGGGATCCTTTCGCGCAGCCTTCAGGGCGGGATACACGGCTCCCAGCATGGCCCCGACAAACGCCAGGAGCGCTGTTCGGAGCATCCACAGCGGCTGCACCGGGAACGGCAGCGTGGGGAAACGGGCGCTCATGATGCCCTTGATCACAAAGGTGAGAAGGATGCCCAGCACGATGCCGGCGATGGAGAAGATCGCCGTCTCCCGCATGACCACGTTCACGATATAGAGCTTGTTAGCGCCGAGCGATTTAAGGATGCCGATCTCGCGGGTACGCTCCATCACGGCGGTGTACATGGACTGGAAGATCACGATAAAGCCCACGATGACGGCGATGGAGATGACAACGTTCAGCGCGATGTTGAAGGCCGGCAGGTGGGAGGGCGTCATCATGGACAGCCACTCATCGAGAGTTTGTACTTGGTACTGTGCCATGCCCGGCGTGGCCAGGATCTCTTCGCGGATGGCGTTCTGGTTCCGCTGGTCGTCGCTCTTGATGTAGAAGAGCGAGGCGTTGTTCTCTTCCCCGTTCAGCGCGCCCAGAGTACGGATGGGGACGAACTTGCGGCCACCCTTGCCGTGTTCCACGATGCCGCAGATATGGAAGGGATGGTTGAAGATCTGGATGGTGTCGCCCACGTGGTAGCCGTGGCCGGTACGGGCAAAGTAGTCGTCCACGATGACGTCATTCGGCCCGGTAAACGGCTGCCCGGCGATGAACTTGAACGGCCGCAGGGCGTTATAGCTCTGGAAGTCGATACCCCAGATGCTTTCGACCGCGCCGTTTGTACTCATCTGCGTGATGACCGGGGCAACCACTGCAACGTGCGGCAGCTTGCGCAGGACATCCGCGATCTTGGCCGGGACTGGGGCGCCGCCCACCGCGGTCAGGAAGCTGGCATTCGGCGGACGCACGATCATGTCCGCGCCTATGCCGCTGGTGCTTGTTCTTGCGCCGTTGACCTGACCGATCATAATGGCCGCGATCGACAGGATCATGATGACCTCAATGGCGACCGCCAGTACGCTGATGGCGGCCCGCAAAGGCCGGTGCAACAGGTTCCCGGCAACAAGCTTGTTCATAAAGGAAGTCTAACAAAGGGGCAGCACCGCCCGGCCTCGATGGCGACGTAACCCGAAAGTGGTGCAGCAACAGATTTGGCACGGGCGTACCCTCATGGATGCCCGTGTGTTGGCCGATACTGGGTGCAGCAGAGGTTTTTGTTTGACTGGCACAGAACAAGATCGCTAGGTTGAGAGGAAGTGCCAGGCACGGTGACACTTGGGCCCTTTGAGTGCTGAGGCAGCGAACTGTATGGGCAACTTCGGTGAAGATCTGCGGAAGGCGAGGGAGTCACGGGGTGTGACTCTGGAAACCATTGTCAACGCAACCAAGATAAGCACCCGGCATCTGGAAGCTGTCGAGCAGGAGCGGTTTGACCAGCTTCCGGGCGGCCTCTTCAACAAGAGCATCGTGCGCAGTTATGCGCGAGTGGTGGGGCTGGACGAAGAAGCCTGGGTGAATCGGTACCTGGCGCTGACGGCCGCACCCGATCCAGTGGTCCAAGCGGACCAGAACTGGGTGGAGTTCGCACAGAATGTAGGGCGTTCGCGCGGCAAAGATCCGGACCGCCCGGAACACCAGATGCGCTGGGCCGGGGTAGCCGCGCTGGTACTGCTGGTGACCGGCTTCGGCTGGTTCGTGTGGGGCTACGTCCAGCATAAGATCGCGATGAACGACACGCCCTCGGTCTCGCAATCTATCTCGCTGGCCCAGTAGGGCCTGCAATCAATCGGGGCGCTCCCGTCGTAGCAGAGGCGTCTTCTCGCTCTTGAGGTGATAGCTGGCGGCTGCCAGTCGGTATACCATGGGCCGGTGGAACTCGCCGTCAACCCGCCTGTCCTCCCGATGCTCGCCAAGCGAGTCAGCGAATTACCCAGCGGAGACGGCTGGGTATTCGAGCCCAAGTGGGATGGTTTCCGCACGCTGGTCTTTCGTGACCGCGACGAAGTCCTGCTCCAGAGCCGCGATGAGAAGTCGATGAACCGCTACTTCCCTGAACTGCTGGAGCCGCTGCGGGCGCAACTGCCGGAGCAGTGCGTGCTCGACGGGGAGATCGTGATTGCCCGGAGCGGCGGACTTGATTTTGACGCGCTGCAGTTAAGGATTCATCCCGCCGCCTCGCGGGTAAAGCTGCTTTCTCAGCAGACGCCGGCATCGGTCGTCTTCTTCGACTTTCTGGCCACCGGTGACCGGGATCTACGCCGGGAGCCGTTCGCGGTACGGCGGAATGAGCTCGAAAGGCTGCTCGCGAAGGCGAAGCCGCCCGTCCATCTCACGCCGGCTACCCAGGAGCAGAGCGTCGCGTCCGACTGGTTCCGGCGTTTTGAAGGCGCTGGCCTTGACGGCGTCGTAGCTAAGCCGATCTCGGTCCCTTACGAGCCGGACAAGCGGGTGATGCTGAAGGTGAAGCACGAGCGCGATTGCGATTGCGTGGTCGCCGGCTTTCGCTGGTACAAGAAGGGTGACGTGCCGGCGATCGGCTCGCTGCTGCTGGGCTTGTTCGATGGCGCGGGCACGCTGCATCACGTTGGCGTGTGCGCGAGCTTTACGCTGGAGAAGCGGCTGGAATTGGTCGAATTCCTGGCGCCCTACCGCGAAAACGCCCTTGCCGAGCACCCATGGAAACACTGGGCCGACGCACAGCCCGGAGGCCGCGACCAGCGCATGCCCGGCGGCCAGAGCCGCTGGAGCCAGGGCAAGGATCTTTCCTGGGAGCCGGTGCGGCCTGAGCTTGTGGTCGAGGTGGCCTATGAACACATGCAGGGCGATCGATTCCGCCACATGGCGCAGTTCCGCCGCTGGCGCTTCGACCGCAAGCCCAGCAGTTGTACCTATGCCCAGCTTGAGGTGGTAACACCACAGGAGCTGATGGAAATCTTTCCCGTCGGCCGCTGAAGCGGCGACACGGGCTGGCCCCTGCAAGGAAGCGGACCCTTAGCGTTCGCGGGTCGGGTCGTCGTCCGGGTCCGGCGTCTCCTGCGCGGGGCGGAGCGCTTCCGGAACATGGCGCAGGTTCACACGGACCCGCGTCCAGATGGAGGACCGGCCACGCATGTTGTCCACCAGGACGTCATCGACCGCGAGCGCTTGCGCCGCCTCGGGATGGCGCGCCTTCCAGCGCTCGAGTCCGGCGAGCGCCGCTTCCCTGCTGGGCGAGTTCGCCACCGTGATCAGCGGCATTTTCGTCCGCGGCTTTCGGGCGGCGGTTTTTCGGGTGGACGGTTTCGCGCGCGAAGGCGAGACGCGCGGGCCTTCGCCCTCCATCTTGCGGAAATGCGGCGGCCACGGGGCGTCGCCCAGGCCCGCGGCCTCGTCGCGGTCGGCCATTTCGAGCAGCGGTTCCAGCGAGCCCACGGCGTCGTTCATGCCGGCGTGCGGATCGCCCAGGGACGCGAAGCGAGCCGGCACGGTGAAGACAGTAAAGTCCGCCGGATCGCACGCGGGCACCTCGTCCCAGCGGAGCGGCGTGGAAACGCGCGCGTCCGGCAGCGGCCGCACGGAATAGGCTGAGCAGGTGGTGCGGTCCTTGGCGTTCTGGTTGTAGTCGAGAAAGACGCCGTGCCGTTCCTCTTTCCACCATTTGGAGCTGGCCAGTGAGGGCGCACGGCGCTCCACCGCACGCGAGACCGCGAGTGCCGCACGGCGGACGGCATCGAAGGTCCAGCGCGGCGCGATCCGCACATTGATGTGCATTCCGCGCGAGCCGCTGGTCTTGGGCCAGCCGCGTAGCCCCACCTCTTCCAGAAGCGCGTTCGCTTCAAGAGCAACGCGCCGCACATCTGCCCAGGTGACGCCCGGGCCGGGATCGAGGTCGATCCGCAGCTCGTCGGGATGGTCGAGATCGCCGGCGCGTACGGGGTGCGGATGCAGCTCGATGCAGCCCAGGTTCACGATCCAGGCGAGACCAGCCGCGTCATCCACGACCAACTCTTCCGCGGTGCGCCCCGAGGGGAAAGAGAGCGTGACGGTGCGCAACCAGGAGGGCCGTTCCGTAGGGGCACGCTTTTGGTAGAAGGCTTCGCCTTCCGCTCCGTTGACGAAGCGCTTGAGCACCAGAGGACGATCCACGATGCCGGCGAGCGCAGCCCGGCGCTACCGCGAGGTAGTAGCGCACCAGGTCGAGCTTGGAGAGCTTCGCTTCTTTGGAGAAGTACAGCTTGTCGGGATGGGTCACGCGGACCTCATGCCCATCGATGGCAAGCACCTCGACCGCTTCCTGTTTCTTCACGCAAACAGCCTACACCGGAGCCGTCACCGGCTGAGAATTGCCGTGCGTTCACCTCAGCCGCGGCCGCGCAGACGGCTGAGCTGCCGCCTGTCGCGTTTCGAGGGACGCCCCTCCCACGAGGTCTCGAACTCCGGCTGCGCCTTGCGCTCCTCCGCAAGCTTCATGCGCAGGGCACGGCTCTCGTCCGTTTCCTGGTAGAGGGTCTGCGCCACGGCCGCAGGCCCGCGTATGTCGCTCAGCAGCAGCACCTTTACCTGGAAATCGCCGCCTTCATTCCTCACCTGCAGCATGTCGCCCACGCGTATGTCGCGTGCTGCCTTCGCCGGCTGCCCGTTCGCGGTAATCCGGCCCAGCTCGCAGGCACGCGCCGCCAGCGCGCGGGTCTTGAAGAACCGTGCAGCCCACAGCCACTTGTCCGCGCGCACGCTGTTCAGGCTTTTGTCCATGCTGGCTGGCCTCTCTGCGGGTCTGCGGCAAGATTCCCGTACACGCGTCCGCGGTTAGCGCCGCTTGTACGGAGAGGGCTTGGGCAGGGTGACACGATGGAGCGTGATGGTATGGCCGAAGAACAGAAAGCGTGAGCCATGCAGTTTGAGTTGGTTGCCCTTGAGCGTGATGGTGCTGGAGTAGGTCCGTCCATTGTCGGGATCGTATAGTTTCCCTCCGGCCGCGGCCTCCGGGTCAGAAGCCGGATTCGAGACCTTGTAGCCGGTGCCGAGGGGCATGAAAGTCAATGGGCGCTGACGCTTATTCGGATCGGGATTTTCGACGTCCGGCTCGTCCGGGCTGGTGTGCGCAGAGGGCTTTAGCAGGCGCACGCAGGCCTCCTTGGGGTCGCCGCCCTCACCATTGGTCACGCCGCAGGGGTATATCTCGAACATTGACTTGTCGTGCGCTATCCAGGTGCCGAAGATACCCGTGTTCGCGATGTCGGCAGCGGGAGGGGGCGCAGGAGCGGGCTTCCGGGGCACCTTGTGTGGGTGCGCCATCTGGAGAAACAGAAGGAGAGCAAGCAGATCCATCTCGTACTCTGGGATGCTGCGGGAAGTCGCTCAGGCGATGGGGTTCTGCGGAATCAGCAGCAGGTTTAGCAACCGAAAAGTGAGCGGGATTCACGACTGTGAAAAAGGCCGCCCTGGAAGGCGGCCTTTTGTTCTTGCAAACCGAGTGAGGCTACTTGCCCGAGAGGCAGCCGTGCTGGCCGGAGCTGTTCGGGTACCCGGTGCCGGCGTTGTAAGCAGCGTTGGACCATTCGCCCTGGATCTTCCACTCGGTGCCGTTCGAAAAGGTGACCAAAGGAGCGCCGAACGTCCAGGCGCACTTGTCGCCGTTCTCGTTGCCGGAAGCGTCATACCAAGCGGCTGGGCTGGCCGGATCGGTGCGCGCTTCGGACAACTCGTGACCGCTGACGTTGGCGATGGCGGCGAGGCCCTGGGAGTGCAGACCGGAGGTGTCCTGCGGGTCGCAGCCGGAATCCCCGTCGAGCTTGAAGAAGTAGGCGAACTGCACCGGTACGCCGCCGCAGGAACCGGCGCTATGCCAGGCGCAGTAGTTGGCGTTGCCGCGTGGCTTATCGGTGTATACGGCGTAGTAGCCGTTACCGCTGGTGTCGGGGCTTTTGATGACTTTGCAGACTTCCGCGAGGATAGTTGAGGTGTTGCCGCCTCCGGTGGACGCGCTGGTATCGATGATGTGCCCCAAGTGGTTGGTCGAAGGGGTTACCTGGCCATTGGTTCCGGTGTACTCGTCAGAGGCCTTCGCATAGTTGGAGGTGTTAAAGCCCTGATACCACTGGTCCATGCCGGTGATCTTGTCGCCGCTGTAGCTGCCCCAGCTTGTGCCCCAGAAGATGGCTTCCGTGGTCGCGGTTGGCATGATCTTGCCACCGTGATAGGTCATATTGGGACTTCTGGAGGTGCGTGCTGCTGATTTTGCTTCGTGGGAGATGCGCGCGTTCGGTTCAAAGCCGCGAGCCCAGTGGATTCCCAGCATGG
This sequence comes from uncultured Acidobacteriaceae bacterium, assembly GCA_963795775.1. Classification (GTDB taxonomy): domain Bacteria; phylum Acidobacteriota; class Terriglobia; order Terriglobales; family Acidobacteriaceae; genus CAWCJL01. The sequence continues at coordinate 175,718 of CAWCJL010000002.1, forward strand.
GCGGACCAGTCTGCGTGTTGAGGTCCTGCACTGGCGTGGTTGCAGTGTTCGCTTGCCCAAAAGCAAAGCCTGCTACACAGAGCATCGGAAGCAGCAGCATTATCTTCATTCGATTAGGTCCCCTGTACTGGAGTGAGTGGTTTCTCGGCCAGACGTTCACCGGAGTGAAATGAAGATTGCGCTCTGGCCACCATGACTGTCAACCGCAGTTTCGCGCCAAATAGGTACTGCTAGGGCCAGGCAGTGACTGATCTACTACGCCAGGCTGCGATGCACCGTTCCTGGCGGCTGCGTACGCGGAAATCGGATAATCCGCGATACTCGTCTGCGGCATTTCTAACTTGTCAGCTTATGGGAAACATCGCAGTGGCGCGGGTTAGTGCAGCCGAGGACCTACGAACTTGTCCTCGGAAACGTAGGCTTGGATCAAGCGTTCGTTCCCCCATCCACCGTCAGGTTCGCACCGGTGATGTAGGCAGCTTCGGGACTGGCCACATAAGCTACCAGCGAGGCGACTGCGTCAACATGGCCGTAGCGACTCAGAGCTGTATCTGCTAGCTGTGGCGGCCCAGTCTCCAGCCGCAGAATTCAGGTCGGTGCGGAGCGCTTGCTTGCCGAGGAGAGGTGGCGGGCTGGACGATGAAGCTAATCGGGGTGCTTGCTGCTCGGCCGCCGAGGCTTCGGCTTGCGCTGGAGATTGAGGGCCACGGCGGCGCGGATGAGCGCCTGCAACCCGGCCTCATCAATAGTCTCGCCTTCGTGGATGTCGATTGCCCGCCGCGTATTGCCGTCGAGGCTGGAGTTGAAGAGACCCAAAGGGTCCTTCAACGCAGCTCCCTTGGCGAAGGTCATTTTGACCACGTTCTTATAGGTCTCTCCTGTGCAGACGATACCGCCGTGGGACCAGACGGGAGTGCCCGGCGATGTCGGCTTGACCCACTTCCACTCCTCAACGATCTCAGGGTCGGCCTGATGAATGATCGCGCGGATCTTCGCGAGTGTCTCCCCGCGCCAATCGGCAAGATGATGGATCTTCTGGTCGAACGATGCGGAGGCAGATTCCAGCGGGACTGGCTTGTTCATGGACGGCTCCCACGCTCACAGCTACTTCGGCTCGCAGCTATTTTCGCTGCGGTCAGTGTAACCTGCAACTCTGCAAATGGAGCCTGCTCCGGTGTCTGCAAACCAATCTACCCAAGGAGGGAGGGAGTACGCTAGATCCGCGCCGTCTCCCGCACCACGGGCCGGGCCACCCGCTCCACTACGGCCTCGAACTCCTGCGCACGGTGGGCCGCCGTATGCTTCTGGAGCACGCGCCGGCGCGCTGCCTCACCGATCACGCGGATCTGCTCCTCCGGCAGGGTGGTTAGGATCGCGGCAACTTCCTCTGCATTTGCAGGCAACAGGATCTCCTCACCCGGCGTGAAGAACTCATCCAGTCCCGGCCAGCTGTCAGAAACCATGGCTGCTCCGCATGCCGCCGCTTCAAACAACCGCACGGAAGGCGACCATCCCGCCGCCACCATGTCGGCCCGCGTCAGATTGAGCGTAAAGCGCGAGGAAGAGTAAAACGCCGGATGCCGCGGCGGTGGCACATGCGGAAAGCGCCACACGTTGTCCGGCCAACTGATCGACTCCGGATACATGGGCCCGGCCAGCACGAAGCGCGCCTGCGGAAGCTTCTCGGCGGTGTCGCAGAAGAGTGCAGTCAACTTCGGCTGACGGTCCGCCGCATACGTGCCCAGATAACTCAAGTCGCAGCGGAACTCCGGATCGACCGCAGTGCGCTGGTGCGACGCGGGATCGACCGAGCAGTAGAGCGGGGTCGCGAAGGGCGACCCGAAGCTGTCCTCCAGCTCCCGCAGGATCGGACCGCCGGTAAAGCTCATGTACGCCCGGTAGTGCGGAATCTGCCTGGCTTCGAGGTACTCTGCGCGGCCCTCCGCGCGGAGTGCCGCCACCGTCACTGGTGTATCGATGTCGTAGAACAGCACCGGTGCCAGGTCCGCGTGGAACAGGAGGTCTGCCGCATGGATGGCATCCGGGAAGTACGAACCGATCACGACGGCATAGGCCTCGCGGGCGAGGTCGAGCACCGCGCGGCTCACCTCCTGCCACTGCTCATAGAGGACCAGCCGGCAAAAGCCCGGCCGGGGTAGATCGCGGCTCCCCCGATACCACGACACATCCTTTTCGACGAACACAATCTCGTGCCCGCGATCGGCCAGCGCATGGCAGAGCGAGCGATACGTTGTCGCGTGCCCATTGCCCCATGACGACGTGATCGTAAGTCCGAGAAAAACGATCTTCATACCGGCTGTTCCTGCAACATGGGTTCGAATGCGGTTTTCCGCAGGCCCGCAAAGCGGGAGCGGATCGCATTGTCCACCAGCGCCGCCCGCTGCGCATACGTATGGTCGCGCAAGGCGCGTGCACGAAATGCCTCCCCGATCTTCTTCGCCGCATCGCGGTCGATACTCCGCAGAGCCCCGGCCACATCCTCGGCGGAGCGCACAATCAGGATCTCCTTGCCCGGTGCAAAGCACTCCTCGATGCCCGGCCAGTCGTCACATAGCAGGCACGAGCCGCTGCCCGCGACTTCGAAGACGCGCGTCGGCGGAGAGAAGCCGAAGCTCGCCATGGATGCCCGGTTGATGTTCAGCACCATCGCCGCCGAGCAGTTGATGCGGTTGTGGTCCGTGGTCGGCACATGCCCCAGCCAGCGCACATTCGGGGGCAACCGCTTGTCGCCCCAGCCCTCGCCGCCCAAGAGGAACTGCTTTTCCGGGGCCAGCTCTGCCGCGCGCAGGAAGAGCTGCTCCACCCGTTCTTCGCGGTCCGGCAGTCGATTGCCTACAAACACCAGGTCACAAGCCACGCGCGGATCCTGCGGCACGGGATGGTGCGTGTCCGGATCGAGCCCGTTGTACACGCTCAGGAACGCACGCGCGCCGAAGCCTTGGTACTCGCGCTCGACGCCCGGCCCACCGCCATAGGTCAGCACCGCGTCATAGCGCGGCACCGCCCTGGCAAACGGATCGGCAGGATGCGCATGCATGCGGGCGATGGTGGCCGGCGCGTCCACGTCCCAGTACGCGACGAGAGCGTGGGGCTGGCATTCGAGCACGCGTACCTCAAGCTCGTCGTCATCGGCGCCGATGCCGCTGTGCTTGATCACCAGGTCCGATCCGGCCGCCCGCTCCAGCATGGCGTCGAGATCGCGTCCCGGCGTGTATACCAGCGACTCCACGTAGAAGTAATCGCCGGCATCGCGCTTTTGCTGGCGCCCGTAGGCGTCCGGCTCGGCAAAGGTGATCTCGTGCCCCAGCCGATGCAGTCCCTTGTAGATACCGCGATAGTACGTGGCCGCGCCGTTCCAGTAAGAAGAAACGATGCTGGATCCGAACACAAATATCTTCATGCGAGAACCTCTTCGCAGATCTCAGTCAACTCCTCGGCACGGTGCATGCACGTGTGCCGCTGCAGAATGGTGGCAAGCCCCTGTTCGGCCTGGCTGTGCGCCAGGACCTCATTGCTCAGCAACTCATGAATGGACGCGGTCATCTCTTCGGCATTCTGCACCATGCGAAAGTCGCCGGGGTTGAAGAGGTGTTCCCTGTCTTCCCACGGCGCCGAAATGAGCGGAGTACCGGTGGCCAGTGCTTCGAAGACGCGAATGGTGGGGATGCCTGCCATGGCGCCCGTGTACTGCTGTCGCGGCACATGCAGCGTGAGCCCGGCCGCGTTGTATACCCGCTGCGCGCTCAGGTTCGGAAGGTAGCCGCCGTACTCAATTCCCGCATCGGCCAGGGCTTCCTGGCCCTCGTCCGGGTAGCGCACCCCGTACACCAGGAAGCGGTACTGCGGCAGCCGCTTCGCCGGCTCGATCAGGAATTCATGCAGTTCACGGCTACGTTCTCCATCGCCCCAGTTGCCGATCCAGACGACGTCGGCAGTGCGTGGCCGCGGCTCAGGAAAGAACACGGTAATGTCCGCCGCCTCATGCAGCGTCCAGACCTTTTCCAGGCCGAACTGTGTGCGGTAGATCGAACGCAGCGCTTCACCAAATACCAACACTCCATCGAAACGATTGACCTGCAAAAGCTGTATCTGTTCCGGCGAGCTGGAGGCACGATGATGCGTGTCGTGAAACAGCAGCCGGGAGGTGAGCCCTTCCCGCATCTCCAGGAGCGCGGCAATAAACTCCGGCGCATTCCATTCATGCACCAGCACCACATGCGCGCGGCGGAGCGCGGATCGCAGCAACTCGCGGTCGTTATGGCGATAGCGCACGAGTTGGATGTCGGGATAGGTCCTGGCAAACTCCGTGACCGAGGCCTCACCCACTTCGCCTTCTACCGACAGAAGGTTGTCATATGACCAGCCGTTTTCCGGCTCATAGCAGGTGACGCTATGTCCCATCTCGCCAAGCGCGCGCGCGAGCCCGCGAAGATAGTGCGCATTGCCGTTGTTCCAGTCCGAACGGAGCGAATGAACAAAGATCGCGATCTCCAAACTACGCGACATGGACCTCCCATGCAGGCGCTGCGGGGAGTCCGCCGGCCTGCAGTTCGTCGTAGAGTGCGCAATAGCGATCGGTCATCAGGGCGGCCTTGAAGTGTTCGCGCGCGCGCCTGCTGGCCGCTGCGGCGAGCGTGGCGATGGTGTCAGGGGAAGCTGCGAGCGCGGCGAGCGTGGCCTGCAGGCTCGCTGCATTATTTCGCTGATAGTAGGCCGCGGCGTCGCCCCACACCTCGCGGAGGGAGGGGATGTCGTTGAGCACCAGCGCGCACCCGGCCAGCGCGGCTTCGAGGGGCGCCAGGCCGAAGGGCTCGTACAGCGAAGTGGCAATGTATAGGGCGCTCTCCTCGAGCAAGTCACGCATCGCGCCGGGATGGAGCGCGCCCAGGAAGGTGACATTTGCGGGAGTACGCTGCGGAGGTGCTGCACTTGCTTCGCCCGGCGCTGCTACTTCACCGGCGATGCAGATCGGTATCCGGCTCTCGATCTCGAGCAAGATGCGGACGTTCTTGCCTTCGTCCCACAGGCGTCCTGCCGTTACGGCCTGCAGCTTCTTCGCCGCGTTTGAAGTGGGAAGCGCAGTGCGCCCGTTGTAGATAACTCGGCAATCGGTGCAGCTCTCGGGATAGAGGGTAACGAGCTGATCGCGCATCCACGCTGTCGGCGTCACGACCACATGCGCGCCGGCCAGACCGCGGGAAACAAGCTCGACATAGCGATCCGTCCACGGCGATGAGGGAGGCGCGCTGCCATGGCGCGCATGCCACCAGCTCACAACATCGCTATGCGCCACGACGATTTTAGGAATGCGCACCGGCAGCGCGCCATACCCAAGCTGGTTGGAATGGAAGATGTCCGGCGACTCGCGCTCGATCAGCCCTTGCAGGAAGTCGCAGGACTGCTGAAAGGACGCGTGCCCATCCGGCATCCACTCCAGCTTGTAGTCGGTGGGGAGAAAGCGGAAGAGGTGAGGCGATCTCTGGGCGAGTACGGCCGCCCACTGCTGCTGTGCATCGGACGGCATGCGACCGAAGCTCACCAGCATCACTTCGTGTTCCCTGCCCGTGAAACCTTCCACCAACTCCTGCGTGTACGTCCAGACGCCGCCCACCGTGTCGGTGGTCACCATCACACGCATTCCAGCTCCTCGAGCGGAACCGGGTGCTGGTCCTGGATATCGCTGTAGCCCTTGTCGGCGAAGAGGCCCAGGTAGTACTCATGCGCGCGCTCCCACGCGGTATCGTCCGGCTGCGCGCCAAAGGTCTGCACGTACTGCGGGCTGCCGGGGAACGGGAACATTGGAACGGGCTCGCTGACCCACACGCCGGCAGCTTTGAGCTTGGCCTGCCATGCTGCCACCAGCGCGGGATCGTCCTTGGCCGTCTTGATGAGATTGGCCTGCACCCACGGGATGCGCTGCCGCGCATAGATCAGCAGCTCAGAGATGCGGTCTGTCGTGAGGCGACAATTCTTGTTCAGCTCGTCACGGCCCTCTTCCGTGATGGACTCGATGCCGCATTCCATGGAGATGCAATGCGCGCGGCCCAGCAGATCGAGCGACGCCTCATCCCATAGATCGATGCGCGACTGGAAGCCGATACTGAGCGGCCGTTTCGCAATCTCTTCAAGCAGGGCGTGCACCTGCTTGCCCACACCGAAGATCTCGTCGATGAAGTAGATATAGGTCACACCGCGCGCAATCAAGGCGTCGATCTCGGCAACCACTGCCTCGACTTTCCGCTCGCGGTACTTGTTGCGAAACAGCGTTTTGTTGCAGAACGAGCACGACCACGGGCACCCGCGCGCGAATTCCACTTCGGCGCCCAGGCCCGCGACCTCCGTGAAGACGTGATGCTTGTGCGTGTGCAGTTCGACCGGGTAGTCGCTGTAGTCGAGCGGCCCGAGCGCACGCATGTCCGTGACGCCAAGGCCCGGGTTCATGTGCATCTTGCCGCCTTCCATCCAGTAGCAGCCGGCAATCTCGATCCAAGCCTTGGAAGCAAGCTCGGCCAAGGTCTGGTCCGGCTCACCGCGCAGGACTACATCGGCGCCCGTTTTGCGCAGGGTGGCGGCTGGTGTAGCGGAGCCGTGGGGCCCGATGGCTACCTTGGTGGAGGAGCCGCTCAGGGCTGCAAACCATAGCCGGGGCACGCGCAGCTCGGGCTGGGGGCAGCGCCAGAAAAGGTACGACGGCGCCGTCGGGATCACCAGGAAGTCCTCCCCGAAGGTGCGTAGACGCGCGCGCACCTGTTCCGGAGTCAGCCCTTCCATGTGCGCGTCGATCAGCAGCACTTCATGGCCGGCGGACTTCAGCATCTCGCGCGCGGAAAGCAGCTCAAGCGGGAAATGTGGGTCCTGGCAGCCGAAGTACGTGGAACCTTCAAACGACCATTGCGGATTTACCAGTGCGTATTTCATGCCACCTGCTCCGCTGTCAGCATCTGCAGCGCTTCTTCGTGGCGCTCGCGTTCGAGCTTCATGGCCTTGCGATTGGCCTGCCAGAAGGCCTCGATGTCGGCGAGCGATTGGTCGATGGACCGCTGCGGCGTCCATCCGGTATCCCGGGTCAACTTGCCGTGGTCGGTGATGTACAGCGGCTGGTCGCCGGGCCGGACCGCGCTGTAGGAGCAATGAAATCGCTTGCCGGTATGGCGCTCGATGCGCTCCAGCATGCCTAGCACGGAGATGGCCCGCTCCATGCCGCCGCCCACGTTGTATACCTGTCCGCGGGTCGCGGCAATCTCCCGGCGTGCCGCCTGCATTGCATCCACCAGGTCCGCCACGTGGAGCACGTCCCGCACCTGCATGCCGTCGCCGTAGATGGCGACCTCCTTGCCGAGCAGCGCGGAGTAGAGGAAGTGCGCCACCCATCCCTGGTCTTCCGTGCCGAACTGCCGCGGGCCGCAGATACACGACATGCGGAAGACGATCGTGGGCAGCCCGTAGATGCGCGCGTAATCGCGCACATACTGGTCCGCGGCTCCCTTGGAACAGCCGTAGGGCGAGTGGAAGTCCAGCAGCATGGATTCGTTGACACCGTGGAAGCCCTGTTGAGAAGGCACGTAACCGGTATCCCCGGCCTTGACCGGAACGCTTTCCAACGCTCCATACACCTTGTTGGTCGAGGTAAAAAGCAGCATGGGACGGTTGCCACCCTTACGCGCCGCTTCGAGCACGTTCAGGGTGCCGCGTCCATTGATCTCGAAATCGGTTTCCGGATCGTCCACCGAGGTGGTGACCGCGACCTGTGCGGCGAGATGATAGATTTCCGTGACGCCGCGCACCGCCGACTCCACCTGCTGCGGGCTGCGCACATCGCCCACTACGAATTCCAGCCGGGCCGGATCGACGGCGAGACTCTTGAGCCAGGCCACGTTGAGCGCCACACCGCGGCGCGAAAGATTGTCGAAGATGCGCACCCGCGCACCCGTGTGCTGGAGAAGATGAGCTGCCAGATTGGAACCGATAAAGCCCGCGCCGCCGGTGATCAGGACGCTGCGGTCTGTGTCGTTCGCCATCGATAAGGCTCCTTGGTGTCTCCCGTATTAGGCAGTCAAGCCGTAGGTACTGAGTTCGCGGAGCGCCAGTTCAGCGTTATCTTCCGCCTGCTGCGATTCAAGCCACGCCGCCAGTTCGCGAAAGCCCTCTTCATGGGTGACGCGCGGCTGGTATCCCAGAATTTTCTTCGCCCGGTTCACATCCGCATAACAGTGCCGGATGTCGCCCGCGCGGTACTTTTGCGTGACCACCGGCGCAATGTCCTTGCCCAGCGCCCGAGCGAGCATCTCGGCCACTTGGTGGATCGTGATCGGCTGCCCGGACCCGATATTCAGGACCACCTGGTCGGCCTCTTTGCATCCCATCGCCAGCAAGTTCGCCTGCACGATGTCGCGAATGCTGACGAAGTCGCGCATTTGGGTCCCGTCCTCAAAGACGAGCGGCGGCAGATTGTTGAGCAGCCGCGAAGCAAAAATGGCGGCCACCCCGGTGTAGGGATTCGAAAGCGCCTGGCGCGTGCCGTAGATGTTGAAGAAACGCAGCGCCGCTACGGGCACACCATACGTGCGGCCGTAAATAAGGCACATTTCCTCCTGGTCGCGCTTGGCCAGCGCATAGATCGAGGTGAGTTCGGAGGGCTTGTCTTCACGCGTGGGGCGCGGCGCGAGTGCTCCGCCGCACGCCGGGCACTCCACGTCCCATTTGCCGGCTTTGAGTTGCGCGGTTTTGCGCACCGGCGGCGCGACCACTTGGTCGCATTGCCCGCAGTAGTAGGTGCCTTCGCCATAGATGGACATCGAGGAAGCGACCACGATCTTCTCGATATTGGCCTTGGTATCGAGCACGGCCTGGAGCAGCTCCGCGGTTCCCTGCGTGTTCACGCTCATGTAGCGGCTGATCTCGTACATGGACTGGCCCACGCCGACGGCCGCGGCAAAGTGGAAGATCACATCCACGCCGTCCAGGGCCTGCCGCACCGTATCGCGGTCGCGCACATCGCCCACCAGCAGCTCCACATCCGGCGACAGGTAGGAAGGCGGCAGATCGCTGCCGTGCACCTGCGGCGTCAGGTCGTCCAGCACGCGTACCTGGTGCCCCGCCCGCAGCAGGCCGTCTGCCACATGGGATCCAACAAAGCCCGCCCCACCCGTAATGAGTACCTGCTTTCCTTTCACGCCTTGGCTACCCCCTGCTCTTCTTCGGTAAGAGGTGATGCTTCTTCGGCTACTGCATTGTTTCGTGCGGCGGGAGCATAACGCTCTGCCGCCCACGCCGCAAACGCGGCGAAGTCCCGGTTGTCCAGCGGAGGGCTGGTGTGGTGTGCTTCGCGTCCCAGGTGCTCGGGCGTAAAGCAGAGCGTCAGGGTCGTCCGGAAGGGCGCGAGCGCCTCCATCTGCCGGTCAAACCACTGCTCCGCGTTGGGGCGATAGGAATCCGCCCAGCTCAGCCCGGTGCGCAGGTACTGCACGCCATGCTCGCGCATCCAGCGCACGGCATCGTCCAGGCGATAGTCCTCGAAGTGAAACCATTGGCACAGCCCCACATCGCCATCCTGCGGAAAGTGGGCCTCGGCCATTTTGGGCGTGCCGTCGTGCCGCAGCAGTCCAAGGTAGTAGTGCCGGTAGTAGGAACTGCCTTCCGCTTCCTTGTGCCGCGTCTCGGCCGGCCAGGTAGGCGGCAGGTCGTAGAGGCTGTACCAGTGGATCCGGTCCACGCGGCCGCGGAGCAGCTCCAGCGTGCGTACCAATCCGAACTCCTGCACCTCTTCCGCGCCAAACGAGGAAGCGCCTACCTCGCTCACCCAGACGGGCTTGCCGGAGACCTCTTCGGCTTCCGCAATGCGGTCCGGCCACTCGTTTACGCCCCAATGGTTCCAGTCCAGCGGGAAGCCGTGCACGGCGACCGCATCGACCGCTTCCATCACACCGAAGCCGCGCATGCGGCGTAGAAAGTCAGCATCGGCGGAGGATACGCCGCCGAGAACGATGGGAATATCGGGGTTCACGCGACGGATGGCGGCCGAGGCCAGCTTCACCATCTCGGCAAACTGCTTCCACTCCGGATCGAGGTGGAAATTCCAGTGCGAGAGGTTGTTCGGCTCGTTCCAGATCATGAATGCTTCAACCATTCACTAGCCTCCCAGCCCTGCCCGCCTGCTCTGTCTGACGCAACCGGCGGATTACCACACCTCACCCGCCAGTTCGCTCTCCTGGATGAACTTGCCGTGCTTGCGCGTTTCGCGCGGCGCGCACCACCAGGTTTCTTCTTCCGGCCGCTTTTCGATTTCGAGCCCCGTACTGCGCAGCATCGCTTCCGCCGCTGCTGCGTTCGGGATCCACCAGTTCGTGCAGTCCCTGGCAAAGGTGCGTTCGATAAAGTGCATGCGCGGAAAATCCTGCCCACGAAATGCCTGCTCTTCCCAGAAGTCGTACTCGGGCGCTTCCGGAATCTCCTGAATGCCGTCCGGTGAAGGCCGGATCATCGTTTGAAAGAGCAGGTGGCCCCGCACCTTTTTCACCACCTTATCCAGTGCGTAAAGCGGATAACGCAGGTGGTAGAAGACGCCCAGGAACAGCACGATATCGAAGGTTTCTTCAATGGAATCGAGCTGATAGACGGACATCTTACGGAAATCGATATCGTATCCACTGGCCTCCGCAGCGAAGCGGGCCTGCCGCAGGTAATCCTCGTCGGAGTCGATGCCCAGCACTCGTCCGGCACCGCGCTTCTTCATTTCGTGCGCATAGAAGCCCGCGTTACAGCCGATGTCGAGCACGCTTTTACCCTGCAGGTTCATGGGGACCGCACTTGCGATCCTGCTCCATTTCACCGTCGGGTAGTCGCCCAGGAAGTGGTTCGGGGCTGTCTCTTCTCCCTGGATCCGAAGATTGTGGAACCAGGGGCCCAGCTCATCGATCCGCTGGCGTAGAGTACTGCTGCTTTCCACCGCGCTTCCCGCACCTTGCGACTCGCCCATCGTTTCTCTTTCCCCTCCTGCCAGCGAAGCACCACTATATACAACCTCCGCCGCGCTAGGTAAGTAGATGCTTGGAATTCCCTCTGCGACAAGGAGTTAAGGAAGAAAAGCGAAAGAAAACTGGCGATTTTTCGCCCGCCCTCCGGGGGAGCATCCCAGCCCCTCTCGCTCTCTTTCCTTGTTCACACATCAGGGAGGCCGCCCAATGGCGCTACTTTCCGGTCTTCTTCCCTCCCGTCGGCTTGCGCTTACTCTGGGGTGCAGGCGTTGTCGGCTGCTCTTCAGGAGCAGTCTCGGCCACCCGCTTGCGGCCCTTTGCAGAGGCAGGAACGGACCGTGCGCTGGCCCCGTTCTCACCCGCCGTTGCAGCCGGTGTGGTCTTTTTTCCCCCTCGGGGCGCCTTCACGGCGGCGGTTTTGGCGGTTGCCGCTGACTTCGCAGCCTTTTTCGCGGGTTTCGCCGCCGATGCCTTGCGCCCTGACTTCAGCACCGCTGCCTGCGCCAGGTCCGTAGTGGAAGCCGGTGCCAGCGCCTGCTCCAATATCTCGACCTGGGAGGGATGTTCGCTTGACGGAGCGTGCGAGGGCGTGGGCGCCAGGTTATCGAGCAGCCGATCCAGACGATAACCCGCGGCGGCTGCGGCCTTCTCGGCAGCGCGCGCCTGGTCGAAGAGCGCCTGCAAGGCGGGCGTGGTCTTGCTCGACCCCTGCTGCGTATGCTCAAGCAGTGCGGGCAGCAGGAGCCACCAGACCAGCCGCTCATAGGGCTCCTTCACCAAGTAGCTCCGGCCTTCGGCGTCGTGCACACCGGCCAGCCAGCGTACATCACCATCCTTCCAGTCATCGGCCGAAAGCGCCACGCGCGGTGCTCCGGCGCTGGCGACCGCTTTTCGCCCCTGCCGTTCCAGCAGAACGCGGACGCGGGCGGCGGCACGCCAGGCGTCCTCGCCTTCCAGGCCCAGGGTGGCAAAGGCTTGCGCCAGCCCATGCCGAAGGCGCAGTTGATCGAAGACGCCGATCGCGTCGGCACCACGCGCTTCGAGAATGTCCGTCAGCGCGTGCACCGCACACCAGCCGAGCACCGGGCCCCAAACGGCAGACGCGTCCCTGCGCGGGCTGCCGCTGGGCAATACGGCTCGTGCTTCTTCCGGCCAGCGCTCGGGCAGGCTCGCCTCCAGTTGCGGAAGCTCCATGACCGCACGCACACACGTGCGCACCGCCTCATGCATCCCTTCGCGGTCCCAGGCGCGATCGCGCGTGCGTCCAAAGTAGCGCGCCAAGCTGCCCTGCGCCTCCTCCACAAAGCCGTACGCCTTCGCGGTCAAGTCCTCGGTCAGCGCTTCGGTTTCCTGCTCTGCGGCCCTTCGGACGCTCTTCCCCGGCACCCCGTCCTTTCCCGGATCGCGGTGCTCGGCCACCTCCGCCACACGCCGCACCAGGGATGGAGCCAGCAGCGCCTTGAGCGCGTCATGCACTGGCTGAAGGCGCAGGTTCACGAACGCCTCCTCCAGGCTGGGCACGCCCGAGCCGCCCAGCATGTCATGGAGCCGGTCCCAGGGCTGCTCCGCGGAGGCGCGATACTCGCGCCAGTTCAGCAGCACGTGGTACTTGTACGCCTGCAGTTCGATAAAGAATCCGCGCTCCACCACGTCGGACGACCGCCGCAGGTACTCAAGCCCGGTGCTCACATCGCGATAGGCGAGGAAGACTGATGGATCGTTCGGCAGGTCGAGGCCTTCGTGCAGCGCCCGTTGCCGCAATCCACCCGCGGCCTTGTCGGCGTAGGCAGAGGAGTGGTGCACGGTGCCGCGCGTGGTGCCGTAACGGTTGTGGTAAAGCACCAGGGCGCGCTGTCCGCCGCGCCGGTTGGAGTAGGCATAGACGTTCTCGTCCACCGTGCCGTGCTCTGTCCAGAAGTCGTAAAGCAGGAAGTTATCGCTCTCCGCGAAAAGTGCCCGCTGGTACAGGAGCGGGGCGATCTCCCGCTGATGCCGGTCGACGAGCCACTGGTTGGGCGTCTCTTCGTAGCGCGGCTTGTAGAACTCCATGCCGTACTTTTCGGTAAAGCCTTCCACCTGGCCGTGCCCAAACATGGGCAGGCCGGGAAGCGTAGCCATCATGGTGGCGATGCCAAAGTACTTGTCGCCGGTGCCGAACTGGTCAATCGCGGTACGCTCGTCCGGATTGCTCATGAAGTTCACGTAGCGCTTCATGATGCCGGGATCGAACTCCATCGTGTTCTTGAGCAACGAGCGGTAGTGCGCATTGTCCTCATCGCGCAGCAGGTTCATGAACGCGCTGTTGTAGACGCGGTGCATGCCCAGCGTGCGAACGAAGTACCCCTCCATCATCCAGAAGGCTTCGGCCAGCAGCAACGTGCCCGGCACCTCGGCCGCCACACGGTCCACCACCTCACGCCAGAACTCGACCGGAATGCGGGCGTCGAACTCCGAAGTCGGCATGCTGTACTCCGCGCGCGACGGAATGGCACCGCCCGCGCCCGGCGCCGGGAACCACAGCCGCTGGATGTGGCGCTTGGCCAGGGTCATGGCGGCGTCAAAGCGAATGATGGGAAACTGCCGCGCCACCTGCAGGATGGTCTGGATCACCTGCTCGCGCACTGCCGGGTTCAGGTAGTCAAGCTGCGCCGTGTCGTTCCAGGGGAAGCTGGTGCCGTCGTTCCCGTGGTAGACGTACCGAGTGTCCCCGGTCCATTTATCGCGCCGGCGAAAGACCACGGCGGCATCGGATTGGGTGTAGTAGTGGTCCTCAATCTTGATCTCGACCCGGCCGTCGCTGGACAGATCCGGACCCTCAAAGCTGTAGGCGGGATAGGGCGAATCCGGCCGGGACAGGAACCACTCCGGATGCTGAATTACCCAGGTGGAGTCGATGCCCATGTGATTCGGGACCATGTCGCTGGCGAGCCGGATGCCGCGTGACCGCGCACGGTCGCGCAGGTTGCGATACGCCTCTTCCCCGCCCAGGTCGGGAGCAATCACATAGTCGTAGAGCGAATATGCGGACGCGACGGCGTCCTCCTTGCCACACAAGCGCTTGATGGTGCGCGAGGCCCGACTGCGCTCCCACAGGCCGATCAGCCAGAGCGCGTTCATGCCGCGGTAGGCGAGGCTGTCGAGTTCCTCGTCCGGGATCTGGTCCAGGCGTGTGATGGACCTGCCGTACTGGCGTGAAAGCTGGTGCAGCCACACGTAGGTGCTCTTGGCGATCATCACCGTGGTGGGCATCCAGTCCGTGTCCTGGCTGAAGCGCTCGTACTCGTGCTGCGCGACGGCGAAGTCCGGCAGATCGACCCGGCCAGGCTGGAAGCCCCAGTGCCCGCGACGGCGCCGCTCTTCCTCGGCCAACCGCTCCGCTTCCGAAGGCGGATGGAAGCGCATCCAGATCGCGATCTCCTCTTCCTGCAGCACATCGATGGCAAGCAGGAGCCTGCGCAGCGCGTCGCCGCCTACAATGGGCGCCCACTTTTCGCGGATGAAGGCCAGTTGCCCGCTCAGCGAATCGGGCGAGGCCAGCGCAGGCGCGCGCAGCAGATCGAACAGGTTCAGCTTGTCCGGGCCGATGGGAGGCTTGGTCGCAAAGAACGGGCGCAGGCCGGCGGACATGTCCTTGTAGCGCGTGGTCTCTGCCAGCGGCTGGTCGTCAAACAGCTCCTGGAAGGGCTTGAATGCGGTATTGGCGTTCGCCAGCCAGAGCAGCATCAACTCTTCGAGCGCAACCTCACGGTGCGAAACGCCATCGGTTTCGCCGCGCAGCCACTCATCCGCGGTCTGCTCGCCGCGATACACCGGCGTGCCGGGAAACTCTTCCACGAAGGCGAGCAGCAGCTTCTGCAGCATTTCGGGCCCCAGTTGGCCCTGGAACCACGCCAACGCGTCACGCATCACCGCCGGATCGACCGTCTTGCGGTAGTGCTCGATCAGAAGGTGGCTGGCCTCGTCGATCAGCCCCATGGCGAACAGCGCGCCCGGATTTACCACCCGCTCCGGCGCGGTTTCCGCTCCGCGCGCCTGGTTCATCCTGTGCGCCAGATCCCGACTGCCGGCCACGTCGGCAAACACCACGTTGCCGGAAAAAGAAAACAGCGTATCGCGAACGCCATAACGTTGCCGGGCATCGCGCGCGATGTGGAATTCCATCAAGGGCATCGTTTACTCCTTGCTGCTTTTGAACCTCATAGCTCTGCGCAACTGGTCTGCGCCGTCTGATGCCGTTTGCCGAGGTTCTGCTTCTGCAAAGATAACCGGAGCGGCGGGGGCAGGAACACTCTCCCGGCCACATTCTGGCAGTGTCGCGTGCTCTTCGCTGTCAGCGCGAGGCCGAGCAGGCGCAGACCTACTGCGGCGTGTGCGGGACATTGAGGTGTGATGATGATCACAGGGGATCGGCAGTCGCAATTCGGTAAGGACGGGTTGTCCGCCCATCGCCTCTCCGCCGCCGCCCTTGCAAATCAACCATGGAGAGCTCGGACTGGCGCACATCAGTGCAGCAGTGATTGCCAGTTGGGCGGGACCTTTCCCTCGGGGCCCGGAACCGGCTGGTCCTCCGGATGGGCTTGCGGCGGCGACAGGGTCGTGCCCCGGATCATCTGCTCTGTCTCGTAGTCGTAGAACCAGTGCTCCCCCGGCTCAAAGCTCGCAATGATCGGGTGCCCGGTCGCGGCGGCGTGTTTGGACGCATGCTGATGCGGCGAACTGTCACAGCACCCGATGTGTCCACATTCCGCGCAGCGCCGCAGGTGCAGCCACCAGCCCCCGGCAACAGTGCAATCTGTGCAACCGGTACCACTGGGCTGCGATTCGGGATTGATGCCTCGCTGGTGCTTTGCCATGATGGGTGCCCTCCGTGTGAGTTAGTGAACACTATGCAGCCGGGCAACGGTTGACGCAAGCGGAGAGAGAACGAGAGGGGCCGATCTACTCCGGAGCGCTTGGCTGTGCTTCGCTTCTATCGAAAGCATGTTCAATACGCCGGTCCGGCGTCAGCCACATCATGGCAACCAGGACATAGCCGGCGCATGCGATCCATGGTTTTACGAAAGCAAGAGGAATCGCGACAAGGTATACCACTACAGAAACCTTGCCTTTCCAGTCGCGCCCCACAGAGGCAGCCAGCATCGATGCAGCTCCGTGGTGATGAACCAAAACTTTGGTGAGGATGTAATAAGCGATCGCCGCCAAGAGCAGTGGCATTCCATAGACCGCAACCGGCCAGGGAGAAAGCGGGCCCTCCCCGATCCAGGCGGTTGCAAAGGGAATGAGTGAAAGCCAGAACAGCAGATGAAGGTTCGCCCATAGGATCCCGCCTGTAACATGCTGCGTAGCCTGGAGAAGATGGTGGTGGTTATTCCAGTAGATGCCGACGTAGATAAAGCTCAGGATGTAGCTGAGAAATACCGGGAGCACGGGCCGCAAAGCGGCCAGTCCCGTCCCTTGCGGAGTTTTCAACTCCAGCACCATAACGGTGATGATGATGGCAAGCACGCCATCGCTGAAAGCCTCCATACGACCTTTGCCCATCATCGACGGCATCCCTTGGCTCTCCTATCTGGAGAGCATACCGGCTTGATCGTCATCGAAAGTAGACGTGAGCAAAACAAGGTTTAATCACGCCGTAGATACTTAATGGAAAAGCGGATTGGAGGGATTGCCTGACCAGGCTGCCGGATTGCCAGACCACCTCTCGGGGAGAGTGCACTACGCCGCGTCGATCGCTACCAGTCTTGAATCGCGTAGGCCCTTGATATCGCGCATGGGTGGCTGGCCAAACATGCGGCTGTATTCCCGGTTGAACTGGCTCACACTCTCGTATCCGACCTCGTACGCCGCGCTGGTAGCGTCCACACCGTCCATGAGCATCCGTTCTCTCGCTACTCGGAGACGAAGCTGCTTCTGGAACTGCAGCGGACTCATGGCCGTCAGTGCTCTGAACTGACGATGCAGTGTGGAGACACCCATTCGCGCAACGTGGGCCAGTTCCTCCATGTGCAAAGGCTTCGCGTAGTTCTCGCTCAACCAGGCAGTGGCCTTGCCTGCTCTTTGGCTCAGGCTTCCGCTGGTAGCGATGGAGCGGAGACGTTCTCCCTGCGGTGTTTGAAGGATGCGGTAGACGATTTCACGTTCGAGTAGATGGCCGAGAAATGGGATGTCCTCCGGAGCGTCCAGCAGATCCATCAAGCGAGATGCGGCACTGAGCAATCCGACCGTCTGCTGGCCAACAGCAAGTCCTCGGCGCTGAGAGGGCGCTTTCGGAGTCGGCAGGTCCTCCCGGCTGAGCACCTCCCGCACTGTCGGCATGTCAAGGCGGAGACGCAGAGCGATCTGGGGTACCGCTTTGGAGGCCTCGATTATCTGACTCCGCACGGGAATCTCAATGCAGGAAACGAGGAACGAGGACTCGTCGCAGAGGAATTCCGCAGCTCCGATATTGATGCGCTTTTTCCCTTGAACGAATAACGAAAGGCTGGGCTCAACCGAGGTTAGGTAACAGGCGCTCGGAGCGGTTTGGCGGAAGAGCGTCAAGCCCGGGAAAGCGGTTGCGCAATCTCCCGGGGACTCGACCAGTGCAGTAATGCGGAGAGCCAGTTGAGCTCGAAGTTCCGATCACGGTCGGCTTTACTGCTGTTCTTTTCTGTTCCACCGCATCCCTCTAGGCGTTGAAGACAGCCTACAACCGGAAGAACTCGGACTGCCCAGAATCGTAACGGCCAAACAGGATCAGGCAAAAGATCAGCAGGATTGGGAAAGCACCTAAGGGCAGGTTTCGCTCACTCTGAAAGAGTACGAACAAGCGCGCTTGCCAGGCTGGCTACATCGAGCGGGCAAACGGCGCTACTCTTCCTGATTTGAAGGCGAGTGCTGTGACAACTCAATCTGCAATCTCGAAGCGGCAAACCTGGAGTGCCGTCGGCTCGATGGCCCTGTGCGTGGCCCTGCTGATCGCCTCCGAGTTCATGCCCGTCAGCCTGCTTACCCCCATCGCGCACGATCTGCATGCCTCGGAGGGCGTTGCCGGTCAGGCCATCTCCATCTCCGGCCTGTTCGCAGTGATCACGAGCCTGCTCATCGCAACGGTAGCGGCGCGTTTCGACCGTCGTTATGTGCTCATGGGGCTGACGGGAGTGATGCTGGCTTCCCTGGTCCTGATTGCGGAGGCGCCCAACTTCCTGATTTTGATGGTGGCCCGTGCGCTCCTCGGGATCGTGATCGGCGGATTCTGGTCACTAGCGACCGCGACGGTCATGCGACTGGTTTCGGAGGCAAGCATTCCGATGGCGCTAGGGATCGTCTACACGGGCAACGCAGTAGCCACGGCATTTGCTGCACCGATCGGCAGCTATCTTGGAGGGATCATCGGCTGGCGCGGTGTGTTTTGGGCACTGGTCCCCATCACGGTTGTGAATTTGGTGTGGCAATGGGTAAGCCTGCCGAGCATGCCGCCACAAGCAGCGAATCCCGTCAGTAAAGTCTTTAAGCTCCTCAAGCGGCGCAATGTGGCCTTCGCCATGATCGGGGTCATGTTCACCTTTGCCGGCGCGTTTGCGACCTTCACCTACTTGCGGCCGTTCCTTGAAACCTACACACGGGTGAGCGTGCCTCAACTGTCTCTGCTGTTGCTCGGGCTGGGGATGGCTGGATTTGTTGGTACTTATGGGGCAAGCGCATTATTAGGCAAACATCTCTACCGCTTGTTGATGGTGCTGCCCCTGATCCTGGCTGCAGTAACGCTCGCATTGCTCGCTACCCGATACCACATCTGGGGCGTTGCTGTTGCCATGATCGCGTGGGGAGCAGTGAACTCGGCGATTCCGGTGTGCTGGTCCACCTGGCTAACCAAGGGCATAAGCGACGAGCCGGAAAGCGGAGGCGGCTTATTGGTGGGCGGAATCCAGCTCTCGATCATGCTCGGCGCTGCGTTCGGAGGATTATTGCTGGATCACATCTCGGTGGGGGCGACACTTATTGGCGGTACGGTCTTCCTCATCCTTGCGGCGTTCACTGTGGGGAATGGGGATCGCACCAGGCCACAGGTTTTAGCTGACGAGAAACTTCACCCCGAGCCGATAGAAGTCTAACTGGCATAGCTGCTGGGTCTGAAAGAGTAGACAAATCTGGGAGTTCGGCGAAGTCGATGGGAGGGCTTGCTGCAAGTGCTTGAAAGATTGGCTCCTCAGGTAGGACTCGAACCTACAACCCTTCGGTTAACAGCCGAATGCTCTGCCATTGAGCTACTGAGGAGTGTCTGTGGCCGGGGACTGCCTCTTCCCCTGTTTATAACAAACGCGACAGGGCCAGTCAAAGCCTTCATGTGCGCTTCTCGCGAGCGCCGGAGCGATCAGCGAAGGTAGCGCAATACCGCTGCGGCGGCGCGGCGTCCGGAGGCGAGTGCCCCTTGCGTGGACGGGGTGTCGCGGTAATCGCCGCATAGAAAGACGCCGTCGCCGGACTCCGGTGCGCTTCCCTCCCAGGTAGCGTGGGTACACAGTGGAAGCGCCTGGCGGATGGGGTAGCCGCCCACCACCGTCCACTTGGCCACGTCTCCCCCGAACCACTCGTGCAGTTGGCTGCGCGCATCCGCTTCCAGCCGCTCCATGCCGCCCGCGTCATTGGGCGCCTCGCCCACAATGCTCGCGGCCACCAGGTGCGCCCCTGGCGGCGCATAGCGCTCGCTCACCTGGCTCATTACCGCGAGGTTGTTCACCGGCCCGCCGCCCGGTCCGTCTCCGTTGAGCACCAGGATGGGGCCATCCACCGGGGAGCGCGGAGCGGCATAGTAGATGGTGGTTGTGCGCGTCCATGCATGGCCGTTGTTTTCCGCTCCAGGTTGAATCTTGAGGGAGGCCAGCAGCTCGCGCGCCTGGGGGCCGGGGATGGCCACCACCACAGCACGGGCCTCGATCCCGAGGTCCTTCGCGCCCTCTACGCGGAATCCGCTGGCGGTGCGGCGAATACCACGGACGGCTGTTTCCGTGAGCAGCGTACCGGCACGCAGGCGCACCGCAAGCTGGCGCGGGATCATCTCCATGCCTTGCTCCGGCACTGCGGCCGCCCCCAGAGCAAACATGCGGAAGAGGAACTGGAAGAAGCGGCTCGAAGTAGCGAGCTCGCGTTCAAGAAACACGCCGCCGAAGAATGGACGAAAGAAGCGCTCGGCCATGTGCGGCGAAAAGCCGAAGTGCCGCAGGAACTCTTCCGTCGTGGTCTCGTCGCGGACAAAGAGTTCCGGCACGGTGCCGCGACCCACGTCTCTGCGCAGCTTGGCAACGCGCAGCTTATCTCCCGCGGTGATCACCGGGTCCACAAGCAGTCCGAGCGCCGCTCCGAGCGAATCGCGAAACGGATCGGCGAAGTGGTGGAACTTGCCGCCCTGCCGAACCAGAGCCCCGGGCGTAAAGCTCCGGAGCCGGAGCGGCCTGTAGTCAAGCGCGTCCTTTGCATCCGGATATTCCGTCAACAGGATTTGGAAGCCTCGATCCAGACGAAAACCATCCACCACATCCGTCCGGATGCGGCCGCCCGGAGCGTCCGCCGCCTCCAGCAGCGCCACAGCAAGCCCGGCGTTTTCCAGCCGGACAGCACAGGTCAGGCCTGCCAGACCAGCGCCAACAATGGCGACGTCGATCATGGCTCTATTCTGTCACTGCCGCACACTGTGGACACAGCCGCGCCCGGTAAAAGCTTCTCTGCGATGCGATGACGCGAAACTCTTCCGCATGCATCCATCCACTATGCCTGGTGTGAATTCCGATCACTTTCGCAATGGCCGCTTTTATAACCGGGACGCGCAGCCCAACGGCTTTCGCGATCTTGTCCGCTGGATGCGCAACCGTCAGCGTGGCGCATGGCGGCCCTGGATTCCCGGTGAGCCCGGCCCCAAACCACCGGAGCGGCTCGCGTCCGGCGAACTGGGCGTCACCTTCGTAAACCATGCCACGGTGCTCATTCAGTTCGGCGGGCTGAACTTCATCACCGACCCGATGTGGTCGATGCGTGCGAGCCCGGTACAGTGGACAGGCCCGCGGCGCCATCGCGCACCCGGCATCCGCTTCGCCGACCTTCCGACCATCGACTGCGTCCTGCTCAGTCACAACCACTACGACCACCTGGATGTACCGACGCTGCGACGTCTGCTCCAGCGCGATACGCCGGAGATCTTCTGCCCGCTTGGCGTTGCGCGGCGCGTACGGCGCATCGGTTACAAGAAGGTGCATGAGCTGGACTGGTGGGAGCAGCGGAGCTTTCGCGATGTGCAGGTGCATGCCGTACCCGCCCAGCACTTCTCCGCGCGCGGTCCGTTTGATCGCGACCGCACGCTGTGGTGCGGGTGGCTGCTGGAGTTCGCCGGCGAGCATGTCTACTTCGCCGCCGACACTGGCTTCGGTCCGCACTTCGCCGAAATTGCCGCACGCTTCCCTGCACCGCGCCTGGCCATGCTGCCCATCGGCGCGTATCGGCCGGAATGGTTTATGGGCCCGGTGCACATGTCCCCGGACCAGGCGCTCAGGGCACACCGTGTCCTCGGTGCGCAACAGAGCATGGCGATCCACTTCGGCACCTTCTCTCTCGCAGACGACGCGGAAACCGAGCCGGAGGACCGCCTGCGCGCGCTGCTCGAACAATCACCGGAAGACAAGGAACGCTTCTGGATCCTGCACGAGGGTGAAAGCCGCAGGATACCGGTTGCGGTCGGCACAGCACTTGCTGAGCAATGAAAAGCACCAGGCATTGCAGAACAGCGGCCTGCGTTTATTGGCTACCGGAGAAGGTATTGCAGCCCTCGATGGTGCCCTGGTCCAGCCCGCGCCGGAACCAGAACACACGCTGAGCGGAAGAGCCATGTGTGAAGGACTCCGGGCTCACGGCGCGTCCTGCCATCTGCTGCAAATGGTCGTCGCCCACCGCGGCAGCCGCCTTCAGCCCGGATTCCACGTCGGCCTCATGCACAATGCCGCGCTGCTCAGTGCTGTGTCCCCACACGCCGGCGAAGCAGTCCGCCTGCAGTTCCAGGGCGACTGACAACGGATTGCGTTCGGCGGGATCCTGCTGTTGCAGGCGGCTCACCTTGCCCTCGATACCCAGCAGCTTTTGGACGTGGTGGCCCAACTCATGCGCCACCACGTAGCTCTGGGCGAATTCGCCGGAAGCGCCGAACTGCCGCAGTTCGTCCCAGAAATCCAGGTCCATGTAGATCTTCTCGTCCGCCGGGCAGTAGAAAGGCCCTGTAGCTTCGCGTGCGGTGCCGCAGCCGGAATAGGTCGCACCGCGGTAGAGCACCAGCTTGGCGTGACGATAGGGCAGGTTGTGCGCGGCAAAGATCGCCGTCCAGGTCTTCTGCGCGTCATCGAGTACAAAGGAGACAAGCTGCGCGGATCGATCTTCGGCCGGCGAAGCCGCCCGGCGCGGCGAATCTACCTGCGCCGTGGGCGCGGACGATGCGCCGGAAAGGTAGGCCCCGATGTAGTTCCGGCCGGTGACCAGGCTGACCACCAGCAGAATCAGAAAACCGATCAGGCCGAGCCCGCCACCGCCCAGGTTGAAGCCGCCACCGCCGGAGTCGTTACGGCGGTCCTCCACATCACTGCTGAGACCACCCGGTGTCCAGTCCATCTCGTCCTCACATCCCCGATAACCCGCATACGCTGCACGCGTTGCTAGATAGATGCAGGTCTATACCCGGAATGCCGTTCCAGGCGCTGCGCCGTGTATGCTTCGTGGCATTCATCTGCACTCACAGCGAGGTATCCTCATGCGCGCTCGCCTCTCACAGTTCTGGAACAGACTGAGCCGGCTCTGGCGCAATAAGCCCGAACCGCAAGACCCGTACGCATCGGTGGGCTCTCCGCTGCGCCGGGGACCGTCTGGACGCAGCGGCGCCATCGCGCTGGCCGAACCCGATCCGGACCAGTCCACCCGCGCCTTGGGGAAAACGCGCTTCTAAGGAAGGATGTTTGTTGACTGGACAGAGGTGAATGCCCTCGCGACAGCGGCCCTGGTGCTCACCAGCGCCGGAGCGATCGTCTACGCCGGCCGGCAGCTTGACAGTGAACGCCATTACCGCGCGGCAACCAATCTCGAACAGCAGTGGGGCCTGTTTCGCTCGGAAAGCTTCATCGCTATCCGCCGCAAACTGGCCCAGGAGCGGCTCGCCAACGGCACCCTCGTGCCGCTCGATCTGCAGTCGCCGCCGGCCAGCGCCTTTGAAGTGCTGGACTTCTACGAGCACCTGGCCCTGCTGGAAAAGCGCGGCCACCTTGACCTTTACGACATCTGGCACACGTTCTACGAGTGGCTGCTGCCCACCTATACCGACCTGCGCGCGTTGATCGAAAGCGAAGCGAGCCCCTGGCACGCCCACTACAGCGACCTTCACCGGCTGATGACCCGCCTGAACGCGCTGCAGCAAAGAAAAACGGCAAAGAAGCGCGTTCCGCGGGCCAGCCTCACCCCTGGCCCGGAGCAACTCGTCGAGCACTACCGATACGAACTCGAAGCCGGCGGGGGGCGGACGCGCCGTCGTTAGCGGCGCGTCCTAGCCATGCGCTTGCGTGTTGGCATCGTCCGAATGGTGCGTGGCACGCACCCCCACGCCGTGCTCATACACGAGGTTGCCGCCCAGATGCGCGGACGCAGATGCGACCAGGTAGCCCAGCGCCGCCCAGGTCCGGCCCGCGGTGCGGCAGCCGCCCTTGCGCGCGATCGACGAAGTCACGAACATCGAGACCGCAGCGATGTTCAGCAAGCCGTGCACCAGCCCGATACGCCGCGGCGCGCCATCCAGCTCGGCCCAGTCGTTCAGCCCGGTAACTGCGGCTCCCGCAGCGCCGACCAGCCCCACCATGATGGCCGCATCCGCCGCCGTGTTGAATCCCCTGCTTCCGCTCGTCATTGCGATCACGTCGAACACCACACCCGCCGTCCATGCGCCGATCGGCACATCGGTCAGGACGGCATGGAGCGGTTCGTGCAGCCACGTCCCATGGAGCGCATCGCGCACCTTGCGGCCGTTCTCCGGCCCCAAACTATCGAACGCGGAACGGACCGCATCCTGCAAAGGCTGCTCGGCAGGAGCCAGCCAATTCTGTTCTTCCGCCAACTGCGCTACGGGATCTCTGCTCACCCTGGAACACTCCTCAACTGAAATCGGATTCGTCTGTTGGTGAGATGCGAGTCCCGTTCCCGGGTGCGCTATCGGATGCGCACGCGTACACTGGCATGTTCGCATTGCTTCACCGCAAGGAGGTTGCGCATGCCCAGAATTTCGCGATTGGGACGCAAGGACGTTGGTGAACAGGTAGGCGCCATTTACGACCGCTACATGCGCCAGCGCGGAAATGTGCCAAACATGTTCCGGACAGTCGCGCACCGTCCGGAGATCCTCGCCACCATGATTGCGCACATGGAAGCGGTCCTGAACACTGGCACACTGCCCACCAGTCTTAAGGAACTCGTGATCGTGCGCACCTCGCAGCTCAACAACTGCGAGTACTGCCTGGCTTCGCATTCACTGATTGCGAAGAAGCTCGGTTGGAGCGAAGAGCAGATTGCAGGGCTGGCCCACTTTGAACAACGCGACGATTTCTCCGAGGCGGAAAAGGCGGCGCTGCGCCTGGCAGAACGCCTCACCCGCAACGAGCGCCCCCTGACCGATTCCGAATTTGCCGACCTGCGCCGCTTTTACGAAGAAGGCGAGATCATCGAACTGATGGCCGCGAGCGGATTGTTCAACTACTTCAATCGGTTCAATAATCTGCTGGCCATGGAACCGACGAGACCCGCGGCCCCGGCCGAGGCTGCGGCCACTGAACAAGCCGCCGCGCCGTCGCACTGACCACCAGGACCGAGAAGAAAGCGGAGGGACGCGTATGCGTAAAGCAGCATGGATCTCGATCGTGCCGGCGTTGTTGGCTTTTCCAGTGGTGGCGCAGAACACGCACGCGGTGCAGAAGGCAACACCCGTCGTGGTCAAAATGCAAACCGCGCAGGGCGGGAGCGCGGGCACCATTACGCTTAGCCCCGCAAAGGACGGCGTAGATTTCAAACTCGCTCTCAAGGATCTGCCGCCCGGCGAGCACGGCATCCACATTCACCAGAACGCAAAATGTGATGGGCCGGACTTCAAATCAGCCGGTGCCCACTTCAACCCCACGGGTAAACAGCACGGCAGCAAGAATCCGAAAGGTCCGCACGTCGGCGACATGCCGATGAACCTCCACGTCAAGGCAGACGGGACCGATGACGCCGAGTTCCAGACCAACTCCGTGTCCTTTGATCCGCAGGCAGCAAACTCGATCTTCGCCAATGGCGGCACTTCCATCGTGGTGCATGAGAAAGCCGATGACATGATGACCGACCCTTCCGGCAACTCCGGAAGCCGCATCGCGTGCGGCGTGGTGCAGGCGCCCATGAAACCGATGTGAACGCGGCGTGAAGGCCGCAGCCCGCCAGTATCCGATGGCCCTCAGTACAGCAGCACCGCCACCCTGTAGGTTGTAAATGCCTGGCCCGGATGCGCCGGGCTGCACGTGCCCACCGCGGCGGTTTTGTAACCGCGGCTGTGAATGCGGTCGAGCAGCGCCTGGGGCAGGCGGCTCACGTCGGAGCTTTCCCAGCGGATCACGAACAGCGGCCGCGATCCTCCGGCGGTTCCGTGCTGCATCTCGCAGGTTTGCCGGGCATCCACAGGCGGCCCGGTCGGCGCAATGCCCTGCTGCTTTAGCAGCGCTCCTATCCGTGCTTCCACCTGCGCCGGCGTAAGGTTCTCAACCTGATCGGCGAAGTCTTCGACCGCGTACAGTTCGCCGTTGTGCCGCAGCAGCGCAATGCCTATCACATTCATCTGCGGATCGAGGATGTTGTTGCGGTGGCCGACCGAATGCATCCACTGTGTCTGGATCTCTTCGATGTTGGGGCCCAGCGCAATATTCTCCGCAATGGCATGGAAATGCGCGCCGGCCGCCGCCGCACGCGCCGCCACGTCGGGCTCACCGGGATACTGGTGCGACAACGCACCGTGTGCGACCATCTGCTCCGCATGCTGCCGCGCCGCCTGCGCCAGCACCGGACTCCACTGCAGGGGTGCGAGCCCATCGGCCGCACGCGCCTGGTTGGTCAACGCCAGCAACTGCTCCGCATCCGCCGGCACTGCAGCGCCCTCTTGCGCGCCCGCCGTCAGCAGGAGCCACACACTCACAAATGCAACTGCCACAGATCTCAGCATCTGCCCTCGATTCTAATGCGGAGAGCAAGAACACAAGACGCCCGCCAAAGTCGCGCACCAAAACGTCGCGCTGCCCTCGCGCCGCTGTGCGATCATGCAGCTATGCTCCAACGGCTCCGCCATCAGCCTCTGGCCGTCATTGGCGTCGCGCTGCTTGTGCTGTTCGTTGCCGCCGCGTTGCTCGCTTCCTGGGTTGCACCGTACGACCCGGCCGCGATCGACCTGCCCCACCGCCTGCTTTCCCCAGATCACGCGCACTGGTTTGGCACCGATGAACTCGGCCGCGACATCTTCTCGCGCATTCTCTATGGCGCGCGTATCTCGCTGGTGGTGGCGGTCAGCGTGGTCACTCTTTCGCTTGGCCTCGGGTTGATTCTCGGCGGCCTGGCCGGCTATTACGGCGGCTGGGTAGACACGCTCGTCAACATCTTCGTGATGAACGCATTTCTGGCGCTCCCCGGGATTCTGCTCGCGATCGCGTTTGTTGCGTTCCTCGGCCCGGGCCTGTGGAACCTGGTGCTCGCGCTTTCGATCGGCGGCTGGGTGGGCTATGCGCGGTTGGTGCGTGCGCAGGTGCTGGCCGTGCGTGAGCGCGAGTTCGTCGAGGCCGCCCGCGCCCTCGGCGCCTCCGACCTCCGCATCTTCCTGCGCCACATTCTGCCGAACATCGTGCAGCCCATCCTGGTGCAGGCCGCTATCGGCATGGCCGGCGCCGTCCTCGCAGAAGCCACGCTCAGCTTTCTCGGCCTGGGCATACCCGCGCCCGCCGCCAGCTGGGGCTCCATGCTCAACGATGCGCGCTCGCATCTCTTCGACGCGCCGCACCTCGTGGTCTTTCCCGCACTCGCCGTCATGGGCTGCGTGCTCTCGTTCAACTTCCTGGGGGACGCCCTGCGCGATTATCTTGACCCGCGCACCCGCCTCGCCATTGGTCTGTAGGCGCATGCGTATCGGCGTAATTTCCGACACGCACGGCCTCCTGCGTCCGGAGGCGCTTACCGCCGTGCGCGGCGCGGACCACATCCTCCACGCCGGCGATGTCGGCGACCCGGCGATCCTCGATGCGCTGCGCGGGATTGCGCCTGTCACCGCTATCCGCGGCAACATCGATGAGCACAAGGCCTGCGCCTTTCTCCCGGCCACGGAGGTGGTCGAACTCGACCGGCACACCTTCTACATGCTCCACGACGCGAAGCAGCTCGACCTCGATCCCGCGGCTGCGGGCTTCGCTGCGGTGATCTCCGGGCACTCCCACAAGCCGCTCATCGAGCATCGCAAGGGCGTGCTGTTCTTCAATCCCGGCAGCGCCGGCCCGCGCCGTTTCTCGCTGCCCATTACGGTCGGCTGGATCACCACCGGGCCCGGCGTGCTCAAGGGCGAGATCGTTCCACTCGCCGTATGAAACTCAACGACTCTCTTCCACCGGAAGCGTGCGCAGATAACTCACAATCTGCCAACGCTCCATTTCCGGCAGGCGCGACCACGAGGGCATCCCATGAGCCAGCGATCCATTCGTCAGCAGCCATTCAATCTCCCCATCGCTCGCCTGGTGCACTCGCTGGCTGTGCAGCGAAGGCCGGGAGCCCCGCCCGCGCGCATCCTCCCCGTGGCAGGAAGCGCAGTCGTGCCGGAAGAGCTTTCCACCGGCGGCCACCGCGTTGGGATCGCTAGCCACCGGATTCGTCCGCACGCGCGCGGCCTCCGGCACTTTGCGCAGCCAAGCGCCGGACGAGGCGGCAAAGAGGACCGAGGAAGCCACGCCCGCCAGCAAGCACAAACCGAGCAGACCACGTTGCACAATGGCGGCCATGTTTATCGCCTCCCCAGCAGATGGGCAATCTGCCCCAGTTCATACGAGACGCCTACCCGGTAAATGTGCGGCAGGCTGTTGTCGTTCAGTCCAAAGCCAGGGGAGAAGGTGAACGAAGCCCCGTAGGGAATGCTCCAGTTCACGGTGGGCGCGACGTAGTGGGAAGTGTCGTGCGTGCCGAAGCTGTAACGGTCGCCTAGCCCACCATACATCTCCACGCCCGCCTGCACGTTCTCCGCGCAAAAGCGGCACTCGCGGGCACTGGCCTTTAGGCGCAGCGGCCGGCTCGCGGCCAGCGCGTAGCCGAATTCCCAGGGATCGTTGGAAAGGTTCTTCTCGGTGATAATGTTCTCGGCGAAGTTCCAGCCTTTCGCGTTGCTGGAAAGGATCAGCTTCAGTTCCATTTCGCGCTCTCGCTCCATACGTGCCGTGCGATTGCTCTCCAGCAGATCGGCCGCGCCGTCGTGCCCTACCACTTCGAGCAGGCTCTTGTTGGCCCCGTTGATGTCCTCGAACTCCACATACAGCACCGGGTTAATGGCGTGCTCGCGCAGCAATGGGCGGAAGCGGTTTTCCAGGCGAAAGCCCGTGAAAACGGTGCTGTCATGAAGGGTCGTCTGCCCGTCCAGGTACACCTCCGAGGTCCACCAGGCGCGGGTGCCGTATTCAAACTCCGTCGAAGTCCCGAAGAAGACGTCCCCATTCCGCGGCTGTCCGCTGGCTGTCTTGGTTTCGATTTCGAGGCTCCCCGGCTCCTCCATGTGGTGGGAATAGGTGACGAAATATGGCAATTCCTGCGCCAGCACCGCACCAGGGAAAAGACAGCTCCCCAGCACCAACAAGCAACCGCATAGAACACGCAACGCTACAGCGAAAGACATGGCTCTCCCAGCAAATTGGATTGGACTTCGAGCGCCGGATAGCCGGCCTCTCGTATACCGGACCACTTCAGTCCGCTTTAATGCAGACTAGTTTGGTCTTATTTCCAATGACAAGCGGGCAAGCAGTGAATTGCGAGAAGGTTCGGTGGAATGGCGAAGCTGCGGCGTCGAACTGTGCGTGAGCCCTATGCGCGGATGCGCGGATTCAGCGCGGCGTACAGGACATCAGTGGCCAGGTTGACCACGATGTAGGTGAGCCCCACAGCGAGAATGCAGCCCTGCACCAGCGGGTAATCGCGCGCGGAGATGGCCGCGATGGTCAGGCGCCCTACCCCGGGCCAACTGAAGATCGTCTCGGTGACGATGGCGCCCGCCAGGAGCGCGCCAAACTGCAGGCCCACCAGCGTCACCACCGGAATGAGCGCGTTGCGCAGCGCGTGCCGGTACAAGACCGTGCGCTCCGGCAAACCCTTGGCGCGCGCGGTGCGGATGTAATCCTGCCCCAGCTCCTCCAGCATCGCCGTACGTACCATGCGGGTGAGGATGGCGGCCAGCGCGGTCCCCATGGTGATGGCGGGCAGCACCAGGTGCGCCGGCGTACCGGCGCCGGAGACGGGTAGCCAACCCAGCTTGATCGACACCAGCAGGATGGCAATCGGCCCCAGCGCAAAGGCCGGGAAGGAGAGCCCGAAGAGCGACACCACGCCCACCAGGTTATCGCGCCAGCGCCCGCGATAGAGCGCTGCCCAGATACCCGCGGGCGTGGCCATCAGCAACGCCAGGATGAGTGCCGCGACGGTCAGCTCCAGCGTGTAGGGATACCGCGTCAGGATCAGGTGGGTCACCGAATCGTTCAGGCGGAGGGAGTGCCCCAGGTCGCCATGCAGCACGCCGCGCCAATAGTGCGCGTACTGGGTGGCCAGCGGCTGGTCGAGACCGTACTGGTGGCGCAACACGGCGAGGTCGGTCGCCGTGGCACCCTCGCCCAGCATCTGCGCGACCGGGTCACCGGGCACCAGGTGAATCAACAGGAAGACGACCGAAACCACCAGCCAGACCACCGGAACCGCATACAGGAGGCGCTTCCCCAGCGCGCGCAGCAGTCGCATCGATCAGGCGTTGCCGCCGTCGCTTGGGGATCCTGCGCGTGCGCTTGGGGCGCTCGCTGCAGGGACGGCGTTGCCACCGGCGCGCTCTGCGGTGGTTACCAGCGACGCTCCGTCCGGCAGTGGCTCCACACGCACGCGGCTGATGCGATGTCCGCTCATCTCCAACACAGTGTACCGGCGCCCGTCGAAGTCCACGCTCTCGCCCCCGGTGGGAATCTTTCCCAGCCGCGCCAGCAGAAAGCCCGCCAACGTCTCCACACCGCCGTCGCGCGGCAGGCGCCAGTTGCGCTGAACTTCGAGGTCGCGTAGATTCACGCTGCCATCCAGCACCAGCACCTCGGTTGCATTCCGGGCCAGGCTGCGCGGACTCACGTCGAACTCATCCTCCATCTCGCCCACCACCTGCTCCAGCGCATCCTCTACCGTGACCAGCCCGGTGGTGGAGCCGAATTCATCGACCACGATCGCCAGGTGCCGCCGGCGCTCCTGGAAATCGCGCAGCAGATCGAGCACCGGCTTGGTCTCCGGCACGACCAGCACGTCGCGCATGATCTGCGCCAATGTCCTCTCGCGCCGCGCATCACGAGCTCCGGGCGGCAGATGACGTAAAGCGGCAAAATGCATAAGGCGCGCAACATCCTTCGCGTACACCACGCCCACGATGTGTTCCGGTCCACGGGCCGCGTCGTACACCGGCACGCGCGAGTGCTGCTCCTCCACAATGCGCGCGCTGGCCTGCTCCACCGGCATATCGGAGGGCAGCGAGAAGATGCGCTGCCGCGGTGTCATGATCTCGCGTGCCGCTACGTCGGTCACCTCAACGGCGCGATGGATGAGCGCTTCCTGGTATTCCGGCAGCAGCCCCATGCGCCGCGTCGCGGTGGCGATCAGCTTCAGCTCGTCAGGAGAGTGCACGCCCGCCTCTTCCGTGATGTTTGCGTTGAAGAGTCGCAGCACCGCGGCGGCAGAGTGGTTCATAAAGCGCACCAGCGGGCGCGTGGTACGGATAAACGCATCCATGGGCCCGGCCACGGCCAGCGCCATCTCTTCCGCCTTCCTCAAGGCCAGCGACTTGGGCACCAACTCCCCAAGCAGAACATGCATGTAGGTGATGGAAGCAAAGGCGATAAGCACGCTGCTCACATGCGCGTACAGCACCGCATGCGGCAGCCGGCCGAAGGCGCGTTCGAAGATGGTGGCCACTGCCGGTTCACCGATCCAGCCCAGGGCCAGGCTGGCCAGCGTGACACCGAACTGCACCGCTGGCAGGAACTCTCCCATGTTGGCGCGCAATCGCGCCACGGCCCGCGCGCCGGGCTTGTTCTGGGCCAAAAGTTGCTCGACCCGCGTTTCCCGCGTACTTACCAGCGCAAACTCCGCAGCGACAAAAAAGCCGTTTGCCAGGATCAGCATGGCTATCGCGACCGCGCGAAAAAGAAGTGACTGGAGCATGCGTGCGTCTAGGGTATCGCGGCGTGATGTGCAGGTACACCACTCCGCCGGCCTGCTTTACGCGCAGGCTGGGTTCATCCTGCGGTCGCGCGAAACGCTAGCCCGCGCGCCGTAGAGCTTCTTCCGGCACGCCCACCCAGTCTTCTTCCGCATAGGAGATCTCCGGTGCCCTCTCGCGCTGATAGATTTGCAACGCGGCAAATGCAAGCGTTCCGAGGCAGAGCACGCCAGAATAAAAGTGGCTCTGCAGCAGGGAGAAGCGGGGCAGCGTGCCGTCTTCCACATTGCCCGCAATTGGCTGCAGGTTCAGCGCGGCCCCAACCAGCACCATGCTCACGATCCACCACGAGCGGAGCCTCCGGCCCTCCTGCAGCAGCACCATCAGCGGCGCCAGCAGGACGATAAAGTAGTGCGTCCATGCGATCGGCGCAAATAGGGTAGCCCCCACCAGGGCCATCATGGCGCCGATCGGGGCGACTCTCGTTCCCGAGCCACGCAGGCGCGCATCGATAACCCCGCCCGCCACCGTGCACCCCAGCATCAGCAGCATGGACGCCGCCCGCACCAGCGTCGGAAGGAGGAGAATACGAATGTCGAAAACCTCTTCCCGCGGGTAGAACCAGCGCATGCACCATGCGGCAAACGATTGGTTGTTCTGCGATACCAGCAGAATGCGCGAGATGCGGTGCAAATCGGCCAGGTAGGTCGCCATCAGGTGCGGCCCAGCCAGCGCCAGGGTGACGCCCCAGAGCACGGTGGACCACGCCGCCATACTGAGAACGGCCCGCCACCGCCGTGTGAGCAGCCAGTAGATGATCAGGAAGCCCGGGGTGATCTTCACCGCCGTTGCGCAGGCCAGCAGCAGGCCGGCCCACCCCGGGCGGTTTCGCTCCGCCAGCATCAGGGCCCCGAGCGTCAGCAGCATAAAGAGAACATGCGTCTGCATCAGAAACATCGCATAGCGGAATGGTTCGGAAAACCACAGCACCAGCAGGATGAGCCCGACGGCATACGGATTGAGCAGATCCGGCGCCCATTCACGCGCCACACTCCAGATGACCCCGGCGAAACAAAACATCATCAGCGCTGCAAAAATCCGGTCAAAGGTGGCGAAGTTCGTCCGCATGCAGACCGGTCTGAGCGCATAGGCCCACAGCGGCGTCTGCACATACGGGTGCAGGAAGCCGGTGAAGCCTCCCTCGTCGGCAGCCGTTTGCCACGGATCGTCGTACCCTACGGCGGCGAAGTTCTGTGGATCATACGCATAAAGATGATCGGCATTGCCGGTCACCAGCAACCTGCAGCCCACATACGAGGACGCGAGGTCGTCGCCAGTGTCTTGCCAATAGTGAGCCACGCCCAGACCGGCAAACAGCGCGAGAAGCGCAATCACCACCAGGGCGTTCCCCGGACGCTCGCCCAAAAGCCCTGCCCGCATTCCCGCTCATCCTCCGGATACTGAATTTCTTCTGAAGACAATCCAAATACGAGCAATTTGATGTTTCGGCCTCGACCGCTGCAAGAGATGCCGCATATTGGCAGACCTCGCCCGGCACAACGGTTGACCCCGCAGGCGCTGCGCACCGTCATCGTCACAGCCCGGATTTCTCTCTCCGGGTTTGGGAACCTTCTGCAACGGACCCGCGTAACATACGGAGATCGGGGCGATGCGCTCCCGGAGGAATGAGTTGGCAGCGAAACGCAGAAGAAGAGGAATGTGGGTGTGGAGCTCGATTGGCGCAGCCGTCGTGCTCATCGCACTGGTGGCGGTCGTGGTAGCGCACGGGAGCGGCACGCGCATTGACCCCGCTCGAATTGCAACTGTCACACGCACCGATATTGCCCGCAGCGTCGTGGCTACCGGGAAGGTGCAGCCCATCACCAAGGTCGAGGTCAAATCCAAAGCCAGCGGCATCGTAGAAAAGTGGTTCGTAGACGCCAACGCACCGGTGCACAAGGGGCAGGTGCTGGCGCAACTCGATCGCCAGGAGATCGAAGCGCAGGTCCAGGCACAGCGCGCGCAACTCCAGGCCGCGGAGGCCAACGTAAAGACGGCCGAGGCGGACATCGCGCACGATAAAGTGGATGCCGCCGCGCCCGACCTGCCCATGTACGCCGCCACACTCCATCGCAACGAGGAGATGGCGAAGCAGGGCGTGGTCTCACAGCAGGCACTCGACAACGCGAACCGCGACTACCTTTCCATGCTGAACAAGCAGCATGTGGCGCAGGCAACCGTCGATGTTGACAAAGCCAAGTTGGTACAGGCGAAGGCACAGGTAGCGGAAAGCCAGGCCAGCCTTCGCCAGCTTGAAGAACAGCTCAGCTACACCACCATCACCTCACCGATTGACGGCGTGGTGCTGTCGCGCGATGTCGAAGTGGGCGACGCGGTCAGCTCCATCCTGGTCCTCGGTTCCACCGCCACGCTGGTGTTCACGCTGGGAGACATCAAGCAGGTGTATGTGGATGGCAAGGTGGACGAAGCCGATATCGGCAAGGTCTATATGGGCCAGCCCGCGCGCATCCGCATTGAGTCCTTCAAGGACAAGGTGTTCGACGGCAAGGTGACGCGCATTGCTCCGCTGGGCGTGGAGAAGGACAACGTCACCACGTTCTCTGTGCGCGTTTCGATCGACAATCCCAGCCTGCAGATCAAGGCCAACATGACGGCGAATGCTGAAATCCTGATTGAAGAGCACAAGCACGTGCTCAGCGTGCCGGAGCAAGCGGTGAGCTACGACAAGGACAAGCACGCATTCGTCAACGTTCCCGACCCCCACGGCAAGGACGGCATGCGCAAGGTGCCGGTCACGGTGGGCATCTCGAACGGCAGCAACACCGAAATCCTCTCCGGGCTCAAGGAAGGGGATAAGGTGGTGCTCGAAACCTAGTTGTACTGGGCACCTGGACGGCACGGGAACAAACCGCACCTGAGTTCCGTAGCAGCACTTGCAAGCAAGGGGGAGAAAGAGATGAGATCTGTACGCGGAATCGCCCTGGCCTCCGCCGCCGCTCTGGCGTTCGCCATCACCGCGAGCGCCCATGCTGCGGACGGCACCTTTGACAAAACGCTGCACGTGAATGGCACGGTCCAGCTCAGTGTGTCGACCGGGTCGGGCAACATCCACCTCGCACCCGGACCGGACGACCAAGTCCATATCGTGGGCCACGTGCACAGTACCTCCAGTTGGATGGGCGGCGGTGGCCAGGATGCGGTGGACAAGGTGGTTGCCAATCCGCCCATCGAGCAGAACGGTGGCATCGTGCGCATCGGCAAGCACAACGGCGACGACGCGCTGCGGCATGTCTCGATCGACTACGACATCACGACTCCCAAGAACACGCAGGTCAAGGCGGATACTGGCTCGGGCGACGTGCGTGCCCATGATCTGTCCGGAGGGGCCAAACTCGAGACCGGCTCCGGCAATATCGAAGCACAGAGCCTGAGCGGCGACACCTACCTCCAGACCGGCTCCGGCGATATCCGCGCGTCCTTCGGAGGCAACGCGACCGTCAACGCAGGGACCGGCTCCGGCAACATCAAGCTCAGCGACGTGCGTGGCGGGCTGAAGGCGGAGACGGGTTCCGGCGACGTCACTGCTTCCGGCCAGCCCACCGAAACCTGGAAGGTCGAGACCGGCTCGGGCAATATCGATCTCACCCTTGGCGGGGCTAAATATAGTCTCGATGCAGAAACCAGTTCCGGCTCCATCCACTCCGACCAGCCTGTGTCCATGCAGGGCGGACTCAGCGGACACCACGTCACTGGCAATGTGAACGGCGGCGGCCCGACGGTGAAGATCGAGACCGGCTCCGGCGATATCCGCATCCACTGACGCACCCCGCACGGCAGCAGAACGACACAGAGCCCCGGCAGGCTTCCCCTCCGGGCTGCGTATCTTCTATGGCGTCATGTGCTCGTCTAAGTCGCCCGTCAAGGGTCCTGCGCAACTCCCCTTACACTGACAGCATGCTGCATTGCAATCGCCCGATCTCCGCCGAATCACTGCGCCTCATCGTCTTCGACCTGGACGGAACCCTGATTGACTCGCGCGCCGACCTTGCCGCCTCGATCAACGCCATGCTGGTCCACTTCCGCCGGCAGCCGCTGCCTGAGCAGGTGATTGCGAGCTACATCGGTGACGGTGCGGCCATGCTGGTGCGGCGCGCGCTCGGCGATCCCAAAGATGACGCCTTTCTCGACGCCGCCGTGGACTACTTCCTGAGCTATTACCGCGAGCACAAACTCGACCACACCTACGTGTACGACGGCGTCTTCCCTGCCCTGGACAGCCTCCGCACAAACCTGCCCGGACTCCGCATGGCCGTGCTCTCCAACAAGCCGGTTGGGCCGTCGGCCGCCATTTGCGAGGCACTCGGGCTGGCGCCCTACTTCTTCCGCATCTACGGCGGCAACAGTTTCCCGGCGAAGAAGCCGGACCCGCTCGGGCTACTCACGCTTATGGACGAAGCTGGCGCCGCGCCCTCCGAAACGCTGATGATCGGCGACTCCGACGTGGACATCCTGACCGCTCGCAATGCCGGAGCCGCCGCCCTGGGCTGCCGCTTCGGCCTGGCTCCCCACACGCTGGAAGCCGCGGCTCCCGATTGCCTGGTGGATGCGCCGCGCGAGTGGGTGGACGCGTTGGGCCTCCAGCACGCGACGCGTTAGCGCTGGGGCCAACACGGGGAACCGCGCTTACAATCGCGGTATGCCCTTTTTCGATCGCTTTCGTAAACAGCCGGCGAGCCCGCTGGAGGCCAAGCCGCACGACAGTTCCGAAGACCCCGCAGACGAATCCGCCCCCGAAGCCCACATTGCTGCTCCCGAGCCGCCCACGCCTGCCGTCGCGCCCGCCGAAGCCGCTCCTGCGCCAGAGCAGGCAGCACCTGCCAGCGTCGAGCCCCGCCGCTTTCTACCCATTGCCGAGGAGCGCTTCAACCTGGAGGACACCAGCCGCATTGCCGCCCTGTATGAAACGGCGCGCGAACAGCGCGACATGAACTGGCTGGCAGCGTTCCAGGAAGCTGCGTGGAACGCATCGATCGTCCTGCCGGCGGAGCCGGTCTTCCTGGGCCCGGACGGTATGCCTTACGTGCGCATGGAACTGCCCCCGCCCGAACAGGAAGTGCAGACCAACTGCCTTTCGAACATCTACATCTCGCTCGCTGCCCAGGGCCTGGGCGCCGCCTTCTTTCGCAACCACACTGATACGCCGGAGCAGGCCGAGTACGTTATGCCCACCGGCGTGCTCGAGTCCCTGCGCGCGTTTGGTACCTGGGATGGCGACCCGGCGGACACCGCCGAGATGCTGGCGCGTCCGCAGCCGCCCACGACCGGGGGAGCCGAAGAGGTGCCCGTGACCAAGGAGCGCCAGGTGATGGTGGGCTCGCCCGCGCCCGAATACCTGCCCCGGCACACGGCGCAACTGCTCTATCGGCACCTGACTGAGGGCTGGAAGATGGAAGATCCCCGCATTGCCCTGGTGGTGGACCCGGAGATGACCCCGACGCGGAACCTGGTGATCGGCCGCAAGTTCTCCGAGTTCCCGGATCGCGAGATCGCCGCACGCGCCACACAGATGCTGCTCTGGTACCTGCCGCCGCGCCGCTATCTGCTGCTGATGCCCGAGGACTGGAACGTCGAGCAATTGCGGCCGCTCAAAGATCTGTGCTGAGCCGGGTGATCTGCTGAGGCACAATCGTCGCTGCACCGCTTCATTTACCATCAAAGTAGATGGATTTTCAGCTCGTCAGTGAGTACAAGCCGCAAGGCGACCAGGGCCGGGCCATTGAGGAGATCCTCAACGGCCTCGCCTCGGGAGAACAGCACCAGACCCTGCTCGGCGTCACCGGATCGGGCAAGACGTTCACCATGGCCAAGGTGATCGAGCACATGAACCGGCCGGCCTTGATCCTGGCGCACAACAAGACGCTGGCCGCGCAGCTCTTCCACGAATTCAAGCAGTTCTTCCCTTCGAACGCGGTCGAGTATTTTGTATCGTATTACGACTATTACCAGCCGGAGGCTTACATCCCGGCCGGCGACCTGTACATCGAGAAGGAAGCGACCATCAATGAAGAGCTGGACAAGCTGCGGCTGTCCGCGACGCGCTCCCTGTTTGAACGCCGGGACGCCATCATCGTCGCTTCCGTAAGCTGCATCTACGGCCTCGGCAGCCCGGAGGCCTACTACGGCATGCTGCTGCTGCTCGAGCGTGGCCAGCGCATCAAGCGCGAGGACATCACGCGGCGGCTGGTGGAAATTCTATACGAACGCAACGACGGCGACTTCCGCCGTGGTACCTTCCGGGTTCGCGGCGACGTCATCGAAGTCTTTCCCACCTACGACGAGATGGCATACCGCATCGAGCTGTTCGGGGACGAGATCGAGGCGTTGTCGCAGATCGATCCGCTCTTCGGCACTGTGAAGCAGAAATACGCGCGGCTCCCCATTTATCCCAAGAGCCATTACGTGGTGCAACCAGAACGCAAGCGCACCGCCATGGATTCCATCCTGGACGAGCTCGGGTGGTGGGAAAAGGAATTGGAATCGCAGGGACGGCTGGTGGAATCGCAGCGCGTCCATCAGCGCACGCGCTTCGATCTGGAAATGATCAAGTCCGTCGGCTACTGCCATGGAATCGAGAACTACTCGCGGCACTTTTCCGGACGGCTGCCCGGCGAGCCGCCCCCCACGCTGCTGGACTACTTCCCGCGCGACTTCCTGCTGTTCATCGACGAGAGCCACGTTACGGTGCCGCAACTCCACGGCATGTGGCACGGCGACCGCTCACGCAAGCAGAACCTGGTGGAATATGGCTTTCGCCTGCCCTCAGCCATGGACAACCGGCCTTTGAAATTTGAAGAATTCGAGGCGCGCACGAACCAGATCGTGTATGTGTCCGCCACGCCTGGTCCCTACGAGCTCACCAAGTCGGCCGGTGTCGTGGTGGAGCAGATCATCCGGCCGACGGGCCTGCTCGATCCTCCGGTCGAGATCCGGCCCATCCGCGGGCAGATCGACGATCTGCTTGCCGAAATCCGCGATCGCGTCGCGAAGAACGAGCGCGTGCTTGTCACCACCCTGACCAAGCGCATGGCGGAAGATCTCTCCGGGTACTACACCGAGGTGGGCGTGCGCTGCCGCTACATGCACTCGGAGATTGAAACGCTCGAGCGCGTGCGCCTGCTCCGCGATCTGCGCAAAGGCGAGTACGACGTGCTCATTGGCATCAATCTTCTGCGTGAAGGGCTTGATCTGCCGGAGGTCTCCCTTGTGGCCGTGCTGGACGCGGACAAGGAAGGATTTCTGCGTTCTGCCGGATCTCTCATCCAGACCGTCGGCCGCGCGGCGCGCAACGTGAACGGGCGCGCCATTCTCTACGCTGACGTGATCACGGATTCCATGCGGCGCGCGCTCGACGAGACGGACCGGCGGCGTGTGATGCAGCAGGCCTACAACGACGAGCACGGCATCGTACCCACCTCGATCATCCGGGCCACGGATATGTCACTGGCGCAGATACTTAAAGCGGAATACGCCGACCTCACTGAACAGGACGCAGCGATTCCCGACTTTCAGAACCAGGTGGAATTGGACAGCTACGTTGGGAAGCTGGAGTCGGATATGCGCGAAGCGGCGAAAAAGTTCGAGTTCGAGAAAGCCGCCAAGCTGCGCGACACCATCAAGGAGCTGCGCACCAAGGAGTTCCTCTTCGCCTGAAGCCCCGGGCTGAATCCTGCTGCGCAAAATAGGAAAGGAGATCCGGCCGCCCGGATCTCCTTTTCATCAACGCGAGATACTCGCGTTGTCAGCCGGCTCACGATGCTTTGCGATGACTCCCGCCGCCGCTGCTGTGTTCGCTTCCGCTCTCCTTGCGGCCGCTGGAGCCTTCCGACCCGTGCTGCTCCATGTAGGTTTTCGTGTGGTGATGCTCTTCGCCATCGGGTCCGCGATATTCGCGCCGCTTCAGGTCAGCATCCTCATTGCCGCGCTTACTCTCGCTGCCGCTGCTCCTGTTGTTGCTTCCGGAACTGGATGACTTGTGTTCACCCTGCCGTTCGCCGCTGCGATGCTCACCCGAGGAATGGCTTTCCGACCGTCCAGAGGTTGTCCCGCTCTTGCCACTCTCGCCCTTGGTGGTGGGCGCCTCGTGGTGCGGATAGGGTTCTTCACTGCTTTTGTGCTTGTGATGTCCGGTTCCCTGGTCTTTATTGTCTGCCATTTGTTACTCCTCACTGCATGCCCGGGGGCATGCCATCTTCTAGATAGGAAGCGCCGCGAAGCAAGCCAGGTGGCCTCTCGGCTGGGGCAAAATGGGGCGCCAAATTGGAGCGTTTCAGAGTGTTTCGCACGCTTTCTGCACCACTTTCGCGGCACGCACGCGGCTAACTATCACGTGCCGTTCAACTTCGCGCAAACATGAAAAAGGCAGCGCCGGGCTGCCTTGATGTATATCGCCTCACGACCTATTCACACCTGTTCAGGTTCGGGAGACCTTGGCGGCAAGAATGGTGGGCTTGTCGATTTCCGGCTCCCGCGTGAATAACTCGTTGGCCTTGGCGAAGAGCGCTTTCGCGATCTCGCCGTGCAAGTGCGCATCACGCGCGGGTTCATCGGCAAAGGTGTCGAAGATGCCGTACTTGCCAGGACCGATCTTCAGCGCATACCACGTGGTGGTGCCCTGCTCCTGCTCGGCCATGGACTGCGCCGATTTCAGAAATGCTTCTACTTCGTGCTCTTTGCCCGGCTTGGCCTGCAATTATGCCCAGATCGCGAACTTATCCATTGGGTATTCCTCCCCGCTATGGGATGCGGAGTGGACCGGCGATCTCGGCATTCGCCGAACAGGATTCCCATTCAGGTGCTGAAAGCGATGCGAGGCAACATAACACTACTGCGGCGCTTACGCGATTTCGCGCACGCTCTCGGGTCTGCGGAAGTCGGCAGGAGCGGAACGAAATCGCGGCCATTTTCCGCGACCACCTCCACGGTGCCGGTGGCGATGTCGTAGAACCATCCATGCAGAGCGAGCGTACCCGAGAGCAGTCCTGCAGAAACCTCCGGGTAGGTGCGGAGATTCGTAAGCTGCGCAATTACATTCTGCTTTATAGTGAAGCGCAGTTGCTCGCGAGTATCGCGCTGGTCCGCGGAGTCGGAGGCGATGCGCAGCGCCACTTCGGAATAGCGTAGCCACTCGGTCGTGCGCGGTACCTGATCATCGTCATTCGGATCCAGCAAGCTCTTCATCGCACCGCATTCCGAATGCCCGCATACGATAATGTGACTCACCTTCAGCACATCAATCGCATACTCCAGCACCGAGGCGACACTGCCGTCATTGGTCCCATGCGGCGGAACGATGTTGCCGATGTTGCGACAGATGAACAGATCGCCGGGCATGGACTGCGTCAGCAGATTGGGATCCAGCCGGGAGTCCGAGCAGGTAAGAAAGAGCACCTTCGGCATCTGCCGTTGCGCGAGCGTCTGAAAAAGGTCGCGATGTTCGCGATAAAACTTCTGCTGAAAGCGCGCCACACCAGCCGCGAGTTTGTCCATCGTCGGGTCGTTCATTGCTGGGATGGTAAATGAAAATGCAGTGCTTACTCTACCTCCTGCTTTGCCCGGTAGCCGTCGCGCGCCACAATGTCGTATTTCAGGTTGTGGTGTTTCTCGTCCTGCATCTGGAGCGGGTGGCCTTCCGCATCTACCAGTTCCACGCGGATTTTGCGGTAGGTGCCGTCCTGTTTGGCGTTGGTGGGCCGGTAGGTCAGCACGTACTGGTTGCGGATGGAGTCGTTGATGTCGTGGAAGATTTCCGGCATTTCGGCTTCAAAGCGGGGGAAGTAGGCGCGTCCGCCGGTAAGCCGGGCGAAGGTATTGAGCTGGTTGTCGGCCTGGAGATAGTCAATCTCTTTAGGCCCGAACATGCCGCCCTGCTGCGCATTGCCCGTCAATCGTGCTGCCTGCCCGGTGCCGACACAGAAGATCGTCACGTTCGGCGTTGCTTTCACCTTCTGCAAGATCTTGTCGAGGTTGATCTTGGAGAACGTATCCCGGCCGGAGCCGACGAAAATGATGTACTTGCGGCCTTCAATGCGGCTGACGCGGTCCAGCGTCTCGTACAGCGCGTCAAAGGTGTTCGTCTCCTGGAACATCGGCATCTGCAGCGAATGCAGCGATTGCGCCACCACCCGCTTGTCCTGCGTGAAGTCAGTCAGGATATGGGTATGCATGTCGAAGCTGACTACGGCGACGTAATCGTCCGGGCGTAGCTGCTGCGCAAAGGAGTAGGCCGCGTTCTCCATGTCATAGATGAACCAGTAGTTCGTCGCGGCAAACTCGCAGAGCAGCACGGCCGTGATGGGCGCCTGCGTGCGGTTGAAGCTCACCACCTTCTGCGGTACCCCATCCTCGTACACGCGGAAGTTCTGCTCCTGCAGGTTGGGCACAAACTGCTTGGTCTTTTGCAGCAGCACGCCTACGTCCAGCGTTACCACCGGCACATCCACACGCAGAGAGAAGTTCTCGAGCCCAGCCGGATTTTTCACCTTCGGCTCTTCCGCCGGGGGTGGCGGCGGCTCGTTGTCCTTGTTCTTCTTCGGAATGGCGATCGAGCCGTTGTCGCCCCCGGGGCCGCCTGCTTCCGGCGCGGTCTGGTCGGCAGGCTGTGCTGGCTGCTGGCCGGTCGCGGGGGCCGTCTGCTGGGCCGGGGGGTCTGCGCGCTGGTGGCGTCTGCTGGGTCTGCGCCAGGGTGGCGGCCGGGGCCAGCACCACCAGCAGGGCGGCGGAGGCCAGGGTCAGGAGGCGGCGAGCCGAAAGGGCCCGGTTCAGGCGGCAGGTCAGATCAGTGAAACCAGAAAAAGCGGTGCGGCGAGATAACTTCACGGGGCGATTCCTCACATCGATACTGCGGATCGGCGGCGCTCGGCAGCGTTGTCGCTCCTCCAGAAAAGCAGAGTTGGCTCTCTTTGAGCCAATTGTCTACTCTAAAGACGTGCGAACTCCTGGATTAGTATCATTGCTGCTCGCCGGTACTTCTATTGTTGCCGCCTGCCCTGTCTGGGCGCAAACGGCGCCCGCGGCAAGTGCCCCCAAGGAGCCGCTGCCGCGGGAGACCCAGACTCCGCCGCCCCAGGCCACGCCGCCGCCCTCGGCGCAGGCCGGTGTCTTCCCGCTGGCGCAGGTCCACCGCGGTCTGCACGGGGTGGCCTACACCGTCTTCCAGGGCGTGGAGCCGCAGGCCATGGAGGTCGAGATCCTCGGGGTGCTGCACAACGCTTTGGGGCCGCATGAAGACATGATCCTGGCACGGCTGGGCGGGAAGGAGTCCGTCTATACCGGCGTGGTGGCGGGCATGAGCGGCAGCCCGGTGTACATCGACGGCAAGCTGGTGGGCGCGCTCGCCTTCCGCATCGGGCAGTTCAGCAAGGAGCCGATCGCCGGCATTACCCCGATCGAGCAGATGCTGGAAGTGGAGCGAATGCCGGAGGCCACGCCGGCGCCGTTGCAAACATCGGAGGTGGCCGCTGCTACCGTTCCCCCGCAGCCGGGAACCGGCGCAGCTTCGGCCGAGTTCCAGGCCATCGAGACGCCGCTGGTCTTTAGCGGCTTCAGCCCGGAGACTGTGCAGTCCTTTGGCAGCCGCTTCAGCGCGGTCGGACTTACGCCCATGGCCGGCATCGGCGGCGGATCCACCGACCAGAAGCAGGCGGAGCCCATTGTCCCCGGCTCTGCGGTCAGCGCGCTGCTGGTGCGCGGCGACATGGAGATTGCCGCGACCTGCACCGCCACCTATGTGGACCCGACGCAATTGCTGGCCTGCGGACATCCGCTCACCCAGTATGGCAACGTCTCCATGCCCATGACCAAGGCGGAGGTGGTGGCCACGCTTCCCTCTCCGCTCAACGCGTTCAAGATTGTGAACACCACCGAAGAGGTCGGCGCCTTCAACCAGGACCGTCAGACCGCGATCCGCGGCGTGTTTGGCGCCAAGGCGCGGATGATTCCCGTAGCGGTGCGACTGCGCGAGATCGGCACTCCGACCGCGGCGGCGTCCTCAAGCACGGCGAAAGAGCGGACGGTGCGCTTTGACGTAATCGATAACCCGGACCTCACGCCACTGCTGCTGATGGTTTCCGTTTACCAGTCTCTGATGGAGAACAACCACTACGGTGCGGAGACCACGTACACCGTGCGCGGCCGGATCGTAACCGACGCCAGCGCACAGCCGTCAGGAAAGAAAGCCACTTCTCATGCCGGCGATGCGGACGATGTGCCGGGACAGGACGTCGGGCAGGAAGTGCACCTGGACCAGCTTGAGTCGCCGACGGAGAGCATGCCCTCGGCGTTGAGCACGGCCCTGGTGATCGGCGATCGCTTCACGCGCCTGTATGCCAACCGCGCGCGCCAGACGCGTATCGGCTCCGTGAACCTGGACATTGAGGCGGCG
This sequence comes from uncultured Acidobacteriaceae bacterium, assembly GCA_963795775.1. Taxonomy (GTDB): domain Bacteria; phylum Acidobacteriota; class Terriglobia; order Terriglobales; family Acidobacteriaceae; genus CAWCJL01. The sequence continues at coordinate 219,660 of CAWCJL010000002.1, forward strand.
CCGGGGCGTCGGAACCTGGAGATCGAATCAGCAACCGCGGAGCACGCCAGCGTGCGCGCCGGCGAGACGGTGGAGATCGAGGCGGTGCTGCGCCCCTATCATGGTGAAGCGCGGCACGTCCGCCTGCCAGTGCGCCTCCCGGCAACGCTGGATCCGGGACCGGTGCGCGTCGTGATCAGCGACGGAGGCACACTCGATCGTATGGGGCAAACGCAGGGGACGGCGGGGCAGAACCTGGATGTTCCGGCGACGGTTGCGCAATTGAACGCGCTCCACGCCAATGACCGCCTGTACGTGACCATGCTGCTGCCGCAGCCCCAGGCTGCCGTCGAGGGCCGTACGCTGGCAGCCGTCCCGCTTTCGGTGGCCAACGCTCTCGAACCGCTGCGCACGAACCGCACGCTCACCCTGAACGGCGAGTCGGCGGTTCCTGTAACCTCAGTGCCCATGGACGCGATGGTCGAAGGCGAGCGCGTGATCACGCTTCAGGTGGAATAGCAGCCCGAACAGCCGCGCAGTGCTGGCGGATTGAGCGCGGGTCGGCTGAGTGTGATTTGAGGAAGCAGATCCCTCGATTCGTCGGCTCGACTCGAATTGCACGCGCACCCGACCACTGTCTCCGCAAAGTGAGGCTACCTTCGCAAGCTTTCGCCGGATCAGCAACGACAAATCCAGAAGTACGATCAAGAACTCTGCGACGGCGAAGCTAGTGTCCAAATCCCTTGGTGGAAAGTCAGCGAGAAGGCAGCCGCCCGGGAGATAGGTGCTTTCTTCCACAGCCACGTTCCGAAGGGGGCTCGATGCCACTAACCATAAACAAGAATCCCTATACTTACTGCCGACCCGAAAGAGCTTGCCGCATCAGCGGGTAAAGGGGAGCCGGTCAACAATGTACCGCGAGATCAACCCAATTTAAAGAACGTGTAGATTTTGGAAAGATAATAGGATCTTATGTGGATAAAAATGGTACCAGTGCGCCAACAACCAAAGGCATCATATCCTATGCAAAGGATGGAATTCACGTCATTCCAGCCCGCCCATGAACACTGACCTAAATTCCATTCTGAATCTGAGGCTATCTGCTCAAAGTGCACTCCTCGGCAATATAACTAGCAACGTGGCTGCTGTATCTGTGCACTTCGAAGCTAATCGAATCGTCTTATCTGCCTATTGTTTCGGGACAATTACCAGTGGCGATCGCGAACATATAGAGGAGGCGGCGGGTTTGATTATTGCTGATTTCATGGAGGGCTGGACGATAGAGACTCGCTTTAGCGGCTCCGAAGCCATGGGTCCGCTTTCAGTTTCCAAATACGTCTTCCTCAGAACGGAGCTTCTAGATGATCGGGGTAACGCCTGTAAACTACGTTAGTGCTGTAAAGAGCGCGTTAACCAGTGTGTGTGACTGCCGGGCTCGAACCAGAGCGGGATACGCTGATACGCGCCCGCATACAAGAACCCGGCCAGCTCTGGGTTCACTAGTGCTTCTCCTCCTCAGTCCCTACGAGGGACGGCATGGCACTTGAGATGCTTGCCCCATGACCCTGCACGGACACCCACCACCAACCCCTCTAGTAGACTGCGAGGAGCATGGTCAATCGCTTTTCTGCCCTCCTTGCCGGCCTCTTCCTCTGTGCTTCCCTTTCCTGTCTTGCCCAGGGCACCAAGTTCTGGAGCCAGTCGCACATGGACGAGTGGGAGAAAGGGCAGACCCAGGGCGTGGCCATCGGCAGTGATGGGCACCTGGAGCCCGGCCCGGCGCTCAAGGAACTGGCGAGAACGCCTTCGACCTACATCTGGTCGGTAGCCGCGGATGCCAAAGGGAATGTCTACGCCGCCACCGGCTCCCCCGCAACCGTGCTCCGAGTAGCGCGGGATGGCCACACCTCGACCCTGCTGCGCAGCAAAGACCTGACGGTGCAGGTGGTACGCGTCGGCCCCGATGGCAACATCTACGCGGCCACGCTGCCCAGCGGCAAGGTTTACCGCCTCGATCCGGAAAAGATTGACGTGGCGGCCGAGAATGCAACCGTAGTCTTTGACCCCAAAACCGCCGCCGCTGCCTCCACAACCGGAGCGCAGCAGAAACCGGCCGCAGCGGTCAACGGCGGCACCGCCGCGGATTCCCCTTCTCCGAACGGCGCTCCGCAGTACATCTGGGACCTGGGCTTCGATGGCGCGGGACGGCTCTATGTTGCGACCGGCGGTCCTGCCGCGATCTATCGCGTGGACCTGCGCAAAGGCGGCAAGCCGGAACTGTTCTTTTCAAGCGATGAACAGCACATCCGCTCCATGCTGGTGAAGCCGGACGGCAGCGTCCTCGCGGGCTCCGACGGAGACGGGCTGGTTTACCGCATCGATCCTTCCGGCCGCGGCGTGATCCTATATAACGCGAACCGGCGTGAGATCACGGCGCTGGCAGAGCGTCCGGACGGAACCATTTACGCTGCCGGGGTTGGCGAAAAGGGCAAGAGCAGCCTTCCGCCGCTCCCGGTGCAGGGCCTGCCGAACATCACCGCGACCATTACGATACTCGCCCCGGGGTCGGTCCAGGCCTCGAGCACGAACAGCCTGGTCCCCGACGGCTCCGAGGTGTACGAGCTCACGCGCGAAGGAGCGCCGCGCCGGCTGTGGGCCGCGCACGATGATGTCATCTACGCATTGCAGTGGACACCTGAGGGCCTGCTGGCCGGCACGGGTAATCGCGGGCGCGTGTACCGCGTGCAGGAGGACGGGCAGTATACCGACCTGACGCATGTGCAGGCAGCGCAGGTGACCAGCTTTGCCGCGGCACCCGATGGCTGGTACCTGGCCACCAGCAACACTGGCAGGCTTTACCGGCTGGGCCGCGGCCCATCGCCCGAAAGCACGTATCTCAGCGCGTCATTCGATGCAGGAACCTTTGCGCACTGGGGCCGGGCCGAGGTGGATGCGGTGCCGGATGCCAGCTATGACCTGTACAGCCGGTCAGGCAATGTGAGCAACCCGGAGCGCAACTGGAGCCCGTGGCAGAAGGTCGCGCCCGGCGCCGCATCCATCGGCGCGCCGCCCGCGCGCTTCCTGCAGTGGAAGGCAGTGCTGCACCCCGGCGCCCGTTTGAACGCGCTCGGCGTGGCCTACCTGCCGGCGAACGTGGCGCCGGTGGTGGACGAGCTGGTGGTCCAGCTCGGGGCGCGGGTGAATCCGCAGCCCGCAACGCCGCCACAGGCACAGCCCGTCACTATCAATCTGCCCTCGGCCTCTGCCAACGTGATCAACCTGGTGCCGGACCAGTCGAACGGGCCGCTGCAGGGCGTCCGTGACAAGACCGCCGTGACGGCCCGCTGGGCTGCGCACGACGACAACGGCGACGAGCTGACCTTTGCCGTGTATTACCGCACCGACGACGAGCGAAACTGGCAGTTGCTGAAGGGCGACCTCAGTGAGCGCTATTACTCTTTCGACGCGGCGCAGCTTCCCGACGGAGCCTACCACCTGAAGATCATAGCCAGCGACGCTCCCTCGCACCCTCCGGGTGAGGCCCTGACAGGCACGCGGGAGAGCGAGCGTTTTGTGCTGGACACCACCCCACCACTGGTGGGGCCGCTCACCGCGCGCATGGAGAACGGCAAGCTCCGCGTCACCGGCGAGGCGCGGGACCAGGCCTCGCCCATCACCCACGCCGAGTACTCGATCGATGGCGGACCGTGGCAGTACGTAGAGCCGGCGGGCAAGCTCTCCGACGCGCTCACGGAGCGGTACGATTTCGTCGCTCCCCTGCGGACGGAAGGGGCCGAGCCGAGAGAGGCGAAGCTGCCTAAGACCGATCCCGGCGAACATACGGTCGCACTGCGCGTCTACGACCGATACGAGAACGCGTCTTCGGCCAAAGCCGTGGCACGCTAGGCGGGGAAGCTTCGATGCGCTTCGAATTGTTCGTCGCCTCCCGCTATCTGCGGGCGAAGCGCCGCCAGGCGGTGGTGGGAGTCATCACAGCGATCTCCGTCGCCGGCGTGGCTGCCGGGGTCGCCGCGCTCATTATCGCGCTCGCCATTACGAACGGTATGCGCCGCGATCTGCAGGACCGCCTGCTGGGCTCGACGGCACACGTGGAGCTGATGCGCGTGGCCAGCGATGGAATCCGCGACTGGCGCCCGCTGACCGCGCGCCTGCGCCACCTCCCACACGTTACCGCGGATGCTCCGGGCCTGTACGGGCAGGTGCTGGTGTCCCGTGGCGCGCGCTCGGGCGGTGTCCTGGTCAAGGGCATTCTTCCGGCCGAAGAGCGCCAGGTGAGCGATCTACTGGATGCCGTGGTCGCGGGAAGCGCCGCGCCGCTGGCTCCGGCCGGCCAAGCCAGCGGAGACGGCGCGGAGGCGCCGCTGGGCCCCATCGTCATCGGCCGGGACCTGGCCGAGACGCTGGATGCGCGCGTCGGCTCCACTGTGTTGGTCACGAGCCCTCAGGGCGAACTCACGCCACTCGGAATCGTGCCCAAGTTCCAACGCTTCCAGGTAGTGGGCATCTTCCATTCCGGCTTCTACCAGTACGACTCCTCGCTGGCTTTTCTGCGGCTCGGGGATGCACAGCGGCTTTTCGGCGAGCCCGACGTCATCTCGGTCATCTCCTTCAAGGTGGACGACCTGTACCATGCGGCCGAGATCGGCCGGGAGATCGAGCGAGCGGCCGGGCCGGGCTTTATGACCACCAACTGGATGGAGCAGAATCGCGAACTCTTCCGGGCTCTCAAACTGGAGCAGGTCGTCACCTTCATCGTGATCGGGCTGATCGTCTGCGTGGCGGCGCTCAACATCCTGATCGCGCTGACCATGATGGTGATGGAGAAGACGCGCGACATCGCGGTCCTCATGTCCTTCGGCGTGCGGACCGACCAGGTGCGCGGCATCTTCCTGCTCCAGGGACTACTCATCAGCACCGTGGGCACGGCCATTGGGCTGATTGCCGGTTACGCACTTTCCTGGGCCGGGGGACACTATCGCTTTATCCACCTTTCTGCCGAGGTTTACTCCATCGACTACCTGCCCTTTGCTCCACGCCTGCGGGATGCGCTGATCGTGGCGGGGGTGGCGCTCGGCGTCTCGCTGCTGGCCACCCTTTACCCTTCGCGCTCGGCGGCCCGAGTTCTGCCGGCCGAGGCACTGCGGTACGAATAGCCACTTCGTAGTTACTTCCTGGGCGATCCGATACGGGTCTGTTACCGCTTCCCTCTTTCGCTTCGAGCCTTATCGGTGATAGACAGAGGTATGGGAAGCCAGACCGCAGAGCCTCCGGGAGCTGCCCTTCCGGACGTCGCCGCCAGGAGCGAGGCCGCAAGCTCCACGCCGCCGCTGGTGGAAGTGCGCGGGCTGAGCAAGGAATATGCCACCGGACGCGGCCGGCTTCGCCTGTTTGAGAATCTCCATTTCACGGTTGCGACAGGCGAGTTGCTGGCGATCGTCGGGGAATCCGGCGCCGGCAAGAGCACGCTGCTGCACATCCTGGGCGCGCTGGACACCCCTTCCTCCGGCGAGGTTTTCTTTGCCGGGACGGCGCTCCACGCCTTGAGCGCACGCGCCGCGGCGGAGTTCCGCAACCGGCAGGTCGGGTACGTGTGGCAGTTTCATTACCTGCTACCGGAGTTCACTGCCATCGAAAACATCGCGATGCCCCTTTTGGCGCGTGGAGAGTCTAAGAAGAACGCGCTCGCCTCGGCCACCCGCTGGCTGCAGGAGGTAGGTTTGAGCGAGCGGGCCACCCACCGCGCGGGAGAGCTTTCCGGAGGCGAGCAGCAGCGCGTTTCCCTGGCCCGGGCTCTGGTCACCGGACCGCGGCTGCTGTTGGCCGACGAACCCACGGGCGACCTGGACGCGAAGACCGCGGATGGGGTGTTTCGACTCATCGAGCGGCTGCACGCAAGTCACCAACTGACCTCTATACTGGTGACACACAATCAGGAGTTGGCACGCCGGTGTGACAGGATTTGGCGGCTGGAGCGGGGCCGTTTGGAAGACGTGTCGCAGACCAGCAATTGACGCGACGGGGCAGAAAAAGATCTGCGTGCCGCAAGGCGAAAGCAGACACCAGAAAGTGGCGGATGTGTTTCCGATCAGGTGAAATCCGCCGGATGGGAAGGCAGCAAGCCGGAAGAGTCCAGACCGGGGGTTGGCGCATCCATAAGAGGAGCCAACTCTTCTTTAGGACGAAGCAGTAACCAGGGTCGTTGCTGCCGGGAAACGAACTGGCACAACGCTCCCCAAGGGGGAACATGTTCGAACGGTATACAGAAAAGGCGCGCCGCGTCATCTTCTTCGCGCGGTATGAGGCCAGCCAGTTCGGCTCGCCTTATATCGAGACCGAGCACCTCCTGCTCGGGCTTCTGCGGGAAGACAAGGCGCTCACTAACCGTTTCCTACGCTCACATGCATCGGTCGAGTCGATCCGTAAACAGATCGAGGGTCACACGACGATTCGTGAGAAGGTGTCAACTTCTGTCGATCTGCCTTTGTCAAATGAATGCAAGCGCGTCCTGGCCTATGCGGCCGAGGAGGCAGAGCGCTTGTCTCACAAACATATTGGAACCGAGCACCTGCTCCTGGGGCTGCTGCGCGAAGAAAAGTGCTTTGCCGCAGAGATCCTCCATGAGCGCGGGCTTCGTCTCGTGGCCATCCGCGAAGAACTCGCACGGGCGACCCAGGAAAAGCAGCCGCAGTCCCAGCGCAACCGGGAATCGAGCCTGCTGGCCGAGTTCTCGCGCGACCTGACCCAGGCCGCCATGGATGCGCAGCTCGACCCGCTGGTCGGTCGCGACCAGGAAGTGGAGCGCGTGGTGCAGATTCTGTGCCGGCGCACCAAGAACAATCCGGTGCTGATCGGCGAGCCGGGCGTGGGCAAAACAGCCATCGTCGAAGGTCTCGCACAGCGCATTGCGGACGGAGACGTACCCAGCTTTCTCGCAGATAAGCGGGTGCTGGCGCTTGACCTCTCGCTGATTGTCGCGGGCACCAAGTACCGCGGCCAGTTCGAGGAGCGCCTCAAGACCATCATGAAGGAGCTGATGGAGAACCAGAACTCCATCATTTTCATCGACGAACTGCACACGCTGGTGGGTGCGGGTTCGGCCGAGGGCTCGCTCGACGCTGCCAACATCCTCAAGCCGGCGCTTTCGCGGGGCGAAATTCAGTGCATCGGCGCCACCACGCCGGGCGAGTACCGCAAGTCGATCGAGAAGGACCGGTCGCTCGAGCGGCGCTTCCAGGCCGTCAAGGTCCCGCCTCCCAACGAGGAAGACGCGATCAAGATCATCATGGGAATCAAGGACCGCTACGAGAAGTTCCATGCGGTTTCCTACACCGATGATTCCATCTCCTTTGCCGTCTCGCACTCGAATCGCTACATCCCGGACCGTTTCCTGCCGGACAAGGCCATCGATCTGATCGACGAGGCGGGAGCTCGCGTGAAACTGCGCCAGACTTCCCTGCCTGAGGAGATCACCGAGGTTCAGAAGCGGATCAAGTTCATCGTCCACCGGATGGAGAACGCCATCGCGAACCACGAGTTCGAGAAGGCGCGCTTCTACTCCGACGAAGAACGCAAGGAGCGCGAGAACCTGCGCGCCCTGCGCGACAAGTACCACCTTGACGACTCAACTGCCGGCATCGTGGGCCGCGAGGACATCGAGGATGTCGTAAGCCGCTGGACCGGCGTGCCCATCACCTCCATCAAGGAAGAAGAGACGCAGAAGCTGCTGCGGGTGGAAGAAGAACTGCACAAACGCGTGATCTCGCAGGAGAAGGCCATCAGCGCCCTTGCCCGCGCGATCCGCCGCTCCCGTGCCGGCCTCAAGTCGCCCAATCGGCCCATCGGCTCGTTCCTCTTCCTCGGGCCCACCGGCGTGGGCAAGACGGAGATGGCGCGTACCCTGGCCCAGTTCCTCTTCGGCAGCGAGAAGGCGCTCATTCGCTTCGACATGTCCGAGTTCATGGAGAAGCACTCGGTCTCGAAGCTGATCGGTTCGCCTCCGGGCTACGTGGGCTACGAGGAAGGCGGCCAGCTTACAGAACGTGTGAAGCGCTCGCCCTACTCCGTGGTCCTGCTGGACGAGATCGAGAAGGCGCATCCGGATGTCTTCAACATTCTGCTGCAGGTCTTTGAAGACGGCCAGCTTACGGACGGTCTGGGGAACACGGTCGATTTCAAGAACGTGATCCTGATCATGACCTCGAACATCGGCGCCCGGCACCTGCAGAAGAAGCAGGGACTCGGGTTCCAGTCCGAGCGTGAAGACCTGGTCATGGAAAAGGTCGAGGATCTCGTCAAAAACGAGGTCAAGCGCACCTTCAATCCGGAGTTCCTGAACCGTCTGGACGAGATCATCATCTTCTTGTCGCTGTCCGACGCCGACCTGATCCAGATCCTCGAACTGCTGGTGCAGCAGCTCAATGCGAACCTGGCGCAAAAGGCGATCACCATCTCGGTCACGGAAGATGCCAAGAAGTGGATACTCGAAAAGACGCTGATCGATCGCACCTACGGAGCACGTCCGCTGCGCCGCGCCCTCCAGCGCTACGTGGAAGACCCGCTCTCCGAGGCGCTGATCGCCGGCGGCATCCAGGAGCGGCCTGCGTTCCTCGAGGTCTACCTCGAAAACAACCAGCTCTTCTATCGCCCCGTCGGACAGGAAGGCGAAGAGAAGAAATCGGAAGGCGTACTGCTCTACAGTTAGCCAGCCGCAGACACGAGAAAGCCCCGCGAACCTGCGGGGCTTTTCTTCTTTGGTGCAGGAACTGGGGAGCGCGCGGCGGACTATGCCTGGTGATGGGCGTGGTGGTGAACGTGATGATGGTGATGGTGATGGGTGGTTTTCGCCTGGGCAAGCGACGGAGCCGCCACGCTGGCCAGGAGGAGCAAGGAAAGGAGGTACTTGGTCATGGGCGCATCCTACCCCAGTTCAGCCGCAAAAGACACCGATTCTGTGACAGACGTCTTGAGTTGGTTACGTAGGGCGTTCGCGTACTTCTCCGGCATGGCCTTCTTCCGCATTTCCCTGTCCACCAGCACGTGCACCGATTCGCCTTCGGCCAGCAGCTTGCGGCTGCCATCCTCTTCCTCGCGATACAGGTGGTACCCGAATTTGAGCACGGTGGTACGCAGGTGCAGCAGACGCGTTTCCAGCAGCAATACGTCGTCGTAGCGCGCCGGCGCCTTGTAGCGGCAGCTCGTCTCAACCACCGGAATATAGCAGCCGTCTTCGGTTTCCATCCGCTTGTAGTCAAAACCCAACTGACGCAGGAATTCCACGCGCCCGAGCTCAAACCAGATGAAGTAATTCGCGTAATACACCACACCCATCTGGTCGGTTTCTGCGTAGCGGACGCGGATGGCGGTTTCGGAAGCTCGGTTGGACATCACTGCTCAGTGTACCGGCTCAGGCGCGGGGAGCAGCCATCCGGCGAGGAGCGGGCAGCCGACCGGCAGCACGGTCATGGCATAAGGCAGAAAGATGCGCACCTCCTCGGCCATGCCCAGGGTGTAAAACATCGCGAAGTGAATCACTGACCCGAGGACCAACCCGTGGCTCCAGCCGTCCAGCGTGCGCCAGTGTGTGATAACGAGCCAGAGAATCAAGCCATACGGAGCGAGCGACAGCACAATCGCAGCATAGCCCATGCTGGAATGGAGATTCGTGAGCAACTGGAAGGCGCTCACATTCCGCTGCGCCGCTGGGTAGATGCGGTGTGCAATGAACCACTGCACGCACAAAGCGGCAGCGATTGCCGTGATGCTGACAGCACTCTGGAAACCGCGCCGCAGCGGCATGGACCGGCCGGCGGGCAGGAAACAGGCGATCAGCATCCCGAGATGAAATGCCACCGCAGCATCGGAGCGCACCGTAGCCTGCACTGCGGCCAGCAATAGCATCAGGACCGCGGAGAGCGCCGGCCGCCCTCTTGTGCCGGCCAGCAATGCGCTCAGCGCCAGAAAGGCGAAGGTCGCCATGGTTTCCGGTTTCTGGAACCAGAAGGTCCAGAACAGAAACAGCTCGAACACCGCAAAGAAGCCGAGCGCCAGGTTCCACTGCCCTGCCGGCGTGCTCGCGCGGAATGCGTGGCTGCGCCGGAGCAACACCAGCAAGCTGGCGAGCCCCACGAGCAGGCAGACAAAATCGATCACCCCGAAGCCATGGCGGAGCTGCAGGTGTGTGAAGCGCGCGAACAGTGCCGCGGTTCGCAAAACACCCACCCGGTACTGTGCCGGGGCAATACCTCGCCCGGCGAGCAGGTGCACCCACTCGTGTGGATCCTCCCTGCCCATCCGGTTGTAATTCCAATAATCAAGGAAGGTGTACCCGGCCGCGAGCAGCAATGAGAACCACAGCAGGAAGCGTTTCAGGCGGGAGTCGATGGGGGGGAGCGCGGGCGGCACGTTCATTCGAGCTTTAGTATGCAGCACTCGATATTGCGGGCGCAGTCTGCTTCATCTCGATCGACCGCACTCTCTAGCGGCCCGGCGGCTCTCTACGACCCTGAACCGCGGTGGCGCAGCTTCGATACTATGGAGACTGCAGCGCCACAACCGGGCTTCTCACCCGTTGATGGCGCTTTCTGCGAACCCATGAGCCTGCGCGCCAAACTCGAAGCCGTCATCTATGCCGCCGAGGAACCGGTAACGCTGGCCCAGTTGGCCGCTCTGTTTGCCCCGGAGCTGTCCGAGCTTGCCTCCGCGGCGGCTGCTTCGCAGGCAGCTGCTGTTTCCGGACCGGCGGATACACTTGCCCCGCTGGAGCCGATCGACGCGACCGCGACCGCGATGGAAGCTGGGCATTCTGTCGCGGTGGCCAGCGTCGATGGCTCCCCGACCAGCCAGCCGGCAGAGGTGGCCAACGAATCCCAGCCCGGCGAGGCAGCCACGCCCGCCAGTTCCCCCGCCGCGAACCATCCGTCCGAACCCGAGTCCACCGCCCCGCCCACAGCGGACCCCGCGCGCACCGCCCGGCAGCAGGAGCGCGCTGCCCGCGAACAGCTCCGCACGATCCTCGACGGCCTCATCCGCGAATACGCGGAAGGGGACCGCGGCATGGAGATCCGCGAGGTCGCCGGCGGCTATCGCATGGCCACCAAGCCCGAATACCACGACGCCGTGCGCGGGTTTGTGAAGAGCCTGAAGCCGCCGATGAAGCTCTCGCTCCAGGCGCTCGAGACCCTCGCCGTCGTGGCCTACAAGCAGCCGGTCACCGCTCCGGAGATCAGCGAGATCCGCGGCGTGGAATCGGCAGGCACGCTGGGCAGCCTGATCGCGCCGCAAGCTCATCACCACCGCGGGACGCAAACAGGTCATCGGCCGTCCCATCCTCTACAAAACCACCAAGGAGTTCCTGCTGCGGTTCGGACTCAGGGACCTGAACGAGCTGCCATCGATGGAGGAGTTCGAAAAGATGGCAGGCGCCTTATCCGACGATCTCGCGGTCTCCGGCGAGCCCGAAGCTCCGGTCACTGACAGCACCGAAGCCGAGCACGGCGAAGCGTCCGGCCCGCGCCACAACCTCGCCCCCCTCCAGTTTCCGGACGAACCCGCGGGCGACGCAGCGGGGCCGCACACGCCACAGGAAGAAACCGAGACCACTCAGCCATGAATGCTTCGCGCCGCTCCACCCCGAAGGCCCCTTCTACGCCGCCCGCACCCGCACAGGAGCGCACCTCCACAGCAGAGGACGCCCCGGGCACGCAGCGGCTGCAGAAGATCATCGCCGCTGCAGGCCTTGCCTCCCGCCGTAAGGCAGAAGAACTGATCCGCGACGGCCGCGTACAGGTGAATGGGCAACTGGTCACCGAACTCGGAGCCAAGGCCGATCCGGAGCGCGACCACATCCGCGTGGATGGCAAGCTGCTACAACGGCCGGAGCGCCTCCGCTACTTCGTACTGAACAAGCCGAAGGGCTACGTCACCACCGTTTCGGATCCGGAGAACCGCCCGACCGTCATGGAATTCTTCGAGCGCGCCGGCGCACGCGTCTTCCCTGTCGGGCGCCTGGATTATCTCAGTGAAGGCCTCCTGCTGATGACCAACGACGGTGAGCTCGCCAACGCCCTCACCCGCGCCGCCGCTCGCGTGGAAAAGACTTACCTGGTCAAGGTCAGCGGGCGCCCCACGGAGGCGGCTATCGAGCAGCTTCGCCGCGGCATCATGATCGAGCGCGGGAAGCCCGGCTCCGGAGAAGGCCGCGTGCTGACCGAGCCCGCAAAAATCCGCCTTATGCGCGACGCCGACAACCCCTGGTACGAAGTGGTGCTGACCGAGGGCCGGAACCGTCAGATCCGTAAGCTGTTTGAAGAAATCGGCCATCACGTAGAAAAGATCCGCCGCGTCGGCTATGGTCCGCTCGTGCTCGATCTCCCACCGGGAGAGGCCCGCGAGCTCGAACCGGGCGAGGTCATCGCCCTGCAGCGCACAGCGCGCTCCCGCAAAGGGCCGTCCACACCCACTGCAGCGCCGCGCAGCCTGCGCCGGGTGGAAGCAGCCCACCTGCCCAAGCCGGCGCGCCCGCCGCATCGACGTGCCACGCGCAAGCCCGGCCGCCAGCCCTGAACTTCAACCGCTGTTTGGCCAACGCGCCCTGCCGGGCGTCTGCTCCCTCCGTCAGCCCGGCGCATCGAATAGAACGGAGGCACCATGGAGAAAGCTACATTTGGAGCGGGATGTTTCTGGGGCGTGGAAACGCGTTTCGCACAGGTTCCCGGAGTGTTGGAAACCGCCGTGGGATACGAGGGCGGCACGCTGGAGAATCCCAGCTACAAGGACGTCTGCACCGACCGCACCGGGCACGCCGAGGTCGTGGAAGTGACCTACGATCCGCAAAAAGTGGGCTACAAGACGCTGGTCGATCTCTTCTTTACCCTGCATGACCCCACACAGGTGAATCGCCAGGGGCCGGACTGGGGCACGCAGTATCGCAGCGTCATCTTCTTCCACTCCCCGGAGCAGGAAACGATCGCCCGCAACGCGATCGCGCTGCTCACGGCGGAAAAGCGGTTCCCACGCCCCATCGCTACGCAGGTTGTGCCGGCTCAAACCTTCTGGCGCGCTGAGGAATACCACCAGAAGTACCTGGAGAAGCGTGGCGCGGTCTCCTGCCATATCTGACTGGGTTCACCCCTGAGCCGGCGGCCTTTGGTAATAGAAGAGGTAGCCGCGTCCGGTCGCCACAGTCCCCTGCCGTCGATTACGTTTATCCAGCGAAGATGAGAGCGCCAGCTTGTCTGGCGCTTTTCTCTGCACGCTTATCGCAGGCTCGCCAGAGCCCACTTCGCGCCTTCGTAACCAGCCCTCGTACATTTCTTGTCACAGTCATGCGACCGTTTCCGTTCCTAGAACGGCTCAGTCGTTCTCGCTTGCTTCTGCCACCCAAGTTGTATATATCTGTTGCCCCGGCACCAAGACCGGATTTTCCGTCGCGAGTTGACCGTACTCATCACTTGCCGCAATTGTTTCCATCCCTTGCGTCGCTGTCCGGCACAAGGCTTGCCTTCGCACTCAGTTCCCATTGACGCTGCATTCCTCTGCCCTATGCGCTACGGGTAGGCGGGCTCGTCTTGTTCCTACTTGATCAAAAGGATAATGGCCATGACGTTTCGTTCCAGGTTCGGGAAGCTGAGCGCAGCCTCTGCTCTCCCGATTGCGTTGTCCGTTCTCTCCGTCGCTCCTGTACATGCGCAGGAGTCTGCCGCCGTCAATCAGAATCTTCTCGCCCATGCACAAAGCATCGGGGCGGAAAACACGAACAAAGTCACCGAGGCGACCGTCTGGCTCAACCTGCACAATAAGCCCGAGTTTGATGCCGCCGTCGCTGCCCTGTACAAAGAAGGCTCACCCAGCTATCACCACTGGCTGACCGACGCCCAGCTTTCCCGTTACCTGCCCACCGCTCAGGAAGCCCGGGCAGTCCAGAACGAGCTTCGCAGCAAGGGACTCACGGTCGTCTCGTCCGATGAACACAACCTGTCTGTCCGTGTTTCCGGTACCGTCGGCGCCATGCAGTCTGCGTTCAGCACCCGCATCAATCGTTACCAGCTCAATGGCGCGGTCGTCTCCGCCGCCACCAGCACGCCCCGGCTCAGCGGCGCCGCCGGCGCCTATGTCTCGAACGTCAGCGGCTTCAGCGGCACACACATGACCCCGTTCATCGCGCGGGCAGTCGATCCGGCGACCAGGCGTCCTCTCCCCCCTATCCCGCTCACCAGCGTACCGCACGGGATCTTCTTCTCCCGCTACTGCTTTTACGAGCCGAAGGCGGAAGTCTTCACCACCCCTGGCAAAGGCGTGCCGGTGGGCAGCTACTATGGCAATATCTACGGCGCTCCTCTGTCCAACAGTCAACCCGGCACTGTCGCAAGCTGCGGCTTTTCCGCATCGGAGATCGCTGGCGCCTATGGCCTGAACAGCGCCTATAGCAAGAACCTGAAGGGACAAGGGCAGACCATCGTCATTGTCGATGCCTATTCTTCTCCCACCATCCAGGCGGATGCGAACACGTACTCGCAACTGAACGGGCTGCCCCAGCTCACCTCCGCGAACTTCAAGGTCTATCAGCCCACCGGCCCCGCAGCCCCGAATTCAGACTGGGCGGGCGAGATCACGCTTGACGTCGAACTGGCGCACGCCATGGCGCCCGGCGCGAAGATTGCCCTGGTCGAAGCTGCCAGCAACAGCGATGCCGACCTGCAGGGTGCCGTAGCCTACGCGATCAGCCATCACCTGGGCAATGTCATCTCCAACAGCTACGGGCAGCCGGAAGCCTTCGACACCGCGTCCGATATGAACGTCTGGAACTCTCTCAGCGAACTCGGCGCGGCCAAGGGCATCTCGGTGAACTTCTCGACCGGCGACAGCGGCGATTATGAAGCGGCTACCGGCACCAAGACGGTCAGCGTTCCTTCCAACTCACCCTATGCCACCGCGGTCGGCGGCACCAGCCTGACCGTGCACAGCAATAAAACCTACAACTTCGAAATGGGATGGGGCACCAACGCCACTAGGGTCGATTCAAATGGACCGCTTGACCCGCCGCAGAACCTGGGCTTTATCTACGGAGCCGGCGGTGGTGAGAGCGCATTCTTCCGCAAGCCGTCCTGGCAACACAACCTGCCCGGCACCGGCCGTCAGCAGCCCGATGTCTCCGCGGTTGCTGATCCCTTCACCGGCGCTGAAATCATCATCACCGCCAGCGGCAAACCAGGGGACCCGCAGTCGATTGAAGTCATCGGTGGCACCAGCCTTGCCTGCCCGGTGTTCTCCGGCATCTGGACCATCGCTAACCAGAATGCGGGTCACGCGCTCGGCCAGGCCGCACCCGTGATTGCCCGTATGCCTGCAGCCGCGCTGCATGACGTGAAGCCCCGCAACTCGGTCTTCAACGTCTTCGGCACCGTCGTGGACAAGAACGGCCCTACCTACTATTCACCCACACAGCTCGTTGCGCCTGTCCAGAACGCCAAGGAGTTCCTCAGCGCTCTCTGGAATTCCGACGTCGGCCTCTGGTACGTGCTCTCCTTCGGCACGGACTCTTCCCTCACCGTAACCCCCGGCTGGGATAACGTGACCGGCTTCGGCTCGCCGAACGGTTTCGCCTTCATCGAAGCAGCCAAGCAGTAGACGTACTCACTGCCGGGCAACAAATGGAGAGGGCAGGCCCGTAGGCCTGCCCTCTCTGTTTTGCAGCAAACATGCGCGAGCGTGTACGAGTGACACAGACCTTTCGTCGTGTGCTCTTCAGCTGTGGTTCTCTTGAGAATATTTCGAGAAGGTGGTGCGCCCGGAGAGATTCGAACTCCCGACCTATTGCTCCGGAGGCAATCGCTCTATCCAGCTGAGCTACGGGCGCGCAGGTACTAGCATACTACGGAGACCGCCGATGGAGCAGCCACGCCGGGAGCGAACGTCAAAGAGCCGCGGCCTTACGCCGCTCGATCTCCGCCATGGTGGACTGGATCAGTTCCTTGGCCCCGTTGATCTGATCGAGTACCACCTGCAAATCGAGCGCCGGCTTCGACGGGTTCCGGTTGGAGACGCAGTAAACCCCGTGCTGCCCCACCAGGACCAGCGCGTCGGTGAGCATGTCCAGCGAGACAGCCAGCCGTCCCCGCTCCACCCCCATCATGAACTCATACTTCTCCAACTCATCCCGCCGCTCATCCACTGCCGACATGCCCGCTCACCACTCCTTTGCGGGCGTGTCTACCTCGAGCGACGCCCCATTTGCGGACTCAACCTTTGTGTTTGCCGCGGGCGCCTTCCAGCGCAGCACCGGCTTGCGTGCCGCCGTGGTCTCATCCAGCCGCGACACCCGTGTCTGGTGCGGGGCCGAAAGCACCAGCTCGGGATTCTCCTCCACCTCCCGCGCAATCTGCTGCATGGCATCGATAAACAGATCGAGCTCTTCCTTGGACTCACTCTCGGTCGGCTCAATCATCAGCGCGCCCGGCACGATGAGCGGAAACGACACCGTGTACGGATGGAAGCCATAATCTATCAGCCGTTTCGCGAGATCGCCCGTCTTTACGCCCTTCGCCTGCTGCTTCTTGTCGCTGAAGACAACCTCGTGCATCGACGGCGTCTTGTACGGCAGTTCGTAATACCCTTCCAGTCCCTTGCGGATGTAATTCGCGTTCAGCACCGCATCCTCGGTAGTCTGCCGCAGTCCATCCGGCCCGTTTGCCAGGATGTACGCCAGCGCGCGCACAAACATGCCGAAGTTGCCATAGAACGCGCGCACGCGCCCCACCGATTGCGGACGGTTATAGTCCAGCCGCAGCGTGCCATCCGCATTCTCGGCGATCACCGGTGTGGGCAGGAACGGCTCCAGGATTTGCTTGCAGGCCACCGGCCCCGAGCCCGGCCCACCGCCGCCATGCGGCGTCGAAAAGGTCTTGTGCAGGTTCAGGTGCATCACGTCCACGCCGAAGTCGCCGGGGCGCGTCTTGCCCACCAGCGCGTTCATGTTCGCGCCGTCCATGTACAGCAGCGCACCCTTCGCATGAAGAATGTCGGCGATCTTGTGAATCTCGCTCTCGAACACCCCGATGGTCGAAGGATTCGTCAGCATCAGCGCCGCGGTCTCGTCATCCACCACGGCCGCAAGCTGCGCCGCGTCCACCATGCCGTGCGCGTTCGAGCGTAGGTTCTCCACCTGGTAGCCGCATACCGCCGCCGTCGCCGGATTGGTGCCGTGCGCCGAATCCGGAATCAGGATCTTGCGCCGCGGATTTCCCTTGGACTGGTGATAGGCACGCGTGAGCAGAATTCCGGTGAACTCGCCGTGCGCGCCGGCCGCCGGCTGCAGCGTGATCGCGTCCATGCCGGTGATTTCGATCAGGCACTGTTGCAGATCGCGCATGATCGCCAGGGCGCCTTGCGCCAGCGACTCCGGCTGGTACGGATGGGCCTCGGCAATCCCCTCCAGCCGTGACACAAACTCGTTCACCCGCGGGTTGTACTTCATGGTGCAGCTACCCAGCGGATACATACCGAGGTCAATCGCGTAATTCCAGGTGGAAAGCCGCGTGAAGTGCCGGATCACCTCGATCTCGCTCAGCTCCGGAAGTGCGCCGGTGTTGGCGCGTACTGCGCCGCCCAGCAGCGCCTTGGGGTCCACCTCCGGCACATCGAGCGGTGGCAGCCGGTAGGCCTTTTTGCCCGGTGAGGACTTCTCGAAAATCAGCCCCTCATTCTGCGTCAGGTGGGATGAAACCTTGCGCCGCTCACCGGCAAAGGCCTGCTTGCTCGCTTCGGGTTGATCCTTTACATCCGTCGTTGTCGCCATCTCGCTCCGCCTAAGTCGGGTTCGCATGCGCGCTCAAACATCGTCAGCGCCTAGGCATGCGTCAGTGTTGCGTTTTCCTGCTGTGCCTGCCTCCCGGAAGTCTCGCTCTTCAACGCGGCGGCAGTTCGGTCGATGTCCTCACGCGTGGTCAGCTCCGTCGCACACCACAGGCTGGCGTGGCTCAGCTCCGGATACCACTTACCCAGCGGCAGACCACCGATGATCTTCTGCTGCAGCAGACCCGCGTTGATCCGCTCCGGCGCAATCGCCGTTTCCAGCACAAACTCATGGAACCGCGGCGACTGCCCAAACAGCAGCTTCGTCCCCGGCGCCCCAGACAGGCGCTGCGCCGCATACTGTGCCTTGGCCAGGTTCTGCACCGCAAGCTCGCGGATGCCCTCTTTGCCGTAGACCGTCATGTAGATCGTCGCCATCAGCGCGACCAGGGCTTGATTGGTGCAGATATTCGAGGTCGCCTTCTCGCGCCGGATGTGCTGCTCACGCGTCGAAAGCGTCAGCACAAAGCCTCGCCGTCCCTGCTTGTCGGTGGTCTGTCCCGCCAGCCGTCCTGGCATTTGCCGCAGGTACTTCTCCTTCGCCGCGATGACCCCGCAGTACGGGCCGCCGTAGCTGAGCGCCACTCCAAAGGACTGTGCCTCCATCGAAACGATGTCCGCTTCCACCGGCGGCCGCACGATGCCGAGTGAAATTGCCTCAGCGATGGATACGATCAGCAGCGCACCTTTCTTGTGCACGATCTCCGCAATGGCCGGAATGTCCTCGACCACGCCGAAGAAGTTCGGTGACTGCACCAGCACGCACGCGACCTCTTCAGTCAGCGAGGCCTCAAGCGCCTTCAGGTCCAGCCGTCCGTCTTCGCCATAGCCGATCAACTGCTTATCGAGTCCCTGGTGCTGCGCATAGGTGGTCAGCACTTCGCGGTATTCCGGATGCACCGTCCTG
Source organism: uncultured Acidobacteriaceae bacterium (assembly GCA_963795775.1). Lineage (GTDB taxonomy): Bacteria > Acidobacteriota > Terriglobia > Terriglobales > Acidobacteriaceae > CAWCJL01. The sequence continues at coordinate 238,414 of CAWCJL010000002.1, forward strand.
GCCACCAGCGCGCCATTACGGCCAGTCACGCGTACCGCCATCATCACCGCTTCCGCCGCGCCAGTCGACCCGTCGTACATCGACGCGTTGGCGATATCCATGCCGGTCAGTTCGCAGATCATCGTCTGGAACTCGAAGATGGCCTGCAGCGTTCCCTGCGTGATCTCCGCCTGGTACGGCGTGTACGAGGTCAGGAACTCACCCCGCTGCACCAGCGCGTCAATGACCACGGGCCGGTAGTGGCGATACACGCCCGCACCCAGAAAGCTGGTGTACCCGATCGCATTCCGCTGGGAGGCCTGCTTGAAGTAATCCACAATCTCGGACTCGCCCATCTGGCGCGGCACGTCGAGATCGCGCTCCAGCCGGTATTCCGCCGGAATGCTCGCAAACAGGTCGTTGATCGAACCGACGCCGATCTCCGCAAGCATCTGCTCGCGTTCGGCGGGTGACTTCGGCAAATAGCGCATGGGAGTCCTTTGAGAGCTACTGTCTTGAATAATCCGGAAGGTGCGGCGCACGTACCGGCGCTTCAGATTTCCGTGTCCGTCTGGTGGTGGCCGAGGTCGCGGGAAGCGGACCTTAGTGCGTCTCTTCCTTGACGAACTTCTCGTAGTCCTCGGAGGAGAGCAGTTGCTGCGCCTCCGCCGGATCGGCCACTTCGATCTTCATGATCCACGACCCGTGTGCGTCCGTATTGATCTTCTCCGGTGTCGTCGTCAGCGCGTCATTGACCTCCGTCACCGTGCCGTTCACGGGGGAATACAGATCCGAAACCGCCTTCACCGACTCCACGCTGCCGAAGACCTTGCCCTTCTCTACCTTCGCGCCCACCTTGGGCAGATCCACAAAGACGATATCGCCGAGCGAGTGCTGGGCGTAGTCCGTAATCCCGACCTTGCCGTTCTTTCCGTCCATCTCGATCCATTCGTGCTCGCGCGTATAGCGGTAGGTCGCGGGATAAGCCATCGGTTGTTGTTCCTTCCTCTCCATTGTAAGGTGCGCCGGGACGCGCAGATGTTGACGGCAGGGCGCGAGCGCCCTTCCACTTTGGTGCGGCAGCAAGCCTAGGCCGTCTTCCGCGCCCGCTTGTAAAACGGAGTTGGCACCACGCGCGCCTTCACCGGGGCGTTGCGTATCTCCACCGCAACTTCGGTGCCGGGCTCGGTGAATTCCACTGGCAGATGCGCCAGCGCGATGTTCTTCTTCAAAAATGGCGCCGGCGAGCCCGAGGCCACCGCGCCGATCCGCGTGCCGTCGGCCGACAGCACTGGGTAGCCATCGCGGGCGATGCCGCGATCGATCATCTCCAGGCCCACTAGCTTGCGCTTCGGTCCTCCCTCGGCGCGCACGCGCTCCAGTGCCTCCCGCCCGATAAAGTCGCCCTTATCGAACTTCGCGTAGCGATCCAGCCCCGCCTCGAAGACATTGATCTCGTCCGAGATCTCGTGCCCGTAGAGCGCCATGGCCGATTCCAGCCGCAGCGTGTTGCGCGCGCCCAGGCCGCAGGGCAGAATGCCGAATTCCTTGCCCGCTTCCATCACTTCATTCCACACGCGCTCGCTGGTCGCCACGTGTGAGGGCACATAGATCTCAAACCCGTCCTCGCCCGTGTAGCCCGTACGTGCGATGAGCGTATTCGGCAGCCCGCAGACCGTGCCCCAGGTGAAGCGATACCCCTTGATCTGCGACAGGTCCACATCGGTCAGCTTCTGCAGCGTCTCCTGTGCGCGCGGCCCCTGGATGGCGAGCTGCGTGTAGTAGTCGCTGTAGTCCGCCACATGGACACCGGGGCGCTTGCCCACATTCTGCCGCACCCATCCGTAGTCTTTCTCGCGCGTGCCGGCATTGATCACGATCAGGTAGTCGTTGTCCGAGAACTTGTGCACGATCACGTCGTCCACAAACGTCCCGTTGGGATACAGCATCGCCGAGTACTGCGCCTGCCCTACCTGCAGCTTCGACGCATCATTCATCGAAATATGCTGCACCGCCGCCAGCGAGTTGGGCCCGCGCAACTGGATGTCGCCCATGTGGCTCACATCAAACACGCCCACTCCCGTCCGCACCGCCATGTGCTCGGCGATCAGACCGGAGTACTCGACCGGCATGTCCCATCCGCCGAAATCGACCATCTTGGCCCCGAGCCGGCGGTGCATGGCGTTGAGCGGAGTTTTACGAAGAGCAGGGGGCGCAGCAACCGGGCTAGACACGTGGCAGAGGTCCTCAGGGGAAGATATCCGGAACCAATTAGGTTAGCACCGGCAGGCGGAGGCGGGTAGCTCACCGGTCCCTCCACCAGCGATTGCAGTTTGAATCAGTCCGCCCGGGTTCGTCTACGGTTGCAGGCATAAATTGCCGGTTATCGCCGCAGCGGCAACGCCTAAACCACCACCGTCTCCTGGTACTCCCCAAACACCCCGCGCATCGCGCCCGCAATCTCCCCCACTGTGCACTCGCTTTCCACCGCCTCCAGAATCGCCGGCATCAGGTTAGCTCCCGACCGCGCACGCTCGATCACGCCGTCCATACCCGCCTGCCACCGCGTCGCACTCCGCCGCGCCCGCAAAGCGCGTACCCGCTCCACCTGCCGCCGCTCCAACTCCGGATCGATGCGCTGCAGCGGCACGCCCGGCTCGTTCTCGCGCGTAAAGCGGTTGACGCCGACCACGATCGCCTCCCCCGTCTCGACTGCACGCTGATAGTCGTACGCCGCGTTCTGGATCTCGCTCTGAACCCAGCCACGCTCGATCGCCGCCAGCATGCCGCCGAGCGCCTCAATCTGCTCAAAATAGCGATCAACCTGCTGCTCGATGCCGTTCGTCAGCGCCTCGATGTAGTAGGAGCCCGCCAGCGGATCGACAGTCTGCGCCACTCCCGACTCCATCGCCAGGATCTGCTGCGTCCGCAGTCCAATACGCGCCGCTTCTTCCGTCGGCAACGCGAGCGCCTCGTCGTAGCCGTTGGTGTGCAGCGACTGCGTCCCTCCCAGCACCGCAGCCATGGCCTGCACCGCCGTGCGCACAATGTTGTTTTCCGGCTGCTGCGCCGTCAGCGTGGAACCTGCCGTCTGCGTATGGAAGCGCAGCATCCAGGAGCGTGGGTTCCTGGCCCCGAACCGCTCTCGCATAACCCGCGCCCAGATGCGCCGTGCCGCGCGAAACTTCGCTACCTCTTCCAGGAAATCGTTATGCGCATTGAAGAAGAACGACAGGCGCGGCGCGAAGTTGTCCACCGCCAGCCCCGCGTCCATGGCCGCCTGTACATAGGCCATGCCGTTGGCCAGTGTAAATGCCACTTCCTGCGCCGCGGTCGATCCCGCTTCGCGCATGTGATATCCGGAAATGGAGATGGTATTCCACTCCGGCACCTCCGCCTGGGCCCAGGCAAACATGTCCGTGATAATGCGCATCGCGTGCTTCACGGGATAAATGTACGTCCCGCGCGCGATGTACTCCTTCAGGATATCGTTCTGCACCGTGCCTGTGAGCTTGCGGGTATTCGCCCCGGCGCGCCGCGCGGCCGCTACATAAAGCGCCAGCAGGATGCTCGCGGTCGCGTTGATCGTCATCGAGGTCGAGATCGTGTCCAGCGGAATGCCCGCGAACAGCCGCTCCATGTCCTCGATCGAATCGATCGCCACGCCGACCTTGCCCACCTCGCCCAGCGCCATCGGGTCGTCGGAGTCGTAGCCGATCTGCGTCGGCAAATCGAACGCCACCGAAAGCCCCGCGGTTCCGTTCGCGAGCAGGAATTTGTAACGGCGATTGGACTCTTCTGCGTCTCCCATGCCCGCGTACTGTCGCATGGTCCACAGCCGCCCGCGATACATGGTGGGCTGAATGCCGCGGGTGAAGGGATACTGCCCCGGAAAACCGAGTTCCCGTTCCGGAGCAAAACCTTCCCGCTCCAGATCCTCCGCGGTGAAAAAGGCCTTGCTGCCCTCGCGCTCCATCAGCGTCCCTTCCGCCGGCCCAGCCGCTTGGCCCGCACAAATGAGCTGACAGAGAAGTAGCAGAACGCCGCGCATAACCCGACGTAAAGGAAGAAATGCGCCTGCTCCGGGCCGCCTTTATACGCAGCCCTCAATTTGTAGATGTACTGCACGAAAAAGAGCGCAAACAACGCGAAAAACAGCCCCGTGACTTCCAGCCACAGCGTGGTGCCCGTATGCAGCAGCGGGCCCCAAAAGGCCTGGCCGAAGCGTCGCGCCCCTTCACCGACTCGCCGCGCCGGTTCGACCACCCTGGGAGCCGGGCGCGGTGACCCAGTACGGCCGCTGGCACCGGACTGAGGGGCGGCATAGCCTCCCGGCACACTCGCCCGCGGAGCCGTGGTGCCCCGCCCAACCTCCGAACTGGTCTTTGCTGCCGGCGATGCACCCGGCCCCGCAGCGGCTACCTCTGGCGTTGCGGAACGAGCAGTTCCGGTGTTCCCGCCTGCTCCCGCCGCGCGGTCCCGCAGCATGCGCGACGCCACGCGCACTCCAATGCCCATCCTGCGGCCGAAAGACTTTGGCTCCATATCGAAAAGTTTAGCAAGCACACTTGATCCCGTTTGCCGCCTGCCGTCATCAGAAGTAAGGTAAGGGGAATCCGAATGCCGCGGATAGGTGTCCGGAGAGATCAAGGGAGGCAACGTTTGGATCAACGCGTGCGCAAGCTCATTGAGCAGTTAGGGGAGGCTATCCAGGAGTCGGTCTCTGAATCCGAGCAGATCGCGGGTGTGGTCCAGAACATCCGTCGCCAGGGCTTTGACGTGCTCCTGATGCTGGAAGCTACCATCGGCCTCAACGAAGTGGAGCAGCAGCCCGGTGGCGAGATCACGCCGTCCACCTCCACCAGTACCGAGCGAGTGGGTGGCTTTACCGCCCAGGACGTCAGCTTCCTGCAGTCATTGCGGATTTCGATCAACGAACCGAAGGCCTAGCTGAGGTTCACCACAGCTGGCACAGAGCACATAGAGAAGATCAGGGCGTTGGTGAGGGTGCAGCAGGTTACCCTCGGGAACGACTCGGGACCGAAGCCCGTTCTAACCAGGCGGGATGGAGTGCAGGCCTTACCTCAGCCAAGGTTTGGCTCCCCTCCATCCCCCCGCCGCACTCACAGCCGTACAGAAATCACAATCCCAGGCTTATAGACCCCGAATCGCCTGCTCCAAGTCGCCGACCAGGTCGTCTACATCCTCGATACCCACCGAGAGCCGGATCATTCCGTCACTGAGTCCGATCTTGCGGCGGCCTTCTTCACCCAGGGCAGCGTGCGTCATGGTGGCCGGATGCGAGATCAGTGACTCCACGCCACCCAGGCTCTCGCCCAGCGAGATCACACGCACCCGCTTCAGGATGTGATTGGCCCGTTCGAGCGAGCCCGCTTCAAAAGTGATCAGCGCGCCGAAGCCGGTCATCTGTCGCTTGGCCAATTCATACTGCGGGTTGCTCTCCAGCCCGGGATAGAGCACACGCTCAATGGCCGGACTCTTCTCCAGAAACTCGGCCACGATTCTGCCATTCTTGTCATGCTGTTCCATGCGCACGGCCAGCGTTTTCACACCGCGCAGCACCAGGTACGCTTCAAACGGCGACATGATGCCGCCGGTACACTTCTGCACAAAAGCAAAGGTCTCCGACTGGTCCGGGCGGGTCGCAATCAGCGCGCCGCCGAGCCCATCAGAGTGGCCATTCAGAAATTTCGTGGTCGAGTGCATCACGATATCCGCACCCAGCTCGATGGGCTGCTGGAAGTACGGCGACATGAACGTGTTGTCCACGCACAGGTCCACGCCCTTCTCGTGAGCGATGTCGGCCACCGCGCGAATATCGGTCAACTGCATGAGTGGATTGGTCGGCGTCTCCACGTGGACCAGCCGCGTATTCGGCTTAAAGGCGCGGCGCACGTTTTCCGGGTCGGTCGTGTCCACATAGGTGAACTCCAGGCCGTAGTTGGCATAGACCTGGTTGAACATGCGCGGCGTGCCGCCATACACGTTATGCCCACAGATCACGTGATCGCCGCTCTTCATCATCGTCACCAGCGCGGTGACGGCCGCCATGCCGCTGGCAAACACGTGCCCGCTGCGTCCACCCTCGAGCGCGGCCAGGTTGTCTTCCAGGGCCGTCCGTGTGGGGTTTGACACCCGGGAGTACTCATATCCCTTGTGCTTTCCGATCTCTTCCTGCACATACGTGGAGCTGAGAAAAATCGGCGTGTTGATCGCGCCTGTGGACGGATCAGGCGGCTGGCCGGCGTGGATGGCGCGGGTGGCAAAGCCATGCTTCTGCGGATCGTGTTCGCTCATGTTCTTTCCAGAATATGCGAGCAGGGATGAAATATGAAAAGGTTAGCTTCCGCCGGCAAAGATGTTCTTGGAAAGGTACCGCTCGGCGGAATCGGGGATGACGGTGGCGATTCGCTTGCCCTCACCCATCCTGCGCGCCACCTGCAAGGCTGCGTGCACGATCGCACCCGCACTGGAACCGGCCAGCACACCCTCTTCCGCGGCCAGGCGCTTCACCATCGCGAAGGCATCTTCGTCAGACACCATCAGAATGTCGTCCGCGAATTCACGGTGAAATGTCTTCGGAACGAAGTGCACGCCGATGCCTTCCACCTTGTGCGGTCCCGGCGGGTTCCCTTGCAGGATGGACCCCTCGGTTTCGACCGCCACTGCAACCAGCCGCGGGTTCTTCTTCTTGAGTCCGCGGGCCACGCCGGAAAAGGTGCCGCCGGTGCCCACGCCGGCCACGAACGCGTCCACCTCGCCTTCCATCTGCTCCCAGATCTCGACTGCGGTGGTCCGCTCGTGAAAATCGGGATTGGCCTGGTTGTCGAACTGGAAGGCAGGCCACGCATCCGGCGTTTCGGCCAGCTTCTGCTGCGCCCGGCGAATTGCCCCGGCCATGCCTTCGTCTTCCGGCGTACGGATCACGGTGGCGCCGAAGGCCCGCATCAGCGTGCATTTTTCCTCGGCGTAGCCTTCGGGGACGAACAGGACGACCTTGTAACCGCGGTTGACGCCAATGAGCGCGAGTCCCACACCCGTGTTGCCGGCCGTAGCCTCGAAGATCGTGGAGCCAGGATGGAGAACACCGCGCCGCTCCGCATCGAGGATCATCCCCAGGGCGGCGCGGTCCTTGATGCTACCACCCGGATTGAGAAACTCGAGCTTGGCGTAGACGGACCCCGCGCCCGGCTCGGCCAGGCGCGTGAGCCGCAACATGGGAGTCTGGCCGACCAGGTCAGCGATATCATCAGCGACGCGCAGAACGCCGCGGTGGGGGGCAAGGATAGCTGGGGAACTCATAGGCGAACCAGTGAGTGTAGCAGGGATGACCGCCGATTGGCAGGTTACCGACGGGACGGTAGTGTCTCAGTTTGAACTTCGGTGGGCTTAGTCGCGGGTTACGAGCAATCTGACTCTGGCCCACTTGCGAAGGCCTGCGAAGGCGGAGTATGCCAACACGAGCACCGCCAAGTGAATGGCGAGCAGCGAAGACTCCTGCCGATGCGCGACCGAATCGAAATCAACCCAGACTACCTCTAAGGTGAGCACGAAAAGGCCGACTAGAAGCAGGATTGAAGATCTGCGGCGACAAGGCCTCGCGCCCATCATCCAACATCCAGCAAGCACCACAGCAGGGAGCGACCACAACACAAGGCGGATGACGATTCCTTTGGGCGACCAGTTCTCAGGATAATAGCCATCGCAGATCCACATCGCTTGAAAGCAGAGGAACAGCGACAGGCAAATCAGGTAGACGATTGACAAGAACCCCGTTCCCATCAGCCACAAAGATCTCACGCTGAGAGGATACTGCCAGTCGAGCCTACATCGCCAGCCGTGCGATCTCTCCTCGAAGATCCAAACATGATCTACAATCCCAGCCGCCATCACCGGGGTGATGTGGAGGGTCTGGTGGACGCGGCGAAGTTCTAATGGCTGAAGTGCAGAGCGACGGGAGCAGCGAATTTCAAACTGAGACACTACCGACGGCGCCGATCGCCCCAGGCGCATCCACCCTAAGCACGCTTTAACGCCACATCCATCTGGTAAAACTTGAAGCAGTTTTCTTCACCCGGCGCTTCGCACGCCACGCTCCGATAACGATCCAGCACATCCGCGACAAATGCCGGCCGCTGATCCGGCCGAATATGCTGCGTCCAGGCGATAAACGTCACCGATCCGAACTCCTGAAACGCCGCCCGCGATCCGAAGTCCCAGGTCCTGTCCCCCGCCTCCACGCTCTGTACGCGAAACCCGTTTCGCTCCGCCAGCGAGGCGTACGCTTCCGGTGCCAAATGGAGATAGGGATCATGGAAACCCGCGAAATATGGAGCCCACCGCGGCGATCGCCGCGTCTCCTCGATCACGTCCTCCAGGCTCTTTCGCTTCCCGGCCGGCACCAGCCTGAGGTGGGCCACGCCGTCGGGCTTCATCGCACTGTGGATGGAGCGAAGCGCTTTTGCCTGATCCGGAACCCAGTGGAGTGCATTCAGCGAGACAACCAGGCCGAATTCCTCATCGAACGGCAGGTCTTGCGCATCCGCCACCTGGAAATGCAGATTGCGCCACTGTTCGCCTGCGAAGTGCTGCGCGGCGAAATCGATCATGGCCTCGGACGCATCGACGCCTACCACCCTGGCTCCCGGCGCACGCGCAGCAATTTCCGCCGTGACCTTCCCGTTCCCGCAGCCCACATCCAGGATGCTTTTCGCGCCTTCCAGCGGCAGCAGCGCGAGCACCTCCTCCGCCATCGCCCGCTGGAGGCCCGAGAGCCTTGCGTACTCCGTCGCGTTCCATTCCGTCACCGCTCGCCTCGCACACGCCCTGCACAGCCGCGGCAGCGATCATACCGCAGAGCACAGTTGGCGTGAAGGCACGCCGCGCACTACGAGAGTACTCTGGCCTGCTGTCCCTGAGCGGCGATCAGCGAGACGGCCTGCTTGTCGAACGAAACAAATACTTCCCCACCCAGCCAGCTTCCTTCATAGGCGATCAAGCCATCCGCGAAGTCGCCGCCAGCTTTGAGCACCGCCAATCCGGCCTCTACCGCCGGCCGGTTCACAGCGACGTTGCTGGCGTTCACCAGCGCATCGAGCGAAGCCGAGATCTCTTCCAACCCGAAGCGATACACACGGCGTAGCACCCACACAAATTCGCACAAGCACGGCAATGAAACGGCGATGACTTCGGCACTTTTCAAAAGCCTCGCGGCTGCCTGGGCCTGCTTCAAGTCATCGCGCACCACGGCACGGATGAGCACATTGGTATCGACCGTGATTCTCATTTCTCACGGGCCCAACCAGCCGCGGCCGCTTCCTGGATCTCATCGAGTGTCGCAGCCTTTTCACTCTTGCCCGCGAGCAGGCCCAGGAAGCTGTCGATCTTCCCGATGGGCCGCGCGGCCTTGAGCGTCACTCGGCCATCCGGCAGTTTGTCCACTTCGATCTTCTCCCCCGGCCGGATGCCGAGATGCTGCAGCAACTCCTTGCGGAAGGTGACCTGTCCGCGGGCGGTAACCGTGAGAGTGGTCATGGCTGGCTCCTCCGCTACATTGTAATGCAAAGCTGCATTACTTAGCCCGGGAACCAATGAGCCAAGCTCCCATTCAGCGAAAGCGGTTACTTACCCTGCTGCCGTCCACCCGGAGTCTTGGGGAAGTACCCCGGCCGCGTGCGCACCGTCAGCTTGCCATAGCCTCTGGCATGCGCCTCTACGTGCACCGTGCGATAGCCGCCCTCGCTCGCCGGCTTGGTGGAGTGATAGCCGATGGTGTACTGGTTCCGGATATCGCGCGCAACTTCCGCTGCAATCTGGTCCACCTGGTTCAGGTTTTTCGGGAAAAAGGCCAGCCCGCCGGTTTCATCGGATAACAATTGCAAGGCGCGCTTGGCACGATGCGCCTCGCGCCCCCCGCCCGCGTCGTCAAAAAGCAGCCCGATCGAGTACACCACTGGCCCCTGCAGATCCTGGATACGACGCACCGTTTCCTCCAGCGTCGTGCCGGAGGCGTTGTCTTCGCCGTCGGTGATGATCAGGATGGCTTCCTTCGGCCGCTTGGCGTTCTTCGCCATGTAATCGGCGGACGCGATCACGGCGTCATAAAGGGCCGTGCCACCTTTGCTGTCGATGTGCCCCAGCCCGTCGCGCAGTTTGTTGATGTCGGAGGTGAAGTCCTGATCGATATAGGCTTCATCGGCGAAGTTCACGACAAAGCTTTCGTCCTGCGGATTCGAAGCACGCACCAGGTCCAGCGCGGACTGGTTCACCGCCTGGCGCTTGGTCCGCATAGAGCCCGAGTTGTCCACCAGGATGCCCAGCGACACCGGGATGTCCTGGTGCTGAAAAGACGCGATCGCCTGCGGCACGCCGTCTTCAAAGACGCGGAAGTCGTCTTTCTGCAGGTCCATCACCAGGCGCTGGTGATCGTCGACCACGGTCGCGTTCAGGACTACCTCATCGACGTTGCGCGTCAGGGTGTACTGGCCGCCCTTGCCGCGGGCGACCGCGGTCGCGTTCTGCGCCGGGTTGGTGGGCGCCTGCCCGGGTGCGGGCGCCTGCTCCTTATCGGGCGAGGGTACCGGGTCGCGATCCACGGTGAGCGAGGGTTGCTGCTCCGGAGCCGTAGCGCTGGGATGGGCGGCCGCTTGCGTCTGCGCGTGCAGGCTGCGCGCCAGCGGACCGGGCAAAAGGCAAAGCAGAAAGGCGGTGGTGAAAACAGCAAAGCGGTTACTGCAAAGGGGCATAATATCCGGTGCGGGCATGAACAGTAAGCGGGGGCAGCCCAGGCGGCGGCACCAGCTTTACCTTCACTTTACGCCACTTCCCGTCCCGCTTCGCGTCCGTGGGTTTGTAGCCCAGCACATACTGATTGCGCAGTTCCGCACTGATCTTGGTGGCGATATCGCCCATATCGGCGACGTCGTCCACCTTGAAAAGCTGCCCGCCCGTTTCGTCGCTCACTTCCGAAAGCAGGAGAGGCCCGGTGCGTTCTTCGGGAGTGGCCGCGTACTGGTCGAAGATGCCAATCGAGTAGATCTCGACATCCGACTCCCGCACCAGGTTCTTGACTTCGTTCTCGGTGTAGCGGCTGCGGTTGTCGCCGCCGTCTGAGACCACCAGCAGCGCCTTGCGTTCGTTGCGCGCCTGCTTCATCTTGTTCAGGCCGAAGTAGATGGCGTCCAGCAGGGCGGTGCGCTTGCCCGGCCGCACGGTCATCAGCCGCGCCTCGATCTCATCAGGCGAAGAGGTGAAGTCGGAGATGAGCTCCGGCCGGTCGTTGAAGCCGATCACGAAGAACTCGTCCTGCGGATTTGCCGTGTGCAGAAACTCGTTGATGCTGTCCCGCGCGCGGTTGATCTTGTTGGTCATGCTGCCGCTCAGGTCGAAAATAATGCCGATGGAAACCGGCGCGTCCTCGGACGAAAAGCTCTTGATGGTTTGGAGCTGGTTGTTCTCGTAGAGGAAGAACTCGTTCTTGTCGAGGCCGGTGACCAGCCGGTTCAGCGGATCGGTGACGGTAAGCGGGATCAGGACCAGGTTCACATCGACCCGGATACGCTCGTTGGCCCGCGCCTTCATGGCGGCATTGCCTTCCAGAGGGGCAGGTTGCGTGGGCGCTGGCGCCGGCTTGGGAGGCGGCGGGTTCACATGGACTTTGTTGAGTTCGTCTTCCTGGGCTCGCATGCATGGGGGAGCAACCAGGCCGGCCACGAACAAAAAGCAGAAGAGCCACATCGGGGCGAGGCGCCCGGTGCGCTGCTTCCGCTTGTGATTTGCGGTCCCGCATGTGAGCAGGAGCGCCATAGCCCTGGACCTCTTGCCGGTATGGTAGCACCCGGAAACGCCGGGGCGCGCGAAAAGATCGCGTGCTCTTTTCATGCCGCAGCGCTCCCTTACGAAAGGGAGCGTGTTCAGGTCCCATCACCCGGCCGGGATGGACGGCCCACCTGCCGGACTGAAGGTCGGACGCCGCGTCAGGTACAATCTGGCCAGAACCGCTGCATTCAGCAACAACGTTCGACCATTCCGCAGAGCCCTATCTCTGCCTTGACGGAGTCCTCCGAAACCACCGCATGGCCCGTATCTATCCCTTTCGCGCGACGCGCTACAATCCGTCCCTCGTTTCCCTGCAGGACGTGGTCACCCAGCCTTACGACAAGATCACGCCTTCCATGCAGCAGGCCTATTACGGACGCAGCCCGTACAACCTCGTCCGCATCATTCTGGGGCTGCCGGAGCTGTTCGATCAGCCGGGCGTCAATGACGTCTATACCCGCGCCGCACGCGATTTCGGGGAGTGGCGCAGCCGGGGCATCCTGTACACGGAGAAAGAGCCCTGCATCTTCGCTTACTCGCAGCGCTTCCGCGTTCCGGGTTCTACCGGTGAAGTTCGCGAGCGCCGCGGCTTTATCGCTCTCGGCGAGGTGGTGGATTACGCGCAGCGCGTCGTCTTCCGGCACGAGCAGACGCTCTCCAAACCAAAAAGCGATCGCCTGAACCTGCTCAAAGCCACCCGCGCACACTTCGGACAGATCTTTATGCTCTACTCCGACCCGGTCAAGAGCGTGGACAAACTGCTCTTCTCCTCCGCCTTCTTCCCCGAGGCGGAGATCACCGACGAGTACGGCGTGCTGCACCGCGTGGCCAAGGTGAGCGATCCGCATACCATCCGCATCCTGCTGGGCGAAATGCAAAACAAGAAGCTCATCATTGCCGACGGCCATCACCGCTACGAAACCGCGTTGAACTACGCGCGCGAACACGCGCCCGCGAAGGTGCACCACTCGGAGCGCGACCTGGCCACCACCTTGCCCAAGCCGCCATTCCCGGAAGCCGCCACCATGATGACCTTCGTCAACATGGACGCGGAAGGCCTCACCATCCTGCCCACGCACCGCGTCGTCTTCGGGCTGGACAACTTCAGCATGCCTGAGTTCCTGCGCCGCGCGGAACCCTTCTTCACCGTAGAGCCGATCGCCTTCGGCGATGGCGACGAGGCGAGCCGCAAGCTGGCTGCGGCCGGCGCGGAGGGCACCGCGTTTCTCGCGGTCACGTCCGCCGGACGCTACCTGCTGCGGGCGAAGCCGCAGGCCATCTCCGACGCGCTGGAAGCGATTGGCGAACGGCAGCGGCAGCTCGACGTCGTGCAGCTCCATGCCCTGGTGCTCGAACGGCTGCTGGACATCTCCGAGGAGGCCATCCGCGAGCAGCGCAACCTCCGCTATCTCCGCGACGCTAATGAGGCCATCGAGCAGATCGGCGCAGGCACCGCGCAGATCGCCTTTCTGATGAACCCGGTAACGCTCGATGAACTGCGTGAAGTCGCCTTCAACGGCGAGGTGATGCCGCAGAAGTCTACCGACTTCTTTCCCAAGCTGCTGAGCGGTCTCGCCATCTATGCCCTGGACTGAGAACTGGTTGCCGGGCGGCGGCCTCGCTGCCTGCCCGGCTATCTGTCTTCTCCTGTTCGGATCGCTGGGCCTCCGGGCGCAAACCACAGGCCAGTCTCCCGGGCAGTCTGGCACTTCCCTTCCGGCCTTGCCGCCTGCGCGGCCAGCCCAGCCGCGTTTCCTGGTGATTCTCGACCCGGCGCACGGCGGCTCGGACCTTGGCGCGCACCTGAACGCCCAATTGGCGGAAAAGGACCTGGTACTCCGGCTGGCGGACACGCTGCGCTCCGCACTGCACGACCAGGGCATCGAGACCATCGCGACCCGCAGCGGCGATGCGGCGGTCACGGCGGTGCACCGCGCCGAGATCGCCAACCGCCAAAAGCCGGCTGCCTGCATCCTGCTGCACGCCACCACCAGCGGCAGCGGCGTGCACCTGTTTACCTCCTCCGAGGCGCCCGCGGCTGCCGTTCCGCTGCTGCCGTGGGACGCGGCACAGGCGCCGTTTATTCAGCAAAGCCTGAAGCTTTCCTCGGAGATCAACTCCGCGATGACCCACGCCGAGATCCCGGTGACGCTGGGCCGCACCTCCCTTCAGCCGCTCGACAACATGGCCTGCCCGGCAGTGGCGGTGGAGGTGGCGCCGCTTGTCTCGCGCGGGAACATCGGCACGCCGCTCACCGATGCGGCCTATCAGCAGCAATTGGTGGGCGCGCTGGCCGCCGCCGTAGCCGCATGGCAGCGCGACTGGACTGTGCGGCCATGAAGCTGCGCGCCCGTCGGCTGCTTCCGGTTGTGCTCGTACTCGCGATCGCGGCCCTGCTGCTCCTGCTGTGGCGCCTGCGCCGGCACGCCGCCACCCCGCCGAGTAGCGAAGGGGCGCAATCCACCGCCGCCCCGGTGCCCGGCGGCACGCCCACGGATGTCACCTTCATGGTGGCAAACGATGCGGACGGCGCCTTGCTAGAACGCCGCCGCGTTCTAGCCTTGCCCGAGGAGCCTTCGGCGCGCGCCCGCTTCCTGCTCAACCAGCTCATCGCCGGCTACGCGCAGCCCGGCTCCACCCACCCCATCGCCGCGAACCCCGGCGTGGACGCAGTTTTCCTGCTGCCCTTGCCCAAGCCCGTGGACGGCACACCGGCCCCGCAAGGCACGCTCGCGGTAGTGGACCTGAGCGGCGCATTCGCCCAGGCGCATCCTTCCGGCATCGAACCCGAAACCCTGACCCTGCTCTCCTTGATTTCCACGCTGCACGCCAACCTCGCTGATATCGCAGAAGTCCGCTTCCTGGTCAACGGCCAGCCCCGCGACACCCTGGCCGGCCACGCTGACCTGAGCCACACCTATCTCGCCTCCAGCTCGGCCGCGCCGGAACCTGATACCTCGGGCGATCCCGCCGGCGCCGGTTCGGAAAAAGGAGACTCCCACCCGTGATCGCCCCCTCCCCCAAACGGCCGCTGCGCATCGGCGTCTTTGACTCCGGCGTCGGCGGCCTCACGGTTCTCCGTGCGCTGCTGGAGCGCATCCCCGAGGCCGAGTACGTCTACCTGGGCGACACCGCGCGCCTGCCTTATGGTTCGAAGTCGCAGGAGACCATCGCCCGCTATGCCGTCTCCAGCGCCCGTTTCCTGGTGGAACAGGGCGCGGATTTCCTGGTTATCGCCTGCAACACCGCGAGCGCCCTGGCGCTTGACGCCATCCGCGACGCCGCTGCGCCAGTGCCGGTCATCGGCGTCATCGAGACTGGCGCTAACGCCGCCGACGCCACCTCCCGCACGCGCCGCGTCCTGGTGATCGCCACCGCCGCCACCGTGGGCAGCCACGCCTATCGCCTGGCCTGCCGCGCGCGCGGTCTCGATTCCTACGAGAAAGCCTGCCCGCTGCTGGTGCCGCTGGTCGAAGAAGGCTGGACCGATCATCCCGTCACCGCGGAAGTGGTGCGCATCTATCTCGAAGAACTGATGGGGGAGCTAGGCCACAGCACGGCTATCCAGCCGTCCACGCCGCCCCCGGACACCCTGGTGCTCGGCTGCACCCACTATCCCCTGCTCCGTCGGGTCATCGAGCATGCGCTTCAGGCGCGCCACCAGCGGGACCCAGCTTCGCCGCTGATCCGAGTAATCGACTCGGCTGAGGTCACGGCCGAGCAGGTTGCCCAGGCGCTCTGCATTCCGGCTCCGCCGTCCCCCTCCGCCCGGCGCGCGGCCGCCCACTTTTACGCCACCGATTCCGTCGTGCGCTTCCGCGAGCTCGGCGCGCGCTTCCTGGCGCATCCCGTGGAAGACGTTAAGCACATCGACCTCGGCGGCTGATATGCTTCCTCTGCGCCGTAGTCTTGCGTGTGTTTTCCGCTGTCCTCATGAGCGTGGCCCATCCTTCGATGGTGCTGCCCGGGAGCGATGATCCGTCCGCCCCAATACCCCTCATGCCAGCAAACACCGCAGCATACGAAAGGACCCCCATGATCGATCTCCAAGGTTGCACCGCTATCGTCTTTGGCCTCGCCAACAAACGCAGCATCGCCTGGGCCATTGCGCAGAAGCTCCATGAAGCCGGCTCGCAGCTCATCATCACCTACCAGAACGATCGCCTGCGACAGGAGGCCGAAAGCCTGCTCGGCGAGCTGCCTGGCGCCCACGCCTTCCAATGCGATGTCTCGAACGATGCCGAGATAGACAGCCTCTTCGCCCAGGTGCAGGAGCGCTACGGCAAGCTCGATACCCTGGTGCATTCCATCGGCTTCGCGCCCAAGGAAGAGCTGAGCGGCGACTTCCTCCAGACCAGCCGCGAAGGCTTCCGCATCGCGCACGACATCAGCGTGTACTCACTGATCGCGCTCAGCCGTGCGGCGGCCCCCCTGATGAGCGACGGAGGCAGCATCATGACGCTCACCTACTACGGGGCGGAGAAGGTGGTGCCGCACTATAACGTTATGGGCGTAGCCAAGGCGGCGCTCGAGGCCACCGTGCGCTATCTGGCCGCGGACCTGGGCAAGCACAAGATTCGCGTCAACGCCATCTCCGCCGGCCCGGTGAAGACACTGGCCGCCCGCGGCATCGGCGGCTTCGGCGAGATGCTCAAGTCCCACGCCGAACGCGCCCCCCTGGCCCGCAATGTGGACCAGAGCGAAGTCGGCGGCACCGCCCTGTTCCTCGCCTCCGATCTCGCCTCCGGCATCACCGGCGAGACCATTTACGTGGATTGCGGTTACAACATCATGGGCTTCTAGGGCAGCCGCCGGGGTGCGGGTTTCCATGCTGGTGAGGGCTTCCATGCAGGTGAGGGCTTCTTGGCAGGTCGGGTTTCTTGGCAGGTGCGGGCAGACGCCGTCATTCTGAGCGCAGCGAAGAATCCAGGCAAAAGACCGCTCCTGCGCATAGCCCGGTTGGAAGCCGACGGCTCACTTGGCTGCGGATGATATCCGCAGCCGCCGCGCACCGGCTGCGATACTATGTCTCCATGTTGCCGCTTTTACTCGCTGTTCTGCTCGCTCCGCAGCCCTTGCTCCAACTCGACGTGCCCACACCGACGGTGCGCACCGAGCGGCTTACGCCGGAGGAAGTGAAGCAGATTGCCGCCGCCACCGAGAAGGTGGAGCAGGCCAAGCGTGAACTGCAGGGGCTGGAAGACGGCATCGCGCAGCACCACGGCGCGCTCACCGACTGCGGCTGTTACGTAAACCGCCAGCCCGATACCTACGAGATCAAGGGCGACCAGATCATCATCACCAAGAACCCCGCCAAGCCCATAACCACCGCCCCGGGCTCGACCCAGTAGCTCTTTGTCCGCGAAACTCTTGCCCGATCAAGTCCTACTGCAGCCGGAACATACCTTGCTTTTCCCAATCGCCGCAAATTAGGCTAGCCCTCATGAGCCCGATCTCTCTTCAACAGCTACCGGAGCGAGTTCGCGGTTCGGCGATTCCCCGTCGGCGAAGAGCGTTAGTACTCTGCTTCTTCAGCCTGTTTCCTGCAAGTACCCTGGCTTTAGCACAGAACGACACCGCCCAACAGGCGGTGGCTTTGATGCAGGCCGGGAACTTCCATGATGCCGAGGCTCTCTGGCGAGACCTGATACGAAAGCAGCCTCGGGACGCGGCGGCCCATGCAAACCTGGGGCTCGCTTTAGCCAAACAGGGAGAGCTTGCTTCGGCTGCAACTGAGTATCGTAGGTCACTAGCGCTCAAGCCAGGCCAACCGGATGTCTCTCTGAATCTGGGCCTTGCTGAATTCAAGCAGGGGCATTTCTCCCTTGCCCTCGCGCCATTTAAATCTGCAGCCTCCGCCCATGGCAATGATCCCCGCATCGAGACACTCATTGGCATGAGTTATTTCGGCCTCCATCGCTATGGCTCAGCCGTTCCCTATCTTGAACGCGCCAGCAAAGCCGATCCCTCCAATCTGGAAATGCACGGGATCCTTGCCAAGAGCTGCCTGTGGAGTAAGAACTACGACTGTGCCCTGACCGAGTTCAAGACCATTCTGACAGCGAACCCCGACGCGGTACAGGCCCACATGATGCTCGCCGAGGCTCTCGATGCCATGAACCAGACGCCGGATGCCATCAAAGAACTTGAGACGGCCGAACGTACTTCTCCCAGTGAACCGGGCCTGCACTTCGAATTGGGATATCTCTATTACAAACAGCACGACTACGACAAAGCCGCACCCGAACTGGAGCTTGAAACCAGGAACAATCCCGGAAACGCAGCCGCATATGCATACCTGGGTGACATCGCATTCCGCAAGAGCGATGCTGGCACTGCGGAGAAACTCCTTAGTAAAGCAACTCAGCTCCAGCGAGATCTTCGGCTGGCCTATTTCGATCTCGGGTGCGTGTATGCGGATCAAAAGCGCAACCAAGACGCGCTTGCGGCGTTTCTGCGTGCCGAGCAACTCGATCCTTCGAATCCCGACGCACACTATCGCCTCGCGCGACTGTACCTGGCGCTTGATCAGAAAGAAAAGGCAAACCAAGAGTTCTCGAAGACGAAGACCCTGCATGCGAAGGTCGAGGAATCATTAATCCAGAAGGTCTCGGGTTCCGAAGAGCCGTCCTCACATTGAGAGTGACTCGCTAAAATCGAAGCACATAGGTATGGGACCACACGATAGCTCGATGAATCGCCGCCAGTTTTTGTGGATGGCCGCTGCTTCTGCATTGGCATATGGGCAGGATGCAGGCCGGCGTAAGGTCAAGGCGCTTCCACGCGGCAAGCCATCCGGCATTCCCTTCCTGGCCCGCTTCACCGATATTGGCATGGAAGCCGGACTGGCCAAGCCCACCATCTACGGAGGCGTTCAGCACAAGGACTACATCTACGAGACAGTAGGATGCGGCGTTGCCTTCTTCGACTATGACAACGACGGCTGGCTTGACATTTTCCTACTGTGTGGCACGCGTTCGGGAGAACAGCCATCCGACGCAACCAATCGGCTCTATAAGAACAATCGGGACGGCACGTTCACAGACGTGACGGAGAAAGCCGGCCTCACTCGCACCGGATGGGCAAGTGCGGTTACGATTGGCGACTATAACAACGACGGATTCGAAGACATATTCATTACGTACTATGGTCAGAATGTGCTGTATCGGAATAATGGGGATGGTACCTTCACTGATGTAACCAAGCAGGCTGGCCTCCTTTATGAGGGCAGTACTCGCTGGGGTTCCGGATGCACCTTCCTCGACTACAACCGCGATGGCCACCTAGATCTCTTCGTCGCCAGTTATGTAGACCTGAGTGTGGGGAGGATTCCCAAGCCGGGCGAGAATCCCTACTGCAACTACAACGGCGTCCCTGTGAACTGCGGTCCACGCGGCTTGGCTCTTCCCCCCACCTTTCTATATCAAAACCAGGGGGACGGTACGTTTCGCGATGTAACCGTCCAGAGCAAGATTTCGAAAGCACAGCGCACCTATGCCATGACCGCCGTCGCGGCGGACTTCAACAACGATAGCTGGACAGATCTTTATGTGGCGTGTGATTCGACGCCCAGTCTGTTGTTTCTCAACCAACACAATTCCACATTCACGGAGGAGGGGGTTGAACGCGGTGTTGCGCTCAGTGAAGACGGAGTAGAGCAGGCGGGAATGGGCGTTGCAGTGGGCGATTACAACCTGGATGGTAACCTGGATATCTTCAAGACCCACTTCTCCGACGACACCAACATTCTTCTTCGTAACGACGGAGCTGCTAATTTTACCGATGTCACCCTCGCCGCGGGGTTCGGCATCGAGACGCGATACATCTGCTGGGGAACGGGGTTCGCGGATTTCGATAACGACGGCTGGCCCGATATAGCGGTGGTGACCGGATCGGTTTACCCGGAGGTCGAGGCCAAATTCCCGCAATATCCCCTGAAGACGCCGCGGCTCATCTTTCGCAACCTTGGCAACGGCAAGTTCGAGGAATTGATCGACGAAGCTGGACCCGGAATTGCTGCTGCGCATTGCAGCCGCGGATGCGCATTCGGCGACTTCGATAATGACGGGGATATAGACATGGTGGTCGTCAACCTGAATGAACCACCCTCGCTGCTACGCAACGACGTTAGCGGGGGAGCGAGCTGGCTCAAGATATTTCTCGTTGGGACGAAGTCCAACCGAAGCGCAATCGGCTCGAGGGTCGTCGTAAGATATGGCGGAAAAATTCAGGCCCAAGCCGTCATGGCTCAGTCCAGCTTCTATTCCGTAAGCGATCGAAGATTGCATTTTGGGCTTGGATCCAGCACCTCGGCTGATATCGAGGTTCATTGGACCAACGGTCTGGTCGAGCACTTCTCGGGAATCAAGAGCAACCACCTGGTTACGATCACCGAAGGCCACGGGATCGCAAATTCAGATATGCCCGGCATGAAGCATGCAAGCGTTCCGCCTCACGGATTTTAGAAGCAGGGAGATGCAAACTGGGCGCCGCGTTATGAAAAACGCGGCGCCCAATTCGTTCCAGCGGCTATCAGTTAGAAGCTGAACTTCGCCCCCAATTGCAATCTGCGGGGATCGTAAGCCGAAGTCACTTGTCCAAAGTTCGCATCTGTACTTCCAGCATCGACACCGTTGAACTGCGTGTGGTTGAAGGTGTTGAAGGTCTCGAACCTCAGCTGCAGCATCGGCCCACCCTCTTTGAACGGGATGTTCTTGAACAACGACAGGTTGAAGTTGAATTGCCCCGGCAGCACGACTGCGTCGCGTCCTGCATTTCCAAAACCCTGGTTAGGGCCACCATCCCAAGGAGCGACCGGGCTCGCGAAGGCATTCTTGTTGAACCAGGCGAGCCTCGTCTTAGGATAAGTTACCTTCGCCACCAGGTTGGGGCGATTCGTTGTGCCGCCGCCGAGGCCGAGAGTGTCGGCTCCGTTATAGGTGATGTACTGCGGGGTTCCCGTCTGTGCGATCGTTATGCCAGAAAACGTCCAGCCGCCCAGGACGGTACGTTGAAAGGCATTACCATTATTTGCGTAGAACGGAAAGTTGTAGATGTAGTTCGCGTTGAAGATATGACGCCGGTCGAGCGCTCCCGACGCCCTATCGTATGCCGGGTTGAACGGGTTAGAAACAGAATTCAGGTCGTAACTCACCTCATCGATCTCATGCGAGTACGTATAGGCGAGTTGGACTGTAAGTCCGTGCCGCGCCTCCATGCGCAGACCAGCCTGAAGCGAGTTATAGCTGAAGTTTGTCCGATTCTCCTCCTGTGTGATCGTGCTGAAGCCGGGGAAGATTCGATATAGGTTTGCATTCAGCGTGCCGTTCGCCACGCCCTCGCGCAAGTCGTAGGGATTTGCCGGATTGTTCGGATCCGTGAGGGGTAAGGTGTTGATCGCTCGATCGTCGCTCTGGTGCCAGCCGGTCGAACCGGCATATTGCAGTACCGCGACGATGGACTGTGCCACCTGATGTTGCACTCCCGCGCTGAACATGGCCGTGCCTGGCGGCTGGTAGTTGTAGTCCAGGCTGGTCAGTGTCGAAGGAAATGTCTGGGAAGTCGTGGCGCCAGTCAGAGCGCTTGTGCTCGGGTTGGAGAAATAGACGTTGGTGGCCGAGGGCTGATAGGCGAACGGGGGATTCAATGCGGCATTGTAAACATCGTTGCCTTGGACGCGTTCGAAGAACATCCCAAAGCCGGCCCTGACAACCGTAGTGCCATTGCCGGTAACGTCATAGGCAAAGCCAACTCTCGGCTGCCAAGTGTTGTATTTGTTCTGCACCACTCCACGGGGGAAGCCGCCCACGCCTGCTTCTCTGATGCCGTTCAGATAGAAAGGCGCACCATTGAAATCAGTCAACGCCGCCGGATTCAGAGTGCCGTCGGGATTGAGTGCTGTCGCTGCGAGGGCGGGATTGAAATCCGCCACAACAAAGTTCGCAAATCGGTTATAGCGCTCAAAGGCATGTGGCATTCCGTCAAAGCGAATGCCCAGGTTGAGAGTCAACTGCGGAAGGATGTGCCAGTTATCATTGACGTAGAAGCCGTAGTTATTATTCACCCAGTGCTTGCCCGCTAGATAGTTGAGTTGGGTAAAATCGGCTGCGTCGCCGAGGAGGAAGTTCACATACGAGTCCCTGGAAAATGTGCTGTTGTTAAAGACAGCAGTTCCTTGCGTATTTGCCTGCAGTTGCTGGTTTTTGGGGTCATGCAAGTAGCTGAAGCCAAACTTCAACTGGTGCAGTCCCTTCGTCCAGGACAGGTCGTCGCGCACCTCATAGCCGTTATAGGAATTCTTCCAGGGGAAGTAGCTGGAACTCCAGGTGGTCCCATACGGTGCGCCCAACTGAATCTCCGGCATGCGGCTGCCGACGTTGTTGGCCACTGGGAAGAAGCTTGTACCGGTCCATCCAGAGGGCCGCGTCGCTACGCCCACGGGATCAAGGTGAATCAGATTGCCGCTGTAGAGAAAGGCTGTTTCGTTGAGCAGGTTCGGCGAAAGTGTCTGCGTCAACTTGATCGTCGAGGACCAGGACGGGTTGAGCATGGCCGTCCCCACCGTGGGATAACTGCTGTCTCCCCATAGCGGCGGGTAGTATGTCTGCGTCACCTGATCGTGGAGATAGTGACCCATCAACTGGAGCTTGCTGTTGATCCTGTGATCGATGCGGACCACATCTTCGCGAACATTGGTGGGCTGAGGAATGGACGAAATGTACTGGCTGGTGCCAAAGTTCGGTCTGGGGAACGTGCCCGCATTCAGTTCCAGTACGGCGTTCGGGTCGATCAGGTTGGCGGGAATCGTGTTATTGGGGAAAGGTTGTCCCGGTGTGAGGCCATCAGCAGCGTAGAGGGCCAGCCTGGCCGGGTCGCTAGTGACAGGAACGATCGGAACCGTCCCGTTTGCCGGGACGTTGTAGGTCAACGGCTGTCCTGCCACCGGGAAGTTGTTGGCGGCGATCGTGTTGACAATAGACGGCGAGCTTCCTTGAATCAGCCGACGCCACTCTTCATTCACGAAGAAAAAGGTTCTATCGCGTGACTTGTTATAGACGTGCGGAATCCACAGGGGACCGCCGATGTTCCCGCCCGGCTCGTTCAGCCGGAACTTCGGCCGCCTTTGGCCCGCCAGGTTCGTGAAGTAGTTGTTAGCGTCGAAGGCTTCGTTCCGGTTGAACTCCCACAGCCCCCCGTGAAAATCATGGGTGCCGGATTTCAGAACCATGAGGATGGTGCCACCGGAGCCAATGCCATAATCCGGCCCGTAGTTACTGGCTAGCGTCTGAAATTCGGCGAGCGCATCCATCGAAGGCAAGGAACTGAAACACCCACCGCAGCCGCGGTCATTCAGCTCGCCTCCGTCCAGCAGGTAGATGTTGTGGCTCACACGCGTTCCGTTGAAGCTGAGCCCGTTTGCGGAGGTCAGGGCGTTCACTCCGCCGAAAGACGGTAAGTTGTTAGAAACACCCATGCCGAGAGCAGCAAGGGCCGTCACATTGCGGCCGTTGGTCGCCAACTGCGTAACTTGTTGGCCGCTGATCAGGTTACTTAATTCGTTGGTTTCGGTCTGGACCTGTAAAGCGTTCCCTTGAACGGTAACTGTCTGTCCTTCGCTGCCAACCGTGAGGGCGATATCTTCCCGCAGCGTTTGGGCAGTGTTCAGGACGACATCCGTCTTCGTGTATTGCTGGAAGCCTGGCGCTGAAGCAGCGATGGTGAAATGGCCGATACCAAGGCTCGGGAAAAGATAGATGCCGGCTGAGTTCGACACCGTGGTTCTTTTCTGTGAAGTAGCGGGATTGGTTACGGTTATGGTCACGTTTGGAACTGCCGCTCCCGAGGGATCGGTTACCGTTCCGGTGATGCTGGCGTTTTCCTGGCCGGTCATCCTGGGTGCAAGGAGAAAGACCATACTGAATATGAGACTGATCAAGAGGAGAGAGCGACGCATCAAAGGCTCCTAAAGGAACGCCCGCGACTGCTGTGCGGCGTCGGGTGGTGAAAACGTTTTCCAAACGGCCTTCGTCGACCGGTTGTTGATTATGAAGAGCACTGCAATCGCTGTTTGCTTCGCCCCATCTCGCTGAGAAAGCCGGAGACTCCTTCAGCCAGCAACGTGCGAATGAGCAAGATTTATAAGCCGTGTCTCTGGCCTTGTCAAGAAGCGATTCGGCACCGTCGGATGGCTAGGGAGCGTTCACATCCTCGCGTTTCATGGGGCGAATCGAAGGCCGCCGCTGAGCGGATTCGAATGAAGGCTCGCCTGGATAGGCGTGGAGAATACCTGCGGTAGGTTGAATGTGGCGGTCGAAAGTTGCGCGGCAAATGAGAATCGTCGTGATACTACGACGCGATGACCAAAATGCTCATCTATTGATACAAACTGACGAAAACAAAAAGGTTACGCGGTGGCGTCTTTGTACTCTTCGTACCAGGCCATCTGAATGGCTTCGAGTTTGCTCTCGTTGCTTTTCGCGGGGTCGTCAGCAAATCCTTCCAACTCAGTCACATAGCGGTGGAGATCGGTGAAGCGAACGGTCAGCGGATTCTGATCGGGATACTTCTCCTGCAGTTGAATTCCGATCTCTTCGGCGTCATTCCAGGTGATTTCGCGAGCCATTTCGGGTGCCTTTTGGGGTCAAATTGTGCGCATTTTGCGCGCTTTTCGTAGTGTATTTCTCGACAACAGGCAGGTTACCGAAAGTCGGCAGCCTATTTCGATTCGGCCAGGCTCAACGGCTTGCCTTCCGAGACGTAATTCCGGTTCCACTTCGGGATCTCGACGACATACGTACCGGGTCCGGTGATGACGGCCTGGCAGCCGAGGCGCGAATTGAGCTGGACGTCAGCCGCGAGGTCCAGCCGATCGAGTTCATCGTCGTCGGCTTCGGAGATTCTCGGCGCGCCGTCCTTGATCCAGAGGTGGCAGGTGGTGCAGGCGCAGACACCGCCACAGGCGTGATCGAGAAAGATGCCGAAGTTCTCGGCGACATCGAGGAATGACATGGGCTTGCCGTGATGGTCCCAGGGCATGGTGCCGTATTCGAATTCGACGGTGCGGCCTTCGGGCAAAAAGGTGACGCGGACCATATTGGGCGCGGGCGGACGGGAGAGATCGACGGGCGTGCTGTTCTGGTGCTCTGCCATAGATAGGTCGGGCGAGTGTGCGGCCCTTCCCTATTATCGCCCGCCGGGAGGTTTTGAGCAGGAGCTAACACGGACGAGAGACAGGGCGCGAGTTATAGGATGGAGCGGTTGGCGCGCAGCGCGCCTTCGGATCACCGCAGTGCAAGGGGAGGCGGGGATGGAAACCACAGATAGATTTGCAGGGCGGCGGGCCGCGTTCCGTGCTCTGCATCAGAGCGGATGTTTTATTCTGCCGAATCCATGGGACGTGGGCACGGCGCGCTTTCTGGAGCATTTGGGATTCGAGGCGGTCGCCACCACGAGCGCCGGCTTCGCCTTCGCGCAGGGGCTGCCGGACGCAGCCTGGGCGGTGCCGCGCGATGCCATGCTGGCGCACATTGCTTCGCAGGTAGCCGCAGTGGAACTGCCGGTAAATGCGGATTTCGAGTCGGGCTACGCACATGCACCGGAGGGCGTGTATGCCAACGTGCTGTTGTGCTTGGCAACGGGAGTGGCCGGGCTCTCGATCGAGGACGCGACCGGCGACCCGCAGCATCCCCTTTATGATTTGTCGCTGGCAGTCGAGCGTATCCGCGCCGCGCGGGAAGCGATCACGGCCTCGGGTGTGGATGTGCTGCTGACGGCTCGGGCGGAGTGTTTCCTGGTGGGATATCCCGATCCACTCGGCGAGTCGGTGCGGCGGCTCGAGGCATACGCGGCTGCGGGCGCGGATGTTTTGTATGCGCCGGGCGCGCAGGAGCGGCCGGAGGTGGAGGCGATCGTGGCAGCAGTGCGGCCCAAGCCGGTCAACGTGCTGATCACCTCAAGCTTGGGATTGAAGATGGCGGAACTGGCTGAGATCGGGGTGCGGCGGGTGAGCGTGGGGTCTGCGCTGGCGCGGGCGGCGTGGACCTCATTTGCGCGAGCCTCAAGGCTGATGCTGTACGAAGGCAGCATGGCTGGACTGGATGGGTCGATCTCCTATGCAGAGTTGAATGCGTTGTTTCTGGAACGGCGACTGAAAGGTTGACGGAGTGTGAGGAGCTCGGAGTTCGGAGGACAACGCGGGGGAAAACAGATTCCCTATGCTCCGGGGGTGAGCTCCCTCAATATCAAGCTCAAGCTGACAACGAAGCATCCACTCTCCGTTCTGATCTACTCTGCAGGATACTTCGTCATCCGAGGCACGGCGAGAGAGGCAATTCAAAGACAACATCATAGAAGGCCCGCGGAGGAGATTATGCAGCGCCGTCCGTAGCTTTCCAGGACGGCGACTGTTGCCGGGGGTAGGCGGAGCTGCTCCCCTTCCAATTGAACTCCATCGGCTGAGGCAAGCAGGATGCGGCTCGCCGGCTTCACGGGTACGGTCGCGTCGGCACTGCCAAGGTTGAGGACGACCTCCATCTCGTGGCGGCGCATAGAAAGCCATCCGGCGGCCTCGTCGAAGTGGACGTCCGTATGGAGCAGGTCGCCGTCGGTCAGGCTTACGCGCTGGTGCCTGAGTTGAATCAAGCGTTTGCACCAGTCCAGAACTTCGGCATGGGGCGGCTTTTGTATCTCGTCCCATACCAGCCTGGAGCGTTCAAAGGTTGCCGGATCCTGGGGATCGGGGATCTGCGCGGGGTCCCAGCCAAACGCGGAGAACTCCCGCTTGCGCCCTTCGGAAACGAGGCCGCCCAACTCTTTGTCCTGGTGGTCGGTGAAGTACTGGAAGGGCGAGGAGGCCGCGAACTCCTCTCCCTGAAAGAGCATGGGCACGAAGGGAGCAGTGAGCACCAGCGCAAGCGCGATCTTGACTCTCCCGATATCCACCAGATGACCGAGCCGTTCGCCGCGCGCGCGATTGCCTATCTGGTCGTGGTTCTGGATGTAGCCCAGGAAGCGATTTCCGGAGAGGCCGACGACGGGACGGCCGTGATTGCGCTGGCGGTGCGCAGAGTACTGGCCCTGATAGACAAAGACCTCATGCAAGGCCTGGGCCAGATCCCGCAGGCCGTGGAAGTCTTCGTAGTAGCCGGAGCGTTCGCCGGTCAGCGCGGTCCAGAGCGCGTGGTGAAAGTCGTCGCTCCATTGTGCGTCCAGCCCGTATCCACCGCCCTCCTTAGGGGTCACCAGGCGAGGGTCGTTGAGGTCGCTCTCGGCGATGACCACATAGTTTTGCGAGGTCTGCGTGCCCAGGTCCCTCACTTCGTCCGCAAGCTGCTCCAGGAAGTGAATGGCCGAGCGATCGATAAAGGCATGCACGGCGTCCACCCGCAGGCCGTCGAAGTGGTAGTCCCGCAGCCACATCAGGGCGTTGTCACAGAAGAAACGCCGCACCTCGGCGCTGCCTTCATCCTCGAAATTCACTGCACCGCCCCAGGGCGTGGCGTGCTTCTGCGTGATGTAGGGACCGAACTTGCCGGTGTAGTTTCCTTCCGGACCGAAGTGGTTGTAAACCACGTCGATCAGTACGGCGAGCCCTTTGGCATGCGCCGCATCGACAAAGCGCTTGACCGCCTCCGGCCCGCCGTAACTTTCGTAGGGCGCAAAGAGAGCGACGCCATCGTATCCCCATCCGCGGGAGCCGGACGAAGCAGCGAGCGGCATCAGTTCGACATGGGTGATGCCCAGGTCCTTCAGATAGTCGAGCTTCCCGATCGCCGCATCCAGCGTCCCTTCCGGGGTAAACGTGCCGGGGTGCATCTCATAAATCACGCCGCTGGCCAGGGAGGGCGCGTGCCAGTGGCCATCTGTCCAGTGGAAGGCGGCATGATCGAGCAGGCGGGACGGGCCATGCACGCCTTTCGGCTGCCAGGGAGAGCGAGGGTCAGGTACGGCGGGTTCCTGTCCATCGACGAGATACGCATAATCCGTGCCGGGTCCGGCCTCCTGCACCTCGGCCTGCCACCATCCGCGATCCTGTGGGGAGAGGGGATAAAGCTTGCCTGCGACTTCAACCTCGAGAGACTGGGCCAATGGCGCCCAGACGCGGAATGTATGCATACGGATGAAACCTCACAGAGAACCAGGAGAAGATTTTGTCGTATGTAGGATGCGCCCAACGATTGACTTCTGCCGGTGGGGCTGCGCCACGGAGAGGTGAATTTTGCGCCAACATGCCACTGCACCGGTGCCAATGACGCCTGACTGCTCGGACATCTCCGATAATCGGTCTGAGCCGCGTTGCGGACAGATACGGATCGGCATCTCGGGATGGAACTACAAGCCGTGGCGTGGTGTCTTTTACCCCGCGAAGCTGCCGCACAGGAGGGAGCTGGCCTACGCGGCGGGAAAGTTCTCGTCGATTGAGATCAATGGGACGTTCTACTCGATGAAGCGCCCGGCGAACTTCCTGCGTTGGGCGGCGGAAACGCCTGACGATTTTGTCTTCAGCATCAAGGGACCGCGCTTCATCACGCACATGCTGAAGCTGAACAACGCCGAGCAAGCGCTGGCCAACTTTCTCGCCTCCGGGGTGCTTGCCCTCGGCCCCAAGCTGGGGCCGCTGCTATGGCAACTGCCGCCACAGTTCATTTTCCGTGCAGAACGGCTGGAGGCATTCTTCCAGTTGTTGCCGCGCGACACGGAAATGGCGGCACACCTCGCAAAGGCGCACCATCCGCGTCTTGCAGACCGTGTGCATACGGAGGCCCCCCCGGAGCCACAGCGAATGCGCCACGCGATCGAGATCCGCCACAGCAGCTTTATCACACCGGCGTTCATCGATTTGTTGCGCCGTTATGAGATTGCGCTGGTATGCGCCGATACGGTGGAGTGGCCGCGGCTGATGGACGTGACGGCAGACTTCGTGTACTGCCGCCTGCATGGTTCCGAGATCCTGTATGCGAGCGGCTACGAGCACGACGCCATCGATCTATGGGCGGAGCGAGTGGTGGCGTGGGCGCGGGGCGAAGAGGCCACCGGCGAACATGTGGTTCCGTTTTCGAGCGTCGAGGCCAGGCCGCACGACGTGTACGTCTATTTCGACAACGACGCGAAGGTGCGTGCACCTGCGGACGCCGAAGCGCTGGAACTGCGCGTGCGTGCGCTGCTGGACGAAGGGCCGCGAGCAGTTAATAGCTGACCTGTATGCCATCCAGCGATGGCAGCAGGACCGGATGCAGTTCCACCTGCAACCTGCCGGCGCGCACCCCGGGATCGCTTTCCGCAAGGGCGCGCGCGGCAGCAAGATTCGCTGCCTGGATCATGAGGACGCCGACCACATCGCCCTCCTCCGTAGCCGGCCCGGCAAAAAGATACGTGCGCTGCTCGATCTGCTCGCGAAGAAAGGCGAGATGCTGCGGCAGGAGCTCGCTCGCCTCCCTGCCCTCTGTTTCATTCCAGCGCTCGCCCTTACGGAGCAGGCCCAGGTAGTAGGGCCGCAGCCGTTTCGGTACATCGCGCATGCCGGTCTCCCGCGGCTGCCGTTCCTCGGTCATCTCGTCTCCTGATCTGTAATCCCGTCCTGATCTATATCCCGGCCAGACGGGGCGGATGTTCTCGCAAGATGCCGGCTACCCCGCGCAGTACCGGCTACAATGTTCATACAATGCCGGAGCGCCTTTACTATGCCGATTCTGCCCTGGTTCGTTTCGATGCGACCGTGACGGACATCCGCGAACGCTCGCGTACGGACGGCCAGTCGGTTTGGCAGATTGCTCTGGACCGGACCGCGTTTTACCCAACCAGTGGGGGCCAACCGCATGATATGGGAACGCTCGCGGCCACCGCGCCCAGCGGCGCTACGCTGGCGATACCCGTGCTTGCGGTAGAAGAAGCGGAGGATGGCGAGGTGTGGCACCTGACCCACAAGCCGCTGCTGGCCGGTACCGCCGTGCAGGGGACCGTGGACTGGGCCCGGCGACTGGACCACATGCAGCAGCACTCGGGACAGCACCTGCTTTCGGCGGTTTTTCTGGAGCAACTCGGTGCGCGCACTGTGTCCTTTCACCTCGGAGAGGAGACGTCCACGATCGATCTCGATGTGGAGACGATTGCACCGGAAGACCTGGCGCGCGTGGAGACGGTTGTAAACGCCCGCATCGCCGAATGCCGCCCTGTGCGCCAGAAACAGATCGGGCCGGAAGAAGCGCAGGGGCTGCTGGCCGCGGGACAGCTTCGCAAGCTGCCGCCGCGCGAAGGCTCGATCCGCGTGATCGAGATTGAAGGAGTGGAGCTGAACGCCTGCGGCGGCACCCACGTCTTCTCCACCGGCCAGATTGGGGGCCTGCTGCTGCGCTCCACGGAACGGGCGCGCGGCGGCACACGCGTCAGCTTCGTCTGCGGAGAGCGGGCGGTGCGCACTGCGCGAGAGGACAATGCGTTGCTTGCGCGGGCCGGGGCCAGCCTGTCTACCGGACGCAGTGAGCTTCCGGACGCGATTCTTCGACTGCAGGCGGAGAACAAGGCGCTGCACAAACAGTTAGCGCACATGCAGGAAGAGCTGGCGAACTACCATGCCGTGCGGCTGCTGGTGGAAGACCCCATCCAGCATGGACGGCGCGTGGTGAAGCGTGTGTTCCCGGATCGCGATGCGACGTACGTAAAGCTTCTCGCTTCCCGGCTGACCACCGCTTCGCCACAGACGAAGGTGCTCTTCGCGTCCACGCTGGAAGCACCTGCCACCGTGGTGGTGGCGCGCAGTGGTGACGTGGAATGGAACTGCGGTCAGCAACTGAAGCAAGCGCTGGCGGCGCATGGCGGCCGCGGCGGCGGCACGGCAACGCTGGCGCAGGGACAGGTGGACCGGACCGCAGTGGAAGCGGTGTTGAGCGAATTGGCCGCCTAGCAGCGCAGCACTGTCATGAGAGCTGGGCGACTTTGCCAAACCGCGCGCCACTGCTAAAATCACCCAAGTATCTCCCTCCAACCGTGGGGCTATAGCTCAGCTGGGAGAGCGCGTCGTTCGCAACGACGAGGTCGTCGGTTCGAGCCCGACTAGCTCCACCAAATTCGCTTCATCTTTATAAGCCGGACGGATAGGTTTCCGCAGGTTCGCCGGCATGCCACGTGGCGTTTGTTTCCAGCGGCACCAGCGCGCGTGTGCGGTCCAGGTGGATGACAGCATCGAACTGATCCGGCAGATGGCAGCGGAAGTAATGGCTGAGGCGTTCCGTATCCGGCCGGTAAATGACGCCGATAGCGCGCTCCAGCCTTGGTTCCTTAAGCGCCTGCAGGACTTGTGGCTGACCGCGCAGAGGAAGCAGGAAGTTGTCGAGTCCGGTCTGGTGAAAGAGAGCCTCGTAGCTGCCGCGAAGCCCGGGACGCACGATCTTCCTTTCCGCCGGTGCATCCCAATCGGAGGCCGCCGTCACCTCGCCGCCGTAGGTCGTGAAGCCAATAGAGAAGCAGGCGTCGCCCCATCGCTGACGCGCGAGCTGTCCCACGTTGAGCTCGCCGCGTTCGCCCATCTCGGTAGCACGTGCATCTCCCAGGTGCGAATTGTGCGCCCACACCACGATCCTGGAGTCGTCGCCCAGGTGCCTGGCCAGGCGTTCCAGCGTGCTCTCCATGTGCCGGTCGCGCACGTTCCAGGAATTCACCCGGCCGCTGAACATGGAGCGGTAATAATACTCGGCATCGCGCACCACTTGCGCATTCTCCTCGGCCGAGAAGAACTCCTCGCGCGACTCCTGCCCATCGCCCGACGTGAGCTGCAAGGCGCGGCGGCGGAGGTCTACCAACTGCTCCAGCGCCGCGTTTTCACAGCTCTCCGCCATGCCGAACGAGGCTGCATAACCATACGCCTGCGTGTCTTCTCCGAACTGGTCAAAGCAGCTATAACGATAGCGTGCCCGGCCCGCGGCATCCGGATCGACCTTTTCCAGGTAAGCCAAGACGGCCTGCGCCGAGGTATAGAGGCTGTAGAGGTCGAGCCCGTAAAAGCCCACACTCGTTCCGGCTTTCTGGTTGTGTGCGCGCAGCCATTCCACGAATGCGAGCACGTCCATGTTGCGCCACATCCACGCCGGAAAGCGCTCGAAGTCGGCGAGCGCGTCGAGCGCCGTCGCGTCGGCACTTCGTCCGGTGACGAAACGAGTGACGCGGTAGGCATCGGGCCAGTCGGCCTCCACCGCAACGGCACTGAAGTTCTTTTGCGTGATGAGCAGCCGCGTGATCGCAGCGCGCTCGCGGTAAAAGTCATGCGTACCGTGCGAGGCCTCGCCGATCAGGACAATCCGCGCATCGCCAATGGAGTACAGCAGACCGGCGTAGTCGCTTTCGTCGAAGGTAAGCGGCTGTGCCGCCCGCGCAATTGCCGATAGATCCCCAGTGTTGCTCATGGTAGACAACAGGCGCGCGGCTGATTGCCGCCACGCCCCGCTATCTTCTTATGATTCGGCCAAAGTGCGTGCAGATATCTGCTATTGCTTTCCGTCCTGGCCCTAGGCTCCCTTGGCCTTCTGGATGGCAGCCGTGAGCGCCGGCACGACTTCGAAGAGGTCGCCGACGATGCCGTAGTCGGCAACTTCGAAGATAGGCGCATTTTCGTCTTTGTTGATCGCCACGATGGACTTTGAGCCTTTCATGCCCACGAGGTGCTGAATAGCGCCCGAAATGCCGATCGCGAGATACAGCTTGGGAGCGACGTTCTGTCCCGAGCTGCCCACCTGGCGATCCATCGGCAGCCAACCGTTATCGCAGATCGGGCGCGAAGCGGCCAGCTCGGCTCCCAGCGCCTGGGCTAGTTCTTCGGCAATCGAGAGGTTTTCTTTCTCCTTGATGCCGCGTCCGACCGACACGATGATCGATGCCGAGCCGAGGTCCACGGTTTGCGCGCTTTCGCGGAAGGGCGCCTCGGGCCGCGTGCGTATCTGCGAAGCCTCGATCTGCGGCGTGAAGGTCTCCACCTCGGTCGTACCCGCTTCAAGCGCATCGGCGCGAAATGCGCCCGCCTGCACCGAGACGAAGCACGGTCCGGAGCTGGTGTGGCGGTAGTCCGCGTTCAGCTTGCCCTGGAGGAGCTGGCGCACAAACACGGGCGTGTCGCCGGACTTGCCGAGCGCGATCACGTCTGCAATGAGCACCTGCTGGAAATGTGCGGCAAGGGCCGGTGCGTAGTCGCGCACCTGATATGTGTGCGGAAACACCACATAACTTGGCTGTATCTTCTGCAGAAGCTGCTCCAGCGCCAGCGTGTAGCCGTCGGGGGTGTAGTCCTTCAGCAGAGGATGCAGGACCGCGTACGCCTTCGCCGCTTTCTTCTGACCTAACTCCGGCGCAATAGCCTGCGCATCTTCGCCCACCGCGGCGCACCACAACGGCTGGCCCGTTTCCGCCGCCAACTGCTGCCCGGCCGCGAGCGCCTCCCACGACATGCGGTTCCAGTTTCCCCCCCGCTGTTCCAGAACTACCAGGACTCCACTCATATCACCCGCACCTCGAACTTGAGTTTCTCGACCAGCTTGGCCGCGGCCTCGGCGCTCGAGCCTTCGAGCATCTGTGTTCCCTTTTTCTTCTGCGGCAGGTAGACGCGCGTGATCTCGACCGAGGGCTGCGACGACGGGAGCAGAGTCTCCACCGGAATACGTTTTACCTCTTTGGTCTTCGCCTTCTTGATGCCCATCAGCGTGGCGTAGCGCAGCTTGCTGATACCGGACTGGATAGTGAGGAGTGCCGGGAGCGGCATGGTGATGTACTGGTACCAACCGTCTTCCAGCTCGCGCTTCACGCGGATGCCGCCGTCGCTGGTCTCCACCTGCATGATGATGGTGCTGTGAGGCACGCCTAAAAGTTCGGCCATAACGACGCCAGTCTGACCCTGCCCCAGGTCGGTCGATTGCAGGCCAGTGAGAATCAGGTCCGGGTTCTCCGCCTTCACGGCATTGGCCAGGATCTGCGCGATGCCGTACGTGTCATACGCCTGCAGATCATCGCATTCGACGTGGATGGCACGGTCCGCACCCTTGGCCAGCGCTTCCCGTATGGTCTGGCCAGCACGGTCCGGCCCGATGCAGACGACCGTCACCTCACCCCCGTGCTTTTCCTTGAGCTGCAGAGCCTCTTCCAGCGCGTACGCGTCGGGCTCGTTGATCTCGTAATCGAGATCCTGATCTTCGATCCAGTTTCCGTCCGCGCCGATGCGAGGCGTTGCATCCTGCACCGGCACCTGCTTGATTGCAACAGCGATCTTCATGTGTTCATCCACTCCAACATTCGTTCATCTTCTTCAAGGCTGCGGCGCGGCAGCCGGCTTTTCCGGCAGATGCATGGCGGTGATCTGCGCAATATCCAACAGCTTCGGCGGCGTCTCGCCACCAGTCACAGCAAGTGCATCGCGGAACATCGTATTGCAGAAGGGGCAGGCTGCGCCCACGATGCTGGCGCCTGTATCGACCAGCTCTTTGGCGCGTGCGTGGCTTACGCGCTCACCCTTCTCTTCTCCCAGGAATACCATGCCACCACCGGCGCCACAGCAGAAGCTGCGCTCCCGCGCGCGCGGTGGATCGATCACAGTACCGGCACGCGCCAGTACTTCACGCGGCTGGTCGTAAATACCCTGATAACGGCCCAGATAGCAGGGGTCATGATAGACGATGGTCTCACCATCATTCTTATTCGGCAGCTTGTCCTGGAAGCGCGCCATGAACTCGCTGTGGTGTTCAATGTGCGGCGATACGCCGAACTCCTTCCAATCTGTTGCAATGGTGCGCACGCAATGCGGACAGATGGAGACGACCTTTTGCACCTTGTTCTGCTTCAACATCTCCAGGTTCTGCTCGGCAAGCGATTGGAAGACGAGATCGTTGCCGAGGCGACGCGCTGGATCTCCGGTGCATTTCTCCTTCTTGAGCACGCCGTAGCTGGTGCCGAGGTATTCCATTACCCGCGCAAAGGAGCTGATGATCTCTCGTCCCTGCGGATCGTACGCGCCCATGCAGCCGAGCCAAAGGCAGTACTCCTGCGTGCCATCGAAGATGGGAAAATTCTGCTTCTTGATGAACTTGTCCCGCTCGGAAGCGCTCATCCCGAGTGCGTTTCCATTCCGCTCCAGTGCGAGAAAAAGCTTGGTGCCGTGCTCGTCTTCCCATGTGCCAGTATTCACGGCACCGCGCCGCAGGCCAACGATGATAGGCAGATGTTCGATGCCGACCGGGCACTGGTACTCGCAGGAGCCGCAGGTGGTGCACTGGAAAATCGCCTCCTGCGATTCGTAATCGCCAGGCGCAGGTGCTCCCTCCGTGCCAATGAGCGGCATTTCGGAATGCGGGCCCTGGTCGTTCAGATACCCGCGGAGCCCCAGGATGACCTGCTTCGGGTTCAGCACCTTGCCGGTGTTGGTTGCGGGGCAATGCTCCGAACAGCGTCCGCACTCCACGCAGGAATATGCCTGCAGAGTGACAAGCTGTGTTACATCTTTGCCGGCAACCAGCCCGAAGTCTTCATCCCCGTGCAGCGGCGGTATGTTGCTGAATCCTCCGCGGGAAAGGAAGACCGTGAATGGACTGAGTACCAGGTGCAGGTGCTTGGTGTGCGGGATCAGCGGCAGAAAGGCGAGGAGCGTGAGCGTATGCGTCCACCACAGCGCCTGCGCTCCGGCTCCGCTGCTGCCTACGTAAAACGCACCCAGGTACGTGACCATCAGCAGAAAGATAAGCAACGCGATGACGCCGGATTCATAGGAGACCTTGCGGCCCAGCCAGATGGGCCGGACAAAGAAGCGGCGGACAAAGAGTCCCGCGATCGAGACCGCGACCAGTAGCGCGAATGCGCCGGCGAAGAGGAAATAGAAACTGCCGATCCAGCTCTGCGGCGGCAAGAAAGGCAGACCGACGCCGGCCATCAGGTGATTGAGCGACACCAGTGCGAACGCGCAAAAGCCCCAGAACACGAACGCGTGCGCCAATCCGGGCAGGGGACGTTCCTTGATCACCTTGGCCTGGCACATCACTTCCCAAACGAAATCCCAAATGCGTTTGCCAATGGGATGGAGCGAAAAATCAGCATCCTTGCGGGAAGCGAAGATCTTTTTCAGGACCGGACCAAAGCGCGCGAAGAAGCCCACGACCGACGCGATGACCAGCACAACGAAGAGCACCTTTTCCCAAAGGGCCATGGGTGGGGGTTCAGAAAAACGCAGCCCCAGCGCAAGATGCGCAACCGCTTCGTGGCCACTCCATCCCATCCTCGTCAACCCTCCGCAAACTTGGTGACGGCCGCCAGGCATGGAAGCAAAAGGGACCGTACTGGACTTTTTCTTACCGATGAGTAAGATAGCAATCGGCCCGAAAGACTGTCAAACCAGCGCGAGCGCAGGGATGGAAGAGAAAACGAGCAGCGTGCTACCGCGATCCGAAATCTTTCCCGTGCGCCAGCGCGACCGCGACCGGAAGCGCATGACGGTGCTTGAGACCGCGGCTCGCCTGTTCCTGGAGCAAAGCTACAGTCGCACCTCTCTCAACGATGTGGCCGTCCGGCTGCACATCACGAAACCGGCACTCTATCATTATTTCCGCAGCAAGGAAGAGATACTGCTCGAATGCTACCGCGTAGGCGCGGCGCTGATCGGCGAAAGCCTGGACAAGATCACGACCAGTTCGGGGTCAGGTCTTGAGAAGGTGCAGGCGTTCATTCGCTCCTATGCCAAGATCATGGCGGTCGATTTCGGCCGCTGCGTGGCCCGGCTGGATGACGGTGAGCTTTCCCCGGCAGCGCGGGCCGAGGTCCGCGGATACAAGCGCGAGATCGATGCACGGCTGCGGCGTTTGATTGAAGCGGGCATCGCGGACGGCTCGATCGCTTCGTGTGACAGCAAGATGGCGAGCTTCGCTATCGCCGGCGCCGTGAACTGGATCGGCACCTGGTATGCGCCCGACGGCACGCTCACCGCGGATGCCATCGCGGTGCACTTCGCACGCCTGCTCACCGAAGGCATTCAGGGAATGCGCGGCAGATCCATTGATGTCTGAAGTACCCCTTCTCGTTATTGCGGAACCTATTATCTGCAATGCCAATACTGCACTTACCGAGCGCGCGCGACAGCGTCGTGCTGCCCCGCTTTCGATAGTCTGCCTTGCACTTTCGTGGCAGAGGCTTCCTCGATTCGTCCTGTCATAATTGCCGAACTGTAAGGGTCCTGTACGGCCTCCTTTACTCGTCCGGTTGCGATTACGGGCGTGCAGGCACACACACTTTACTCCGCCGTTGCAGCACTCTTCGGTAAGCGGCTGAAGCTTCGACACAGGATGGCTATGTCACGCAAACTTACTTCACATATCCGAGCTTTCACGACCGTGCCGGCGATTGCTGCCGGACTGCTCAGTGTCGCTGGATCAGCAACCAGCTTCGGCCAGACGGCGCCGCATGGGACGGGCGTACCGGAGCAGTCCAGGCTGGTGACGCTCGCGGGCAACACGCATCCGTTCGCGCAGGCGCGCTTTGATCGCGGGCTGGCGCCAGCGTCGCTAAGCGGACGCATGCTGCTGACCCTGAAGCGTTCTCCGGAACAGGAAGCGGCGTTGGATCAGTGGATCGCTTCGCAGCAGAATCCTGCGTCGCCGAACTTCCATAAGTGGCTCACGCCAGAGGAATTTGGGAAGCGCTTCGGCGTGACGGAAGCCGATCTGCAAAGAGTGACGAGCTATCTATCGGCAGAGGGCTTCAACGTGGGGCGCGTATATGGCGGTCGCAACGCCGTCGAGATTACCGGGACGGCCGAGCAGATCCGCCGTACCTTCCGCACCGAGATTCGCCGGTATGCAGTGCGCGGCAGGACCTTCTACGCTAACGATCGCGATCCGCAGATACCTGCGGAGCTTGCATCGGTGGTGCAGGGCTTTGCGTCCATCAACAACTTCAAAACGACAGTGGCGGCGACTGCTACGCCGGCCAGCTTTGACCCTGCAACGCACCGGGCAACGCCGCTCTATGACATCCCCTCGACTGGAACCTATGGCGTCTCCCCTGCCGATCTCAGCACGATTTACCACATCCCGGGAATCGCCAGCACCTACGGACAGGGGGGCAAGGGTGTAAAGATCGGCTTTGTTGGTGATTCGAACATCAACCTCAGCTATATCGAGAATTATCGGGCGACCTTCGGCCTGACGGCGAGTGATCCCATCATCGTCCTGGATGGAAACGATCCGGGTGTAACGACGGATGCCAACATTGCGTACAAACAGATCGAGCTGGCCGGGGCGGTGGCGCCGAATGCTTCCATTTACTACTACGCCGCCGGCACGACGGACTATGATACGGGCCTGGATTTCGCGCTGATTCGCGCGATCGAAGACAACACCGTGCAGGTCCTCGGAGTCGGCTACCAGAGTTGCGAAACCGCACTTGGCGGTTCCATGGCGTTTTTCAACCAGGCGTGGAAACAAGCTGCCGCGCAGGGCATGACTATCGTCGTTGAGGCAGGTAACTCGGGATCGGCAGGCTGCGATGTCCCGGGCTCGAGTGCCGGCGCCGTGGGCGGTCTGGCTGTGAACGGCATGGCCTCTACACCGTATGCGACCGCGGTGGGCGGAACGGATTTCTACTACGGCACGAACGCGTACTCGAAGTACTGGAATACTAAAGCGACCGGCTATAGTTCTGCTCTGAGCTACATCCCTGAGCAGGCATGGAACGACAGCAACACCGGCAATGACTCCGCGGCCGGGACGCCGTCGCTTCTGGCCGGTGGCGGCGGACCCAGTACAGCGGGCGCAGACGGAGTGAACACGCCTACGGCACAGCCTTCGTACCAGATCGGCGTGGTGCCCTCGAGTATCAGCAGCACGGCGCGTGTGCTCCCCGACGTGTCCTTCTTTGCCGGAACGGGCGGCAATAACACAATCGGCTTCAATAACAGCGCCTATCTGTTTTGCATGGCAAACAGCGATTGCAAAACCGGAGCCAGCCAGCCGCAATTCACTCTCTCCGGCGGCACGGAAGCATCGACCGCAGTCTTTGCCGGCGCAATGGCGCTGGTGGTGGCCTACCAGAACACGCTGCACACGCCGGCTGCTTCCATCCAGAATGTTGGCCTGGGCAATGTGAACTCCTCGCTGTATTACTTCGTGAAGAACAAGGTCGGGACCTACCACGACGTAACGGTCGGCAACAACAAAGTGCAGTGCTCCAGCACTAACTGCACGAACGGTTACATGACGGGCTATGCGGCGGGAACAGGCTACGATGCAGCGACAGGTCTGGGCAGCTTCGACATCACCAGCCTGGTATCGAACTGGCCTACTCCGAACTCGACGAGCTCGGCCACAACCGTCGCGGTGACAAATCCGACGACCGGCGCACCCATCACCACAGTGCAACATAGCTCGCCTGTATCTTTCACCGCCACTGTGACTGGGGGCGGTTCGGCCGTGCCCACCGGGGATGTGGCCATCTTCACCAACAGCCCGCTTGCTGCGGAAGCCGGACAGGATGTGCTCACGCTCAGCACTGTTACCAATAGCAACGGGACCAAGGTGGGCCAGGCAGTTGACCCGAGCAACATTTATCTTCCCGGCGGCACGTACCAGATCGCGGCGCGCTATGCCGGCGACACGACCTACGGTCCGAGCGTCTCCACGGCCGTTACGATCACGGTGACACCGGAACCGAGCAAGATGGTCGTCTACGGCCACAACGTGAACTACTCCGGCAGCACGGTTCCGTACGGCAGCCCGGTGCAGATCACAGCCGAGCCCTACAGTGCCGGAGACCCGAGCAACACGGCAATTCCCTCCGGCTCGCTCCAGGTCTATGACGGCAGCACCCTGGTGACGGTTCTGCCCATCAATTCGGAGGGCTCGGCGACTTTCAGCTCCAACCTGCTTTCTGTTGGTTCGCACTCCATCGTCCTGAAGTACTCCGGCGACGCCAGCTTTCAGGGCTCGCAGACAAATGCGTTCAATTTCTCCATCAGCAGCGCGAACACGCAGACAACTCTGAATCCGAGCACGCTTAACGTAGGCGAGGGTGGAAACAACGCAGACGGTCTCACTGCTGTCGTGATCTCGACGACGCTGCCCAGCAACGGAAGCGCGCCTTCGGGCACGGTCACATTCTCAACGTCTACCCCGCAGACCGCGCCCCTGGTGCCTGGCTTTGACCCGAACGGAAATGCCATCGCCACTGCGAGCATCGCCATCCAGCCGAGTGATGTTCCCGCCAGCGGTGTCATTCACGCCACCTACAACCCGCCAAACGGAAGCAACTACAACGGCTCTACCTCGTCAGACGTACAGTTCACGCAAACTACGAGCCAGTACAACGGCACGTCCACGGTGAGCTTCACTATCACCGATGCAAACGGAACCTATGCTGCGAAGTCTGGTCTTTCCTTCCCTACCAGCGACGCCCTCACGCTCAACATCAACGTAAATACGGATACGCCGAACAACAGCTACGTCACGATTTACGCGAACGGCACTGCGATTAGCGGGCAGATCTATCCGGATGCCAACGGCAATCTCAGCTTCCCGATTCCGCGGCAGAATGGGTATCTGCAACTTCCCTCAGGACAGGTTCAGTTCACGATCCAGTATGACGGCTGGCAGGAATACATCTTCGGCTTCCCTTACTACCAATCGCCGCCGGCTTCGACGACCCTGTCGGTGAACATTGCGGACAACCGCACATCGGCAGACTTCTCTCTGCAGTCCAGCACGACGGTGAATCAGCAGACGCCACTCACGGCTGCCTCACCTTCGGCCACATTTGGTCTGCAGCTCACGTCCATCTATAACTTCCAGTCGGCATACGCAACCACGCCGATCAACCTGACCTGCGCAATCCCGAACAATCCGGGGCTGAAGTGCAGCTTCAGTGCAAGCTCCGTAACCCTGGGCGGATCAGGCTTCGCGACCTCCACGATGACGGTGTCGGCCGCTAGCGGGTATGCGATCGCCCAGAGCACGGCGCCGGTGAATCCGGCCATGCGCTGGTGGATGGCCGGAGGCGGGACGGCATTAGGCTGCCTCTTCCTCTTCGGGATCCCAAGCCGCCGTCGCGCCTGGCAGTCCACCCTGGGGGTGTTTGCTCTGGCGGCAATCTCACTGGGAATGGGCGGCTGCGCTACGTCTCCGGCGAACAGCTTCAATAGCAGCAGCCTGAAGGCGAACGGCGCGCCGAACGGAACTGCAAACCTGACCGGCACCGCGGTGGCTCCCGGCACGTACACGGTGGTCGTGACCGCAACGACCACCACCAACACCACCATCGTCCACAACCTGCCGGTGAGCGTAGTCGTCACCAATCAGTAGACAGCGTATGGACAACGAAAAAGGCCACCCGCGTGGGTGGCCTTTTCGCTTGCTCGGTGAAATCACGACGCTGGGGAAAACGTAACGTAGCTGCGGCCGAAGTACAGGCGATACTGGTTGGGTTGGGGAGCAGCCAGAATCTGAAGCGGCATCGCGCGATGCAGTTCCGCATCCCGCGTGCTTTGTGTGGTGAACAGGTCGTGCGCGCCCACGTCCATTACAGCAAACGTATTGCCCTGCACAAAGCCGATGCCGTACTCGCCGGGAACGAGCTTCTTGCCTTCAATCATCAGCGGGACTTCCGTGATCAGATACCCCTGATAGCGCTGCTGAACGGAGCTTGAGTACCCCGACGTATCCACCAGCGCGGATAGCACCAGCATGCCATCCGGCAGCTTGAGCCCGGAACTGTTGCGCATTTGCACGGTTGCGGACTGTCCGCGGAAGAAGACTTGCGAGGGCAGCTTGGCCGCAGCTTCGGTAGCGTTCAGGATCGAGATCGCTGTGCTCTGGGGCTGGCTGGCCGCCGGCGACGCTGTCTGTTGCGCCTGCGCTTGCACCACTCCGCTTCCGAGGGCTCCGGCGAGCAGCAACGCCATCCAGACACGCCGATACTGAATCTCCACCATGCAGTGCGCTCCTCTTTCCCTTATTTCTGATCTGCTGCCGTAGCTGTCTCGAGATCCGAATGCAGATGCCACGGCACGCTCTCGCTGGATACCTCGGGGTGCGCCCGTAGAAAGGCCAGCGCTGCTGTGTTCGCCATCGGATCGTCTTTCTTCTCCGCGAAGAGCGCCGACTGCTCGGATGCCTTGTCCTTCATGCCTAACCGGCGATAAATGATGGCGAGGTTATAGTGCGCCGACAAATCATCGGGATCGATTCCCTGCACCGCTTCATACTGCACCCGCGCGAGATCGTACTTGTGCTGCTGGTAATAGCTGAAGCCGAGCTCGCGATGCGCATCGGGTGAGAGCGGGAAGGCTTCGATCACGGTCTTCAGGTTGCCCACTGCCGAGTCAAGATCGCCTTCGTTCCGCTCCACCAGCGCCTGGTAGTACAGCGCACGGGAGTTATTCGGGCTCATGCTGAGCGCCTTCTTCAGGCTCTGCCCCGCCAGATCGTACTTCTCCCACTGATAGTAGACCAGCCCGAGATTGGTATAGGCGTCGGCATAATCCGGCCGCATCTTGGCCACGGTGTTGAAGGCGTCCACGGCTTCTGCGTACTGCTGTTCGTCGAGCAGCGCGATGCCGAAGTTGTTCCACCGCATCCAGTCGGCGTTGTCGTCGGGAGCAGCAGGCTGTGGCTTGTTCTCGCCGAGCACAAGTGTGCGGCTCCGCTCCGCCATATCGACTACCGGGTACGCCGGATGCTTGTCGCCAAGAACGAAGTTCGTGTAGGGCTCATCGAAGTGCCGGTAGTTGACGCGCGCCGTCACGGTATACGGGCCCTTGCCATCCTTGGGCAGCCGGAACTGGTAGCGGATCAACGTGGATCGTCCCGGGCGAATCGTGGTATCCGACGCAATCGCCTTCCGGAACCAGATCTCGTGCTTGGTCAGCAGGTGTCCGTCCTTGTCGAGCAGGCGCGTGATGAAGCTGTGGGCGCCATCATCCAGCGTGCCATCCGGTTTGAGATAGCCGCTGTGCAGCAGAACCTTTCCGTCCGCGTCCTTGACTTCGAACTCCGCCCAGGCCTCGTACATGTCACGCTGCTCGGGGATTAGGGTGTGGCCGATACCCTTGTTCTGGATAACGACCATCGCCTGCACCTGATCGTTCGGCTGCAGGGTGAAGCTGGTGGAGCCAAGCGGCGCGATCAAGGGCTGCGATGCTCCCTTGCGCAGGGCAAACAGATCCACATTGAGCTTCTGGTCCTTCAGGCGCGCAATGGTTTTCTGCAGCTGTTCCGTGTACCCGTAAAGGAATGGAACGGCCGTGTTCCCGCCAAGCCAACGGTGCGACGCAAGCATTCCCTGCTTGGCACCGTAGTCGGCCAGGGTGATGCGCTCCCGTGGCATATGGCAGGTTTGGCAGGTGGAGTAGTCCTTGGTGTAGAAGGGCAAAGGCGAGCGCTTCGCGAATGAGGACTGCTGCCACTCGTCGTACAGGCCGATTGCGCGCAGCCATTTGTATTGGTTGAGGGATTCCGGGATGTTGGCCTTATGGCACGCCGCGCAAAACTCGGGGGACTTGTAGAAGTCCTTCATCACCGCTTGCTTGTGGCGCTCCGGATGGGCCGTGATCTCCGCGTAGTCCACCTCGCCGGGTATGGGCTTTCCGTTCTCGTCAACCATCACCGCCGGAACTCCCATGACGTAGGAACCCAATCCATAGCTGGGCTGCAGCTTCTTTATGGAATGGCAGACCGAACAGGTAATGCCATCCTGATCGAATTCCCGCTCCCGCACGACCGGATTGGGCGTGACGGCACCGGCAAACAGCTCGATCGGGTTATGGCAGCCTTCGCAGTGGCGGGCGACTTCGATTCCCTGCGTGCTCTGCAGCAGGGTCACGTTCTTCAAATAGAACGGCGTCCGGAACGAGTTGGAGTGCAGCGACTGCCTCCACTCGTGATAGGTGGCCTCGTGGCAATGCCGGCAGTACTGCGCGGTGGGGAATGCCCCGGGCTGGATGAAGTCGTCGCCCTCGATCTTTGCGTTGCTGGGCAGGAATGGCTGTCCCCTGCCGTATTTGAAGCTGTACGTCTCCCGCACCTTGGCGGCGTACTGAGCCCTGCTCTCATCAATGCTGGTACCGGCATGAACGCTCTTCAGGTACACGGCCGGAATCGCGGCAAGCAGCAGGCCTGTTGCCGCAATCTTCAACCAGGAAGCCGATGCACTCCGGTACAAATTTCGAATATTCATAGCTTGGACTTGCAGTGGACTCGCTTTGAACTATACCCATCGCGCACTGGCGCGAGCAAGTGTCCTGCACGCTTGAGAGCCGCATAAACACTGGGGCTTTCTGCTGCCGACGGGGTCTCCACCTTTTGATGGAGGCGAGCATCCACCGCAGGTTGTGCCGGGAGGCGGAGGAAGGTGCATCCAAGCTCTTTGATACCTCGAAAGGAGCGAATCGCTCATGAGCACACACCCTGAAGCTTCGGCGCAACCGGAAGCCGCACACCAGGTCTGGGACCTCATCAAAGACATTCATATCGC
Source organism: uncultured Acidobacteriaceae bacterium (assembly GCA_963795775.1). Lineage (GTDB taxonomy): Bacteria > Acidobacteriota > Terriglobia > Terriglobales > Acidobacteriaceae > CAWCJL01. The sequence goes on from CAWCJL010000002.1 coordinate 282,703, forward strand.
GATGCTTACCACCGCAGACGAGAACGGCACTCTATACAGCCGGCCGATGGCAACCCAGCAGGCGGAGTTTACCGGCGACCTCTTCTTCCTTACGCGTCAGCACTCGGGGAAGGTGGAAGAGATTCGGCAGAACGCGCATGTGTCGCTCACCTACACCGATCCGAAGAACAGCAATTTCGTGAGTCTTTCCGGCCGGGCGGACGTGAGCCAGGACCGCGCGAAGATTCACGAGCTATGGAACCCGATGTTTAAGGCCTGGTTCCCCGACGGCGAGGACGACCCAGAGATTTCCGTCCTGAAAGTGCATGTGGAAGATGCCGAATACTGGGAAGCGCCATCCAATGCACTGGTCCGCAACTATCGCCTGCTCAAACGCGCCGTCACCAAGGGTGAATCGAAAGTGGGCGAGCACGGAAAGATTTCACTGCAAAGCGGAACATAATTTCGTCGGGAACATTCTCCCGCCCAGGACAACGCATGCCAGTAAAGAACTTCAAGCGGGATCCGCTTCTCGATAAACAGGACAGCGCATCCCAGCCGGCGCAGAGTGATCTCAAGCGACCATCCGCACGCGAGATTTACGCGCAGGTGGCGCGCAATGGGCACGAGGAACTTCATCGCCCCGCGCGCGCCCTTGCGGTTTCGGGTCTCGCAGGCGGCTTCATGATGGGGCTCACTGCGCTGGGCACATCCATCTCGCTCGCGGAACTCGGCGAGAGCGGGGCGGCACAGTTTGTATCGCATATTCTGTATCCGCTGGGGTTCATTGCCGTCATCCTGGGACGAGCCCAGTTGTTCACGGAAAACACGCTCTACCCGGTGGCGCTGGTGCTCGCGCAGCGAAAGCATGTGTGGAAGACGCTGCGGCTGTGGGCCATTGTGCTCACCTCAAACTGTGTCGGCGCCTTCGGCTTCGCGCTGCTGGCCGTGCGTACGGGGTCGTTGCGGCCCGCTTACGTGGCCAGCATGGCGCATCTGGGTACGGAGGCGAGCCGGCAGCCGCTCAGTCATATCTTCTGGAGCGCCGTGGTCGGCGGGTGGATCATCGCGCTGGTCGCGTGGCTGGTCAGCGGAAGTCATTCCATCAGCGGCTCTGTCATGCTGATCTGGCTGCTGACCTTTATCGTTGGCCTGGGGCACTTCGCCCACTCGATCGCCACCAGCGGAGAGATTCTGGCCGCGGTGCTTGCGCATCAGGAGACAGCCCTGGGCTACTTCCGCTGGCTGTGGCCGGCGGTGCTGGGCAATGTGTGCGGCGGTATCCTGCTGGTCACGCTCTTGGAGTACGGCCAGGTGAAGGAAGAATAGTAATCAGGAGCAGAGGACAACGCGGCTGACAACATCTGCGGCGCGGAATGCGTCCAATCCAGTAGCGAAGAAAAGGCGAAATGCGGAGGATAACGATGGACGAATTGAAACAGAACGCGATGATGGCCCACCTGATCATGCGCTCGAGGAGGGCCAGGATATCGGCCATTATGGGCGCCTCACGCTGGCCATGGTGGGCCGTCATTTCCTGGAGCATGACGAGCTTTGTGACCTGCTGGCGAAGTGTCCCGGAAGTACGCGGGAAGAAGTGGAAGTGATGGTGCGCCAGGTGGAGGCGAAAGGCTACAATCCGCCGCGCCGGGAGCGCATTCTGGAGTGGCAGAAGGAGCAGGAGTTCCCTATCTGCCCCAATCCCGAGGATCCGGACGCCTGCAACGTGTACAAGGACCTGAAATTCCCCGATTCCACCTACAAGAACATCGAACACTACCAGGAAGAGAAGTTGGAAGCGGACGATAAGACCGCTGCGGCTTGAGGTTTTGGCGGCAAGGTGAAAGCCCCGGCTGCGGCCGGGGCTTTTTTGCTTTATGGAAAGAGCAGACGCTAAAGCGAGTTCATCTTCTGCAGGAACTCTGCGTTGTTGCGCGTCTTCGCCTGGCGATCGACGAGCAACTCCATGGCCTCCACCGGAGAGAGCGGATTGAGCACCTTGCGCAGAATCCAGATGCGCTGCAGGTCTTCCTTGGGGATCAGCAGTTCTTCTTTGCGCGTGCCGGAGCGCTGGATATCGATGGCCGGGAAAACACGCTTATCCACCAGTTTGCGGTCGAGGATGACTTCCATATTGCCGGTCCCCTTGAACTCTTCAAAGATGACCTCGTCCATGCGCGAGCCGGTATCGACCAGGGCGGTGGCAATGATAGTGAGCGAGCCGCCTTCTTCGATGTTGCGGGCTGCGCCGAAGAAGCGCTTGGGCCGCTGGAGCGCGTTGGAATCAACGCCGCCCGACAACACCTTGCCCGACGGCGGCACGATGGTGTTGTAAGCGCGCGCCAGGCGCGTAATGGAGTCAAGCAGGATGACTACGTCACGCTTGTGCTCCACCAGCCGCTTGGCTTTCTCGATCACCATCTCGGCTACCTGGACGTGACGGGCCGCGGGCTCGTCAAAGGTCGAGCTGATGACTTCACCCTTTACCGAGCGCTGCATGTCCGTGACTTCTTCCGGACGCTCGTCGATGAGCAGGACGATGAGCGCGACCTCGGGGTGATTGGTGGTGACGGAATTGGCGATGGACTGCAGCAGCATCGTCTTGCCGGTACGCGGCGGCGCTACGATCAGCCCGCGCTGGCCTTTGCCGATGGGGGTCAGCAGATCCATGACGCGCCCGCTGGCATTGTCATGGATGGTTTCCATGCGGATGCGTTCCTGCGGATACAGCGGCGTCAGGTTATCGAACAGGATTTTATTGCGGGTCTCTTCCGGAGACTCGAAGTTGATCGCCTCGATTTTGACCAGGGCGAAATATTTCTCGCCTTCGTGTGGCGGGCGGACATTGCCGCTAATGGTGTCGCCGGTCTTGAGATCGAACTTTCGTATCTGTGACGGAGACACATAGATGTCATCCGGACCGGGCAGGTAATTGTAGTCGGGCGAACGGAGAAAACCATAGCCGTCAGGCAGGATTTCGAGCACGCCTTCGGCGAAGATGTGTCCTTCTTTTTCGCTTTGCGCCTGGAGGATTTTGAAGATCAGGTCCTGCTTGCGCAGGCCGCTGGCGCCCGGAATTTCGAGCGTGCGCGCAATGCGGCTCAATTCCGTTATGTTCTTTTCTTTCAATTCAGAGATGGTCATTTTTTCCTACGGGAGAAGATCTTTGGAAGGGGGTGGAGCGGAGCTGGGAGGAAGTTTGGGGAACGTGGTCAGAATAATACAGAAAGGCGCGGCAGGGCCGCGCTCTTAAGCTGCGCGGCGCTGCTGCACGTGCTGTTTCATGGTTTCGACCGGCGCCATGCTGGGCGCGACCGGGTTGGACTCCTGGAAGCGGATGAGCACGTCGTTCGTGGTGTCCTGCAACCGGGTATTCGGCTTGTGCAGCTTCCGGGTGGCCTTGGAAGCGAGCTGGCAAAGCTGGTAACGATTCGAAATGTGGGTAAGAGCCCCAAAGATCAGATCGGAACGCATGTGAACTCTCCTATCGGGTGACTGTGATCACGAGGTCCCCCACTTACTTCGTTGGTTGCCTCATTTCCAGCCTGTGTTGTTTAGCAAATTAGACGCGCGACACGCGACAAGGACACGCGCTCGCTCAGTTTTTTGATGTAATGAACTCTGCCTCAGAACTGGTGTCAGTGGGAGCACAATGCCCCCAAGAAAGAGTCTCTCGACCAGAAAATAGCAACTCCAGGCGAAATCAAATCAGGCAGGTCCCGCTACTCAGGGCTTTCGCCTGTTCTGCCAAGAGCACTTCTTTCTACTGGCAAGGTTGAAACTAAATCGTTGCAACAGGCGGGTCAACACTTTTTTTCATAGATTCTGGTGGGAACATCTCCGGTAAACGGTAGATGATAAGAATTATTATACTACGCCCGCCGGGCCTGTCCAACCCCTCAGCTCCAGTAGCTGCGATCGAGGGTCCGGTATTGGATCGCCTCGGCAATATGGCTCACCGCGACCTCCGGCACGCCTTCGAGGTCGGCGATGGTGCGGGCCACTTTCAGAATGCGGTCGTGGGCGCGGGCGCTGAGCCCTTGCTGCTGCATAGCGCGTTCGAGCAGCCGCTCGGCGTCGGCGGGTAGTTCGCAATGGGTGCGGATCTGGCGGGTGCCCATCTGCGCATTGGAGAAGATGCCTTCCGCGCTCAGTCGCTGGTGCTGCCGTTCCCTTGCCCGGAGCACGCGCGCGCGGATTTCCGCCGAGCCTTCGCTGGCCTGGCCGCCGCGCAGTTCGCGGTATTGCACGGCCGGTACCTCCACGTGAATGTCGATACGGTCCAGCAGCGGGCCGGAGACGCGGGAAATATATCGCTGCATCATGGGCGGTGTGCAGAGGCATTCTCGCGATTTGTCATTGAAATAGCCGCAGGGACACGGATTCATGGCCGCCGCCAGCATGAACCGCGCGGGAAAGCAGAGCGACATGGAGGCGCGCGCGATGGTGACCGTGCCGTCCTCAAGAGGCTGCCGCATGACTTCGAGTACGTTGCGCGGGAACTCCGGCAGCTCATCCAGAAAGAGCACGCCGTTGTGGGCGAGCGAGACCTCGCCCGGACGGGGCACGGCGCCACCGCCGATGAGGCCAGCGTCGGAGATGCTGTGGTGGGGCGAGCGGAAGGGCCGGCGCGTGACCAGGCCGGCATCGGGATCGAGCACCCCGGCGACGGAGTGGATCTTTGTCGTCTCGAGCGCTTCGGGAAAGCGCAGCGGCGCCAGGATGGACGGCAGCCGCTTTGCCAGCATCGTCTTTCCCGATCCGGGGGGCCCAATCATTAATATGTTATGGCCGCCGGCAGCCGCCACCTCCAACGCACGCTTGGCCGTCTGCTGCCCGCGGACGTCGCGAAAATCGAAAGGAAAGTGCTGGAGTTCGTGGAGCAGGTCGCTCGATGCGACCTGGTACGGCTTGGCCTGGATTCCGCCGTTCACCGCCTGATTCAATAGTTCCCGTGTTTCGGGGAGCGACTGCACTGGATACACATTCACGCCTTCGACGACCGCAGCCTCGGGCGCGTTGGTGGCCGGCACAATCAAGTTCCGGATGCCGCGCTGCTTGGCCGCGACCGCGATCGGCAGCACGCCCGGCACGGCGCGCACGCCGCCATCGAGGCCCAGCTCGCCGGCCATAAGAAAGGTGCTCAGGTCCCGGTTCTGCAGCGCGCCATACGCGCCGAGGATACCGACCGCGATCGGAAGATCGAAGCCGGAGCCCTCCTTCTTCAGATCGGCGGGCGCGAGATTGATGGTGATATGCGTCGGTGGAATGGAGAAGCCGGAGTTCTTGATGGCCGAGCGGACGCGATCACGGCTTTCGCGGACGGCAGCGTCCGGCAGCCCTACGGTGTGGAAGATGTCTTCCTTGACCTGTATCCCGGAGAAGTCCACTTCCACGTCGATGATGTGCGCGTCAATGCCGTACACGGCAGCGCTGAGTGCTTTGAAGAGCATGGGACTCCGTCTGCGATCCCGATGAGTATAGGGAGTGCACAGGGGTCCTCAACAGGCCACAAAGGTTGCAGGGTCCGCAGAGCAAGGTGCCGCGCGCCGGGTGCGATGAAAAACGAGAAGCCGGCCGCGGATGGGGCTCGCAGCCGGCTTCTTCAACAAGTGGTTAGTTGGTGCGGGTGATGGTGGGCGGTATCCAGGTGCTGTTCAGGATGGGCGCCTGTGGCCAATACATCCGGAGAAATGCGATGAAGGCCCCGTTGCTCTGCGGCGTGGGTAGCCAGTTACATAAGGGCTTGCCGCTGGGTGGCGGATCGGACTGGAGATACAGATCCAGCGAGCCGTCCGAGTTATAGCAGGCATGGTGGTTCTGCACGTAAGGCTCGCCGATCGCGTTGTAATTCACCACGGTGTTGGGCACAAGCGTGCCCGATGGATTGTTGTAGATGGTTAGCGACCAGAACCCGTTCACCGGTGGCAGACTCGTCTGGCCCGTCTTGCTGAAATGAATGACATAGCGACCGTTCCCGGTTAACGCATTGCCTGCACCATCTTTGGTCGTATATCCGTAGACGGCGTCTACCGGGTTATTCGCGCCAAGCGCATTCTTAGCGACCTGTGCGCGCAGGTAGTATTTGTTGCCGTACGTACCGACATCCAGTGCCACGATCCAACCGGTGGAAGTCGGCTTCTCGGGTATGGTCAGCCCCAGGGAGTCGCGCCCGACGAGCACGGCTAGTTGCAGCGCTGCATGATCCAGTGGAGACAATTGCGCGCAATTGAAGGATTTGCCCGGCGTGAGGCCAATCTGCCGCAGTTTGGGCACAATCGCCGCATCCTGCGGAATCAGTGCCGGGTTGTACTTCATCAGGGAAGCCAATAGACCAAAGAAGGCACACGCGTCCATGTTGGCGACCTGGGTTGGAGGCGTGGTCACCGTGTCCACGGTGGGATCGATCGGCAGCATGGACGGAGGGGTGTAGTCCTTGTCGCCATAGTGGTCGAGGGGAGTGAGGGTGAGACCTGGATAGATTTTATCGACAACGGTTTCGATGTCTTGCGGCGATCCATTGGTGTAAATCCGTCCGATGATCCACATCGTGTCCGTGTCCATACGGATCACATGCGTGATCTGTGGCGGAAGCGTTTTCGTGTAGTGCGGTCCGACCAGGGCGTAGTCTCCAGGCTCGCTACCGAGGCGGGAGCCCGGCGACTTGGGGGTGACATTGGTCCATCCGTCCAGCATCTGCAGGATGAAGAAGCGCTTGTTCATCTGCGGAATGTGGAGGACGACCGGCTGCACGCTGAGATTGAGAAACGATGACGCGTAGAGCGTGGAAGTGCTGGGGAGCACAACCGTATTGAAACTGCTGTTGGGTAGCTGGGTTTCTTTTCCGAACTGGTTCAGGGGCGCCGCCCCAAGCCTGTCGCCCGCGGTTGCGACCGCGGTCGCGGATTTCTGGGTAACCGCAAGCAAGACAAGCGGATAGCCGTAGATATATGCCTGAACACCATCGGTAAAAGTAGACGTGGCCCGGAGTTGCGACAAGTCGTAGGTTTGGCCGTGCCCGATTGCTCCCGTGAAGGCGGCGGCGAGTGTCAGCAAAGCAACATAGAGTCTCCTCATAAAGATTTCACCTCAGATTTTCCAGTGGCAAGAAATCTACCATGTAGGTACGCGCGTGCTACAGAAAAAACGGCGCGCCTGCGGCTTGGACGGAGACCGGTTGGGTTTACCAGGTCGGGGTGCCAGGCAAGCTCGCCCGTGAGAGCGAGGATTGCGCTCAGCCAGAAGACGATTGCACCAATTAGGATAGTTTTGTTGTGAAAACCAGTCTGTTTGATCTGTACAAGGTAGGCGTGGGGCCTTCGAGCTCACACACTATGGGGCCCATGCGCGCGGCGCGGCGTTTCGTCCTGGCGCTGGCACAGCAGCAGTTGCTCCCCAAGGTCGCCGCAGTCCGTGCGGAGTTATATGGTTCCCTGGCCATGACCGGCATTGGCCACGGGACGGACCGCGCGGTGATCCTGGGGTTGATGGGCGAGGAGCCCAGCACCATTGACCCGGCCTCGATCGAGCCAAAGCTCGCGACCGTCCGCGCAAACCATGCGCTGACGCTGCTCGGGGACCAGGCCGTTCCCTTCCGCGAGACCGAGCACCTGCTTTTCCATCGCGACCAGATGAACCCGCCCGGAGCGGAGACTCAGCACCCGAATGGGCTCCGCTTTTCCGCGTTTGGCGCTGACGGTTCGTTGCTGATGAGCCGGACCTACTTCTCCATCGGCGGCGGCTTCATCATTGAAGATGGAACAGGTACGGATACGATTTCGAACATGACGACCGCGCCTCTTCCCTTCCCCTTCCGCAGCGCCAGCGAACTGCTGGAGATGGCGAATGGCGCCGGCCTGTCGATCCCCGAAGTGGTGATGCGCAACGAGTGCGCGCTGCTTTGCGGCCTGAACCCAGACTGCGCCAACCCCGAAGCGCAGGTGCGGCAGCGCATTCTCGCCATATGGGAAGTGATGCAGGCCTGCGTGGCGCGCGGCATCGCGACGGAAGGCATACTGCCCGGCGGACTGAAGGTGCGGCGCCGCGCTCCTCGCCTGGCGGAGCGGCTGGAGCAGAATGCTGCAGCAGGCAAAACCACCGGAGACCCGCTTGCCCCGCTGGACTGGGTGACGGTCTACGCCATGGCGGTGAACGAAGAGAATGCTGCCGGCGGGCGCGTGGTGACAGCGCCGACCAACGGCGCGGCAGGGTGTGTACCCGCGGTGGCGCACTATTATCGAAACTTCGTCCCGGGCGCGGATGAAGAGGGGCTGATCCGCTACTTCCTGGCCTCGGCCGCAATCGGCATCCTTTATAAGGAGAATGCCTCCATATCCGGAGCAGAAGTGGGGTGCCAGGGCGAGGTGGGCGTGGCGTGCTCCATGGCTGCGGGCGGGCTCGCCGCCGCGATGGGCGGCACGAACGCGCAAATTGAGCACGCTGCGGAGATCGGCATGGAGCACAACCTCGGCATGACGTGCGACCCGATCGGTGGGCTGGTGCAGATTCCCTGCATCGAGCGCAATGCCATGGGCGCCGTGAAGGCGGTGCACGCCTGCCGCATGGCCCTGGCAGAACTCGACGAGCACAAGGTCTCGCTCGACCAGGTGATCCGCACGATGTATCTCACGGGACTCGACATGCAGTCGCGCTACAAAGAGACATCGCTGGCAGGGCTGGCCTTGAACATTATTGAGTGCTGAAGCAGCGCGGCTAAGGGACATCTGCGCGGCTGCCAAGAAACCACTCCACTGCCTCGTTCGCAATGTCAAGCGGCACCGTGTGCGGCCCTTCGAACTCCCGGTAGACTACGTCGAGCCCTGCACGCCGCAACCGCGGCACGATGACGCGACTGCAGCGCTCAATCGACAAAACGCGATCTTGCGTTCCATGCGAGATGAATATCTTCGGGCTGTCCTGGGCCAGCTCAGGGATGGCGAAGCCCGGGGAGAAAGCGATGATGTGCGAAAAGAGCCGGCCATTGGCGATCCCCAGCGTCAGGGCGTAAGAAGCGCCGTCAGAGAAGCCCGAGATGGCCACGCGATCGGGGTCGATCGGGGCCGCCCGGCAAACTACTTCCAGCGCGCGATTCAGGAACTCCACATCCGGGCCGAATCCGCCGATCAGGAGGTCCCACGTATGCTCGCGAGAATCCGGAGCAAGCAGCAGAATGCCGCGCTCTTCGGCTTGCTCGCGAAAAAGGCTCAGCGCTCCCTTGCCATCGCCGCCCGCGCCGTGGAAACAGATGGCGAGCGGCATTGGAATTTCGGCTTTAGCTGACGCGGGTACAAAGAAGTAGCCGTCCCGGTTCTTCGTGGGGGAGTTGATACCAAGGGCATGCATTCCGGGCACGGGCACGCGGGCCGGTTGCACCGTGGGCCAGTTGAGCTGTCCTTGCCTGTTCCGGGACGCCATGCAGATTCGCTCCCTCGCTCCACTGAGATGCAAACGGCACATCGCCCCGCGGCACTCCAAACTTGCAGGTCGCGGGTGCGAGGGTATCTCGCGGCCTCTGCGCTCCCAAGGTAGAGTTGTAACTATGACCGCGCTGCAACCCTTCCGTCGCCTCGCTTCCCTACCGACCTACGTCTTCAACGTGACCGGGGAGATGAAGGCTGCCGCACGCCGGCGCGGTGAGGACATCATCGACTTCGGTATGGGCAATCCGGATGGCGCCACGCCGCAGCACATCGTGCAGAAGCTGATCGAAGCGGCGGGGCGACAGTCAACGCACCGGTATTCGCTCTCGAAGGGCATTCCACGACTTCGCAAAGCGATCTGTGACTGGTACAAACGACGCTACGATGTCGATCTCGATCCGGCGACGGAAGCCGTCGTGACCATCGGATCCAAGGAGGGCATCGCGCACCTGTGCCTGGCGACGCTGGACCGCGAAGACACCATCATTGTGCCAAATCCCAGCTATCCCATTCATATCTATGGGCCAATCATCGCCGACGCCCAGGTGATCGGGGTAGAGATCCACGACCCCACTGCATTTCTGGATGAGCTGGAGCGCGCACTGCCCACCATGCAACCGCGGCCCAAAATCCTGCTGCTGAACTTTCCCTCGAACCCGACGACACAATGTGTCACGCCCGCGTTTTTCGAGCGGGCGGTCGCGCTGTGCCGCGAATACGGCATGTACCTGGTGCATGACTTCGCCTATGCGGATATCGCCTTCGACGGCTACCGCGCGCCTTCCGTGCTTTCCGTGCCGGGCGCCAAAGATGTCGCCGCAGAGTTCTTCACTCTTTCCAAGAGCTACAACATGCCGGGCTGGCGCGTGGGATTCATGGCCGGTAACCGCGAACTGGTAGCGGCGCTTACCCGGATCAAGAGCTACTTCGACTACGGCACCTTCACGCCCATACAGGTGGCCTCGATCCATGCGCTCGAAGGTCCACAGGACTGCGTGACGCAGATTTGCGATACCTACCGGAAGCGGCGCGACGTACTGGTGGGCGGATTGAACAAGCTGGGCTGGCCGGTAGAACTGCCCAAGGCGACCATGTTTGCGTGGGCTCGTATTCCGGAGCCGTATCGCGCGCTCGGCTCGCTCGAATTTTCCAAAAAGCTGCTGACGGAAGCCAAAGTCGCGGTCAGCCCCGGCGTGGGCTTCGGCGAACGGGGCGACGGCTACGTGCGATTTTCGCTGATTGAAAACGAGGAACGCACGCGCCAGGCGCTGCGCGGCATCAAGCGGATGTTCGAACGCGGCTAGCAACTGCTGACACTCTCGTTTTGTTTGGCGCGCAGAAGCTACACGGCGCTATACTCCTCGCGGGCCCAGAAGGAATGCGAGTTCCTGCTCTGTTCGGCCGCACGTCTTTCCCCCGCTCAGACCTGCTGACCACATCTGCCTCGAACACGCGTCCCTTTCCAGAAAGAGGTGACCTATGGCAACGATGTCAGCCCCGCGGACGATCGATCCGCAGAAGATGAACGCATTTCTCGCGCAGGCGGTGTCCGATATGGGCGCTGCAATGCATGCCACAGTTGTGCTTATCGGCGATAAGCTCGGTCTCTACCGCGCCATGGGAGACGGGGCGCCCGTCACCGCGGCGGAGCTGAGCCGTAAGACCTCAACCGCCGAGCGGTACGTGCGCGAATGGCTGAACGCAAACGCCGCCAGCCACTACGTCGAATATGACCCGGCTTCGGACACGTACTCCATGACCGCAGAGCAGGCATTCGCCCTTTCGGCACAGGAGAGCGGTCTGGACCTGCCGGGCTTCTATCACCTGCTTGCCTCCTGCATGAAAGATGAAGAGAAGCTGACGGACGTATTCCGCACCGGGAAGGGCTTCGGTTGGCATGAGCATGAGAAGGGGCTCTTCACCGGTACCGAGCGTTTCTTCCGGCCGACCTACCTGATGCACCTGCTCACGGAGTGGATCCCGGCGCTTGAGGGAGTGCAGGCCAAGCTGGAGCGTGGCGCGCGCGTGGCGGACGTTGGATGCGGGCACGGCTCTTCCACCATCCTGATGGCCAAAGCGTTTCCGCAATCGCACTTCTTCGGTTTCGACTACCATCCGGAGTCGATTGCACGGGCCGCGTCCATCGCGAAGCAGGAAGGCTTGAGCGATCGCATCTCATTCGAAGTAGCGCCGGCAAAGAGGTTCCCCGGAAACGACTACGATCTGGTCACGTTCTTTGACTGCCTGCACGATATGGGCGATCCGGCGGGAGCGGCCCGGCATGTGCACGATGCGCTGGCGCCGGACGGCACCTGGATGATAGTCGAGCCGCAGGCAGCGGATGCCACGGAAGCCAATCTGAACCCGGTCGGGCGCATCTTCTACTCTGCTTCCACGCTGTGCTGCGTTCCTGCTTCGTTGTCGCAGGAAGTGGCACTGGGGCTGGGTGCGCAGGCGGGCGAGAAGCGGCTGCGGGAAGTGATTGCGGCGGGCGGGTTCACGCGCATTCGGCGCGCGGCCGAGACTCCGTTCAACATGGTGTTGGAGGCACGTCCCTGAGGTTCAGCGGTGCTGAGTTGGTCCACCGTGCGGGTCAACTCAGCCATTCGAGCGGGCGGGGGCGGAAGCGCAACTCGCGTTTGGCCTTGCTGTTGGAAGCACCGCGAAGTTGCGTTGCGTAGTACACAATGTCCGCACCCGCTGCTTGCAAGGCCTGCTCTTCAGTTACGTGCGGCGGGTCTGGCGCTCCCGCGTAGCGCGCAAAAGCGGGGAGCCAGACGCGCTGCTCGGACGGATCGTCATCCACGATGTTGTAGGCGCCCGGAGCGCAGTGGAGCGCGGCAACGGTGGCTGCGGCGGCATCTTCGATATGCACGAAGCTCGACACCCCGCGACCTTCGCCAATTACCGGAATCTGCCGCGCACGAACCTGGTCGCCGATGTCGCCTTCCCGCGTGTACCAGGTGCCAGGCCCGTAGAAGAATCCGTAGCGCAGCGCGACCACTTCCAATTGCGCATGGCTGAACGCGGTTGCTTCCAGTTCCTGGTACGTGCGTACGCTCGCGGCAACTCCAGGGGACGCGTCGGAAGCGAACGGCGACTCTTCGTTCGCGAGGCCCGGGCCAGGTGCATACCAAAAGCCCGACGATTGCAGCAGGTAACGACGAATGCCCGCGGCCTCCATGCCGGCCAGCAGGTTTTCGTTTCCTCTGACGCGCACCTCACTGTCACGCGGAGCCGCGGCTTTCATGTCCTGTGGCGTATACCGCTTCGGCAGAGATGTGAGCTCGTTGACCACGGCGTCTGGACGCAGCCGCGCCAACGCGTCTTTGACGGCCTTGGCATCGAGCGCGTCCGCAAGGACGGACTCCGCGCCTGCCGCATGGAGTGCTTTGGCCGCCTCCGTCGAGCGCGCCATGCCAATAACGGTCTCGCCGGCAGTTTTCAGATGGCGCACCAGCGCCTGACCAATTGCGCCGGAAGCACCAGCGATCAAGACTTTCATGCACTCTCCTGTGGAAGGTTCTGATGCATCATCCGCGCTCGACCGCCATGGCTACTGAATTTCCGCCGCCGAGGCAGAGTGCCGCGATTCCCTTCTTCGCGTTGCTGCGCATCATTTCGTAGATGAGCGTGGTGAGCACACGCGCGCCGCTGGCGCCGATAGGATGACCGATTGCCACAGCGCCGCCGTTCACGTTGACGTTCTCATGCCCCAGGCCAAGTTCTTTCAATACGCCGATGGCCTGCACCGCGAAAGCCTCATTCAATTCATAGAGGTCCACCTCCTCGGGCTTCCATCCGGTTTTTTTCCAGATACGCTGGACGCCGATGACGGGAGCCAGCATGACCCACTTGGGATCGACGCCGCTGGTGGCCTGCGCGCGGATGTGCACCATGGGCTCAAGGCCCAGCTGCTTCGCTTTCGTCGCGGACATGACAACAAGCGCAGCAGCGCCATCGTTGACACCCGGCGCATTCCCGGCGGTTACGGTGCCGTCTTTCTTGAAGGCCGGCTTGAGGGCACGCAGGGCTTCGATAGATGCATCTTCGCGCACGCTCTCGTCGCGGTCGAGCACGGTTGGCGCCTGGCCCTTCTTCTTCGCGGGCACTTCAACAGGAAGGATCTCTTTCGCAAACCGTCCTTGCTTGTGTGCCGCCGTCGCCTTCTGGTGCGACTTGAGCGCGTACTGGTCCTGCTCCTCGCGGCTGATGTGGTGCTTCTCCGCCACGTTCTCGCCGGTCATGCCCATGTGGTAGTTGTTGAAGACGTCCCATAGGCCATCGTGAATCATCGAGTCCACGACCTTGGCATCGCCCATGCGAAAGCCGTTGCGTCCCTGGGGAAGCAGGTAAGGCGCATTCGACATGGACTCCATCCCGCCCGCGACCACGATCTCGGAGTTGCCGGTCTGGATCGCCTGCGCAGCGAGGCCCACGGCCTTCAGCCCGGAGCCGCATACCTTATTGATGGTCATCGCGCTGACCTCAGGAGGCAGACCACCGTACAACGCTGCCTGCCGCGCCGGGTTCTGCCCCAGGCCTGCGGACACCACGTTGCCCATGATGCACTCGTCTACCTGCGCGGGATCGATCCCCGCCCGCTTGACTGCTTCGCGCACCACGAGCGCACCAAGCTGGGTTGCGGACAGATCTGCCAGCGAGCCCTGAAACTTTCCGACGGGCGTGCGCACCGCCGAGACAATCACTACGTCTTCCATAACCGATCCCCTTCTCTCCCGCCAACGCGCCCTTGTACCGGGAAACGATGGCAGGCCAACGTGTGAAGATAGCAGGGTGAACGAAGCCGCGGCAACGCGCGGCAGGCCAGAGGAGAGCACGCCGGACGCATGAGCACTGAGTGGAAGACAACCGCCTTCGCAACCGAGCCGGCCGCAGGAGACATCGGCGGCGCGCCGCTTGCCCCGTGGTGGCACACGGTGCTGCTGATCCTGCTGCTCGCCGGCACCTCGGTCGCGGGCTACCTCACCACGCGCCGTGTCCACGCGGCAGAGCTGCATCGTTCCCTCAGCTATGTCGTCACGATGGCGTGGGAGTGGCTGCTCGCAGGGATTTGCTATGTGGGACTGCGCCTCCGTCACACGCCACTACGCCGCGTGCTGGGCGTGCGCCGTCCCGGCATCCATGCGTGGCTTGAAGACGCGGGCATCGCGGTGGGCTTCTGGCTGGGCTCGCTGCTGATTCTTGGCGCGCTCGCGCTGCTGCTCAAGCCGCTCCATGTGAATGCGGAAAGCATTCGCGGCATCGTCGCGAAGCTCGCGCCCTCCAACCTGCTGGAACTCTTGCTCTGGGTCGGCGTGAGCCTGACGGCCGGAGTGTGCGAGGAATTTCTCTTCCGCGGATATTTCCAGCAACAGTTCACGGTGTGGACGCGGCGCGCGTGGGCTGGTGTGCTTTGTTCCGCCGTGCTCTTCGGCTGCGGCCACGGGTATGAAGGCTTGGCCGGCATGCTGCTGATCACCGCGTACGGCGCACTCTTCGGGATACTCGCGCACGTGCGGCGCAGTTTGCGCGCGGGCGCAATGGCACATACGTGGCATGACGCGCTGAGCGGCTTCGCGCTCTTCTTCGCGCACCACTATGCGGGCCTTCTCCCGCGCTGAGCTGCGCTTCCGCGCGCGATGATTGCACGAGGCGGATCATCGTAATGAGAAGTCGCGAGAAAATTCGATTTTTCTCTTGACACTGTTTTGCGTGAAATCTATACATTCGATAACTGCAATCTATGTATTGCAGTCAAGGGAGAATAGAAACCATGGCAACAACCAAGAAGGCAGCAGCCAAGAAGCCAGCCGCGAAGAAGGCGGCTACCAAGAAGGCAACCAGCAAGAAGAAGTAAGCACAGCAACAGGCAACGGCTTCGGGGGACGCAGGCAAGCGTCCCCCGAAGTGTTTCTGGGGCTCTTCCGCAGCGCGACCCTGCACGCGCACCGCACCAGACAGAGACAAGCAAAAAGCCACCGGCGCGAGGAGCGGCTCTCATCAAGGGCCGTCGTGCTCGCAGTGCCTCACCCCACCCCGGCGCGGCGCTTTGTACATGCTCCATTCCATGCAACAGCCGCGCGGAGTAAGCGCCGATCGGATCGCGGTAGAGTGAAAGCGTGACCCGACGCCGCTGGATTGCGGATACATGGAACGAAGGCGTAGCCACGCTTCACGGCGAGCAGGCGCATCATCTCGCGCGCGTGCTCCGCGTTACACCCGGCAGTGAATTCGATGTGGTAGCCGGAGACCATGTCTGGCGCGCGGCGGTGCGCGAGGTGAACGCGGACAGCGTCACCTTCGCACTTCTTGCGGAACTCGCGAGCGACACCGCACTCCCGCTCACGCTGCTGCTCAGCATCTTCAAGTTTGACCGGATGGAATGGGCAATCGAAAAGGTGACGGAACTCGGGGTCGCGGCGATCGTGCCCGTCATCGCGCGCCGGACGGAGAAGCACCTGGCGCAGGCGGCCCTGAAGCGGTGCGAGCGCTGGCGTCGCATTGCGCTCGAGGCCGCCAAGCAGTCAAGGCGCGCCGATATTCCCGAGGTGCATGATCCTCTTTCCTTTGAGCGGGCACTTGCCTGCGGTGCGGATGGCCCCGCCATCCGCCTGCTGCTCGATGAAAAAGAACAACAGCAATTCGCTTGCCGCCGCTCATGCTAAGGGCACGCGAAGCACGCCCGCAGAGCGCACAGCTTTATCTCGCGATTGGCCCGGAGGGAGGATGGACACCGGAGGAGCGCGCTGCATTCACAGGAGAAGCCGGATGGCAGCCGGTGACGATGGGCTCGCGCATCCTGCGGGCGGAGACGGCCGCGATCGCTGCCGTCGCCATCTGCGGCTCAGTCCTCGGCGAGCGAGAGCACGCCGCAGTTGGGGAGCAAAAGTAAAGGCCGCAATGGTCCTGATCGCGGCCTTTGCTCAACTGAAGTCGTCGCCCGTTTCCTAGCTGAAGAAATCTTTCATCTTCTCCAACAGGCTGCGGGACGTTCGCCGGTTCTCCGTTTCCAGTGTCTCTCCAAGCTGACGAATGACTTCGCGCTGAGCCTTGGTCAACTTCTTCGGCGTTTCGATCACGACCTGGACGATCAGATCGCCGCGCCCATGCTCATTCAGGAACGGCACACCCTTGCCGCGCAACCGGAACTCCTTACCGCTTTGCGTGCCTTCGGGAATCTTGAGCGTCGTCTCGCCTTCCAGTGTGGCCACACTGATCTCCGCCCCAAGTGCCGCCTGCGGGAATGAGATCATCACAACGTAATGCAGGTCGTTGCCTTCGCGTTCCAGGAAGGCGTGAGGCTTGACCCCGAGCACCACGTACAGATCGCCCGATGGCCCGCCGCTGCGCCCGGCATCGCCCTCGCCACCGTACCGGATGCGTGTACCGTCTTCGACGCCCGCCGGAATCTTGACCGAGATGGAATGCTCGCGCTCCACTCGTCCATCGCCGTGGCAGGTGGGGCAAGGCTCGGTGATCACGGAACCGGTGCCGCCGCAGGCGGCGCAGGTGCGCGCAATCGAGAAAAAGCCCTGCTGGAAGCGAACCTGTCCACGCCCGCCGCACTGGGCGCATACCGTGGGTCCGCGCCCTTTGGCCCCGCCGGATCCGTTGCAATCCGTGCAGGTCTCCATGCGCCGGATGTTGACGGTAGTCTCCTTGCCAAAGACCGCTTCTTCAAATTCGATGGTCAGGTCATAGCGGATATCGCGTCCGCGCTGCGCGCGCGAAGCGCGGCCCCTTCCGCCGCCGTTGCCCATGTTGAACATCTCGCCGAAGAAATCGCCGAAGATGTCTCCCAGGTCCACGCCGGCGGGGAAGCCGCCTTCAAAGCCGCCGCCTGCGCCATTGCCCACGCCGGCATGCCCGAAGCGGTTATAGTTGGCGCGTTTCTGCGGATCGGAGAGTACCTGATACGCTTCGCTCGCCTGCTTGAACTTTTCTTCCGCCTCTGCATCGCCGGGATTGCGGTCCGGGTGATACTGCATAGCCAGGCGGCGGTACGCCGTTTTCAGTTCCCCGTCGCTGCAGTCGCGGGAAACGCCCAGCACTTCGTAATAATCGATCTTGGTCACGTTAGCTTGTGTTCTCATGCTTCTTTCTGTCGCGGATTGCTTGCAATGCGGACGAGCGCCGGCCGCAGGAGCTTCTCCTTGATGCGATACCCGCGGCGCACCTCATCGATTACCTGATGATCGGGCACGTCCGCGCGCTCCACACTTTCCAGCGCCTCATGGACCCGAGGGTCAAATGGCGCGCCCACCGCTTCCACCGGCTGGACGTTCAGCGATCGCAGCACATCTTCCATCTGCTTGGCAATCAACTCGACGCCGGTGCGAAGCTGCTCCGTGGACCCTCCTGCATTGAGCGCCAGGCGAAAGTTGTCGAGCACGGGGAGAAACTGTTCGATGGCTCCGGAGACCGCAAAGTCGCGAAAGTCCGAGCGTTCCCGTGCTTCGCGCTTGCGGGCATTGTCGAACTCTGCCTGCAGGCGTGCCATGCGATCGAGAAGCTGGTCCCGCTCCGTGCGCAGCCGCTCGTTTTCTTCACGCAGGCCAAGGCCAGAGTCTGCAGGGGTGGACGGGGGCGCCGACGAGGTCCGCTCTTCCCCCTCGATACCGGTGGTGATCGCATTCGCCGGATCGGAGGTGGGGTCGGTGGCGTTCTGCGATTCGATGATTGCTTCGGTCACTCTTCCTGATGTTGCCATAGCTGAGCTAGATGCTACTTCCTTTCAGGCGCCGGGCGCCTCAGATTCAAAATCCGTGTTGCGGCCCATCGGGGCTCCGTTCCGCTTCGGTGCGTGTTGGTTCCGTGCAGTGTTTCGGGTGCAAGAGGCAAGCCTGATGTCCATCTGCCGGGCTGAGTCCCTGGCCAGCGCAGCGCCGGCCAGCACGCACCGGCAAACTGTGCCGCTACTTTAAGAGATGCGCCAGGGGTACGCTCGGGCTCCTCCGGAAGGTACGAAGCCGCGATTCAAGGCGTGATCGCCGCCCGCTAGCGCGGAGACTGCAGGATCCTTTCCGAAAGCTGGGCGATATAGGAGACCACCTGGATCGTCTCCTGATACTGCATCCGTGTAGGCGCCAGCACCGCGACCGCTCCCAGACCTTCGCCGCCCAGCCGGGTGCCAGACCCGACCAGGACCATGTTCTCCATTTCCGGCATAGCTTCCTCTAAGCCCACAACCACACGCACTGCCTGCTGCCGAGCGTCCACATACGCAGCCAGCAGTTCGATAATCCGCTGCTTGGTTTCCAACGCCTGCAGCAACTGCCCGAGCCGTTCCTGATCGACGCCTGCATGCACCAGGTTGGCAACGCCCTCGACAAACACCACCTGGGCGCTTCCGCTGCCCTCGAGCGCGCCCTTGGTGCACAGTTCATGCACGGAGCGCATCAGGCGATCGTATTCGTTGCGCTCCTCCACCATGCGCCGCGAAATCTCCACGCGGATGCGATCGATCGACCAGCCGCGGAAATTCCCATTCAGGAAATTGGCCGCCGCCTCGAGGTCCGAAGACGTCAGTTCCTGGTCCAGGTGCAGCACACGATCGAGCACCGTGCCGCCCTTGGTGACCACCACAGCGAGCACCCGTCCCGGAGTCAGCCGGGAGAAATGAATGTGTTCCAGCCAGTCCACCTCGCCGGAGACCGCCGCCGCTACACCCACCCCGCTCGACACCAGCGCGAGCACGTGCGAAGTCCGCTCCAGGAACTGCTGGCGGCTGCGCACTCCGGAGAAGCAGTCATCAATCTGTTCGCGTCGCTCCACCGAGAGCTGTCCCGCTGCGGCGCGAGCCATGCCCGCCAGGTGCTCGACATAGAAGCGGAAGGCGCGCGCTGTGGGAACTCGTCCGGCTGAAGTGTGCGGCTGCTCCAGCAGCCCCGCATCGCTCAGTGACGCCATCACGTTGCGGATCGTCGCCGGGCTCATGCCTTCTTTGTCCGCGTACAGCCGGGCAATTGCTTGGGAGGCGACCGGCTCACCGGTGGCGATGTACAGGTCTATGACGCCCATCAGCACAAGCCGCTCCCGAGGCCCGATGCGGAACTCAGTGGGTGCCGTGTGGTCGCCCGTAGCGCTGTCCTCCATGGCAGGTCACGCGCGGTACGTGCCTAGCCATATTTCATTCTAGAAAGCGCTGAGAGCCTCTGTCAACGCACCAACGCGCGGTTGGTTGACCGCTCCCGTAACAGCTAAGTAATTACACTCGTAACAGTTGCAGATATTTGTCCCGATTTGGTCCGAACCCATTGTTCTATCGCCCTTCTCTGGTTATGCTCGTCTCACTTCTTTGAGAACGCTCGTTTTCCGCTCCCCCGGCGGTGTACTCATAGAGATTTCCAGTAGAGCGTTTCAGCTTTCTGTTCTGCGCGCTCTCTTTGAGCCTTGAGGCCTTCATGCATCTGCCTGGTTTTTCGCTGCGCCGTTTTCTGCCCATTTTCGCCTGCCTGCTCTCGAGTATTTCTGCGCTGGCGGTCACGATTTCACCTACTAACCCGACGGTGACGGAGAACCAGACACAGCAGTTCACGGCCAGCACCGCTGCAAGCTGGACCACCACCTGCGGTTCGATCTCAAGCGCCGGTCTGTTCAAGGCACCGCTCTACCCCGGCACCTGCACCGTCACGGCGAAAGCGAACAATGGCAGTGGCAGTACCTCGACCACTGTCCAACTGGTCTCGCCCATCGTGATGACGCCGGCCAGCGCCAACACGCCCCAGGGCCAGACCCAGCAGTTCACGGCCAGCGTTCCCGTCACCTGGGTCGCCAAGTGCGGCTCCATCACTCCGGGCGGCCTCTATACCGCTTCGGCAGCCGTCGGTACCTACTGCACCATCGAGGGCATCGCCACCGGGACCCCGGCCTACACCGTTTACGGCTATGACCGCATCGCCTCGCCTTCCACCACCGCTCTTGCCATCACGCCGGGCAGCGTCGCGCTGAACGAAGCGCAGACCCAGCAGTTCACCGCCAATCTCGCTTCCACCTGGACCGCATCCTGCGGCACCATCGATCCGAACTCCGGGGCTTACACCGCTCCGCTCGCGCCGGGATCCTGCACCATCCGGGCCAACAGCGGTGCGCAAACAGCTTCGGCAGTGGCCACCATCAACTCACCCCTGGTCATCACCCCGGCCTCGGCCAGCACGCCGCAAAACGGCACCCAGCAGTTCACCGCCAACATGCCCGTGAGCTGGTCGGCCTCTTGCGGCTCCATCTCGCCGGCCGGCCTCTTTACCGCATCCGCGGCGCCTGCCACCAACTGCAAAATCCAGGCCACTGCTACCGGGGGCACCGCCTACACCGCCTTCGCCGCAGATACCGTCGCTTCTTCCGGACCCATTACGATCTCACCAGCCAACCCGACGGTGACGGAGAACCAGACACAGCAGTTCACGGCCAGCACTCCGGCAAGCTGGACCACCACCTGCGGTTCGATCTCAAGCGCCGGTCTGTTCAAGGCACCGCTCTACCCCGGCACCTGCACCGTCACGGCGAAAGCGAACAATGGCAGTGGCAGTACCTCGACCACTGTCCAACTGGTCTCGCCCATCGTGATGACGCCGGCCAGCGCCAACACGCCCCAGGGCCAGACCCAGCAGTTCACGGCCAGCGTTCCCGTCACCTGGGTCGCCAAGTGCGGCTCCATCACTCCGGGCGGCCTCTATACCGCTTCGGCAGCCGTCGGTACCTACTGCACCATCGAGGGCATCGCCACCGGGACCCCGGCCTACACCGTTTACGGCTATGACCGCATCGCCTCGCCTTCCACCACCGCTCTTGCCATCACGCCGGGCAGCGTCGCGCTGAACGAAGCGCAGACCCAGCAGTTCACCGCCAATCTCGCTTCCACCTGGACCGCATCCTGCGGCACCATCGATCCGAACTCCGGGGCTTACACCGCTCCGCTCGCGCCGGGATCCTGCACCATCCGGGCCAACAGCGGTGCGCAAACAGCTTCGGCAGTGGCCACCATCAACTCACCCCTGGTCATCACCCCGGCCTCGGCCAGCACGCCGCAAAACGGCACCCAGCAGTTCACCGCCAACATGCCCGTGAGCTGGTCGGCCTCTTGCGGCTCCATCTCGCCGGCCGGCCTCTTTACCGCATCCGCGGCGCCTGCCACCAACTGCAAAATCCAGGCCACTGCTACCGGGGGCACCGCCTACACCGCCTTCGCCGCAGATACCGTGGGCACCCCCCCTCCGTTCACCATTTCGCCCACCACCGTAAGCCTCGCCGAAGCGGCCAATCAGCAGTTCACGGCCAGCGCTCCCGCGACCTGGTCGGCTTCATGCGGCTCCATCGATCCCAACATGGGCGCGTACACTGCGCCCCTCACGGCCGGATCCTGCACCATCACGGCCACGCCGGCCAGCGGCGGGCAGGCGGCAAACGCGACGGCGTCCGTCACGTCGCCCATCGTGATCACACCAGCCACCGCCACCACGCCACCCGGACAGACCCAGATCTTCACGGCAAACATGCTGGTGAGCTGGGCTTCGAGTTGCGGCGGCATGGATCCCGTAACCGGCATCTTTACTGCTCCGTCCTCCGGCAACACTGGGAACTGCACGATCACCGCGACAGCCCTGGGTACCCCTGCCTATACGGGCACCGCGCTTGACACTATCGGCACAATGACAGTGACGATCTCGCCGGCCAACCCGAGCCTTACTCAGGGCGCGATCCAGCAGTTCACCGCTGGCACAACCGCCACTTGGACCGCCACGTGCGGCAGCTTCAACCCCAACAATCCGGGCAGCTACACCGCCCCGCTCACGAACGGAACCTGCACGATCACGGCAACCAGCACCGGGGGGCAGACCAGCACCACCGTTGCCACCATCACCTCGCCCATCACCATCACGCCCGCAGCCGCCGCCATGCACGCCATCGGGACCCAGCAGTTCTCGGCTAACGTTCCGGTAAGCTGGTCGGCCTCCTGCGGCACCATCAACCCAAACAGTGGACTCTTTACCGCGCCTGCTGCAGCCGGGAGCTGTACCATCACTGCGACCGCGACCGGCGGCACGGCCTACACACAGCAGGCCACCGCGAACGTAACGGTCGTGAACCAGGTACGCTGGAGAGCCGCCATCGACGGCACCGGGGTGCAGCCGGACGAACTGCTGTTGAACCCGGCCAACGTGAACTCGAAGACCTTCGGCCAAAGCTGGTCGAGTGCCGTGGACGGCCTTGTGTGGGCCCAGCCGCTGTACATGAACGGGCTCACGATCAAGGGCGCATCGCACAACGTTGTCTTTGTCGCGACGGATAACGACAGCGTGTACGCGCTGGATGGTGATACCGGAACGCAGCTCTGGCACACTTCCTTCCTCTCTGCCGGAGTCACACCAGTCACGCCGGCGCTCGACGGCGACTATATACATCCCACAGATCGGCATATTGGGCACGCCGGTTATCGACCCCGATACCAACACTCTCTATGTAGTAGCCATGACCGGAGAGCAGAACGGCACGGTGCTGGCACACCGGCTGCATGCGCTCGACCTGCTGACCGGCGCCGAGAAGTTCGGTGGCCCCACCCTGCTCAGCGACCCGGGCCTGGTGCCCATCAAGAAACTGCAGCGAACTGCCCTCCTGCTGGCAAACGGGAAAGTGTATGTCGGCATCGGCTCGATGGGCGACTACAACACCCCGCCTTACCACGGCCTGCTCTTCGCCTTTGACAAGACCACCCTGGCCCAAAGCAGCGTCTGGAACGTAACCCCGACAGGCAGCGAGGGCGGCATCTGGATGTCCGGCGCAGCACCGACCGTGGATAGCAACGGAAACCTGTACGTCTCGACTGGAAACGGGTCCTTCAACGGCACCAATAACTATGGGGAAAGTGTCGTAAAGCTCAGCCCGTCCCTTCAGCCGCTTGACTACTTCACGCCCTATGACTTCGCAAACCTCAACACGGGTGACCTGGACCTCAGCTCGGCAGGTGTCGTGCTGCTTCCCGATCAGAACGGTGCGCACCGGCACGAGGCGATCGCCTGTGGCAAGGCACCATCCCTTTACCTGGTCGACCGGGATTCCATGGGGCACATGGGCTCTTCGACCGATAACGTAATCCAGCGGATGCCTGGCATCGTCGGAGGGACCGCAACCGATCGGCACCCGGACATGCCCTGCTGGACCTCGCCCGTGGTCTGGGGACAGAACGTCTACTACGTGGCCAATGGTGATGTGATCAAGCAGTTCACGCTCGATCCCAACACCGGACTGCTACCTAACAGCGCGACGCAACAAGGCTCGTTCGCTTACACCTGGCCCGGTTCGCAGGTGATGCTGTCCGCGAACGGCAGCACCAACGGCATCCTCTGGACCTTTGACAATGGCGCCAAAACGCTGCGCGCCAACGACGCCAGCACACTCAACACGCTCTACGTCAGCCCGGCGATTCCAAGCGGAGGACTGAAGTGGACCACACCCACCGTGGCCAACGGGCATGTCTATGTAGGCGGCGCGAACACGGTGGTCGCTTTCACTACGAAGTAGGCCAGTGCAGTAACCAAAGCAAAAGCGATGTGGAGGCGGCGAATCACGATCCCGCCCCACATCGCTTTACTTTTGTCCCGATGAGCGGATTCTGCTCCCTCCGGCAAACGCCGCATAGAAGCAGGCACGCTTAACTGATCTCGAACACGTTCTCGTCTTTGGCGTGCTGTGCTTCCGCCCGCTGCTCCAGCTTCTTCGCAATCGCGTAAAATCCGGCTGAGTTCGCCGAATCCGGAGGCGCCAGCGCTACCGGGATTCCCCGATCGCCACCCTCTCGGATCCGGGGATCGAGTTCCACCGAACCCAGATACGTCAGGCCGAACTGCTGCGCCGTCCGCTCGACGCCACCGCTCGAGAAGATATCAATCACCTCATGACAATGCGGGCATGTGAAGTGGCCCATGTTCTCGACCACGCCCAGCACTTCCACGTTCACCTGGTGAAACATCTCCAACGCCTTACGCGCGTCCTGCAGCGAAACATCAGACGGCGTGGAAACCACTACCGCTCCGGTCAGCGGAACCGTCTGCACCAGGGAGATCACGACGTCGCCGGTTCCCGGCGGCAGATCGATGAGCAGATAGTCCAGCTCGCCCCAGGCCACCTGCTGCAGAAATTGCCGCACGATCTGGTGCAGCATTGGACCGCGCATCACCAGGGGCTTGTCTCCCGGCGAAAGCAGACCGACCGAAATCACCTTGACACCATGCGCGGTGAGCGGCTCAATGCGGTTGCCCTCCACCACCCGCGGCTGCGCGGATGTCCCCATCATCAGCGGAACGTTAGGGCCGTAGATGTCTGCATCCATCAGGCCCACGGTGTGACCGAGGTTTCTGAGCGCAATCGCAAGATTGACGGCAAGCGTGGTCTTGCCCACCCCGCCCTTCCCGGACCCTATGGCAATGATGGACTTCACTCCCGGCAACGATTGCGGCTGTGGCGCTGCGTGTGCTCCCATGATCTTTGTTCCTTTCTTGTGCGACCCGCGTCCTGTTCGGGCAGCGAGGCCGTCAGTTGCACTAGGCGGAAGACGATGGTTTCGTCTCCCGCTGGCCGAACAGATCGCTAGCTCTTTCCCGGCCGAACAGTGCCAGCCAGCGTGCGCGCCGGCTTGAGCGCGCGTTTCCGTTCCAGTTCGCGCTGGCGCTCCTCACGTCTCCGGCCAGCATCTTCATAATGACGTTCTTCTTCTTCGGTTTCCGGCTGCAGCTTCGGTACCGGCACGCGGCGTCCTTGCACATCCACCGCCACAAACGTGAGATAGGCCGAAGCGACGTGGCGATGCGTGCCCGCGATAGTGTTCTCCACCCAGACCTTCACGCCGACCTCCATCGAAGTGTTGAAAGCGCGATTCACCGACGACTTCAGGATCAGCAGATCGCCCACGTGCACCGGCGCGATGAAATCGATGTGATCCATCGACGCAGTGACTACGTGAGTGCGGGCGTGGCGGTAGGCAGCCATCGCACCCACCAGGTCGATGAAGTGCATCAGGCGCCCGCCGAGCAGGTTGCCGAGCGTATTCGTGTCGTTCGGCAGAATCAATTCCGTCATTTCGGATTGTGAATCGGCGACCGTCCGTACCGGCAGGTGGCTCGTAAAGTCCATCAGGGTTCTCCGTCCATTCTGTAGATGGGTAAGGCAGCGGACCTGGCCCGACCAGCGGCGCGTTTTGGCCGAGTGCGGCTCCAGGACTGGGGGCGCGCGAGGCCCGCCTCTCCTCTCAGTGTCGGCGATTGCGTTGGCGGAAGCAAATAGCGCGACCTCCGCCGGTGCCGTGCTTCGGGCTGAATCCTGCATCAGGCAGAGGCAGCGGTCACAGCCGCATCGGAGTACGCATGGACAAGATCGCCGCACTGACCGCCATCCTCGAAAGCAATCCCAAAGACGCATTCGCCCGCTACGGGCTGGCCATGGAGTATGCCAACCAGGGCCAGACGGAAACCGCACTGGCGCAGTTTGATCAATTGATCAACGCGCATCCGGATTACACACCGGGGTACCAGATGGCGGGACAACTTCTTGCGAAAGCTGGCCGCACCGAAGAAGCTTCGCAGCTTTTGCGCGATGGGATCACCTGCGCGCAGCGCAACGGCAATCTCCATGCAAAAAGTGAAATGGAAGCGCTACTGGATGAAATCACGTCTTGAATGTGCCCTGGAATCACGCTTTTGCTTTGCATCTAGGGTGGGGTGAGGTGCAAAGCTGTTCGCCTCTTGTGCGCGCGATGCAAACAGGGAATCGTGCGGTCAACACGCGAGCTTTGCCGGCTTCCAGAGACGAGCATAATGACATTGGCATGAAGATTCCCCTGTTCCCGCTCGATGTTGTTCTATTTCCGGGAGCACCTTTGCCTCTCCACATCTTCGAGGAACGCTATAAGGAGATGATGGCGGAGTGCATCACGGCACGCGTGCCGTTTGGCGTGGTACGCGCACAGCGGGAGGGCCTCGCCGTGGTCGGCTGCACCGCGGAAGTGCTGCGCGTTTTGTACCAATACCCCGATGGCCGCTTCGACGTGCTTACACAGGGTCGGGAGCGCTTCGAAATCGAGCAGCTCGATAATTCCAGTGCGTATCTCCAGGCCGAAATCGATCTGCTGCCGGACGTGGGCGCGCCCGCACCCCGGGCGGCACGGGAGGAATGCGTCGCCCTTCACTTCGAAGCGCTGGAACTGCTGGGCGCCATCGAGCCGAACCTGAGCCTGAACCTGGACGAACCGGTCTCGTTTCTGCTCGCCTCTACCATGCCGGCCGATCTCAGCTTCCAGCAGCAGTTACTCACCATTCCCTCCGACGCGGAGCGGACCGAACACCTGCTGGCCTACTATCGCAACATGCTGCCCAAACTGCGGCGAGGCATCCAGGCGTCCCGCCGAGCCAGCGGCAATGGGCATGTGATGTAGAGGTGCCGGTAGCCGAACCCGCCAGGCGCTTTTCACAGCGAGCCGCGGGGCAGCGTAGAGTAAGAGTGTGGGCGGGTGCACCGCCTTGTCATCATCGATTCGCGAACCAAGGAGTCTCCGCGCATGCCGCAGGCCACCGCCGCCGCTTCTGTCCCCCAGGCCACCCCAGATCTTCCCACCACGCTCGGCAGGTTGCGGGCACTGCCGGCTTTTTCGGAAGCGCGCGTGGGCCGCAGCGTGAAAGACGAGCTCCGGGAAAACCTGATTCGCCGGCTGCAGGCCCGGCAGCCCATCTTCACCGGCATCGTCGGCTACGACGACACCGTGGTTCCGCAGATCGTGAACGCGGTGCTGTCGCGGCAGAACTTCATCCTGCTCGGCCTGCGCGGCCAGGCCAAGAGCCGCATCCTGCGTGCCCTGACCGATCTTCTGGATGAGCAGATTCCCTATGTCGCCGGTTGCGAAATCCGGGACAACCCGTACCATCCGCTGTGCAAGCGCTGCCGCGACCTGGTCTCCCAGAAGGGAGACGAAACACCCATCGCCTGGGTTGGTCGCAACGACCGTTACGTGGAGAAGCTGGCCACGCCTGACGTAACTGTGGCGGACCTGATTGGCGACCTCGATCCCATTAAGGCGGCACGGGGCGGCGAGGATCTCTCGAGCGAGCTCACCATGCACTATGGCCTGCTGCCACGCGCCAATCGTGGCATCTTCGCCGTGAACGAGCTGCCCGATCTCGCCGGCAAGATACAGGTCGCGCTCTTCAACATCATGCAGGAAGGCGACGTACAGATTAAGGGCTACCCGGTACGCCTGGAGCTCGACGTGGCGCTGGTCTTCTCCGCCAATCCCGAGGATTACACGGCGCGCGGCAAGATCGTTACGCCGCTTAAGGACCGCATCGGCTCCGAGATCCGCACGCACTATCCGCAATCCGTCGAGGAAGGCATCGCCATCACGGCGCAGGAAAGCTGGAGCGATCGCGGCCACCTGCAAACGGAGATCGCGCCCTGGATGCGCGAACTAGTAGAGCAGATTGCCTTTGCCGCGCGCGAAGATAAAAAGGTGGACAAGCGCTCCGGCGTCTCGCAGCGGCTGCCCATCTCCACCATGGAACTGGCCGTCTCGAACGCCGAACGCCGCGCCCTGCTGCATGGCGAAGCGCTGGCGTATCCGCGGGTGGGCGATATCTACGCAGCGCTGCCGGGCATCACCGGCAAGATCGAACTGGAGTACGAAGGCGAGATGAAGGGGGCCGACGTGGTGGTGCGTGAGATCATCCGCACGGCGATCGCGCAGACGTATGACAAGCACTTTGCGGATGTGAACACGCAGCAGATCGAGCAGTGGTTCAACCTGGGCGGCGCCGTCAAGATCGGCGACGACCAGTCCGCTGCCGACACGCTCGCCGAACTGCGGCAGATCCAGGGCCTGCTTGAGAAACTGGCGTCGCTCGGCGTGAAGGGGAAGGACGACCCGGAAAAGATTGTCGCCGCCGCTGAGTTCTTATTGGAAGGCCTCTACGCCCACAAGCGCCTGAGCCGGAGCGAAGAACGCGGATTCACCGCCCAGGAGCGCGCCCAGAAACGCGCCGAGCGTGGCACAGAAGAGCGCGAGTACGAGCAGTGGCAGCAGCGGCGCTCATCAGGCGGTTCGCGGCGGGGCGGGTTGAATTAGAGGATGAGGGCCTCCGTATAGTAGACAGCACCCTAACTTAGCAGCGCTGCTGAACAGCACTTTCGCGGATCGCACCTGAGCTGGAAAGATAGCGCTCCTGTCTTGAGTCCACAGAGAAAAACATCTGACGATTATTGTGTTACGGAGTGGACGGCTTTAAGTCCTCGCAGAGGTCGCGCATCGGCTCCGAACCTTCACCGCCGTATCCCTCTAAATGGTAAGGCATCTCGAATGGATTAGAGAACCACTGCGGATCTACTTCCGTCAGTACCCAGGCAGCTCCGGGCCGCGAGTCCGTACCTGATCGTCCAGTTTGGGCGTACGTAGAACATTCGAATCCGAACATTGCCAAGAGTACGAGCAGGATACATCGCTTCTGTCTTCGCAATTTACTTTCCATTTACGTAATTCCCATGAGTTTGGCGAATGTCATTCTGGTAATCCTCGTATGCATGAAAAAGGCCCCGGTTGCCCGGGGCCTTCTCTGCACTGTTTCGCTGGAAGCTAGACGCCGACTGGCTTGGCTTCGCTGTGTGCGACGTTGTTGCTTTCGACCTTTGCGGTTTCCTTGCTGGTCTGGCCGCCCGGCTTACGGATGTCGATGCCGCCCTTGAAGAAGGCGCCGTCTTCGATGCTGATGCGCTGCGCGATGACATCGCCCGTGAGCGAGCCTTCGCTGCGGATGTCCACGCGGTCGCTGGCATTGATGTTGCCGCGCACCTTACCCAGCACCACCACTTCACGCGCAGAGATGTTGGCCGCGACCTGGCCGTTGCGGCCCACGGTGACGCGGTTGCCCTGCAGGTTGATGGCGCCCTCGACCTTGCCGTCGATGTAGAGCGATTCCGAACCGGTGACTTCGCCCTTGACCACCAGGCTCTTGCCGATGGTGGCCTGATCGGCAGCAGCCGCCTGGGCGGACGGTGCGGCGGGTGTCCGCGACCCTGTGCTGGGCTCAAACCCGGTGGAGGTTGTGGGCACTGCCGGGCGCGCCGGCTCCGTGCTCGGGGACTGGGGGGAGTTGCCGGAGGTGCCGGGCTGGTTGGGTTTCCACATCGCTTGGGGATTTCCTTTCCTCTACTGCGTAATCTTGCTCCGCTCCGAAACGCGCCTGCGGGCGAACGCTTCACCCACTCTCGACACCGGCTCGTCCCAAAGCCTGGGTGAAATCTGACATCCGCGGACGCAGCTTGCGTTTGGGAGCTGACTTCAGGGGCCTTTCCTGCATATTACCCATGTCCCGGGGAAAATTGCACGCCATTTGTCTATATCTTTCGTTGCAGTTGTCTCACCAGGCGATACCATTCCGCATCTTCTCCCTCTAAAGTGCTATGGCTTCTGACCGCGACTTGATGCAACGCATAGCCCGCTCCCCTGCGCAACGCGCCGGTTACAAACAGCTCGTGCGCGAACTGGGTCTGGGGGGCGGCCGCGAACGCCGCCTCCTGCTCGAACAGCTTGCACGCATGACCGCGCGCGGCACCCTCATCAAGGCCGACCGCGACCACTGGACCCTTCCTGCGGCTGCGGAGAGCCGCGAAAACCTGGTGGCCGGCCGGCTCGATCTGCACCGCGAAGGCTACGGGTTCGTGCGACCGCACACGCGCTCGGTCACCGGCGACGATGACATCTTCATTCCCCCAAGCGAACTGCACGGCGCGATGCAGGGGGACCAGGTGCTGGTGGAAATGGGGCCGCCCCGCGCTTCGGGCGCCAATGCCGGTCGCCGCCACGGACGCATACTGCGCATCATCACTCGGCGGAACCCGACCGTGGTGGGCCGCTTTCAGTACGCGCACGGCCGCCACATGCAGGGCAACTCGGTCGTCCCCTTTGACGCGCGCATGACGCAGCCGATCCTGATTCCCTTCGGCCTGGAGCGGCCGGAGATGACCGCCGAGGGCACCCCCAACCGCGTGCTTGGGGAGGATGTGCGCCACTTCGAACACGACCTGGCGGAAGGCGACCTGGATGGCCTCGTCGTCGATGTCGAGATCACCGACTGGCCCAGGCCGACCAGGCAGGCACGGGGCCGCGTGATCGAGATTCTTGGACACCCCGACGACTTCGGCGTGGATGTCGAGATCATGATCCGCAAACATCACCTGCCGCACGTGTTTCCCGAAGCGGTGCTGGAGGAGGCGCGCGGCGTCGCACGCCTTGATCCGGTGGAGGCCGCGCGGCGCCACGATTTCCGCGATCTGCCTATCGTCACCATCGATGGCGAAACAGCCCGCGACTTCGACGACGCCGTGCTGGTGCGCGAAAACCAAGACGGTTACGAACTCCAGGTTCACATCGCCGACGTGGCGGAGTACGTCACCGCGGGTTCCGCGCTCGATCTCGAAGCGCGCCTGCGCGGCACCTCGGTTTACTTTCCGGACCGCGCCGTACCCATGCTGCCACAGGAGCTCTCGACCGATATCTGCAGCCTGCGCCCGGACGTAGACCGGCTGGTTCTTTCCTGTGTCATGCAGATCGATCGTGAAGGCGAAGTCCGCAGCTACGAAGTGCTCGAAGGTGTGATCCGTTCTGCGCGCCGCATGACCTACACGCAGGTGCACGCCATCCTCTCCGGCGACAAGAGCACTCGTGGCGAGTTCCACGCGCTGGTGCCGGAGTTCGAGCGCATGTATACGCTGGCCCGGATTCTGAACAGGAAGCGCGAGCGCCGCGGCTCCATCGATTTCGATCTGCCGGAACCAGTAATCGAATTCAACGAGCTGGGCATGATGGAAAGCATCGTGCGCTCGGATCGCACGTGGGCCAACCGCCTGATCGAGGAGTTCATGCTTTCCGCCAATGAATGCGTTGCGTCCTGGCTGGAGGGACTGGGAACGCCCTCGCTCTATCGCATTCACGAAAAGCCGGAGCCGCGCCGGGTGATCGAATTCGAGGAGATCGCCGCCAGCTTTGGCTACTCACTCGGCATCGGCGCGCTGCCAGTAAAGCGGGTTCAGTTCAAATCGGAGCGCCGTGAGTTTCGCGCGCACAATCAACGCCACCGCGGCGGAACCAGCAGGTCCGGCCCGCGCACACACGAGATCCCGCAGGATATCCCGGTCACGCCACGCATGTATCAGCGCTTGGCGGAAAAGATTGCGGGCACGCCGGAAGAACGCATCCTCGCGCACCTGATGCTTCGTTCACTCAAGCAGGCCCGCTACAGCGAAAAGAATGAGGGCCATTTCGCGCTCGCGGCGGCCACGTACACACATTTCACTTCGCCCATCCGGCGCTACCCGGACCTGATCGTTCACCGCATCGCCAAGGCCCTGCTCCGCTCCGGTGTATCCGGCGACTCCCGGGCTCACACGAAGGCGAAGCATGCCCCTTTTCCGCCCATCGCCGAGGAAGAACTCGCGGCCATTGCCAAGGAGTCCAGCGATGCGGAACGCCGCGCTGCCGAAGCCGAACGCGAGCTGATGGAGTGGAAGAAAGTAAAGTTCATGCAGGAGCGCATCGGAGAAGACTTCGCCGCGATGGTGATGAACCCCACCCGTTACGGCCTCTTCATCGAGCTGAACGAGTTGTTTATCGAGGGCCTGGTGCCCATCGATTCGCTCAGCGCCACCTCCCGCGATGGCGACCATTACACCTTCCGCGAAAACACCCGGGAGATCATCGGTATCCGGACGGGCAAGCGCTACGCCGTGGGCGATCAAATACGGGTGGTGCTGGATCGCGTTGACGAAGTGGAGCGCCGTCTCCAGTTCTCCGTTCTCGAAGAAGCGGAGCCCGCGCGGGGCAACCGGCCCAAAACGAAAAAGAAGAGGGCAGCAAACGAACCAGCCATGGTGCAAGCAGGCAGCGCGAAGGCAGGCAAAGCGGGAGCGCGCAGGAAAGGCGGCAAGGCGAGCACCGGGAAAAACCGCGGCAAGCGCGGCTAGCTGTTCGGCCTGGCCCCGTCATCCTTGCGGCTGGTCTCGGGCGCTGCGCCGGACTGTGCGTCG
The DNA here is from genome assembly GCA_963795775.1 of uncultured Acidobacteriaceae bacterium. Classification (GTDB taxonomy): domain Bacteria; phylum Acidobacteriota; class Terriglobia; order Terriglobales; family Acidobacteriaceae; genus CAWCJL01. The sequence continues at coordinate 315,159 of CAWCJL010000002.1, forward strand.
GGTTCCTCATCCAGCAGTCCCAGGCGCTGCTCCACCTTGGGAATGGAGGGCGTTGCGCCACGTTCCACGCGCTTCCGTTGCTGCCGGAGGTTGTAGGCGAACAACCCCGCCCGCAGCAGCAGAATGCCGATCAACGCCGCGACCAGCGCCCACTGCGTATGCCCCTTCTGGTGCAGCAGCCAGAAGACCGCAGCCAGCAGCACGATCACAAACAAACCGAAGGACGCGGTACTCGCCCCATTTCTCATAGCCATCAGCTTAGTGCGGCTCCCCTGGCCTTGTCTCCTGGCCTTGTCTCCTGGCCTTTTTCTCCTCGCCTTGTCTTTAGGATGAGGCCGGGCCGATCCCACCCGCGCGGAAGTGTCCGCTACAATCAGAGGACACGCGAGTCTAACCAGATATGCCCTTCTCCGCCCCCTTTCGCCGCTTCAGCCTGGCTGCCGGTCTCGTCCTTGCCGCGATGCTTACCCCTGCGCCTTTCGCCGGGGCGCAACAGGAGACCACGATCGTGCATGATTCCTCCGCTCTCCACCCTCCGCCGGGAGCCCGGGTCGCCATTGTTGAGTTTGAAGACCAGGAATGTCCCGACTGCGCCCGCGCCAACCCGATGCTGAAGGCTGCCGCGGCACAGTATCACATTCCCTGGGTCCGCCATGACTTCCCCCTGCCGCAGCACGGCTGGAGCTTTGAGGCGGCCGTGAACGCACGCTATTTCGATACGAAGTCGAAGAAGCTGGGCGACGAGTACCGGGACGATGTCTTCGCCAACCAGCGGTCTATCACCGTGATCAACTCGGATGGCATGACCGAGAACGGTGACGCCGGGCTGGCCAACCTCCGAGCTTTCACGCAGAAGTGGGCTGCCGATCACGGAGTCACACTGCCGTTCGTGGTCGATCCGCAGAAGAAGCTTGCGGCCGAGGTCAAGGCCGACTACGCGCTGGGCCAGCGCATCGGCATTCAGCACACGCCTACCATTTGGATCGTGACCAATCAGACGCGGGGCGTTCCGTTTGTCGAGGTCGTGGATCGCGACAAGCTGTACGCGATGATCGAGGAAGCTTTGGCCGAAACCCGGGGCACGCCTCCCGCGCACACCACCACGCATCGGCAGTAGAGGCGCAGGGGGAGGGGGGTCGGCCTGTGCCGCCTCGTTCTCCCGCCGCCTGTGAAAACCTGAGGCTGTGGCGCACAATCTGGTGAGCTTTCCTCCGCGCGCCGCATCCGGTTCGAGCAAGCATGTCCGCTCCTGTTCTCACCTACCCTGAAGCCGCGGGCCTGATCGCAGAACACGCGGCAGCGCTGCGCAGTTCTTTGGGCCGGCGGATCGAGCGCACGGACCTGTTGGCCGCACAGCACCGCGTGCTCGCCACTAGTGTGCGGGCCGATCGCGACCAGCCGCCGTTTGCACGCTCCACCCGGGATGGTTTCGCCGTCCGGGCGACAGAGCTCTGCACCGGCGATGCCCTGCCGGTCACGGGACAAATGCGCGCGGGCGATGCAATGGATACCGCTCCTCTCGCCGCGCGAAGTGCGATCGAGATCATGACCGGCGCTCCCGTTCCGCCGGGGGCCGACGCGGTCGCCATGCTCGAGCACGTGAAGCACGAGGGCAACGCCATGCGGCTTGCGCCCGGGCGCACGCTCCATCCTGGGGAAAACATCGTCCCCGCGGGAAGCGAGGCGCGGGCCGGCGCCGTCATCGTGCCCGCCGGCACACGCCTTGGGTCCAGCCATATTGCCGCTGCCGCTCAGTGTGGAGCCGCCGCGGTGGACACCTACGCCCGGCCGCGCGTGGCCATTCTTGCCACGGGCGACGAATTAGTGGAAGTGGACGGTCCGGCTCCATTAGCACACCAGATACGGAACTCCAACAGTTACTCATTGGCGGCGCAGGTACGCGCTGCCGGAGGCCTGCCGCAGCGCCTCCCCATTGCGCGTGACAGTCACGAACACCTGGCCAGGAGCCTTGATGCCGCGCTCGATGGTGCGGACCTGCTTCTGCTTTCGGGCGGCGTCTCGATGGGCAAGTACGATCTCGTCGAAGACGCACTGGCCCAACGCGGTGCGGAGTTCTTCTTCACCGGCGTGCGCATCCAGCCCGGTAAGCCGGCCGTCTTCGGGCGCCTGCCGCACGCGCATCGCGCCGGTTCTCTTTTCTTCATGGGCCTGCCTGGCAACCCGGTCTCTACCCTCGTCACTTTTTTGCTCTTCGCCGCGCCGCTCGTTCGCGCACTCGGAGGCGAAACAGAAGTCGCCCCCAGCTTCGCGTCCGCCACGCTCGAGAATGAATTCCGCACGCGCCCCGGCCTCACCCGCTTTCTGCCTGCGCGCATGGAGAGCGCCTGGGATCGCACGACGGTCGCGCCTGTCGCCTGGCATGGCTCCGGCGATCTCGCCGCCACGGCCCGGGCCAACTGCTTCCTGGTGGTCCCGCCCGATTGCGAATCGCTGCCGGAGGGCAGCGTCGTCCAGGTGCTGCTCGCGGACTAAGCTTCCAGGGAGGGCGCGCACCGCATACGCGATGGGCATCCCCTCTCGTACACTGGCCACATGCCCGGCTCCGCACCCAAGCTTTCCCACTACAACGCCGCTGGCGAAGCGCACATGGTGGACGTGAGCGCCAAGCCGCAGACCCGCCGCGAAGCCACCGCCTCGGCCTTCGTGGAACTCTCGCCGGCCGTGCTCGCCGCTCTGCCTTCAAATCCCAAGGGCAATCCGCTGGAAGTCGCGCGCTTCGCCGGCATCCAGGCCGCCAAGCGCACCGCCGACCTCATTCCGCTATGTCATCCGCTGCCGCTCAGCTTTGTCGATATCACCGCTGCAGTGGTGGAAGGCGGCATCGCGATACGCAGCACGGCCGCCACCACCGCCGGCACCGGGGTGGAGATGGAAGCGCTCACCGGCGCTGCCGTCGCGGCGCTCACCGTCTACGACATGTGCAAAGCGCTCGATAAAGGCATCGCGATCCGCGCAGTTCAGCTTGAGACGAAATCCGGGGGCAAAAGCGGCGACTATGTGCGCGATGCATCCCACGCTGCGCCCACCGAGCCTGCCGTTGATCCGTACGAATAGGACCCAGCGCCGCCGCACACGCGTCCGCGTCAGCATTGCGCGGCAGGCCCTCACGTTGACTGGCTCCGGATACGCCACTACAGTGGTACCGCCGTCCCGGAGGCCTAATCACACGATGCTTATACGCACACTCGCCCTCGCCGCACTACTCAGTTGTGCCGCACTTCCTGTCCTGGCACAGGCAGACACCACGTTGGCCAAGACTCCGCCCATGGGCTGGAATAGCTGGAACCACTTCGCCGGCCGCGTCTCCGACAAAGACGTTCGCGCCGCCGCCGATGCACTGGTCTCTTCCGGTATGCGCGATGCCGGCTATATCTACGTCAACATCGACGACACCTGGGAAGGCAAGCGCAATGCCGACGGTGTAATCCAGACCAACGAGAAGTTCCCGGACATGAAAGCGCTCGCGGATTACGTCCATTCCAAGGGTCTCAAACTCGGGATTTACTCCTCTCCCGGGCCGATGACGTGCGCGCACTATGAAGGGTCTTATGGACACGAAGCCCAGGACGCGCAAACCTATGCTGGATGGGGCATCGATTACCTGAAGTACGACTACTGCGGACTCGGCGAAGTGGTAAAGCGCACCGCTACGCTGGCCTCGCCGCAGGCCAACCAGATGATGCGCGACGCTTATAAAAAAATGCACGACGCACTGGTCGCAACCCACCGGCCTATCGTGTACAGCCTTTGCCAGTACGGATGGGACTCAGTATGGACCTGGGGCCCGGAGGTCGGTGGCAACCTGTGGCGCACCACCGGCGACATCACCGATAACTACGATCGCATGTCGGTCATCGGCTTCGGTCAGGCGGGTCTTTCGAAGTACGCCGCACCCGGGCACTGGAATGATCCGGACATGCTCGAAGTGGGCAACGGCAAGATGTCCAGCGACGAGTACCGGACGCACATGAGCCTGTGGGCCATCCTCGCGGCTCCACTATTGGCGGGCAATGATCTCTCGCAGATGACGCCGGACACGCTCTCCATCCTTACAAACCGCGACGTCATCGCCATCGATCAAGACGCGCTCGGCAAGCAGGGCGACCGTGTTTCTGCCGACGGCCCATTCGAGATCTGGTCCAAGCCCCTGACAGACGGCGCCAAGGCAGTCGCTCTCTTTAATCGAGGCGAGGACGACGAGAACATGACACTGCACGTCGCCGACGTTGGCGTCGCGGCTGGGGCCAAGGCGCGCGACGTGTGGGGCGGACGCGATTTGACCCTGCAGGACACCTTCACGACCCGGGTCCCAAAGCACGGTGTCGTCCTGCTTCGCATTTCGAAGTAAAACACGCGGCGGCGCTCCGGACGTTTACACGGTCGCGAGCGCCGCGCCCCATTCTGCTATGCGAAGACCAGGCACTGCGGCTTGGAGATCGGAAAGCTCTTCCCAGTATCCGCCAATCGCCCGCTGGCCGTATCGCGCGAAAAGACTGCAATGTTATCGGTCTGCTCGTTCGCCACAAGCAGCCAGTGCTCGCTCGGATCGAGCGCAAAGTGCCGCGGAATCTTGCCGCCGCACGAACTCCGGCGCTGCAACTGCAGTTTCGCGTCTTCTGCAACTGTGAAAGTTGCCATAAAGTTGTCGTCGCGATTGGCTACATATGCAAAGCGTGCGTCCCTGGTCAGCACGATGTCGCAGCCGCGCGTCGGCCCCTTGTAGCCGGCCGGCAGCAGTTCCACCCGCTGTATGGTTTCGAGCGCGCCGCGCTGTCCATCCCAGCGCAGAACGTCCACCGTGGACTTGATTTCATTGACGCAATAAGCCCACTTCCCGCTCGGGTGGAAGCGCAACGCACGCGGTCCAGAGCCCGGCTCCGCTTTCCATGCCGGCGGATCGTTCAGCGTCAGCTTGGCTGTGTCTGCATCCAGCCGGTAGATGTGGATCTTATCCAGCCCCAGGTCATTGACCAGGAGAAAGCGGTTATCCGGCGAAACCGTGACGCGATGTGCGTGCGGCTGCTCCTGCCGGTCCTTGTTCGGCCCGTGACCCGTGTACTGCTCAAAGGAAACCGCCGGGCTGAGATGCCCATCCTTCGCCAGCTTGAAGGAAGTTGCGCTGCCGCCGTTGTAGTTCGCACCAAATGCGGAGTGGCCGGTGTGGTCTACCGCTACGTGGCATGTGCCAGCGCCCTTGGACGCTACCTCATTCACCTTGGTCAGCTTCCTTGCCGCCCGGTTCAGCGCATAACTGGACACGGCGCCGCTGTTTTTGCCCTCATAGTGTTCGAGCTCGTTCGCGGCAATGAGCAATTGGCCGCCGGGGGCCAGCACCAGGAAGGTCGGGTTGTCAGCTTCCGTAGCGAGCTCCACTTGCTTCAATTCACCCGTGGCGGAATCGAAGTTGCAGGCGTAAATGCCTTTGCTCGTTCCCGTAACAGTCTGCGTACCGATCATCAGCAACTCGTCCATCCCTGCTCCTTTTGCATGTGCGAGCCAAGGGTGCGCGGCGATGGAAAGCACCGCAGCGCCCTCCAGAAACGTACGTCGGGAAACCTTCTGCATCGCTTGCCTTTCCGGAAATTCGTGAAGCGCATTCCGTTTCGCGCCGTCACTCCATATCCGATCCAGCCTACATGCATCTGCATGCAAGCGCTTCAACCGTTGCCGGCCATCCGGCGAGACGTTACGCGGTCACAGGGATCATCTTGGGTATCATCTTGGGCATGCCCGCGCTTCGCCTCCCCCACTGTGCCGTCTTCGCCGCATTGCTCCTGTTCGCCGTTCCACTCTTCGCAAACGACCACCCCAAAAAGTACGCCGGCCAGTGGAAGGGTGAAACTTATAGCAAAGGTGAAACCCGCGCCGAAGCACGTGAAGGCACCCTCGCCACGCGCCACCACACCCTAGAACTCTCGCTCGGCGACGACGGCACCGCTACCGTCACACAAAGCCCCGACGCGGTCAGCGAAACCACCAGCTTCGCCCACTGGAGCGTTTCCGGCAATCAACTCACACTTACCTTTGATGCCCCGTCAGCGCAGGCAAGCGAGGCAAAGCCCGACGCCGCGACAGAAGGCCCCGCGCCGCTGAGCTTCGCCATCGGCCATGGCGAGCTCACGCCACTCACCTGGGATCACCGCCTCTGGAAAGGGCAGGGCCCTCCCACGCTCCATCGCCCCTGACGTTCCATTTGCAGCGAAGCCCCGGCTGGTAGACTGCGGGACAATGCGCCTCTTCCCCGCCGCTCTGGCTGTTGCCGTTGCCTTGTCTCCCTCCGCTGCTTCCGCTCGCCAACACTCGTCGCACCACTCGCGCCCGCTTACAACAACCGAGCTGGCGCACCAGGTGGAGAAGCTGCTGGCCGATCCCGCGGTCGCGCATGCGCACTGGGGCATCTCTGTCGTGACGCTCGAGGGCAAGCAGGTCTTCTCGCTCAACGACGGCCAGTACTTCAACCCGGCCTCAAATGCCAAGCTCTTCACCACGGCGGCTGCGTTTGCGCTCCTGCCGCCCACGCTTACGTACACCACCCAAGTGGTGAGCGAGGGCACGCTCGACGGCAATGGCCGGCTACACGGCGCGCTGGCGATCCTCGGCGCCGGCGATCCCAATATATCCGGTCGCACTTTTCCTTACAGCACGCACACGGAGCGCTCCACCACACCGCTGGCTGCGCTGGAAGACATGGCGGACCAGGTGGTGCGCAATGGCGTGCGCTCGATCGATGGTGACGTCATCGGCGATGACACCTGGTTTCCCGCAGAAGGGTACGCCACCGGCTGGGAATGGGACGATCTCGAGTGGCTCTACGGCGCGCCTGTGTCCGCGCTTACGGTCAATGACAATGCGGTGTTCCTGAACATCACGCCGGCGGCGGAACCCGGCAATCCACCCATCGCGCAGTGGGACCCCGCGGTGCCCTACTACACACTCGAGAACGCGATGACCACCGTCGCGCGCGGCACTGCCGCTCGTCCCGGCATTGAACGTCATCCCGGCTCGCTTTCAGTCCGCATCTTCGGAACGACAGCGGTGGGCACGGATGGCGTGCACGCCGGACTCGCCATCGAAGATCCGGCTGACTTCGCAGCACGCGCATTCCTGGCCATGCTGCGCGCCCGCGGCGTCACCGTAACCGGCACGGCACGTCCGCGGCATCGCCCCGTCACCGATGCAAACAGCTTTCTTACCGAGCAGTCGGCTCCGCTCCCTCCGCTGCAGCGCGTCGCGCTATCCAGCATCACGGTACCTGCCGGCGACCGCCGCGTGCTGGCGACCCACGTGTCGCCGCCGCTCGCGCAGGACCTGGTGGTGACCAACAAGGCCAGTCAGAATCTCCACGCCGAGCTGACCTTGCGCACGCTTGGCAAGCTTCTGGGCGCGGATGGCTCGTTTGTACAGGGCACGCGCGTTGTCCGCGCCTTCCTGCTAAGCGCCGGAGTACGGCCCGATGATTTCTTCTTCTATGACGGCTCAGGCCTCTCGCCGGATGACCTGACGACCCCGCGTGCTCTCAGCGGGCTGCTGGTCTACGCGGCGCGCCAACCCTGGGCGGCGGACTTCCGAGCCACCTTGCCGGTAGCCGGTGTCGACGGCAGTCTCTTGGCCCGCTTCGCCCATTCTCACCTGAAAGGGACCATGGCCGCGAAGACCGGCACGCTGGCGGAGGCGCACGCACTTTCGGGCTACCTCACTGCCAGGACAGGCCGCACGCTGGCTTTCTCGCTCATCGTCAATGATCGCTACCCCGGCTCCGACGCGGAACGGAATCTGCTGGACAAACTCGCCGAAGTCATCGCTGCGGCCGAATAGACGCGCTGAGCGATCGTGAGAAGCGGAGGCTCCGAGAATCGCAAGTCGCGCAGTTCCGCCAGCACTGCCCGTTTAGTATGGAGACTTGAACTCGCACCTGCGCCTCTCCGCTTTCCTCGCCTGCCTGGCCCTCGCTACCGGCTGCCGCTCGCTTCCTCCCGGCAAGCCAATCAGCGCGCTCAATACGCAGGAAGCTGCGGGCCGCGTGGTGTACCAGGCAAACTGCGCAAAGTGCCACAATGCCTACTCCACCCAGGCGCTGCACGGTCCCAGCCTGTATGGCCTCTACCGTAAGCCGTACCTGCCCAGCGGCGCGCCTTCACGGGACGACCGCGTTCTCGCCGTGGTGCTCCGCGGCCGCAATATGATGCCACCTGCCGGCCAGGACCTGAGCCAGCAGCAATTGGACGATCTGCTCGCGTATCTCCACACCTTATGACGACCACGCCTCCCAGTTCCGCCCGACCCAACCTGCTCCCCGGCATGGCCGCCATCGCGCTGTGGATGCTCGTGACCGCGCTCTTTGGCGTCTTCGGTGTATTGGGCCATCACTTCACTAAAGGCGCCCAGGCCACCGGCGTCCTGCTTATCTCTACCCTGCTGGTGATAGCCGGCTACGGACTGATGCGGCTCTCCCGCTGGGGCTGGGCACTCTCCCTGGCGGCGGTGTTCCTTTCCATGTGCTTCTACTCCTGGAGCCTGTTCCGCTTTCACCAGATGCAATACATGGTGATGGCCACGGTCAATCTCGTCTTCTTCCTGTACCTGGTGCGGCCCGAAGTGCGCGAACGCCTTCACTGACGCGGATCCGACCACGAGGCTGTCCCGCGGCTGCGAGTTAAAAGGGGCAGCCATGGCGCTCACGTCTCGCCACGTCCCCACGTCGCGCCTTCGCTACAATGGAACGAGGTACCCACGTGGCCGATATCGTCCTCAACTACCCAGGCACTTCTCCTTCCACCATGGATCTGGTGCAGATCAACACCGCACCGCGCCGCCCCGCTCCCAAGCCGGAGTGGCTCAAGGCCAAGGCGCCCGTGGGCGAGAATTTTCATGCACTGAAGAAGCTTGCGCGTGACCTGAACCTGCATACCGTTTGCGAGTCCGCGCACTGCCCCAACATCGGCGAATGCTGGCAGCACAAAACCGCGACCTTCATGATGCTGGGCAATACCTGCACCCGCCGTTGCGGCTTCTGCGCAGTACCCAAGGGCAGGCCCGATGCGATTGACTACGACGAGCCGCGCCGGGTGGCCGAAGCCATAGCCGTCCTCGGCCTGAAGCACGCCGTCATCACCAGCGTGAACCGCGACGACGATATCCTGGGCGGCGCCCGCGCCTTTGCCCTGGTCATCGAGGAAGTGCGCAGGCAGGCGCCCGGCTGCCAGGTGGAAGTGCTCATCCCCGATTTCCAGGGCCGCGAGGACGCTATCCGCATCGTGGTCGATGCCCACCCCGAAGTGCTGAACCACAACACCGAGACCGTGCCGCGGCTCTATCGCGCTGTCCGCTCCGGGGCGCGCTACGAGCGTACGCTGGCCCTGCTCGAAACCTCCAAGCGCATGGACCCGACCGTCGTGACCAAGTCCGGCGTCATGGTCGGCCTGGGCGAAGAAACCGACGAACTGCTGGCGGTCTACCGCGATCTCGCCGCCGTCGGGACTGACATTCTCACCATCGGTCAATACCTGCGCCCCTCGAAAGACCATCTGCCGATGGCCCGCTACTACACCCCGGACGAGTTCACCTTCATGCGCGACGAGGCCATGAAAATGGGCTTCCGCCACGTGGAGTCCGGCCCGCTGGTGCGCTCCAGCTATCACGCGCACGAGCAGGCCGCGAGCACCGGTCTGGCGGTTCTGGCGTAGCCGCAACGGCACCGGAGGGTGGTATGGTCTACACGCAGGAGGCAGCCATGGCGACCGCGATCGCTTCACCTCACATTCCGCTGGAAGATTACCTGCATGGCAACTACCGTCCCGACCTTGACTACGTCGATGGCTCGTTGGAGGACAGACACGTGGGAGAATACGATCACGGGGCACTCATCCTGGCAGTCCTCCAGCATTTCCTGCGCCATAAGCACGAATGGGGACTTCGTGTTGTCTCGGACGTGCGTATCCGTATCAGCCCCACGCACTACCGTGTCCCGGATATCCTTCTGCTCTCCCGGGATTTGCCTAGGGAGCAGATCATCACCCATCCTCCCCTGGTCTGCGTCGAGATCCTTTCCCCGGAAGACCGCATCCGCAGCTTCCAGGCGCGCGTGAAGGACTACTTCGACATGGGCGTGAAGCACGTCTGGATTCTCGACCCCAAATCGCAGGTCGGCTACAGCGCCACCTCCTCGGAATTCTCCGATTGGAAGCAGCAGACGCACTTCACGGTCGAAGGCACGCCCATTGTGATGGAGCTCGAAGCCGTATTGCGCGAGATGGACTGAAGCCTTCTCGAAATGCGCGGTTCGCGCCTGCCCGGATAGCCAGTCCTCCTTTAGAATCACTCTTTCGGGCATCCCCGAGGAGAAACACACACCATGGCAGTTTCGGCAATGGGCAGCATTCCTGCACTCAAAGACATCCACCAGCAGCTCAAGACGCGCATGGACAAGGCGGTCAAGGACTTCGGGCAGAACCTCACCTCAACCCGCACCGGCCGCGCCAATGTGCAGATGCTCGATCAGATCCGCGTAGCCTATTACGGCTCCGAGATGCCGCTCAACCAGCTCGCGCAAATCACCACGCCCGACCCGCAGATGATTGTCGTCCAGCCCTTTGACCCCTCCATCATCCCCGATATCGAGAAGGCCCTGCGCGTCTCCGACCAGGGCTTCAATCCGCAAAACGACGGCAAGATCGTCCGCATCAAAATCCCGCCAATGACGCAGGAGCGCCGCAAGGAAGTAGTCAAGCACCTCAACAAGGTGCTGGAAGAACACCGCACCGCGGTGCGCAACATCCGCCGGGACGGCAATGACATGATCAAGAAAGCCGCCAAGGACAAGCTCATCTCCGAGGATGAAGAAAAGCGCTCGCTCGAAGAAATGCAGAAGCTGACCGATGACGAGATCAAGCGCATGGAAGAGATGTCGAAGGCGAAAGAGAAAGAAGTGATGCAGATCTGATCAGCGGCTTCGGCTGCGGTCCTGCTGGTCGCTTCCGTTCTGAAAGTTGCCCGCGCCCTCCAAAGGCATGCAGCCGGGCACCACGCTCTCCGTTAGCGCCGCGATCTCTCCGCTTTGCATTCTGCACACTGGCAGTTCCGGCGTAGAAAATCCCACGAGTAAATCCCGCTCTTGTGCCCGTCGTTCCAGTGGAAGATCACGGCATAGCGCCCGGCCGGCTCGACCGAGTCCGGACGCGGCGGCGGCTGGAACATCGGGAGCACGGCTGCAGGCTGCGCCTTCGGCTGCCCGGGGGCGCGATGCTCCTTCTCTCGCTCCTCGTGGCAGGTCGCGCATGGGCAGCCATCGCGAAGCCATCGGAAGGTCCAGGCACTGCGATGCCCATCCTTCCAGTCGATCTCCATCCCCGTCCCTTCGGTCTGGTGGATGCGCACCTTGGCCGGATCGGTGGATTCACGCGGCAGCGGACGGTTGCTAACGTCAATGCGCTGCATTTCCTGCTCGTCAATAATGCGAATGCCTTCGTGGCTCATAAGGTCTGCTTACAGGATAGCGCCTCGGGCCAGCTCGAAGCTTCGCGCCCCGATGAAGCCCAGGTCCGCGATCGCAACCACGCCACGGCTGCTCGGCTAGCGCGAACTCTTCCTACCGTCCTTGCGGTAGCACCACACCGCCGCGGGCGGCAGGTTGGTCCACACCCGTCCCATGCGTCTGGCCTGCAAGGGAAGCCCCTTGGTCTCAATCGGCCGGCGCAGCCCGTAGGTGAACTGCAGGAAGTCCCCTCCCGGCCGTAGCACCTGGAGCGCTGCCGCCATGGTTTCCCGGCGACGCTCTCGCGAAAGATTGCGCATCGGTACGCCGGAGATGATGGCGCCGACCGAGCCGTGCAACTCAGCGGGAAGAAGACGCGGCAGGTCAGCGGCATTCCCGCACAGCACATTCACAGCCGGAAACTCGTTTCGCAGGTATTGCGCCAGTGACGGATCCAGTTCCACTACCCACATGCGGTCCGGCGCCACGCCCCGATCAAGAATCGCGCTGGTGAAAGCCCCGGTGCCCGCGCCGAGCTCCACCACCGGCGAACCATCTTGCGGGACGAAGGAGGCCATACGTTTGGAGAGTGCCGAGGAGCTAGGCGCGATCGAGCCCGCGCGCACAGGATTACGGTAGACGGACTGTAGAAAGGCAGCCAGCGATTGCACCGATGTGTGACCCTCCTGGTTCTTGGGATGCGCCCCGGAGCGATTCGGGCATCAGCGAGAGTGCAGGCAATGTCTTGCCACCTATCTCGCCGTTCTTTCCTTGCAGCACTCAGAAATGCGCCCGCCCGCGGCGCTATAGCTTCGGGTGCAGCTTCTCGAAGCCAGTCGCCTGCTGATAAGCACGCGCAAAGGCACAAAGCCTCGCATCCTGGTAATGGCCGCCCAGAAAGGTAAGGCTCACCGGCGTTCCCGGCCCGCCAATCGAATCGTCTTCGCCCGTATCCGTGGCCGGAGGCTGCGGCGCATCCTCGCCGCGAATCCCGTTAGGCACAATCACCGCGGGATGCCCGGTCAGGTTGGTGGCCACTAACTGCCGGCCCGAACTTGGCGTCACAATCACGTCCACCTGCTGGAACAGCGCCGACAACTGCTCAATTGCCAGCATCCGCGCCCGGTTCGCCTGGATGTACTCGACCGCCGGATAAAAGCGCGCCACACGAAACTGATTCGGCCAGTCCTCCGGCCCTTGCTCTGTCAGCAGCTTGTCGCGACCCGTCATGGTCAGTTCGTCAAATGCGGCCGCGGCCTCCGCAGTCAGCAGCGCCGACATCGCGCTATACGGCAGCTTCGGCAACTGCAACGGTGTCAATTTCACGCCCATGCTCTGGAGCTTCTCGAGCGCAGCATGGTCATACCTGCGGTCGTACTCCCGCCGTACTCGGGCCGCCGCCTTTTCGCGCTCGTCGGCTTCACGCTTTTTCCGCTCTTCGTCAGTTTCGTCCTTTGGCGCCTCCGCTTCCTGCTGCTTCTGTTCCTGCGAAGGCGTGAACTCTTCGTTCAGGTAGCCCACGCGCAGCGACCGCCAATCAAGCTCCGCGTTCCAATTGAACGCCGCATCGCGCGTCGCGCGGTCCTGCCCATCCGGTCCATAGATACTGCTCAGCACGATGGCACAGTCCTCCACCGCGCGGCAGATGGGTCCTAGCTTGTCCATCGTCCAACTGAGCGCCATGGCACCTGTGCGTGGCACAAAGCCGAAAGTGGGACGCAGCCCCGTTGTTCCGCAGCGCGTGGATGGCGACGAGATCGAGCCCAGCGTCTCCGAGCCGATAGCAAACGCAACGCACCCGGCCGCCGTGGCCGAAGCCGACCCCGCCGATGACCCGCTCGATCCCTGCTTCGGGTTCCACGGATTCCGCGTGCGTCCGCCAAACCACTTATCGCCCTCTGCCAAGGCACCCAGCGTGGTCTTCGCCACCAACACCGCACCCGCAGCGTCCAGCCGCTTCACTACCGTCGCGTCTTCATGCAAGCTCTGCTTCTCAAAGCCGCCAGCCCCCCACGTCGTCGGATACCCCTTCACCGCAAGCAGGTCCTTCGCGCCCCAGGGCAAACCGTGCAGTGGACCGCGATACTTTCCCGCCGCGATCTCCCGATCCGCCTCCCGCGCCTTGGTCATCGCGCGCTCCTCAGTCAACGTGATGACGAAGTGCAGCACCGGGTCGTACCGCTTCAGCCGTCGGAGGTACATCTCCGTCAGCGCCACCGACGAGACCTTCTTGGTTCGCACATACTCCGCCAGTTCGCGCACAGAGAGGAACGCCAGGTCTTCCAGATTCGCCGGCGCGGTGCCGATCGCGGGCGCCTTGCTGATCGCCATGGGCCGGCGCGCTGCATCGACCTTCGCCCCGGCCGGCAGCGGGTCGAAGATGTACGCCGGTGCAACGCTGTTTGGCAGATGCAGTTGCCGAATCTTGGCGTAGCCTTGCCGCTGCTCGCGCAGATCTTTCATCATCATGCTCATCTGTTCCGGCGCCACCGGCACGCCGGCCAGCGCGGCCGCCTGCGTAATCATCTCCGGCGTAATCTTTGCCAGCGCGGCCTGCCCGGAGTTGCCGCTCTGGTTCGCAGCCGCTGTGGTCGCGCTATCCCCACTCCCGCTCTGCGCCTCCGCAGCCATCGCATACAGCACACCCGGCAGCAATGTCCCCGCAAATCCAGCCCTGCCACAAGCCGCAAGAAATCCCCGCCTGTCCAAACCCATCGTTCGCTGTTCTCCTTTTTGCGCGAAGGGCAAGTATAGCGGCAACCGCGGTACTGGTAACCGGGCCGACCGCGAGGCAGACGGCGCCGACTTCAGGATTCTGCAACAGCGAGTCGCAGGTGCTCGTTCTGAACCTGGCCGAGACTCGCCAGCCTGTCTTGTTCTGCGCCTCCATCGATGCCTTCTAGGGGAATCACTCCACAGCGACACAAATAGCGTGTTGTTTCATCGAAGTCTTCTGGGAGGTTCGTCAGGTCATTGGGATCGCCCGTCGGGACAAAGAGAATCATTCCCTGCCGGGCCCGCGTTAGCAACACGCGATAGGCATTCTTTCGATACGTTTGCTTTTCAGGGCTGCGAATTGCGCTCCATTTGCTTTCCCTCCCGTGGCGCAGCCCCCGTAGTTGCCATCCATCCCCATCCTTCCAAATGAAATCGCCACCCCAGCAAAGGCCGATCCAATCCAGTTCCAGTCCTTGGATTTCGAACTCCGTCGCGAACACCTCGCAACGAAAGCTCGACCGTATGTCCATGGCTTCTGCCAAGTACCAGTGCTCCCAGGGATAATCCGCGTGGAAAGACGAACTCGGCTCTAGTCCAACCGCTCGCAAGCGTGCTGCGCCGGACGAACCGACAAGGCCATACCGATTCGCACCGATCCCCTGCTCACGCAATTTTGCTCTTGTCTGCTCCAGGTCGCGCGAAACAAAGATTGGAAACTTATCTGTAACTCGCAAGGAGGATGCCCCGTCCGCATCCCCGTCCAGCACCCGATTCACCCACGTGGCCAACTGCTCGGCCCGCAAACTCCTGTTCGAAGTCCGCAAATGCAGTGCCGTACTGGTGTGCACTGCCGCTTGGTGATTCGGATCTGCGAACAATTGGTGTCCCGCAGTGGAGGCTCCGCCCTCCAACACTTCAGGCGAAGCATAGATCGACCATGATTTCGAACTCCCCACGAGCGCCTTGCCCCACTCTTCCAGACCAGCCTCACCGTCGTTAATCTCCTGCCCGCCGCCGATTAGCGCAACCACGACGGCCCAGTCCGGCTGCCGCTCCATGATGCGCAATAACATCTCGGGTTCCGAATAGTCCCTGCCAAACTTCCGCATGTTCTGCTGCTTATTCCACGCACGCTGCGCTTCATCGAATACGATCGCGTGATTGGAGGGCGGCCCCAGGTTGTCTTCTGTGTGGTAGCGGGCAAAGACGTGCACGTTCTCGATCAGGGTCCTCGCCTCCGCACGCGATTGGGCAGCACTCGCGCCCTTGCGCATGCTTTCCTGTGTAAACAGGTGCTGCAGCACCTGCACGAGCGGTCCGTTACCGCTCATGAAGTGAATCGCGCTTGTCTGATTCTCCTTTGAATGAGCGAGGCTCAAGCCCACCAGTGTCTTGCCGGAGCCAGGTACTCCTGTCAGAAAACAAATCGCGTGTTGGCCTTCGGCACGGGCCTTGTCTACACATTCCTGAATGGTCCGCCGTACAGTTTCGATTTCGTGCTCTGAAGCTTCCGAGTGCGCCACCTCGCGAATAGACAGTCCACTCCTCAACGCCATTGCCGCTTCCAGAATGGTCGGGACGGGGAAGTACGGACTCTCGTCCCAGGTGTCTGCAGCTAGTTGGCCAACGGCGTGACGCTCGACCGCCAACAGCACATCGTGCAGGTCCGCCCATGTGCTCTGAATCACACTGGCTACCCAATAGGTGGCCAGTTGGGCAAAGAGCTCACGTTGCCATAGAAAGGTGAGGTCCGACGGGTGAACGCCTGGAGCCACGATCACTGGCACAATCCGGCGCTCGGTTGAACCCTTATGGAAGTAGTGCAAGAGGAGCGCATATTCCTCAATCTGCCGCTTCGCCTGCGAGATCGCATCACCTGACTTCGATTCAAGAATCACGATCGCGTCTCGAACCAAAAGAACAATGTCGATACGCAATTCTTTCCGCGGGATGGAGAACTCAAGCAGCAGCCCCCAGGACTTCGCCGTCTCCGATGCCCTGACGCATTGCTCCAAGGTGCGGCGCACTGCCGTAATATCCCGCTCCCAGGTCAGCGTCTGGTCCGAGTACTGGCTGGTGTATCCGCGGTTGGCGTAACCGGTGGCAAGGCGTGCGAGAATCCATGATTCGCTCGCCGCAAGAAATTCCTGAACGGTGGATCGAAAGAAAGACGTCATGTGCCCGGGCCAGGATAACAACCAAATCCGGAGCACCGGCCCTATTCGAGTTGCTCGCGTGCGGAAAACATTGCTAGAGCACAAGCGTTGCCGTTAATATCAGCCGCAGCACGGATCCGGTGCCGAGCACCCGCCTCCCCCAAGAGGAGATCACCAGTGCCATCGCTCTCAACATGTTTCTCCGTCGCCGCCCTATCGATCGCGTCCCTTGCCGCGATCTCCCAGCCGTCCATTGCGGAAGAGAACCAAACGCAGCACGCCAAGATTCCCGCAGACATCCAGAGCGTCTTCAATAAGCCCCTCTACAAGGGCGCATTGTGGGGATTGCGGGTCCTCGATGCGCAGAGCGGCGAACCCATTATCGACCTCCGGCCGCAACATCAGTTCCTCATCGGCTCCATACGGAAGGTCTTCTCCATAGGCGAACTTCTGAACCAGATCGGGCCGGAGCACCGGTACAACACGCCCGTGTACCGCGTGGGCGACGTGGACAAAACCGGCGTTCTCCATGGCGATCTGGTGCTGGTCGCATCCGGCGACTTGACCATGGGCGGACGCACCAATCGCGACGGCACCATTGCCATCAGCGACTTCGATCACAACGAGGCCAACTCGCTCGGCAATGCCGTGCTCACCGCGCCCGATCCGCTCGCCGGCTACCGCGAACTGGCACAGCAGGTGGCGGCGGCGGGCATCAAGAAGATCACCGGCGACGTGATCATCGATGACCGGCTATTCCAGCCTTACAACTTCCGCGACGAATTCGATTTGCGGCCGATCTTCGTAAATGATGACGTGGTCGATCTCACGATCAACCCCACACAGCCCGGGAAGCGAGCTTCTGTTCAGTATCGTCCTCACTCCGAGGCGCTGGAGGTAGACAACGACCTGAACACCGGCCAGGCCGGGTCGCCGTACGAACTGAAGCTCGAACCCGCCCTGCCCGCCTGCATCGGGCGCCCGGACTGCACGGCAACGGTTGCCGGCAACCTGCCGGTGGACTTCGTGCCGCCGCTCACCAACAAGTTCCCGCTGGTGCAGACCTTCCGGATCGTGCAGCCCTCAAACTACGCACGCACCGTACTGATCGAGCAGCTCAGGAAGGCGGGAGTCAAGGTGGACGCGCCGCTTGTGAGTGAGAACCCGACACGCCTGCTGCCCGCCAAAGGCGATTACTCCCGCCATGACCGTGTGGCTGAGCTGAAAGGCATGCCCTACAGCCAGGATGCGAAGCTGATCCTGAAGGTCAGCTACAACATCGGCGCCGATACCAGCCTGTTGCTCTTCGGTCTGACCAAGGGCGTGGACAGCATGCCGGCCGCGCTTCATGAAGAGAAGCGCAACCTTGCCTGCCACTATGGAATCGACGATGACCAATACCATTTCCTGGACGGCAGCGGCGGCGGCGATACCACCGCAACCAACACTGCCGTCACGCACATGCTCAAGGAGCTTACCGAGCGGCGCACGTTCCCGCAGTTCTTTGACGCGCTACCCATCCTGGGCACGGACGGTTCGCTCGCCAGCTTCAGGAATTTTGAATCCGATCCGTCGCTCGCCGGCGCCAAGGGCCGGGTGCGTGCCAAGACCGGCACCTACGTCCAGGGCTCCGCGACCGGCCCGCTCGTTAAGGCCCAGGCCTTTGGCGGCTACGTCGACGCGAAAAGCGGAAAGCGGCTCATCTACCAACTGGTCGTCAACGACGTCCCGGTGAAGGACTTGAGTGATGTGCTGCAGATCTTCCAGGACGAGGCCACCATCTCCGCCATGCTGTGGCGCGATAACTAAGTCCGCCGCAACAGGCGGCTTGCTCAAACGAAGCCGCATAAACGGCTTGACCCGGGGGAGCGCCACTATTCCGTCGAGCTCCCCTTCACATCGATAGCCATGCTCCGAGTGGTTCTTGCCGCTGCAGCCAGAGCTTTGGCACTGCTTCCAATCCAGTCCGCATCACGACTATGCCGCCTACCATCGCACAGGTGGTATCGCGATCACCCAGCCCGCTCACCGTGTTCCATAAGGCTTCTTCGTAACTGTCAAGGTGACGTGCCGCGCTCCAGAGCACAAAAGGGACGGTATCCGCCGCGCTGACGTGAGTTCCATTGCCAAGCACAAACGCGGCCTTCTCCGGGGAGGTGTCTCGGGGCAGCGCCATGGCTTTGTCCAGACCCTTTCGGACCTCGCAGGAGGGCAACCGGCAGCGTATCTGCTCCAGGAACTCGGGGACCTCCGGAAGCTGCTCCGTGGCGATTCTGCTCGCCAAAGCCGCAGCCAATGCGACGGCGATGGCACCCACCACCGCCTCTGTATGGCAATGCGTTACTACCGCCGATCGTTCGGCCTGCTCCATCGCGGCGTCCAGGTCGTCTGCAAAATAAGCTCCTAACGGAGCGACGCGCATCGCAGATCCGTTCCCAAAGGAACCTTGTCCGGCAAACAGGGCCTGCGCCTCCACGCGCCAGTGATTCGCCCCGCGCGTTCGAATCCGATGCAGCAGGTCGTGCATGGCCGGACCGTAGCCGCGCATCGGGTCATACAACTCCGCAAAACTCTGGGCCAGACTTTCTTGCTCGATCTCCCCAAAGCGCTCCAACACTTTTACGACGGAGATTGCCATCATCGTATCGTCCGTAAAGCGCCAGGGCCCCTCGGGCAGCTCTCGGCTTGCCACTGCGGTGCGCGCCTGCTGCCACGGAAGGAAAAAGCTCTCTCCAAAGGCATCGCCGCAACAAAGGCCCCGAAGCGACTGGTAAGCCCGGGACTGACGCGCGCTACGGTCCCCTTCACCGAGGTCCGACATGATCCCCATCGGAAGAGTCTAATGCTGCACGGCAGTGTCTGCCTTACAGGTCGTTCCGTTCTCTGGCAGCAGATGTTAGCCTCCTGCCATGGCCCTGCTCGAAATCGACCGCGTCTCGAAGACCTATCCCGGCCGGTCGAACGCTCTCGGCATGCCTGGTGAACCGAAGCTGGTCGTCGATGACGTTTCGCTCTCGATCGAGCGGGGAGAAACCGTCGGCCTGGTGGGCGAATCTGGCTCCGGCAAGAGCACCGTGGCGCGCATGGCGCTGGGCCTGATCGAGCCGTCCGCCGGAGCGGTGCGCTTCGCCGGCGAAACCATCACCGGTGCGCGCGGACGCACGATGCGCCGGCTCCGCCGCCGCATTCAGCCCGTTTTCCAGGATCCGTATGCTGCCCTGAACCCGCGCATGCGCGTGCTTGAAATTATTACGGAACCGCTGTGGATACATAAACGGGATCCCGAGCTGCCCGATGATCTCCCGCGCACGCGAGCCGCGGTTACGGACCATGCCGCATCGCTGCTCCGCCATGTCGGTCTCGATGCTGCCGCGCTCACCCGGTATCCGCATGAGTTCTCCGGCGGCCAGCGTCAACGGATCAACATCGCACGCGCACTCGCCCTTCGCCCTGAACTCCTGATTCTCGACGAGCCGGTCTCCGCGCTCGACGTCAGCGTGGGCGCGCAAATTGTGAATCTGTTGCGCGATCTCCAGCGCGAACACGCGCTGTCCTACCTGTTCATTACCCACTCCATGCCTTTGGTTCGCTATCTCGCGAACCGTATCGCCGTGATGCGCAACGGGAAGCTGGTTGAAGAGGGTGACGCGGAAGAGCTGTGCCGGGCGCCTCGCGATCCCTACACGCAAGCGCTGCTCGCCGCCACTCCCACGCTGGTCTATGTCTGACGGCCTGCTCGCAAACTGCTTCTGGCATGCGCTCCGTACCGAGCACGCCCGCTTTGCCCTGGCCGCGCCATTGGCTCGGAGATACCCTGCAGACGTCGTTCCCTTTGGCGGAATACCAGACCACGCGCAAGAGTCATTGCGGAATTTCGCCTCTCTGCTTGCACCGGGTGAAGCCATCTACCTGATGAGCGCCGGCGCGCCTCTCATCCCGGCTCTTCTCCCGTCGTCACTCCAGCTCGATGCCGAGCTTCCCGGATTGCAGATGATCCACGACGCATCACAGCTTCCACTCAGCGCCGCTGCGGAAGCCGCTCCGCCAATTGTCCTGCTATCAGAGAAAGATGCCGCCGACATGCTCGCGCTCACCCTGGTTGCGTTCCCTGGCTACTTCCGCATTCGCACCTGCGAAATGGGCACCTACTACGGCATTCGTATCGATGGCGAACTGGTCGCGATGGCCGGCGAGCGGATCGCCCTGCCCGGCTACCGTGAGATCAGTGCCGTCTGCACGCATCCTGCGCACACGGGCAAGGGTTACGCGAGCCGCCTCGTTCTTCGCGTAATGGAGGAACACGCGCGCGCTGGTCTCATTTCTTTCCTCCACGTTGCTGCCGCAAACTCCGGCGCGATCCGCATGTACCAGCGGCTCGGTTTTCAGCGCACGCGCGATGTTTTGTTTCAGCGGTTGCTGCACACGGGCTGACCGCGAGTTGAATCCCTGGCGAGAATGCTCAGGGCTGAGCCGCGCCCGCCGCTGCAGCGCGTTTGGCGGCAACCGAATCCAGATACGCGATCGCTTCCGCGCGCGTCTTCAGCCCCGCGACCCTGGCGATAATCGTCTCCCGGTCTTCGGGCGACATCTCGATGTCCTGCCGCATGGCTGCGTTGATCACGACTGGCAGGTTGCCTTCATTCACCGGGTCATGCGGACGCACCGGCGCTCCGGGAGCCACTGCCACATGCGGCAACGCGCCTGCTTCCGGCTCCGGCAAGGTGGTCGGCGTATCGTCGCGCGGGCTCGCAAGCGAGAGCAGCGGCAACACGGAATTTGCCGCGCCGTCGCGCGCGGTGAGAGGCTGGAGACCGAACAGCGCCTCGATGGTCGCCGGCACGGATGAGTGATCGTAGACCCGGTGGTCGATGGTGTTCGCCGGAACCCAGGGCGAGATGATAAGTGCCGGAACGCGGACGCCGTATTGCTCAAACGTAAAGCCGTACTTGTTGTGCCCGGTGCCTGGCTTGGAGTCGCCCGGTGTGACCGCAGCAGGCGGTATCGCGTGATCGTAGAACCCGCCGTGCTCATCCCAAAGCACGATCAACAAACTGCTCGGCCATAACGATGACTGCCGGATGGTTTCATAGGTGCTCTTGATCAGCGCCTCTCCGCGCCTGATATCGCCCAGCGGGTGCTGCGACGTGCTTCCACGGTAATCGTTTTGCAGGTCATAGCTCGGCTCAATAAAAACGTAACTGTACGGGAAATCTTTTTGGAGATCGCCCGCGAACTGGCTGTACTGGCGGATGTCGTCCAGTCGGATTCCCTTCAGCGCCGACATCATGGGGAACAGATCCCCGGCATACAGACGCCTTCCGATTCCTTTGGTGGCGAGCCGGTCAAAGATCGTTCCGTTCGCAAACGCATAGCCGCCGCTCAGTGTCTCCCATAGCGCAATCTCCGCGGTAGTCGGGCTGTGGTCCAGCCCGGCGGACGAAGCTGCGTGCACGAACATGCGGTTGGGCCACGTAGGCCCCGGCATCGATGCATACCACGCATCGCACACGGCGAACGCTGCGGCGAGCGCGTTCAACACTGGAAGCTGGCTGGCCGCATAGCACTTCATGATTTCGGCCGGATCCCTCGTCTGCTGCGCATGCTTGACCGCGTTGGCATACGAGGCCATGAATCCGGAGTTGTCGATGGGTGGATACGCTCCGCCAGGCGCGTAGGTCGCATTGGGCCCACAGAGCTGGCACAGCACATCGGCGAACTCATGCCCCGGGTCCACCTGCATGGCTTCTTCGGCTGGCTGGCTTACGGTTCCGGTCACTCCTCCGTAGGCGTTGCTCTCGCTTCCGGATAAGCCGTTCAGAGATGTGGCCGCGCCGCTTTCCGCATCAGTTCCGGAAATCCCGGAGAACCCCAGCATATGGTCGAATGCGCGGTTTTCCAACATGAGCACAAAGACGTGTTGAATCTGGGCCATGGCTCGCTCTCCTCGGTATCATCAGGCCACTTGCATCAATGGAAATACTTGATCCACTTCTGGACAGCGTCGGCGCTTTCCCCGACACCTGTCGCTGATACCTCAAGCAGGTTCCGCAGCGACAGCGCGAATTGTGAGAGCGTGTGACTGTCATAAAAGCGGTCTATTGCAGCCTGCTGCACAAATCCGCTCACGTACGCACTCATCAGTTGCGGCAGCGCGGAAGACATATCCTGCACCAAGACCGGGTGAGGATGCTGCGAGGGATCGAGCGGCTGGAGCGTGGAGACGACGACCGGCCCCGGGCCGGTTTTTTGCGGCAGGCTCGCCAGCATCACGGCGGAGCGGCCCGTGTCGTAGTTATCCATCAGGTAGTCCGACCTCTGATCCGCGTTCATGCTGTTCCAGTTCGGTGCGGATTTGTTCAGCAGGAGGTACGTCACATTGATGCGCTTTCGATCCACATGCCCGTGCTGCTCCACATCCGTTGCCGTGGGAAGTGCGAGGAGCGCACGGAAAAACGCCTTACATCTGGGCCGCTCCCCCTCGCTCGGTGTGTGCGTCAGCAGTGCGTAGCTATAGAGTCCATACCCGGGCTCTTCTTTCTCCTGCGGCAACAAGAACGAAGTGCCAGTCACGCGCGGCATGCTTTGCGTCGCAGGAGGAGGAGGAGGAGGAGGAGAGGGAGGAGGCGCCGTGCTCGACTGGGTTGCGGACCCGGAGGAGCCTGCTTCGGGTGCGGGAGGCGTTGCTTTGGTGCAGCCGACCAGCAGCAGCGAAAGTCCCGCAGCCGAGATTACAAACCAGACGAGCTTCGCCTTTTGCGACCGTTCCCGGAATTTCCGAATACAAATATAAGCAACCC
This sequence comes from uncultured Acidobacteriaceae bacterium, assembly GCA_963795775.1. GTDB lineage: Bacteria > Acidobacteriota > Terriglobia > Terriglobales > Acidobacteriaceae > CAWCJL01. The sequence goes on from CAWCJL010000002.1 coordinate 338,321, forward strand.
ACACTGTGACGATTGCGATCCCTGCAAACATGAAGGCCAGGGCCGGCGTAGGTGGCGGAGGCGGAAGCAGGTAGTAGGCCATCACGTAAAACAGGACCGTCAGCCCGATACTCGCACCAATAAACCAGACGGGCTGCTTCATACGCTTGTCTCCATAGCATTCTGCATTTGCCAGACTGAAAGCATACGCCGGCACTCGGAGACTTGGAACCGGAATCCGGAGGCAGAATCGTGCGTGCTCCGCATGATCGCTGCCTTATCGGCGCGTCAGGAGGGCCCCGCCCCTACCTCCCTAGCCGCAAACACGCGCTGCATATTGCCTGCGATCTGTTCGGCCCTGGACACTACGGAGGCGGCCACAGCGGGCGGCATCACCTCGGCTGCAGTTTCACGGAACAACTCCAGCCAGCGCCCGAAGTGCCTTTCTTCCATGCGCAGCGGCAGATGCGCCATCATGGGGTTCCCTTTGTAGCGCATCGTGGTTAGCAGCACAGTGGACCAGAAGTCCTTCAGTAGCGCAATGTGTGCGTCCCAGTCCTCCACGGCTTCGGCGAAGATGGGGCCGAGTGCAGGGTCCACCCGCACCTTCGCATAGAAGCGCTCCACCAGGTTTGCAATCTCCGATTCAGTTACGCGTCGTTGCATGGTCAGCTCACTCCCGCCGCCGCACGGGCCGGCTGCGTGCCTACGCCAGCCCGTTGCGACGGATCACCTCATGGTAAAACGCGGAGCTGAGCTTTGGCGTCCGCTTCTGGGTTTGAAAGTCCACATAGGTGATGCCGAAGCGCTTCTCGTACCCGTCCGCCCACTCGAAGTTATCGAGCAGACTCCACAGGAAGTAGCCTTTCACTGGAACTCCCTCCGATACCGCCCGCTGCAGTTGCCCGATGTAGTTGCGCAGGTACATCACGCGGTCCGTATCGAGCACCTTGCCTTCCGGGGTCAGTACGTCGGCAGAAGATGCCCCGTTCTCGGTGATATACATCTCCTTCACCTGCCACAGCTTCTGTACCAGCGTCGGCGTCCAGTACAGCGCTTCCGGTCCCACCGTCAGCCAGGGGCTGGCCATGTGCGGATAGGAGGACGGCGGCGGCACCACCGCATAGCCGTTCTCCCCGGCGTCAGCACGCACAAACATCGGCGTGTATACGTTCAGCCCTAGGAAGTCGAGCGGGCTGCCGATCGCCTTCATGTCCTCCGGCGTAAACTTCGGCGCGTTCGCACCCAGCCGTTTAAGGTAGGCATCGGTGTATTTCCCTTCCATGATGACGGTAAGGAACATGGCGTTCTCTTCCCGCATCGCGCGCCCGGCGGCCTCGATGTGCTCCGGGATCTCGATCACCGGGGTTGCCGCCGACGGGTTATCCGCCAGCCCGACCTTGGTTCCCGGCTTGGCTTTGGCGCGGATCGCCTGGACCGCCAGCCCATGGCCCAGCACTGCATAGTGGCTCACCTGCGCCAGCCGCTGCGGCCCGACGCGCAGCCCCGGCGCATGCTGTCCATTGCCGTAGCCCAGCTCCACAAAGCTGCGCAGCTCGTTTACGGTCATGAATTGATGAACGCGATCCGACAGGTGCCCGGCCGTGTACCCGGCGTAATCCGCAAATGCCTTCGCCGTGTCGCGGTTTTCCCATCCACCCTTGTCCTGCAATGCTTGCGGCAGATCCCAGTGGTAGAGCGTGCAATAGGGCTGAATGCCCGCGGCCAGTAGCGCGTCGACCATGCGGTCATAGAAGTCCAGACCCTTGGGATTCGGCGTGCCCGTGCCATTCGGAAATATGCGCGGCCACGCCACCGAGAACCGGCAGGTCTTTAACCCCAGGTCGCTCATCAGGCCGATGTCTTCCTTGTAGCGATGGTAGTAGTCGTCGGCCACATCACCGGTGTCGCCGTTGTGCGTCTTGCCCGGCGTGTGCGAGAAGGTGTCCCAGATGGAGGGCCCGCGTCCGTCCTCGTGCACCGCACCCTCAACCTGGTAGGACGCCGTCGCCGAGCCCCAGAGGAAGCCCTCGGGAAACTTGCGCGTGGTGCCGCCAGCAGCCTGGTCGCCTGTGTTCTGCTCTGCGGCCATGTTCCTCTCGGCTGCGTTCGCCGCGTTACCCCACGCGGGCAGCGAGGCCGCCCCGGCCGCCGCGCCCATCCATCTTGCAAATGCTCGTCTGGAAAACTTGTGTCCCAAAGGCTCTCTCCTGCTCCGCAGAAAATTCGGCGTGCGCAAATCCGCTTCACGACGCACGCCGCAGTATAGCGAACCAACGCGGCTGGCACGGCGATTTCGCCCAGTCGTGATTTTCTGATGCGGAAAACAGTCTTCCGAGAGGAGCGGCGACGATTGCTGCCTTTCCGATGCCGCCCTTGCGGTAAGCTCTTCGCATCCCTTCCACCATGGATGCAGAGATGAATAAGCGAGAGTTCTTGAAGGCCTCCGGGGCACTGCTCACGGGCACGCTCGTGTCCCGTTTCGCAACTGGAGAACAGCACGCGGCCGCACGAACCAACTGGTCTGGCAACTACACGTACAGCACCGACCAGCTATTGCAGCCCCGGTCCGTCGAAGAGGCGCAGCACATGGTGAAGGCTTCCAAGCGCGTCAAGGCGCTGGGCTCGCGCCATTCCTTCAACGGCATCGCCGATTCCACAGGCGACCAGATTTCGCTCAAGCAACTGGACGAAATGAAGGTTGATCCAGAGTCCCGCACGGTGACCGTGGGGGGCGGGGTCACCTATGGACAACTCTCGCCGTACCTCGACCAGCACGGCTTCGCGCTGCACAACCTCGCCTCGCTGCCCCATATCTCGGTAGCCGGCGCGTGCGCCACCGCAACACACGGCTCCGGAAATCGCAACGGCAATCTGGCCACCGTCGTCACCGCCCTGGAGATGATCACGGCCGACGGAACCCTGGCCACTTTCTCGCTCGCGCAGCACGGGGATAAGTTTCCCGGAGCCGTCGTCGCCCTCGGCGGCCTGGGGCTGGTCACGCGTCTGACTCTGAAGGTTGAGCCCACGTACCAGATGCGGCAGGTCGTGTACGAGAACCTCCCCTTCTCGGAGCTCGAGCACCACTTCGAAGAAATCTTCGAGAGCGGGTACAGCGTCAGCCTGTTCACCGACTGGCAGCATCATCGCGTGACCCAGGCATGGATCAAGAGCCGCGTGGATGCCGGCCACCCCGCGCCCATTCCGCCCACCTTCTTCGGCGCTACTAAGGCGACCCGGAAACTACACCCGCTGGCCGGTCACTCCGCGGAGAACTGCACTGAGCAGCTCGGCATACCCGGGCCGTGGTACGAGCGCCTGCCGCACTTCCGCATGAACTTCACACCCAGCAGCGGTGCAGAACTGCAGACCGAGTACCTGCTCCCGCGCGAAGCGGGTTACCGGGCCGTGCTGGCCGTAGAAGAGTTGCGTGACATGATCACGCCGCACCTCTTCATCTCGGAGTTGCGCACCATCGCCGCCGACGACATGTGGATGAGCACGGCCCGCCAGCGGCCATCCATGGCCATTCACTTCACCTGGAAACCGGAATGGCCTGCAGTCCATGCGGTGCTTCCGCATATTGAAGAAAAGCTGAAGCCGTTCGATGCCCGGCCGCATTGGGCGAAGCTCTTCACCACGCCGGGGTCGCGTTTGCACGAACTCTACACGGAAATGCCCGCGTACCGCGCCTTGCTGCGGCAGTATGATCCGCAGGGCAAGTTCCACAATGCCTTCCTGGAAACAAACATCCTGAGCGCATAACAACTCGGGTTGAGTCCGAGTGCTCGGGGCTGGCATGGAACAGCCGCCGGTGCCTAGTGGACGTGTCCGTGATGATGATGGTGGGCGTGCTCTTCCTCGATCGCCATGACGCAGCCGTGGGCCACCTCGCACTCCGCATGTTCAAACTGGATCGTGGTGTGCTGAATGCGAAAGCGCGCCAGGAGAATCGCCTTGATCTCCGCCAGGATGCGATTGCTCTCTGACGGCGGGATGTCGTCAATGGTGACGTGACTGGCCAGTGCGCGCGTCTGCGAGCCCAGGCTCCATACATGGAGATCGTGCACATCCACCACGCCGCGGATCTCCGCCAGGCCACGCCGGATCTCCGGCAGCGAGACTCCGGAGGGCGTGCCCTCGAGCAGGATGTTCAGCGTTTCGCGCACGATCGCGACCGAACTCCACAGAATCAGCGCCGCGATAATCAGCGACAACACAGGATCGATCCAGTTGCGCCCGGTAAACAGGATCGCGACGCCGCCCAGGATCACCGCCGCTGTGGACAGCGTGTCGCCCAGCATGTGAATAAAGGTGCTGCGGATGTTGATGTCGCGTGCTCCGCTCCACAGCAAGGCGGCGATGACCCCATTCATCACCACGCCGGCCGCGGCGACCAGCATCATGGTGCGGGCCTGCACGGCTACCGGCTGTCCCAGCCGATGCACCGCTTCTATCGCGATGCCGATCGCAATCAGGATCAACGTCAGCGCATTAAGAAAGGCCGCGAGTACGCCGGCGCGCTGGTAGCCGAAGGTCTTCTGGTCGGTGGCCGGACGCGTCCCGAAGTACACCGCCACGAACGAAAGCAGCAGTGCGAGCGCGTCCGAGATGTTATGTCCGGCTTCGGAGATCAGCGCCAGCGAATGCGCCCGCCACCCCGCGACGAAGGTGACGACCACATAGACCAGCGTCGCCAGCAGCGAGAAGCGCAGAATCCGCTGCGTCTTCGCCGTGGACTGGCCATGCACATGCATATTGCAAGTCTACCTGCGGCCCAAAACGGCTTCAATGCTGCCCGGTGATCCGGCTTCAGTGCGCCACCTGTGCCGCATGGACGCGCCGCAGCGGATGCAGCGGCACGGAATTCGCCGTCTCCCGCAGCCCGCTCCAGCTCTCGGCCACAATGATGCTATTGCCGGGATTGTGCGGATCGTAGCGCACCGAGGCGGGAAAGCCGAGGCGGCAATGATAGATATCGACCAGGTGCTTCAGCAGGGTCACATCCTGCGAACACTCATAGACCACGCCGGAAATCTCGTATTGGTAGAGGATGAGCTGCATCCCCATGGGACGCCCGCTTTCCTCTGGCGTGAGGTCGGAGATGTCGATCACCGTTGCAGTGGTGATCCGTCCACCCTTGATCAGAGCGGCGCGGCGGTCCCGCTCCGTCTCCTCCAGGCTGGGTCGCTTGCGCAATAGAGTGAGCGCGGTAGCGCAAATGGCAAGAGCTCCGGCAAGCACCAGCGTGCTCACAACTTGCGTTTCGCGCGGGGAGAAGCCGTACATCGTGTGCTCCGGGGGAGAGGCTGCCACAACTGCTGCAAGCATATCCCAGACTGGCGCTTCCGGAACGGCGAAGAGGGCCGGGGGGAGTACCTCAAAAGGCGCATTGCCCGCGGGTCCTCCTCTGTTCTATCGGCTCTCCCTGGTCCTGGCGAAGCGCCCGTGCTGGCGTATACTTGAGTGAAACATGCACACGTCCGCTTCTGTCCCGGCTGGCAGATCACGCGCCGCCGCACCCGCTGCTCCCGCCTCCGAATCTCGTTCCCGTCGCATCCGTTCCACCACGGTCGTCTGTGTGCGCCGCGGGGATAGCGTGGTCATGGCTGCCGACGGCCAGGTCACGCTGGGCGACAGCGTAATCAAGCACTCCGCGCGGAAGATCCGCCGCCTCTATCAGGACAAAATCCTTGCCGGCTTCGCCGGATCGACCGCCGATGCCTTCTCGCTCTTCAGCCGCTTTGAAGGCAAGCTCGAACAGTACGCCGGCAATATCGGCCGCGCCGCCGTCGAACTGGCGAAAGACTGGCGGACAGACAAGATGTTGCGCAACCTCGAGGCTCTGCTGGTGGTTGCCGACCCGCATCAGACGTTTCTCATCAGCGGTGCCGGAGACGTTATCGAACCCGATGAAGGCATAGCATCCATCGGCAGCGGCGGGTCCTACGCGTTGGCCGCCGCTCGGGCACTGATGCAAAACACCGAGCTGCCTGCGCGCGAAATCGCTTTTAAGTCGCTCCAGATTGCGGGCCAGATTTGTATCTACACCAACGACCAGATCACTATTGAAGAACTCCGCGCTTAGCCTCAGGGCCGCGCAGAAGCCCAGAAGGAGAACCGGGCTATGGCAATCTACCTCCCTGGCGCCGCTGAGGACCAGGAACTCGCACTCGAAGAACTGACCCCGCGCCAGATCGTCGCGGAACTCGACAAATACGTCGTCGGCCAGCGGGCCGCCAAGCGCGCGGTAGCCATCGCACTGCGTAACCGCATGCGGCGCCAGAAGCTGCCGCCTGATCTCGCGGAAGAGATCATGCCCAAGAACATCATCATGATCGGGCCCACCGGCGTGGGCAAGACCGAGATCGCGCGCCGACTCGCCAAGCTGACGAACTCGCCTTTCCTCAAAGTCGAGGCCTCCAAGTTCACCGAGGTCGGCTATGTGGGCCGCGACGTCGAGTCCATGATCCGCGACCTGGTAGAGATCGCTATCGACATGGTGCGTGAAGAGAAGCTTGAAGAGGTGGAGGACAAGGCGGAAATGAACGCGGAAGAGCGGCTGCTCGATTTGCTGCTCCCGCCGCCCACGACCGTGCCGCCCACCACTGCGGTGGATGGGAAGACGATCGAAGCGCCGGCTGCCTCCACGGAAAGACCCGACTCGCACTCGCGCACGCGCGAAAAGCTGCGCCAGCAATTCCGCGAGGGCCGCCTCGACGAGCGCACGGTCGAGATCGATGTACGCGAGCGCAATTCGCCTTCATTTGAGATCATCTCCAACCAGGGCGTGGAGGAGATGGACGTCAACCTGAAAGACATCCTGCCCAACCTCTTCGGCCAGCGCACCAAGAAGCGCAAGATGAATGTTGCCGAAGCCTTCGATTATTTGGTGCAGGAAGAAGAGCAGCGCCTGATCGATATGGAGCAGGTGACGCGCACAGCGGTCGAACGCGTCGAGAACTCCGGCATCGTCTTTCTCGATGAGATCGATAAGGTGGCGGGCCGGGAAGGGGGACACGGTCCCGATATTTCCCGCGAAGGCGTGCAGCGCGACATCCTCCCGATCGTGGAAGGCACCACGGTCAACACCAAGTACGGCATGGTCAGCACCGACCACATCCTGTTCATTGCCGCCGGGGCCTTTCACGTCTCCAAGCCCAGCGATCTTATCCCGGAATTGCAGGGCCGCTTCCCCATTCGCGTGGAGCTGCAATCGCTCACCGTCGAAGACTTCATCCGCATTCTCACCGAGCCCAAGTCGTCGCTCACCAAGCAGTATGCTGCGCTGCTTGAAACCGAAGGAATACGTCTTGAGTTCACCCGCGAGGCATTGGAAGAGATGGCGCAGTTCGCCTTTCGTGTGAACGAGACAACGGAGAACATCGGCGCACGTCGCCTCCACACCATCATGGAACGCGTGCTCGACGAGATCAGCTTTCTCGCTCCGGACCTGACCAAGGGACCCAAGACCGCGGAAGGCCTGGTGGATGTAGCCGCAGCATCGAGCGACGGCATGGGCGCCACCGTGCCGCTGCCAATGGTAGAACGCAGGAGCGACTCCGGCGCTGTCGAGCAAGTCGTGGTGATTGACCCTGCCTATGTGCAGCAGATGGTCGCGTCCATCGTCAAAAACCAGGACCTTTCGCGCTACATACTCTAACCCAGTTCCGTAACTGCGACCTGATGTAATTGTGGTCTGGGAGCGGTTACGGCACCAGCACCGCCGCACCGTCAATGGCATCGGACCGGATGCAGGCCAGCGCGTCGTTGGCCTGCTCTAGCGCGAACGGCCTAGCCGTGGAGGTCAGGTTGATCTCCGCCGCAAGCTTCAGGAACTCGCGCGCGTCGGCCCGCGTCATGTTGGTCACACTCCGCAGTTGCCGCTCTCCCCACAGCACCTGGTCAAACGGAATCTCGGGAATCGGGCTCATGTGGATGGCATTGAGCGCCGCAATGCCGCCCTTGCGCAGCGACTTGAGCGCCGCCAGCGCGACCTCGCCCGCAGGCGCAAAGGTGACAGCGCTGTCCAGTGGCTCCGGCGGCTGGTCGGTCGCGCCGCCCACCCACTCCGCTCCCAGGCTGCGCGCGAATGCCTGGTGCGATGCCCCGCGCGTGCTCACATACACGCGGCAGTCCCACGCCTGCAGGACCTTGATCGCGAGGTGGGCCGATGCTCCGAAGCCGAACAAACCCACGCGGCTGCGCGGCTTCACCTCCGCCATGCGCAGACTGCGGAATCCTATGATGCCGGCGCACAGCAGCGGAGCGAGCTGCAGGTCATCAAGCCGGCCGGGGAGCGGATATACAAAATCCGCACGCGCTGTTACGTATTCCGCGTAGCCGCCATTGCGCGAGTAGCCCGTGTATGTCGGCGCGTCGCACAGGTTTTCTTCGCCGCGCCGGCAGAATGGACATACGCCGTCTGTGCCGCCCATCCATGAAACGCCCACGCGGGCTCCGCGCGGCAACTCAGCGGAAGCGTTCTCAACCACCTCGCCTACGATCTGATGGCCGGGAATTACCGGGGCAAGCTGCAGCGGGAGGTCTCCCTCCACGATGTGCAGGTCGGTGCGGCATACGCCACATGCCCGCACCTTGAGCAGGACCTCTCGGGCTATGGGCTTGGGCAGCGCACACTCCTCTATCATCAACGGCCGCTCAGCGATAGGCGCCTGCTTGCGCAGAACCGCTGCCCGCATCTCTCACCCCGCATCTCTCGCCGGGATCTCCGCTCAGAATCCGCAACGTCGCGGAGCCCCTGTTCACATCAGATGCGATTGCGGCCTACCCGGCGGCAGCGCTCGTCTCTTGTCCAGTGCTGCGCGTACCAGGTTCAATCCGAAGATGCAGCTTTCAAACTCGTGCGACAGCCGCTCAAACAGCGGCGCTTCCCGCGCATATTCAAAAAGGTTGAACGAGGCCACGATGCTGTAGCTCTCCTTCCCCGTTTGCACCAGCCGGGTGAAGGTGTGCGGCTGCACGCTGCCGTGCATGGCTTCCGGATACATCCCCGTAAAAAACAGCGCATAGTCGCCAATGTGCTTGCGCACGCTGCGCTCACCATCGAACGACATCGCGGTGCCATGTACGGGGTCCGCCGCTGTCAGCATTCCATCCAAATCCTTCACCGGCCGGCCGCACAGGTCGCGGATGGCGTAGATCTTTTCACTTTCCGAGAAATCCGTCAGCAGGTCACCGAGATAGGCGGCAATTTCTGCGTCATCCATTCCCAGATCACAGACGCAGCATTCATGCACGAGTTGGTGAAACAGAGAACGTAGCGAATGTTCTTGTGGAATCACGTGCACCTCCAGCGAAATGGCTTGCATTCCACCACGCCGCATCACGCGGGTGGTGGTGCTATATGGATGCCGAAATTATCGTGAGGTGAGCAGCGCTGCTATCCCCCAACGAGGTGAGTACGCCATTTTGTTGGCAGTTGAACGGGCAGAGTGCGAGTGAGACACGCACATCCGTCTGGCACAAATAGAGAAAGGCAACCGCGTGGGCTGCCTTTCTGGTGACTTCGGGTTGCTGAGTTTCTAGCGCGCAGCCAGTTCCGGCTGTTTGCTCGCACCTAGTTCTGCCAGGCGCTTGGCAAGCATTTGCTCAAGCTCTTCGAGCGACTTGGAAAAGCCCTCGATGCCTTCCTTCAGCTTGTCGTGCGCCATGCGATCCTGCTCGTGCATCCGCTCAAAAGTTTGCTGGTCCATGGGGATGCGCTCAATCTGCATCGATTTTGCTTTCTCCGGATCGAGTTTGCGCGGCAGATCTCCCTGCTTGGCGTCTAGCTCGCCCAGCAGCTTCGGCGAAATGGTCAGCAGGTCGCAGCCCGCCAGTTCTTCAATCTCGCCGATGTTACGGAAGCTCGCGCCCATCACCTGCGTCTTGTACCCAAACTTCTTGAAGTAGTTGTAGATCGTGGTGACCGACTGCACGCCCGGATCATCGGCTCCCTGGTAGTCCTTGCCGGTGTCCTTCTTGTACCAGTCCAGGATGCGGCCAACGAAGGGCGAGATCAGCGTAACCTTTGCCTCTGCGCAGGCAATCGCCTGGTGCAATCCGAACAGGAGCGTCAGGTTGCAGTGGATGCCTTCCTGCTCCAGTTTCTGGGCTGCCTGGATGCCTGCCCAGGTGGATGCGATCTTCACCAATACGCGCTCCCGCGAAATGCCGGCCTCGTCGTACTGCTTGATGATCTCGCGAGCCTCTTTCATCGTGGCTTCTGTGTCATACGACTTGCGCGCATCCACTTCCGTGGAAACACGGCCCGGAACGATGTTCAGGATCTTCTTGCCGAAGGCCACTGCGAGCCGTTTGAAAGCGCAATTCGCGACCTCTTTATCGCTGGCGTTATCGCCCAGTTCCTGCTTCGCCTGTTTCAGCACGTCGTCCACGATGCCCTGGTAAGCCGGCAAAGCTGCGGCGGTCGCAATCAGCGAAGGGTTGGTTGTGCTGTCCTGCGGCTTGTATTTCTCGATGGATTCAAAGTCGCCCGTATCTGCCACGACCTTGGTCATCCCACGAAGTTGTTCGAGCAATGTTTTTGCCATATCCGCTCCTTCTCGCGCGCCTGCTAATTCCATTCTATCCATTCGATGCTAAGGGCCGCTCCCATGACTCCCTCGGCCCAAGTGCATTTCAGCCCAGGGCCTTGCTTCAGCGCACCGGATTGCGCAGCGTCCCGACTCCCTGGACCGTGACCTCCACCGTGTCTCCGGCCCGCATCGGCCCCACCCCGGCCGGCGTTCCGGTCGGGATCAGGTCGCCCGGGTAGAGGGTCATCGCCGCCGTGATGTAGCGCAGCAGGTGCGCAATGGGAAAGATCAGGTCCGTGGTGGACCCGTGCTGTTTCCGTTCACCGTTCAGGCTGGTCTCGACTACAACGCCTGCTTCCGGATCGATCTCGTCGGTGACGATCGGGCCCACCGGACAGAATGTGTCAAATCCCTTGGCACGCGACCATTGCCCGTCCGACTTCTGGAGGTCCCGCGCCGTCACGTCATTTACCACGGTATATCCGCGGATGTAGTCCCTCACATCTACATGCTCACCCAGAGCCTTCGCCGTCCTGCCAATCACGACGCCCAGTTCGCCCTCGTAGTCCACCCGCTGAGAAAGCGGCGGGATCGCAATGGGTCCGCCGGGCCCGATCACCGCCGACGGCGGCTTCAAAAACAAAAGCGGCTCGCGCGGCACTTCGTTGCCCAACTCCGTCGCATGCTCCCGATAGTTGCGCCCGATGCACACGATTTTAGAAGGCTCAACCGGCGCCAGCAGCCGCGCTTCGGACAGGGGTATGGGCCGGAACTCTTCACCCGCGCTTGCCTGCGGTCCGCGTGCTTCCGGCAGCGGCTCCCTTAGACGCTCCACCCATAGCACCCCATCCCGTTCGCCGACATCGGCATACCGCGCTCCGCGCGCTGTCTCCAAACGGCAATATCGCATCGCCCTCTCCCTCTTCTACTTCGATGGTGGCAGTGGCAGCCCGTCTTCCACTTCGGCAGACGGCCGGCTCTCGTTCCCTGCCCGGTCCACAGCCGTTACCGAATAGGCGTACCGCTTGCCGGGCTGTGGGGTGGTGTCGCGGTAAGACGGCGTTGGCAGCAGCGCCTTTGGGTCTGAGATGCGCACCGGGGGCCCGCTCGCGCCTAGGTCGCGCCGGTACACCACATATCCGGCCAAGTCCGCATCGGCGTTCGGCGTCCAGGAGAGATCGATGGCGCCTGCCCCGGTATCCGGTGCCGAGATCAGCCCAACCGGTACTGCCGGGGGGAAAACGTCACGTACGTCCACGGTCACTGGATCGCTCCATGGGCCGTATACCGTCAGGGGCTGTCCATTTACCGAGCGCGTCACTTCGCCCTGAGCCCGGTAGCGATAGCTCTGGCCAAAGCTGGCCTGTGTGTCGAGTGCCCGGTCCGGCCCGGCGCCGACAGACCCTGCAGACCCGCCGCTCAGCTTTACCTCCAGCATCTGCTCTGGCGGAACGCCATCGCGATGGCGCGCGGCTGGATGCACCTTCCCCGGGGTTTCCAAGATCGTCCGCTCAATGCGGACTGTATCCGGTGCGCTGTCGGCTCCTTCCGGCACCGGCGACCACAGCAGCAGCACACCACGCGGCCTTACCTGAACGTGAAAGCCCGCCAGGGCCGCTGGGGACACTCCCGAGGCAGCATAGGCGGGCTCCGACAGGCCGGCAGACCTCCCGGCGTGGTTGTCGGTCTCTACCTTGTACGTAAGCAGATGGGGCGCGCCGCTGGCCAGCGCCGGCGGAAGCTTATCCGTGAAGGAAGCGGCCGCATCGGGGGCAGCGGTAGCTGTACCTGCAGGCGTGCAGGCCGATGCATCCAGCTGCCGGCAAATGCGCACCTCCAGCCTGCCCTTCACCGGCAGTTTATCCGTGGTTTCGTCCGGCATCGTCCAGGTCAGCGCGACGGTGTCTCCGGTGCGCTCCGCCTCCAGGTCGTTTACCGGCTGTGGCAGATTCAGAGTAGGCGGCTGGGGTGCGCCAGGGGTACCGCAACCACCCAACCAAAGCACCAGCGATACAATCCCGCCACTGCGCAGCGGGCGCAGCCGTGAACCCCCTCCAAAGCTGTCGGCCATCGCGCTCCAGCGTAGCAGACCTGCGCCGTGGACGCTTAGAGTAGCGCGCTTAGCGCCGTCTGCACCTGCGAATGCTCAAAGGCAAAGCCTGCGCGCTGCAACCGCTCGGGAATCGCGCGCGTACTGGCCAGCATTGTGTCCTGGGCCATTTGCCCGAAGGCGGCGCGCAGCACAAAGGCGGGCAGCACGAACACCGCCGGCCGGTGAAGTGCGGCCGCAAGTGCCTGGGTCCACTCCTTGTTCGTGACCGGTTCCGGGCTAACCGTGTTGCAGGGGCCTTCCAACTCCGGATGTTCCAGCGCGAACTCGATGGCCCGCACTGCGTCCGGCAACGTGAGCCAGCTCATCCACTGCTGCCCGCTGCCCATCCTGCCGCCCAGTCCGGCGCGAAAGGCCGGCAGCATGGTCGCAAGTGCGCCGCCCTTCGGCGACAGCACCACCCCGAAGCGCAGATGGACCACCCGCACTCCAAATTGCCGTGGGAGGTCGCTCGCCGCCTCCCACTCTTCGCACACCTGCGGCAGAAAACCCTGCCCCGGCGCGGAGTTCTCCGTCAGAATCTCATCCCCGCGGTCACCGTAGATGCCCGTCGCCGAAGCAGCCACCAGCACCGGCGGCCGAACCCGTAACGCGCCCAGCACGCGAGCCAGCGCACGGGAAGAATACACGCGGCTATTCCGGATCACCTTCCGGTACGCCTCGTTCCAGCGATGGCTCGCCAGGTTCGCACCACCCAGGTGGACCGCGCCGTCGCAGCCCTCCAGCCGCTCCAACTCGGTTACCGGCTGCTCGTCTTCAGGACGCCACAGCACCGCGTCAGCACCTACCTCGTCTGGACGCCGCACTAACCGGACCACCTGGATGCCGCGCTTCTCCAGCGAGATCCGCAACGCGCTTCCGATCAAGCCGCTTCCGCCGCTCAGTAGGATTCTCCTCATTCCCGGTTCCCTCCCTTGTTGATTGCATCAAAATGTAGGCGCTGGATGTAAACGTTCTCCACATCTCGGGCTTCCCGCGAAGAAAAGAGGAGATCGCTTTCCCTGTCGCATCCTAATCTTGAAACTGACGAGCAAAGGGCGTCGCGTGAGAAGGGATTTTGATATGGAGTCAAAGGCAGAGCAGATCACCCCCGAGGTGGACCAGGCAAGTGCGGAAGCGGTCATTCACGAAAAGCACATCGGCGAGCGCATCAAGCGACTGCGGCTGAAAAAATCCATGGGTCTGGTGGAGCTTGGCAAGCACACCGGCCTTTCTGCCAGCTTCCTGTCCCAGTTGGAAACCGGACGCGTGGTGCCCACGCTGCGGAATCTTGCTCGTATTGCCATGGTCTTCAGCAAGGACCTGTCGTACTTCTTCGAGTCCGAGCCGCACACGCTCTTCCGCGTGCACCGCAAAAAGGAGCGCGTCCGCCTGCCCCAGACGGGCGTAGACGATCCGACCTACTACTTCGAGAGTCTCGGCTACATGGTGCCGGACCGGCAGCTCGATCCCTACTATGCAGAGTTTGTTCCCCTCAAAAAGGGCCAGGATGTCCGGCCGCACGTTCACCCCGGCTTTGAGTTCCTCTACATCCTGGAAGGCGAGTTGGAGATCCGGCACTCCGATAAGCAGCACACGTTGGAGCCTGGCGATGGCGTCTATTTCGATGCGAGCACCCCGCACAGCTATCGCTGTGCCGGTAAAAACCCCGCAGTCGCCATCATCGTGACGATGCACCAGCAGGCGCCGGCCCAGTCCACGGTCAGCATGCGCACGCTCGGCGCTGCCGTAGGCGCTCGCCTCGCCGCGCAGGGTGCCGGCAGCATCCGGCCCGGGGTAGCCAGCCCAAGTTCCGCCACCCGGCCTGGCATGAATGTGCCCCCGGGCGCTGAGCGTATAGCCCCGATGCTGTCCCCCAAGCCTTAACATCGGCTTGCCCGCAATACAAAAAGGCCACCGCCGGGTGGCCTTTCTTTGTTCACGATGCTCTCCCGAAACCTCGGCCTCTCGAACCGGCACTCGCTAACGCCGTAGAAACATCTTCTCCAGCACCCGCCAGTTGTCGGCACGTGTGTAGCCCTTCAGCTTCGCATTGTGGGGGGAGGTAAAAAGAATGCCCGCGCCGCTGAACCGCTGGAAGTGCCGCGGCATGTCATCGATCAGGTAATCCGCCTTGAGAATGCTCTTATCTCCGCAGAAGACGAAGTGGCTCGGCGAGAGAAAAGGAAAGTGGCGTTCCAGCCAGCGGTACTTGGGGCCAAAGGAGTTCGGGAACTCCATCGCGGCCGTCGCGATAAACACCTCGTACTCCGCCGTCATCCGTTCCAGCACGCGCTGGCTCTCCGGCATCACTGGCAGGTTCTCAAAGAAGTCCGGCATGTTGAGGTACTCCACCAGCCGTCCCCTGCGCGCGGGAGGCACCGCGTCGTACATCCATTTGCCGTGAAGGTCGTCACGTCGAAGGCGCTCGCCGAACTCGCGGTTGTAGCGGACGATCAGCTCGCCCAAGGCATCGGCGATCACCTCGTCCATATCTACCGCGACGCGGAGCATGGAAGCGCCCTCCCCGCCCTGCACTCCAGAGGCCCGCAAACTGCTTCCGCCCATCAGGCTGGCCGCCGGCCTGCGTTTTCCGGCGCGCCCGTCTCGATCTGCGGTTCCAGCCTGGGATTGAAGTACAGCAACCGTCCGCAGCTTTCGCAATTCATCAGCGCGCCCGTTCGCACCTGGTTCCAGGCCTGCGGCCGCAGACCCATCTGGCATCCGGTGCAGCGCTGGTTGCTGGCACGCGCTAACCCCGTGCCACGGGAGCCAGCTACCCGGTCGTACTGCGCCAGGATCTCCTCCGGGATGGTCGGCCGCACGCTCGCACGCTCGCCCCGCCACTTCTTCAGCGCTGCCTCCTGGAACTCCGTGGACCTGCGCGTGGACTCCCGCTCCGCTGCCAGATCCTTCTCATAGGACGCGACCTGCGCCTGCGCGGCAGCCAACTGCGCCTGCAGCTCCTCGGTCCGCATCATGCCTTCGAGTTCGGCATCTTCCAGCCGCCGGACCTCCGCCTCGGCAAAGCCGATCTCATGCTGCAGTGCATGGAACTGCTCGTTGTTTTTCACGCTGCTGGTCTGGTTGCGAAATTTCACGATTTTCTGCCGCTGGTCTGCAAGGTCACTTTCGAAGCGCCGCCGCAGTGCTTCTTCCTCCTGCAGCTTCTTTTCGAGCCCCGCCACGTTAGCCTGGTAGCCCTTGAGTTTGGCTTCGCATTCCGAGAGGCGCCGCGGCAAGGCCGCCAGCGCCTGGGTGAGCTGCTGGATTTCGCTGTCAAGCTGCTGCAGGCGGGCGAGGTTTTCTACCGTTGCATCCATGGGTTTGAGATGGAGTCTAGCACCCACAGCCACCCTACCCTTTGTGTCCTGTACACTTTTCCGTGACCCGTTCCCCCAGATGTAGTCCATTTCGGTCCAACCGCATTTCTGAGCCGGATTGCGTTCGCGTTGCAGAATGCAGGAGTGATTTTCTTGGTCTTTTCGTTTCTTAAACGCCTCACCACGGCCCTTGTCCTCGCCTTTACCGCCACTGCCTGGGGTGCCGCGGGTGGCGCTCCCGATCGCGATCCCGGCCCCCTCACGGTAAGGGAGATCTTTTCCAATCCCACCTTCACCACCGAAGCGCCCCAAGGCATGGTCTGGAGTCCCGACGGGACGCGGCTTACCTACCTGAGCGATCACGGCGACCTGACGCAGGTAGAAGGAAGTTCCGGCAGAGCGTCCGTGCTAGTCCCCCGCTCCAAGCTGCAAACCCTGGAGAGCGGAGCAGTAGCCGGGGAACAGGATCGCGATCACCGCGCGCGCTACCACCAGAGCAGCTACATCTGGGCGCCAGATTCGGACCACCTCCTGTTTGACAACGACGGCCAGCTCTGGCTCTTCTCCTCCCGCCAGGGCACCGGGATCCAGATTGCGCAGACCGGTTCCGGCAGCGGAGACGACCCCAAGTTCTCGCCCGACGGCACGTTCATCTCCTATATCCGCGACCACAACCTGGTCCTGCGGCGCCTGCGCGATACGCGCAATCCGATTCACCTTACGAACACGCGTGAAGACACTCTGCTCAACGGCGAAGTCGATTGGGTTTATCTGGAAGAGCTGGATGTTCGTTCCAATTACTTCTGGTCGCCGGACAGCCACAGCATCGCCTATCTGCAGATGAACGAGGCCGGCGTACCGCAATACCCCATCGTGGACTGGATTCCCACCCACGCTGCCGTGGACGCGCAGCGCTATCCCCAGCCGGGAGATCCAAATCCCGGCGTTCGCGTCGGCGTAGTCAATGCCGGCTCCGGCAAGACGGTCTGGCTCCATATCCCGATCGATAGCGGGAACGACTACATCCCCCGCTTTGGCTGGCTCGACGGCCACACCCTTTGGGTGGAGACCGTAACCCGCGACCAGAAGCACCGCAACCTCTACTTTGCGAATGCCGGCAACGGGCAGGCGAAGCAAGTGCTTGGGGAAACCGAGGACGCCTTCTTCGATGCCGCGTATGACGTCACCTTCACCGGGCCGCACTTCCTCTGGAACAGTTGGCGCGATGGCCATAACCAGATCTATCTGTACAGCTTCGACCCCGCCAATCCGCTGGGTGGGGAAGCGAAACTCGAGCGGCAGCTTACACACGGCAACGGCGAAGTGATCTCGATCAAAGCGGTGGATCCGGCGCGGAGCCTGGTCTATTACCTTTCCAATGAGGGCGATCCCCGGCAGCAACAGATATGGGCGGTTCCCATGGCCGGTGGCGAGGCACGCCAGGTGAGCACAGCTCGCGGCTTCCATGAGCCGGTCTTCTCGCCCAACGCAAAGTTCTTTGCGGACACCGCTTCGGCCACCCTGAAGCCGCCGACCGTGAGCATGTGCCACGAAGACGGCACCTGCCGCACCTTCTGGGAGCACCCGTCGCTCGCCGCCTACCACTTGCTCGAGCCCAAGGCGCTGACGCTGAAGGCCAACGACGGCACCACGCTCTATGCCAGCCTGCTGCTGCCTGCCGGGGAGCATGGCAAGGCGAGCATTCCGCTGATCACCAATCCGTACGGCGGCCCGCATGCGCAGGTGGTCACCGACAAGTGGAGCGGGAACCGCGGCATTCTTTGGGACAATATCCTGGCACAGCATGGATTCGCCGTACTGCACGTGGACAACCGCGGCATGGGCGGCCGGGGTCGCGCCTTCGAGCAGGCCGCTTACCATAAGTTCGGGCCGGTGCAACTGGAAGACCAGCTCGCCGCACTGGACCAGACGCTCGCGCAATATCCCGAGCTCGACTCCAGGCGCCTGGGCTGGTGGGGATGGAGCTGGGGCGGCACATTCACCCTGTACGCACTTACCCACTCGGACCGCTTCCAAGCCGGCGTCGCGGTGGCCCCGGTGACAGACTGGCGCGATTACGACTCCATCTACACCGAGCGCTACCTGGGCCTGCCGAACCAGGACCAGGAGGCCTACCAACAAGATTCCGTGGTGAATAGCGCGGACAAGCTCCACGGCCGGCTCTTGCTGGCGCACGGCACCGGCGACGACAACGTGCACATCGAGAACTCTGTCCAGTTCATCCAGAAGCTGATCGATCTGGATACGCCCTACGATCTCCAAATCTTTCCCCGCAAAACCCATTCGATTGCCGGCGCGGAAGCCAGGACCGAGCTCTACAACCGCATCCTTTGGCATTTCCAGACCTGGCTGCTGCCTTCCGGGACCAGCCAGGTTCCGAGCGGAGCGATGGAATGACGCCGGACAAGAGCGCATCCGCGACCGTGCCCGCCGTCCCGCATCCCGCGGCCAATGCAACGACCGGGAACCTGGTCCGGGGCCGCGCCACGGTCGGCGACTTCGACCTGACCGTGCTCACAGATGGGACCTACTACCTCGACGGGGGTGCAATGTTCGGAGTGGTGCCCAAGCCGCTCTGGGAAAAGCGCGCACCGGCGGACGCGCAGAACCGCATCCTGCTCGGGACGAATACGGTAGTGGTCCGCACCGGCAAGCACACCGTCGCAATCGAGACCGGGCTCGGCAACAAGCTTCCGGAGAAGCTGCGCGGCATCTACGGCGCGCAGCAACGGCTCATGGACAGCTTCCGCGCCGCCGGCATCCGGCCGGAGGAGGTCGACGTGGTGATCAATTCGCACCTCCACTTTGACCACTGCGGCTGGAATACTATGCAGACCGCCGCAGGCGCCGTGGTGCCTACCTTTCCCAATGCGCGCTATTTCGCCCATCGGGGCGAGGTAGAACACGGCCACCTGCAGCTTGAGCGCGATGCCGTCAGCTATATCAGCGCCAACTACGACCCCCTGGTCGAGAGCGGCCAGATGACGTTGCTCGACGTAGCACCCGGTCAGCCGCAAGAGATCGTGCCCGGTGTCTCGGTCGAAGTCTTCCCCGGGCACACCGCGCAGTTGATGGCCGTCATGCTCGACTCGGCCGGACAGCGTGCCTGCTATATCTCAGACCTGCTGCCCACCAGCGCGCACCTCGACATAACCTGGGTCATGGGCTATGACCTCGACCCTGTGCGCTGTATCGAGGAGCGCAAGCGCTTTTACTCCCGCGCGATTCCAGAGCAGTGGCTGGTCCTGTTTACCCATGATCACCACCATCCAATGGGCCATATCGGGTGGAGTGAGAAGGGCAAGCCGGTTTTCCAGCCGCTAGGCTCTTGAACCGATGCGCCATGGCAGCGCCGAGGGCTCTACTCTGCCAGGTCATCCCGAGCCCGATTGTGTCATCCCGAGCGCAGCCGAGGGATCTGCTTCTTGCTCCCTCGGCGCGAACGTGCCCACAACCTAACCCTGCTTCCCAAGCACCGTCGCAATCGCCTGGCCGTTCGGGCTCCCTAGCCCGGTACATGCATCCCAGCCGGCTTTCGCGCTGAAATCGCCGTTGTTGCCCTGCGTGATGTCGTAGAAACCCTGCTCCCCAGCGCCGTAGAGCAAAGGGTTGAGAAACCCGACCGGCCGGCCCAGTTGCTGGTTAAGCAGTGCAACGAGCCCAGCCCACAACGGGGCCACCGCGCTCGTTCCCCCCACCACTGCGGACTGGCCATCAATCAGCACGGAGTAGCCAGTCGCCGGAGCGGCATCCCCGGCCACATCCGGCACGCCCCGGCCGCCACTGCTGCCGGAAGGAGGCGCCTGCACCCCGGAGTTTGCCTGCCAGCTCGGCAGGGCGAAGAAGCTGCTTACACCGCCTCCGGTCGCACCGCCGCCCTGCGCCTGATCGTTCCATACGGTCTCGCTCTGCCGGGTGCTCCCGGAGGCCGTCAGGTTGGTGCCGCCGCAGCCCAGAACGTGCGGGCTGGAAGCCGGGAAGTCCACGTGTGTCCCGCTCTCGCCATCGCTCGACCCATTGTCCCCGGAGGCCACGGTGACGGTAATGCCCAGCGCCGCAGCCGATTGGAGCGTCATGTCGAAGGTCGTCAACGTGTTCTGCGGCCACGCATCCTCCGGACCACCCCAGGAAATCGAGATGACGGACGGCTTGTTCGTCGTATCGTGAATCGCCGCCGAAACAGCGTCCTGGAAACCCTGGTCGGTGTTTGGAGCGAAATACACGGCGATCTTTGCTCCCGGAGCGATCGCTCCCGCCACCTGGATATCCAGCGCCACTTCTCCATCGGCCCCGTTCGGGTCGCCTCCCGGTACGTTCTGACCGCCATCGACCGGCACCGCCACGACGGTGGGCGCGGGAATCCCAAGTTGCTGGAAATAGGTTTGCACGTCGCTGGTCTCAAAGCCACCGCCGAGCTCGATCAGGCCAATGCACTGCCCCGCCCCGTTCACCCCGGTGGGGAAGTTATAGATCTGTGCTATCTGCGGTGGAGTGAAGCTTGTGCTGGAAGCATTGGGATTCGCGTTCCGGATGGGCGAGCGAAACCGGATGTGTGGTCTCGCTATAGGCCGGTCATCGAGCCCCAGCACCGCTTCGACTTCATTGAGCACCGTGTCCGGAACGGAGATGTCGCCGGTGAGGGCGTGAAAACGCCGGTTGCCCTCTTCCCATTCCTGCAATTGCACGCCGAACGCGCGCTCAAGTTGCGCGACCGTGCCGCGCAGAAACACGCGACGCCGCTCCGGGCTGCTGTCCACCACTGTGAGTCCGTGCGCGGCGGCAAAGGCCTTGACGCGATCGATCGCGGCCTCGCTTGCGCCATAGGTCGCGTTGAACTCTTCACGGCTGAGGTGCCGTCCACCGAGTGCCGGCAGATCCAGCGGGGTCTTGCGTTTGAGAATGACCGTGACGGTGACTTCTTTATCGGCCGGCGCCTTTCCCGACATGCCGCCCATGCCGCGGTTCGCGATGTCTGCTGTGAGGAAGGGGAACAAGGCGCGTTGATTCCGGCTGAGAGCGATCGGGGGACATGGAACCTCCTAATGCAGCGATCTGCGTTCTCGTACAGAGATGCGAGATCACTTCGATTTCAGCCAATCGTAGGCGAAGAAAAGGAGAAGATCAAGAGCCAAAGTTTCGAGGAGTGTTTCACGCCCCAAAAGGCGCGTCCCGGACTGCAGGAAAAGCAGATCCCTCGGCTACGCTCGGGATGACACGGGTTCGACCGCTCGGGATTGTGTTGTCATCGAGTGCATCGGGTATCAACCCGACCCAGAAGCATCAATCGGCCTGGAAGTATGACCCGAGCGCAGGAGGTGCCATCCTGAGCCCGGGCATGTCGTCCCAAGCAGGAGGTGATCCCGAGCCCGGGCATGTGATACCAAGCGGAAGGTGTCATCCCGAGCGAAGCCGCGGGATCGGCTTTCGCCCGGGCCAAGTGCCGCCTGCCAACCACAAGCCCACACGCAACCCCAGCCATGCCCGCCGGAGCAACAGGGCCGTGTACTTCCCGGCCCGCTTGCGTTACGGTAGCAGGCCGAACACCGCCACCCCGCTCGGCGTACCGACATACACCTTGCCATTGACGACCATCGGCGTGATGAACTTATTGCCGTTGCCGAACGTGTCTCGTCCGCCACTGGCCTGGTTGCTGTTGTAGAGCTCGGTCGCAAGATTACTCGCGTCATAAGCGTGGAGCACTGCTGCCGCGCTCTCACTGCTCTCAAGCGCCCAGACGATGGCGCTCTTGGTGCCATTCGCGCTAATGCTCGGCGTCGTTCCCGGATAGGCAAACTGGGTTGCCGATTGCGTGGAAGTCGGCGTCGCTCCGAAGCTGAACACACTCACCGTCTTCAGATGATCGCCCACGCCACCGTAGTACAGCGTCCCGTTGAAGTAGGCCGGGCTGCCAAACTCGCCGTTCGGCAGGGCGTTGGACTGCGTGATCGGGAAGGGCGGATCGCTCGGCTTGCCGTGCATGTTCTTGCGATCCACGATGTAGATGTTCCCGTCCTTGCCCGCTCCCACTGCAAGCTGCAATGTTAGTGATTTTCCGATTGGGATATCCGGCAGCAGGATGATGCCGCCGGAACCGAGATCCAGGTCCTGCGCCGATTCCTGTGGACCGTTCGGCGGCTCGAAATAGTCCGCCACGCTCAGGGTGCCATTGCTGCTCGACAGTTTCAGGAACGAGTTGCCGTAGTCGCCGTTGATGGGAAATCCGCTTGCGTTCAACGTCGTATCGAACGTGCCGTTCGCGTCCAACAGATACACATTCCCGGTTGCATCCGCCGCCAGTCCGCCGCCGCTCATCCAGATCGAGCCATCGCTGCCGTTCGGCGTCAGGTTCAACACTGAGAGTTGCTGCAGCGTCGCCTCGCTGTACGACATCACCCAACCGCTGTAGGAGCCGTGGTCGCAGTGCGAGGTCCAGGCGAGGTAGATGTTCCCGCCCTGCAGCAGCAGGCTCGCGCGCTCCGCATACTGGCCGGGGTCGAAGACGTTGCTTCCGTTCTGGCTGGTCACGCCGTTGCCGGGATAGGAGGCCGAAATCTCGGTAGGCCCGCCGCCCACTTCCGCCCCGGAAGAAAGTTCGAACGCATGGAGCCGCTGATGATACGCACCGTTCGCATCCTTGCTCATGCCGACCAGGAAGATCGCTCCGTTCGTTCCATACTTGCGGTCGATGACCGGTGTGGCCGTGATGCCGATCTCGGGCGTGATCTGATTGCAGCCCTGGTCATCGCTCGGCGTCTCACCCGTGCCCAGCTCGGACACCTGCCACAACTGCTGGCCGTTGTCGGCGTCAAACGCATACAGGCTGCCGTGCTCCGTCGCAACGTAGAGCACGTTGTGGTCCTGCCCGTTCACCCGCACCGCGGAAACATACAGCGGTTGTGCGTCCACTTTGCCATCCACAGCGTCGAAGCCCAGCTTGCCGAAGCTGCCCGCGTTCACGTTCGTCAGAGTCAGCGTGGTCTCGCTCGCATTCAGTCCGGTGCGCAGCGTGTCGTAGTGATAGGTCGTCACGTCCACCGTCGGCTTCAGCGGAGCGGTGATGTTCAGCGCCAGGTCGGCCTCATGCGAGAGCGTGCCGGTTACCCCGGTAAACGCCACCGTGGCCGCACCTGTCTGTGCGGTGGTCGACGCCGAAAGGGTCACGTTCTGCGCCTGGCCCGGCGACAGGGAGAGCGTCGCCGGCGATGCTGTCACGCCATTCGGCAAGCCGCTGATGGATACCACCACCGGGCCGGTGAAGCCGTTCGATCCCGTGGCCAGTACGGCAATCGGCTGTCCGGAAGCACCCTGGGTGATGCCCTCGGTCGCGGGCGTTAGGGTTAACGTGAAATCCCCAACCGGCCTGGGGTCAGTTACGTTCAATGCAAGGTCGGCGGTGTGCGTCAGCGCGGCCGAGGTGCCGGTGAAGGTCACATCAGCGTTGCCGGTCTGCGCCGTTGCGGAAGCCGACAAGGTCACGTTCTGCGCAGTGCCGGGGGTCAGCGCCAACGTGGCCGGAGAGGCAGTCACGCCATTCGGCAGTCCACTGATCGCGACGTTCACCGTCCCGGTAAATCCGTTGCTGGCCGTTGCCAGTACCGCGATGGCCTGTCCGGACGTACCCAGATCGATGTCCTCGCTGGTGGGCGTGATCGTCAGGGAGAAGTCGCCGGTGGCCTGCGCGGGCGTCACATTCAGAGTAAGGAACGCTGTGTGGCTCAGCGCGCCGGAGTTCCCCGTAAATGCCACTGTCTGGCTGACGATGGTGGCATTGGCCGCGGCCGTCAGAGTTACCTGGAGCGAGGCGCCCGGGGCAAGGGTGAACGTGGACGGCGATGCTGTCACTCCGTTGGGCAGCCCAGTGATCGATACAGCGATGTTGGCGGTGAATCCGCTGTTCGTGTCTGCCTCCACGATTACGGATTGGCTTGCGCCCTGCGCGAGCGAAAGGCTGGTCGGCGCCAGCGTCAGGCTGAAATCCTGGGGCGGCGCGGGCGAGATGATGATGAGCGACATGGTGGCGGTGTGCTGATTGGTGCCGCCCGTGCCGGTGAAGGTGACGGTATACGTACCCGCCGCGGTGGTCGAAGCCACTGTGAAGGTAACAAATTGCGGAAGGCCAGGCGTGAGGCTCGGGGTCACTGGCGACACCTTCACTCCGGTGGGCAGACCGGTGATCGCCACGTTAACGTTGCCCTGGAAGCTGCCCAGCGCCGTAGCGCTGAGGCCCGCCTGGGCCGTGCCGCCCACCGCAATGGTCAGGCTCCCTGGGTTCACCGAGAAGGAAAAGTCCGGCGCCCCGGCCGGCGCGACCACGGAAAGGGACAGCGTTGCGGTGTGCAAGAGGGTCCCGTCCGTGCCGGTGATCGTGATGGGCGTTATCCCTGCGGTCGCGCTGGAGGAAACAGTGAATACCACCGCGTCCGGCGTTCCTACGCTGGCCTGGGTGCTAACAGGAGCGGCGGTCACGCCTGCAGGCAGGCCGGTGATAGCCAGCGTGACCTTATCCGTGAACCCGTTGATAGCGGCGACCGAGACGGCCGTCTGCCCCGAGCTGCCAACTGTGATGCTCAAGCTGGCTGGCGCGAGCGACAGACTGAAGTCCGGGCTCGGCGGCGGCGTGGCGCTGGTCACGGTCAGGGCTGTAGTTGCCGTGTGCGGCCCTATCCCGGCGGTTCCCGCAGTATCTGTGCCCGTAAACGTCAGAGTGCTCGTACCTGCGGCTACCGTCGAAGCCACATTCACCTGCACCTGCTGCGGCGTACCGGGAACGAGGCTGATGGTAGCTGGCGACAGAGTCACACCAGTCGGAAGACCGGTTGTGGCTACCGCCACCGTTCCGCTGTAGCCGTTCACTGCCGTCGCTGTCAGGGTGAGGTTGCCGGAACCGCCCGCGACGACGCTCACTGCGGGATCAGCGGTCAGGGTAAAGTCGGGGCGGGGACCCGGCGGCGGGGCACTCACCGTCAGCGCCAGCGTGGTCGCGCTGGTCAGGGTGCCGGAGGTCCCGGAGAACTGAATACTGACGTTGCCGGCGGCGGCACTGGGCGCCGCGCTCAGGGTGAATTGCTGGGATACACCGGTGTTGACGGTTGCGTTCGCCGGCGTGATCGTCACCCCGGGCGGCAGCCCATTCACCGCGAGATACACCTGGCCTTTGAAGTTATTACTGCCGCTCGGCGTCACTGAGACGGTGGTCGTTGCTCCCGGTGCAAGCGTCACCGTGCTGCGGTCCAGCGAAAGGCTGAACGAGCCAGCGGTTGAGACACCACACGCAAGAAAGCCTGCGAACAATGGCAGAAACAGCAGGCACAGCAACAACTTCCCAAGGTAACGCATGAGCATCTGGCTCCTCACCTCACTGTCCAGGGCGCCGGCACGGCTGCCGGAGCAGGAGGTTGCGTCATACTAGCAACGGCTTCCCTCGGGATGACATTGCTCTATCGGTAATCCTCATTACACTTTCTGGTGAGTGACAGCGGCTGCGTTCTGCCCCTTCTCAGCCTGCCAGGTGTCGAAAGCAGCCAGAGCCCGCTCACATTGCAAACGGTGGCGCTCGCGCTTGTCCCGCACCCGGCGGCGCGTCTCTTCCTCCAACGGCTCCAGCAGGTCGAAGGTAATGTTTGCCGGCTGGAAGTGCTTGCTTTCTGCCCCGGTGATGTAATTCACCAGCGATCCGAGTGCGGTGATGCGTGGCACGGGTGCGATCGCCTCGCCCTGGGCTCTGGCTGCGGCATAAACACCCGCCAGCAGTCCCGTCGCGATCGATTCCGTGTAGCCTTCCACGCCAGAAATCTGCCCCGCGAAAAAGATTTCCGGATGCGCCCGCATGGAGAGCGTCCGGCTCAGCACACGAGGCGCGTCGATGTAGGTGTTGCGGTGGATCTGTCCGTAGCGCAGAAACTTTGCCTGCTCCAAGCCGGGGATCAGCCGCAGCACGCGCGCCTGCTCGCTGTACTTCAGGTGGTTCTGAAAACCGACCAGATTGTAACTATCGGCGCGCAGATTCTCACAGCGAAGCTGCACCACCGCCCACGGCGTCTTGCCCGTCCGCGGATCGCGCAGGCCTACCGGCTTCATGGGTCCGAAGCGCAGCGTGTCACGTCCGCGGCGGGCCAGCTCTTCAATCGGCAGGCAGCTCTCGAAGTATTTGAGCTGTTCCCACTCCTTGCTCTCCACCCCTTCGGCGGAAACCAGCGCGTCGTAGAAGCGGTCGTACTCCGTCTTGTCCATCGGGCAGTTGATATAGTCGGCCGTGCCCTTGTCCCAGCGAGCGGCAAAGTAGACGCGGTTCATGTCGATGGTCTCCGCATCCACGATGGGACTGATCGAGTCGTAGAAAGCCAGGTGCTCCGCCCCGGTCAGCCGGGCGATTTCCGCCGACAGTGCGTCCGAGGTCAGCGGACCACTGGCGATAATCGTCAGCCCGTCGTAGCCTTCCAGGCGCGTCACCTCTTCGCGATGCACCGTAATGCGCGGCTCGGCTTCGATCGCCGCAGCTATACGCCGAGAGAACTCCACGCGATCTACCGCCAGCGCATGCCCGGCCGGGACCGCCGTCTCATCTGCCAGCCGCAGCAGCACCGAGCCGGCGCGCCGCATCTCCTGCTTCAGCAGCCACGGCGCGGTCCACTCGCTTTCCGACTTCAGCGAGTTCGAACACACCAGCTCGCCGAAGTCTGCGGTCTGGTGCGCGGGCGTCTTCCGCGCCGGCCGCATCTCGTACAAGTCCACGGCACAGCCGCGTGCGGCCGCCGTCAATGCGGCCTCCGGTCCGGCGAGACCGCCACCTATTACTCGTATCCGGGTCATTACCTTCGATTATAGGGAGCGGAGTCAGGCGACTCCCGCCGCGCTGTGCGCATCAGAAGAGTTGCACAATGAATCCAGACACCACCGCCGCAGGTCTCTCGTCCGCCGCTTCACCGCACCCCCGTCCGCCGCGCGCCGTGGTCTGCCTTTCCGGAGGCATGGATTCCGCCGTCTGCGCCGCACTGGCAGCCCGCGAGTACGACAGCTATGCGCTCCATTTCAGCTATGGGCAGCGGACCGAAGCCCGTGAGCGCGAAAGCGCGCAGGCGGTAGCGGAGGCGCTCGGCTTCAAGCAGTTCCTGCCGCTCACAGGTAGATATCTTCCGCATTATCGGCGGCTCCGCCCTCACAGATCATTCGATCGCCGTGCCCGACGCCCCGGCGGACGACAGCAGCATCGGCGCCGCCATCCCTGTGACCTATGTGCCTTTTCGCAACGCTCACTTTCTTTCGGCTGCCGTGAGCTGGGCCGAGGTGCTGGAGGCGAAAGCGGTCTTCATCGGCGCGGTGGAGCAGGACAGTTCCGGCTATCCCGACTGCCGGCCCGCCTACTACGAAGCCTTTCAGCAGGTGATCAATACCGGTACGCGCCACGGGAACGCAGCCACGCGGGCCGTGATCGCAGCGCCCGATGTTTCTGCCTCCCCCGTCGCCGAAGACAGCAGCGCCGCGGGTGCTATCGCCATTCACACTCCACTCATCCAACTGCGCAAGAGCGACATCGTCCGGCTCGGCCTTGAACTGCGCGCACCCTTCCATGTAACGTGGTCATGCTATTCGGGCGAGACCACCGCCTGCGGCACCTGCGAAAGTTGCATCCTGCGGCTGCGCGCCTTTGCAGAAGCCGGGCAGGACGACCCGATTCGGTATGCCACAGACTGGAAGCGAACCCCAAACGCCCAACGAGGAGAACCCCATGTATAAGACCAAACTCTGGCTCGCCGCGGTTTTCATGGCGCTCGTGGCCGTACTGGCCCAGGCCCAGCAGCAAACCGGATCCATTCACGGCCACAACCAGGACCCTGCCGGCACGCCGCTCGGCGGGTCCAGGGTGGAGCTGAGCACGGACGGCAAGACCGCGAAATACACCTTTACCGCTGACCAGAATGGTGACTATAAAGGCGACAACATCGCCCCCGGCACCTACTACGTCACTCTCTTCCAGGTTCCGCGGGAGGGCGGCGAAGCCAAGCCGGTAGACCGCTTCGAGAACGTGAAGATCACCGCCGGCCAGGACACCACCCAGGACTTCGATCTGAGCCGCCCCGATTACATCAAGAAGCTCCCCCCGGAAGTGCAGAAGCAGATCCAGGAAGCCAAGGGCAAGAACGCCGAGATCAACAAGGAAAACCAGAACGTCAAGCAGTTGAACGGCATGCTGCAGCAGGCGCGCGCCAACATCCAGCAGAAGCAGTATGACCAGGCTGCCACCACCATGCAGCAGGCCACACAGATCAAGCCGGACTCGGCCGTGCTCTGGCTGGAACTCGGCATCGCACAAAACGGCCAGAAGAAGTACGACGATGCCATCACTTCGCTCAAGAAGGCTCTCGACCTCGACGCGGCCTCCAAGAAGCCCGTACCCGAGATCGAAGGCGCGGCCAACAACGCGCTGGGCGAAGCCTATGCCTCCAGCAACAAAGTCTCTGACGCAACCGCAGCCTACGATGCCGCGGCCAAGGTGGAGCCTGCCAATGCCGGCATGTTCTACTCCAACGAAGCGATCGTGCTGAGCAAGACGGGCAACTCCGACGCAACAGTCGCTGCTGCCGACAAGGCCATCGCTGCCGACCCCAAGAAACCGGTTCCCTACTACCTCAAGGGGCAGGCGCTCATCGGGAAGGCGACTGTCGATCCGAAGACGCAGAAGATCGTCGCCCCTCCGGGAACGGCCGAGGCGTATGAGAAATATCTCGAGCTCGACCCTAACGGTCCCATGGCGAATGACGCCAAGGGTATCCTGCAGCAGATCGGCGCCAAGCAGCAGACCAAGTTCTCCGCCGGCCACAAGTAAACCCACTGCCCGTCTCACGCGTCTGCATCCGGGTTATTTCTCCCTGATGCAGGCGCAACTGTTTGTGCCTCCTCCGACGATAGGAGATGACTCCCACCGCGCCCCAGGCAGAAGTGGGCAACCGGAGTATAGTGGGTGTGCTTCGCGCGCCCGGCCTCCCCGGCATGTCTCTGTGTGCTGCTTGCCACTGCTATGGGCGCATCGAATGCTTCCATGGCCTGGGCGGCGGGGCCTTTGCTCCGGGGCAGGAATATGTCACCTTCGAGAACTCCAGTCAGACCGCCTCAACACGCGATAGATACGGCATCCTGGACCTGAACGGGGACCGCTTCCCCGACCTTGTCGTGACAGATATGCTGTACGGCGTTATCCGTGTGCTGAACACGGGCATTCCTACCGGTAAGTAGTTTTCTGCACGCGGGGAGCGCAGTTACACCATCGTTCCCGGCGTGCGCGTGACCGCAGTTACCAACGCCCTTTTCTGCGCTCTTGACTCCTGTGCGCAAGGCTTCTACATTGAATCCACTCCCTGGTGCGTCGCGACTCAGTAGCTCAGAGGCGGCAAACATGACGAACTGGCTCATCATTGCGTTCTTCGGTGTGGCCCTGGTGATCGGCATCTATTTCACCTGGATCCTTCTCCGAACAGAGATGAACGGGACGCCCCGGCGACCTCCCACCGACGACGATTTCGGCTTTGGGCCAGAAAGCACGCCCACGCCGAACAGCCACATCCATCTGTCCCATCCCCGCCACTGACTGCGCTCGGTTGGGGATGAGTAGCACTCCCGTGGCATGGTCTTCGCGCGAGACGGGCGCTAGTCTCGGCTCAGGATGCGCGTCCCGTTCCTCGTCGTGATTGCATGTGCCGGCCTGCTTCCACTCGCCGCCTTCGGCGGCGGTCGTGCCAAACCTCACACAGTCGGTCTCGGAGGGAGCAAGCACGTCCCCTACTCGATCAAGACAGATCCCGCCGGCGCCACGCCTGAAGAGAAGGAACTCCGGGTGCGTCCCCTGGTGGTGGACGATAAGGTCAAGGAGTGGACCACCGGCGAACCGCATGACATTACCGACCGCAGCTTTGTCGTCCGCCGTGCATTGCGACTGAACGACGCGCTGCCTGGTGACCGCGCCGAGCACTGGATTTGGCAGCGCGGCCCCTGGATCATGATCGACCGCGCCAACGGCCACGTGCTCGCGCTCAAACTGCCGGACTACGATCCCGCCGTTTCGAACGTCGTCTGGTTCCGGGATTATGCGGCCTACTGCGGCCTGAACAGCGGGGGGAAGCAACTGTACGCCGTCGTCGCGCAGGTGGCGGCGCGCAAACCCGTCCTCTCCAAGAAGATTGCACCCTGGACCCCCGGCGCGAGCACCACCCCTGCCTGTATGCCCGCCACCTGGCAACGCGACCCGCTCCGCGTCACCTTCCAGCAAACCGGCGCCACCCCCGCCAGCTACGATCTCGTCGGCCTTTCGGCGGTTCTGGTCGAAGACGGTGACGCGGACGAGAGCGCGGGCGCAAGCCAATAAACCGGCTCTGCGATCAGTTGCTCGAAGTTCGCTGTTCCCTTCGGCGGAACGAACGCTCCTCACTGCCTACCTTCAGAAGCTCCTCTGCTTGCCGTCGGGCGATTACTTCCGAACCGCTGAGCGGTGACCGCTAGCTACGTAAGCGCGTTGCAGCGCCCGTCGCACTCTGCCTTCCACGGTATGGACTGCATTGATCGCCTGGGAAACTCGGTGCGCGATCTAACATTGTTGTCAGACGCAAAGGGATAAGAAATTGCACGGGCAGCAATAGTGCAAAACCATCCGGAGATGTATGAGATTCATCAGCATTACGCGCTTGAAAATCCGTTCCATTCGCTTCCTTCCATTCTTCGCAATGCATACGTTCCGCTCTCTGCGTCAGGTCAAAACTGCGTCGGGATTCCAAGGTGGCGGTCTGCTGGCTGATCGAAGCTGGACATTCTGGACCATGACCGCGTGGGACAGCCAGGAGAGCATGCGCCACTATATGACGTCGGGTGCTCACAAGGCGGTCATGCCCCGGCTTTTGGACTGGTGCGATGAGGCATCCGTGGTTCACTGGATTGAGACAGAAGACGTTTTGCCCTCCTGGGCAGAAGCGGATCGACGCATGCGCGCGAGTGGACGTGCGTCGAAGGTGCGCAACCCCAGCCCCCAACACGCGACCCTCACGTATCGCGCGCCACGTGTCAGCGCGGGCGGATCGATCCGTCCGGTCCGCAGATAGGCAGGTTCCTGCAATGATGGAGTGGCACATCACATCTTCCTGAAGTAGTCGCTATTAGATCAAAGCCCAGGGAGGCGAACATGTATCACGCCATCGTCAAGCGAATCGCGAAGAAGAACTTCGAACGGGTGAACCAGAGAGACTTTACTTCTCTGCTCAAGGATTGCGTTCCCAATGTCTACCACCGGTTCGGAGGGAACCACGCCCTGAGCGGCGAGCGTCACGATCGCGAAGCCTTCGGTCGCTGGCTTGGTCGTTTGGAACGCCTCGGACCGGACATGAAGCTCACGGTGCGCGACGTCTGGGTGAAAGGCCTGCCGAACGACACCACCATCATCGTTCGCTGGACAAATACCGATCTGCTGCCCGACGGGTCGCGCTATGAAAACCATGGCGTTCACGTCGTGAAGATGCGCTGGGGCAAGATTGTGGAGATCGACGCCAACGAGGATTCACAGGCGGTCGCGGAAGCCTTGAAAATGCGTGCTTCGTACGGAATTGAGGAAGCTTCGGCCCCGCCGATTGTCAGCTAGGTGCATCTCGCAGAGTAAACGTTAGTAGCCCAGTTGGGTCAACAACGCTAAGCCGATCCAGCGGAAATGTTCCGATCCGACCCGCCGCGTCCGCAGCAACGTTGTCTCTGCGACATGCCGCTAACCGCTCTCAAACTGCCGTCGTCATGTGTCACGTGAGTGTCTCCTAGACCTCGACCGCGCTAGGTTGCTGGTCTACCGCGCCGGCCGTATTCTTGCGTAATGCGACCTCTTCGGTATTCCACCAATGTCACTTTGGACGGGTGCTGCGATCATCGTGCAATCATCCCGGACGAAGACTTACATCGTCACGCGGCGGAAAACCTCGACGAGGCCGATGCTCTCCTCTTTGGCCGGGTGACTTACGAAATGATGGAGACAGCGTGGCGGCCGCCGGCGCGGACGGGAGCGAGGCCTGATTGGATGGAACCCTTCGCCCGGACGATTGACCGGGCAAAGAAGTACGTCGTGTCGAGCACCCTGGATCAGGTCGATTGGAACGCGGAGCTCCTGCGCGGGGATCTAGGGAACGCCGTTCAGCAGCTCAAGCGAGAGTCGGGTAAGGGACTGCTCGTGGGAGGCTTGAAGCTCCCGCTGGCGTTGGCTGAGCTGGGATTGATCGATGAGTACGAGTTCGTGGTGCAGCCCAGGCTAGCGGGCCACGGGCCGAGGTTGTTCGCGGGGCTATCGAAGTATGTGGACCTAAGGCTCGTGAGTCGGCTGGAGTTCGGCTCGGGGGCGGTGGCGATGCGCTATGAGCCGAGAAGATAGCCATTGGGCTTGTTAATCCGAGTCGGCCGCATCATGGAGCAACTCGGGCAGAGCCGTGGAAGAATCCGATCCGACCAGTGGCACGCGCAGTAATCTCTGCGATATGTCACTAGGTGGTTCCTGATAGCAGCGGCGAGAGCAACTGATATGTTTTCTCTGCGCTCGCGTGAGTCTAGGGCTGCGGTCATGCGCAAGCGAACGAAGTAGACCGTTTCTACTACATGCGCGCGATGAGCAGGCGTTCTTCCATCATGGATTCCATGGCGGCCCGGACGCCTTCGCGGCCTACGCCTGAATCTTTCACCCCGCCGTACGGCATGTGGTCGGCGCGCCACGAAGTGGACTCGTTGATGAGCACGGCGCCGGCTTCAATGCCCTTCCACGCCTGCATGATGCGCTGCCAGTCCTTCGTAAAGACGGCCGCCTGCAGGCCGTAGCGCGAAGCGTTCACCAGGTCGACTGCCTCCTCGAACGTGTCGTAAGGATTGATGAATACCACCGGCGCAAAGACTTCTTCCTGGAACAGTTCGGTCTGTCGCGGGACCTTGGCCAGCACCGCCGGCTTCAGGCGCGCGCCACGCTGCTCGCCTCCGCAGAGCAGGTGCGCGCCGGCATCAACCGCGCGCTCGATCCAGGCTGCGGCGCGTTCCGCGGCCTGCTCCGAGATCATTGGGCCGACCTGCGTTTCCTCGTCGCTGGGATCGCCAACAACCATCTGTTCGACCCCCTCCGTGAGGCGCTGAGCCAGCGTCTGCCAGCGCATTTTGTGCACAAAGACGCGCTGTACGGAGATGCAACTCTGTCCGGCATAGGAGTATCCGCCGCTGAGGATGCGCTGCGCCGCGAGTTCCAGGTCCGCGTCCTCGTGGACGATCATCGCGGCGTTGCCGCCTAGTTCGAGGGTGACGCGCTTGCGCGGGACTGCGGCCTTCAACTGCCAGCCGACCTGCGCGCTGCCGGTGAAGGTCAGCATGCGGATGCGCTCATCGGCCAACATCATGGCGGCCACGTCATTGCTGCACGGCAGCACGCTGATTGCGCCACGCGGCCAGCCCGCGTCTGCCACCATCTGCCCCAGGCGAAGCGCGGTTAGCGGTGTCTGTGGAGCAGGCTTGATCAGGATCGGATTGCCCGAGGCGATCGCCGGAGCCACCTTGTGCGCGACCAGGTTCAGGGGGAAGTTGAACGGCGTTATTCCGAGTATGGGCCCGATGGGGAAGCGGCGTACCAATGCCGCGCGGTTGTCATTGCCCTCCGTCCAGTCGAGCGGGAGGATCTCGCCGTTGAGCCGCTTGGCTTCTTCCGCCGCGATGCGGAACGTCTCAACCGCGCGGGCCACTTCGGCGCGCCCTTCGTGCAGGGGCTTGGCTGCTTCCAGAGCCATGCCACGAGCGAGGTCCAGCGCTTCGCGCTCGAGCCGATCGGCGACATGGTGCAGAATGGCGGCGCGGCGCCAGGAGGACAGGGCGCGTGTCTCGGGAAACGCAGCTTCGGCGGCCTTGATCGCCTCCAGCGCGTCACCGGCTGTAGCCTGGCATACGCGGGCAATGGTGTGACCGTCAAAAGGGCTTCGGACTTCTGCGACGGCCTCGCGGTTGCGCAGCGTTCCGGCGAGCAGCAGGGGCGTGGCGCTAGGCGAGCCCTGCTCCGCTGCCCGTCTGGTCTTGTCAATCCTCATCGCACACCATCGTAGGGCAGAGCCGGCAAAGGGCAAATAGCTTATTCGGGGCAGAAGCCGATGCGGCATCCCCGCGGGATCGGCGCGCCCAGTGGCAGGTTGCAATCACCCGGCCGGGGCACGTCCGAGATTCTTAGAATCCTCTCATCCCAAATCGGAACGCAATCCCACAACGGAACTGGCCGCAAATACTCTGCACGATTTCAGGAGAAAGGAAGGCGAAGATTCGTTATGGTTGCGCTCAAGAGAGAAAGGAGATTCTCCATGGCCGCCCAGCAAACCCCACGTGCCACCATTTCCAGAATGCTTGCTGAACTTTTTCGCCTTGCTTTGGAGTACCACCAGGCGGGCCTGCTCTTACAAGCGGCCGAGCTGTATGCCGAGGTCTGCCTGGCGGACCCGATGAATGCCGATGCCCGCTTTCTTCTGGGCGTGATTGCGCGTCAGACGAGGCACTTTGGAGCGGCGGCTCGACTCGTGGCGGAGGCAATTGCACTCTGCCCCGCGCAGGCCCGATTTCAGCGCGAGCGCCGGATGATTGCGTCACTGGAGAGGACCGCTCGTGGGCACAGTTCGCGGGTGACAGCAGCGGATACGATGGGGGAAGCTCCCGCCAGCACTTGCGGGCCAGACCTCGCCGCGTGGTGGGCGCGACCGCTGCCCAGACCTCATCCTCTACGCCGGCGGCCCATGCCGGAGTCTCGCCGTTACAATGGGGTGAACGCGAAATTGCGGTTCCCTTCCAATATGACTGTACAAATCGATTCTCTTCAGCAGTTTTTTACCCAGCGGGCGAAGGATGCCGGACTGGTCGTTCTGGACATGCAGTCCGGCGAAGCCTTCGACGGCCAGCCGACGATGCTGCTGCACCTGGGTCTTACTCCGGAGACGACGCTGGATCGTGCCTTGACGCTTGAGCTTAGCGGAAAGTTCAGCTTTGACCGGCCGGAGCTACAGGAGGAGATGGGCCGCTACTTCCAAGAGCAGGCGAAGCGGATGCGCAACCCGCGACCGGACACGTACGTTACGCTGGCCGGGCTGCCCTTGGCATTCAGCGGCTTCAAATGGCCCTTCCACTTCTCCACATCGGGCGCCGACACCCTCATAGTCCACGGAACGGTGCGGCTGGAAGACGGCAGCGGGTCTCCGCTCCACGCGAAGATCTCCGCGAGCATGACGGTGACCTTTGCCGAGATTGTGCCCGCTCCGGAGCAGCCATTTGCGGAGAGCTTTATCTACAACGCCATCCGCAAGACGCTCGATCAGGGCCAGTTGGAGATGCTGAAGTCCGGTAATCGCCAGCCGGTACCGGTCACTACGCGCTACTACAGCCGTTGGCAGAACCGGTTCATCTTCGCCGATACAACCGAGCACTCGCGCGCCGATTTCGTCGCCATGAAGGTGTTCTGGCTTTCCGGGGTGCTCGGCGGCAATCAGCCGGTGTGGATCGCCGATCCGCGCGATGCGCAGTACCTGAACACCACTCCAGAGGAGTTGAAGGCGACCGCACGAACCCAGGCTGCCGGCGGGCTGATCGAACTGGCGGACGATTTTGCCGTGCCCACTGAGGCGCTGCATGAACGGGGCCAGCAATTCCGCACACGCATGGAAGAGGCACTCGCCCTGACCAAGCCGGAGTTCAACGAGGAGATGCGCGCGGGCCATACCAACATGTAATTGTTTGGAGCTGCAGCCTGGTCAGATCCTGGGTGTGGGTCAAGGCATCTCTCGCAACCGCGTATTACGCGCGCCTAATGCGCGGTCGCCGTGACGCTCCGGGGCAGCACGCCGATTGTGCGGAACCATTCTGCAGCCGCTACGGGCCAGTGGGTCACGGGGTCGCTGGTGGGACGCAATCCGTAACCGTGGCCACCCTTGGCGTACACGTGCAGCTCGGCCGGGACCTTTGCTTCCATAAACGCGCTGTAATACTCGAGAACATTTTGCGCGTGGACCGGGTCGTCTTCCGCTTGCACAAGAAAGGCGGGCGGCGCCCCTGCTACCGGCGCTACTTCGGGCCGCAGTGCGGCAAGGTTCTGCTCCTCGACCAGGTACGCGGGATAGATCAGAAGCACGAAGCTGGGCACGGCGCTCAGTGCATCCGTGCCATCGGGGGCCGCTGAATATCCCGAGGCGGGCAACAGCTTGTCTCCCGCGTGCCGGCACAGCAGTGCGGCAAGATCGCCGCCCGCAGAAAACCCCATGACCCCGATGCGATTGCTGTCCAGGTGCCACTCTGCCGCATTGAGCGCGGAGCAGCCGCACACTCCGCTGCGCATCCATCAGGTCTTCCGTGTGAAGCGGAAACGGGCCGGCGTTCGGAACGCGATATTTCACCACCGCGCAGGCCACGCCAAGTGTGTTCAGCCACTGGCACACTTCGCTGCCCTCCAAGTCCATGGCGAGGATGCGGTAGCCGCCGCCGGGGAAGACGACGACGGCCGGCGTCGGGCTCTGAGTCGGGTGGGCCGGGCGGTAAAGGGTGAGGGTGGGCGTGCGGACATTCCCGAGGCGAATGAGGCTGCGGCCCGCGACCAGGTTGTCCGAAGACGTGGTTGTATCGGCTTCGGCCTGACCGAGTGCCACATTGGGTGTACCGGGCGGTGTGCCGGGCCAGAGCGGAACCGCAGTAGTCTGAGATCGTCCGCTGGCTGTGGCGAGCAGAAACAGGAGGAGAAAAGAAAGCGCGCGCATGTCGGTGCCATTCTATGCTGCTTTCTCCGGCTTACTCCCGCTCACGAATCTGCGGCATCCCCGGACAGCCATCATCGCCTTACATGGATGGAGCATTCGAAGCTGTGCCCGAGGCAGTGCCGCCGCTAAGGGCCTTGAGAAAGGCGTAATAGAAATCCACGCCGCGGTCGAAGGACATGACTGGAAGGCGCTCATCCTGTCCGTGGGCGCGAACGTCGTCCTTGTCGATGGCAGTACCGGAGATACCGTAGGTCGGCAGGCCGGCGGCGTTGGTATAGACGCCGTCTGAGGCGCCGATGGCCATGGTGGGTACCACCGGAGTGCCGGGCCACATGCGCGCGACGATTGCTTCGAGTGGCTGCATCACTTCGTGCTTGATGGGCGCAGGCGGCAGCGCACGTGTGGCAGGCGCCTCGTCATGGATCGATCCGTCATTATCCACATAGCGAACAGTCAGCTTGGGCTCGGCGAAGACCTTGATGAGTTGCTGACGAATCTCTTCCTTCGAGTGGCCGGGCAGGATGCGGCAGTTCACATTGGCCTCCGCGCGCTGGGGTAGGGCGTTATTGGCGTGCCCGGCGTCGACACGGGTTGCGACGCAGGTGGTGCGCAGCGTGGAGTTATAGACCGGCGTCGCGGACAGGCGCGCAACTGCATCGGGATCGGGGGGCGTCTTCAGAACCGCTTGCATGTCTTCCGCAAGCTGCCCGTGTTCGAGCTTACTTTCCTGCTCGAAGTAGGCGCGGGTAACGGGGTTGAGCTCGACCGGGAAGTCGAAATGCGAGAGCCGCAGCAGCGCGTCGCTGAGCTGATAAATGGCGTTTACCTTGGGAGGCAGCGAGCTGTGGCCTCCGGGATTGGTGACGGTGAGCTGGAAATCCGCGTAAAGCTTTTCGCTCGCGTCCACCGCCATGATGACCGGCTTGCCGTGCTCGGTTTCAACGCCACCACCGTCAGAGTTGAGGACGTACTCCGCCTTGATGAGGCCGGGACGGTTCTTGAGCAGCCATGCCACACCGTTGGATTTGCCGCCCTCTTCATCTGCAGTCAACGCAAGGATGAGATCGCGGTCGGGCTTGTAGCCCTCCTTCTTCAGGCGGATGAGGTTGGCGACAAAGATGGCATCGCCGTCCTTCATGTCCTGCGTGCCGCGACCATAGAAATAGCCGTCCTTCTCGACGAAATGGAAGGGGTCGGTGGTCCAGTCTTCACGGCGCGCTTCCACCACGTCCAGGTGTCCGATGAGCAGGATGGGCGGCTTGATGCCGGTACCGCGGTAACGGAGCACGAAGTTCTGCTTGCGGTCGTTCGGACCGGTAAGCTCCATGTCCGATGCTGGAAAGCCTGCATCCAGAAAGCGCTGCTGCATTGCCTTTGCGGCTGCGGTCACGCTGCCGACCGAGTCTGTGGTGTTGATATCGACAAGCTGCTCGAAGATGCTGCGCGCCAGGGCATCTGCGTTATCCGCCGTCTGCGCAAAAGTGAGGGGCGCGGCGAGTGCAATGGCAAGCGGAATGAGGACGAAACATCGGAAATACGAGAGCGGGAGTGCGGACTTGTCCATAGAGCAACGAGGGTATCAGATCGCGGACTGGCGGCCTCAGGCCGCACAGCTCAACACGAACGTGTCAGGAGCCGGTAACCCGCGCGCGCAAGTTTGTGCACTTAGTAACCGTGATGCGGACGACCTTAGTACTGAACTTACGAGCCGGACGCGACATGCAGTGGGCTGCTCAGCGCTGCGAGTACCAAAAGAGGAATGGGGCTGATCGGCTCAGGTTTGGGGCCTTCGCAAGCGGGAGATTTCCCCTTGCCAGGCGTGTCCGCGCTCCGTTACGGTGCGCATAGTTACCCAGTCGCTGTAGTCGGAATACGAGCCACATTCACGGTTACTTTTACGTCAAGGCAGTGAGGCTCGGAAGATCCGCAATGGCAAGCAACAGATTCACCCCCGCGCTTCTCTAAGTGCTGTTGATCTACAAAGCAAACAAGCAAAGGAATTACCATGAACGACGAATGCACCTTTTACTCGCTCCAGCTACGGCCGGTCGAGATGTCCTTGGGAACCAAGCAGTCTATCTCCGAGCTCGAAGTGGTGGCACTTCCCGCCGGCCCCGGCAAGATCCGCAAGGCCCGCTTTCGCCAGTGGGAGCCGGTCTTCGAGCACATCTGCTCCATCCTGAGCAGCTCTCCGTTTCACCGCAAGGTCATGCGCCGGACACTCGAGGCGGGGTTGGCGACGCACCTGATCAATCGTTCGACCGGGAACAAGCACCTGTTCTCGCAAGACGAGATCGCCACGCTGGAACTCGAAAGCGCGGAAACGCTCGACACCGCTGCCGCCTAGTTTCTGAAGCATCGGGACCCGCCTGCATGCTGAGCACGCGGACGTGTGCCCGAAGAAGGGTGAAACCGCAGTATCAGCCTTCTTCGGCCGGGACCAGGTCGGCGCTCGGACCAGTTGGCCTGGAACCGAAAAAGCCGTAGTACGCGATATAGATGTAGCAGAGCACCGGCAGAATAAAGGCGTGGTGGATGCCGATTTTGTCGGCGAGTAGCCCCTCCAGCTCGGGGATGATGGCCCCGCCGACAATGGCCATGATCAGCAGGCCGGATGCCTTGCTGGTGAGCGGGCCCATGTGCGCGATGCCCAGCGTGAAAATGCTGGGGAACATGACGGAGTTGAACAGGCCCACGACCAGGATGGTCCACACAGCGACTTGGCCGAAGGTCAGCATGGAGGTGAGTGTAAGCAGGCAGGCGACCAGGGCGACGCAGCCGACCACGAGGCCTGTCTGCAGCTTTTGCAGGGCCGCCGATCCGATGAAGCGGCCCACCATCGCCCCACCCCAGTAGTAGGAGAGCAGGCCGGCGGCGGCGACTTCTGTCATGTGTCCGATATCCGGCAGGCTGAAGTAGCGCACGAGGAAGCTGCCGATGGCGACCTCGGCTCCGACGTAGGTGAAGATGCCGATAGCGCCCAGCCAGACGTGGCGATGCGACCAGATGGAGCCGAGCGAGTTTTCGGGGTCGCCCGAGGGACGGAACTCCTGCGTGGTCTGCAGGCGCGGCAGCTTAATGACCGCGATCGCTACGGCCAGCAACAGCAGAGCGACGCCAATGCCGATGTAGGGCATCTTGACGGAGGAAGCGAGATGGTGCCGGTAGGTCGCCAGGTCCGAGGCATTCAGGGCATGCATCTGCTTGGCGCTGAGCGCGGCAACGCTGCCGAGGATGAGCACGCCGCCGAATTTCGGCGCGAGCGTCGTGCCCAGGGAGTTGAAGGCCTGCGTGAGGTTGAGCCGGCTGGAGGCAGTGCGCGGCGGCCCGAGCACGGAGACATACGGATTGGCGGCAACCTGCAGGATCGTGACACCAGCGGCCAGCACGATGAATGCGGTGAGAAACAGCGGGAACGATGTGATGCTGGCGGCAGGCACAAAGAGGAAGGCGCCCAGAGCCATGATGCCAAGCCCGAGTACCATGGTGCGCTTATAGCCGATCCACTCGATAATCTTGCCGGAGGGGAGCGCGAAGACGAAATATGACGAGAAGAACGTGAACTGGACCAGCAGGGCCTTCGCGTTGTTCAGCTCGAAGATGTCCTGCAGGTGAGGGATCAGAATATCGTTGAGGCTGGTGAGAAAGCCCCACATGAAAAAGAGGGTCGTGACGACGGCCAGCGCTCGGCCAGTGTGTGCGGAGCCATGTTCTGGAGCGGTGATTTCCCGTCCAGTCGGAGCAGCCAGACTCATAGTGCTCTCACCACCTCGACCTGCACGTTATCACAAAAGGTCGAGGTGGGGATGTACGGTTGTGCTTTGGGGGCAGAGGCGGTCTGAGGCAAGTGATCGCAGATGCGGGCCCGGGGGTGGCGCGGAGGTGGGAAGGGTCAAGGCGGGCTTTGTGGATCCTCCGCTCGAGTCATCCGAAGACCGCTCGGCCGCCCGGCGCCCGGACCGCTGGTCATAATCTCAGCATCTGCCTTCGCCTCAGCATCTGTTTTCCTGCCCGGCAGTGGCGGTGTGGCGCTTCTTCTTGTTGTCGCCAAACAGGTGATAGGCGGCCCCGAGCAGCGCCAGGTGGGAGAAGGCCTGGGGGAAGTTGCCGACCAGGCGCTTTCGCTTCACGTCGTACTCCTCGGAGAGGAGGCCGACGTCGTTGGCCAGGCGCACCAGTTTCTCAAACAGGGCCATCGCGTCGGCCTCACGGCCGATGAACTTCAGATTCGTGACCATCCAGAAGCTGCAGGCGAGAAACATGCCCTCTCCCGGCGGCAGTCCGTCGCGGCTTTTGGCGGTGTTGTAACGCTGCACCAGACCGTCCTTGGTCAGGTATTTCTCAATGGCTGCGACGGTGCTCTTCACGCGCGGGTCATCGGGCGGCAGAAAACCCACCATGGGGATCAGCAGGACTGACGCGTCCAGGTCATTGGAGCCATAGTGCTGGACAAAGCTTTTGCGCGTTTTGCTCCAGCCCTTAGTACAGACCTGCCGGTGGATGCGATCGCGCGTCTTGCGCCAGCGCTCGACCGGCGCGTCGAACTTCGCCATCTCGGCCAGCTTGATGGCGCGATCGAAGGCGACCCACGCCATCACCTTGGAATAGGTGAAGTGCTTGCGTCCACCGCGCGTTTCCCAAATGCCATCATCCGGCTGGTTCCAGATCGTTTCCAGGTGCTCGATCAGTTGCGTCAGTAGGGCGAAATCCATGTGGTGATGCTGGTGGACGGTGCCGTAGGCCTGGTAGAACGCGTCGAGGGTTTCGCCGTAGATATCAAGCTGGAGCTGCGCATGCGCTGCGTTGCCGATGCGCACCGGCTGGGATTTTTCATAACCGGGCAGCCAGTCCACTTCCCACTCCACCAGCGTGCGCTCGCCGCGGATGCCGTACATGATCTGCACCTGGCCCGGGCTGCCGGCGATGGTGCGCCGGAGCCACTCCAGCCAGTCCGCGGCTTCGCCGTAGTATCCGCCGTTCATCAGCGCCAGCAGCATAAAGGTGGCGTCGCGCAGCCAGCAGTAGCGGTAATCCCAGTTGCGCGGGCCGCCAATCTGCTCCGGCAGCGAGGTGGTGGGTGCAGCCACGATGCCGCCAGTGGGCTGATAGGTGAGCGCCTTGAGCGTGATGAGGGAGCGCTGAACCAGTTCCTTATGTGGACCGTGGTAATCGGACTTCGCGGTCCAGTCCTTCCAGAAGGACTGCGTATCGCGGTACGCCTTCTCTACATCGATAGGCTCTGGAGCCTTCTCACGATAAGCACCGTAGGTG
The DNA here is from genome assembly GCA_963795775.1 of uncultured Acidobacteriaceae bacterium. GTDB lineage: Bacteria > Acidobacteriota > Terriglobia > Terriglobales > Acidobacteriaceae > CAWCJL01. The sequence continues at coordinate 380,304 of CAWCJL010000002.1, forward strand.
CCGTAGGTGAGCACAAAGGAGACGGATTCACCGGCGGACACGGTGAATTCGCTCACGGTGCGCATGTTCTCGCCCTTCAGCGGAACACTGGTGCGCAGCACCGCCGAGTCCGGACCGGCTTCGGCGAAGATGCCGCCATCGATGTGCTTGACCCAGGGCACGGCGTTGCCGGTGTTGAAGCGTATCGCGACCTCGCTCTTCATGGCCACAGTGCCGCGCAGGCACTTCACCGTGCGCACGAGGTCGGAGTTGTTGCCCCGCGGCGGCATGTAGTCCAGCACCTGGACCACGCCGCTTTTGGTTTCGTGCGTGGTCTCGAGAATGAGCGTGTGCTCCTCATAGCGGCGGCCCGTCTGCTTCACCTTTTCGACCGGAGCAAGCTTCCAGTAGCCGTTGTCTTCCGTGCCCAGAAGCTTGGCGAAGCATCCCGACGAGCCAAACGTTGGCCAGCAGAGCCAGTCGACGGATCCGTCGCGGCTGACGAGCGCAGCGGTTTCGCAATCGCCGATAAGGGCGTAGTCCTCTATCTTTGCCATGGAATCCAATCCGGTCGAAACGCCGCGTCCGCACGGCGCGTTCGCTATTGTTCGTGATAGCTGCGCATCAGACCGCCGTCGATCACGTAGGTGGAGCCGGTGATGTAGCCAGCGGCATCGGAAGCCAGGAACGCCGCCAATCCGGCCACGTCGCCCACATTGCCCAGCCGGTTCAGCGGGATGTTTTTGAGCAGAGCCGCCATCTCGCCTTTGTTCTCCATCAGGCTGCGATTAATGGGCGTTTCAATGGCGCCAGGAGCGATGTTGTTGATGGTGATATTCAGCGGACCCAACTCGACCGCGAGATCGCGCATGAACATGCGCATACCGCCCTTGCTGATGCAATAGGTCGAGAAGCCAGGAAAGGCCATGTCTTCATGCACGGAGCTGATATTGATGATCTGGCCCGGCTTCTTGGCTTCCTGCAGCTTTTGTACGAAGTACTGCGTGAGAAAGAAAGCGCCCTTGAGGTTTACGTCCATCACCTTGTCGTATTCCGCTTCCGGCACCGCCCAGAAGTCGGCTTTCTTCTCCATGCCGGCATCGTTCACCAGGACATTGCAGCCACCGAAGTTCGAGTACGCGGCATCGATCAGCTTCTTGCGGTCGGCGCTGTTGGTCACATCGGCCTGCACAATAACGCCCTTCGATCCAGCCTGTTCCACCATCTTGAGGGTGGCATTCGCGCCATCGGGGTGGCCGATGTAATCGATAACGACCTTTGCCCCTTCTTGCGCGAACCTCTGGGCGATGCCCTGCCCGATACCTGAACTCGATCCAGTGATAACTGCCACCCGGTTTTCCAACATTCCCATCGCATTGCTCCTTGTCGATCTAGCGCTCTCACTAGGTCAGATGCCCTGCCATTCTTTCGCGGTGTCCGCGTAAATGTGCACACGCACGTCCTCCGCTGATATGCTGGAGATATCAGCCCGGCACTCGCCGGTCCGTTATGCCCAGCCGTTTCTATATGCGCGAAACTATCCTGCTCCGCCTCGCAGTGTTTGTGCTGCTGTCGGCGGCAGTTTTTGGCTGGGGTCTGAATTCGAAGCTTTCGCTTTATCGCGCTACGGAAATCCGGGTGATGGCGAACCCGGTAGCGAAGCTCCTGTCGCAGAAAGAGCGGAGCGGACAGGCGCAGGCGAACAGCGAAGCCCGTCCGGAGAATGACCGGCCGGAGCGGGCCTTTTCTCCCGCGGCGCTCTCGCTCTTTCTGCTGGCCCAGTTTTTCTTCCCGGCAGGTTTCCGGCGGACAGGCTATCCGCCGCTCAGTCGCATGATCAGCGCGAGGAAGACGCGCCTGCATCTGGTCTCACTCTTCTTCCGTCCGCCGCCCTCGCTTCAGTTCTGCCGATAGCGCAGCCGTAAGGCCCACCCCCGAGGCGCCCCAAGCGCCTGCAATCGGTATGGGTTCATCACGTCGAAGCTGAACAGACAGGGAACACAGATATGTACTCTCTACGAGATATGCGCCTGGGCGGCATGGGCGTACTCGCCACAGCTTTCATGCTGCTGGCCGGGTGCTCTCACCGCGACAGCGCAACGAATACCCAGGCAGCGGAAGTGCCTGCGGCCACAGTGGTGGCCGCCGTCCGCGGTCCAATGGATCGCACGCTGTCGCTGGCCGGGCAGTTTGAGCCGTACCAGATGGTGGATGTGCACGCCAAGGTGTCCGGCTATATCCGGCACATCAATGTCGATATCGGCGATAAGGTGCACGCCGGCCAGGTGCTGGCAGTGCTGGAAGTCCCGGAACTGGCCGCGCAATTAAGAGGCGCGGGCTCTGAGGTCGCGCGCAGCAAGGATGAGATCGCGCGTGCCCGCAACGAGGTCACGCGCGCGGAGTCCAGTCACTCGGCGCTGCACGCCAATTACATAAGGCTGCGAGACGCTTCTGCCGCACAGCCCGGGATCATTGCCCAGCAGGAACTGGATGATGCGCACGCACGCGACCTGGCGGCGGAAGCCCAGGTGGATTCTGCGAAGTCCGCCCTGAGCGCGGCGCAGCAACAGGCCGGCGTGGCCAGCGCGAACGAAGAACGCGTGGGCGCGATGGAGAACTACACCACGGTGACCGCCCCGCTGAATGGCGTGATCACCTGGCGCTATGCCGATACCGGCGCGCTGATCCAGGCCGGAACCAACTCCGATACGCAATCCATGCCGGTCGTGAAGCTTTCGCAAAGCGACCTGTTGCGACTGCGCGTGCCGGTCCCGGAAGACGATGTGCAGTTCATTCGCATCGGCGCGCCGGTGACGGTGCGGGTGGAAGCGCTGCACCGCTCGTTTGCGGGGAAAGTGGTCCGCTACACCCGCAATGTAAGCCTGGAAACGCGCACCATGGAAACCGAGATCGATGTGCCGAACGCGAATCTGTCAATCGATCCGGGCATGTATGCGAACGTGACGCTCCAACTGGAGCACAAGCCCGATGCGCTCATGATTCCTGACGGCGCGGTCCTGCGCAACGGCAATGCGGATACGGTATTAGTGCTGGACGCGCAGAACCGCGTGCAGTCGCGGCCCGTGACATTGGGCATGCAGGGCAGCAAGGCAGTTGAGATCACCAGCGGCCTGCAACCGGGAGAGCGCGTCATCACCGGCGGACAGGCGAAGTACCAGGTGGGCGAAGTGGTCGATCCGCAGGTCCAGACGCTGCACCTGGGAGATGCCAGCAAGGCCGATGGAAGCGACGCTGCAGGAGGGCAAGACTAATGCCGAAGTTTGCCCTGCGCTATCCCTTCTTCATCATCATGGCGTGCCTGATCGTGCTGGTGGTAGGCGTGACCAATGTCGTCCGCATGCCCGTCGATCTGTTCCCCAAAATCGATATTCCGGTAGTCGTGGTGGCTACGTTCTACTCCGGCATGCCTCCCCAGCAGATCGAAGCGGACATCACGGACACCTTTGAACGCTTCTTCACGCTTGGCTCGAATATCGACCACATCGAGTCGCGCTCGCTCACCGGCGTCAGCCTGATCAAGGTGTATTTCAAGCCCGGCACCGATCCCAACGCAGCGCTTTCGAACATCTCCAATCTCGCAATGGCGGATCTACGGCGATTGCCTCCGGGAACGCTGCCTCCGGTCGTACTGAGCATGGACGCCTCCAACCAGCCCGTCTGCCTGGTCACGCTCAAGGGCAAAGGCCTGGACGAGACGCAGCTCAAGGACTTGGCACAGTTCCAGGTTCGAAATCAGATTGCCAACGTGCCCGGGGCATCCGTGCCGCAGCCCTTCGGCGGCCGCTACCGGCAGATCATGGTCTACGTCGATCCGCTCAAGCTTGAAGCCCACAACATGAGCCTGATGGACGTGGTGCACGGGGTGAACGAATCGAACCTGATCCTGCCTGCGGGCGACGTTCGCATCGGCAACAAGGACTACAACATTTACGCCAACAGCCAGGTGCCCACTCCGGAGCAGATCAACCAGGTGCCGCTCAAGTCGGTGGGCAATGCGTCGATCCTCGTGGGAGATATCGGCAAGGCCGAGGACTCCGGCACGCTGCAGACCAACATCGTCCGCATCGACGGCCAGCGGTCCGTCTATGTCCCGGTGCTGAAGCAGGGCGGTAACAGTAACACGATCACGATCGTGAACGGCATGCGGAATGCCGTGAAACATCTGGTGGACATCCCCTCGACGCTCAAGACCGCAGTCGTGTTTGACCAGTCGATCTTTGTTAAGAGCGCGATTAACACGCTGCTGAAGGAAGCTGGTATCGGCCTGGTGCTGACCGGCGTCATGATCCTGATTTTTCTTGGTAGCCCTCGCGCCACGGTCGCCGTGCTGCTCTCGATTCCGCTCTCCGCGCTCATGTGCCTGGTGGCGGTAAATGCACTCGGCGGTTCGATCAACACCATGCTGCTCGGCGGCCTGGCGCTGGCGTTTTCGCGCCTGATCGATAACTCCGTCATTGTGCTTGAGAACATCTTCCGCTACATGGAAGAGGGAGAAGCGCCATACGCTGCCGCCGACAAGGGCGGCACGGAGGTCGCGTTGGCCGTGCTCGCCGCGACCGTCACTACTTCGATCGTGTTCTTCCCGGTCACGTTTTTGGCCGGGGTCAGCAAGTACATCTTTACCGATCTGGCGCTTGGGGTAGTGCTGTCGATCTTTGCGTCCTACATCTTCGCCATGACGGTGGTGCCGCTCTACTGCGCGAAGTTCGTGCGGTTCGATCACGGGCTCGACGAAAAGAAGCGGCCCACGCTCTTTCAGCGGCTGGTGGACAACTTCAACCTGTACTTCCAGAAGATGCTGGACCTCTACGAGCGCTGGGTGCTGCGCAGCCTGCGGCGGCCGATGCTGACCACCGTCGGCATCCTGGGCGGCGTGGCGCTGGTGCTGGTTGTCTTTGGGCCACTGCTGGGCCGCTCGTATTTCCCGCGCACCGACCCTGGGCAGTTTGTGATCAACCTCAAGGCGCCGAACGGCTCTCGCGTTGAGGTCACCAACGATTACGTGGCGCAGGTAGAGCAGGAGATCCGCTCCGTCATTCCCGAGCACGACCTGGGCATGATCGTTTCCAACATCGGCATCACGCCGGACTTGTCCGCGATTTATACCAGCAACTCTTCGATGGACTCGGCGTTTGTCCAGGTGAGTCTTGCGCCCGAGCACCGGGTCGGCAGCTACGCCTACATGCAGCGCGTACGGCAGAAGCTGGCGCATGACATGCCGCAGATGACGACCTACTTCCAAGCCGGCGGACTGGTGGATGCAGTCATCAACCAGGGGCTGCCGGCGCCGATCGACATCCAGGTGGGCGGAAATAACCTCGATGAGTCCTACCGCATAGCCGGAGAGATTGCGGCGAAAGCCCGCCAACTCTCTACCGTAAGCGATGTGCTCATTCCGCAGAACCTGCGCTATCCGGGTTTGGAACTCAACATCGACCGCGAACGCGCTAGTCTCATCGGCCTCTCGCCGCGGGAGATCGTGGACAACGTGATCACCGCGCTCACCTCGAATGGCGTGATCGCGCCGAGTTACTGGATCGATCCGAAGACGGGCAACAACTACATGCTCACTGTGCAGTACGCGACGCACAAGGTGGAAAACATGAGCATGGAGGACTTCAAGCAGATTCCACTCCGCTCCCCGTCGGAGAAGTCGTACACGCCGCTGCAATCGGTTGCCAGCATCAACCAGATCAACACGCCGACCGAGGTGGATCACTACCAAATCCGGCGCGTAATCGACGTGTACGTGATGCCGCGCACGGAGTCGCTCAAGCGCGTGAACAAGGACATCACCGCCATCGTGAACAACACCGCTCATCCAAAGAATGTAGCCATCCGGGTGCGCGGCGCGGTGGTGAACATGAACGAGTCCTTCCTTCGCTTCGGCGTTGGCCTGGTGTTAGCCGTCGCGCTCGTGTACCTGATTCTGATGGCACAGTTCACCTCGTTTATCGATCCTCTGATCATCCTGATGGCCATCCCGCCCGGGCTTGCCGGCGTGGTGCTCATCCTGTTCGTAACCGGTTCCACGCTCAACATCATGTCCCTCATGGGCGTCATCATGATGGCCGGCATTGTGGTCTCAAACAGCATCCTGATTGTTGAATTCGCCGGCCACCTGCAGGAGCACGGACGCAACATCAGCCAGGCCATTGTTGAATCGTGCAAGATTCGCCTGCGGCCCATCCTGATGACCTCGCTCGCAACGCTGCTCGGCATGATCCCGATGGCGATGGGAACAGAAGCAGGCAGCGAGCAGTACGCACCGCTGGCGCGCGCCATCATTGGGGGACTCGCCGTCTCCGTCGTGGTCACGGTGTTCCTGGTGCCGGCCATTTACCTGCTCGTTTATGGGCGGCACGGGGCCGGCAAGCATGAGGTGGTGGAGCAGGAGGCGCACGCATGAATTTGCAACCGGGCTGTCTGCGCGCTTCCCTCTTCATTTCCGCTCTGATGCTGGCTCTCCTGTGCTTGCCTCCGACGCCGGCGCAGGCGGCGGTTTCGCGCGGGGCGACGGACCGCGTGCCCGATGCGCCTTCGGTCTCACAGCTTGCGTCCCCGGCCGCATCGCAAAACGCGGCGCCGTCGCAAAGCCCAACTGCACTACAAAATCCGGCGTCACCCTCGCCGGAAAATCAGCAGCCGGGGACTCCCGCGGCCGCAGCGGCCCCTTCGGCTTCCGCACATACGGGGACCGCAGGGTCTGAAGGCCCGACACTCACCCGCTCCCAGGCCGAACAGATGGCGATTCGGCAAAATCCGAATATTCATGTCGGCCAATTGCTGGCCCTGGCGCAACATCAGGTGGTCCGCGAAACGCGCTCCGCGGAACTGCCGCAGTTCGGCGCCAGCGTTACCGCGCAGCAGGCGGAGGAGGCAAGCCGGGTCGCTTCCGGCAGCCTTTCTGCTTCGCGCCTCTTCACCCGCGCGGGAGCATCCGTCAACTTCTCGCAACTGCTCACGGATTTCGGCCGCACCGGCAACCTCGTCGCTTCCTCGCGGCTGCGCGAGATGGCGCAGCGCTCCGACGCGAGAGCTACCGTGGAAGACATCGTGCTTGCCACTGACCAGGCGTTTTACGCAACACTCGAAGCACAGGCCGTGCTCCAGGTGGCGCGGCAAACCGTGGCCGCGCGTCAAACTGTGGAGAATCAGATCTCCCAGCTTACGAAGAACAATCTCCGGTCCACGCTGGACCAGAGCTTTGCGCAGGTAGAACTATCGCAGGCACAATTGTTGTTGCTGGATGCGCAGAACAACGCGGATGCCGCGCTGGCAGCCCTGGACGAAGTGCTGGGGTTGGATAAGAGCGTCCCGTTCCGGCTTGTAGACGATACGACGGCATCGCCTCCGCCGCCACCGGACGAAGGCACGCTCGAGGCCGCAGGCGCTGAAGGACCGTCCCGACCTCCAGGCGCGTAACTACGACCAGCAGGCAGCAGCGCGCTTCAGCCGCGCGCAGCGTGACCAGATCCTGCCGAGCATTACAGCCATCGGCACCGTTGGCGGTACTCCAGTGCGCGACGGGCGCTACTACGTTTCCAGTTGGGATGGGGCCATCGGCGCTAACGTGAACATCCCCATATTCAATGGGTTTCTGTACACGTCAGAAGCCAAAGAGGCGAATCTGCGAGCGCAAGCCGCTGGAGAGCAGGAACGTGCGTTGCGGGAACGCATTGTGCGCGACGTGCATACTTCGTGGCTGGACGCGAACAATGCATTTCGCAGGATTGGCTTGACTGCGCAGTTGCTGCAGCAGGCGAACCTCGGCCTGAAGCTGGCGCAGACGCGCTACCAGCTCGGGCTCAGTTCCATCGTGGAGCTGAGCCAGGCGCAGTTGCAGCAGACCCAGGCCGCCATTGCCAACACCAACGCGGAGTACCAATACAGGCTGGCATTGACAACGCTGAACTTCCAGACGGGCGCGACACCCTAGACAACGTGCAAGAGCGCGTGAGGCTGGGAACTGAGCGAGGAGGCTTGCCGAGGGCGAGCCTCTTTGTGTTCCGAATCGTCCAACTTAGTCGAAGAGTTCCGGACCAGTTTCCGGCCGGGACGCGCTCTCGCCGGCAGAGAGGCCACGTACTCTGCCGTGCGACACTCCGTCGGAAAGGATGCCCAGGATCTCTTTCAGCTCTGCGCGGACGCGCGCGATGCGCGCTTCTTCCGGCGCATCCTCGGCAAGCGGCAGCTCTGCCTGTTGCCGGGGCAGCCGACGCGTCTTGCGGCTTTCGCTCTGCAATGTCTGCCGCGCGCCTGCAATGGTGTAGCCCTCGTCGTACAGCAGCGTTCGGATGCGCCGCGCCAATTCCACTTCGCGCACACGATAGAGCCGCTGGCCCGTCCCGCTTTTGTTTGGCTTGAGCTGGGGAAACTCACTCTCCCAGAAGCGCAGAACATAGGTCTGCACACCGCAAAGCTTTGCTACTTCGCCAATGCGAAAGTAGAGCTTGTCGGGAATTTCCGGCAGCGTTCGTGCTGTGCGTGCGGACTGGCTCGCCATCGGTATAGGACAGAAGCGGCCCACATGGGAGCGTTTTCTGCCTTTCCTCGGCAGTATAGGGCAGGAAGTCGCCGATGCTGCGATTTTGTTGTGCGAAGTGTACCTCGCGCGCGAACGTGAGTGGATTCCGCGCAGCTTGCCCTGTACTTACACCTGCACAGAGGTTGGGACCGGCAACGGCGCAACCGGCTTGCGCACTTCCCGCGAACGCGAAGCAGCGCGTGCGTACTGCACCGGCCAACTAATTTCCGCGCCGAGCGCTTCCGCAGCGTGCATCGGCCAATACGGATCCCGCAGCATCTCGCGTGCCAGCAGAACGAAGTCGGCCTGCCCGTTGCGGATGATCTGGTCTGCCTGCGCAGGCTCCGTAATCATGCCCACTGCTGCCGTTTCGATGCCGGCTTCCCGCCTTATCTTCTCAGCGAACGGCGTCTGGTAGCCCGGGCCGCTGGGTATCTTGGCATATGGCACCAATGCGCCGGAGGAAACATCGATCAGGTCAACGCCATGCTCGCGCAACACCCGCGCCAGCTCGACCGACTGCTCCACGTCCCACCCGCCGGGCACCCAGTCTGTAGCAGAGATACGAACCCAGAGCGGACGGTCTTCGGGCCAGACGGCGCGCACGGCATCCGCAGTCTCCACAACAGCGCGGATGCGGTTCTCAAAGCTGCCTCCATACGCATCTGTCCGTTGATTGCTGAGCGGAGAAAGAAATTCATGGAGGAGATAGCCATGCGCTGCATGTATTTCCACCACATCGAACTCTGCTTCGATGGCGCGCTCGGCGGCTCGCGCAAATGCATCCACCACAGCCCTTATTCCCTGGACATCGAGAGCGATCGGGGACGGATAATCGGGCGCAAACGGCACAGCGCTCGGCGCTAACACAGTGTCCCAGCCACCTTCCGCCGGTGTCACCATCTTGCCACCTTCCCAGGGCGCAGCAGTGCTGGCCTTGCGTCCGGCATGCGCCAGTTGCACGCCAGCACGCCGTCCTTCGCTGTGAATGAAATCCACAATGCGCTTGAGGCCTGGGACGTGCTCTTCCTTCCACAGGCCCAGGTCCTGCGGCGTAATGCGGCCCTCCGGCGTCACAGCGGCCGCCTCCGTGAAGATCAGCGCAGCTCCGCCGACCGCGCGGCTGCCAAGGTGGACCAGTTGCCAGTCGTTCGAAAAGCCGTCCTCATAGGAATACTGGCACATGGGTGAGACCGCGATGCGGTTCGCGAACGTGACTCCACGCTGTGTGAGCGAGGAAAAGAGAGTCGGTACTTCGGGCATGGGGGAGTGCTCCTTGGGCTTGGGCCAAGCGGCCATTCCTCTATAGAGATGCGGATTGGGAAGCGCGGTCGCAGTGATCCTTTCCTGAAACGACGCAGAAAGCAGAAGCCACCCGTGAGGGTGGCTTCTGTGTCGTTACGGCAGGGTTCTGGTTAGCGATGTCCTCCACCGCTGTGGCCGTCGCTGTGCGGCTCGGAGTGGGAAGGAGCGGAGTGCTGCTCCATCCGAGGCTCCGGGGCAGAGTGCGGCTGCGGTGCGGGCGCGGACCGCTGCTCCATTGGCGGCGCATAATTCCGCTGCTGCTGTACCGGGGGTGCGTAGTTGCGCTGCTGCTGCACCGGCGGGCTGTAGCTGCGCTGCGGCTGTGCTGCCGGCGGAGTGTAGTGCTGCTGTGGTGCCGGCGTGTAGTGCTGCTGCGGTGCAGGCTGGGCATGCGGCAAGTACTCGTTGTCCTGCGACGGTGCCGGGCGCCGGCCCTCTTCCACGGTCTGGCGCTGCTGTGGGTCGAGCGGGCGTCCCGGATCATGCACCTGCCCGCGCTGCTGCTGCTGGAAGCTAGGTTGATTCCCCGGAGGCTCGTTCCGCGTCACCAGGGGCCGCGGCTGGTAGGCACTGCGGCCGGGCGACGCGGGCTGCTGCAGAGCCCGGGTCTGGGGAGCCCGGTCTCGGCGAACCCGGATGTTGCCGGTGCCGATGGGTGAATGTAGCCGCCGGCCGGGGGCTGCCGGATGCCCGTTATTCGCGCCGGTCTCTGGCATCGGATGCGGCGCATTCTGCGGCACCGCTCCGCGTGGCGCAGTTTCCGGTGCTCCATGCGGCGTCGCTTCTGGAGCCGGACGGCCCGGCAACGTGGTTCCGTTGCGCGTGATTAGCGGACGCGCGCCGACGTTGCCCTCACCCGGTGCGTTCGGACGGGTGGGCTGGGCGCCTGGCCGGTTCTGTACGACTGGTGCCGGCGTTGGCCCGTGCGGAGCTGCAGGGTTCACCGGCTGGGCGCCAACGTGGCCCAGGGTCGGTTGCGCTCCAAGGGTGGGCTGTCCTCCCGGCCGGTTAACGGGAACAGCACCGCGTGCTCCGTTCGCCGGCAGCGCATGGAAGGGCACTGGTTGCTGACGAGCTCCGGGAACAGCCTGCGCCTGGTGTCCGCCGCGCGTCAGCAGCGTGGGCCGCTGTGCGGGTACGGGCAGCGCGTGCGCTACGGGCCGGGGCGTGACGCTCAAGCGCGTCGGTTGGATGCTCGGGTGCGCTATCACCTGGGCCGTACGCACCTGCTCCGGGTTGACATGGATCACGTTGCGGTAGATCGGCTGTCCGCTGGCGAAGACGCGGGCTGGCGCCGCGGTAAACGCGCGTTCCCGGTTTGCGTAGCCGTAGTTCACGGCATGGAGGTTGGTGTAGTTATTCGTGCTGTGCACGAAGTTGTTGTAGTTGTTGATAATCGTCGTGTTGTGAATGTTCACGATGTTGATATTGGTCACATTCACCCGGCGCACGTAGTCGGAGCTGCAGTGGTACCAGGGGATGTACGGCTCGCCCACACCTAGCGGGAACCATGCGGCCACGCCGCCGATGCCGATTGAGAATCCACCGCCGCCCGCGAAGGCCACCAGCGCGGGCGACCAGATGGGCCGCACTGCGATCGGTCCGGGGACCCAGCCCCACCGCGAACGGATATACGCCCAGCGCCCGTAGTGGAAGGGCGCATAGCCCCAAGGCTCTGATTCCACCCAGGTCCAGCCCCACGGGCCGGTCCAGACCCAGTGTCCTACGCGGTAGGGGACCCAGTCTGCGGGCACTTCCCGCGGGTACCAGACGGGACCGTACTCGGTGCCCGTGTCCCACGTGCCGTAATCGTCCAGGTCATCGTAGCCCGGGGTGTAGCGGCTCACGTACTGGGCAGAGCGCGCATCCTGTATGTGGCGATCGCGCTGTACCGACCACTGATCGAACTCGTCGAGCGCGGGCATGGCAATCTGTTGCAGCTCGATCGGATTCGTGCCGAGCAGACGCACAGATTCACCCGCGCCGATATTCTGCGAAAGGTTCGGCCCCGTCACCTGCACCGCACCAGTGTTCACCGTAACCTGCGTCCCGCCGTCCTCGTCATACGAGTCGATGCGGATATCGCCCGGCTGCACAACGGTGACCGCGCCATTGGGCGTATCGATCTCCACCTGCTGGCTGGGATCGAGACCAAAGGTGCGCACCCGAATCGTGCCCTGGGCCAGCCCCAGCTGCGTGAGTTGGTCGGACAGATTGGTCATGGTGAGATCGGTGGTCTGCGACATACGAATCACCGTGCCGCCGATGGACAACTCATCCCGGCCACCCTGGTCCGTGTACAGCCGATCGCCGGTGGAAACGGGATAGTTGGCCTCTGCCTGGCTCCACTGGTCCACGCCGGCAGGCTGTACGGAAACGCTTCCTTGTATGTAGCCCAGCCGTGCAACGCGGCTGGAGGGATCGCCGGAATCGGCCAGAAGCGGAAGTGCGCTCGACAGCAACAGCGCAACCAGGAAAAGCCGCCATGCAGAAAGTTGTTTCCCTATCTTGCTCATGTCTTCCTCCGGAGCCGCGCATCCGACGTGCTCCTTGGTACCTGTAACCCGATTCACCGCAAAATGACGCGCCGAGTGTGATGCATGGCTTCTGCGGCCACCAGCCACTATATTTGTGGAACCCTGCTGTGCAAATGACCGTATCGTGTTTTCGGAGGCAATCATTGTGACGATGGTACTGCGTGGTTTCTGCTCTCTTCTGATCGTTGCTCCCCTGGTACTCACCTCCGCATGCAGCATCCATGTGGATAAGAATGCCGACGGAAAAGACAAGAACGTGAAGGTGGATACACCGCTGGGCGGCATTCACGTGAACACGGACGAGGCCGCAGCACAGAACACGGGTATCTCGCTCTACCCCGGCGCCAAGGTGGAACCGGACCACGACGGGGACAAGGGAGCAGACATCCACATGGGCTTTGGGCCGTGGCAGCTGCGCATCAAGGTCGCGAAATACGGGACGCCGGACGGCCGCGATAAGGTGATTGCCTTTTATCGCAAGGCGCTGGGTGGCCCGGGTGAGGTGATTGAGTGCCGTGGCAACCAGCCGGTGGGCTCGCCCGCGCGCACTCCCGACGGCCTGACCTGCGCCGACGACGGCAACAACGAGCATGTGCATACGGACAAATCGGACATCCTGCTGAAGGCCGGTTCCAAACGGCGGCAGCGGCTGGTGGCCTTCGAGCACACGGATGCGCAGCCTGCGGCCGGGCCCACCAAGTTCACCGTGATCTCCCTGGAGCTGCCGGCCAGCTCCGACGAGCACAGGGAAAGCGACTAGCGGCCGGCGGCCCCAAAATTGCGGAAGCCTTTCGCTTCCTGTAGCTTCAACAGGCATGGACCACCATTGCCATCGCTGCGGATCTGCTGTGGGGAACGAGATAAGCTTTTGCCCCCACTGCGGGGCGCCCCAGCTCCGCTTCGCTCTTCCCGACGAGGAGAATGGTGAAACGCGGACGGCTACGGAGGGAAGCAGCGCCGGGAACGTGCTGGCCGACCCGCGCGTCGTGGACTGGCAGAAAGCCTTTGGCGCAGCTTTCAGCATTGCCTTGCCCATCGGCGTGCTTACGGCGGTTCCCGGGCTGTCGCTCGGCTTCTTCCTCTGGGTGGTCGGCGGTGCGGCCATGGCCGTCGCGCTCTATCGCAGGCGGCGCCCCGGGGCGATGCTTGATGCTCGCAGCGGTTTTCGGATCGGCGCGCTCACAGGGCTATTTGCGGCCTACATTTCAGCGGCGCTCATCGCCATCCTCCAATTAGTGGAGCGCTATCAGTTTCACCTGGGCGCGGTCATGGATCGCGAATACGTCGAGCGCATGGAACAGTCCACGGCCATGGTGCAGTCCGGCGCAGACACAGAAGCGCAGTTGCGCGCCTATCTGCACTTCCTGCTCACGCCAGATGGACGCGCGACGATGTCGCTCGCCGGCGCGGCCGTCGTCTCCGTTGCCATGATCCTGCTGGCCGGCATGGGCGGACTGCTCGGCGTCCGCATGTACAACCGCCGGCGGCCGGCGTAGACGTTCTTCCGTTTGCTCCGGGGGCTCTCGCCGCCGTATCATCCGGCGAGAGCTTATGGCAGAGCAAGCACCGAAACTGCGCGAAAAGGGCCGCCTCCTTTCCGCTTCCGAAATCGAGCGTACGCTGGTACGCCTGGCGCACGAAATCATCGAAAAGAATGACGGCTGCGAAAAGCTTGGCCTGGTCGGCATCAAGCGGCGCGGCGTCCCTCTTGCCCAGCGCCTCAGCAAACTGATCAGCGGCATTGAGAAGCGGCCGGTGGATGCTGGCGTACTCGACATTCGGTTCTACCGCGACGACCTGTCCACGCATGATGTGCGCCCGCTGGTCAATCCCGGCGATATCGGGTTCGATGTTACCGGCCGGGACATCATCCTGGTCGATGACGTCCTCTATACCGGACGCACTATCCGCGCTGCCCTCGATGCGCTCTTCGATCACGGACGTCCAGAGCGCGTGCAACTGCTCGTATTAATTGATCGGGGCCATCGCGAACTTCCGATCGAAGCCATGTTCGTCGGACGGAAGGTTCCCACCTCCCGTCGCGAGATCATCGAGGTAAAGCTGCACGAGGTGGACGCCGACGAGCAGGTGATCCTGGTGGAACGAGCTGAGTAGCACGGTGCCAGAATCGCTCACCAGAAACCGCATATACACTGACCCTTCTGCCGGGTCTGGTGCAGAGTCCGTCATTTCTTCCTCTTCACGCGAGGCGCTGATCTCGCGCTCCCTGCTGTCTGCCCGCGATCTCTCGGTTGCTGACGTCAGCGCGATTCTGCGCTCAGCAACCCTGCTGGAAAATGAGGACCCGCTGGCCCGTGCGCGCCGTTTTGCCAAGCGCCGCGTTGCGCTGCTGTTCTATGAGTCGAGCACGCGCACGCGCACCTCGTTTGAACTCGCCGCCAAGAGCCTGGGTGCCGACACCGCGCTGGTAAGCGCGCAATCCTCCAGCATCGAGAAGGGCGAAAGCCTGAAGGACACCGGACTGACACTGCGTGCGCTCGGCGCAGAGTGCATCATCCTCCGTCACCCTGCATCCGGCGCGCCCTACCTGCTGGAGCATGCGACACAGCTCCCGGTGCTGAACGCAGGCGACGGCATGCATGAGCATCCCTCGCAGGCGCTGCTGGACCTGCGCACGATATTGATGCGCCTGGGTCGGGGCGAACAGCCGGTGAGCGATTCAGTTCTCGCCGGCATCACGGTACTCATCACGGGCGACATTCTGCATAGTCGAGTCGCCCGCTCGAACGCTTTGCTGCTGCCCCGTCTGGGTGCCAAGGTGGTGCTCTGCGGCCCCACTGCCCTGCTGCCGGAAGCAGCCGCGGAGATCGGCCCTGACGTAAGCATCGAGCGCAATTTCGAAACCGCGCTCCGGGCGGCGCAAGTGGTGATGATGCTGCGCATCCAAAAGGAGCGGCTGGCCGGCCTGGAGCTGGATTTGCCGGAGTACGTCGACGGTTACCAATTGCACAGCGAGCGCCTGCGCGCGCTCGCGCCAGAAGCGCTGGTGATGCACCCGGGCCCTATGATTCGCGGCCTCGAGATCACCAGCGAAGTAGCCGACGGCCGGCAGTCGGCCATCGAACAGCAGGTGCGCAACGGCGTGGCCGTCCGGATGGCTTTGATCGCCCGCGCCCTGGGCGCCGTGCCCGAGGAGCGTGCGTGAACGCCTTGCTCATCACCGGGGGCCATCTGGTCGATCCCGCGCAGGGCATCGATGCCGAGCGCGACGTGCTGCTGCGCGATGGCCGGGTCGCGGCGATTGAGTCTCCGGGCCAGCTCGGCGGTGCCGGCAATCACGGGGCGGAGGAGATCGATGCCAGTGGCCTGGTGGTTGCGCCGGGGTTGATCGACATCCACGTGCACCTGCGCGAGCCGGGACAGAGCTATAAGGAAACCATTGCGAGCGGCACCGCGGCAGCGGCTGCGGGCGGGTTTACCGCGGTGGCCGCGATGCCCAATACCGTCCCGGTCAACGATTCTGTCGAGACCACGGAGTGGATGCAGGCGCCCGAACGCGGAGCACATATCCGCGTCTTCCCCATCGCGGCCGCCACACGCGGAAGCATGGGCGAGGCGCTGACTGACTACGCAGCGCTGAAAGACGCCGGGGCCGTCGCCGTCAGCGATGACGGGAAGCCCATCCTAGGCGACGACATCATGCGCGAGGCCCTGAGTGCCGCGGCGGCTGCGGGCCTGCCGGTTATCCAGCATGCGGAGGACACGCGGCTGACTGGGGGCTGCTCCATGAACGCCGGAGCGATGGCGTTCCGCCTTGGGCTGCGCGGCATGCCGGTCGAGGCCGAAACGCGCATCGTCGCGCGCGATATTCGGCTGCTCGCCGAGCTCGAAGAAAGCCGCGCGCTGGTACAGCGTGTGATGGGGGAGAGCGAGCCAGAACGGCCCCATCTCCATGTGGCGCACCTGTCCACGGCCGCGGCCCTCGATCACGTGCGCCGCGCCCGGCAGCGTGGCCTTTATGTCACGTGCGAGGTCACGCCCCATCACTTCGTGCTGACGGAAGAGGCTGTCGGCGACTACCGCACCAATAGCAAGATGAACCCGCCACTGCGCTCGGCCGCCGACCGCGACGCCATGATCGAAGGCCTGCTCGATGGGACCATCGATTGCATCGCTACCGATCACGCACCGCATGCGCTGCACGAGAAAGAGCAGGAGTTCGAGCGCGCGCCCAACGGCATCACCGGCCTGGAAACAGCGCTCGGGCTCACCCTGCTCACTTTGCACCGGCAGCACGGGCTTTCGTTGGCGAGGGTGATTTCGCTCCTCAGTACGCAACCGGCACAGTTGCTAAAGCTCTCCGGGCGCGGGACCCTGGCAGTCGGCTCCCATGCGGACCTGGTTCTGTTCGCGCCAGAACAGGAGTGGACATTCCGCGCGGCCAGCTCGAGGTCGAAGGGTCGCAACACTCCATTTGATGGGTGGCCGATGCTGGGCCGCGTTCAGTCCACCATTAGCGAAGGCCGCATCGTCTATCGCGCGTCCTGATCTGGAGAGAGCACCCCGCTAGCGCGCCAGATTCCCAGCAACTCCTCTTCGCGCTGCGCCTACTTGCTTTGCAGCAGTTCGAAAGCCTGCGGCACAGTGAGATCGCCGGGAACCTGGCGGAAGTTAGACCGCACCTCGTCCTGCTGTTTACTCACGGTCTTGAACAGAATGATGTGCCCGTTCACATGCACATCCACGCGGTCGGTCTTCCAATGCGTGGAGCTGACCGGCTGGCGCGCGATCTCGAACACGCCGCCCTTGTTGATGCGGCCCAGCAGGCCAAAGCCGAACTCGACATCGTCAATGAGCTGTCCCTTGATGTCGGCCACGCGCTTCTGTTGCGCGTTGATCAGCATGGTGCCGGCCAATGCGTGGAAGATGCGGCCTTCGATATTCGGCGGCTCGAAGTCGGGGTTCGGTCGGAAGCGCAGCCGCACATTGTCGCCGTCCATCCCATCCATCTCATATAGAAAGGCCCTGGGCAGCATTTCCATCAGCCTGCGCACGCGCGCCTCGTCGTCTTCGTGCTGCTGCTTCACCCTGCGCTGCTCTGCCGGATCGTGCAACAGGGTTGTGACACGCTGGTCCTCAATCCGCTGTTCCACCGCGTTGAGCGGTCGTCCGTTGATCGCGAAGATGCGGTAGACCGGGCCTTCCCGGGTCTCGACCTCTTCTTCGGACTTGCGCAGGCCCTCCACGGTTCTTTCGACGTGGTAGGTCCAGAAGGTCCCGTCTTCGCGGTCTTTGAGGTCGTTATAGACAGTCTGCTCGACCAGGTCCTTTGCGGTTTCCTGCGCCGGAGCAACGCGCAGTGGAGACGCGTGGACTGGAGGCATGCTGGAGGCCGATGTGGCCGCCGCAAGGAACAGCGGCAGCATCCCAGCCAGCCGGAGGCACACAGACCCCACTCAACGCTCCGCCAACTCGATGGAGATGCGCGTGTCGTGGGCAAAGGCGACGTCGTGTCCGCGCGCGATCCATCGCTTGTACACCGATTTGGCGAATCCGAAATAGGCGAAGCCCGCAGCTACGTTCCGATCGCTGGCGGCCATGCCCACGATGCGGGCCACGACACCGAAACCGTTGCTGACCACCGCCCCCTGCGCCACCTGCGAGCCGTCATCGTCCATCGACTTGCCGGCGAGCAGCCCCAATGCCAAAGGCGCCAGGATCCGGCCCTTGTCAGGATTCGCCTTCACGCCACCCTCGGAATCGATGCTCAGGTTCTGCCCGCTCGCACCCTCCGCGCCCACCACCTGCCCATGTACAACCTGCGTGGCCTGATGCGGCGGAGTGATGTGGCGGAAGGTAAAGCGCAGCGTGCCGCTGCGTCCAAAGCTGCGCGCCGGCTTCGACTGCAGAACGGTCCCGGTCAGCTCGGTCCCTTCCGGGAGTACGACTTCTTTGCCGGTCTTATCCAGCAGCGGCGCCGTCATCACAGCCCGGACGAGGGTCCCCTTCGGGCTGGAGGCAGAGGTCAGGTCCGTAGTCAGCCGTGCATTGAGCACGCCCTCCGGCGAACTGGGCGGATCCGCCATCGCCGGCCACGATCTGCCCGCACCCGACCGCGGCACTTCCAGCGGCCCCGTGAGTTCCGCGTCGAAGTCGGTCTGCGCCCAAACCTCCTGCGGGTGATACGGCAGTTGCCCGTAGACGAAACGGCGCAGGCGGTCCATCTTCTCCGGAGCCGTCCACACCCCGGTCACTTCATCTTTTTTCGCTTCGAACTGGCTCTTGATCATGCCGGTAAGCGAGTGCGGATGATTGCTCGCCTCAAAGCGCACCACCTCCGCCGTGCGCTCGGTGGCACGGGATTTCATCGGCAGCTCGGATCCATCCGGGAGCACAATGCGATCGAAATCGATCTCCGGCAGGCGAAGCGGCGTAAAGTCGCCGCTCAGCAGCGCGTCAGTGCGCTGGTCGCGCGGGACCGGGCGTTCCGCCGCAATGCGGCCCAGCACCCGGGCGTCCTTCGGCAACACCAGCGTGTTGTCCACATACACCGGGTCCAGCAGGTGCCCGGCAACCTGCGTTCCCACCTTGAGCTTGTAACCGTGATCGATCTCCACCCGTAGCGGCACGCCCGCGGGCACGGTAATCGTCGGTACCTCGCCCAGCATTTTGCTTGCCGCAAGGAGGGGAACCACACATGCAGCGGTCAAACAGAACCGCCGCAATATCCCCACTCGCATTCCCATGAACAACATCCTGTTCCCTTCTATCAAGACTATCTTAAGGGAGCATGAGGTTGCGCCGGCCCGGTTAGAATGAGGGCAGTTCCGCATGCATTCCGTATAGCCGGGAGGTTCTTTTCTGAGGCGTTGTGCTGTGCTTTTTGTGGTGCTGGCGGCGGGTCTTGCGGGCGCGCCTCCAGGTCGCGCACAGGCGCCACCAATGCCTGCCCTGCCCCCGGATGGCAGTGGCATCTCCGGCTCGGTGTACGTTTCGCTCGATAGCTGGATTTATCCGGCGTTCTCCCGGCTGCAGGCGCTGGGCTATGTCGATTCCGCATTTCTCGGTCTCCGGCCATGGACGCGGCTCAGTTGCCTCCACATGCTCGAAGAGACGCAGACGCGGCTGGCCGCCAGCCCGGCGGATGACCCGGCGAACCAGGAGGCACGGCAGATTTTCGGCGCTCTTGCCCGCGAATTCGGGCGCGATAACGATGCCTTCCGGTTCCAGGAGTTCAATGGGCACGCCGAAGTAGACCGCCTCTACGCCCGCGGGCTGGGCATTACCGGCACGCCACTCAATGATTCGCAGCACTTCGGCCAGACGATCATCAACGACTATGGCCGTCCGTTTGAAAGTGGCTTCAACGGGATCGCCGGCTTCAGTGCGCGGGCGGAAGACGTGCGCTTCTCGTTGAAGGTGCGCGGGGAATTCCAGCATGCGCCCGGCCGCGACGCGTACGCGCCCTCCGTCCAGCAAGTGATCGCGAATGCGGACGCGACCCCGCTGCAGGCACCTTCACCCATTCCGCAGACCAACGTCTTCCGCCTGCTGGATGCGAACCTCTCGTACCACATCCTCAATCACGAGATCTCGGTCGGCAAAAGCGAGGAATGGTGGGGTCCTGACCAGGGCGACGCCATGGCATGGAGCAACAACGCCGAGCCTATCTATGCGCTGCGCATCAATCGCGATCGAGCCGCTCTATATCCCCGGGCTCTCCCGCATCTTCGGCCCGTTTCGTTACGAAGGGCTGTTTGGCTCCCTCAAAGGCCACCAGTATCCGCGCGGCACCTGGGTGCACGCGGAGAAGATCAACTTCAAGCCCACGCGCAACCTGGAATTCGGGTTCTCGCGCATTGTGATGTTTGCCGGAGAGGGCCACGTTCCGCTCACCTTCGGCTCGTTCTGGAACAGCTTCTCCAGTTTCCAGAATGTGCCGGTCGCGCAGAAGTTTTCCCGCGATGACCCCGGCGCCCGTCACGCCAGCTTTGACTTTTCCTATCGCCTGCCCCTGCTCCGCAACTGGGTCACGCTGTACTCCGATTCCATCGTGCATGACGACGTTTCCCCGGTAAGTGCGCCGAGCCGTGCGGCCATCAACCCGGGCCTGTATCTATCGCATTTCCCGCATGCACCTCGTCTCGATTTCCGCGTCGAAGCCGTCTCCACTGAGCCACCGTCCGCCGGTGGCCCCAACCGTAACCAGAACGCGGGACAGTTCATTTATTACGAGGTCATCTACAAGGACGTCTACACCAACAAGGGCAACATGCTCGGCAGTTGGATTGGCCGCGAAGGCAAAGGCGGCCAGGCATGGCTTACGTACTGGCTCAGCCCGCGGGAAAAGGTGCAACTGAGCTATCGCAATGCCAAAGTAGCGCACGACTTCATCCCCGGCGGCACTACGCAGAACGACATCGCCGCCACGGCGGTTCTGCGCGTGAAGGATGACCTGGAGTTGAACGCCTGGGCCCAATACGAGCGCTGGAAAGTACCCGTGCTGGCGCCCGGCGTGCAGACCGACTTCACTGGTTCCCTGCAGCTCACGTGGTACCCGCAGTGGCACATCGGACGCTGAGCGGCACACGGATGCTGGCTAGACGATCCCGAACTTTTTCCCAGTCTTCGCAAACACATCGAGCGTCTGGTCGATCTGCGGCCGCGTGTGCTCGCTGGTCATGATGGTGCGCACCCGCGCTTTGCCCTCCGGTACCGTGGGGAACGCAATCCCCGTGGCCATCACGCCGGCGTCAAACAAAGCCCGGGAGAAGTCCATCGTGGTGCGTCCGTCGCCAATGATGATCGGGGTGATTGGTGTCTCGCTGGCCGGCGTGGTCTTGCCGCCTATATCGAAGCCAAGCTCCCCGAGCTGCGCTTTGAAGTACCGTGTGTTGTCCCATAGCCGCTCAATCCGCTCCGGTTCCTGCTCCAGCAGGTCGAAGGCGGCGATGCAGGTCGCGGCGACCGATGGCGGGTGCGAGGTAGAGAACAGGAAGGGGCGCGCGCGGTGGTAGAGGTACTCGATCAGGTCGCGCGATCCACATACGTAACCACCGAGTGCACCAATAGCCTTGGATAAGGTGCCTACCTGAACGTCTACGCGCCCGTGAGCGCCGAAGTGGTCCACGGAGCCGCGTCCATTACGGCCCAGAACACCGGACGCATGCGCGTCATCGACCATCATGATCGCACCGTACTTCTCAGCCAGGTCCGCGAGCTTGTCTACCGGGCCGATATCGCCGTCCATGGAGAAAACGCCGTCGGTGATGAGCAGCTTGCGCCCGGGCTCATGCTGCACTTCCTTCAGCAACTCCTCCGCATGCGAGATGTCCTTGTGCCGGAAGACCTTGATCTTCGCCCGTGACAGCCGCGCGCCATCGATGATGGAGGCATGGTTGAGCTCGTCGGAGAGAATGAAATCTTCCTTGCCCAGGATGGACGAGACGGTGCCCGCATTCGCCGTAAAGCCGCTCTGAAAGACAACGCAGGCTTCGACATTCTTGAACCGCGCGATCTTTTCTTCCAACTCCATGTGGATGCGCATGGTACCGGCGATCGTGCGCACCGCGCCGGAGCCCACGCCGTAGTCTTTCGTGGCCTGGATGGCGGCTTCGCGCAGCTTGGGGTGGTCGCATAGGCCCAGGTAGTTATTGGAGGCAAGATTGATCACCTGCTTGCCGTCATAGGTGCACACCGGGCCCTGCACATCGTCGAGCACGCGAAGATGGAAGTAGGTCCCGCGCTGCTTCAGATCATTGAGCGCGTCGGTCAGGTGTTGCAGTTGTGGGCGTGTGGACGTTGCACCGGACATGGTCTCAGCTCCTGCGCGGCTGCAGCCGCGAACAGACGATGGTACCGCAGCCATCGCTCGCGTGCGATAGATCGCAGGCCCGGCGATTATGTCGAAGGCTTCTGCGGGAAAAGCGTGCTGCCTTTGCGCAGGTAAATGCGGAATCCAGTCGCGGTCTCAGGGTGATTCGTCCACAGCAGTTTGCGCGTGGGTTTGCATTCGGCCGCGAGCACGTAGTTCGCGTTCAGGTATGCGTTGAACTCGGCCCAGCGCCGCAGCTTGTCGTAGCTGTTGTAACTCTCGGGGAAGGTCTGCTGGCTCACCACGAAGACCTCCGGCGGGTTGGCCGCGATGGCCTGCCAGAAGCGTGCGCGCATTGCCTCGGTCACCGGCGTCTGGGTCGGCATCCAGAAATAGAAGTCCACCAGGAAGCCGGTGGATTGCGCCAGGTTCATGCGATCGAGCGTGCTGATGCAGCCGGAATACGCATCCAGGCATTGCACATGGCCGGATAGGTTCGCACCGCCCAGCCGCGCCAGGTCGCTTTGCAGTTCCGCCTGTGGCCCGATGTAGCGCCAGTCGTAATGGCTCATCTTCCACACCGAGATGGGCGCGATACCCAGCGCGCCCGCGACCAGCCCCAGCACGCCCAGGACGCGCAGCACACGGCCCCGGCGCAGCGCCATGCAGAAGTCGAGCGCCATGGTGATGAGGAGGAACGCCAGCAGCGGATAACGATGGTAGGGGAAGCCCTTGCCCTGCGCCACATCGGACGCAAGCGCCAGCAGTACGCCAGCCCACAGTGCTCCGCGCTCCCAGTCCAGCATGAGTGTGCGCTGCTCGATGGCTTCCGCGGCAAGCGTGGCGAACCAGAAAAGAATCAGCGTGAGCAGCGGCGAAATCCCGTGCTGCAAGATGCGGCTTACCGGCTGCCGTGCAAGGCCCGCGTAATAGGGCCACATGCCGTGCACTGCGTCGAGAAATGCCGGGATCGCCTGTTCGCGCACCAGGAAGACCACACAGGCCAGCGCGGGGAGCGCGAGCCCCACTACACCCAAAATGCAGTAGCGCACGAACGGTACCTTAATCCGGCGCAGATGCACCCATGCCAGCGCGAGCAGAACGATGCCAAACGGCAGCACTGTCGGCTTGATCGTCACCGCGAGCCCGGCAGATGCGCCGGTAAGCAGCAGCATCCACGGCCGGCTGCGGCGGACCGACACAAAGGCGCAGGCGTAGGACGCGAGCAGGAGCGCCGCAATCGTGAGATCGCGCTGCGCGGCCTGGGCCAGCCCATCGCGCCCGTGGATCACCGTGAGCATGGCCCCGGCAAACAGCCCAGCGAAGCCGTCGTATGGTCGCGCGATGATGTACATCGAGATTCCGGCGAGGGCCAGGATGCTCCAGTCATACAGGCGCACCCCGAACGCACCCGCGCCGAAGATATGTATGGCAGCCCACTCCACCAGGTAGGTGCCGGGCATCTGCGCATCCACAATCTGGCGGTAGGGCGCCATTCCGTGCCGCATCAGCACGATGAGGTAGTGCACCATGGCGACGTCGCCGACCAGCGGCCAGCGCCACGTCAGAATCACAAACAGGGCGACGCACGCGATCAGGACTGCGCCGAGCACGATGCGCAGGATCCGGATCGCGTTTTGAGTTCTCGCCACTCCGCCGCCGGACACACGGGACGCATCCCCTTCGGCACCAGTGGCGGCGAGCACCGGCCTCAGCCTTTCAGCACCGGCCGGATATGCAACTCACGCAGTTGCGTATCGCTCACCGGCGTGGGTGCGTCCACCATCAAATCCATCGCTTTGGCTGTCTTGGGGAAGGCGATGACCTCGCGCAGGCTCGGCGCCCCGGCGAGAATCATGGCAATGCGATCCAGTCCCAGCGCGATCCCGCCATGCGGGGGCGTGCCGTATTGCAACGCTTCGAGGAAGAAGCCGAAGCGCGCCTTCGCCTCCTCGTCGCTCATACCGAGCGCACGGAAGATCTCCGCCTGCACGTCACGGCGATGGATACGAATCGACCCCGAACCCAGCTCCAACCCATTCATTGCCAGGTCGTAGTAGCGCGCGCGCACTGAAGCCGGATCGGAGACCAGCCGATCCATATCCTCGTCATGCGGTGACGTGAAGGGATGGTGCGCCGGCAGCCATCGCCCACTTTCGCTATCGAACTCGAACATTGGGAAAATCCGTCACCCAAATGGGCCGGAACGCCTCCCCACCCGCGACCAGTCCGCCCGTCTTCGGAGCAGAAACCACCGCTTCTGTGGCTTCAAACGCGTGGTGCCTGTCCGCGTATTTGCGCGCCAGTTCCACACGCAGATTCCCTGCCGCGGAGAGCACATTGATCTCGCGCTCGGAAAGCCGCCCGCCGCTTTTGGTATCGCTCGCCTTGACCTGCGCCGCGCTGTCGCCGGCCACGATGACCAACAGGTCGTCTGCTTCGGCCCCGCTCAGCTCGCGTGCCTTAGCCACGGCTGCAGGAAAGCTCTTTTCCAGCCGCTTCAGGTCATCGATCAGCTTTGCGCCCTTGCGCGCATTGAAAAGCGGGCGGTTATCGTCGCGCTCCTTGCGCGAAAGCTCGCCCACATGCGGAATGCGCAGGGCCACTACCGGCAGTGCGGGATCAACGGCCAGCGTGGCCAGGTCCGCCTCCGTGAACGCCTCGCGCACATCGGTCAGTCCAGGCAACCGCAGATCGGGCTTGTCGATGCCGAACCGGCGCATCGCATCGTCGTAGGTGATGCGCGGAAAGGGCACGGGCAGATCGATGCCCGCTGCGGCGAACGCTGCATGGAGAAAGCCCTCGACCACGCCAAAGATGGTCTCCTGGCGCGGAAAGGTCATCTCGAGGTCGATCTGCGTAAACTCCGGCTGGCGATCCGCCCGCAAGTCTTCATCGCGGAAGCAGCGCACCACCTGGAAGTAGCGATCGAATCCGGAGATCATGAGGATCTGCTTGAACAACTGCGGCGACTGCGGGAGCGCGTAGAAATGCGCGGGGTGCACGCGGCTGGGCACCAGGTAGTCGCGCGCGCCTTCCGGCGTAGACCGCGTCATGAACGGCGTTTCGATCTCAAGGAAGCCCTGCGAGGACAGGTATTGCCGGATGGCCAGCGTGATCCTGTGGCGCAGCGCAAAGTTAGCCTGCATCTCCGGCCGCCGCAGATCCAGATAGCGATATTGGAGCCGCAGTTCCTCGTTGCCGATCGCCTCTTCCGCGGGCGAGAACGGCGGCAGCTTGCTGTCGTTCAGCACCAGCAATTGCTCGGCCACCACTTCCACTTCGCCCGTCGCCATCTTCGGGTTCACGGAGCCTTCGCCGCGCAGACGCACCGTGCCGATCGCCGCCACCACGTACTCCGGACGCACGTGTTCCGCCTTGGCGTGCCCCTCCGGGCTCAGGTCGCGATCAAGCACCACCTGGGCAATGCCCGAGCGGTCCCGCAGATCGAGAAAGATCAGGTTACCGTGGTCGCGCCGGCGGTTTACCCAGCCCATCAACACCACGCGTTCGCCTGCGTTCTGCGCGCGCAAGTCCCCGCACATATGCGTGCGCTCCAAGTTGCTTAAAAAATCGAGCAAATCCAGAATCCTACTTTTCTATGGTTTGTAATGGCTGTGGTGACGAAAGGAAATTGCGCAGCTCCCCTCGCGGCACCTTGGTCTGTTCTCCGCTGGCGAAGAGCTTCACCGTCAGCATTCCGGAAAGCTGCTCATCCTCGCCAAAGATGACGATGGAGCGCGCGGTCCGGTTCGCCACCTCAAACGACTTCTTCAGGCGGAAGCTGCCGTCACCCAGTTCCACGCGCAATCCGTCGCGGCGGAGTTCCCGCGCCAGCGCCAGCGCGGGTGCGTTCATGGTTTCGCCCAGGGGCGCAATGTAGGCATCGGCACTGGCGCGCACCTGCTCCCCTTCGGCCTGCGCCTGCAGTGTCAGCACCAGCCGGTCTTCGCCGATGGCGAAGCCAATGCCGGGCGCTCGCGGGCCGCCGATGGCCTCGCTCAGCCCGTCGTAGCGGCCGCCGCCCAGCAGCGCATTCTGTGCGCCCAGGCCGCCATGCTGGAATTCGAACGTGGTGCGCGTGTAATAGTCCAGCCCGCGCACCAGCCGGTGGTTGTGCTCATAGGGCACGCCGCACGCATCGAGCGCCGCGCATACTTCCATGAAGTGCTGCTTCGAATCTTCATCCAGGAAGTCCCAGATGCGCGGCAGCCGCTCGATGATCGGCTGGTCCTCCGGGACCTTGCAGTCCAGCACGCGCAGCGGATTGGTCTCCGCCCGCCGCTGGCAGTCTGCGCACATGGTGCTGGCCACCGGCCGAAGCGCAGCGCGCAGAGCTTCCACGTATCGCGGCCGGTCCGCCGGCGTGCCCACCGAATTGATCAGCAGCCGCCAGTTTTCGATATGCAGCGTGTCCAGCAGCGTGGCCAGCATCTCCAGCACTTCGGCATCACGCAAGCGGCGACTCGGAGCCCGCACTGGGCGGCCCGATCACCTCAGCGCCGATCTGGAAGAATTGCCGGTAGCGCCCCTTCTGCGGGCGCTCACGCCGAAACTGCGGGCCAATGTAGAAGAGCTTCTGTAGCTGCCCGGTGTCACCCAGCTTGTGTTCGATATAGGCGCGCACCACGCCCGCCGTGTTCTCCGGACGCAGCGTCAGCGACTGTGCGTGCTCCGACTGCGCGCGCGCCCGGTCTTCCCACGTGTACATCTCTTTCGAAACGATGTCGGTGTCTTCACCCACTCCGCGTGCAAAAAGCTGCGTGTCTTCAAAGATGGGCGTACGGATCTCGCCGAATCCGTAACGGGAGAAGATGCGGCGCGTCGTCCGCTCGATGTGAGTCCACAACTCCGTCTCCGGCGGAAGGAGATCGCGGGTGCCGCGGACTGCTTTAATGGTGGCGCTCATGTGCGTTATCAGTCTCCCGCCCAGTGTACCGGACTCGCTGCCCCGGTCCCGGCGCAGCCCACGCTTCCGATGCTCGCCACCCCGGCGTATGCTCTACGGAAAAAGCCGGTGCCTGTTATGAACAGCCGTTTTTGCCAGACCGCACTCTTCCCTCTCCTGCTGATTGCCGGTTTAGCGGCGCGCGCGCATGCCGTGACCGTAAAGCTGAGCGAGGCCGATGGGCCAGAGGTCGCGCTTTCGCTCCACGTCGGCGACCGCATCCGGGTGGAATTGCCCGCACAGCCCTCCACCGGCTTCCGCTGGAATCTGGCGACGCGGCTGTCCCCTCATCTTCTCGCCGTGGGCAGCACGGTGCGCGAGTCGAGCGGCCTTATGGGCGGCCCCGGCGTCCAGAGCTACACATGGCAGGTGCTCCAGCCCGGCGAAGATACGGTCGTGCTGCAGTACAACCGCTCGTTCGAGCCCGCAGTCGCCCCCGCGCGGACCTATAGCCTGCATATCACTTCCACCGCCGCACCGGGCGCCAAGCCCTCGACCGCCCAGCCGGCACTGACCTTGCTCGGCAGCTACAGCGGGCAGCAGCCGTGCGCGGATTGCTCCGGCATCCATGTGGAATTGCTGCTGTACTCCAAAGGCCCAAACGAATTCATCGACACCGCATATATCCTGAAGCGCACCTACCAGGGAGGGCGCAACGGCAATCTCACGATGGTAGAGACCGGACCGTGGCTGGTGCTGCGCGGCACCCATGCCGACGCAGACGCGACCGTGTATCAGCTTCTCCAGAACCCGGGAGCGACTCCGCAGAACTTTGCCGTGCAAGCCGATCGCCTGGTGCCTTTGGATGCCCAGCAAATTCCTCTGCCCGGCCCTCCCGGCATGGACCTCGCCCTGCACAAGATGCCTCAGAGCGCCGAAGAGAGAACGCCGTAAACCGGCATGGTTTCCCGCCGCGTTGGTGCACCTGCTCCGCCTCTCCGCACATCTATGCACTCATGGAATACAGACAGCTCGGCCGTTCCGGCCTGAAGGTACCCGTCCTTTGCTTCGGTGCCGCAACCTTTGGCGGCGCGAATGAATTCTTCCGTGCGTGGGGCAGCACCGACGTACAGGAAGCCACCCGGCTCGTGGACATCTGCATGGAAGCCGGCGTGAACTTCTTTGATACCGCCGATATCTACTCCGAGGGAGTGTCCGAAGAGATCCTGGGCAAAGCCGTTGCTGGCCGTCGCCAGGACGTGCTGATCTCGACCAAGGCCACCTTCCGCACGGGCGACGGCCCGAACAACCTGGGCTCTTCGCGCTATCACCTGCTCCGCGCCTGCGAGGCAAGCCTGCGCCGTCTGGGTACGGATTACATCGACATCTACCACTTGCACGGTTTCGACGCGCTTACGCCGGTGGACGAAGTGCTGGACACGCTGAACACGCTGGTGCACAGCGGCAAGGTGCGCTACATCGCGTGCTCCAACTTCTCCGGCTGGCACCTGATGAAATCGCTGGCCGCTTCGGACCGTTATGGATGGGCGCGCTACGTGGCGTACCAGGGTTATTACTCGTTAGTTGGCCGCGACTACGAATGGGAAATCATGCCGATGGCGCTCGACCAGGGCGTGGGCACGCTGGTGTGGAGTCCGCTAGGCTGGGGCCGGCTGACAGGAAAGATCCGCCGCGGATCGCCGCTGCCGGAGACCAGCCGTCTGCACAAGACGGCTGAGCAGGGTCCACCCGTAGAGGACGAATATCTGTACAAGGTGGTCGATGCCATCGATGAGATTGCAAAGGAGACCGGCAAGTCCGTACCGCAGATCGCGCTCAACTGGCTGCTGCAGCGCCCCACCATCTCCAGCGTGATCATCGGGGCGCGCAACGAGGAGCAGCTACGGCAGAACCTCGCCGCCGCGGGATGGAACCTCACGCCCGAACAGGTGGCGAAACTCGATGCCGCGAGCGACCGCACGCCTCCATATCCGTACTGGCACCAGCGGCAATTCGTGGAGCGCAATCCTACGCCGGTGTCATTCTTGTAACCAGAACTGTACGAAGCGCCCTTGAAGCAGAGGGCGCCTCATTTGGAGCGCATATCCGGCGCTCATTCCCATAGATGGGCGTCCTCACCGGGCATGCCAGCAGATAAGGTCCTACACGGCCTACCAATTCTCCCGCTCGCGTAGATACGTCTCCGTGTAATCCAGATAGTTCTTCGCATAGCGCAGGATCGCTTCGCGGTCCTCGTCGCCCAACGCGCGCCGCTGCTTGGCCGGCACTCCGGCCCAGAGCGTGCGCGGCGGCACTACCGTGTTCTCCGGAACCAGCGCACCCGCTGCGATGATCGATCCTTCACCGATGCGCGCGTTGTTCAGGATTCTTGCGCCCATGCCGATCAGGCATGCGTCTTCGATCACACATCCGTGTACGGTGGCGTTATGCCCGATGGTGACCCAGTCTCCCACGATGACCGGATACTTGTAGCGCATGCCGTGGAGCACCGAGCAGTCCTGCACATTCGAGTTTGCGCCCATCCGGATGGAATGCACATCGCCGCGCAGCACCGCATTCATCCACACGCTCGATCGCTCGCCCAGCATCACGTCGCCCAGAATCTGCGCCGATACGTCCACGTAGCAGGACGCCGGAATCACCGGCGTGTGCCCAAGATAGTTGCGGATCACTTGTCCTCCTGGCCCGCTTTTCCGACCAGTGTACCGGGCGCTGCCACCCAGTTCTGGCGGTGGGCCTGACAGCTACTCGTCCGCGCAGCAGCCGGACTTGCGCGTCGCAACAGCAGATGTGCGCACAACCGAAAAAGCAGGTAATCAAATTTAATTCAAATATCCTTGACGCCACCGCCGTACCTTCACGTAAGCTTAAAAAGCCCCATTGGGAAGTTTGGAGGTGTAGTTCCATTGGCAGAGGTTCGTGTACAGGAAGGCGAACCGCTTGAAAATGCATTGCGCCGGTTTAAGCGTAAGGTACAGCAGGAGGACATCATCAAGGACGTAAAGCGTCACTCCTTTTACCTGAAACCCGGCGAGCGCAAACGCGTGAAAGAGGCGCTGGCGCGTAAGCGGAATCGCAAGAAAGCTCGTAAAGAGCAGGATTAGCCTGGCAATCGGTCCGCTCCGCAGAAGGAGCGGGCCGGCTGCACACTCCGCCGCAGACTCCCCCAGTCCAGCGGCAAACGAACCAAACCCACTCCCCTGTAGGTCCCTGCAGTTCTGCCGCCTCTTTCGCGGCCCGGCCCGGTAGTTACCGTTGAGCAAGTCAGGAGCGGTCTTCCTCTCACCTCGCGAGAGAAGCCGGAGTAGGCCATGGAGTTCATTGATAGGACGCTACGGTGCAGCGATTGCGGCAATGACTTTGTCTTTACCGCAGGGGAACAGCTTTTCTTCTTCGACAAGCAGTTCCGCAACGATCCGAAACGGTGCAAGCAGTGCAAGCTCAAACGCGTTGCCGGGAGCTCGGCGGTACGCGCGGAAACGCGGACAGTATGCTCTGCCTGCGGTCTCGATACCACAGTCCCCTTCAAGCCGACGCAGGGGCGGCCCGTCTTCTGCAGATCCTGTTTCCAGCAGAAGCGGCCCATCACCCCGGCTGCGGTGATGGAACCAGCCACCGTGAGCAAGGCAATCGCGGCCAAGTAGAGTCAGGAATTCGAAAGGTGCATGGTGCGTGCGGCGCAGGCAACTGCGCTGAGCACTTGCGCGCTGGTTAATTCTGGGCTTGGGCGCGCACGGTATTGCGCAACGCCTTGACGCCATGGTGAACCGGGCTCTGGGCAGAGCCCGGAGCCTAGCGGCTGCTGGCCAGCTTGCGCGCGGGTGCCCCGCCGCCGGCCTGCGCGGGAGCTTCTTCTGCCGCAGCTGCAGGCTGCAGTGCTTTTTTCGCGCTGGCGCGCTGCTTCTTGTCTTCGTGGGTTACCAGCAGCGCTTCAATCTGCATCAGCAGATCCTGCGTGTTCATCGGCTTCACCAGCATCTCGTCCGCACCTTCGTCGCGCCACTCCTGCCCGGGCAGCGGAAACGCGGTGAGCATGGCAATCGCCGGCTGGTACTCCGCGGCTTTCGCGGCGCGCACCACTTCCAGCCCTGCGCGCTCATTCTCCATGCGCATGTCAGTGATCACCATGTGATAGCTGCCGCTGCGCAGTTTCGATTTGGCTTCGCGTGCCGAAGCGGCTGTTTCTACGCTGAAGCCGTTGATCTCCAGGATCTGTTTCAGCGTCAGCAGGATCATAATCTCGTCGTCGACTAGCAGAATGCGTCGTTTCATCATTGCAAAGCTCCCATAGAAGGCAGGGGAATAGAAATGTATCTCAACGCGACGGGGGAGGGGCGCGCCTGAAGCCAGACCCGATTGCTAGACTGAATTACGTGGCAGGATACCACGTAGAGAACTTCGGCTGCCGGGCGAGCCACGCCGATGGGGAGGCCATCGCCGCTGAGCTGGCCGCTACGGGCCTGGAAGAGGCGCCTGCGCTGGAGCGGGCCGCAGTCGTCATCCTGAATACCTGCGCCGTTACCGCGGAAGCAGAGCGAACCGCACGCGCCTTTCTCCGCCGGGTCCGACGCAAAAATCCTGGTGCCCGCGTCGTGATCACCGGCTGCTACGCGCAACGAGCCCCGGCAGAAGCAGCCGCGCTCCCCGGGGTCGATGCCGTGGTCGGCAACAGCCATAAGGGGTGGACGGCTGCGGTTGCGTCGCAGTTCGCTGCCCCGGCCCCACGACCAGGAGCCGCGACTCCGCCCGAGACCGCCGTGCCCTCAGCACCCGCGCTGATCCCGCTCTCGTCCGTGCGCTCCCCGTCCGGCGTTCCCATTTTCGCCGATGATCGCTTCGCGCATGCAGACCTGAGTGCGGTTCCGCTCTTCGCCTCCGGCTCCGAGGCACCCTATGCCGGCCGCGCGTCCCACTCCACCCGGCCCAACCTCAAGGTGCAGGACGGTTGCGGGAATCGCTGCTCCTTCTGCATCATCCCGGTCACGCGGGGAGCAAGCCGCTCCATGCCGCTGGCCGCGGTACTTGAGTTGGTCCGGCGCTTTGCCGGCGCAGGCGGAAGCGAGCTCGTGCTTTCCGGCATCAACCTCGGCCGCTGGGGACGCGATCTCGCACCCGTCCTCCGCTTCGAGGACCTGGTAGCTGCCATTCTCCACCAGACCGCCCTGCCCCGGCTTCGTCTCAGCTCGATCGAGCCCATGGACTGGAACCCCGCACTGCTCGCGCTATACCGGGAATTTGGTGCAGCTTGGGAATTCGGCACGGCTTCGGCCGGCGGGGCCGGACCGCGGCTGGCCCGGCATGCCCATCTTCCCTTGCAATCCGGAGCCGACGCCATACTGCGCGCCATGCATCGGCGCTATCGACCGTGGCATTACGAAGAGAAGCTCGCAGCCATCCGCGCCGCCATGCCCGACGCCGCCATCGGAGCGGACGTGATGGCCGGTTTCCCCGGTGAAAGCGATGCGCTTTTCGAAGAAAGCTACCGGTTCATCTCGCGTCAGCCGTTTACGTATCTTCATCTGTTTCCTTTCTCCGCGCGGCCGGGAACACCTGGGTGGCAGCTTCACCAGAGCCACCCTGTACCGGGGCCGGTGGTCGAGGACCGCCTGCAACGGCTGCGGGGGCTGATTGCGGAGAAGAACCGCGCTTTTCGCGCCAGTTTCCTTGGCCGGCAACTCCCGCTGGTAACGCTCCAGACCTCGCCGGCAGAGCAGGCACGCGGACGCACCGCCGCGCTCAGTGACAACTTCATCAAAATCGAGCTCGCGAGCGTTCTGCCGTCGAACCAGATGCTCCGGGCACACATCACAAGCATTAGCAGTGACGGCCTGGTGGCCTCTACGACAGCGCGGCCGCAAACCACCGGGTGATATACTTGTCCCGCGAGGGTATACCCTCGCTAATTCCGGAGGACCCCCATCGCCATAGACAAACGTTCGGCCAAGTCATTCATCCGCACCAACGAAAGAATCCGTGCCCGCGAAGTGCGCGTTATCGACGATCAGGGCGAGCAGCTCGGCATCATGCAGCCCTTCGAAGCACTCAAGATCGCACGCGAGCGTGGGCTCGACCTGGTCGAAGTCTCGCCCAACGCTGTCCCGCCGGTCTGCCGCATTCAGGACTACGGCAAGTTCCTCTACGAGAAAGACAAGAGCGACCGCGCCGCCCGCAAGAAACAAAAAGTGATCGTCGTCAAGGAAGTCAAGTTCTCCGTCACGGTGGATGAACACGATTACCAGACCAAGAAGAATCAGGCCGTACGCTTTCTCCAGGAAGGCGACAAGGTCAAGGCATCGCTGCGCTTCAAGGGCCGCCAGATGGCCCACCGCGAGCTGGGCTACGCCATCATCAATCGCCTGATCATGGACATGGGCGATACCGGCATCGTGGAGTTCATGCCCCGCATGGAAGGCACGACGCTGCACGCCATCCTGGCCCCCGGCAAGAAGGCAGAACCGGCCAAGAAGCCTGCCCCGCCCAAGCCGATCACGCCGGAACAGGGAGCACCTTCGCAGCCCGCTGCTGTTTCGCAGTAGCCCGCTTCCCCGCCTGCGCAAAACCTTGAATTCAATTACGGCGGGTGGCTGCGTACTCCGCTGCCGCCCTGCCGCTCATGCATCGCCCGCAACCTCCGCTGCGGGAATGAAGTGATCAGGACTGGCGTACATCCCCGCCATTTCCGGCTGTAGACTGGATTTCGTTTTCGCGCCACTCATCGCTCGCTAGCACCGATGGTTCACGATCGATCTGTGCTTGCAAACTTGAATGCTGCGGGAAAGGCTTTCCATGTACAGATTTGCTCTCTGCGTGCTGTGCTGCACGATTCTGCCCGGTATCGGCGCTCCACGCTCCCATGCGCAGGCTGCGACGCCATCCCTGCCGCTCGATCCAGCACTCGGCATCTCTACCATTCGGCTGTGGAATGGACCTCCACCCACCGCCGGCAACACTCTACCTGCCGCTCCGGCCGCGAGTGCCTCGATCGCCTCCGCCGAACCGACCATCCCTACCCTCACCATCTTTCAACCACACATGGGCCGAGCGAACGGCACGGCCATCGTGATTGCGCCTGGCGGTGCCTATCTGGGGCTCGCGGCAAACCTCGAAGGGCGGCAGGTGGCAGACTGGTTCGCCGCGCGCGGAGTCACAGCCTTCGTCCTCAAGTACCGTCTCGGGGTGCAGAATCCCTATCCCATCCCGCTCAAAGACGCGCAGCGCGCGATGCGGCTGGTCCGCTCCGAAAGCAGCAAGTACGGCATTGCGCCCAATCGGATCGGGATGATCGGCTTTTCTGCCGGCGGACACCTTTCGGCGATGACGGCTACTTCGTTCGACGATGGCAATCCCGCCTCGCCGGACCCGGTAGAGCGCGTGAGTGACCGCCCGGATTTCCTCATCCTGGGCTATCCCTGGCTCAATGCCATGCAGCCGAACGACAAGGGCATGATCAATTACTGCTCGGTGCTCAAAGGACTATCTCCGGAATTCTGTAAGAGCCTCGAGCAGCCTTACACGCCCAGCCTCCACGTCACCGCAAAGACGCCGCCGACCTTCATCTACAGCACCACTGAGGACGAGCTGGTTCCGGTGAGCGCCAGTGTCGGTTTCTACAACGCTCTGCTTGCCGCCGGTGTGTCAGTGGAAATGCATCTGTTTGCCCACGGAAAGCACGGCAGCGGACTGGGTAGCGGCGATCCGGCGCTTGACCTGTGGCCCGTGCTCCTCGAACCATGGCTGCGCGGCCAGGGATTGCTGCCTCCGCGCCCCACACCAGAGCCCCATTCCTGACGGCCCTCCCTGGGTATCTGGTCAGGAACAACAAGGTTCCGTATACTAGGAACTGCTGCCCACGGCAGCGACACAGGATACCCATGCCCAAACTCAAGACACACAAGGGCGCAGCCAAGCGCTTCAAAAAAACTGGCACCGGGAAGGTCCTTCGAGGCCAGACCAAGATGCGCCACATCCTTACGTCGAAGGATCAGAAGACCAAGCGCCACCTCGGTGGCAGCGTCCTGGTTTCTGAAGCCGATCTGCCGAAGGTGCTGCGCATGATTCCTTACGCCTGATCAGGGCCTAACGGCCTTCGGTTGAGAGACTCTCAGCCCGCGAGCCCGGCAGTGGCCAGGCTCGTTGCCATCAGGCGAAACACAGCGTGTGAAGAGGTTCCCAAGCGCCGGCCCCTGCCGGATCGCCTCCTGCCTCCAGCCGCTCCATCCTCACCCAGCAACACGCAAATGGAGACACCATGCCTCGCGTCAAACGTGGAACCAAACGCAACGACCGCCGCAAAAAAATTCTCAAGCGGGCAAGCGGCTATTTCCTTACCAAGTCGAAGCTCTATCAGGCCGCCCAGGAGGCCGTCGAGCGCGGACTGAAGTTTGCCTACATCGGCCGCCGCCAGAAAAAGCGCCAATACCGCTCCCTCTGGATCGTGCGCATCTCCGCTGCCGCCAAGCTGAATGGCACCAGCTATTCGCAGTTCATCAACGGCCTGAAGAAGGCCGGTATCGAACTCGACCGCAAGGTGCTCGCCGACATCGCCGTTAACGATCCCGCAGCTTTTACTGCGCTGACTACGCAGGCCAAGGCCGCCGTGGGTAAGGCCGTCGCTTAGCTTTCCGCACCAAGAAGAAGGGCACGGCCAGAGCCGTGCCCTTTCTGTTTCAGTCCCTGCATTGCAACCCGGGCGACGTAGATACCAGAACTAGAGCGCTCCGGACGGCTCGGCTGCTTCGGCCGTCGCGGCGGTTGTGTCCGGCGTGGACTGGTGAAACATATTCATCCAGTTGCCTCCCTTCCTGTGCCACACCGAGGTGTTGTACTCCTCAGCGGGTGACTTCTTTCCCTTGCAGGTTTCATCCGATTTGCTCTTGTATGTCACCATCACGACGTCCGGAGAGATCCACTTATAGGCGAAATCCGAGTCGCTGCTGCTCGTTTCGGTGCAGGTATTGCTCGTAATGCCTTGGATCACCGCGGCCTTGCCATCTTCCCTGTGCCCCGGAAAAATGACGACGATGTTGTCGTCGAGGTATTTCGAGAAAGGCGCGCCGTCGTGAGCCCTGTACGCCTGCCCGAGTTCCTCTTCCATCTTCTGGATGTTGGCTTCTGCTGCAGAATCGCCGCTCATTGTGCCGGACATGGCGTTGGTGGCGGCGTTGCCGGCGGTGTTGGCGGCGTTGTTTGCCATCCCGGTGGCTCCGGAGGCAGCGGCATTGCCCATACTCTGGGCATTGGTGGCTGGGGTGCTGTTTTGTGCAAATCCAAAGCTTGCACCGGCCAGGAATAAAGCGCAGGAAAATCTCAATACATCTTGCATGGTTGGCACTCTCCTAAACGTGCTAAGGGGCCCGCGCGAACAATAGGCGGCGAACCCTGGCAAGTCAAGGGAAAGCGGGATCCGGGCAAATCTCTTGGCCGAATTCCGAGCCGGGACAAGTATTCTGGACAGAATCTCGCATCGGATATATTCGTTCCAACATCTATCTGCCACGGCCCCAACTCATCTCCTTCAAGGAACACGCTTATGCTGCAACGCCGTGCCACCCTATTCGCGACCACCCTTCTGGCTGTTTCGACCGCCTTCGCCTCCGCGCAGACCGCCCCCACGACCTGGAAGATCGACCCCGCCCACTCTCAGGCCGAGTTCGTCATCCGTCATATGGGCATTTCCAATGTTCATGGCCGATTCGGCAACGTGAACGGCACCATCACCTTCAACAAGGACGCAATTGCCAAGTCCTCCGTGGACGCCACTGTAGACACCACCACGGTCGATACCGGCGTTCCGCAGCGCGATACGCACCTCAAGAGCGCGGACTTCTTCGATGTGTCGAAGTACCCGACCATGGCTTTCAAAAGCAAAACGATCGAGCCTGCCGGCAGCGATTACCACGTCATCGGCGACCTGACCCTGCATGGCGTGACCAAGCTGGTCACCCTCACCATGGACGCGCCGAGCAAGGAGCAGGCCGGGCCCGATGGCAAGCTGCGCCGCGGCTTCTCCGCCACGACCACGATTCACCGGCAGGACTTCGGCCTCGTCTGGAACGGCACACTCAAGTCCGGCGACGCCATGATTGGAGACGACGTAAAGATCACACTTGACGTCGAAGCGGTGCAGCAGTAGCGCTTGACGGAGCCTGTTTCCCTATGGAATCTGCACGGCTGGCCGACGCCGGAAGCGTCCGGCCAGTTGCGTAGGTAGACGCGAGCCCGTGAAGTGCAGCAGGCCCCCGCTGACCAGCAGCCAGAGTGACGAGCCGACCACCAACAGCAGCAGGTCCAGCTTGAACCGGCCCGCATGGGGCAGCAAGTGACGCAGCCCGAATAGCAGGACCAGGCTCGCGGCTGCGGCCGCGGCTGAACGCCAGATCTCCCCGCTTTCCAGGCCTGCCAGCGGTACGATACGGCGCCGGTGCAGCATCACCGCCAGCGTGATGGTCTGGATGGTAATCCCGCAATCCGACGCAATGGCCAGCCCCACCCCCCCGGCATAGCGATACAGCGACCAGTAAATGGGCAGCGATACGAGCGTGACGCACCAGGCTGCTGTCATGGGCACCACTGTGTTGCCGGTAGCGAAGAACGCACGCGCATAGATTGCCTGCGCCGACCACAGCGCGAGCGAGATCGCGAAGATGCCGAAGTAGAGCGCCGTCTCCCGCGCATCCCGTCCGCCAAACGATCCGCCACGGAAGAACAGGTCGACCGCCGGGTAGGCGAGGCCGATCATGGGCGCGGAAAGCAGCAATGATAACGCCAAGATCCGCGACACGGAGCTGTTTACGGCCACTCCAAATTCCCGGAGCTTCTGCTGGCTAAAGAGCGACGCAAAGAACGGCATGGAGGCCGCCCCGGCTGCCTGTCCCAGGATGGCCATAGGCGCCGTAAAGAGCTGCTTGGCGTAGGTCAGGCGCGAAATCTGCCCCTGCGCATGCGAAGCGAAGTAGTTGATGATCCAGTTATCCGCAGTCACCAGCGACACGCCGAGCATCAGCGGGATGGAGAGCCGCACCCACTCATGCAGCCCGGGGTGGCGGAGGTCGATCTGCGGACGGTAGCGCACCCCCACGCGATACGCGCCCACTACGTTCAGCAACAGAATCCCGAAGAGCGCACCCACCACTGCGCCAATGGCCAGCGATGACACCCCGTAGCGCCGCGCCAGGAAGACACCTCCCAGGA
Source organism: uncultured Acidobacteriaceae bacterium (assembly GCA_963795775.1). Classification (GTDB taxonomy): domain Bacteria; phylum Acidobacteriota; class Terriglobia; order Terriglobales; family Acidobacteriaceae; genus CAWCJL01. The sequence continues at coordinate 418,547 of CAWCJL010000002.1, forward strand.
TGATCGCTATGTTGTAGATGAGTGGCGTGACCGCCTGGTAGGCGAACTGCTTGTGCACCAGCAGTACCGAGGCAAAAACGCCGCCGGCAAAAAAGCAAAGCTGAGCCGGCAGGAGGATGCGCGTCATCTGGATGCACAGGATGGCCTGCTCGGCATTGAATTTGGGAAAGGCGAGGTGCACGTATGCCGGCGCAAAGAACTCGGCGAGCAGAATGGCCGCACCCAGCACCAGGAACATCACCGAAAGAATGATGGACAGCACGCGCTCCCCTTCGCGTTCATTGCCCTGCTCGCGGTAGCGGCTGAGGATGGTGACAAACGTGATCGACGCCGTCCCCCCAACCAGGAAATACGCGATCATGTCGGGAAGCTGGAAGGCGGCGTAGAAGGCGTCCGTGCGCACGCCCGCTCCGAACAGGTAGGCAATATACTTGACCCGCACCAGCCCGATCACCCGGGAGGCCAGCGCCGAGGCCATCAGCAGCAGTGTGGCGGTGAATGCGGTGTGCTGGTGCGAAGGACGCAGCAGCGCCCACCCTCGCGCCCAGCCAGAGCGGACGGGGACGGATGCCGGTTGCGAGGGCTCAGCAGAGAAGGCCATTCAGTTCAGGGAAGCTCGCTTTAGGGTAGTCGATCTCCGTCCGGAGACGGTGACGTATTTGCGGCAGGTAGGCAGTTCAGCAACATCCGCTCAGGCTACGGGTCGTCGCCGCCGCGCACTCGCGTGCCTACTGCACCTTTGGCGCGAAGTACCCTTTACGCGTATGGACGATATAGCCGCCGCGCAGAGCCACCAGGTATATCGGCCGGTACGATCCGTCAGCGCGGAAGTCCGCGGGCTTGTACGCCAGCGAGTACTGGCTGCGCAGTTCGTCTTCCACCGCATGGAAGCTGTTCGCCATGTCTTCGATCCGGTGCGGGTAGAAGGCGGTGCCGCCGGTCGCCTCGGCCATTTTCTTCAGTACATCGTCTCCGCGGTCGCGGCTGGGGCTTGTATTGGTGCTGATGGCGTAAATGATGGTTTCGGCGCGCTGGCATTCCTTGATGGAATCGTCGAGGTATGCGCGGCTCTGGTTGTCATCGCCGTCGGAAACCAGGATCAGGGCCTTGCGCACAGCCGTGGAGGAGGGCGTGGCGTTCAGCAATTCGTCCCGGCACGCTTTGTACACGGCATCGTATAAAGCCGTGCCGCCGCCGGGCTTCAGCTTGTTAATGCCCGCTTCGAGCAGGTCGGGATTGTTTGTGAACGGCTGCGTTACGTAGGAAGTCACATCGAAGCCCATTACAAAGGCGCGATCCATCTGCGGGCGCAACACGGAGAGCAGAAACTCCGTCGCGGCCTGCTGCTCAAAGTGAAAACGCGAGCGGATCGAAGTACTGGCGTCAATCACCAGCCCTACGCGCAGCGGAAGATTGGTCTGCTGCGAGAAGCTGTACACCTGCGCCGGGGCGCGCTGGTCATCCAGCAGCGCAAAGTCGTTCTGCTGCAGGTTGTTCACAAAGCGCCCATGGCGGTCCGTGACGGTAAAGATCAGGTTCACTTCGTTTACGTTCTGCTTGATGGTGAACTGGCCGTTGTCGTCCTGCTGCGCGGCGCCGGAGTTGTTCTGGGCGGGAGTCGTACTGTTACTCTGAGCGGCCGGAGGGCTGCCCGGCTGCGTGCCTCTCGTGGTGGAAGCCACAGTCCCAGTGGTGCTCCTGGGCGCGGGAGCGGAAGCGGCGGAAGAAGCGCCCTGCGCGGGCGCAGTCTGCGAGGAAGGCGCGGAGCCTGGGGCGGAAGCAGGAGCCGAAGGCACAGCGCTCGGCTGAGCAGCGCCTCCCGAGGAAACCTGGGCAGCAGCAGAAATGCCAATACTGGCAAGCGCGAGCGCAAGCGCGCCACAGCGGGAGAGGACCGAACGCATCGTCATGAGCTTATGCACCATGATAAGCGAAGGGGCTGACTTCTCCGGCGTCCCAGTAGCGATTCCGGTGCCGATTCCCTGTCCTCTCCCCCGGCGTCCACGCCCGGATGCACTGAGAAGCCTGCCCACTTCCGGACAGCTCACCCCAAAGGTGGACATCGCCTTCGCCAAAATCAGCAACGCACTCACGCGCAGACGGCTGATTCCTTCACCAGGATTGACGGCACGGGACGTGCATGGTCACCCATCACGAGGCACATGCCATGGGACGTTTGGAACGCTTTCGCGAAGCCACCGATGGTCAAATCAACCTGGAGCAGTTCAAGCGGCGCGCAGAAGCCGGCTGGCGGCTAGTCGCCTTTGAGTGGGAACGCGAGCTCCCGGAGGGCGAGTTCCCCGCGGCCGCGCCGGACGAAGAGGTTCCCTACGGGGTTCGCGTCTCGCAGGACTGCCTGCGCCTGGAAGTGGATCCCGCGGAGCAGCGCGTCCTGGTGCTGATGATGGACCTGATTGCGCAGGATTTCCCCCTCTCCCACATCGCCAGCGACCTCAACGAGAAGGGCTTCCGGACCCGGGCCGGGCGACCCTGGACCCAGATCTCCGTGTTTGAGATGCTTCCGCGGCTCATCGATGTGGGGCCGCGGCTGTTTCATAGCCAGGAGTGGTCCGCGCAGCGGGCTAAGCGCTAACCGGGCTCTCCGCTAGGCGTTCGAGAAAGCTCGCCAGCGCCGGCGGCAGCGGCGAGGCAAAGGCCATCGGTTGCCCGGTCATCGGGTGCGCAAAGGCCAGCTCCGCCGCGTGGAGGAAGTTGCGCCCCAGCGCGATCGAGGGTGCCGCGGCGGCCGTCTTCCGTTTGCCCCCCGGCGCGTTCTGGACGAGAGACGTAAGCTCCGCAGGAGCGCCGTACAGGGTGTCGCCCACGATCGGGTGCCCGATCGAGGACAGGTGCACACGGATCTGGTGCGTCCGCCCGGTTTCGATGCGTACCGACAGCAGCGTGAAGCGACCGAATGGCGAAGCGATCTGCCGCTGCACGGTATAGTGCGAGATCGCGGTGCGGCCGCCCTCCCGGCGGGTCGTCATGCGAATGCGGCGAACGGCATCGCGGCTGATGGGCGCGTTCACCGTCCCGGTCTTCTGCTTTACTTCGCCATGTACCAGTGCCAGGTACGTTTTCCGTACCTGCCTCCGGGCGAACATCTCCGACAGCCGGGCATGCGCGATGTCATTCTTGGCCACCAGGATCAGGCCGCTGGTCTGTTTGTCGAGCCGGTGCACGATCCCGGGACGGAGTGCTTCAGTACCGGTCGAAAGCTGTTGCAAATGATGCAGCAGCGCATTGACCAGCGTGCCGCGGTCACGCGCATCGTCCTCCGCGCCTGAGCCGGCATGCACCATCATGCCCGCAGGCTTGTTGACCACCGCGAGGTCGCTGTCCTCGTACACAATCTCGAGCGGGATATCTTCGGCCTCGGCGCGCAATGGCCGGGGCTCTGCGGCCCCCGTGATGCGCACCACTTCGCCGCCGCGCAGCTTCAGCGACGGCTTGGGGCGCGTCCCCTGGCCGTCCTCGTTCCCCAGCAGCACACTGCCCTTTTCAATCAGCCATTGCACGCGCGCACGGCTAACACCCAGCACGCGGGCCAGGTATTGGTCCAGGCGCTCGCCGGCTGCGTCGGAAGCCACCTCCAGCCGCTGCTCACTGGGCATCGTGCACGCGCATTTCCATGCGAGGCAACGCGGGCGGGCGAACCCAGAGAACGCCGGCCGCTATCACCATCAGCACCGCCAGCAGTTGCGTGACCGTAAGTGCGCCGCCGAAGACCGACCCACGGCCGGGGTCGCCCCGCAGGAACTCCAGAAAGAACCGCGCCACGCCGTAGCAGAAGAGCCATGCGCCCATCACCTCGCCATCGCGATGCCGGCGCGCAAAGAACCACAGGAGCACGAGGCACAGCACGCCTTCGACGGCGCTCTCGAATAGTTGCGTGGGCTGGAGCGGAATGCCCAGCGGCACGCCCGTAGTACGTGCGGCAAAGCGGCTGGTGAAGATCACGCCCCACGGCTCGCTAGTGGGTCGGCCGTAGCAGCACCCCGCGGCGAAGCAACCGAGGCGCCCGATGGCGTGACCGAGCGCGATGCCTGGAGCCGCCACATCCATGGTGCGCAGCATGGGCAAGCGCGCGCGGCGCGCGTAGAGCACGCAGCAGACAAATGCCAGCACGATGCCGCCCAGGAACACGCCTCCGGAGCGCAGCAGCGACGTGCTGAGCAGGGCCATTGGTGCCGCGCGGAACGAGCGCCAGTTGTCGAAGATCAGCAGCAGCTTCGAGCCCAGCACCGCGGCGACGATGCCGATTAACCCGAGGTTCCAGACTTTGTCCGCATTCAGGCCGGCCCGGCGCGCCAGGTGCACGGAAAGCGCCAGCCCGCACAACACGCCGATCCCCAGCAGAACACCGTAGGTGGGAATGACGAGCGAGCCAAATTGAAACAGCCGCGGATACATCTACCGCTGCCCTCGTTCGGAGCAGGAGGACGACCAGAAAGGAAGTAAGTGGACAGAGAGCGTATGAGGGGAGGAGTGCGGAATGAACAAGACCGACCCACGGGGCCGTGCGTTGCGCGCTGGTGAACCCGTCCTAAGACGGTGGGACTCTCCGCAGCTCTTTAGGCATTCCGGACTGGCGGACACTGCACACCGAGCCAATTGTTCGAGTCGAGTCCCTGTTCAATGAATATAGGTTCTACCAGCGTTAGCTCCGCACCTGCTTTGCAGGCCGGTCTCTGAAAAGGATGCTACCGGGACGCGCCGCACTTGGCAAGTTACCGGCGTGGAATTGCGTGTCGGGCCAGGAACCTGATTGCAACGTTTGCTGATGAGGGTCACAGCCGCATCCGTGCGGGAAAGCACTCAGTCAGCGAGTCAGCCAATGCCGGTGAGCGAATGCCCTACCGGACTCGCCGCTCTTCGACCAGCACCGTGTCCAGCAGGCCGGCCAGGCTGTGTGCGCGGTTGCGGATGCTGGTCTCGGTCTCGTGCATATTGCCCGCCAGCGAACGGTATTTCGCCTGCAGCGCCACGTACTGGTCCGCGATGTTGAGCGCTGCCAGCACGGCCACGCGCAGCGAATCCACGGTGGCGCCCTGGGAGGCCACCGCGCGCATCTTGCCGTCCACCAGACCGGCCAGCCGCTCGATGTACGCGGGATCCTGCCCACGCAGATGGTACGGCTGGTCGTAAATCTCGACCGTGATCCCGCTCTGCGGCTGCTGATCGAAGTCGTATGCCGGTTGCATCAGTGTTGCTGCCATCGTGTCCCTGTGCTCCTTATGGCTTAAGCAGTGAATTCATCAAGGTGCTGGAGAAGGCGCTCCACCCGCTGCCGCACCTGGTCGCGCTCGCCCTGCAGGTGCTGCATATCGTCGTTGAGCCGGCGCAGGTCCTCATTCCGCTCATGCAACTGCTGTTCGAGCCCTGCTTTCTGCCCTTCCAGCTCCGCCACCCGCGCATCCGCGGCGGCGCGGGATTCGCGCTCGGCCCGCAGGAGCTCCACGGTACGGAAGATACGGTTTTCAAGCGCCTGGAAGTCATCAGCCGCTGCAGCCTGATCGGGGGAATGTACTGCGTACGTCGCCATGGTCCTCACACAGAAATGGGTTGAAAGCAGAGTATAGCGCCGATGAGTTGGCGGATTGGCGAATAAGATTCGGCAAAATGCATTTGCCCGGAACCTTTGTATATTCCTGGTCAACAGTGCACTTCCCCGTCGGCCATATCCGCCGCGCCAAGCCGCAATTCATTGCACGCGCTGCTTGCCTCCCAGCCGCTCCAGCGCAGTCACCACGGCCTGCGACCAGCCCTGAAGCTCCTCGTCGCGCAGGGTGCGATCCGGCGCCTGGAAGGTGGTTGAAAGCAGCATCGCGTACTGCCCCGGCGCGACCGCGCGCCCCTTGGCGTCGCGAAAGACCTCGGCCGGCCGGTACGCGACCAGTTCAGGGACGTGCAGCGCCTCGATGGCTCCCGCCACCGCCTGCCACTTCACCTGGTCGGGGAAGAAGAAGGAGAAGTCCCGATGCACCGGCTGGAAGCGCGACAGTTCCTGCGCGACCGGCTGGCGCAGTGCTTGCGCATAGAGCCGCTGCAGATAAACCTCGCCCAGGAAGACCGGCTGGCGGAGCTTGCGCCGCTCCGCTTCTGCCGGATGGAGCTGGCCGAAGTAGGCCACCGTCGATCCATCCACGACACAACGGGCGCCGCGCCCCGGATGAAGCCAAGGAGGCATCAGCCCCGGTGTGCCGGGGAAGGCGTCGAAATACACGGATTTGGTCGAGAAAAGCGCCATCAGTCTCTCGATCACTCCCTTTAGGTCATAAAAGCTGACCCGGCGCGCCGGCTGGTGCGGACCGCCGCTGTTCCATTCTCCGGTCGCACCGAAGGCCAGCGCCGGCCGCTCTTCCACCCGCTCCGGCGAGCCGGAGAACACGGTACCCGTCTCGAATAATTGCGCGCTGTCCACGTTGCGGTTCAGGTTGTGCGCCATCATCGTCAGCATGCCGGGAAGCAGTGACGGCCGTAGCATGCCGGCTTCCTCGTTCAGGGGATTGCCCATGGCCACGCTGGTTCCCGGCTGCGGCGCGAACAAGGCCGCCTCTTCCGCGGAGCAGAAGGTGCTCGACACCGCCTCGTGATAGCCCGATGCCAGCAGCAGCCCCCGCGTGGCGGACTCCTTGGTGGCATGCGGCAGTTCCATGACTGTGCCGGAGAAGGCTGGCAGCGTGTTCGCAAACCGGTTATAGCCATACACGCGGGCGATCTCCTCGATGAGGTCGATTTCCCGTTCAAGATCCAGCCGCCAACTGGGCAGCGTGACCGCATACGCGCCCGCGCCGCCGGCCGGAGCAAGCGTGCAGCCCAGCCCCGAAAGCACCTCGGTGCTGATCTGCTCCGTAATGCCGAGCCCATCCTCAGTCGCACCCAGAATGCGTTGCGCTTCGCTCACCGCCAGCAGGATTGGTGGCCGGTTTGCGGTGCGCGCCTCCGCCTCTGGAACTACCACGTCCGTCAGTTCTCCTTCTTGATAACCGCCGCTCTCGAGAATGATCTGCGACACCAGCGCGGACGCCAACGGGGGCGCATTGAAGTCTGCCCCGCGCTCAAACCGGTGTGACGCGTCCGAGTGGATGCCATGCCGACGGCTCATGCGGCGCACCACCGCAGGATCGAACCACGCCGCCTCCACCAGCACGTTCCTGGTCTCCGGCGTGATCATGGAGTCCCACCCGCCCATCACGCCGGCCAGGCCCAGCGCCTTACGCTCGTCCGCTACCACCAGGTCCTCGGCATCGAGCGTACGTTCCACGCCGTCGAGCGTACGCAGCTTCTCGCCCTTACGCGCCCGGCGGACGATGATGGCGCCCTCAAGCTTGTCGAGGTCGAAGGCATGCGTGGGGTGCCCCATCGCCAGCGTGACGTAATTCGTTGCGTCCACCGCATTCGAAATCTGCTTCTGCTCGAGCAATCGGAAGCGCTCCGCGACGAGGCCCGACGAGGGCCGGATGGTAACACCGCGAAGGATGCGCGCAGTGAAGCGGCCGCACTCCCCCGGCATATCGATGCGGACTGGATAGCTCGTCCCCGCTTGGGCTGGGGGCAACGACGAATTCAGGGTTGCAAGCCCAAGGCCGTAGATCACCGCCGCCTCGCGCGCCACACCGTAGTGATTCATCGCGTCTACGCGGTTGGTCGTGATGTCCGTTTCAAAGAGCGAGCCGTGGTTGTTGCCGAGATCGAAGACGCCCTCGACGGCAATGCCGCGCAAAGTCAGGTCATCGGCGAGTTGACGGTCCGAAACGGTGAGACCGGGGAGATAGTGCCGGATCCATTGAGAAAGTATCTTCATGCGAACGCTTCTAGTGTATCGACTGGAATGCTGGAGTCCGTGACCCCGCTCAATGCGCGGCCCGGATGATAGCCTGAATCCTCGCGATGACATACGAGCCCGGCCAACGTACACCGCAGCGGGACGCACAATTCTGGATCGAGAGGCTGAGATTGCAGCCGCATCCGGAAGGCGGCTTCTACAAGGAAGCCTACCGCGACACGTTGCTGCTGCAGCCGACCGGATTGCCTGCGGAGTTCAGCGGCCCGCGCTCCGCTTCGACTGCCATCTATTTTCTGCTGGAAGGGCACCAGTTCTCAGGATTTCACCGCATTCGGTCCGACGAGCTCTGGCACTTCTACACCGGGAGCGCACTCGCGGTACACGTGATCGGCCCGGATGGCCAACACGAACAGCTTCTCATCGGTCCTGACCCCGAGGCCGGGCAACAGTTCCAGGGGGCCGTGAAGGCAAACCGCTGGTTCGCCTCCGAATTGCTGGATAAGAGCGATTTCGCCCTGGTGGGCTGCACGGTTGCACCCGGCTTTGACTTCGCCGACTTCGAGCTCGCAGAGCGCGACACCCTGGCTCGCAGCTTTCCGGAACACCGGTCCCTTATCGAGCGCCTGACGCACGGTTAGCTCGGAGGCGTCCGTCGGACTCCTAAGCGAACTGTTCCAGAAACCGCACATCCCCCGAATAGAACTGCCCGATCTCGCTTACGCCGTACTTCATCATCGCGATCCGCTCGACGCCCATGCCAAAGGCGAAGCCGCTGATCTTTTTCGGGTCATACGCGGGCTGCTTCTCGGCGACAAATCCAAAGACCGCCGGGTCCACCATGCCGCAGCCCAGCAGTTCGATCCACCCCGAATGCTTGCACTTCCGGCAGCCTTTCCCGCCGCAGAAGATGCAGGAGATCTGCACGTCCGCACTTGGCTCAGTGAACGGGAAGAAGGACGGAAAGAAGCGCGTTTTTACGCCCGAGCCGAAAAAGGCCTTCATGGCGTGGTCGAGCGTGCCCTTCAGGTCGGAGAAGGTGATGTTGGTGTCCACGCACAGCCCCTCCACCTGGTGAAAAATGGGCGAGTGGGTGGCGTCCGCCGCATCGTTGCGGTGCACCTTGCCCGGGATCACGATGCGAACGGGAGGCGGCTGCTGCTCCATGGTGCGGATCTGCACCGGCGAAGTATGGGTCCTCATCAGCAGGCGGTCCCGCAGCGGCTTGCGCTCCTGCCCGGCGATAACCAGTGTGTCCTGCGTATCACGCGCAGGGTGGTTTGGCGGAAAGTTGAGCGACTCGAAGTTGTAGTAGTCCGTCTCCACTTCGGGTCCGGTGCCGACTGAGTAGCCCATGGCGGCAAAGACGCGGACGATCTCGGCCATGGTCTTCAGAATCGGGTGCTCCGCCCCGAGCTGCGGTCGCGTGCCCGGCAGTGTTACGTCAATTGCATCCGACGTGCCGGGTGCTTCCTTTACTTTGCCTGCAGTTTCGAGCAACTGCTCGATGCGCTCTTTGAGCTGATTGAAGCGCTGGCCAAGGGGCTTCCGTGCCTCCAATGGCGCGGTCTTCAGCCAGGCATCGCTCACCGCCTTCAGCCTTCCCTGCTTGCGTCCCAGCCATTGCAGGCGAAACTGCTCCGCGGCTTCAGGCGTGCCGAGGTCAGCCGCAGCCTCCTCCACCTCTTGCGTCAGCGCCCCAAAGGCGCGGTCCAGCGCTGCAGCATCATGCCCGTCCAGCTTCGGTATATCTGTTGCATACATGGTCTTCCTGAGGATAAATCACGCCGGCTTGGCGGCCGGAGCGCCTCCACAGTCTTGTTCGCCAGGTGGCTCGGCGCAATCCACTGGCGTGTGCGCCACGCGAAAACTCATTGGCCAGCTTTCTTCGGCAAGGTATACTGCCGCCCGGCACAGGAGGACATGATGAGCGAACAGGCACTCACTCCGTATCTGGTCGTCAGCAATGCTGCGGCGGCTATCGACTTCTACACCAAGGCACTCGGCTTTGAGGAGATCTATCGTCACCAGGCTCCGGGCGATACGCGCCTGATGCATGCGTCTTTGCGCTTCGGCAACTCCAACCTCATGCTGTCTGACGATTTCTGCGACAAAATGGGCAGCCCTTCCATGGTCCCGGAAAAGCTGGGCGGCTCACCCGTCACGCTCCACCTGCAGGTGGAGGATGCAAACGCCATCTGGGAGAGGGCCGTAGCCGCAGGCGCAACTGTGACGATGCCGCTGATGGACCAGTTCTGGGGCGATCGCTATGGCCAATTCACTGATCCGTTCGGCCACAAGATGGTCCATTGGACAGCCCATCAAGAAGGTCACGTCCGAGGAACTGGAATCGGGCGCAAAAGTGGCCTTTGAGCGGGCGGACGCACACGCAAACCGTTCTTAGCCGGCCAGCTCAAAGCCCCTCTGCCCTCAGATCAGTTATCAACGGCTGTGTCAATCTGAGGCGGAGGGAGCTGAGCGATGGCGGAGGGGGCCGAAAGCGCCGCAGGATAAGGTGGCGGTGAGAAGGAAGGGGGCCTCGTTCTGTGCTCCGAGGTTCTAAGTCCCCTTCCGCGCCTTGGTGATGAGGCGCTTCGCCTCGTCCGCATCCTTGTTGCCCAGCACGCGGAATTTCCGCCCCTCCAACCGGGAATAGTTCACGAAGAACTGTCCGATTTCGTCCAGGAGCTTCTTCGGCAGGTCGCCGACGCTCTTTACGTCTGCGTAGACCTGGTTTCCCTGGCTCACGGCCAGCAGGCGATCGTTACGGAGCGTCTTGCCGTCGTTCTCCGTCTGCTCGCCTTCGATCACGCCGATAAGCTGCGCCAGCACCAGGCACCCGGCGAAGGCCGACTCCTCCATCAGTACCAGGACGTCCAGCGGATCGCCATCCTCGGCCTTGGTGGAGGGCACAAAGCCGAAATCATAGGGAAAGACCATTCCGGCAGGCAGAGTCTTTTTGAGCGCAAAGATGCGCTTTTCCGGCTCGTAATCGTATTTGTTCCGACTGCCCTTGGGCGTCTCGATAATCACCTGCAGCAGGTCCTGTTCCGTATCGACAGGCTCGAGCTTCAGCGGGTCCGCCAGGCCGAATCCGGCGTTGGATGGGGTGGATGTCATGGTTCCCTCGTCGAAATAGGACACCCTGGACCGGCGCGGAGTTGGCCGCGGCAGCAGTTGGCAGTTGCGCAATGGTGACCACGGGCACCACCGGCCTGCGGATTCCGATTGCCTCCGGCCGTCCTCTTTGGGTAAATGGAGCAACACTTACCCGAACAGGACCGCAAAGAGCAGTGCAGATGACACCAGTTTCCCTGCGGGCACCGGAGCTGCGGACTCCGGAGCTGCGGTTCGCCGCAGGTTGTCCCGCCGTCCGACTCCGCCACACCGCGTCACGTCTGGCCCCTTTTGGTGGGGCTCACGGCGCTCTACACCTTCATGGCCGGGCTGGATAGCCGCCGTTTCGTCTGGTACGACGAGCTGTTCACCTTTGACGTCGCGAAGGCGCCAAGCATTCGGGAGCTTGTGCGCCTGGTCTTTCGCTGGGAGCCGGCTCCGCCGACCAGCTATCTGCTCAGCCGGTTCTCGATGAATGTCTTCGGGCAGAACGCCTTCGGCCTGCGCGTCCCTTCAATGGTGGCGTTCTATCTGGGAAGCCTGCTGCTCTTCTTTTTCTTGCGGCGCAAGATAGGCAGCGCCTATGCCACGCTGGCACTGCTCACATTGTGGTGGAGCGATACCTTTCGTTATGCCACAGAAGCGCGCCCGTATGCGCTGGTGGTCCTGTTTTCCGCCTCGCTCCTCTTTTGCTGGGACATCATTCTGCACAACGGACGCAGCGGGCGAGCGGTGTGGGGCATCGCCGGCTCGAGCCTCGGCCTGGTGGCGTCGCATGTCTTCGCCCCATTCTTTCTGTCGCCTTTTCTGATGGGGGAAGCGGTGCGCTCGATCCGCAGGCGCCGCGTTGACCTGGGTGTCTGGTCGGCCATGCTTCTGCCGTTGCGGCCATGGTGTTCGACCTGCCGCTGATCCGGCGTCGTGGTGTCCTGCTGTTCAGTCCAATGGTAGTTGCATCCGGCCACAGGATCAGGGTGTTCTTCTACGACACGCTGGAGCCGATCGCAATCGTCCTGGCGGTTGCTGTATTTGCTGCATTGCTGATCGAGGCTGTGCTGCGAACAAAGCCGAGCACGCGCGAAAACGAGGAACCGGTTTACTTCGAGGAGAAGATGTTGCTAGCTGCGTTCCTCGTGGAGCCCATTCTGCTGAATCTCGTTCTGATGCATGGACATCGGGCTTTTTCGGATCGGTACTCCATTACCGCGCAGCTTGCCATCTACTTCGGCGTCGTAGGCCTGATCGGGATGCTGTTCCGTTGGCGCCCAGCTTGCGCGGCGGTTGCTTCCTGCGTTCTGGTTCTGTTCATAACGAGCTACCGGATTATGCCAAAAGTTCTCAACCGGCCACCGAAGAACGTGATCGCTTTTGGTAGTGTCCGCCCAGACCTGGCGCTGGTGCCGGACAGTGGTGCTACGTTTCTCGAAATGAACCACTACGAGAGCCCGGCAACCCTGCAGCGGCTCTATTTCCTCAAGGACCGCGCGTCTGCGGTCAAGTATTCGCATTCTACTGAAGCGGAAGACTACCTGCCGCCGGACCAACTCGGACCCACCTTCTCCATCCGCTCCGCGGTAGAACCCTACGCCGCCTTCACCCAGCAGCATTCACAATTCCTGGTCTTCAGCCTTCACCGAAATCCGGAAAGCTGGTTGATTCCCAAACTGCGCGATGATCACGCCCGGATCGTCTCGCTCGGAGAGTACGCCGCACCGGGCTCATACCGCGATTCCACGCTTTACCTGGTCACCATGCGCGGAAAGTGAGCGGGCTGCTCCGATGTCGCCGGGGAGCTTCGATTCCCTGCATGCTGACGGCCGCCCGACCTGCCGCGCCTATTCGCCTTGCCTCGGCCATTTGGACTACCGTAGAAGCATGAAGCGCGTCCGTTACACCAAGTACAACGGCGACCTCGCCTCCGAGATGGAGATCGATGACCTGCTCAAGGCCTTGTCGGATTATCTGCTCGATTCCGGCTTCCAGGACCCCTTCTCGCGCTTCGCCGAGCTCGATGGCGACCACACCATGGAGAATCTCCGTGAAGCGCTGCGCCAGGCGCTTGAGTCCGGCGAGCTCTTCGACCAGGAGACCCAGGACCGCATCAACGAGATGAGCACCGAGGAGATGGATCAGCTCATCGAGAAGCTCATGGACCGCATGGAGCAGGAAAACTACATTTCTGTCGGGACCGCCGCACGACCCCTCGCGCACTTCGCCCACACAGGGCCAGGTCGGGCAGCAGCAGGATCGCAACATCGAGAACGCCCGCTTCGAAGTCACTGACAAGAGCCTCGACTTCCTCGGCTTCAAAACCCTGCGCGACCTGCTCGGCTCACTCGGTAAATCCAGCTACGGCCGGCATGACACGCGGCACTGGGCCACCGGCATCGAGGCCAGTGGGGCGTCCAGGCCGTATGAGTTTGGCGACGTCCTGAACCTGGACACGACCGCCACCCTGAACTCCGCCATCCATCGCGAAGGGCTCTCGCTGCCGCTCAACATCGAGTATCGCGATCTCCACGTTCACCAGTGCGAATATCAGAGCTCCTGCGCCACGGTGGTCATGCTGGACTGTTCGCATTCCATGATCCTCTACGGTGAAGACCGCTTCACTCCGGCCAAAAAGGTGGCGATGGCGCTTTCGCACCTTATCCGTACGCAGTATCCCGGCGACTCGCTCTCGCTCGTGCTCTTCCACGACTCCGCGGAGGAGATGCCCGTTTCGCAGCTCGCGCGCGTGAAGGTTGGCCCCTATTACACCAACACCCGCGAAGGTCTCCGCGTGGCGCACCGCATCCTCGATCGCCAGCGCAAGGACATGAAGCAGATCGTGATGATCACCGACGGCAAGCCCTCCGCACTCACCCTGCCGGACGGCCGCATCTACAAGAACGCCTTCGGCCTCGATCCGCTGGTCGTCTCCGAAACGCTCGAAGAGGTCTCGCGCTGCAAGCGCTCCGGCATCATGATTAATACTTTCATGCTGGCGCAGGACTTCGGCCTGGTGCAGTTCGTGCAAAAGGTCACGCAGATGTGCCGCGGCAAAGCCTACTTCACCCAGCCGGACCGGCTGGGCGAGTACCTGCTGATGGACTACATGCAGCGCAAAATGAAGACGATTCATTAGCGGTCCATGCTGCCTGCCGCTGCCGCCGGCGCGCATCAGCGCAAGCCGCCGCTGCACCGCCCGCGAGCGCTACAATCCTGTCACACATGACACGCATTGCATGCGCTCTCCTTGCCGTCGCTGCCCTCCTGCCCCAGGCCCTCTGGTCACAGTCTCCGAGCGACGATACAGCCGCCCACGAAATCCAGCACCCGCAAGACGCCATGCACTGGCGCATGATCGGCCCCTTCCGCGGCGGCCGTACACGCGCGGTGGCGGGCGTGCCGGCGCAGCCCAATGTCTTCTATATGGGCCAGGTCGATGGCGGAGTGTGGAAGACCGATGATGCGGGCCGTACCTGGCAGGCAATTTTCGATCGACAGCCCACGCAATCCATCGGCGCCATCGCGGTCGCCCCGTCCGATCCCAATGTCATCTACGTGGCCAGCGGCGAAGGGCTGCGCCGTCCTGATCTGTCAGTCGGCAATGGCATTTACCGCTCGGGCGATGCCGGACGCACCTGGGAGCACGTGGATGCCGACGGGCCCTCCGGGCTCCACGATGGCCAGCAAATCCCGGCACTCGTGATCGACCCGCAGAACCCGAAGCGCCTGTTTGCCGCGGTGCTGGGCCATCCCTACGGGCCGAATGAGACCCGCGGCATCTTCCGCTCGACAGATGGCGGAAAAACATGGACGAAAGTCCTCTACAAGGACGCGAACACCGGAGGCGCCGACGTCAAACTGGATCCGGCTGATCCGCGTACCGTGTACGCAACCTTGTGGGAGTCGCGCCTGGGCCCGTGGGAGGATGCCAACAGCTACGAAGGAACGCACGGGGGCGTTTTCAAGTCTACTGACGGCGGGGACACCTGGCATCCGCTGACCAAAGGGCTTCCGGCGGACCTGGTGCAGGGGCATCTGGCCATTGCGCCGTCCGATCCAAGACGCATCTACGCCACACTCTCCACCACGCACCCCTCCGGGTACGCGTCTGGCGCGGGCCTGGGCGTGTACCGCTCGGATGATGCAGGAGAAAGCTGGCGCGTGATCACCACCGATCCGCGGCCGGCCATGAAGATCGGCGGCGGCGATCTTCCCGTCCCGGTGGTCGATCCGAAGAACCCGGATATTGTCTACAGCGCCAGCATCGTGACAATGAAGTCTCGCGATGGTGGACACACGTGGATGAGCCTGCGCGGCGCTCCGGGCGGCGACGACTACCAGAACATGTGGATTAATCCGCTCAATCCGGACATCATCCTGCTGGTGGCCGATCAAGGCGCGCTCGTGACCCAGAACGGCGGTCGCACCTGGAGTTCCTGGTACAACCAGCCTACGGCGCAGCTCTATCATGCCGCCGCCACGAACACCTTTCCCTACCAGGTCTGCTCCGGCCAGCAGGAAAGCGGATCGGTCTGTACCTCCACCCGCGGCAACGATGGTGAGATCACGTACCGCGAGTGGCACCCGGCCGGCATTATCGAGTATGGCTATGCCGCGCCGGACCCCCTTCATCCCGGCATTGTCTACGGCGCTGGCCGCTTCGAAGTCTCCCGCTATGACGCGTCTACCGGCCAGGTCCAGAACGTCACGCCCATTCCCATGCGCGGCAAAAACCAGCGTGCCGACCGTACGGAGCCGATCGTGTTTTCCCCTGCGGACCCGCACGTGCTTTACTACGCGGCCAACACGATCTTTCGTACTAGTGATGGTGGCGGGTCGTGGACGGCCATTTCACCCGACCTCAGCCGCGAGCACGCAGGCAGCCCGCCTTCCGTCTCGCAGCTTTCTCCGGCAGAAGCGGCGCGGCGCCGCGGCGCGGTGTACGCGCTCGCGCCTGGCTTCCAGAACACTTCCACACTATGGGCCGGCACGGATGACGGCCTCCTCTGGGTAACGCATGACGCCGGCAAGAGTTGGAAAGAGGTCACGCCGAAGGAGAACGTACCGTGGGCGCGCATCGCTCAGATCAGCGCCTCTCACTTCGACGATCAGACCGCATATATCGCCGTGAGCCGCTTCCGCATTAACGATCTGCGGCCGTATCTGTATCGCACGCATGACGGCGGAGTTACGTGGGAACCCATTGTGACGGGGCTGCCGGCGGATTCTCCGGTGAACACCATCCGGGAGGATCCCTTGCGCAAAGGGCTGCTCTTTGCTGGAACGGAAACCGGCGTCTGGTTCTCCACGGATGACGGCGCGCACTGGCGGTCGTTGCAACTGAACCTACCCGCCACCTCTATGCGCGACCTGCTGATCCACGACAACGATCTGGTGGTCGCGACGCATGGGCGCAGTTTCTGGGTGCTCGACAACATAAATCCGCTGCGTCAGCTTGATCTGCCCGGCGCGCCTGCGACTTCCGCGATCCTGAGCGAGCCGGCGGGGGACGCCGAGAGCACCGGCACGGCGGCTTCCGCTATACGCGAGCCGTTTCTGTTCACGCCCGGCGAGGCCTACCGCATCCGCCGCAGCACCTACACGGATACCCCGGTGCCGCCGGACGAACCTGCTGGCGAAAATCCGCCGGATGGCGCCGTGATCGACTACGCGCTGCCGGAGAATGTGTCTGGTCCGGTTACACTTGAAATCCTCGACAGCAACGGCGGGGTGGTGCGGCGCTACGCCTCCACGGATGCGCCGGAGACAACGATGGAGGAGCTTCGCGAGCAGCTTATTCCGCTCTACTGGATCAAGATGCCGGAACTGCTCCCGGCCAGCGGGGGCATGCATCGCTGGGTTTGGGATCTGCGTTACGCGCCGCCCACCGCCGCTCGTTATGAGTACCCCATCTCCGCCGTGCCGCATCGCACGCCACGCGACCCGCAAGGCCCACTGGCCCTGCCCGGTCGCTATGTGGTGCGCCTGACGGCGAACGGGCGCACGATCACCGCTCCCCTGATCGTAAAAATGGATCCCCGAGTGACCACGTCACCAGAGGGTCTGCAGACGCTCTTCACTGCG
Source organism: uncultured Acidobacteriaceae bacterium (assembly GCA_963795775.1). Classification (GTDB taxonomy): domain Bacteria; phylum Acidobacteriota; class Terriglobia; order Terriglobales; family Acidobacteriaceae; genus CAWCJL01. Next base: position 435,525 of record CAWCJL010000002.1, read on the forward strand.
CAGACGAGACTCGCGGCCTTGCTCACCAGCAGTTCCGGCGCGGCTATGGAAGTGCAATCGCTGCGCGACCAGATCGCCAGGCTGGTACCGCCGGCAAAGATCGCGGGTATGCCAGCGGTACAGAAGATCGATGCCGAGTTGCAGGAACTGCTGGAAGGGGAAAAAGCCCCCGAGGTGCCTCCGCCGGGAGGCAAAGGCGCGGGCGAAGAGCGCGAACACACGCCGCCGCTCAACGGCGTCTCGGGAGAAGCCGGTGACCTGTACAAGCAGACCGGTCAGGCGGATACCGCTCCCACCGCCGCGCAGAACGCGGCGATGGCTCACATCGAAGATGAGGTGAAGGAGGCTCTCGCGCGCTGGCAGACGGTCGAGCACGATATCCCGGGGGCGAGCCAGGAGTTGAAGGCCGCAGGGTTGAAGGAGCTGAACCCGGCACTCAAGCCGACTACAGAGCCGGAAGGCGGCGACGAGGATTAACGGCGCAGCATGTGCGCTGAGGCCTGCAAAAAGAACAGGGCCGGAGACCCCGTATTGCGATCTCCGGCCCTGTTCCTCGTGGTTAGCGTTAGCTCGCCGGGTGGACTGCAACCGACACTGTGGCAGTATGCACCGTGCTTCCAGCCTGTGCGAGGAGCGTTACGGGGACTGTCTGAATTGCCGCGCCAGATGCGGCTTTGAGCGTCACCTGCACACTTCCGCTCGTCAGCCCGTCCCGGCCACCACCGCCGTCACACCCTTCGGCAGACCGCCGAGCTTGACGTTCACCGGCGCGGTTTCGCCGAAGGAGCGAACCGTGATCTTGGCGGTCGCAGACCCGCCGGACATGGCGTAGCTCCGCTTGTCGAGCGCGATGCTGAAGTCCGGCAGGGCCGGGTTTGGCGCGGTGCAGCTCTGGATCGCGCTGGAGCTCGAGGCGGCCCAGCTAGAGGCAGAGTCCTGGCCGGTTGCGCCCTTCCAGCCATTGATGTCCACACGTTTCCCGGAGGGCAGGTAGAAGGCTTTCGACTGCTGAGCGTCGTACCACTGGTTGTAGTTGGACTTGAGGCTGCCGGCAAACTTGCTCCAGTCGCCCGAGTTTAGATAGCTGATGAAGACCTGCTGTCCGGTGCCGCCATCCTGGAAGCTATTGTTTTGCACGTGGGTGCCGGTCGAAAGCACGTGATAGCTCTGGCCGGTTTCCCAATCGATCACTGGCCGTCCGCCCGGACGCCCCGCCACCATGAGTTGCGAGCGGTAGTAGCTCGCGGCATTGCCATTTCCGTAGAAAACATTTCCCTGAATGGTTACGTTTGCGCTGGTCAGCAGATTCACGCCCATGCCGCCAGAACACACTGCGCTGTTCTGTAACGTGATTGGGCCTTCGTTGGCTTCAATCTGCACGTTCGAGAGCACATTGCCGGACAACGCTGCGCCGGTCACATTGATGTTCTTGTTGTCGGTATCGAACCACAGACCCTGTGCCTGGTTGTTGTAGGCATGGAAACGTCCAATCGTCGCAGTGTGCGTACTGAAGAGCTTGGCGCCGCCCATGCCCCAGTCGTAGAGCGCGCTCTGAGCGCCGCGCCAGTTGTTATAGTCGGCCTCGTCGTTCTGCAGCAGAACGTTCTTATCCTGGAAGGTTGCGAAACCAACACCGCCGTTGAAGCTGGCGCTTGAATTCTGCACGGTCACATTCTGTGTGCCGTTGATGCCCATACCGCCCCAGTTGTTCGCATTGGCGGCAACGCCATCGAGCAGAATGTTGTTGCTGTTGTAGATGTTAAGGCTCTTCTGGTTCATGCAGGATGCGCCGTGGCGGAAGGTAAGCCCGCGCAGCACCAGGCTGTTGCGCCCCACGATGTCCATGGTCTCGGCGCGCGTCGAAACCTCGACCTTAGCAGTCGTCATATCCGTTCCGGCCGCGGGATGAATGAGCAGTTGCTGCGAGGCCGCGTTCACATAAAAAGTGCCGGCGATCATGTCCGCCGCAGATAGTACCTGCGTCAATGGCGCGCCGTTCACGAAAACCATTTCACGGTGAAGCGCAATCTGCTGAATGCCCGTGGGCCAGCCGGCCGGCACGGGGCAAACACTGAGTTTGTCCTGCCACGCATAGGCGTAGGCACCGGGCGCGCCCGAAGGATTCCAGTTGGTCAGCAGGTCGGCGCCGTCAATGATCGCGGTACCATTCTGCACGGCCTGGATGGTCATGGCTGCGTTGGTCTGGTGCGACTTGGGGAATATCTGGACCAGCTCGCGATACACGCCCGGGTTGACCAGCACTTTTGTGCCGATACCTTTCACGTTGTTGTTGGTGGCGGCATTGACGGCGGCGCCGATCGTCTTCAGCGGTTGGCTTTGTGTGCCAGGATTGCTGTCGGATCCGAGACTGGCGTCTACATAGACGGAAGAAGTCTCGTTCTCGATCACATTTGCCTGAGCATGCGCGCTCTTGCCGGAGATGGCACACAGAGCGAAAGTAAGTGCAACGGTGACGTTCTTGAGATTCATTGAAAACAGCCCCTGAAACGCAAAGTCGAAACAAATACCTGCATCCACCAAGGGCGTCGTTTATAGCTTCACTACTACTGGGCTGGTAAACGTATTCAGTTGGAGGTGCCGGTTAAGTGAACCGATTGTGCAATGGGAAAGGGCTGGGGAAAACACCTCGAAGGTGCTACGGAGGAATTGCATGGTGGGACGGTAAAAGTTGCGCGAATTTCTCCGGGAAGTATCCGGATAGGTTCGCCCAGGGTTAATCAATGCATCATCCCGGCGAATTGTGCCTGTGCTCAGCCCAAATGAAAGCGAAGCACTTCTGTTGCAACTGGAGTGCGCAGGAGAATCGAAGCGTGAACCTTGGCTTCTATTCGTAACAACGTGCTGCATCTGGCAACAACGGCTATGCGGAATACGTTTTCCCGCCCGCCAGGTCCTGCAGCACGCTCATTGCCGCGTTGCGGCCATTGATACCGATGACGCTTCCGCCCGGATGCGTGCAGGCCCCGCAAAGATACACCCCCGGCATTGGCGTGCGCGCGGAGAGCCGGTTCGACCACATGTAGGCGGGGAGACACTCACCTTGGAAGATGTGGCCACCCGTAAGCCCCACCTTGCGCTCGATATCCGCCGGGCCGAGCACTTGCGCATCGATCACTGCCGTATCTAGGTTGGAGCAGAAGCGCGCCAGCGATCCGAGCGCAAGCGCACGCACTTCATCGCGGCGATCATCCCAGGACACGGGTCCCGAAACGGCATCGCGAAAGCGGTACGGCACATACTGCGCAAAGACGCTCATCGTATGCTCGCCGGGAGGAACGGTGCTCGGGTCGTGCACGCTCTGAAAGTACAACTCGCACCAGAGATGTGCCGGCAACTCTCCCGCGCGCGCAGCGGCATACCCGGCCTTCCATTCTGCTTTCGTCAGTGGCGCATTGATCTGCCCGAAGTGGTGCGGCTCGCAGGTTCCCGGACGGGCAACGAAGTTGGGCAGTTCACGGAGGTGCACGTTCAGCTTGACTGTGCAGCCTTCGATGGGGACCCGCTCCACCTGCTGGCACCAGGATGGCTCGGCCGCGCTCCCGAGCAGGCGCGCGGTCACCCGCGGGTCGGCATTGGAGACCACGACGGGTGCGGCGATGCGTTCGCCGCCTTCCAGCAGCACGCCCTCGCCGGGCAGAATCTGCGCGACCGGAACGCCTGTCGCTACCAGCGCTCCGGCCTCGAGTGCCGCATCGCAGAAGAAGAACGAGACCATGCCCATACCGCCCTGCACGTAGCCCCACATGCCGGGCATGCCGCCGAGCCGTCCCGATGCATGGTGAAAGCGTATGGAGGCAGTGCCGGGGTCAAACGGGCTCGCATTGGTTCCGATTACGCCCTGGCCCAGGTATGCGGTTTGCAGCCGCTCGTCGCTGAGATATTGCTCCACGAACTCGGCCATGGACCAGTCGAAGAGGACGCTTTTGGCTTCGCTATCATCGCCCAGGCGCTCTTCAATTTCGTGGTGCGTGGGCGCCGCGCCGATCCACAGGTCACGCTCGCCCGGCGGACGCAGCGCATCGCGCAGCCGTTGCAGCACATCGTTCATGGCGCGCCAGCCTTCCACGTCCGCAGGTGCAAAGCGGCGGATCTCGGCTTCGCACTGCGCATCGTCATCCCAGAGCTGCACGCTCGATCCGTCGAGAAAGGGCACGAAGAGCCCGTTGACTGCCGGCGTCCAGCGGAAGCCCCGCATTGGCAGATCCAGTTCTTCCACTACGAGCGGATGCAGGAGGCCGGCGAGATAGGCACAGGGCGACATGCGCACGCCAGGAAACGGTTCCTCGATGGTGCAGGCACCGCCCACACGCTCCCGGCTTTCCAGCACCAGCACGCGCTTGCCCGCGCGCGCCAGGTACGCTGCGCAAGCCAGCCCGTTGTGCCCGGCGCCCACCACGATCACGTCCCAGTGCCGCGCGGCAAGCTGCCGCAGCGGCGCCGGCAATCCGAGTTCCCCAAGCAATGCCGCCGTCGCTGACATCCTGCTTCACCTCCGCATCGCTCAGTATCCACCATACCCAGCTAAGGTTGAAACTCCGGAGCCGTGCAGAGACTGACGAGGATGGGGAGACACCTTTTGCATCACGCAATCGCAAACTGCAGCGGAGATGTCTTCAGGCACCAAACGGGAACCCGAGCGGCTTCAGACGAGAACATGGAGCCATCTGCCGAGAGGGCGCCGTTGATCCTGACGCTGGAAATGGAACCGGCGGCCTTTGCGCACTTTGACAGCCTTCGCCGGCAGTACTTCCCTGCGCAGCGCAACCATGTCCCCGCTCACCTCACGCTCTTTCACCGCCTGCCCGGGGAAGAGGAGGATGCGGTCATGCATCTGCTCTCGGAAATTGCGCGGCAGTACACGCCCATCTCACTGGAGGTAACCGCCGTGATTCTGCTCGGCCGCGGCGTTGCATTCGCGGCGGAAGCCGCTCAATTGCGAGCATTGCATCGGCGGCTCGCACTTGCCTGGCATGAGTGGCTGACTGCGCAGGACCGGCAAGGGTTCCGGCCCCATGTGGTGGTGCAGAACAAGGTGGATCGAGCGACTGCGCAGGCGTTGCATGCAGATCTCTCCTCAACTTTTCATCCCTTCCTTGTGCAGGCGATCGGTCTACGCCTTTGGCGGTATCTTGGCGGCCCGTGGGAGTCGCTGGCCGTTTTCCGGTTCTCCAGCGAAGGGCCGCCGCGGATGAGAGAATGCGCAATGTGACCGGTTCCTCGTTCGCAAAGCCGTCCGGTATTCTGCTCCGCCTCGCGTTGTTACTGGCACTGCTCGTGCCGGCTTCTCTTCCACTCTCCGCAGAAAAGAGCGCGATTGCATTCGCACGAGCGCGGCATTTGCAACACGGGATCAATGCGAGCATGTGGTTTGCGCAAGCCCGTGACTACTCGCCGCAGCGCCTGGCCACCTACACCACAGCGGCAGACATCCAGCTCATGCACCAACTCGGCTTCGATCACGTCCGCCTGAGCATCGATGCAGAGGCGTTGACCCGTGATCCCGCTTTGCCCGGTGCTCCGGATGCCGGGCTCAGCCAGCCTTTCGTCGCGCAGCTCGATGCGGCGGTGCACACCATGTTGGCGTACCACCTCGCCGTAATCATCGACATGCATCCGTCGGAGGCGTACAAGCAGCAGTTGCGGACGGACCCCGGGGCGGCCGATCGCTTCGTGCAGATGTGGAGCGCGCTGGCACGGCACTATTCCAGCACTGATCCGGAACGCGTCTTTTTCGAAATCCTGAACGAGCCCGAGTTCACCGATGCCGCACCCTGGATGGATGTCCAGACCAGGGCCGCGGCTGCCATCCGCGCCGCCGCCCCACAACACACAATGATCGCCACGGCGCTCCATTATTCAGGCCTGGAAGACCTGCTTCCGCTCGCGCCGCTGGCCGACCCGAACGTGATCTACACTTTTCACGATTACGAGCCCTTCCCCTTTACGCACCAGGGCGCCACGTGGACTACGGACAAGGTGCGGCCGTTACGCGGTGTGCCGTACCCCTCTTCGCCGGAAGCGGTCACACCGTTACTGGATCAGGAGCAGAACGACTCCAATCGCTTCTGGCTGAACACCTACGGCTGGAACCGCTGGAACGCGGCACGCATCACGTCGGAACTTGGCTTTGCCGCGCGCTGGTCGAAGGAGCACGATGCGCCCGTCTACTGCGGCGAGTTCGGTGTTTTTCGCGCGTATGCCGATCCGGCGATGCGCGCCGCCTGGATCCACGACGTACGCACAGCGCTCGAATCCTACGGCATCGGTTGGGCAATGTGGGACTACTCCGGCAGCTTCGGCCTGGTTGAGAAGGTGAACGGGAAGGCCGTGCCAGAGACGACCATTGTGCGCGCACTCGGGCTTCACGGCGCCGAATAGGTCCTTTCCTCGCGCATCGCCGCACCCCGCGGGCGGTTCGGTGAATCTATCTAGAACAAGGAGATAGCACCGCATGGCACATACGCCGGATACGATCGAAAGCATGAAGCGCGCGCCGGGAGGCGCGGGCATGCTCGATGTGATTATGCATCGCTGGAGCCCGCGTGCGTTCGCCGATCGCGATGTATCGCCCCAAGACATAAAGCGAATATTTGAGGCAGCGCGCTGGGCAGCGTCCTCGTACAACGAACAGCCGTGGCGCTTCCTCGTGGGACATCGCGGCAGTGACGCGTACAACAAGATCATGGACAGCCTGGTGCCGCAGAACCAGCTATGGGCAAAGAGCGCGCCGGTGCTGATCCTCTCCGTGGCGAAACGACACTTCACCCACAGCGGCGACCAGAACCTGCACGCGTGGCACGACGTGGGCTGGGCAACATCGAATCTGTCGCTCCAGGCCACGGAGCTTGGGATGCACACGCACTCCATGGCCGGTTTTGACCACGCGCGCGCGCGCGCCAACTTCGGTATTCCGGAGGACTATGACCCCGTTGCAGTCACGGCGGTTGGCTATCTCGGCGACGCCTCCGGCCTGCCCGAGATGCTGCGCAAAATGGAGCAGTCGCCCCGGCAACGCAAGGAGCTGAAGGAATTCGTCTTCTCCGGCTGGGATCAACCCGCCGCGTTGTAATCGCTCTCCCGGTGAGGCATACGGCTGTAGTCCCTACTTTGTGGTTGCAGCCGCATCTCCATACGCGGCCAGCACCGCGCCGTCGGACCGGCGCAGCAACAGCGCCGCTCCATGCTGCGACCGCAACTGGAAGCGGATATGTGCGTGGCTGATGCGATCACGCAGGTCTACCGCCTGGTCCGCCAGCGCCTCGCAGGAAAAGCTGTACAGCACCGCGTCATCGAGCACCGTGGGAAAGGCCAGGACGCCGGGCGAAAGCGGGGTCAATTCCGTGAACGGCGGCTCTACTCCTGCAACGCCCAGTGCATAGCGATAGAGCGCCGCAGCGGCATCGTAGCCCTCTGACAACTCGACCGGATCCTGTGCCCAAAGGATTTTTCCTTTGCCGTGCCGCACGTCTTCCACCGAATTTCCGTCGGCAAAGCGCAGCACTTCAAACGGCAACTGCTGCACTGTTCCCGGGAATGTAACCTGCACGGGTGCTTTCTCTCCAGGCAGCTTTAGCTCGGACTGACGCACAATCAGCGGCTCCACCGTGGCGTGCACGCCGAGCTCCGACATCCGATCTACTCGCTTCCAGTGCTCATCGCGCGATACTGGCCCGGTGATCAGGAGTAAACCTCCGCCATCCACATACTTGAGGAGCTGCTGCCACCCGGTATTCGAAAGCGCCTGTGCCGAAGGCAGAATCACCAGGCGTGGCTGGCCGAGATCGCCGAAGCGATTTTCGGGAAGCATGCGAACAGGCGTGTGGTCGTTGTACGCGAGCGCGCGGAGCGCGTGCTGGGTTCCGCTCATTGCCAGCGTATAAAGGTCGCTGTATTGCAGTGCCTGCGAGGTGACGAGCGTGACGGCCGGCGGCACGATATGCGTGAAGCTCTCCGGGTGCTTTGCAGCAAATGCCGCAAAGCCCGCCAGCACCTCCGCTTCCGGCTTTTCCGTGCCATCGGGGCGCACCGCGCCGATCGGGATCTCGTTGTCGTTTGCCATATAGGCGTTCACGTTCCACACCCATTCCAGTGCGCCCGCGCCCTGGGCAAAGGCCACTGCAATCTTGCGCTCCAACTGCCAGCCCTCTTCTTCCGGTGAGAAGCGCAGATGATCGTCCTGCTCCAGTCGGCGCTGCTCGCCGGTCTCCTGGATCAGCATGGGCTTGCCCGGGAACTTTGCCGCGAGCGAAGCCCACAGAATGGCATCGTAGTCCCACCAGGTGTGGTCGGCGGTGAAGTCGATAAATGGTTCGTAGAACGCGGGCGAGAGCCGTCCTGCCACGCCGCCTTCGTCCTGCCCCACGGTAACAAGCTGCTGCGAGCCTGCGGCATGGAGCACGGCGCGCATCTCCTTCACCCAGTTCACGAAAATCGATTGCGTGAACAGGAAATAGTCGTAGACCTTGAGCGGGTTGTAGCCGCCGCGTACGCCATCGGGCTCGAACGCACCTGCTTCCGGGAGGGTCAGCGGATCGGCAGCGGCGAGGGTCGGCGGCGTTGCCACGGGCTGCCGCTGCAGCATTCTGCCCACACCCAGCGAGGGTTCCGACCATGCATCCAGCAGCGCCGCGCGATCGGGATAGCGCTCGGCCAACCACGTGCGCCAGGCCGCCTGCTCCCAGGGGTCACCGTCGGGCAGTGTCTTCCACAGGTTCGCATTCGCACTCGGCTCGTTTACCAGATCCCAGGCCAGGAACGGTAGCGCATGAAAGCGATCGGCCAGCGACTTCACGTAAAGCGTCTGCGCCTGCAACGCCGCTGGATCCAGATAAGCATTCTCTCCACCCAGGCTGTTGGGCAGGAAGGCAAAGAGATTGAACTGCACCGGGATCTCGTAGTGACGCGCGGACATCAGGAAGGCTTCGATAGCCCGTAACGCATCCTCGCTCACTTCTCCGTCCGGCGCCAGCACATGTTCCCATCCTGTCCAGATGCCGGTGCGGATCATGTTTAAGCCGTGGTCGCGTATCTGCGCCATATCACGATCCCACACATAGGCATTCGGTTTCTGCAGATAGAGGCGTGCCACATCGCCGGCCATGTAGGTGGTGCCCACAACGGGCAGGGGCTTTCCGTTCAGCTCGAAGTAATCCGTGCCCACGGTCAGCTTCGGGCCGGACAGCAGGTACTGCCAATCGCGCATCCAGAAGCCCGAACGGTAGGTGCTTAGCGGAGCGCCGTTCCGCAGCAGCGTGGCTTCCACGGTGTGCAGGCCGCGGCCGTGTGCGGCGTCGGCCGGAAGCGTGAACTCATGCGTGGCACCCGCGTCAGCGGTCATAGTCACCGGTGCCGCATCCGACTCCGCCGTAACCCGCACGGAGAGCTGGTCGCCAGGCTGCGGGTCCTCGACGGGGTCGGTGGGCTCATAGCGCATCACGATCGGCTCACCCGGAAGGATGAGCGGTACCCTCGGACGCAGCGTAAAGCGGTCATGCTTGCGTGTGGCCAGCAACTGCAGGGTGGAGAGCAACTGCGCTGCATCGCCCGCGCCGCTCTCGAGCGCGCAGGAGAGAAAGATCCAGCGGCCTCCGACAAAGCGCAGACGGTGGTGATCAATCACGTAAGCAGGCGCAGCAAGACGGCGCCCGGCTTTCGTGCCCCAGGCGAGCGTGGTCAGGTCCGCATCCTCTGCGCCGGTCGCGCCGTTGTCCGTGCTCGTCGGGATCACCGAGAGCCGGATAACCGGACTGTAGGCGCGCTCCCAGGCGAACTGCGGGAGTTGCGGGGTGAGATCGCGATTCGGCTCAAAACTGAGCCCCTGCGATCCCGGCGTCTGCTGGTAATCGTGAATAAAGAGTTCAAGCGAGGCCGCCACGCTGGGCCCACGCAACTGCCACTTTCCCCCGCTCTGGTAGGCGCCACGCGTGAAGGGCTTGCCGCCCAGCACAATCAGGTTGCCGCCCCGCTCCAGGTAGGCCAGCAGAGCCGGCCATACCGCTTCGGGATAGGCCGAGCCATACGGCAGTACCAGCAGATTCGTCGTGGGGCGAGCCAGCGCACCGGCCAGATCCGCAGCACCCACAAACTCGGCATGCCGCAGGCCCGCGCGCAATGCACTCTCGGATGGCGGCGCGGTATCGGCTGTGGGGAATCCTGGCTCGGAAAAGACAACGGTAACAGCCTGCGCACTCAGCGGGCCGGCACTCCACAACACAGAGAACAGCAACGCGCATCCGAAGATCCGCAGCATGGGCATGGGCTCCCCTCGCAAACATTACGGCAGGCACCAGAGTACATGGGGAGAAGCTGCTGCAACCGCGAGCGCTAGGCTGTCTGGAGCGAGCTTTCGGCTAGCAGCGGAAACACCTTGTGCGCCGCTGCCACCGTGGTTGCGAGGTCGGTGTCCGTATGCGCGGTGCTGAGGAAGGCTGCCTCGAACTGCGAGGGTGGCAGCCAAACGCCTTCGTTCAGCATGGCGCGATGGAAGGCGGCGAAGCGTGCGGTATCGGACTGAGCGGCGCTGGCGAAATCCGTGACAGGACCCGCCGTGAAGAACCACGTGAACATCGAGCCCACACGGTTCATGCTGACTGGCAGGCCGGCGCCCCGTGCCGCCTCGGCCACGCCCTCGGCAACCGCACGGCTCGCCTCTTCGAGGCGTCCGTAGACGGCTTCAGGATTCGCGCGCACTTGCGACAGAGTGGCGATGCCAGCAGCCATGGCGAGTGGATTCCCGCTTAGCGTACCAGCCTGGTAGACCGGCCCCAGCGGTGCCAGCATATCCATGATCGCGGCCGGCCCTCCAAAAGCGCCGCACGGCACGCCACCCCCGATGATCTTGCCCAGACAGGTCAGGTCAGGACGGATTCCGTACAGTTGCTGGGCTCCGCCATAAGCTACGCGGAAACCCGTCATCACTTCATCGAAGATCAGCAGGGCGCCCTCGCGCGCGGTGATCTCGCGCAGGCCCTCCAGATACCCGGGCGCGGGAAGTACGCACCCCATGTTGCCGGCTATGGGCTCGACGATCATGCAGGCGATCTCTCCGGAACGCGCGCGAAATGCAGCTTCGACCGCCTCCAGGTCGTTGTACGGCAGGGCCAGCGTGAAGTGTGCGACCTCCTCCGGTACGCCGGCGGAACCCGGAATTCCAAAGGTCGCCACCCCCGAGCCCGCTTTCACCAGCAGGCCATCGGCATGGCCGTGATAGCAGCCCTCGAATTTGAGGACGTATTTGCGCCCTGTATAGGCGCGGGCGAGGCGAATCGCTGACATCGTGGCCTCAGTCCCGGAGCTGACGAAGCGCAGTTTTTCAATAGAAGGCACGGCCTCGATGACCATCTCCGCGAGATCCGCCTCCCCCGCCGTCGACGCGCCAAAGCTGGCCGAACGTGCCGCCGCCTGTTGGATTGCCTCGACTACCGGCGGGCAGGCATGGCCCAGGATCATCGGCCCCCATGACCCGAAGTAGTCCAGGTAGCGATTGCCATCGGCGTCCCACAGATGGGCACCCTGCGCCCGCGCCACAAACGGAGGGTCGCCACCCACGGCGCGAAAGGCACGCACCGGCGAATCCACCCCACCGGGGAGGAACTGTTCTGCACGTTCTTGGAGAATGCGGGACTGGGTGATCGGCCTCATGGCTTTTAGTATATGAATCCGGGCACGAACACGGATTAAAGACCACTTGACGTAATGTACGTTTTGTCTAAAATGGCTACATGATGACTATTTCTGCTACCGATGCAAAGCAGCGCTTGGCATCGCTGCTCGATACCGCACAACGCGAGCCGGTCGTGATCCGCCGTCACGAGCGGGATGTTGCCGTGCTGCTTTCCGTGCAGGAATACGAACGCTTGCGCGCCTTCCATGCCGGGGAGTTTCAACGCTTCTGCGAGCAGGTAGCGGCAAAGGCAAAGGCCCGTGGCATGGACCAGTCCACGTTAGATCAACTGCTCGCCGACGATGCAGCGTAGGCAGCGCATCGTTGTTGATACCAACGCCCTGATCAGCCAACTATTGCTCCCCACTTCAGTCCCAGCACAGACGGTCCGAAAGGCGATCGAAGTGGGCCAGCTCCTTGTTTCAGAGGCAACGATGACGGAGCTTGCGGATGTGCTCAGCAGGCCCAAATTCGACCGCTACGTGGATCTGGCAGACAGGCAGAAGAACCTTCTCCTGCTGGAGCGCGTGGCTGAGTTTGTCCGTACGGTATATCCAGTGCGCGCCTGCCGCAACCCACGGGACGATAAGTTCCTGGAGCTCGCTATGGGCGGAGCGGCGGACCTCCTCATTACCGGAGATAATGACCTGCTCGCTCTCCATCCGTTTGGCAATCTAGCCATTGTAAGTCCGGCGGATTTTCTCAGTCATCCGGCTTGCGCTGCGGCCATGGGCTAGACACCAAGGAAATAAAGAGCCCCGTATCCGCAGAGCCGGTGCGCGGAGCACTCGCTGACGCTTCAGTCCGTCTCGGCAGGGTAGTGATCCACTTCGCAAAGCGTCACCGTTGCGGGACCGCGCAGATAGGCATCCGTACCATTCAGCCAGTCCTGGCGCGGTGGCGTGAAGATGTCCAGATCGATCGTGTCTTCCAGCGCCTCGGCGCTGTGCGGCACATTCGACGGAATCACCAGCACCTCGCCCGCACCCACAACCACCTCGCGATTCTCGATGCAAAACTTCAGCGCACCGGCGAGGATATACGTGATCTGCTCGTTTTCGTGTTGGTGGAGCGGCACCACGCAGCCTTTACGCAGAAGCAGGCGTGCGAGCATCGCCCGGTCAGCCGTGACAAGCTGCCGTTCGATCAGCGGGTTCAGGTGTTCGGTCGGGATCGTGGAAAAGCTTTCATGCCGTGCGGACGCCATCGCTCCATCCTCCTCCTGGTGGAATCCAGCATACGCGATTTCCTGGGCGGTTCCGCGGAGCTCATTGGCACCACGCGCAAGGATTTCGTCGCGGCACGATTTGGCGCCACAAATCGCTTGAGGCGACGCAGACCAGCGCGCCCCCGCGGATGCCGACCGCCCGCCAGATTTGGCATACTCGGTGGATGGATACGGGACTGAAACAACGTGTGGCTATCGTGGCCGGCTCGAGCTCCGGTATCGGCCGCGCCACGGCGCTCGCCTTTGCGGCTGAAGGAACACATCTGGCGTTGTGCGCTCGCAACGAGCAGAAGCTCACGGAAGTGGCGAACGAAGCGCGTCGCGTGCACGGAGTAGAGGTGTTCACGGCTCCGCTCGACGTGACGGACGATGCTGGCGTGCACCGTTTTGTGGACGCCGCATATCAGCGTTTCGAGCGCATCGATATCTGCGTCGCCAATGCTGGAGGCCCTCCGGCGAAAGCCTTTGCCGAGACTACCCTTCCCGAGTGGGACGGCGCGTATCGCGCCAATCTGCGCAGCGTGGTCTCGTTTGCGCAGGCGGTGCTTCCCCATATGCGGGAACGCCACTGGGGGCGACTGATTGCGATCACCTCAGTGACAGTCAAGCAGCCGGTGGATAACCTTGTGCTTTCGAACGCGATCCGTACCGGCGTAGCCGGCCTGGTGCGCACACTGGCGAACGAGTACGGCCCCGATGGCATTACCGTGAACAACGTCGGTCCGGGCTACACAGCAACGGAACGCCTAAAGGAGCTAGCGGCCAAGCGGCAGGCCGATGGAGGCGTTTCCGAAGCCGAGTACCTTGCAGGACTGGCCAAAAATGTCCCGCTGCGGCGCGTAGCGGACCCCGCCGAGGTGGCCGACGCCATCGTATGGCTCGCCTCGGAGCGGGCGTCCTACATTACCGGCCAGACGATTCTTGTCGATGGCGGTGCGTATCGCGGCCTTTAGAACGCACAGCAGGGCGGCAAAAGCAAAAGGCGAGGAGTGCAATCCCCGCCTTATGCTGCCTGCGATCCCGGACGCATTTGCTTACAGGGGCTGAACGTCTGCCGCCTGCCAGCCCTTGGGCCCCTTAACGACGTTGAACTGCACTGCCTGGCCTTCCTGCAAGCTCTTGAAGCCGTTGGAATTGATTGCCGAGAAGTGCACGAAGACATCCTCCCCGTTTTCGCGGGAGATGAAACCAAATCCCTTCGCGTCGTTAAACCATTTCACTGTTCCTTGTTCCATGGTGATGCATGTCCTAGTGTTGAATTGGCGCTAGTGAATCGGAATCAACTGGCAGCACTTGCGATGGGCGAGAACTGCTCTTGCCCGGTCCTCCGAACGCGAGCGTAGTTTACCAAAACTGGTTCCGCTTCCAACCGAAAAACAAGCCTTTCGGTTACTTTGGGCATAGGTCTGCGGACGCATATTTCTGCCCGAATCCGCACGTATTCTGGACTCATGATGCTCGACACCACCGTGCTTCAACTTCTCTCGGCGTCGCTGCCCACATTACGCCAGGGCTTCCCTTCCCTGCCCGATTTCGCCCCAGCACGTGCAGGGCGCGACGAGGACGCGGCGCACTCTGTACTGCAGCAGGTGGCGGCGCGGATGGCGGACAACTATCCCTATTTCCATCCGCTCTATGCCGGGCAGATGCTCAAGCCCCCGCACCCAGTGGCGCACGCGGCCTACGCTCTGGCCATGTTCCTCAACCCGAACAATCATGCGCTCGATGGCGGCCGGGCCAGCTCCGTTATGGAGATCGAAGCGGTGCGCGCTATCGCGGCCATGTTCGGGTGGGACACCTATCTGGGGCACCTGACCAGCGGCGGGACCTTCGCGAATCTTGAGGCGCTGTGGGTAGCCGGGCAACTCCGTCCGGGCCAGCGCGTTGTGGCCTCCGAGGAGGCCCACTACACGCATCGCCGTATCTCTTCCGTGCTCAAACTGCCCTTCACCGCGATCCCCGCAGACGCGCATGGCCGCATGGACCTCGACGCTTTGGAGGAGGACCTGGCCAGGGGCGACATCGGCACGGTGGTGGTTACTCTCGGCACCACCGGGCAGGGCGCAGTCGACCCGCTCGACCGGATCCTGGCTCTGCGCCAGCGCTATGGCTTCCGCATCCACGCCGACGCTGCGTATGGCGGCTATTTCACCCTGGCCCGCAACCTGGCCCCGCCGGCGCGCGCGGCCTTCGACGCGCTCACGGAGGTGGACTCGATCGTCATCGATCCGCACAAGCATGGACTGCAGCCCTACGGCTGCGGGTGCGTCCTCTTTCGCGACCCCGCGGTGGGCGGCTTCTACAAGCACGATTCTCCATATACATACTTCACTTCGGAAGCGCTGCACCTGGGGGAGATCAGCCTGGAGTGCTCGCGTGCCGGAGCTGCCGCCGTGGCGCTGTGGGCGACGCAGCAGGTGCTCCCCATGGAGCGGGACGGCGCCTTCGCCGAAGGACTCGAATCCGGCCGCCGCGCCGCGCTGAAGCTCTACGAGGAACTCGCTGCAGACACACGCTTTCTGACCATCCTCCCGCCGGAGCTGGACATCGTCGTTTGGGCAGTGCGCGGCCGCGACCCACAACACTCTTCCACGCTGGCACAGGCGACGTTCGAGTGCGCGGCCGCCCGCGACCTGCATCTGGCGCTGGTGCGCGTACCTCTGCGAATGTTTCCACAAGGCAGTTGGGCGGAAGTGGCGCAAAATAGCGCGCTGGTCACCTGCCTTCGCTCCGTCCTGATGAAACCGGAACATGAGCAGTGGATTCCGGAGATAATGGCCCGGTTGCGGGCGGCTGCAGAAGAGGCGGCAGCGTCAATATGAACCGCTTTGTTGCAATCTGAACCAAGCATGGGGAATTGTGGAGATTCGCTGGAAATATGACAAAACTCTGGGCGATTTTGGCATCGTAGTCGAGAAACCAGGCGAATTGGCCGCTATCTTTGCCGAAGAGTCTGTGAGGAGAGCGGTGGCGGGAAATGTCTTGGCAGAAATGCGTTCGCTGGTCCGTCACCTCTTCCGGTGGAAAACTTAGGCGTGGACTTCCACCGGTGGAGTACTGGAGTCACACCTAAGTGCAACCCGATGGGCATACGAATCGCGGAGAGACCTTGTTAAAATGGAGTTGCACGATTCAACATGGAATCCGGCCGCTCGCAGAGCCGGTGTCACGATCCCTGGGCTCCGTTGGAGTACAGCGCAGCGTAGAGGAACACCCGTCTTCAGATCGGGTTTCTTCTGTAGAAGAACACCGACCGGCCACGGCGTGGAGGATGAACCCGAATGCATTACTCGTCGAAATGGGGAAGCTTGTCTGCTTTGAATCTCTCAACCATTGATGGGCACGTAGGTTATTTTTCGATGGAAATCGCCATCGATCCCCGGTTTCCCACTTATAGCGGGGGCCTTGGAGTGCTGGCGGGCGATACGTTGCGGTCGGCTGCCGACCTCGGCTTGCCATTGGCGGCAGTCACACTGCTGCACCGCAAGGGGTACTTCCGCCAGACACTCGATCCGGATGGCAGCCAGCGGGAGCAGGACCAGCCGTGGGAACCAGAAAGCGTGCTCAAGCGCGAAGATCCCCTGGTTTCCGTCAACGTCGAGGGCCGCACCGTTCTGGTCCGCGCCTGGCGCCACGAGATGGAAGGGGTCACCGGTCACACGATTCCCATTTACCTGCTCGATACGGACCTTGAACAAAACGATCCCCGCGACCGCGCGCTGACGGATCATCTCTACGGGGGCGATACCAACTATCGCCTGGCGCAGGAGATCGTGCTCGGCATGGGCGGTTTTCGTATGCTGGACGCGCTCGGCTATGACGTGAACGTCTATCACATGAACGAGGGCCACGCCGCGCTGCTCACCATTGCGTTGCTGGAAAAAGTGCTGGCCGGCGCGCCTCTTTCGAGCGCGCTCGATCGCGACATGGAGCAGGTGCGCCAGCGCTGCGTCTTTACCACGCACACGCCGGTGCCGGCGGGCCACGACCGATTCTCCATCGAACAGTCTTATCGCATTCTGGGCGCCGAAGCGACGCAGATTGTGGAGCGCGTGGGCGGCATGCACGAAGGCATGCTGAACGTGACATACATCGCGCTGCGGCTTTCCCGTTACGTGAACGGCGTTGCCATGCAGCACGGCAAGGTATCGCGCGCGATGTTCCCGGAATACCAGATCGACGCGATCACCAACGGCGTGCATGCCGCTACCTGGACCTCCGCCCCCATGCAGGCAGCCTTCGACCGGCACCTGCCGCGCTGGCGCCAGGACAATGTGCACCTGCGCTATGCGATCGATATTCCCGAGGAAGAGATCGAGCAGGCGCACGAGAAGCAGAAACAGATTCTGCTGGACGAAGTGGCGGCGCGCACGGGCATCGCGCTCCGTTCCGACCTGTTCACGATCGGCTTCGCGCGTCGCGTGGCGACCTACAAGCGGGGCGACCTGCTGTTCACCGACCCGGAACGGCTGGTGCGCATCGCCCAGGAAGCCGGCGGCCTGCAGATCCTGTACGGCGGCAAGGCGCATCCTGCGGACGAGCCGGGCAAGGGCATCATCCGCCATATCTTCCAGGCTGCGAACCGCCTGGCCTCCCAAGGGTTGGAAGACAAGCTCCGCATCGTCTATCTCGAAAACTACGAGTGGCTGCTAGGCGCCATGCTGACCGGTGGCGTGGACCTCTGGCTCAACAACCCGCAACGTCCCTACGAGGCCTCCGGCACCAGCGGGATGAAAGCGGCACTCAACGGCGTTCCCAGCCTGAGCGTGCTCGACGGCTGGTGGATTGAGGGCTGTATCGAAGGCGTCACGGGCTGGTCCATCAACGACGGTAACTCGGATGCAGAAGAAGCCGCCAGCATGTACAACAAGCTCGAATCGGCAATCCTTCCGCTGTACTACGGCAATAAGCCGGCTTGGCGGAAGCTGATGCAGACCACCATCGCGATGAACGGCTCGTTCTTCAACACGCAGCGCATGCTGGAGCAGTACATTAACAACGCCTATTATCCCGAAAAAAAGATGACCTACTCGGCGGAAGCGCTCGAGCGGGCGTTCGCTAAGTAGCCCTCGTTCCGCGCGGAAAGGCAGCTCTCGAAAGGAGCTGCCTTCTGCTTTGTAGCCGCTTTGGGTGCCGTCATTCTAAGCGAAGCGAAGAGCCCAGACCGATCTTTCAGGGAAGCCAGGATGCCTGGCCCAGCAGAGTCCGCATGGATCCTTCGCTGCGCTCAGGATGACGGCCACGCCTGCTCACTACGGTGAAGGTTGTTCAGAAGGTGCACCCCGGAATAGCGTCGTCCCCGGCCCCAGCGAGACCCTCAGTCGCCCGCTTGCGGTTCTTCGAGGAAGCGGTCCTTGTGTCCGGGAATAAACAGCAGCCGCAACTTGTCAAAGAAGAGGTAGACGACTGGCGTGGTGAAGAGCGTCAGCATCTGTGACACGATCAGGCCGCCCACGATGGTGATGCCCAGCGGCCGCCGCAGTTCCGAGCCAGTGCCCGTTCCCAACGCCAACGGCAGCCCGCCCAATAGCGCGGCCATGGTGGTCATCATGATGGGGCGGAAGCGCAGCAGGCACGCTTGGTAGATCGCCTCCTCCGGCGACTTCCCTTCTCGTCGTTCCGCATCGAGCGCGAAGTCGATCATCATGATCGCGTTTTTCTTCACAATGCCTATGAGCAGGATGATGCCGATCAGCGCGATGACGCTCAGGTCGGTGTGCGTAATCAGCAGGGCAAGGATCGCACCCACGCCCGCCGACGGCAGTGTAGATAGGATCGTAATGGGGTGCACGTAGCTTTCGTACAGAATTCCGAGGACGATGTAGACCGTGCCCAGCGCCGCTGCAATCAGCATCGGCTCGCTCGCCAGTGACGACTGAAACGCCTGAGCGGTTCCCGCGAAGTTGGCCTGCACACTGGCCGGCATTCCCATGTCCCGCTCTGCATTTTCAAGCGCGGTAGTGGCCTGCCCCAGGGCCACGCCCGGTGCTAGATTGAAGCTCAGCGTCACGGCTGGGTACTGCCCCTGGTGGTTCACGGCCAGCGCCGTCCGGCGGGTTTCGAAATGCGAGATCGCCGATAACGGAACCTGCTGCCCGTTCGAGGATTTGATGTAGATGCTCTTCAAGGCGTTGGGATCGCGCTGATAGCGTGGGTCCACTTCCATCAC
The DNA here is from genome assembly GCA_963795775.1 of uncultured Acidobacteriaceae bacterium. GTDB lineage: Bacteria > Acidobacteriota > Terriglobia > Terriglobales > Acidobacteriaceae > CAWCJL01. Next base: position 454,605 of record CAWCJL010000002.1, read on the forward strand.
GACGTGGTACTGGTTCAGCTCCTTGTACATGGTCGAGACCTGGCGCTGGCCGAATGCGTCATAGAGCACGTTGTCCACATCCTGCGGCGTGATGCCTAGCCGGGATGCAGTGTCTCGATCAATGACTAGTCGCGCTTCGAGGCCGGCATCCTGCTGGTCCGTGGACGCGTCGCGCAGCTCGGGCATGGTGCGCATTTTGGCCAGAAGTTTGGGCGCCCAGGTGTTCAGTTCATCCAGGTTCGCGTCTTCGAGCGTGTACTGGTACTGCGCATCGCTTGAGCGGCCGCCCACTGTGATGTCCTGCGAGGATTGCAGAAACAGTGTGATTCCGGGAATGCTCGAGAGCTTGCTCCGGAGCCGGTTGATGATCTGGTCCGAAGAGGCTGACCGCTTGCTCAGCGGCTTGAGCGTAATGAACATACGGCCCACGTTGGTAGTGGCGCCCCCGCCCTGCCCGCCGGCAAAGGCCATCACGTACTGCACGCCGGGGTCCTGCTGCACGATGCGCGCCAGCTCCGCCTGCTTGGTCTTCATCGCGTCAAAGGAGATGTCCTGCGATGCCCGCGCGGCGCCGCCGATGCGGCCTGTGTCCTGCTGCGGGAAGAAGCCCTTGGGCACGATCACATAGAGGTACACGTTGAGCGCCAACGTACCGACAGTGATGAGCAATACCGGAACCTGGTGCGCAATCACCCAGCGCAGGCCGCGGTCGTAGCCACCCAGCAGCGTATTGAAAAAGCGCTCGCCCAGGCGGTAGAAGCGACCGCGCGATGCGGGATCGTGCTGCCTCAGGAACTTGGCGCACATCATCGGTGTGGTGGTCAGCGAGACGACCAGCGACATCGCAATGGCCACGCTCAAGGTAACCGCAAATTCGCGAAAGAGCCGGCCCACGATACCGCCCATCAGCAGGATGGGGATAAAGACCGCGACGAGCGAGGTGCTCATTGAGAGCACCGTAAACCCGATCTCCTTGGAGCCGCGCATCGCCGCGGCATACGGCGTCATGCCCTGTTCCAGGTAGCGGCTGATGTTTTCAATCACTACGATCGCGTCATCCACGACGAAGCCGGTCGAGATAGTCAGCGCCATCAGCGACAGGTTGTCGAGCGTGTAGCCCAGCAGATACATAACGCCAAAGGTGCCCACCAACGAAAGCGGTACTGCCACGCTGGGGATGATGGTGGCCCAGGTATCGCGGAGGAAGATGAAGACCACCGCGATCACCAGAAAGATGGAGATCACCAGTGTGATCTCCACGTCAGTAACAGCGGCGCGGATGGTGACAGTGCGGTCCAGCACCATGGCGATGTGGATGAGCGGCGAGATCGAGGCGCCGAGTCCGGGCATTGCGGCCTTTACTCGGTCCACCGTATCGATCACGTTAGCGCCCGGGCTCTTGAACACGATGATGAGCACGGCCGGTTTTCCGTTCGCCAGCCCCGCGGTGTAGAGATTGGACGTGCCATCCACCACTTGCCCAAGCTCGGAAAGACGCACGGATGCACCGGTCGTGGGATTGTAGCCAACGATCAGCGGCGCGTATTCATCGGCCTTGAACAGTTGGTCCGTGGTGGCGATGTCGGCCAATTCCTGGCTGTTCTTGAAATAGCCCTTCGCCATGTTGACGTTTACGGCGCCGAGCGTCGCGCGCAGCGACTCCAGACCGATGCCGTACGCAGTCAACTGCAGGGGATTCACCTCTACCCGCACCGCGGGGCTGGCGCTGCCGCCCACAAACACCTGGCCGATGCCCTGAATCTGCGCGATCTTCTGCGCCAGGATGGAGTCCGCGGCGTCATACATCTCCGGCTGGTCCAGGGTCGGCGAGGTCAGCGCCAGGATCATGATCGGCGCATCGGCTGGATTCACCTTCCAGTAGTGCGGATTCTGCGGCAGGTTCGCCGGCAGGTTTGCCCGCGCCGCGTTGATGGCGGCCTGCACATCACGCGCGGCCCCATTGATGTCGCGGTTCATATCGAACTGAAGGATCACGCTGGTGCCGCCCAGGGTGCTCGAGGAGGTCATCTGGGTAACACCGGCGATGCGTCCGAATTGCCGTTCGAGCGGGGTGGCCATCGAGGACGCCACCGTCTCCGGGCTGGCGCCGGGCAGCGATGCCGAGACGTTGATGGTGGGGAACTCGACTTCCGGCAGTGATGCAACAGGCAGCAGCTTGTAGGCCACTGCGCCCGCCAACAGCAGTGCGAGGCTGAGCAGCGAAGTGGCTACGGGGCGGCGGATGAACGGAGCGGAAAGGTGCATGGCCGTGTGTTAATCCGCCGAGACGGCGTGCTCCTCAATGTGAGTGGTGCGGGCTGCGGGACGGCGGGTGAACCGCTGCGCGAAACGATCAAAGTAGATGTAGACGACCGGCGTGGTGTACAGGGTAAGCGCCTGCGAGACGATGAGGCCGCCCACGATGGTGATGCCTAGCGGCTTGCGCAGCTCCGAACCCATGCCGGTGCCCAACGCGAGCGGCAGGCCGCCCAGCAGCGCCGCCATGGTGGTCATCATGATGGGCCGGAAGCGCAGCAGGCACGCCTGGTAAATGGAGTCCTCCGGCGAACGTCCCTCCTTGCGCTCGGCTTCAAGCGCAAAGTCGATCATCATGATGGCGTTCTTCTTCACAATACCGATCAGCAGGATGATGCCGATGATGCCAATGACATTCAGGTCCATGCGGAAGAGCATCAGTGCGAGGATCGCGCCGACGCCTGCGGAGGGCAGTGTGGAAAGAATCGTTACCGGGTGGATGTAGCTCTCGTACAGCACACCAAGCACGATGTACACGGTGATGAGCGCGGCCAGAATGAGCACCGGCTCGTTGGTGAGCGAGGCTTCAAAGGCCTTGGCCGTGCCCTGGAAGCTGGCGTTTACGCTTTCCGGCATGCCGATTTGCTGCTCGACATTGTTGATCGCTTTGACCGCGTCTCCGAGCGAGGCGCCGGGCGCCAGGTTGAACGAGATGGTCGAGGCCGGAAACTGGCCCAGGTGCTCGATGGACAGCGGCACGTTATGCCGCTCCACATGGACGAACGTGCTGAGGGGCACCTCGGTGCCGGTGCTCGACTTCACGTAAATGCTGCTCAGGTCGCCGGGGTCGGTGCTGAAGTTGGGCTGCACCTCCAGCACCACGTGGTACTGGTTGAGCTGCGTAAACATGGTCGAGACCTGGCGCTGACCAAAGGCGTCGTAGAGGGTGTTGTCGATCGAGGAGATGGAGACGCCGAGGCGCGACGCGGTGTCGCGGTCGATGACCAGCTCCGTCTCGATGCCCTTGTCCTGCAGGTCGCTGGCCACATCGCGCAGCGCGGGCTGTTTGCGCAGCGCTCTCACCAGATTGCGCGTCCAGGTAGTCAGCTCCTCGGAGTTGGCGCTTTCGAGCGAGTACTGATATTGCGTGCGGCTCACACTGCTGGCCACGGTGAGGTCCTGCAGCGGTTGCAGATAGAGCGTAATTCCTTCTACCTGCTGGAGCCTGGATTGCAGACGCTGAATGATCGCCGGAGCGCGGTCGCTGCGCTCGTCGAGCGGCTTCAGATTGATCTGGATACGGCCGCTGTTCATCGTGGTGTTTACGCCATCCACGCCGATGAAGGAAGAGAGACTGGCGACATCGGGATCTTGGAGGATCACATCGGCCAGGCGCTGTTGCCGCTGCGCCATGCTGGTGAAGGATACGGTCTGCGGCGCTTCGGAGATGCCCAGCAGAATGCCCGTGTCTTCCACCGGGAAGAAGCCCTTGGGCACGAAGATGTAGAGCAGCAGAGTCAGTACCAGGGTGCCAATCGTGACCAGCAGTGTGACAAAACGATGGCGCAGGACGAACTGCAGCGTGCTGGCGTAGAACGCGATCACGCGCTCGAAAAAGCGCTCCGATGAACGATAGAAGCGGCCCTGCTCGGACGCGGGCCGGTGGCGCAGAATTTTGGCGCACATCATCGGCGTGAGCGTGAGCGAAACCACGGCAGAAACCAGAATGGTCACCGCCAGGGTGATGGCGAACTCGCGGAAGAGCCGTCCTACGACGTCGCCCATAAAGAGCAGCGGGATGAGTACCGCGATCAGCGAAACGGTCAGCGAGAGAATCGTGAAGCCGATCTGCTCCGAGCCCTTCAGCGCCGCGGCGAGCGGCGTATCGCCTTCTTCAATGAAGCGCGAGATATTCTCGATCATCACGATCGCGTCATCCACGACGAAACCGGTCGAGATGGTGAGCGCCATCAGCGTGAGATTGTTCAGGCTGTAGCCCAGCAGATACATCACCCCGAAGGTGCCCACAAGCGAGAGCGGCACCGCGACCGCAGGAATGACGGTAGCGGCGAGCGTGCGCAGGAAGAGGAAGATGACCATGACCACCAGCGCGATGGTCAGGAGCAGCTCAAACTGCACATCCTTGACGGACGAGCGGATGGTGATCGTGCGATCGGTCAGCACGGTCACATTGATCGCCGCCGGCATGGCGATGCGGAGCTGAGGAAGCAGCTTGGTGATGCGGTCCACCACGCCAATGATGTTGGCTCCGGGCTGCCGCTGAATGTTCAGGATGACTGCGGGCGTGCGGTTCATCCATGCCGCCTGCATCACGTTTTCCGCGCCGTCCTTAATGGTGGCCACGTCGGACATGCGCACCGGCGCGCCATTGCGATAAGCCACGATCACCGGTTTATAGTCGGCGCTGGACAGCAACTGATCGTTGGCGCCGATGGAATACGTCTGGCGCGTGCCGTTCAGGTTGCCCTTGGCCTGGTCCACGTTGGCCGAACCCACGGCCGTGCGCAGATCTTCGAGGTTCAGGCCATAGGACGCCAGTTGCGCGGGATTCGCCTGAATGCGCACCGCCGGCTTCTGCCCGCCGGCAATCGATACCAATCCCACGCCGGAGACCTGCGAGATCTTCTGCGCCATGTTGGTATCGGCCAGATCTTCGACCTGCTCCAGCGGCATGGAGTCAGAGGTCAGCGCCAGCGTCATAATGGGCTGGTCAGCCGGATTGACCTTGTTGTAGATGGGAGGATTGGGCAGGCCCGTCGGCAGGAAACTCTGCGCCGAGTTGATCCCGGCCTGTACCTCCTGCTCGGCCACGTCGATGTCTTCGTCCAGGTTGAACTGCAGCGTGATGACCGACCCGCCCTGCGAGCTGGTGGAAGTCATCTGGTTCAGCCCGGGCATCTGGCCGAACTGGCGCTCGAGCGGAGCGGTGACGGCCGAGGACATCACATCCGGGCTGGCCCCGGGGTAGAAGGTCACCACCTGGATGATGGGGTAGTCCACCTCCGGCAAGGCAGAGACCGGCAATTGCCGGTACGCCACGAAGCCGGCGAGCAGGATCGCCGCCATCAGCAACGATGTGGCGACGGGGCGGAGAATAAATGGTCGGGAAGGGCTCACGCCGGACCTAGTCGTGGTTGCTGCTGTTGTTTGCGCGGCTGACGTGTTCCCTGCCGCGTTCCCTGGCCGGCGCCTTGCTGTCCGTCGCCCTGGCCACCCTGGGGCGCGATGCCGGGGCCGTTCTCGGGCAGAAGGCCCTGGCGGCGGTTCTGCTGTGTGCCGGTCTGTGTGCCGGTCTGTGCGCCGATCTGCTTGCCGGCCTGGGCACCGCCCTGTGCGCCAGCCGGGGCACCGGTTTCGGCACCCTGACCCGTCCCTGCCTGCCCGGCGGCCCGTGCCTGCCGCGGCTCAACTTTGGTCCCATCGCGCAGCTTGTCCGAGCCGTCGGTTACGATCTGCTCGCCCGGCTGCACACCACTTGCCAGCACGATGAGTGAGCCCTCGGTGGTGTCCACCTTTACCGGTTGCATGGCGGCCGTCTTGTCGGGCTTCACCACCCAGAGGTAGTCACCCTCATTTCCGTGCTGCAGGGCGGCGGCCGGAATCACGATAGCGTTCGGCCGCTGTTCTAGGACCAGGTGCACGTTTACGAACTGGTTGGGGAACAGCAGCTCTTCCTTGTTGCTGAAGACAGCTTTCAGCTTGTCGGTGCCGGTCGTCGGATCGATCTGGTTGTCGGCCGTCAGCAACTGCCCGCTTTCCAGATGATTGATATCCGACCGATCGAAGGCCTCGGCCTTGAGTTGCTTGTTGCCGCGTAGTTTGGCGAGCACGCGCTGCAACTGGTCTTCCGGAAGCGTGAACTCGACCGCAATCGGCCGGAACTGGTTCACAATGATGGGCTGGGTCTGGTTGGCAATCACCAGGTTGCCGGGATCCACCTGGCGCAGTCCCACGCGCCCGTCGATAGGCGAGGTCACGTGGCAGTACTGCACGTTGAGCGCATCGGCTTCAATCGCCGCCTGGTCTGCCTGGATCGCGCCCTGGAATTGCCCGAGGTTCGATTGGTAGGTGTCGAGCTGCTCCTTGGAGACGACGCCCTGGTTGTAGAGCGCCTTGTAGCGGTTGTACTCCGCAAGATTGTTCTGCAACTGTGCCTGATCGCGCGCCAGTTGGCCCTTGGCCTGGTCCAGCGCCGCCTGGTAGGGGCGCGGGTCGATCAGCATCAGTTCCTGTCCCTTGTGCACGTCCTGGCCTTCACGGAAGTCCACACGTACCAATTGACCGGTAACGCGGGGCGTCACCTTCACCGAGAAGTACGGCGTGACGGTGCCCAGGCCGGTCAGGTAGATGGGCATGGTCCGTTGCTGTACCGGGATCACCTGCACCGGGGTGGCGCGGTTCATCATGGCCGCCTGCTTTTTCGCGGCCTGCGCCTCTGCCTGCTGGCGCGCTGTTACCACGCGCCAAACGATCGCGGCCACCGCCAGCAGAAGCAGCAATAGCAGGAGCCAACGCAGCCATCTCCGCTTGCGGGGTGGCGGCTCAGTGGACTCCGGTGGCTCCGCCGCGGGCACACGGTAAGCGTAGGTTGAGCTCGGAACGGGCTCGGGTGTCTGCACTGGCGGCATGCAATCGTTTCCTCAACTCGGTTGGATTCCCGCTCCCACACGAAGAAATGGTGAGGGCTGATCAGTTTGATGGACGGCAGGTAACGCGGATTAGTTTCCCGCGTCCAGAAACTTTCCCAGGCTCGGCGGATGTCGTTTTCTGAATCGCCCGCCCGCTTCTCCGTATCTATCGATTAGAGCAAAACAATCCCGTGACCCGGCCGCAGGCGGCGACGCCTATACACTGGATAAGACGGGATGGAACACGGAGATCTGCGGCCTCGAAGCCCTGTTCTCCGTCTCTGATCCAGGACATGCAAGGCGGAGACAGCCACCTGCTACCGCCGCGCTGCTGCGGCGAACCCCTATTTCGGCAGGCCGGCCCATATCGCGTGAAGCTGCAGGCCCAGCCTGCCACCCGGCAAGCCCCGGATTTCTGGAGAGTTACTGAATTATGTGGATCGTACGTCTCGCCCTCCGGCGACCCTACACCTTTGCGGTGCTTGCCCTGCTGCTGCTCATCATCGGCCCGATCTCCATTCTCAGTACCCCGGTTGACATCTTCCCCAACATCGATATCCCTGTGGTCAGCATCGTCTGGCACTACGACGGTTTGTCGGCGGAAAATATGGCGGACCGCATCATCACGCTCACCGAGCGGTCTCTGACCACCACGGTCGATAATATCGATCACATCGAATCGAACTCGCTTTACGGCGTCGCCGTCGTAAAGGTGTACTTCCAGCCGAACGTAAACCTGTCCACAGCCGTCGCCCAGATCACAGCCATTTCGCAGACGCAGATCCATCAACTGCCGCCAGGCACCACACCGCCCTTCATCATCGATTACAACGCCTCCAGCGTTCCCATCCTGCAGCTCGGCCTGTCCGGCCAGGGTCTCTCCGAACAGCAGTTGAATGACTACGCTCTCAACTTCATCCGTACGCAATTGGTAACGGTTCCCGGTGCGGCTATTCCTTACCCCTACGGGGGCAAGCAGCGCCAGGTGCAGGTGGACCTGAATCTGCGCCAGCTGCAGGCCCGGGGGCTCTCCCCGAGCGACGTCGTCAACGCCATCTCGGCGCAGAACCTCATCCTGCCCTCGGGCACCATGAAGGTCGGCAAATTCGAATACCAGGTGGAAACGAACAGCGCGCCGACGACCATTCAAGGGCTGAACGATCTGCCCATCCGAGAGGTGAACGGCGCAATGATCTACATTCGCGACGTTGCCCACGTGCGGGACGGCTTCCCGCCGCAGACCAACATCGTGCGTGTGGATGGCCAGCGCGCCGCCCTGATGACCATCATGAAAAACGGTGATGCCTCCACCCTGGACATCATCAAGGGCATTTTCCGCAAGCTTCCCGTGGTCGCGAGCGGCCTGCCGCAGCAACTCCGCATCACCCCTCTCTCGGACCAGTCCATCTTCGTCCGGGGCGCCATCACCGGCGTGGTGCGTGAAGGCCTGCTTGCTGCCTGCCTGACCGGTTTCATGATCCTGGTCTTTCTCGGTAGCTGGCGCTCGACGCTCATCATCGCGGTCTCCATCCCGCTCTCCATCCTGGTCTCGCTCATTCTGCTTCACCTGCTGGGCGAGACCATCAACATCATGACCCTGGGCGGTCTTGCACTCGCAGTCGGCATCCTGGTGGACGACGCCACGGTCGAAATCGAGAACATCAACCGCAATCTCGAAGAAGGCAAGGAGATCGAGCAGGCCATTCTCGACGGTGCGGCGCAGATCGCGATTCCCGCCTTTGTCTCGACCATCTCCATCTGCATCGTGTTTGTGCCCATGTTCTTCCTGGGCGGCGTGGCGCGCTATCTGTTCGTCCCCTTGGCCGAGGCCGTCACCTTCGCCATGCTCGCCTCCTATTTTCTGTCGCGCACGGTAGTGCCAACGATGGCGAAGTACCTGCTCACGGAGCATGATCCGGAAAAGCATCAGAAGCAGAGCCGCAACCCGTTCACACGCTTCCAACTCGCTTTCGAGCGCCGCTTCGAGCAGTTGCGGGATTCCTACCACGGGCTGCTGCAGCTCGCGGTCGATCACAGCGCCCTGTTCCTGATCCTCTTCCTGGTCTTTTGCTTCGGATCGTTCGCGCTGCTTTACCCGTGGCTGGGGCAGGATTTCTTTCCCTCCGTGGACGCGGGCCAGTTCAAGCTGCACGTCCGCGCCCGGACGGGCACGAGAATCGAGGAGACGGCCCGCCTCTGTGACGAAATCGACGCGGCCATCCGGCGTGAGATTCCGGAAAAGGAACTCGTCACGATCATCGACAACATCGGTATCCCGTACTCCGGCCTGAACCTCTCGTATTCCAACTCCGGCGTGGTCGGCTCGGCGGATGCCGACATCACCGTCTCACTCGCGGAGCACCATCGCCCCACCAACGAGTATCTGCAGGACCTGCGCGGCAAGCTGGCAAGCGAATTCCCCGGCGTGACCTTCTACTCGCTACCCGTGGACATGACCACGCAGATCCTGAACTTCGGCCTGCCCGCCCCGATCGATATCCAGATCATCGGCCACGACATGATGGCCAATCGCAATTTCGCGGAACACCTGATGCAACAGGTGAAGTACGTGCCGGGCACCGCGGACCTGCGGATCCAGCAGCCGTTCGATGAGCCGCGGTTGTTCGTGGATGTGGACCGCTCGCGCGCGCAGGATATCGGCCTTGCGCAGCGGGACGTGGCTGGTTCCCTGCTGGTCGCGCTCAGCGGCAGCTTCCAGACCTCACCCACCTTCTGGCTGAACCCAAGAAACGGTGTCAGTTACAACATCGCGGCCCAATCGCCGCAGTACAACCTTGATTCGCTGCAGGACCTGGAAAACATTCCCCTGACGCCCGGCAGCGGCGGTGCAAGTTCGGGCGACTCGACTGGTTCGAACGGAGCCGCCGGCGCTCCCGGCGTGAATGGCGTGGCGGCGGCTCCTGCTGCATTTGCTATGGGCGGCAAGCCGATCCAGACCATCGGCAACGTGGCGACCATTACCCGTGGACAGGAACTCGCGACGGTTACGCATTACAACATCGCCCCGGTCATCGATATTTTTGGCAACGTGGAAGGCACCGACCTGCGCACCGTCTCCGACCGAATCGATTCCATAGTTGCGCGTGAGCGGAAGCACTTGCCCCGCGGTTCGCAGTTGGTGATACGCGGCCAGGTGCAGACGATGAACTCGTCCTTTATCGGATTGATCTCGGGGCTGGCGTTCTCAATCCTGCTCGTCTATCTGCTGATCGTGGTGAATTTCCAGTCATGGCTCGACCCATTCATCATCGTGGCCGCGCTGCCCGCAGCACTCGCCGGCATTGTGTGGATGCTGTTCCTCACCGGCACGCATATCAGCGTTCCGGCGCTGACCGGCTCCATCATGTGCATGGGCGTGGCAACCGCCAACTCCATCCTGGTAGTCTCCTTCGCCAAGGAGCAGCTCGAGATCAACACCGGCGATGCGCGCGCGGCCGCGCTTGAGGCGGGCTATACGCGCTTCCGCCCCGTGCTGATGACGGCGCTGGCCATGATCATCGGCATGGTGCCGATGGCGCTCGGCCTGGGCGATGGCGGCGAGGAAAACGCCCCGCTGGGCCGCGCGGTCATTGGCGGCCTGCTGTTTGCTACCGCCGCAACCCTGTTTTTCGTGCCGACTTTCTTCAGCGTTCTTCATGGTGCGTTGGAGCGCCGCCGCCGCGCGCGTGAAGCGAAAGCGGATCGACACACTAATTCTCTCGGAGAGTTCGAAGCATGAGCGAGTCCCCGCGTCAGGACAGCATCCAGACCCCGAACGCGCATCCCGCCCCGCCGGCATCCGGCCATGGCGCGCCGCCGCCCCCGCGCGTTTCCGGCCGCACAACCGCCATCGTGCTACTGGTTCTGTTAGTGGTTGCCGTGGTCTGCGCGGTTGGCGGGATTCTTCCCCGCGTGCATGCCCGCAAGGCACTGGCCGCGCAGACCAATGCCCTAGCCGCGCCCGATGTTATCGCCGTCCGGCCCACGCCCGGCACCCCGGATGCGGAGATCGTGCTGCCCGGTAATGTGTACGCGTTTACCGATTCACCGATTTACGCCCGCACCAACGGCTACCTGGAGCATTGGTATTTCGACATCGGCGCCCATGTGCGCAAAGGGCAGTTGCTGGCCACGATCAGCTCGCCGGAAGTAGACCAGCAGTTGCTGCAGGCGCGCGCCGACCTGAAGACGGCACAAACCAACGCCGGCTTCGCCAAGCAAACTGCCAGCCGGTACCAGAATCTTCTGCAGTCCGACGCGGTCTCCGCGCAGGAAACGGAGAACGCCACCACGCAGGCTGCCTCAACCAACTCGGGCGTGCAGTCGGCGCAGGCTAACGTGCAGCGGCTGGCCGCATTGCAATCGTATGAGCGCATCTACGCGCCCTTCAACGGCGTGGTCACTGCGCGTGGTATTGACACCGGGCAGCTCGTCGATGCCGGCGCGAACCGGGAGCTGTTCCACCTGGCCTCGACGGATACCCTCCGCGTCTACATCAACGTGCCGCAGATTTACTCGCGCGAAGCGGTGCGCGGCACCAAGGCCGATCTCACCTTCTCGGAATTCCCGGGCCGCCGCTTCCAGGGCACGCTGGTGCGCACCGCGGACGCGATCGAACCCAGCTCCCGCACCCTGCTGGTCGAGGTGGACGTGAACAATCGCAAGGGCGAACTCGTGCCCGGCGCGTACACAGAAGTGCACATGAAGCTGACGCGCGAGATAGCCACCGCGGCCATCCCAGTTTCCGCGCTGATGTTCCGCAGTGAAGGCCTGCGGGTCGGAACAGTGGTGCATGGGCCGAACGGGGACACGGCAAAGCTCGTGCCCATCACCCTCGGTCACGATGACGGGCAAACGGTACAGGTGGTCAGCGGTCTCGCCCCGAATGCCCTGGTGATCCAGGATCCGCCGGATTCGCTGATCGACGGCGAGCCCATCCACATTGTCCAGCCGCAGGCAAGCCCAGGTGCAGGCACTCACGCTGCAGCGCAGGGCGGCAGCGGTGGTGACCAAGGCGGCAGAGGCGACCAGGGCGGCACTGGCCGTTCCGGCACCGGCAAGGAGAAGTCCCGGTGAAACGAGGCTTTCTCTGCCGGGCAGCCGCCCCGGCACTCGGCAGCCTTGCGCTGATTGTGGCGCTAAGTGGCTGCAAGGTCGGCCCGAACTACAAGACACCCTCGACGGCGATGGCGCCTTCGTACAAGGAGAATGCCCTGCGCACCCCGCCACCCAGTCCGCCCGGTGGGGGCTGGAAAGACGCGCAGCCCGGCGACGACACGCTGCGCGGCAAGTGGTGGGAGATGTACAGCGACCCCACCCTGAATGCGCTCGAGGAAAAAGTAACTGTCTCGAACGAAAACCTGAAAGTTGCGCTGGCGCAGTACCAGCAGGCCCTGGCCGCCGTACGGCAGTATCGCGCGAGTTACTTCCCCACTGTGAGTGTGGGAGCATCCGCGGCGCGCACGCGTCTTTCCCAGAACCGCCCGCAGCGTTTCAGCACCACCGGCGGGCTCACCTACAACGACCTCCAGGCTGCCGGACAGGCAAGCTGGGAGCCGGACTTGTGGGGAGAAGTCCGGCGCACGGTGGAAGAATCGCGCGCCAATGCGCAGGCCTCCGCTGCCGAGCTCGCCAACGTGGACCTGAGCCTTCACTCGGAGCTCGCCCTCGATTACTTCGAGCTGCGCGGGCTGGATACGCAGAAGCAGCTTTTGGACTCCACCGTGGCGGAATTCCAGCGGCTGCTCGAACTGACACAACGCCGCTTTCAAGGCGGCGTGGCCAGCGAATCCGATGTGGCGCTGGCACAAACGCAGCTTGACCAGACTCGCGCCCAGGACATCGACATCGGCGTCGCACGTGCGCAGTTTGAGCACGCCATTGCCACGCTCACCGGCCAGCCGGCCTCGACCTTTGCTCTGCCCGCGGCCCCGCTCACGCTTGCGCTGCCGGATGTGCCGGTAGGCGTGCCCTCGGAGACCCTCGAGCGCCGCCCGGATGTGGCAGCCGCCGAACGCCGCGCCGATGCCGCCAATGCCGCCATTGGCGTCGCCATCGCTGCGTACTATCCGCGCATCAATCTCACCGGCAGCGGCGGATTCGAAGCGAACCGCCCCGGCATCCTCTTCCAGGGACCGAGTGCGATCTGGTCACTCGGCGGCTCCGCGGCTGAGATTCTCTTCGACGCCGGGCGACGCCGGGCGATCACGGCGGAAGCCCGCGCGGGTTATGACGCCAACGTCGCCAGTTATCGCGAGACCGTGCTGCAGGCATTTCAGGATGTGGAGGACAACCTGTCCACCCTGCGCGTACTGAACGAGGAGAACGCCACGCAGCGCCAGGCCGTCGCCGACGCGCGCCGCTCGCTGGCGATTTCGACCAACCGCTACAAGGGTGGCCTCACCGCTTATCTCGAGGTCCTGACCGCGCAGACCACCGAGCTCGCAAACGAACGCACGGCAGCTGACATCAATACCCGCCAGTTCGCGGCCAGCGTGCAACTGGTTAAAGCCCTCGGCGGAGGCTGGAACCGCTCGCAGCTTCCCACGCCTTAGGCTCACGCCCTGCGGGAGGGCGGAGCCAGAGGACTTTACTCGCCGCCGGAGGAAGTAGCCGGGTCCGACCGGTAGCGGGTCCGTGGCCAGCACCTGGTCCACACGCCCGCCTGCCACGCGGTAGAGCGCAAACTGCCGGTCATGCGCTCCGCGCAATTCAAACAGCAGATCGCCGCGCCGGTTCCCCGCGGCATCCACCGCATCCACCAGGCGCATCCGCGGGGTGTCGTCCAGGTGCGCGGAATCGCTGACGGAGGTGAAGACCACGTTCAGGGTGCCGTAGATGTCGGGCTGCGCAATCAGGGTCACGGACTTGGTATCGCCCGCCGGCTCTGCGCCAGCGCTGGCTGCAGGTTTGGCGTCTGCGGTCAGCACCAGCGTGGCGCCTCCGCCATAGGTGAGCGCGTAAGCCCGGAACTGGACATTCTCGAGTTGCGGCACGGGGACGGCGTGGGTTTTGCTCCAGCGCTTTTGCCGCGCGGCAATGGCTTCCTCCGGCCGCCTTGGCTGGGGGATGGCGCCCGGCTCCATCGTCTTCACCGGAACCATGCCGTTCGTTTTCGCAATGGCCTGCCGCGCGATGAACTCCATCTGCATCTGGTACTTCTGCGCGTCTGCCGGGTCCGCCCAGTCATAGGCAAAGCTTTGCGGCTCGCGATTGGTCGCGTCCGAGACCGCCACCATCTGCTGCATTGTCGGCGGATCACCCTGAAGCTGCGCTGCCATACTCGTCTCGCTGTTGCTGCTTGCTCCCCCGCCGCCGCGCGTCAGGTGCGGACGGTCCGGGTCGGCTTCCGTCACTGCTGTCTCCGAAGGCGTATCGCCCCGCTTGCTCTTCGCCGCGCTGTCCTGAGATCGCCGCCGCAGGGTGGGCCGCTCCGGATCCGGAGCTTCTGTCGGAGGGCCACTCTGGGCACCCGCGCTGTCCTTGCTGGAAGGCTGTGTGTTGCTGGCCGGGGCCCCTCCGGCCGGGCTCGCACTCCCGCTCGGTACGCCCGCGCTGCTGCCGTTTGTGGCTGTACCCGCTCCGCTCGTACCTGCCCCCTTTCCCTGCCCTGCGCCCTGGCTCGCCCCTGTGCCACCCGTTTTGTTGGCGAAATGGGGTCCTGAGTCGGCACTCTGGTCTTTCACGACCTTGGGCAGTTCCCGGGCGGGCTGAAGCTTATGCGGAGCAGGCGCCGTATACGGCCTCCACGCGCCAAAACCAATCCAGTCTCCGGCCTGCTGCTGGGCCATGTAGACGTCAAACCAGCCGCTGGGCTGCCCGGCCTTCTCCAGCTCGTATTCCGTGCCCGAATCGAGTGCGAGGGGCTCCGGCCGGGCTAGGTACACGCCTCCATCCTGGAATGCGCCCTGATCGAAAACGCTGACCGGCACCAGCCTGCTGGCACTCGGCTTCCCTGGTTCCCCCGTCCACTCCAACACGGCCACGGCGCGCGTATTGGTCGTTGCCTTGCCCTTGCCGTTCATCTGCCCCGGGTCCACGCGCCCCGGGTACTGCGCCCACGAGCACGGAGCCCCGGCAACCAGACCACCACAGGCCGCCAGCACTAGCATTCGTCCGCTCCAGCGGGTGCCCCGGGCCCGCATCCGTTTCCTGCGCTTCATGTCCGCTATCATCTTAGGGGTTAGACGTTGGGAGCGAGCGGTTTTCCCACTCCCACGCGAAAGGAATCGCTCCCATGGAACTGCACGACACCGTCCCCGCGTTTGCACTCGAAGATGAAGATGGCAATATCGTCCGCAACACCGACTACCTCGGCCGGCCAGTAGTGCTCTTCTTCTATCCCAAGGCCGACACCCCCGGCTGCACCATCGAGGCCTGCGGCTTCCGCGACACCTTTACCAAGCTCCAGGACGCCGGTGTGGTCGTGCTCGGGATTTCCCGCGACACACCGCAGGCGCAGAAGAAGTTCAAGCAGAAGTACCACCTGCCCTATCCCCTGCTGGCCGATGTGGATGAGAAGGTCTGTAACCTGTTCGGTGTCCTGAAGGAAAAGAACATGTACGGCAAAAAAGTGATGGGCATCGAGCGCACGACATTCCTCATCGGGCCAGACGGAAAGATCGCCCACGTCTTCCCCAAGGTCAAGCCGGAGGGCCACGCCGAAGAGGTGCTCGCCGCAGTGAAGGGAATGCAGCCAGCGTAACGGGACTCACACCTCGCGCGGGGGAACACCGGTTCTGCCCTGCTCTGAACATTCGCAGTAGCTTGCGATTTCCGCACAAAAGAACGAGGATGCACGGTGTGCATCCTCGCCGTACCGAACAGCCTCGGATTCCGGGCTATTTGGTGGTGTTAAACAGCAGGTCGAGATAATTATTATCCGTCGTCGCAAACAGATCCACCCAACCGCGCGTCACCACTGGAGCCGCCAGGATATAGCTGCCAGTGATATCCGGAGTTTCGACAGAGAAGGACTGCGTTTTGCCAAAGCGTCCGTTCCCCTCGCCCGGCGCGACTGCAATGTATTGGTTCGCTACCTGCACCGCAACATCCAGTTTGCCATCGCGATTGAAGTCTCCCAGCGTTATGCCCTGTACGTAGTCTTGAAGCACGAGTGCTGAAGCCCAGTAGAATCCGGTGCTCTGATTGGAGAGCAATGCCGCCACCCTGTTTGCCGCCCCGGGTCCGCTGGTCCGTTGCAGTCCTACGACGAGATCGGTACGGCCATCTCCGTTCAGGTCGCCCGCAGTGATGAAGGTCGGCGTGCTGTCAAGGGTGTAGACCTTTCCGTGAGTGAAATGCCCACTCCCGTCCCCGACTAATTGAGTGACCTGGGTATCCACAAGCAGGGCCAAATCGGTGTGGTGGTCACGATTGAAATCCCCAGCAAGAAGTGCCTGATAATTCAGATCGGCGTCCGGGTACACGAATGTCTGCCCATTCATGAACGTTCCGTCGCCGTGGTTGATGAATATATCGAGATATCTCTTGTATGTACCGCCGGAGAATGCATCGGACGTTAATACACCGATATCAGGTTTCCCATCTCCGGTGAAGTCTGCGCTCACGACAGAAAACGCTTGGCCGGGGGACAGCGCCAGTCTTTGGCCCGGAGTAAAGTTTCCGTGGCCATCTCCACGGTAGATGAACAGACCGCTACCGGAACCTGCGAAGATGACGTCCTGATTGCCATCGCCATTTACATCTGCAGCCGTATACACATCGAAGTTCGGCGGCTTCGGAAATGCTGTCCGGGTGAAATGCCCCAGGCCATCTCCGGTCAGAATCTCCAGCGCCGATGCTCCCGTTTGAGAATCCTGGCTATAAACCAGCAGGTCAGTTTTCCTGTCATTGTTGAAATCCGCTGCAACGAAGGGGCTGCCTGCCTCATTGGCGAGCGGTACCTGGCGAGGCGCAGAGAACGAGATCCCTTGTGCAAACAAGCAGGGCACGGAAAGAAATGCGGTGAGGGCGAGGGGGACGAAGCGGGAAAGAGAACGGCTCATATGCTTTTCTCCTGACAGCGAACGGGAATGGGAACCGCGACTCCATCGTTTCGCGACACAAGGAGCTGTGCCTCCAAACCCGGCGCGGATGGTAGCACAGGCAAGATATCTCAGTAACCGGGAAAAAGAGGGGACAGGCGCAAATCTGCCTCGGTTACGATCCAGTGAAACTCACGCTGCTCAGGAATATCTACTGAAAAAGGAAAGGCCCAAACCTTCTGAAGGCTTGGGCCTCCTGGTTATTCGCTTACCGCACCGTGAACGTAAGCGGCGTTTCCGCAGTAATCTTCGCCTGTTTCTTGCCGGTGAACAGGGCCCCGGCTGTGCCCGCGCCCGCGCCGATCAGCGCGCCTATGCCCGCGCCCTTGCCGCCGCCCGCCATGCCCCCGACCGCCGCGCCGGCGGCCGTGCCGCCGCCTATTTTGAGCGCGTTGCTCTTCGTGTGTCCTTCGCCATCGCGTGAAAGCACGTCCGTCGTGACCGGCACTCCGTTAACCGAGGTAACGCGAAGCGCCAGCAATCCGGGCGCCTTCAGCCGGCCGGAATCCTTCGACTCCACCACGGTGCCCCGGACCGGAGCGCCCGACCGCGCAATCACGCGTCCGCCGCTGGTGGTGGCGCTCTCAGCCAGCGTGCCCGTCCAGCGCTGGCCCACAGTCGCCTTGCCCGACTCCAGCGTGTCATTCACGCGTACCGTAAGGGTCGTCCCCGCAGGAATGCGCGAGCTGCTGCTGGCCGTTGCCCGGTGATGCGTCGTCTGCGCCGTTGCTCCAACGGTGAGCAGCGTGAGCAGGCAGACCAACTGCGTCATCCAATGGATTGGCTTTCTTATGTGCCTCATTCGTCGTTCTCCTTTATCGCTCGATGCAGGCCGGCCTGGCCGCAGACCCGGAACACTCCCCCGCATTGAATTGCCGAGGTTGAGATGGCCAGCGGCCAAGGCAGGTTTTCCCGTTGAAAGCAATGGACGCCTGCGGCTCGGGAAACAGCAGTGAACACTCCGTCGAGTGCCGCGGTGGGGCGCGATGTCCGAAAGCCGGAGAAGCTCCCGGGGCTTCTCCTCACGCCGTCGTTCTTTCTGCCGGCGCCTGACCTGGTGGCGCGCCGTTTATTGGGGAAGCTGCTGGTGCGCGTCGACGGCGAGCAGGTGCTTTCGGGACGGATCGTGGAGACGGAGGCGTACTTCGGCACGGATGACCCCGCTGCTCATTCCGCCGCTGGGAAGACGGCGCGCACAGCCGTCCTCTTCGGCCCGCCCGGGCACGCATACGTCTACTTCATTTACGGCATGCACCAGTGCTTGAATGTCTCCTGCGAGGCCGAGCGGGTTGCCGGATGCGTCCTCATCCGCGCGCTCGAACCGCTCACCGGATTGGCCGAGATGGCCCGCAACCGCAAGCTTGACCCAAACTTGCCGCCGGCGCGACTCGCCCCAAAACTTACTTCGGGTCCGGGGCGGCTTTGCCAGGCACTCGCGATCACGCGCGCCGAACAGAATGGTGTAGATATGACCGCGGAGGGTTCCTCACTGCAACTGCGGGACGACGGCTTCCCGGCCGGGGATACCGTGACCACGCCGCGCATCGGCATCACCAAGGCCGCCGACCGCCCGCTCCGCTTTCTGCTGAAGGGGAGTCCGTTCGTCTCGCGCTAGGCCCGCTACCGCTGCGAACCTCGCTGCTCTGTCTCAATCGCTTTGCCGATACGCAGCACGGTAGCTTCGTCGAAGTGCCTGCCCAGTACCTGAGCGCCGATGGGCAGACCTTCGCGCGATGTGCCGCAGGGTATAGACAGTCCACAGATCCCGGCCAGGTTGGCCGTGACGGTGTAGATATCCAGCAAGTACATGGAAAGCGGGTCGTCGGTCTTTTCCCCGATGCGGAAGGCGGGCGTGGGCGCTGTGGGCGTCACCAGGACATCCACTTCCGCAAAGGCGTGCAGGAAGTCTTGCGTCAGCAGCGTTCGGACCTGCTGCGCTTTACGGTAATACGCGTCGTAGTAGCCCGCGCTCAGCGCATAGGTGCCCAGCACGATGCGGCGCTTCACCTCCGCGCCAAAGCCCAGGTCGCGTGTCTGCCGATACATGCTCCCCAGGGTCTTCGCATCCGGAGCACGGAAACCATAGCGCACCCCGTCAAACCGGGCGAGGTTGGAACTCGCCTCCGCCGTGGCCAGAACGTAGTAGGTCGGGATGGCGTAGCGCGTGTGCGGGAGCGAAACCGGCTGGATAGTGCAGCCCTGGGCTTCGAGGCCGCGGATTGCGCGCTCGACCGCTTCGCGCACCTCCGGGTCCAGGCCCTCGCCGAAGTATTCCGCCGGAATGCCGACGCGCAGCCCGGCCACGGGCTGCTCCAGTGCGGCCACATAATCCGGGACAGGTTCTGCCGAAGAGGTCGCGTCAAAGCTATCCTGGCCCGCCAGAACGCCCAGCAGTGCCGCCGCGTCCTCGACCGTGTGCGCCATCGGCCCCACGCGGTCGAGTGAGGACGCAAAGGCGATCAGTCCGTAGCGCGACACGCGCCCGTACGTAGGAAGCACCCCGACTACGCCGCAGTAGGAGGCCGGCTGCCGGATTGACCCGCCGGTGTCCGTCCCCAGGGTAGCGAGCGCCATGTCCGCAGCGACGGCTGCTGCCGACCCACCGCTGGAACCTCCGGGCACTCGGTCCAGAGCCGCCGGATTGCGCACTGGTCCGTAAGCCGAGTTCTCATTCGAAGAACCCATAGCGAACTCATCGCAGTTCAGCTTCCCCAGCACGACGGCCCCCGCCTCCTGCAGCTTGCGTACCGCGGTTGCAGTGTAGGGCGGGTAATAGCCTTGCAGGATTTTCGAGGACGCCGTCGCCGGCGCGCCCTGGACGGTGAGCACATCCTTGATGCCCACGGGAACACCCGCAAGAGGCGGCAATGTCTCGCCCCGCTTCGCCATCGCGTCAATGGCTTCGGCGTCGCGCAGCGCGGCTTCGCGGCTGACGAACAGGTATGCGTTGATGGTCGGGTTCTTCGCCGCGATCTGCTGCAGATACTGTTCGGTGAGTGCGACCGCGGAGAGTCTGCCCCCCGCAATCCCTTGCCGGACCTCGCCGACCGAAAGCCGTTCTATGCTCACACTGTCTTGCGCCGTTGTCATGGGAAGATGGCCGCCTTTAACGCTCGATGACCTTGGGTACTTTGAAGAAGACGCCGTCCGTCTCCGGCGCCGAACGCATGACTTCCGCACGCGGCAGACAGGCTAGTTCTATATCGGCACGCAGCACATTGCGCGGCTCCCCGGAAGCCCCACGGAGCACCTCGCCCACCTGGGCCATGGGCTGCAACGCCGAGGTGTCGAGCTCGTTCAATTGCGCGATGTGCCCCAGGATTGCGTTGAGGTCGCGCACCATTCCGGCCTCCTCCTGGGCGTTCAGCTCAAGGTGCGCCAGTTCGGCAACATGGCGCACATCTTCAATGGTTACCTGCTGGGTTTCACTCATAGATGGAATGCGCGGGGCGCTGCACCCAGTATACCGGCCCGATACGGCGAGAGAGGGCGAGCCGGTAGACTCAGCCGCGCCCCTGGAATCAGGCAGCAGGAAAAGGAGCGAGGAGCTGGCTGAAACTACGCCAGTAGCTTCGGTTCTGGAAGCTCCGACTTGCTGCGGCGGAGACAGACTTCCGCAGTGCGATACAGCAGCCGGAGATCGCTGGCCAGGGTTGCTTCCTGCGCGTACTCGAAATCCAGTTTGGCTTTGTAGGGCGTCAGTGTCTTGAGGCAGAACGCCTCAAGCTCGTGTTCGGGAACGTGCTTCAGCATCTCTTCTTCGCGCCGAAAGACAAGAGTTGCCGCACCGGTGATGCCCGGCCGGAAGGGGACGTGGAGATCGGTGTGGTCTGGCAGCTTCGGACGCGGACCCACCAGGCTCATGTCGCCAAAGAGCACATTCACGAGCTGGGGCAGTTCGTCCAGTTTGTACTTGCGCAGAAACGAGCCCACGCGAGTGATGCGCTGGTCTCCATGACGAGTAACGGAGAGGCCCTTGCGCTTCGGCGCGGCTTCCATGGTGCGGAACTTGTAAATGGTGAAGAGCTCTCCCACCCTGCCCACGCGCTGCTGACGAAAGATGATCGGCCCGGGCGAACTCAGTCGCACACAGACCGCGATGATGCCAAGCAGCGGGAAGAGGATAGTGAGAGCAACGGCGGCTACCAGGAAATCCAACACGCGTCGAAACGAGGAAAGCGTCCAGGTGCTGGCCTGGACGGTTTCGGCCGGAACGGGGGTTTCGGTGACCGGCCAGGGTGCCGTGGCCCGGGCTGCCCGGCCGGCGGCAGGGCGGCGAGGCCGCTGCTCCCGGACCGCGCCAGTGGCGGGCTCGAATTCGAGATCGTTCCAGAAAGCGGGTGCTGCGATCGTGGGCGAGGTTTCCATCGAATTCATCAGTTGTTCTGCTTCCCGAGGTCTTTCTGAAGGGCTCCAAACGGGCTCAGCGTGACGCCAGAACCCCTTCGGAGCCTTCCTTTGTGCAGCGGCCTTACCGCGCAAGGCAATTCGGCGTCAGCTCCCGACAAACCGATTACCCAAGTGGATTGAGCAAGTTACTGACAATTGTAGTTGCTTTGGCTTCCCCGAACAAAAAATACCTGCCGGCTCCTAGATTGACACCTGCCTCAAGAGTCAGTTGTGGCGGTTTGGTGAAAATATGGTGTGCCGGGAGAGTAAACACCTGAGAACTCGCTTTTCGCGCCAATACGCACAGGCAGAAGTATCCGGCCCGGGACTATGCGCGTTCGTTCTGCAGTACCCGTGACCCAAGGGTTATTAGGAGGGATGCTACTCAGGCGGATACCGTTGGCCCGAAGCGCTGAAGCCAGAGAGCCGGCGCCCGGTGGGCCGGGCGGTCCGTTCCCGGTTAGTAACGCCGGGCCTCCTTGGTGGTAGCCAGTTTTGGAGCGCCAGGTCCTTTGATGACCCGCTTGTCGCGGCTCAGATGGAACTCGGCAATCTTGATCCAGCAGCGCAGGCGCAGGCCGAGGCGCACCAGCCACTTGGAGAGTCGTCCCGAGCCGAAGTAGTCGTAGTAGTCGTTGAAGTCTGCCAAGGCGCGGTGCAGCTCGAGAATGCGCTTTTTGGGCATCTGGTTGATGCTTTGGCTGCCGTAATGAATGACCTCCGCCGAGGGCGTGTAGTAGACCTTGTAGCCCTTCCGCTTGAGCATCAGGTTGTAGGCCAGGTCCACCTGGAAATGCGGAAAGCGCTCGTCCAGCATACCCGCCGTCTCCCAGGTACTCCGGCGCAGCACAAAGGCGGTCGTTCCGAGGCTCTCGACGACCTGCTCCCGGTCGTAGTCAAAGTGGCTGGTGTAATAGCGCCGGGCCACCGCGCCATTAGGGAAGAGCTTGTGCCAGTTCAGGCCCTGCAGGATCATCGTGCCCGCACCGGCAAACTGCCGCACACACGACTGGACGGTTCCATCCGGGTTAAGCAGCCGCGGGCCACAGGCGGCGGCGTCTGGATGCGCATCCATGAAGCGCACCAGGGCGGTAAAGGCATCGCTTTCGACGCGGGTATCGCTGTTCAACAGGCAGGCGTACCGGGCGCGAGACATGCGCAGGCCCAGGTTGTTGTTCTTGGCGTACATCTGGCTGCTCTGATTCCGCACCAGGATGACCTGGGGAAAGGTCTCGGCCACCATCTCCGCGCTGCCGTCACTGGAACAGTCGTCCAGGCAGATCACTTCAAAGGTGATCCCCTGGGTGCAGGTGTAAATGGAAGTGAGACACTGCCGCAGCAGATCCCGGGTGTTGTAGTTCGGAATGATGATCGTCAGATCCAGCGGCCAGTCCATCAGCGGCAAATCGGTCTACCCTTCATGTTGTCGCTCTCCGACCTCCCTGGCTGGAACCCCTGCGACCGTGCAGTTGCCCGGAACAGAACGCAATACAACGGAATTTGCTCCTACTTTCACATTATCGCCGAGGAGGATGCCGCCCAACACCTTGGCCCCGGCGCCGATGGTCACCCCATTGCCGACCCTGGGCCGAAGCGCCGCGTCGAATCCCATATCGAGAGTGCGCGCACCAAGCGTAACTCCCTGGTAGATGGTTGCGTTCACACCAATCTCAACTGCGCCGATGACGGTCCCCTGCGTGTGCGGCAGAAAAAGGCCGCCGCCTATGGTGCAGCGCGCCGGAATTTCCAGCCCAAAGAGCACCAGGTTGGCATAGCTGCAAAGGTAGGCTCCAGGCCGGAAGCCGCGTCGGTAGGCGGCATGGCTGAGGCGATAGAGCACCAGGGGAAGGAAGCGCGGATGGAGCAGGCGCGCACACAGGCGGCCCAGCGTGGGTCGCATATCGGCTCTGCCTTCCAGTTCGAGTTGCCGCGCCAGATCAGCGTAGAGCAGGCGTTTGATCATGCATGCTGGGCGCGCATGAGGCCTCGTGTGGCCAGTTCGAGATTGGCGCGGTCCAGCCCGTCTTCATAGATCGGCTGCGTCTTCACCCATTCCACAAATCGCGCAATGCCCTCGTCGAAGCTCACAGCAGGCTGGAAGCCCAGTGCCACCTCGATCGCCTTCAGGTCGGCGTAACAGTGCCGGATATCTCCCAGCCGGTACTCGCCGGACACCTCGGCGGGTTCCCGGTCCCCGAACTCTCGCTTAAGCGCCGCCGCCACCTGTGCCACCGTGACCGGCCGCCCGTACCCAACATTCAGGATCTGGCCGTCGCCACCGCTTCGCAGCGTCGCCAGGCTGACCGCCTCCACTACGTCGGAGACGTGCACGAAATCCCTGCTTTCCTCCCCATCCTCAAAAAGATGGATCGGCTTGCCCTGGCGTATACGGTTGGAAAAGATGGAAAGAATGCCGGTGTATGGATTCTTGAGGGACTGCCCTTCTCCATACACGTTCTGGAGCCGCAGGACCACGAATGGAATGCCGAGCGAGGTTCCGGCGATGCGCACCAGGTCTTCCTGTGCCAGCTTGGTCGCGGCATAGATCGAAGCCGGCGCGGGTCGGGCATCCTCCGGCGTCGCGATGCTCTCAATCACCGCACTGCAAACGGGACAGCGCGGCTCCCATATTCCAGCAGCCAGCGCCTGAGCCGAGCGGGAGGGCGGATACACCACGCCACAATGCCGGCAGTGGTACGCGCCTTCTCCATAGACCGACCGCGAGGACGCCAGGATCACCTTGTGCACAGAGTGCGGCTCATTGGCCAGCACGTCGAGCAACTGCGCTGTGCCGGACACATTGATATCCGTGTAGTCGGCAATGCGATACATGGATTGCCCGGTGCCGGTCTCTGCCGCAAGATGAACAACGGTGGACACCCCATCGAGCGCTTCGATCCAATCGCGCCGCGAGCGCACATCTCCGCGCAGCACTTCGCTGCCCATCGCGGCTAATGCCTGCCCGTCCACGCAGGGCAGCGGGCCATGGATCTGCGGACTGAGATTGTCCATAATCCGGATCTGCCGGTCGAATCCGTGGAGCCTGCGCGCAAGCGCGACGCCGATAAAACCAAGCCCGCCAGTGATCAGGATTTTGCGCCGCATCAGTCTCGATACTATCGCTTCGCGATGACGGTGCGAAAGCAAGTGACCGGGATTAGGCGGGGCGTGTCTCGAATCGGCGTGTCCCAACAGCAAATCAGGGGCGGCGTTCGAGCGTGCGCTGGTAGGCCACAAGCGTCTGTGCCGCCGCCTTTGGCCAGGTAAACAACTGCACGCGGGCCAACCCTGCCGCTCGCTTTGCCGTGCGCAATTCCTTGCTTTCCAGCAGGCGGTCCAGTTCCGTCTGCAATGACTCACGGCTGGATGGATCGAAGTAGTATGCCGCGTCGCCGCAAATCTCCGGCAGCGAGGAACTGGCACTCACCAGGGCCGGGCAGCCCTCGCTCATCGCCTCGAGCGGCGGAAAACCGAAGCCCTCATACAGCGACGGATAGACGAACAGCGCCGCGCCGCGGTAGTGGGCAGCCAGTTCCGCTTCGCTCGCACGCGGCACGATGTCCACCTGCTCGGTCACACCAAGTGCCGCAAGCTGTTCCCGTTCCTCTCCGCTCCACGCACCTCCACCGACCGCGCGCAGGCGCACATCACGCCGAAAGTTCGAGGCGGCAAAGGCTTCGAGCAGCAGGCCGAAGTTCTTGTATCGGGCACGCGCACCCACGTACAGCAGGTACGGCGGATCGCTCTCTGGTTTCGACTCGGTAACGGACCGGGAGGTCTCGCCGGCAGTGCCGAGCGGCGAAAAGCCGTGGTGGATGACTTCGGTGCGCTCTGGCTCAACCTCGTAGAACTCGAACAGATCGGCCTGGCTCGCGGCCGAGACGCACACGATGCGGTCTGCCTGGGCGAAGAGCCGCCGCTTGGCACGGATGATAGAAGCGGCATTGCGGAACAGCTCCGGGTAGCGCTCCTGCACGCAATCGTGATGCGTGACGACCAGCCGCCGTCGGCGCACAAACGGCAGCGCGCGGTAGTAGCTGGCGTGGTAGATGTCGAAGCTGCCCTGCAGCGGAGCCAGGAGCGCCGAGGCGGCTTCGTTCGCCAGGTAACGCCCATAGCCCGCCGGGAGACGTGTGGTCCAGCTCACCACCCGGCGTCCGCCTCCGTGCAGGCGTGGAAAGGGAAGCACCGAGCGATTCCCGCCCAGCAGGGCGCTGGCACTCACCGCGCTCGCACTGCCAAGATGCTGCAGCAGTTCGTAATGGTAGCGGGACGCGCCGCCGGCGTCCTGCAGCGATGTGACCTGGTGATCGTAGAAGACGCGCATAGGCGAGGCGCTCAGCCGCGGGCGCGGTTCTCCATCCGCCAGTCGGCGATGCGGCGTTTGCGCGAGGACAGCAGCCTGCGGCGAAATGCCTCGAGTGTCAGGCGCGAAAAGGCCGTATTCGTCAGCCTGCGCTGGCGAACAGCGCGGATAAGAAGCCGCAGCAGGTGCGCCGCGTTCTCCAGCCCGCCCTTATAGAGGTCCTGGAAGGCGCCTTCCGCACCCAGGAAGTTAACGTAGCGCTCCGGCGTCATCCGGGCGTCGTAATCCAGCATCGCGATCTCATGCTGCAGGCGCGCATCGGCTGCCAGGTATATGGCCTTGCGGTGCAGGTGCAACTGGTGGAACACGTACAGATCGGAGTAGTCCAACCAGAAATCCTCGCTGTAGCCGCCGATCTCTTCAAGCGCCGCCACGCGCATCAGCGTGCCACTGTTGGCAGCGAACAGCTCCCGCCTTTCCACTCCCGAGCGGTGGGCAGGCACCGGCGTGTGCCGTCCGAAGTGCACATACCGCGGCGAAAGCTGGTAGGCACCGGTGAAGAGAAATGGCACAATCGCAGCGACGTGTTCCATGGCAGCACACTCCCCGACGTGCGTGGCCATGCGCTCAAGAAAGTCGGCAGTGACCTGCGTGTCGTGATCGAGCAGAAGCAGCCACTCCAAACCACGCTCTCGCGCCGCCACGATGCAGGCGTTGTACGCCCCCGCGACACCTGTGTTGTGCTGCGCATGGCGGTACTCGAATGCGAATGGGAGTTCGGGCCGGGGCTGCGCGACCGGGCTGTTGTCCCACAGCAGCACCCCATAGGTCTCGCGCAGGTCCGGCCGTGTTGTGAAGGCATGGGCCAAGCCACGCAGCGTCGCACAATACAGAGGATCAGCCTGGTACAGCACGACCACGGCAAGGACCTTACCTGGGTGAGATTCGGGGGCTGCGGGCGGGACGCTCACACCACTTGCTCCGCCATACCCGCAGCTTCGCGCGTGCGCATCTTGCGCTCCCATTCACTTATCCGTTGCCGCCGCGTGGTCGTCAACCGGCGGCGCAGAAACGCGCGTGTGGCCTGCAATATCTCCGCCTTCTCACGGCGCCGCTTCTGGTTGCGCAGCCTTACTGCAAGCTGCGCGGTGTAGGCCAAGCCTGCGAGGCCGCCACGATACAGATCGCGAAATGCCGACTCCGCCAGCAGAAAATCTTCATAGTGGGCGATGGTCATGCGGTCGCGATAATCCAGCAGCGACAGTTCGTGCTGGATCACCAGCCTCGGCGCCACGTAGATACGTTTCCCGCGTGTATTGAGTGCGTAATAAAGCCAGTTGTCCAGGTAGTTCAGCCAGAAGAGCGGATGGAAGCCGCCGATCTCTCGCAATCCGCTGGTGCGTAGCAGCGCCGCCGAATTCAGCGCCTGTACTTCACCGGGCACCACTCCTTCAGCGGCGAGCGGAAGCGGCGTATGTGTCCAGAAATGCACGCGCACTGGCGAAAGCACGCGCTCTCGATCGACAAGATGCGGAACGATCGCGGCAATGCGTTCGTCGGCCGTGCACTCAGATGCCAGCCGGGCCATCACGCTTAGGTATTCGAGCGGCAACTCGGTATCCTGATCGAGCGTGAGCAGCCAGGGAAAGCCCTCGGCCTCGGCCTCGGTAAGCGCCTCGTTGTAGGCACCCGCGAGCCCGCGATTTGCCGGTGCCGCGCGGTACTGCACAAACTCACGCGGCATCGCCGTAGGAGCCTGTGCGCCCGCCGTATTGTCGTAGAGAAGGATGCGCAAATCGAGCGCGTCCGCGCCGGCATGATCTGCGGAAGCAAGCAGGGTGCGTAAAGTCGCGGAGTTCGCCGCCGCTTGCCGGTACAGGACGATGACCGCAAAGATGCGCGTGCGGCCCTGCGCGGGCACAACCGGCCCGTTCGCCTGTCCGTGATGCATGTGCGACACCCCGGCTAGGTCCGGAGCCGCATGGCGCGCTTCACGGCTACGAACTTCTCGTGAAAGCGCGGATCTTCGTCCACGAAATCGTAGAGGTACACCACCGCGCAGCGTACGCACCCCAGCACAAAGCCGAGGATCGCGCCAACCCCAAGGAACAGCCCCTTGGATGGCCACGACTTCGCCGCTGGCACCAGCGCGCGGTCGATCACCTGGATAGTGGGGGCGGCCTTCGCCTCGTCGATCCGGGCCGCTTCCAGTTGCCGCGCCAGCAGATCGAACAATGTCTGGTGATACTGCACGTCACGCGATTTCCGGATGTATTCGAGTCCAACGGCAGGAAGCTGCGATGCGGACATGGTTTCGCCGTTGCTTCCCTTGCCCTTCTGCAGATTATTCAACTGCTGCCGCAGGCCGGCCAGCTCGGTGCGGAGGCGGACCACCTCCGGGTTTTCCTCAGTAGCCGAGGAGCGCAGAGCCGCCAACGCTACTTCGTGGTTCGTGATGTTTGCCTGCAGATCGGCCTGGGCGCGAATCACGGTCTCGGTCTGCCCGCTTAACTGCAGAACACCCGTGCTTAGCTGAGTGTTTTTGAGCGCGATCTCCGCATCGGCCAGCCGATCCTTCTCTTCCGCGAGTTGCTTTTCGAAGAACTGCCGGCGCTGCGCTGCTTCGCCAATCGCCATCCGGTTATTCACGCGGTACAGCTCATCCACGTAGCCGTTGGCCAGGTCCGCGGCGCGCTTGGGATTGGTATCTTCCACCACTATCGTGATGAAGTCCCGGCCGGGGTTGAAGCGGGAACGCGATCCCAGCAGTCCGGCGGCTGCCCAGTTGTTCGGCAGGTGGTAGGCGTCCTTCAGGTCAAACCGTTCCGCCATGTCGTGCAACACGGTACGGCTTTGTAACAATCCGATGTACAAATCCGACGAATTGCGCATGCCCATGCCGCCGAAGCCGGCAAGCGCACCAAACTGGCCCATGATCGCGGAGCTTGCCTGCTGCTCCTGCGGGGGCAGGATCACGGCATCCGCGCTGTACAGGGTGGGTTGGCGCAGCAGCATCACCAGCCCGCACAGGATCCCGATCAGGGTCCAGAGCGCGATCATCCACTTGCGACGCGCAAAGATCAGCAGCACGTCGAAGAGGTCGAGCATGCGCCGTTGCGGCTCGGCTGGGATCTCCTCCGGAGAACCCCAGTGCTCTGCCGCTCTGTCCTCGTACACCAATGGCTCTCCGGCACTCAATCGTTCCGTTCCCTTGGACGTTTCCAGAAGCTGTTCCATAGCCATGGCCCCTAGCGCGTGATCAAAGCCAGCGACGCAGCCCCGAAAGCCACGGAGGAGAAGATCTGCGAATAATTCAGGAAATCGCGGAAGCTGGAGCCGCGGTAGATCTTTTCCGGCACTACGATGGTATCGCCCGGGTTGACGCGCGCCTGCTCGAACGCATTCCCCCAGATCGTGTTGGCGGACTCGCGGCTGATGACCGACCCATCGGCACGGATCAGGAAGGCGTGCTTCTCGTCCGCATCCCGGTTGGCGCCGCCGGCCTGGTGCAGATAGCCCTTGACGCTGCGATCTGCGTTGAAAATGAACGAGTTCTGGTCGTACACGGCCCCGACCACGTTGATGCTGGATGGACGCGCCGGCACGATAAAGCGATCGCCGTCTTCGAGCGGCAGGTCCGGCAGGCTATCGATGCTGGAGGCATCCGGCTTCACGTTCAACACGATACGCCCAGTGGCCCGCACGCGCCGCAGGCGCGAGACCAGCAGTTGCGTGGCACTCAGCGAGGAAGACGCGGTCAGTTGGTCTTGCTGAGAAAGCGCGCGGGCCGCTGTGCTTGCGCTGGCGCGATCAATCTCCAGTTCCAGGTTTGAAACGTAATCGTCCAGCCGCTGCTGCTGAATCACGCGGGTGGACTCACGCGTCAGCTCCGCGCCAAAGAGATATGCATTTGCCGTGACGCCGCCGGCGCGCTCGACCAATTGGCGGAGCGTCTCGCCGGGATGCACGCTGTAGTAGCCCCCGTGCGCGATCTCCCCCTCCAGCCGCACCAGTTTGGTCTGCTGGGCAAGTGGCACCCGGATATCCGCCTGCGAAAAGACCGTGATCACATCGCCGGCCTCGACCGGCAGGTCCTGGCTGGCGTCGTGATCCATGACCAGCTTGCCGAGATCGAACGGGATCAGGTGGGTGCGTAGCGTAACCGGGTCCAGCCGCTCGATGACTGCGTAGGACCAGTCGATCTCCGGGGCAGGCAGCTTCACCTGGGTGATGGTTCCGGCGCTTGCCGTGTTTTCCGTAGACGTGCGCTGCTGTTGTTCCGCGAGCGTGGAACCGCCAATTTCCAGCGAAGGCACATTCTGTGTTGGCCCGTTCCCGTTTACTCCGCCACTGGAGTTACTGCTCTGCGTAATGACGGGCTGCGCCGACAGTTGCGCGGCCAGCGGCTGATCCGGACTGGCGTATAGGACTGGGTCCCCTGGTCATAGCCGTTCTGATACCGTTCTGCTGACCCCTGCTGCCCATAGGCACTGCCCTGGTTGGAGTACCCCGGCTGTCCCGAGGCGTTTGAGTAGCCCTGCTGGTAGAGCGAACGGCTGTTCGCCCGCGCCTGGAACTGCTGTGTGTAATCCGGCTGAAAGGCGGGGGATGGCAGGCCAAGCTGGTTGCGCCGCTGCCAGTAGTCGCGCGTGACCAGCGCCTGGCTGTTGGGTAAAAGGTCACTGAGCCGCATGCCCGGATGCCAGCCAAAGCGACCGGGGTCCGCAAGGTTGCCGCGCACAGTCACGGTCTTGGCGAACTCCGGAGAGATCGGCAGAACGCGCAGGATGTCTCCGCCGTGCAGCACGGTGTTCTTCCCCGCCGCGTCGAGTGCGATGTCCGTCACTTGTTGGCGCTGCTGCGCGTCGATCTGTTCCAGAGACGCGTGCGTCAGGGACGCTATTACGGACAGACCGCCGGCATCCTGCAGGACTTCCCCGACGGTGGACGGGCCGGAAAGCTCGAAGATCGCCTGCGTGCGCACGCTCCCGAAGACCGCCACCTGCGGACCGACCGGCGGGATGTAGATCACGTCACCCGAAAGCAGCGGCACGTCCTTCGACTTGTCGCCCCGCACCAGCAACGCGTAGAGGTCCACATCGGCGACGGTGGCACCGTTACGCCGCAACTCGATGTGGCGCAACGAGCCTTCTGGCGAAGGGCCGCCGGTTGCGAACAGCGCGCTGATCAGCGTGCTGAGCGAACTGACCGTGTATGTGCCGGGACGCCGTGCCTGCCCGGTCACAAAGACGCGGATGGAACGGAGCTGCCCCAGATTGGCCGAGAGGTCGAAGTTGCGATAAATGCGCCCGATGTTGGAGCGAAGTTGCTTCTGCAGATCGCTATACGGAATGCCGGCTACGCGAATGGCGCCGACCTGGGGAAGATAGATAACGCCGGAGCGATCCACCGTGACTTCCGCATTGAAGTTGATCTGTCCCCACACACGGATCAGAAGCTGGTCACCCGGCCCGATCACGTAATCGGGCGTGACCGGAATCTGGTCCACGGGAGCAAAGGTGCTGGGACTGCCGACAAACAGGTTCGCGCCGTAGATGGGCAGCATTCTTCCGACCGAAGCCGCGACCAGGCGCTGGAACTCGGTCGGAGGGAAAAAGGCATTCACGCCGTAACGGTTGTAATCCTGTGTACGCCCGTTTGCACCCTGCAGGTTATCCACGTAGTTGGGCGTGTTCGGAGCGGTGAGGTTAGGCCCCTGTGGATTCAGCGGAAGGCCGGTGACCGAGCCGCCCACGTCCACGCCGGTGCCATTCGGGCTATTTCCTTGCTGTGGGTAGGCGCCGTAGCCGTTCTGGTTTTGTTCCGAGTTTGTCGGGCAGTTTGCATTCGTGTTTGGATCGCAGGGCGTCTGACCCAGCGAAGGCAGGCAGGAGACGAACGGCAGGGCCGCACCCAATACTGTGGCCAAAACCGTAGCCAGTCGCTTACTCATAAAATGTGATTGGCTCCGGGGAAAGTAGTGCCCTGCTGGGCCGCATCCCGATGCCGCTTTGCTCCTTGACGATCACGAACCGGAAGATCTCGAAAAGTTTTGTCTATAAACAGTGTAGAGCCTGCGCGGTTGCCGGGGAAACTCAAATGCGTCCGGTGCCTACTCGGTCACATGCACCGCGAAGTGCATGTCGCGGTGCCCGCTGCCACAGAAGCGCGAACACTTGCCTGGAAAATCGCCCACTGTGATTGGCGTGACGGAAGCTTCTGCCGGCTTATCTTTCGTCGCGTCGAGGTGCAGATCGAGCGCCGGGACGGCCAGGCCGTGCGGCACGTCATCGGCCAGCAGGATGACGCGTACCGTCTCGCCCTTCTTGAGCGTAATCTCGGCAGGCTCGAAGGTAAATTTCTTGGAATGGATCGTTATCGTTCTCTGCGGCTGGTCGGCACGCGCTCCCAGCGTGACCGTCTGGATCAAGACAGCAAGCAGAAGCAGGAGGCCCACATGCATGACGCGGCGCATGGCTCCGCAGGTTGAGAAATTTCCCATCTTGGCTTGTACCTTTCCTGAACAGATTCGTTTCATGCGATCCGTATGAGCGACACTGCCGCACCTACCGTATAGCCCGGCCCGCCTGTAGAACAGCGCGCGGCAATGCCGCCCTGCCCGGTGCGACACGCGGCGGAGCTACTGCCTTGCGCCCCATCAGCTCTGTCCGCGATGCAGCCATCAGGAACAGAACGCAGATCGAAAAGCAGTTGCCGAAGCTGAACAGGTACCGCGTGCTGATGTTGTTCACAAAGTAGATGATCAGCATGGACCACAGCATGAAGTAGTAGCGGTTCCAGGCGGAGTTTTCGCGGACCTGCGTGGCTCGCCACAGCCGGATGAACACACCGAGGAGCACCCCGAAGATGATCATGCCGGAGACCAGCCCGGTCTCAAACAGCAACTGCAGGTAGCCGTCGTCAATGGTGCCGACCAGCACATCGCCCATCCGGTAGCCGAAGCCAAAGAGCCATCGGTCCTGCGAGTGAATCAGGCGCAGTGCGCGGATCCAGAACGCGGTACGGCCGGAAAGACCCGACTTGAGCCCTCGCTGTGAGTTGTTCAGGCTGAGCGCGGTACTGAAAAACTCCTGCAGCTTGGCGAAGTGGCCGTGCCTGCCCAGGTAAAAAAACAAGACCGGGACCGCAATCATGAACAGGATGATGTGAATGTGCTGAAGGCGAATCCGGCCCTTGAGACGGCCTGCCAGCCCCAGGCGCAAACCCAGCGCGACGGCTGCCACGGTGACCGCCAGGAGCGCGCCGCGGGAGCCAGAAAGAAAGATGATCAGCATGTTGAAGCAGCACAACACTGCCATCCAGCGTCGCTTGGTCCGCGATTTGTATTCGAGCGTGCGCCAGATCATCACCGGGAGAAAGCCGGCAAGCACAAATGCCACCAGGTTGGGGTGCGCGTCGCCGTTCGCGCTAAAGCGCTCGCCGGCGTTGTACCCGGTGATGCCCCGGCGTCCGACGACGACGAGATAAGCGGTGATCAGTACGCCCGCCTGGTAGAAGGAGCGCATCACCTCGGGAAGGCCGATCTGCAGCAGGATCAGCCGGCAGGCCAAGATGACCGCGATCAGGGTGAGCCCGTACATGAGCGAGTAGCGGTCGCCCGAGTAATACGACACCACCTCGGTGAAGAGCACGGCAAGCAGCAGCAACGCACCGCCACGCAGCAGATTGCGCAGGTGCTCGGCGCGTTCGGTGCCCGCAAGCACGGTGAGCCCTGCGCCCAGCAGAAGCACCAGGTGCACGTACTGCGTGGACATGGTGCGCGTCCAGTACTGCAGAAATGAGAACGCAAAGCAGACAAACAGCAGCTTGCGGACGACCCAGGAGGTGCTCAGCCAAGGCGCGAGCGCAGGCGGAGCCGCCGCTCTTGGCCAGCCTGGTGTCCGGAGTGTGTTGCTGAGATGAGCCATGCCCTGTTCGCTTCGTATGGTGCGCCCGTGCGGTGGTCCGCGCTTGCTCTGTCACGCATAGCGCGAAGCTGTCGGATCAGAACGACAGGCCACGCACCCGGAAGGGAGCTGCTCCTTCCAGACGTTGTTCCACCAGTGCTCGGTTGCGTACGTATATATTACCCGGCGCGCTTTCACCTTCCACGGCAAGCAGGTGCCGCGATTTCGGCTCGTAATTCCAGCGCGTGAAGCCCGCCGCCAGTAAGGTTTCGTGCGGCTTCGCGGCGTCATAGCCGTACTTGCGCGCGTCCTCCGTGCTTTCCATAATCACGGCCAGCAGCGACGGATGGCGCAGCGTTTCCGCAGCGCCGCCCAGCACCTCCATCTCGTAGCCTTCGACGTCCATCTTGATCAGCACGGGAGCGGCCCCAGCCAGCACCTCATCCAGCCGCTCAACACGGGTTTCGATTGTCTTGCTCAGATCGTCCGTGCTGCGCGCCACGTGGTGCATCGCGTCTGGTCCTTCCACGCTGAAGTGCACCGTGCTTGCATCGCGGCCGAGGGCGCTCTGGTGCATGGCAACGCGGCCTTCCACTCCATTGACCAGGACATTGCGCCGCAGGTGAGCAAACGTGTCCGGATTGGGCTCAAACGCCGCAGTGCGCGCGCCGGCCACCGCGGACGCCAGCACCGTGTACACGCCTACGTTGGCGCCGACATCGACGAAGAGATCATCGGGGCGAAGCAGATGGAGTAGAAACGCCATCTCTTCGAAGTCGTTAAGCCCGCAATACACATTCTGCGTCGCACCTGACATCCCGGGCCGGATAAGAAGCACCGTATCGTTTACAAATTCCACCGCTACCGCGCCCGGCACCAGCCGGCTTCCCAACTGCCACGAAAAAAATCGCTGGAGCGCATCACGGGGACGGCCCTGGTTGAGCGGGTGCCCCAGGATGCGCTGCAGCGTGTTCACATACCTCATGCGTTCTGTCGATCCCTTCACTTGCCCCAAAACGGCTGCCGACGTGCGCTTTATGTGCGCGGACAGCAACTTGCAGAAGACGGCGCGCGGGCAATCTATGGGCATGGTACCGTAGTTGTTCTTTCTCCCCTTCGCCGCTTGTAATGCCTGCTCCCGTATTGGCCGGCGCGCTCGTTCGCCTGCCCAGCAATGGCGCTACTCCACATTTAGTGTCAGCGTGACGGAGTGCTGCACATCCGGAGCCGACGCGGTGACCTGCAGTTTGTAACTGCCCGATGAACACCCGAGCCACCGGACCCGCCGGAACCGCCGCCGCCCGTCTTGTTGCCGCCCGTCACCCTCAAGCCACAGCCGGCCATCGCCAGCATTACGCATACCAGCAGTACCGCGCCGAATGAACGACGGTGACGCCGGATGCCCCAGAACACCGGCAGCAAGCCCGCGAGGTACGCCGGCCACAGCCGGGTGGCTGTGTGCCCGGAGACCGCCGCCGCGCTTTGCCCGGCAGTGGTCACATTGACCAGCAGGGTGGTCGTTGCCCCCGCAAGCAGCGGGGCAGGGGCGGGAGTCGCAGAACAACTCGCCGAGCCCGGCGCTCCCGTGCAGGAAACGGCCAGCGTTCCGGCAGCACCTCCCGCCGAGATCAGTTGCAGAGTGTAGGTAGCGGTCTTTCCACCGACGACGGTTGCCGTGGACGAACCCACCACGACCAGTTGGAACTCCATACCCATGCCGGCCAGGTTCACCATCATGGGGCCGGGCAGATCGCCGCTGCTGAGCGTGAGCGTGCCGGTTCGCGCACCGGTTTGCATCGGAACAAAGCTGACCTGCACGGTGCAACTCGCGCCCGCTGCGATCGGCCCTGTGCAGGCGTTCGCCACGATCTGGAAATCACCGGTGACCTGCACCGCCGCGCTCTGGACGGCACTTACGCCGTTGTTGGTCAGGGTGAGAGCTTTGCTGACCGACGTATGCCCTACCGCTTCGCTGCCAAAATCCAGGGAGGCGGGCGATAGCGAGACCGTGCCGCCGGGCGCCGTTCCGGTTCCCTGGAGCGCAACCGTTTGCGTGCTCAGCGAATCCGTCATGGTGAGCTGTCCCGCTGCGCTCCCGGCAGATTTGGGACTAAACGTAACTGCCATGGCACAGGTTGCGTGCGGCGCAAGCGAGGCGCCGCAGAGATTGTTCACCGCGAAGTCCCCACTGATACTCACCTGGATCGGCGTGAGCGCGGTGTCGCCGTTGTTGGTCAACGTAACCTGCTGGACGGCGCTGGTTGTGTTCACGGTTTGCGGGGGAAAGTTCAGCGAAGCCGGCGTCAGCGAATCCGTGGGTGGAGTCGTTCCGGTGCCTGTGAGCGGTGCAGTCTGGGTGCCCACGTCGTCGGTGATGGCCAGTGAACCCAGCGTCGCGCCGGCTGCGGAGGGCGCGAAGACGACGCCGACCGTGCAGCTCGTGTTTGCGTTAAGAAGCGCGGTGCAGGTGCTGGAGGTCAAGTACGAAGCTGCCAGTCACCACCGGGGTACCGAGGCTCACAGCGTTCCCGCCCTCATTCGCAACGGTGACATATTGCGGGGCGGTGCGGCTGCCAACCAGCGCGCTGCCGAAGTTCAATTGGGAAGGAGTGAGCACGACGGAGGCCGGCGCCCCGGCCGTCCCGGTCAACGCAACCGTGAGTTGGCCTCCGGCCACATTGGCCGGAATGGTCAGAGTTCCAGAACGCGCTCCCTGCACGCTTGGTGCGAAGGCAACGTTCACTGTGCACGTGGCGCCGCTGATCAGCGAAGCCGGGCAGTTGCTCTGCTGCACGAAATCGGTCGTCGTGACCACCTGCCCGATCTGGAGATCGGTGCTGCCGGTATTGGTCAGCGTCACAGGCTGGAATGCGGTGGTGACCCCCACCGAAGCAGTGAAGACCAGCGTAGCGGGTTGCGCCGTGGCGGAGGTGGTGCCGCCTGCGCCGGAAGCGGGTGTAGCCAGCGCGGTCTGCCACACGCCGCGTCCGTAGGTGCCGGCACGCAGGACGGCTTCCCCGCTTCCCGTGTAGGGGATGAGCGTCAGTACCGGGGCGGGCGGCAGTCCCGCGCCGTAGCGGCTCCAGCAGTTGTTCTGCGGCACCACGCATTTCGTCACATCCGATGCGACGTATACGCCGATGTCCGTGCCCACGTACACGACGTTCGCGGTGTTCGGGTCCACCGCGAGCGCGTTTACCGGGATGTCCAGCAGGTTGGAGGTGATGTTGCTCCAGTGCTGCCCCGCATCGCTGGAAAGATACACCAGCGGCTGACTCACTTGTTCCGTTAGCCCATCTCCGCTGAAACCGGCTGCTGACGCGTAGACCGTCTGGCCGGTGATGTCGTGCGGGTCCACCGCAATGGACGAAATAGCGAAGCCGCCCGGGTTGAAGCGCCCGAAGTTGTTCGGATCATTGAGCACCGGCGAGCGGTACAGGTCCGCCCAGGCGGGCGAGATACCGGTTGCCGGATCGTAGACGGCGGTATACAGGTGGCCGGGGGCAGTCGTGCCGCCGTCCATGAGGCCGGCCATGCCCGCGTACAGGCGCTCCACGCCGGCCGGCCGGCCGGAGAGCGGTCCGGATGCGGCGAGGGAGCGAATCTGCGCGTTCACCGTAGGGCTCTGCCCGCCCTGACAGGCAGGAGCAATGTTGCCGTCGAGCATGGGGCTGATCGCGCTGGTAGTTCGACCAACCAGCACCGCCGCCCGCCGGCCCTCGCCACACCCGGCACGTTCCCACCAGCATCATGGACGGGTCCTGCGGGTCCAGCATCCACACCGCCGGCTGGTAAAGCGCGGCGCCGTCGTTGGCCACCTGCGCGTTCCCGACCACCGGAGCGAAGTCAGCCGCCGTGCACTGCTGGCCGAGCGTGCAACGGCTGATGGAGACTCCGGGGCCGGAACTGGCGTACCAGTTGCGGCTGTTGAGCGGGTCGATCGCCACATAGCTGGCTGCGGCCGTGGCCAGTTGCGCCCAGCGCATACTGCCCAGCGTCTTCGCAACGCTGCCAAGCTGCCCCGCGGCAGCCAGCAGCGCCTGCGAATCCGTCGGCACCTGCGCGATCGATGTCACGCGCATCAGCGGCCCGAGCCCGCCGTTCAGGTTGTCGAAGTGCGCGCCATCATCGCTGGAACATGGCGTGGTCTGCTGGTTAAGGGAGTCGGTCGTGCGCCACAGGCCGCCGTCGTTGCCGAAGAACAGCGTCCCGCTGCCCGGAACCCAATCCACTGCATGCTGCCCGGCCGAGACACCCGCAGGCGCGGAACAGGTGCTGACGTGCGTGGTGTTGCGCCAGATGCAGCCTGCCGCCAGACTGCAACGGTAGATGTCCTGTGTGCCGGCAAAGAGAAGGGTGTCGCTGCCCTGCGGCACGGCGCGGAGATACAGGTTGTAATCCGCCTGCGGGATCACCGTATTGCCCGGGCCGGTCTCCAGGGCAGCAGCGGAGAGTTGCTGGCCGAACAGAAGCAGAACGCTGCTGCAAGCGCCGTTGGTCGCGGAGCACACGTCTTCAAACAGGCCCTGATCGGCGTTATTGATGTCCGTTGATACCGCGTAGGTATCGCCAGTAACAGGTTGTACCGCGAGCGCGCCGCGAAAAATCGGGCAATGGATCGAGCCGCCGCTGCCGGGGTTGGCAGGGCATGCCTGCGTGGTGAGCCCGGCACCCGGTTGGTGCTGCAGGCGCGTCCACGTTATGCCATCGCTGGATTGGTAATAGCCGTGGTAGCGTATGGCTGCAAGGAAGAGCTTTCGTACCGGGTTCCACACCACGGCCGTGGCCGCATTCCCATCAAAGCTGGCCGGGTAATTCATATTCGGGGCCTGCAGCTTCTGGAACGGGCCGTCCTCGATGGTGGCCAGTTGCCAGCTTTGGCCGGCGTCCTGCGAATAGTACAGGCCCATCCGGCTGATGCCCTGGTAACCGGCATTCTCCACCACGGCCTGGTAGGAGCCCGCCACGGCCGCGATTACGAGGTTGGGCGACACGGTGCTCCAGGCGAAGCCGGCGAAGCTCAGGCCGGCGAAGGAGAAGTTCTCTCCCGGTCCATACAGCCCGTCGCTGGACTGTACGATCTGCGTCCAGGAATTGCCGCCGTCGGCGGAGCGCAGCACGCCGGTGCTGTATGCGGAGTCGGGCCGGTCGTTCGGGTCACCGGTGCCGGCCAGCACCACGCCGGTTCCTCCGGGCTGAACGGACAAGGCCCCGATGCTAAGGGAGGTCTGTGCCGAGGTGCTGAAGTCGAAGCCCGGCAGGTTATCGGTGAGCGGGACGAAGCTCACCGAGGCTGCACTGGCTGCGGCATTGGTGGACTTCCAGACCCCGCCCGCGGCGGTTCCGGCGTAGACGGTGTTGCCGGAGGCGTCCGCCGGGTCCACGGCGAGGCTGGTGACGCGACCGGTGATCAGGCCGAATTGGGCGCTCTGCACCTGCTGGGGCCCGATGGGCGTCCAGGGTGTGTTCAGCGCGATGGCGGATGCGGTTGCGGGCTGCGGCTGCACAGAAGGTGCAGAAACGAGGGTTTCGGCCCTCAGGACCGACCGCGAGGGCGGAGCACAGCAGCAAGCTCAGGTACCGCGAAAAGGGCCTGTTCACCGGAGTTCTGCACGCCCTCCGGCCTTGGCACGTGAAGCCGGGTTCCGCCTGCTGACCCAAAGGCAGCAAGGCGCGGCGACGGCTGACTCCGGAATGGGTGACCCATTATGGAACGCGGCACAAAAAGAAGTGACACCCGAACTGCCCGTCGCTGGTTACCAAGTGTGTAGGGCGCTGGCTCCCGTCAGGCGGCAAAAGCGCTGCGGTACCAGGCGACCGTCCGCTCCAGCCCCTCGCGGAATCCTATCGAGGGCTGGTAACCGAAGGCCTCGCGCGCGGCGGAGATGTCCGCCTCCGAGTCGGTGATGTCGCCGGTGCGCGGCGGCCCGTAGGCGGGCGGATGGGGGTAGTCGAGCAGTTCCGCTAGCAGCGCGTAGGTTTCGTTCAACGTGTGCCGTCCCCCGCAGGCGATGTTGAAGACCCGGCCGGCTACCTTTTCCGACAGCGCGGCACAGGCCAGCAGATTGGCCTCGACCGCGTTGGCGATGTAGGTGAAGTCGCGCCCCTGCTCGCCGTTGCCGAAGATGACCGGCTGCTCGCCGCGCATCATTTGCAGGGTGAACTTCGCCATCACTCCGCTGTAGGGCGAGTCCGGCACCTGCCGGGGACCGAAAATGTTGAAGTAGCGCAGGCATACGGTTTCGAGTCCGTAGACCTGCCAGTAGCTCCGCATGTAGAGCTCGCCGGTGAGCTTCTGCACAGCATAGGGCGAGATGGGCATGGGGGGCATGGTTTCCCTGCGCGGCATGCCGGGCTGGTTGCCGTAGGCGGAGGAGGAGCCGGCATACACGATACGCCGCACCCCAGCGGCACGCGCCGCTTCGAGCAGGTGGAAGGTGCCGTTGATGTTGCAGTTGTGGCTTGGCTCCGGATCCTTAACCGAGCGCGGCACGGAGGGCAGCGCGCCCTCGTGGAGGATGAAGTCAACGCCCTGGCACACGTCGTGCATGGCTGCGGCGTCACGCAGGTCGGCTTCGCGGAAGTCGATGCGGTCGAGGAAGGGCGTGAGGTTTTCACGCCTGCCGGTGAGGAAGTTGTCGATGGCCCGGACGCGTTCGCCGCGCTCCACGAGGGCTTCCACCAGGGAGGAACCGATAAATCCGGCGGCGCCGGTGACGAGATAGAGGGGCATAAAAATCAGGGCGCCGTTCCCATGGGCGTTCTGCCGGGACGGCGTAAGGATCAGGATACTTGATCGTCACTCCCCCTCCCCCCTGGACTTTCGGGCCAAAGTCTTCAGGCGAAAGAACTTACGCCGGGGGTGGTCGGGTAAAGTCCTCATAGCGCAAGAGTTACAGACAAAGTCCTCTCAGGAAAGGACTTATTGGCGCCCTTTGCACCGATTTCGGTGAAATGTGTTTTCTTTTTAATTACCTTTTACGGTTGATCGACAGGGCGGACACTTTGCGGTGTGGATCGAGTCCTATTTCTATTGTGGCAGATACGGAGAATTACTACGCCACGGGCGAAAAGCGATGTCGAGCAGGCTTTTGTGGCCGCCACCCTTCGCGCTCGATTGCCCAGTGAGTTTGAGCTTTCGCGAGGCGCGAAGGATGGGGCACCCGGTTTGGTTCCGGGGAGCCGCAGGTCCTTCGACTTCGCAGGACGGTACAGCCGTCCTGCTTCGCTCAGGATGACAAGTTGATTTAGACGATGCGGGCAATCTAGACAAAGCAAGCGATCTCCAGAATGCAGGTATCTCGCCAATGCCGGAATGAGCATTCACGCCTGGGGATGAGCTACGGCATGGTTTCGCGGTAGAGTTCGCGCTTGGCGGCTTCCGGGTCGGCGATGAGGGCCTTGTAGCGCTTCGAATCGAACTTGCTGCCGGTGGAGGCCTCGGACATGTAGCGGATCTTGCCGAACATGGGGCGCTCGGCCCAGGCGCGGTCGAAGGTGCCGGCGATGGCCCAGGCGATGCCGGCATACCCGGCGGGATCGCGCCCGTCCATCTCGTATTTGTCGTTCAGGTGGACGGCCCACTCGAACGCTTTGGCGGGCGTGGGCGACCATTCGAGCATCTTCTTTGCCCAGTACATGCGCATCATGTTGTGCATCCAGCCGTAGCGCACCATCTGGAGCTGCGCGGCGTTCCATAGCTCGTCGTAGGTCTCGCCGCGCTCCATCTGCTCCAGGGTGTAAAGCGGATCGCGCACATCGCGCAGATGTGCCTTGAGCGTGGCAGCGGCCCAGGGTGCGGCGCATTCGATGGTGTCGTAATGGGGCGTGTGCCGGACGAAGTTGACGCACAGTTCCCGCCACCCGATCAGCTCGTCGAGAAACGCATCGCAGGAGGCCTGCGGAGCTTTTCCTTCCTGCACCGCGCGGCGCACTTCAAGCGCGATGCGCAGCGGGCTGATGTGGCCGAAGTGGAGATAGGGAGAGAGCTGGCTGGTGCCTTGCATCTCCGGATGTCGCCGCGATTCCGGGTACCCGGCCAGTTGGTGGTCCATGAAGTAGCGCAGCCGCCGCGTTGCTGCATGGGTGCCGCCGTAGAAGGTATCCACGGGGGCGACGGTGCGGTCCAGTCGCTGCCAGCCCTCGGTGAGGTCCAGATGGAGCGGGTACGACGGCGGCCTGTGCTCCGGCGCCCAAGAATGGAGCGGGCGCGGGGGCGCGGGCTCTACCAAGAAGCGCGGCAGCTCCGCGCGGAGGTGCGGGCGGAAGTGGTGAAGCGCGTAATAGCCCTTGGTGAAGAGCCTGGAGGGCACGACGACATCGGCATCGACGGTCCAGTAGGGCAGGCGCAGGCGGCCGGCCAGCACCTTGCGCCAGCGGTCCGGCTCGCGCGTGGGGTTTTCGTCGCCGACAATCATGGCTGCTCCGACCTCAGCGGCAAAGGCCTCAAGGGCGTTGTCTGGCGGACGCCGGACCACGAAGCCGACGCCGCGCTCGGCCAGGTCCTGGGCCACGTCACGCAATCCCTGCTGGAGAAAGACGTAGTGCCGCAGGTTGGCGTGGGGAAAGTTGCCGAG
The DNA here is from genome assembly GCA_963795775.1 of uncultured Acidobacteriaceae bacterium. Lineage (GTDB taxonomy): Bacteria > Acidobacteriota > Terriglobia > Terriglobales > Acidobacteriaceae > CAWCJL01. The sequence continues at coordinate 496,734 of CAWCJL010000002.1, forward strand.
GGCGGAGAAGAACGCCACCACCGGCAGGCCGAGTTCATTGCCGATGCGGATGGCCAGGTCGAGGGCGGCGTTGTCCACTCCACGCTGGGAGCGCTGCATCCAGTACACAATGCAGCGCGCGTCCGGGAGCGGAGGGCCGGAGCGGCGCACGGTGACGCGCGGGTCTTCAGCGAGTGTGCGCAGGGCGGCAGGTATGTGGTCGTCCTGGGTGGGGGTGGCGGGTTGTTTTGTCATAACAGGGGTCAGGGGTTAGGCGGAGTTAGGGTCGAGCAATCCGCAGGTCCTTCGACTCGCTGCGCTCGCTCAGGATGACAGTGAGTTGGGTGGGAGGCGAAACGCAGGTCCTTCGACTCGCTGCGCTCGCTCAGGATGACAGATGAAACCGCAGGTCCCTCGGCTCACTGCGTTCGCTCGGGATGACAGCGGGGGGTGCGGATCATGCGCTGAAATGAAGCGAGCGGCCCGCAGGCCGCCCGCTGTTTTTGTAAGGCGCGAGTTCTTACCACATGCCCCAGGTCCGGCTCATGTAGTCGCTCAGGGTCATGGTGATGAGGACGAGGAAGGTGAAAAAGCCGGAGGCCACGGTCAGCATCATGAGGCGTGAACTGTAGCGGATGTGCATGAAAAACAGGATGACCAGCACCGCCTTGATGCACGCGATGCCCACCGCGACGATGGGGCTGAAGATGCCGAGGTTGATGAAGGCCACGCCCGTGGTGACACCGGTGAGCACGAGCAGGCAGAGCAGGATTGTCCCATAGACTTTGGGACCGATAATGTGGTGCTGCTGGTGCGAAGGTTCCAGAGTGGGGTGCGACACAAGCGTTCTCCTGAACTAATGCAAGGGGTGGCGACTGATGAGGTACAGCAGCGGAAACAGGAATATCCAGACAATATCGACAAAGTGCCAGTACAGGCCGAAGTTGTCGATGGTGGTACTGTGCCCGTTCGTGTACGCCCCCTTCCAGGCCTTGTAGAGCAGGCCGAAGAGGATGGCGATGCCGATGATCATGTGCAGCGCGTGCATGCCGGTGAGGGCGAAGTAGAGGAAGAAGAAGATCTGCGCATGCTCGGCCATGTCGGGGGCCAGCGGCACGTCGCGCTTGTCCACCGGATGGACGAACTCGTCGATGCTGAAGTTGGCGCCGGGAATGTGGTGCGCCGTGTACTTCTCGTGGTACTCCACGGACTTGATGCCGAGGAAGATCAGCCCGAGGAGGATGGTGATGGAAAGAGAAAGGAGCAGGCCTTTGCGGTTGCGGATCTCCGCGCAGTAGACGCCCATGGCCATGGTGAAGCTCGACACGATGAGCACCGCCGTATTGGTGGTGCCGAGGCCGATGCCCAGGGTGTTGCTGCCGGCGACAAAGGCGTCGTAGTACCAGTTGCGGTACAGCAGATACGCCATGAACATGCCGCCGAAGAACATGATCTCCGTGAGCAGAAAGAGCCACATGCCGAAGGAGGAGGCTTCCTTCTGCTGCTCGACTGTTTCGAAGTGGTGGCGGAGATACGGTGGATGGTCGTGCTCGTGATGCTCGACCTCCACCTGCTGTGCGGCTGCGATCGCTTGACTATCCAACGGTCGTCACCTCTCGTTCAGTCTTGTGTGCCAGCCACTCGTAATCGTAGGCTTCGTGATCCACGATGGGGGTCTCGAGGAAGTTTTCCGTGGGCGGCGGCGAAGCGATTTGCCATTCCAGGCCGGTGGCCTGCCAGGGGTTTGCGCCGGCGATGGCGCCGTACTTGAGCGACCAGGTCATGTAGATCATCGGCATGAGATAGCCGACGCCCAGCACGGTGGCGCCAGCGGTCGAGAAGACGTTGAGGATCTGGAACTCCGGCGGGTAAGCGTGGTAGCGGCGCGGCATGCCCAGGTAGCCCAGGACGAACTGCGGGAAGAAGGTCAGGATGAAGCCGATGAAGGTGGTGACGGCGGCGAGCTTGGACATCTGCTCGGGATACATGCGGCCGGTCATCTTGGGCCACCAGAAGTGAATGCCGGCGAGGTAGGCCATGAGCATGCCGCCGACCATGACGAAGTGGAAGTGGGCGACGATGAAGTAGGTCTCGGTGAGGTGGATGTCCATGCCGAGGGAGCCGAGGAAGACGCCGGTGAGGCCGCCGATGGTGAACAGCCCGATAAAGCCGAAGGCGTAGAGCATCGGCGTTTCAAAGGTGATGGAGCCCTTGTAGAGCGTGGCCGACCAGTTAAAGATTTTGATGGCCGAGGGTACGGCGACCAGCATGGTGAGCAGGGAGAAGACCAGGGCGGAGTAGTTGGACACGCCCATGATGAACATGTGGTGCTCCCACACGAAGAAGCCGAAGACGGCGATGGCGACCGAGGAGAAGGCGACGGCGGTGTAGCCGAAGACCCGCTTGCGGGCGAAGGTGCTGATGACCTCGGAGATGACGCCCATGCCCGGCAGAATCATGATGTAGACGGCGGGGTGGGAGTAGAACCAGAAGAGGTGCTGGAAGAGGATGGGGTCGCCGCCCTTGCTGGGGTCGAAGACGCCGATGCCGAAGGTGCGCTCGAGGGCGACCAGCACCAGCGAGATGGCCAGCACCGGGGTGCCGAGCACCATCAGGATGGAAGCCGCGTAGTTGGACCAGATAAACAGCGGCATGCGGAACCAGGTCATACCGGGGGCGCGCATGCGGTGCGTGGTCACGATGAAGTTCAGCCCGGTGAAGATGGAGCTGAAGCCGGCGACGAAGACGCCGAGTGCCGCGGTGATGACGTGCGTGTTCAGGTAGTGGGTGGAGAGCGGGGTGGTAAAGGTCCAGCCCGTGTCCACGCCGCCCAGGATCAGCGCGGACAGGGTGAGGAGTCCGCCCATCCAGTAGAGGTACCAGCTCAGCAGGTTGATCTTGGGAAAGGCCAGGTCCTTGGCCCCGAGCATGATGGGCAGGACGAAGTTCCCGATGACCGCGGGAACGGAGGGCACCAGGAAGAAGAACACCATGATGATGCCGTGCATGGTGAACAACTTGTTATAGGTGTCCGACGCGACCAGGTCCGGGAGGGGGGTGAGCAGTTCGAGGCGGATGAGGCCGGCGAACGCTCCCCCGATGAAGAAGAAGAACGTGATCGAGATCAGGTACAAGATGGCGATCCGCTTGTGGTCGCCGGTCAGCAGCCAGCTCTTCAGGCCATAGCCGTTGTTGAGGTAGTGGCGCTTGGGCAGGGTTGCGTCCTGCTGATTGGGGAGACGAACGATTGTGCTTGTACTCATTGCGGCGAAACCCCTGTTCCCTTGGAGGTCGATGTATCAGGCACGGCATCCGGCATTTGCCGGGCTCCCGTCGTGATCTGCGGACGGTAGTCGCCGGAGTTGCCGGTTGCGCCTGCCTGGCTGGGCGAGAAGGTGGTGGTGTTGATGGTCTGCTGGATACGGAAGTTCGATTGTAGACCCTTGATGTACTCGACGAGATCGATCAGGCCTTCCTCACTCACCTGCCCTTGGTAGGTGGGCATGATGGGGAGATACCCGGCCACCTGGTGGGTGGTCGGATTCAGGATGCAGCCGCGCAGGAAGGCGTCGTCCACGGTGACGGACTGGCCGTTCTGGAGGATTTCCTTGCGTCCGTAGAGGCCCCAGAGGTTCGGCCCACGGGCGGCATCGCCGGCGGTGTGGCAACTGCTGCAGCCGAGGCTGGCGAAGAGGCGCTCGCCGTTCTGTGCCAGGGACATGCCGCTGGTGCTGCCGGCGGTCCAGTTCCGGTAGTCGTCCGGGGACATGGCCACGATCTCACCGATCATGGCGGAGTGCAGCGTGCCGCAGTACTGGGTGCAGAAGAGGTGGTAGGTGCCCGGCTTGGTAGCGGTAAACCACACGGTCGAGTAGCGCCCGGGGATGACCTCGCGCTTGATGCGGAAAGCGGGGATGGAGAAGCTGTGGAACACGTCCTGCGAGACCATGGTGAGCTGCACGGGACGGCCCACGGGGATGTGCAGGGCGTTGATCTCGTGCTGCCCGCCGGGATGCTCGGCTTTCCACATCCACTGCTTGCCCACGACGTAGATGTTCATGGCGTTGGTCGGTGGATCGTAGATACGGAAGTAGAGCAGCGCGCCCCACACGAAGCACAAGAGAAAGAGGGCCAGCGGGATGATGGTCCAGGTGGCTTCGAGCAGGGTGGAGCCTTCGATGTGCGTGGCTTCCGGACTTCTCGCCTTGCGGTACTTCAGGGAGAACGCGAACACCATTAGGCCGACCAGCACCAGACCGACCAGGGTCATCAGCACCAGGAAGAAGTAAAGCGCATCTGTTTGTGGCGCGATGGTCGATGCCTCCGGCGGAAAGATCGCGAAGGTCGTAAGCCACTTGATCAGAAACTGCCAAAGAACTGGACTTATAAAGTGCATCGTTCCCTTTTATCCATCGAACTGATGAGTCGGACCCGGTTGCTGTCCCGTACAGTGCTATGCGTTGGTGCCGCCGTTGCCGTCATGTTTGAAGTCGCGGCGAAACATCACCGCCATATACCCGCCCAAACTTAAGACTGTGATGAGACCCCCAAGCTGCACCACGCGCGCGATGACGAGACTGTGGCGATTCATCCGCGGATCGTAGTGGTAGCAATAGGTCAGAATGGTATCCACCGGTGTGCCGATGCGGTGCTCGGAGGCCTCGACCAGGCCGAGGCGCAGGTCGTTGGGCGAGTACTCGACGCCGAGGTAGTACTGCGCGATCCGGCCCTCCGGGGTGACGATCTCGATGGCACTGGCGTGGGCAAACTGATTCAGCTTGCCGTCCGGGCCCGGCACGCGCACGTACCCGAACCCTGCGGCGTCGCTGACGGCATTGATCGAGCTCTGGGGGCCGGTGAGGAAGTGCCACCCATCTTCTGTGCCTGGCCGGCCGTAGAACCTGACGTACTCCGCCTTCTTGGCGTGGGCCAGCGCGGGGCCTTCGCTCGGGTCAATGCTGATGACCACGATGTCGAAGTCTTTCCCCGGCTTGAAGCTGACCATTTCCAGCGCGCCGGTCAGGCCTTTCAGTTCTTCGGAACAGAGCATCGGGCACTGGTAGTAGACGAGGGCGAGGATGACCGGCCGCTTGCCGAAGTACTTGCCGAGCTGGACGGTGTTGCCGTTTTCATCCTTGAAGGTCGCCGTGAGGGGCAGTTGCTGATTGAGGCGCTGGGAAATCTGCACCTTGTTCAGCACCGCGGGCAGGTGGTCTTCCGCCGGTTCGCCCATCTGCTTTTCGCCGTATCCGGACACCTGACCCAGGGCCGGCTGCACGGCCAGACATCCCACGGCCAGGAGGCAGCTCGCCAGCAGCGCGCGCAGGCGCCGCGTAGCAGGGACTCGCCGGATTGTGTGCTTCTCCGTCATCGCTCTCATACTTCCATCGTACCGGTTGCCCGGCCTTCGCCGGGCGCTCCGTTACGGTGCTTTTTTCGCCTCACCACAGCTTTCAGTGAGGGTGCCACAGTTCGGCCGGCTCAGTGCGCCGGGGCCAGCTTTGCCTGCTCACCCGAGCGCGGCTGGCGGCTTTCCTGCTTGCGCGCCTGCTCGACTTCGAGCTCCTGCTCGTAGCCGGTACGCGCGAAACCATTCGTCAGCGGTTCGGTGATCAGTTGCTTCTGGTCGGCAGTCATCACCTGCTGCGCATCGGAGCCTTGGATAACCGGGAGTCCGCGCTGCGCGATCAGTTCCATGGCCCGGTCGATCGGAATACGGACGACGCCACCCGGCCGGTCCACCCAGGTGTAGTGATCGAGCAGCAGGTCTTCGCGCGCGTGGAGGTCCGCCAGATCCTGATTGCCGTCGTCGGTTTCGAGCCGGGGCGTGGGAAAGGCCTGGGTCATGACCGCGAGCTGTTTCTGCTCCATGGCCGCATTCGATTCCAGACTCTTGTGCTCCTGCGGCTGCTGATTGGGGTCGCCCGAGACAGCAGCGGTCCACTTGTTGGGCGGCCCATCATGCTTCACCAGGGCGTTGTTGATGACCTTGCCCATGCCGAAGCAGAACACGAAGAAGATCACCAGGAACACGCCCAGCGAAACAAGAAACACAATCACGCCGGGAACGCTGATATCCGAGGTCTCGTAACCGGCCGAAGGAATCCCCGGCCCGGTGCCGGTCAGTCCGTGTCCCTGCGGGTCATCCGGCCTATGCATGGGCATGTTCCGCCTCCAGAATCTCTGCCAGGTGCGGATCGTTGGTCTGCACCAGCGGCCGCGTCTTGAGTTGGGTCAGGTAGTAGGCCACCCAGAAGGCGATCATCGCCGTTGGGATGGCGGCATATTCCAGAATGCCGAAGGAGAAGTGCAGGTTGCGCCGGGCATCGGGGAAGCTGGGCTCGATGAGCATGAACATGTCCCAGACGCGGGCGAAGATCATCCACTTGGCGACCAGCACGATGCGGCGCTTGTCGCGCTTGATGTCACGCGACAGCAGCAGCGTAAACGGAATCACCCAGTGGAAGATGAAGTCCAGGGTGTACATCTCTCCCCAGTGGCCGCGGATACGGTCCAGGTACCAGGGAATCTCTTCCGGCAGGTTGCCCGACCAGATGATCAGGAATTGGGAGAAGTTGAGGTAGATGTTGAGCATCACGAAGGCGAAGCAGAGCTTGCCGAGATCGTGCTGCTCGGTAGTGCGGAGGATCCGGTTCATCGGCTCGTAACGGGACAGGCTGACCACGGTGATGACCGAGAGCGCCAGCACGGCGTAACCCTGTCCCACGAGGTAGTTCAGCCCATACATGGTGGAGAACCAGGTAACGTCGGTTGACATGACCAGGTCGATCACCAGGGCCGTAAGGGTCAGCGAGTAAATAACCACGCCGATGCCGCTGATGTTTTCGAGGCGCTTCTGCCAGAAGGGGACGTGCGGCTCCGCATCGGCATCGCGCTCGATGCCCCACTTGTTCATGAAGTACATGAAGGAGAACCAGATGATGAAGCACACAATGATCTGGATCCAGACGCTGTGGATGCTCAGCATCGGGCGCTTCCAGGCGATGTCGTGCGCTTCTTCCTTGGTGATGAGGTGATCGCGGAGGGCCTGTGCGGGGTTGGAGATGCGCGCCCAGAGGTACAGCCGCTTCATGAAGATAAGCACCGGCAGGAACATGAGGGCGACCAGCGGAAGCGTGCGCGACATGGCCTCGAGCGGGCGCCGGATGAGCAGGCCCCATTTGCCGCCGGAAAGGTACTGCACCATCAGCATCGCCAGGCCGCCGAGGGCGAAGCCCCAGCAGAGCATGGCGCCCATGAGCCAACTGCGCAGCAGGTGGTCGATGCCGTCGTGCTCCACCAGGCCGGCGATGACCGCCAGCACGATGCCGAGCACGCCAAAGATAATGCCCACCAGAATTGCCCGCGACCGCCAGCCATTCACGATGGCCGGGGCCCGGAGGTCGGCCGGCAGTGTGCGCAGGATGTGTCCGTGTTCGTGTGCCATGCTTGCCGTTGCGCTCCCTTACTGCGGCTTCTTGTTGTTCGGTTTGGGCGTCGTCCTGGCGCCGGAGTTCCCTGCGCCGTTGGCTGAGCCCATGCCCTGGACCGCACCCTGGCTATTGAGGGCGGGAATCTCGGAACCGGGCTGGCCGCCGTAGCGCCCGATGCGCGAAGGCAGATGCGCAGACGAGGGCGGCAGCGAGTCGCCGTTCGGGGTTTCCAGCGCGGGCCGGTTGCTTTCCGGGATCTGCACCTCCGGCTCCGGAGGTGCCATGCCCGGGTTAGCGCCGGTGGGCGCCACGGCATAGACGGCGGTCCCCGGCATCTGCCAGGGCTGTGCATAGCTTGCCGGCAGACCCTGTTCCTCGGCGACATCGGCGAGTTGCCGGATCTGCGTGCCCGGGGGCACGTCGCCCGGCTTGGCCGCCTGACTGAGTTGCAGGGCGCGAATATAGGCCGCCACCGCCCAGCGATCGGCCGCGGTAATCTGCGCGGAGTAGTCCGGCATGGCGCCGTAGCCGTTGGTGATGACGTAGAAGTAGTGGCTCAGCGGCTTGGCCAGCAGTGCCGGACCGTGGAAGTTACCGGCCGGTTTGTACCCACGCTGCACGATCATGCCGGCGCCGTTGCCGACGCGGGAGTGGCAAGGAACGCAATAGGTGTTGTACTGCTCCTGCCCGCGCGCCAGCACGGTCATGGTGGCGGGAAAGGGCATCGCGTCCATTTCCTTGCCGTTCTGGAGACCGGTATAGAAGAACTCCGTCTCGTACATCTGGCCGCGGGCGACGGTGTGCTGCACCTGGGGACGCACGGAGCGGCCGTCGGCGTAGAAATCGGTGCCGCGCTGGGGCACGAACTTGGGCTGGTCATGCATGTCCTGGCGGCAGCCGCCGAGCAGCAGCAGCCCCGCTCCGAGGGCCAGCAGGGCGGCCTGGCAGTTGGCCGGACGCTTGTTGCGGATCGCGTTAATACTCCACCTCCACGATCGAGACCGGCTCTAACGTTTCCAGAAAGGCCCGCGACTCGGTGAGAGAAAACTTAGGATCGCGCGCTTCCAGGCACAGAAAGAATTTATCCGAGGTAGCACCGGTGCGGAAGTTGGGCGCGTTGAACAGCGGATGGTAGGGCGCCGGCAGGCCACACATGGCGAGCATGCCGAAGGCGGCCGTAAGACCGGCAAACAGGATGGTCCACTCATAGGCGGGGACCATGAAGGCGGGCCAGGCGAACAGCGGGCGTCCGGCGATGTTCAGGGGATAGGCCCACACATTGATCCAGGTTTCCATGAGAAACATGGCGGCGCAGCCCATGAGTCCGCCGATAAGCGTGATGGCGGGGACATAGTTGCGGTGGAAGCCGATGGCCTCGGCCGCTTCTTCGCATGGATAGGGCGTGTAGCAGTCCAGCCGCCGCCAGCCGGAGTCGTAAGCGGACTTGGCCGCGTTCGTCAACTGGCCGGCGGTATCGAACTCGGCCAGAAGGCCGTAGATACCCTCAACAGGCTCTGCCATTAGTCACCTGCCTCTGGAAGTGGTTCGCCTTCTGCCTTGATCTTGGACTGCGGCAGCAGCACACGCAGCTCGGAGATGGGGATCATGGGCAGGAAGCGGATAAACAGGAAGAACAGGAACGTGAACAGACCCAGCGTTCCAATAAAGGTGGCGTAGTCCCAGCGGGTCGCCTTGTAGGTGCCCCAGGAGGACGGGAGGAAGTCGCGGTAGAGGCTGGTGACGACGATGACAAAGCGCTCAAACCACATGCCCGTGTTCACGATGATGGACATGATGAACAGTCCGGTGGGGCTCACGCGCAGCGCGCGCAGCCACAGCAGTTGTGGCAGGGCGATGTTGCAGGTGATGAGCACCCAGTAGGCCCAGCCCATGGGTCCGAAGAGCCGGTTCCAGAACGCGAAGTACTCCCAGTGGCTGGCCGAGTACCAGCTCATGAAGAGTTCCATGAAGTACCCGTAGGCGACGATCAGGCCGGTGGTCAGCATCACCTTGGCGCAGTTGTCCAAGTGGCGGAGGGTGATCACGTCTTCCAGGTGATAGAACTTACGGATCGGGATGGCGAGCGTGAGCACCATGGCGAAGCCGGAGTAGACGGCGCCGGCCACGAAGTAAGGCGGGAAGATGGTGGTGTGCCAGCCCGGGAGCACGGCCACCGCGAAGTCGAAGCTGATGACCGTGTGAACGGAGAGCACCAGGGGGGTCGCCAAGCCGGCCAGCAGCAGCGAAGCCGTCTCATAGCGCATCCAGTGGCGGACCGAACCGCGCCAGCCGAGCGCCAGCAGCCCGTAGGTGTACTGGGCTACGCGGGACTTCGAACGGTCGCGCAGCGTGCCCAGGTCGGGGATCATGCCGATGTACCAGAAGACAACCGAGATGGTCGCGTAGGTGGAAACGGCGAAGACGTCCCACAGCAGCGGCGACCGGTACTGCGGCCACACGTTCATGGAGTTGGGATAGGGGAAGAGCCAGTATCCCAGCCACGGCCGGCCCACGTGAATGAGCGGGAACATGCCGGCGCAGATGACGGCGAAGATCGTCATGGCTTCGGCGAAGCGGTTGATGGAGTTACGCCAGGTCTGCTTAAAGAGCAGCAGAATCGCCGAGATCAGGGTGCCGGCATGGCCGATACCGATCCACCAGACGAAGTTGATGATGGCGAAGCCCCAGCCGACGGGGATGTCCAGGCCCCAGATGCCGACGCCGCGGAGGAACAGCCAGGTGACCGCGGTGAGCAGCATGGCGGTGATGCCGCCGGCTATCAGCAGTCCGAAGAACCAGCCCATCGGCGTGTGCGAGGTGAGCACGATGCGCGAGATCTTGTCGGTGACCGACTTGAAGGTATGCCCCGGTGCAATGACCCGGGCTTCGCCCGTCACCGGATCCAGCATCGGATCGTTTACCCGAGTTTCTTTGGTTGCCATAGTGCTCGATCCAGTTAGCCGTTCTCGGGCGTGTGCTCAACCGGCGCGCCCGAGAGTTGCGTGTTGGGGTTGATGACTTCCGCGATATACGTGGTGCGCGGACGGGTATTGAGATCCGCGATGACGCCGTAGTTTCGCTTCTGGTCCTTGATCTTTCTGACCTTGCTGTTCTTGTCGTTGATGTTGCCGAAGATGATGGCGTCGGTGGGACAGGCCTGCTGGCAGGCGGTCACGATTTCGCCGTCGCGGATGGCGCGGTTTTCCTTGTCCGCCTCGATCTTGGCGGCGATGATCCGCTGGACGCAGTAGGTGCACTTCTCCATCACGCCGCGGCTGCGGACGGTCACGTCGGGGTTGCGCATGAACTTGAGGCTTTCCGTCTCGTAATCGGAGAAGAGCAGGAAGTTAAAGCGCCGCACCTTGTAGGGGCAGTTGTTGGAGCAGTAGCGCGTGCCCACGCAGCGGTTGTAGATCATCATGTTCAGGCCTTCGGGCGAGTGGATGGTGGCGCCTACCGGGCACACCTGCTCGCACGGGGCGTTTTCGCAGTGCTGGCACAGCATCGGCTGGAAGTGCGCGCGAGGCGCGGCCAGGTCGCCTTCGAAGTAGGTGTCGATGCGCAGCCACTGCATGTCGCGCCCGACCTTGACGTTGTGCTTGCCCACCACCGGAATGTTGTTTTCCGCATAGCAGCTCACCACGCAGGCGTTGCAGCCGACGCAGGAATTCTGGTCGATGACCATGCCCCAGGCGTTCTTGTCGTAGCGCCAGTTGGCGAACATGGTGGTGTCCGGATCGGGCGTCTCGGGGAAGTCGCCCTCGTGCGCGAACTCGGGATTGGCCTTGAACTCGTCCAGCGTGGCGTAGCGCACGATCCCGCGGGTCAGCGCCTCGTTGCCTTCGAGCGAATGCGTGCCGGAGCCATCGCCGCCCGCCTTATGTCCGCGGTCATCGTTGTAGTGGCTCTTTGTGATGGCCACTTCATAGATTTCGCCGGTCTTCTTGAGCTTGGCGCCGGTGGCAAACAGCGGTGTTCCCGAGGTGCGCACCTGGTTGACGTCAAAGCCCATGCCGCTGCCCACGCGCCCGGCGTCCAGCCGTCCGTAGCCGAGGTAGAGGGTCACGGCGCCGTCCGGGTGACCCGGAACGGCAAGGATGGAACCGCGCACCTTGCGTCCGTTCGCGTCGATTTCGACGACGTCGGATTCATCGAGCTTGAGCTGCGCCTTGGTCGCCTGGCTGATCAGGACAGCGTTGTCCCAGGAAAGATTGGTGACCGGCTTGGGTAGCTCCTGCAGCCAGCCGATGTTGGAAAAGCGTCCGTCGTAGATCGAAGGGTCGGGGCGGAAGATCAGCTCGACGGTATCCGCTCCACCGCTGCTGGCGGGGAAGTTCAGTCCGGCCAGCGCACCGGTGCTGGCCGAGAGCGTCTTCGGCTGGAAGGCGGTATTGGCGATAAAGCCGTCGTGGAGCGCCTTGCGCCAGCTTGATTCGAAGGCTTCGCCCAGCCCGGACCCGGCGGGGCCGCTGCCGGAGTTGCCGCCCATCTGTCCCTGCCAGTTGGCGCGGATGACATCGTAGGGCGCGACGGAAGGATCCTCGTTCAGCAACTGGAGTACATGATGCGCGGAGTGCCCGGCGTAGAGCGGCTCGATCATCGGCTGCACGATGGAGACCGTGCCGTCATAAGCGCGGGCGTCCGACCACATTTCCAGGTAATGCGTGCTGTTGACGTGCCAGATGGCGAGCTTGCCCGTCTCGTCGAGGTAGTCGCCGAGGTGCGCGGTGTGCGGCACCTTGTTGAAGGCGTCTGCGAAGTGGAGATCCGGGGGCGCGTTGTAGACCGGGTTGGCGTCGAGCACGATGAGCCAGTTCACCCTGCCGGCGTTCATGTCCGCCACCAAGCCCTTGAGATCATCGAGCTGCACGCTGGGCATGGGGTTGATGGTCTCGGTATACGCAACCGTCTTGCCTACATTGCCGAGCGCCTGGTTAATGGCGATGGCCAGGAGGTGCACTTCCGGTGTCTGCTGCTCACCCGGGATAACGGCCGAGCGGCCGGCATGGCTCTTGAGGTCCGCGGCAAGCGCCTGGAGAAATTTCTGTTGGCTGTCGTTCCAGGCAGGGCCGCCGGCATGCGGGGCGCCATTGACGCCCAGCGCCGCGGCTAGGGCTGCGGCAAAGGGAGCCACCTCGCTGGCCTTCAAGGCCAGGCGATGGTCGGCCTTGAAGCCGGTGGTGGTGGGCGCGCTTTCAACCGCGTACAGCCGGTTCATCGGAACCGTCTGATCCAGCAGCTTGCGCCGGTTGGCGTAATCGCCCGCCAGCTTGATGAAGCCCGGCTGCGTGATGCCCGACAGGAACGGCGCATCGAGCGACAGGATGACGTCCGCCTTGTCCAGCATGTACTGGGTGTCGTAGAAGTTGCCGAATGCGGCCTTCGACGCAGCCATGGCGGAGTCGCGGTTGACCGGGTCGTACTGGACGAACTTTGCCTGCGGGTAGGCCGCCTGCGCGCGCTTCCACTGTGCTGCCAGGGTGGGCGAGGTGACGGTGCGGCTGAGGAAGTAGAGCCCCTGCCCGCGGTTGGCCTGCAGCTCCGCAAAGATGGCGTTCTGGAAATTGCCCCAGGTGCTGGTTTCACCGCGATACATGACGCGCTGCGAGCGGTCCGGGTCATACAGACCGAGCAGGCTGCCTTGCGTAAACGCGTCCGAGCCGCCCTTGCTCATGGGGTGATCGGGGTTGCCATCCACCTTGATGGGCCGGTATGCGTCGCTCTTGATGAGCAGCGGAATCGCGCCGGTGTTGAAGGGAAAGGCGGTAGTGAAATAGGTGGGACGGCCGAGGATCAGGTCTTCCGGCTGCTTGATGTAGGGGTAGATCGGCTCGTCGGGCTGCTTGGTGCATCCGGCCAGGCCGGCCATGGCCAGGGAGGCGCCCATGAGCTTCATGAAGCCGCGGCGGGAGACCGGGTCTACCCACTCCTGCGCATGCTCGGGAAATTCCCGCTGGAGCATGCTGTCAAAGCCGGGCTGCGCCGCTGTTTCGTCCAGGCCGCGCCAATAGGCCTTGCCCTGCTTGCCGTCGAGCGCCGCGCGCGCTTCGGCCAGCGTCAGCCCCTGCGCGCCGGTCGTGGCCGGCTCCAGTGTGACCAGTCCTGTCCCGCTCTTTACCGCCATTGTTTCGTCTCTGTCCATCGCTTGGTGTTTCCCGTTCCGTCCGTCGCTGATTCCCATGTACCCGCCCTTCGCCGGCTCTACCTGTGGCAGGTTTCGCAACTGCTCAGTTCCTGCGGCGTGCGGATGTGGTACTGCTCGATCAGGAACTTGCCGAGGGCTTCCTGATTGGTGAACTTGGCATACTGGATCCCGGCAGTGCCGGCCGGCGCCAGGCCGTTTTGGGACTGCGCCGCAACATCCACCAGGTTGGTCTCCGGTCCGGCGGTCGGCGGGAGCATACCCAGCCGGGCCGATTCCGCGCTCACCTCTCCCGGATTGACGGTGGTGCAACTGATGGTCTGGGCCGTGGGCACACCATACTTGTCGCCTGCCGTGCCGCACCACACCGGGTTGTCCTTGCTCGGACCCTTCCACGCCATGTTGTAGATCTGGTTGGTGGGCCGGAGGTTCACGGCCGGGTTGCGATGGCAGTTGAGGCACCACTCCATCTGCAGCGAGTTTTCCTGGTACATGATCGGCATCAGGTCCACGCGCCCGTGGCAGGAGGAGCAGCCGATGCCCTTGTTCACGTGGATTTCGTGGTTGAAGTACACGTAGTCCGGCAGGTCATGCACCTTGATCCAGCGAATGGATTCGCCGGTGGCCCAGCTCTGCCGCACGGGCTCGAGCAGTTGCGCATTGGTCCAGATCTGCGAATGGCAGTTGATGCAGGTCTTGGTGGGGGGAATGCCGGCATAGCCGGAGCGCTCGACCGAGGTATGGCAGTACTCGCACTGAATGCCCAGCCCCATGACGTGGTGCTTGTGGCTGAACGGGACCGGCTGATCGGCCCGCTGCCCCTGCCGGGTTACCCACGGCGAGCGTTGCAATTGATCAAGGGTCACGCCGAGGGCGATGACGATCAACCCTGTCAGGACCAGGCTCATACGGGCCAGCGCGTTTGAGCTGCGGTCGAAAATCTGCGCCATGAATGCGTTCCTGCTTCGGCAGTAGCCGTGTGTTGGAGGTGAACTACACCGTGCGTTTTACGACTGTTTCAGTCGCATATTTGCGAAAAGCGGGACTGCTGCAAAGAAGGAATATAGCAGCAAAGTTCTTCGCGAAACCAATGCAGCCCGGCGCGGCGTGAAAAAACTTGCGTGGGTTCGATAGGAGTGGAATGCGCCGCACCCGCCCGCCTGGCTTCCTCGCGTTCCTTGTTGGCGGGCTGTGTGCGAGAGCGGTGTGCGCGGGCCGTCGCGCGTGCGGCTCTCCAGTACACTCTCCACATCATGGCGGATGGCCGCAGACCGGTGCGCTACAACGCGGCAGAAGCGCTGGAGGCGCTGCGTGCTGCCGATCCGAAACTCGGAGCGCTGATCGAGCGCGCCGGCCCGTTCACGCTGCAGCTCAAGAGCCAGCATTCGCCGTTTGAGGCGCTGCTGGAGTCGATCATCTACCAGCAGTTGCACGGGAAGGCGGCAGCCGCCATTTTGCGCCGACTGATCACGGCCTTCGGCGATCTGCATCCGCAACCGCAGCAGATACTTTCCGTGCCGGACGAGATCCTGCGGGGCGCGGGTCTTTCCGCCAACAAAACACTGGCGCTGCGCGACCTGGCCGAGAAGACCCTCGACGGCACCGTGCCCACGCTGGAACGCATCCGGCGCATGCCGGACGAGGAGATCGTTCGCCGGCTCACCGCGGTGCGCGGCATCGGCGAGTGGACGGTGCAGATGCTGCTGATCTTCCGCCTGGGCCGCCCGGATGTGCTGCCGGTGAGCGATTACGGCGTGCGCAAGGGCTTTCTGCTGACCTTCGGCCGTCCGCCGCGGCGCAAACCGATCACGCCGGCCATTCTGCCCAAACCGGACGTGATGCGGCGGCGGGCGGAGCGCTGGCGGCCGTGGCGCTCGGTGGCGAGCTGGTATCTGTGGCGCGCCTGCGATCTCCACGGCACGGCGTCACCGCCGCCCGAGTGAAGCGAGGTATCCGAAGAGTAACGCGGCAGTGGCAGATGCGCTGCTGGCGTGCCCCGAACGTGGCATTGCTGCACTGCTGGCGGCCGTGGTCTAACGTGGTTCATGCGTCGCCTGCTGTTTCTGTTCTGCTGTTCCGTCGCCCTGGCCGCCACGGCCCACGCCGCGCCCGAGCGGATCAAAGTCAAGCTGAGCTGCACCTGTACCGACCCGGTAGGGGTGGAGTACGCCAGCGCGGTGCATGCGTTGCTGGCCGACAATCCACGCTTCGAGGAGACGGCCGTCGAGAAGGACGGGCCGGATGAGAACGTGGTGCTGACGGTGGTCTCGCTGGACACGGACAAGCAGCACCCCGGCAGTTCCAGTGCGATTTCCTCGGTGTACACGCTGGGGGCGGTGTACATCTTCGACCAGCGGCTGCAGATCTGCGATCCGAGCCGCGTACGCCAGTGCGCCAGTGACGCGCTGAACGCGCTCGACCGGGACATGCATCGCGGCATGGAATAAATTGTCCGCCGGTGACCCGGCATGCGTTACTGCAGTATGAATGTCCCCTGCCGGCCTGCTTGCCGAGTGTGCTCTGTAACTGGTTCACTGGGGGAACATGGTCGCCGGCAAGCCTTCCCCAAACAATCGATTTCTCTGCATTCACGGCCACTTCTACCAGCCGCCCCGGGAAAATCCGTGGCTGGAGGCGGTGGAGACACAGGACTCCGCCGCTCCCTACCACGACTGGAACGAGCGCATCACGGCGGAGTGCTACGCCACGAACGGCGCGGCCCGCATCGTGGATGAGAAGAACCGGATCGTGCGCATGGTCAACAACTACGCGCATATGAGCTTCAATTTCGGCCCCACGCTGCTTTCCTGGCTGGAAGTGAACGCGCCACTGACTTACCGCAGCATCCTCGACGCGGACCGCCAGAGCCAGGAGCACTTCGGAGGGCACGGCTCCGCGCTGGCGCAGGTGTACAACCACGTGATCATGCCGCTGGCCACGCGACGCGACCGCGAAACGCAGATACGCTGGGGCATTGCCGACTTTGAGCACCGCTTCGGACGCAAGCCGGAAGGCATGTGGCTGGCCGAAACGGCGGCGGACACGGAAACGCTCGAAATGCTGGCGGAGAACGGCATCCGGTTCACGGTACTTTCTCCGTTCCAGTGCGCCCGGGTGCGGCCGCTGCCAGCGGGGCCCGCGGCCGGCGAGGCGTCTGCCGATGGTGACGGCCATGCTGCCCATCCACGGCCCTGGAGGGCCACCCCGGACGGCAGCGTGGATACAAGTCGCCCTTATCTCGCACGCTTTAATAGCGGCGCCTCCATCGCGCTTTTCTTCTACAACGGCCCGCTTTCGCGCGCGATTGCCTTTGAACACCTGCTGAACAGCGGGGACGACTTTGCCCGCCGGCTGCTCAGCGGCTTCCGGCAGGACGACCCCACGCCGCAACTGGTGCATGTGGCGACGGACGGCGAAAGCTATGGCCACCATCATCGCCACGGTGAAATGGCGCTGGCCTACGCGACGCAGCGCATCGAGGCCGAGGGCGCGGCTCGCATCACCAACTACGGCGAATTCCTCGAACTCTGCCCTCCCACCGCGGAGGCCGAGATCGTTGAAGGGAGTTCCTGGAGCTGCTTCCATGGCATCGAGCGCTGGCGCAACCACTGCGGGTGCAATGGCGGCGTCCCGGGATACACACAGGAGTGGCGCGCTCCGCTGCGGAGTTCGCTGGACTGGCTGCGCGACGCGGTTACACCGGGCGTGGATGCGGCGCTGGAGGAGATTCTGACGGACGCGCAGGCAGCGCGCAACGACTACATTCACGTGATCCTGGACCGCTCCCGGGCGAATGTGGACACTTTCTTTTCCCGCCACGCCACCCGGACGCTTTCGCAATGCGAGCGCACACGCACGCTTGCGCTGCTCGAAATCGCACGCAACGCGCAGCTCATGTATACGAGCTGCGGCTGGTTTTTCGACGACCTCGCGGGGATTGAAACCGTGCAGATCATCGCCTATGCGGCGCGGGTGATTGAGCTCGCAGCGGCCGCGCTCAGCCTCGACAAGGCGGACCTGGAACGCGGGTTCATCGAGCGGCTTTCGGCAGCGCGAAGCAATGTGCCTACGTGGCCCGATGGCGGCTTCCTGTACGAGCAACAGGTGCAGCCGATGGCGGTCGATCTGGAACAAGTGGCTGCGCATTATGCCATCAGCTCGGCATTCGACAATGCCCGGCACCATCCGGAGACCGGCAAGGCGCGTGTCTTCTGCTACAACGTGGACGCCATTAGTGAACGGACGCTGCACTTCGGCTCGGGCCAGCTTGTGCTGGGGCGGGCACAGATCTGCTCGGAGCTTACGGAGCGGAGTGCCGCGTTTATCTACTCGGTGCTGCACTTCGGCGATCACAACATCACGGCCATGCTGAAGCCGTACAGCCCAGGCGATGAAGCTGCGTTCCAGGAGCTGGAGCAGGAGGCGGAGGACAAGATCGCCGCTGCCGACCTGCCGGCCCTCGTGCGCCTGGTGGACGACTCGTTTGCCGGCCGCCGCTACTCGCTCACCTCGCTGTTCCGCGATGAGCAGCGGCGCACGCTGGACTGCATTCTGCAGCCGACGCTTTCGGAGGTGGAGGACAGTCTCGCCCACCTGTACACCGCGCACGCATCGCTGCTGCACTACCTCAGCCGCACCGGCCTGCCCAAACCCGCGTCGCTGAGAGTGGCCGCGCAGATCGCGATCAACGCGCAGCTTCGGCGTGCGATCGAAGCCGAACGCATCGACAGCCACGGGATCCTGGACCTGCTGTCCCGCGCACGGACCGACATGGTGGTGCTGGACACGCACTCGCTCGAACGCGTGGCCGATGAGCGCATGCGCCAGGCGATGCTGGCGTTATGTGCGGAACCGCGCAATGCGTTAGTGCTGGAGAACGCGCTTTCGCTGGCCAAGACGCTGGGCGTGCTGCCCTTCGCCCCCAACCTCTGGCAGGCCCAGAACCTCTGGTATCGCCTTGCCCGCAATCTGGCGGAGCGCGACAGCGGCCCAGGGTTCGGCTTGCCCGAATGGCAGGAGCGTTTCAAAGAACTGGGGGCTTATCTCTCCTTCGATACGGCCGCGATACGACGTGCGATCCGCACGGACCATCTCCGGGCAGAGCGGCCGGCCGGAGACCAGATCCCCGATCCCGATGAGGAAGGCATGCCGGATGCGCACGGGGCGGAACGGGCGAGCCTGGCCTCGTAGCCGCTAGGCTGCGGCGCGTTTGCCGAGAAGCGGCAGCCGAGCGACCCTTTCATTCGTGGCCGACGCCATCTCTGCTCGCGGCATTACCGAGGGCACGAAGGCGGTGACGCCTGCGGTAGCTTCCGGGGCTGCAGAAATGCGATGATCGGCTATGCCTTTCCGCACAGCCCTCCCCAGGCTTACGGTTCTCCTGCTTGGCATCGCAGGCGTTTCCTTCAGCGCGGCACAGAACATCGCTCCGGCCGAGCTGCGCCACATGACGGCGGCCCAGTTCCAACGCCATCTCGATGAAGAGGGCGTGCAGGCTTTTACCAGCCGGGTGATCAAGGACACGGACCCGCACAGCCCCGAGGAGCCGAACTACGACATCATCCTCGAACACGTTGCGGAAGGCTCGCCGGGGTGGCTGCATATCGCTGCGGAGATCGGCCCCTACATCGATGCGCGCTTCAGCGAAGGCCTGCGTGTGGCCCTGGCGGATGCGCTCATAGAAAATCCCAGCGGGGTATTGCGTCTGATCGGCTCCGAGGAGCACTTCAACGAGGCCTGCGGTTATCCGTTTGTCCATCAGACGGAGCATTACCTCCATCGTCATCAACGCGCGGCGCTGCTCGCGCTGGAGCGCGTCCGCTCCCCGAACCTGGCGATAAAGAAAGCTGCCTGCCGCAAACAGCTCCTGCAGATGCCGGTCAACACGGCTTCGGGATCACAACAGTAAGCGACTTTATTGCTCTCTCAAGGCTTCCACCGGCCGGATGCGCACTGCTCGCTGTGCCGGTACCAGGCTGGCCAGCGCCGCACACACTAGCAACAGCAGCCCGGCCACTGCCAGGGTGGGGACGTCGAATGGCGTTACCTGGTAAAGCAGGCTTTCGAGAAAACGCGATATCGCAAGCGAGACCGCCACTCCCAAAAATGCACCCGTCGCGGCTAGCTGCAGCCCGTAGCGCAAAATCAGCCCCAGCACAGCGGCCTGCGGCGCTCCTAAGGCCATGCGTACCGCTATCTCTCGGGTACGTTCGCTGACCGAGAACGCCAACACGCCGTAGATGCCCACCAGCGCGAGCAGCAGCGCCACCCCGGCGAACGCTCCGACCAGAACCGTCTGGAAGCGCCGCGGCGCTTCCGTTCCGGAAACCACCTCGTCCATGGTGCTCACGTCCGTAAGCGCCAACTGCGGATCCATGTTCGCCACGGTGTGCTGCAACGCGCTTTCCAGCGTATCCGGCGCGCCGGTCGCGCGCAGCACAATGCGCATTGCACTGCGTGGCCCCAGGTGTTGCGCTATCGGACCCAGACTGCGCAGCACCTGCGCAAGCGGCTCATACAGCTCGGGGACGGTCGCCTGATCCAGGCTGCCCTGCTTGATATCGCCCACCACGCCCACGATTTCAACCAGGGGCATGTTGGTGGCCTGCTCCGGGCCCCAGTGCAGGTGCATCCCGATGGGATTCCGTCCCGCGAAATACTTTTGCGCGACCGACTGGCTGATGATGGCGACCAGTGGCGCGTCCGGCTGATCATCGTGCGGGCGGAAGTAGCGCCCGGCGAGCAGCGGGATCCGCATGACCTGGAAGTAGTCGCCCATGAGCAGGTAATTCGAAGCGATGCGCCATCCCTCGCCTGACGGGGCCGCGTATCCCTGGGGAGTAAACATCCGGCCCGAGTTCATCCCCACCGCAGGAAGGTTTGAACTCAGGCCAACGGCGCTCACGCCGGGCAGAGTGCTTAGACGGTCTTGAAGCTGGCGATAGAACGCATCGATGCGCTCCTGCGTGGGATAGGCGCTTGCCGGTAAATCCAGGGAAGCCGTCAACGTATGGCTGGCGACAAAGCCGGATGGCGTGTCCAACATGTTGGCGAAGCTGCGCAGCAGCAGACCTGCGCTGACAAGCAGCAGCATGGCGAGGCCGGTTTCGGCCACCACGAGCGCACTCCGCAGCCGGTGCTGGGCTCGGCTTTTGCCCCCTCCCGCGCTCTCGCCAGCCAGCGCCTCCACGATGTCGCGTATGCAGCGCCAGTGCGGCCGGGAGGAGACTGCATAGCAACCCGGTGGCGGTCATCAGTAATAGCGATAAGAGCAATACCGGCCAGTGCACGGCGATCTCGTCCACCCGCGGCATCGACTCCGGCAGCAATGACCGGCCCGCCCGGACCAGCGCCGACGCCAGTGCGACCCCGAGCGCGCCGCCCACCGTGCTGAGCAGCAGGCTTTCGGTCACCAATTGACGGAGCAGCGCCCCGCGCCCCGCCCCGAGGGCCAGGCGCACGCCAAACTCCCGCCGCCGCCGAATGGCACGCACCAGCAGCAGATTTGCCAGGTTCACGCAGCCAATGAGCAGCACCAATGCTACCGCGCCCATCAGCACGCGCAGCATGGGCCGTATCCCTTGCACGACCTGCTCCCGCAGGAGCGTCATGGAGACCCGAATGTGCAGGTGGTACGCGGCGGGATAACCGGCTTCAATGCTTTCCGCAATGCGGTCGACATTGCTCTGCGCCTCCGCCCAGCTCACGCCCGGCCGGATGCGCGCCAGCGCACCATAGTCAAAGTTGTCGCCCTCGTCGGAGCGCTCGACGGGGGTAAAGCTGATGGGCACCCAGAGGTCGCGCTGAGAGCGCCGACCCGGCTCCAAGGGGAACGTGAAATCCCGCGGCATCACGCCGACGATGGTGTAGGGGCGCCGGTCCAGGGCGATGGTGCTGCCCACTGCCTGCGGATCTCCCGCGAAGCGGTCTCGCCACAATCCATAGCTGATCAGCGCCACCGGAAGCGAGCTCTCGTCCTCCTGCAGAGTGAAGTTGCGTCCCAGCAGGGGCTCTACTCCGAGCACGGGCAGCAGCGATGCGGAAACCCTTTCAGCGTGTGCGCGGAAAGGTGCTCCCCTTCCGGTGAATTCGTAATCCGCGGCAATAAATCCCGCGACCCCGGAGAACACCCGCTGCTCACGCTGGAAGCGAATCACGTCCGGCGCCGGCAAGTTCAGTTTGCCTGTGCCCGGCCCATGCTCAACATGCTCATGCAAGGCGACGAGCCGGTCCGACTGGGGAAACGGCAGGGGTCGCAGCAGTACCGTATCGGTGATGGAAAATGCCGCAGCAACGCCGCCGATTCCGATCGCCATGGTGAGGATCGCCGCCAAGGCAAAGCCCGGCGCCTTGCGCCACTGCCGGAGGTGGTACGCAATATCGCGTCCCAGCTGCGAAGCTCGTTCCATGCCTTCCCCCAAGCAAGGGATCTGCATGTTGGAGGCCAAACCGCACGCGCATGCTGTGTCCTTTACGGCACTCGTTTCTGCACGGAAGATCAGAGGCCACGCCTCCCAGGATTGTCCGTGGGCGCGCATTGCTGTCCATCTTTGGACACATCCGGTTTGGACAGATCGGGTTGGACAGATCCGGCAACTCCGGCGCCCGGGTGCGCTAATCTTGGAAGATCACCGATGCTTTACCCGACAGACAATCTCCGCATCCGCTGGACCGAAGTGGTCCTGCCGCCGGCCGTTCTCGAAGCGGAACTGCCTACCACGGAAACCGCCACGGCCACCGTGCATCGGGCCCGGCGCGAGATCTGCGACATCCTGCACGGCAACGACCCGCGCCTGCTGGTAGTGGCCGGGCCCTGTTCCATTCACGATCCGCTAGCTGCGCGCGAATATGGAGAGCGGCTGAAGCGGGTAGCCGGCGAGCTCTCGGCAGAGCTGTGCCTGGTGATGCGCGTGTACTTTGAAAAGCCGCGCACCACCATCGGCTGGAAGGGCCTGATTAACGATCCCTACCTCGACGGTACTTTCAAAATCAACGATGGCCTGCGGCTGGCGCGGCGTCTGCTGCTGGAGCTGGCGGAGATGGGCGTGCCCGCGGGGACCGAGTTCCTGGACATGATCTCGCCGCAGTACCTGGCATCGCTGGTGAGCTGGGGCGCGATCGGCGCGCGTACGACGGAGAGCCAGGTACACCGGCAGCTCGCCTCCGGGCTTTCCTGCCCGGTCGGCTTCAAGAACGGCACTTCCGGCAATGTGCAGATCGCTCTGGAAGCGGTGCAGTCCGCCGCCCACCCGCACACTTTCCTGGGCCACACCAAGGAGGGCCGGACGGCGATCTTTGCCACCAGCGGCAATCCCGACTGCCACGTCATCCTGCGCGGCGGGCGGGGCACGGTGAACTACACGGCGGAAGCGGTGGAGCGGGCGTGTGCCGAGATTGCGCGCGCCGGCATGCCGCCGCGCGTCATGATCGATTGCAGCCATGCCAACAGCAACAAGGACCACCGCCGGCAGCCGATGGTGTGCCGGGATGTGGCGGGCCAGATCGCCGCGGGCGACCGCCGCATTTTCGGCGTGATGCTGGAGAGCAACCTGGTTGGCGGCGCGCAGGCGCTGACGCCAGGCCAGGCACTGGTGTACGGGCAAAGCCTTACCGATGCGTGCATGGATTGGGATCAGACGCTGGAGTCGCTGCGAGAACTCGCGGCGGCTGTGCGGCAAGCGCGGCTTTCGGATGAGGCGGTTTCGACCGCGAGTCTCCCGTCACGGCACATGCCAGCCGCGGACCACTAGTGGCCAGGAAGGGTAACGGGTCAGTTTGAATCGGCAGGGGGACGAGGCGGTTGCAGTTTCTGCGCTTGACCGTTTACGCGACGCGCGTAGCCCTCGGGCAATTCTCAGCGTTTCTGCGATTGCAGTGCGAAGTTCGCTGTGCTTTACGCCAGCCTTCTTGATCGTATTGATGGTAAGTTCCGCACACACCCGTAGAAGCACGGCTTTCTGAGCTTCGTTGCGAGCTCGATCGATGCGGTTCCGGTCCTGCGTCATTGAGAATCCAGTAAAGCACAAAGCTCACCTTCGAGGACATCGAGATGTGAGCCAAACGAGCGCGCGAAGTAAAAAAGAAGCGCGATTGTTACGAGAGCAGGCGGAGCCAGGTCAAGCGTGACGAAAAAGAGCGCGGGGTGCGCTCACTGGAATGCGCGCGGCCGGACGACGCTCCCTGTGCGGATTCAAACTGACCCAGTAGCAATTAAGCGGGGCTGGTGTAGCAGCACGCTCTGCATAAGTTAAGGGCAGGACTCGCGTCCTGCCCTCTTCGTTCGGTGCGGTCAGCGGCCCGGCGACCTGACGCTGCGTTAGCGATAGCTGCGCTGATAGGTTCCGCTGATGCGGTCGTGCCACCCCAGCCGGTCCTCGTCGAAAACTGCCCAGATCAGGCCGAGACCCGCAGGGAACGCGGCCAACATCAGGGCTCCCAGGCGGCGCA
Organism: uncultured Acidobacteriaceae bacterium; assembly: GCA_963795775.1. Classification (GTDB taxonomy): domain Bacteria; phylum Acidobacteriota; class Terriglobia; order Terriglobales; family Acidobacteriaceae; genus CAWCJL01. Next base: position 520,734 of record CAWCJL010000002.1, read on the forward strand.
GCATGGCCTTGCGGCTCGGATTGTTGTCGTCAAAGGTGCACAGGGCGATGTGGGCGTACATCATGCCCGGCGTGCTCTCGCCAAAGGCGAAGAAAAGCGCCTGGTAGAGCACGAAGATCACCACCAGCGCGATCGCCGCTCCGGCAACTGCCGTTTTGCCCGCCGGCGGGTGCGCCGTGGTCGCGTAAAACGCCAGAACAAACACCAGGAAACCGGCGAAGGCCAGTGCGCCATCCACCAAGGCCGCCATCAGGCGATCTGCGATCGGCGCCGGCTTCAGGGGCAGTTCCAAGCCTGTAGGATGCGCGTGGCGCCGGGTCTGCGGAGCCGGGGAAGCGTCCAGACGGATGGCCGACCACGCGGCCACGCCTGCATCCGGGCTCTCGGCCCGGGCGGCCGCCGCGCCCTGTTCCACTTCGAAAATGCGCAGCGCGGACTGCGGGTCGTCCCGGGCATCTTCCCGCAACGGCCCTTCGGCAATGCGCGGACGCGCCTTGCGGGCGAGCTACCAGCTCGCGGGGAAACTCGATGAGGTTGGCGGCCAACGGCACTGCCGGGGTAACGAGCTCGTCCTGGACGGGATCCGTCAAACTGGGCTGCGAGGGCACAAAGGGCTGCCGCTCGGCGGGCAGGCTCTCCCGGGCGGACAGCCGTGCCTCCAGTTCCTGCAAATGCTGCTGCGTTCGCGGGTCGAGAGCCAGACGGACCTCGACGCGCTCGGGTTCTCCGTTCCAGACGCGCTGCGATTCTGAGTCGCCCGGCCGATATGGTCCCGCCGTCCACGACGCGTCCGCGTCACGCGCCTCCTGCAGCCGAGCCACGGCAGCTTCGGCGGCTGCATGTGCCTCGCGGGAGGCTTCTGCCGCGGCTGCGGCGGCCTCTTCTGCCTCTTCTGCTTCCTGCGCCAGCAGATCGTGGTAGCTCGGAGCCTGCGCGAAGCGGGCGGCGACCGCTGCAGCGACTGAAGCCGCGCGTGACGCGTTGGAGAGAGCGGCGCTTTGAGCGCTTTCCCGCTTCTCGGCCTGCGTTGCGGGAAGCCCGCTGCGGCGCGCCCTCGCTACTGCCAGCTTCTCCTGCAGTTCGACTCTCCAGGCAGGCACGACGCTGTTCGCGTCCCGATCGATATCCAGTTCCGGAGAAACAGCCCTCACGCTTTTTACCTCTTTTCTTTTTGCTTCTCTTTCATCCGCGCACTGGCGCAGCATGGCTGCCCAGCGTGCAATGGTGCAAGCCGCGGTGGCGTCTCGGCGATTGGGCTGTGGTGCTCCGCAGCGGCGCAGACCGGAAGCTGCGGCGGCCCACTATCGAGAGGATTCGAGAAGCGCTGCCCCGCAGTATCGGGCCGGCGAGCCTTTGTTATGCTGAGTTCGCCCGTGCCGAAAAGTTCCCGCAGATTTTGGTGTATCACGCTGCTGTGCTTGTGTCATCCGCAGCTTGCGGTCAGGGCGTGGGCAAGCGCAGTGCAGGAACCAAGCGCGATACTCACTTCCGGCGGTGCGCCGGCATCTTCTTCCCCAACCGAGCAGCAGACGCCGGCGACGCAGCTTCCGGATGCCCCCGCAGCGCCTGACGCCGATGCGTCGGTGCCCGTGGCTACACCGGTGCCCTCCGAGACGCAAGGCACGCCGGTCCGCATTGAAGCGCAAGAGCAGCGGAAGACGGGGAACACCTACACCCTGCGTGGCAATGTCTTGATTCACTACCGCTCCTACATCGTGCGTGCGGACCAGGCCAGCTACAACGCGGATACGGGAGAGGTACGGGCGGAGGGACATCTGCAACTCCAGGGCGGAACGGACGACGAACTGATCACGGCCGACCGCGGGGTGGTCAACCTGACGCTGGACACAGCGCGCTTCTACCACGTGACCGGCAGCGTGGGCCTGCGGGGCGGGACGGGGCGGCGCAAGGTGGTCTACACCGGCCTGAACCCCCTGGTGTTTACCGGGCGCGTGGTCATCAAATCCGGCCCCGAGCAGTACAAGGTTATTGACGGCACCATGACCTCCTGCCGGCTGCCCAACCCGGACTGGCGGCTTTCGGCCCGGGAAATCTCGATGGCTGACGGGCAGGCGAGCGCGAAGAATGCGCTATTCCGACTGCTCGGCGTTCCCATTCTCTACCTGCCCTATGTGACGCATCCGGTGCTGGGCTCAGGCCGCGAATCCGGCTTTCTCATCCCGATGTATTCGAACTCGTCCACCAAGGGCACGGTGATCGGCGAGCAGATTTACCTGGTGCTCAACCGCAGCATGGACCTGACGGTGGGCACGGACTACTACTCCAAGCGAGGCTGGGCACCGAGCGGCGAGTTCCGCTTCCGCGGGCGCGATGAAGACTTTGCCGACCTGCGCTTTACGGCACTTTTCGATCGCGGCATCGTCACCGGGGGCACCTATCAGAACCAGGGCGGGCAGGACATCCTGCTCAACGGCCGCTATGCGCTGGGCACGTATACGCGCTCGGTGGCGAATGCGGAATATCTGAGCTCCTTTGTGTATCGCGAGGCCTTCGCCGAAAGCTTTGCGCAAGCCGTCGCGTCGCAGGTGAACTCCAGCTTCTTTGCCACCCACAACCGCGACAGCTATTCGGAAAGTCTCAACTTCAACCGGTACACCAGTTACCAGAGCGTGACGCCGGGTGACGATATCGTGATCTCGCACTTGCCCACGCTGCAGCTCGACTCCACCGAGCGCGCGCTGGAACAGACCCCGTTCCACTGGTTCGTGGATGGCTCGATTGCGGGTCTGGACCGCCATGAACCGGGCTTTCACACCGCGCATGCGGTCGGGCGATTCGACCTCCGCCCCGAGCTGGGCGCACCGCTGCATGTGGCGGGATGGTCGCTGCGCCCCGTAATAGCGCTGCGGGACACGTTCTATTCCAAAAGCCAGGCGCCGAATCCTTCTCCGGTGCCGCCGTCCGGTTCGCTTGTCCCTATTTACCGCTCTGCCAGCGTCAATCGAAAGGACATCGAGGCGAGCCTGGATCTGCGCCCGCCGGTGCTGGAGCGCGACTTCTCGCCCGGCTGGCTGGTCCGGCGCTACGGGCGCTCCATGCGTCACGTGATCGAGCCGGAGGTGCGCTACCGCTATGTGGCTGGCATCGGAAATTTCCCCTCCATCCTGCGATTCGATCCGGTCGATATCGCTTCCGATACGAACGAAGTGGAGTACTCGCTGACGCAGCGGCTCTACTTCCGCCGGCTGCATGGCAAGCCCTGCGCCAATCCGGCGGTTCCCGCTCCGGTTACCGGGCGTATCTACCTGCCGCAGAATTATCGCGAGTGCGCCGGCGACACCAGCGGTTCGCTTAGCTGGCAGGTGGCACAGAAGCATTTCTTCGACCCGGAGTTTGGCGGCGCGGTGGTTCCCTTCCGGCGGAATGTCATCACGTCCGCGCTGGATCTCACGGGCATTTCGTTCCTCACCGGTCCGCGCAACTACTCGCCGGTGATCTCGCGACTGGCGCTCCGTACCAGCGGGCAGGTGGATCTGGGCTGGGACCTCGACTACGATCCCCTCGCGGGGCATATCGACGGCAGCAATGTGTATGCAGACGTACGCCGCGGCAACTACTTCGGCGCCATCAGCCATGCGCAGCTCAACGCGCTCAACGCCGTCTTCAGCGCGGCGAAAGCATCGCAGTTCACCAACTACAACCAGCTTCGGCTACTTATCGGATACGGCTCAAGCGTGAAGGCCGGGTTTAGTGTAGGCATCAACAGCGGTTACGATTTCAACCGCAACGAACTGCAGTACGGCGGGCTTCAGACCGGATACAACTGGGACTGCTGCGGGATTACGATGGAGTACCGCAGGCTCGCGCTGGGGCCGGCCCGAAACGAGAATTACGAGAGCTTCAGCTTTACCCTGGCCGGCATCGGCACCGCCGGAAATATCAGCCGCTCGCAACTGATCTATTGAAAACGAATTCCTGGCCATGAGGGAGCTTCCCGGAACGCTCGCGCTGGCGCGCCGAGGGCGGCGGGAAATGGCACGCACGGCAGTTGCAAATAGAAGTTGACAACATGAGTGCCGCAGCCGATACTTCCCCTCCAGATAAGGCCTGATCGCCGAAGCTGCACGGAAAGCCGAGTAGCTTCAAATCGCGTTCCCCATGCACGACGGGGCTGCGGTTCCAGCGATTGGCGTCGGGCCACACTATCCCCCACCACGTGGGCCATCAGACTTCCCGGGTACCTGGGTCCCTGCAAAGTACGGCTCGTGCAGAGTCGTCGAGGTATCGTTCCACGGCCCCACCTCGCCTGCTCGAGTAAGCTGCTCACCCATTCGCACGCGTTCTGAGGTGATAGTCATGCGCAGTTCTCTTTCTTTTCGTCCCACACCAGACAAAGCTCAAGAAGTTCGCTTCCGCCATCTTGTCTGGCGTGTGTTGCTCTTGACCCTCGTCATTGCCGTCATGGGCCCCCAGTTGCACGCCCAGGTGCAGGTCAGCGGTCACGCGGGGCAGCAGCAGGCAGATGCTGCCAGCGCCGTGGTGCTGAACGATCTTCCGCTGATCTCCGCGGCTAACCGGTCGATTCCCGGCCGCTTCTCCGGGATGCGGCCTGCCAGCGGTATTTCCGATTCCGAGTACCTGGTGCGCAAAGCGGAAGCAGCCCAGATTCGCTTTTCTCCGCGGGTTAGTTCCGCGCTCATGCCCAGGTCAGCCGGCGTCGATCCGGAAACACCCGGCGCCAGCAGGAACTACAACGGAATCAATGAAACCTGCGCATTCGTGACGCCGTCCGACATGGCCATCGCTGTAGGCATTGGCTACGTGCTGCAGGTGGTCAATGACTGTCTTGCTGTTTTTGACAAGAGCGGCACGGTGCAGTCCGGATATCCCAAGAGCGTCAACACCTTCTTCGGGCTACCCGCAAACAACTTCTCCATCGGCCGGTTCACCACCGATCCCCGCGCGGTGTATGACTGGGTTTCGAATCGCTATTTCTTCGAGATCCTTTGGGAGGACCTGCCGAACAGCCGCGGTTACGTGATGCTTGCCGCGAGCAATACCAACGACCCCCGCGGTGGCTGGCATACTTACAAGATCCAGGTCGGCGGCGCCGGCCGGTGCCCCGACTTCCCAGCGCTCGGCCAGGGGCCGTCCGGCGACCCGGCCAATGGGGCGTTCGCCATCGGTTTCAATGTATTTAGCTGCAGTCCGAGCGGGCTCCATACCCTGGTCGACGACCAGGTCTGGTTCCTGCCCAAAGCCGCCATGTATCGCGGGGCCGGTTTCGGATTCAACTTCTTCTACGGTCCTAACGCCCGGGGCGTTCTGCTCGATACCATTCAGCCGTCGAATGACGAATCGGTCAGCGATAAGCCGCGCGCCATCTTCGGCGTGAACAGCTTCAACATCAACTCCGGTGGAGTCCAGTGCAGGCAAGGATGCAACGGCCTGGTGGTCTGGTCTTTCTCCAATGTTCTACAACGCACCGGGAGTCCGGGCCTGGAGTTCGCAGGCAGGGTGATCTCTACTCCCAGCAACTACTCTCTGCCACCGGCTGCCAGCCAGCCCGGCGGCCGCAATACGGTCGACACCGGCGACACGCGCATTTCCGGAACGGTTTTCTACACCGGCGGGAGCCTGTGGGCGGCCATTAACACCAACAATGGTGGAGGAGGACCGGCGGTGCTGTCCTGGCAGATCCACCCCACCCTGGACGACAACGACCCCCGTTGCACGGGCGCATTCGTCAATTACTGCCCACGCGTTAACGGCGCGAGCATTGAACAGGAGGTTAGCTACGCAATCGGCGGCGGTACGTCTTTGAATGCGTACTATGGCACCATCATCCCGGACCCGGAACGGAACGTCACCATGGTCTTCAACTTCTCCGGAGATAATGCGTATCCCGGCGTGGCCTACACCACGAACCGGGTCACCAATGTCCCGGGCCACTGGCATGACAGCGGTATCTTCCTTGCCCAGGGTCAGAGCTTCTACAGCCAGACCCGGTGGGGCGATTTCACCGGCGCCTGTCTCGACCTGTCGTATTCTCCGTACCCCAAGCTCTGGTTTAGCGGCATGTATGCTCGCTCTGACCACAACTGGGGAACCAGGATAGGCCGGAACGGCTACTCCTTCTCCAACGAGCCATAACCAGTTGCAACCCACAGTGGAGTGCTCCGGCCCAAAGCTGGAGCACTCCGCATATGTTTCGCGTGAGCCGTCTTCATTGTGCGAGCAGTCGGTACCCGGCGAGCCTGCAATTGGCGTACTGGACCAAGAGCAAAGAATTCACGCTTGAGCGAAGATGGGCCACAATTCCCCGGCTGCGCACGCTCCTGCTACACCGGCCCCAACTCCTTCATGGCGAACCGATCAGCCGACCTGAGATAATCAGGAACACGCCCGATTTTTGGAAGGTGACTGGTTTGTCTCAATCCCGTTTGTTGCTTTGCGCGGTTCTTATCCTGGCCGCCGCCGGCTGCCGTGCGCAGAATCCGCCGCCAAACTCTTCCGCGGACCGCCGCATCGAGGTGCTGGTTCGTTCGCAGTTCAACGTTCCTTCGGACTACGAGGTGATGCTCGGCGGCAAGACGAAGAGCGATATCCCCGGCTTCAGCAATCTCCCGGTCACGTTTTCGCACAAGGGCAAGCAGACCACGGTTCCCTTTCTGATTTCGAGCGATGGCAACACGCTGGCGCGGCTGGAGAAGTTCGATATCAGCAAGGATCCTTCGGACTCGATCTCGATCGCGAAGCGCCCCATTCGCGGCGATGCCAATGCCAAGGTGACGGTCATCAACTTCGACGACCTGGAATGCCCGTTCTGCGCGCGCATGCACAACGAGCTCTTTCCCGGCACGATGGACCACTACAAGAACCTGGTCCGCTTTGTGTACAAGGACTACCCGCTGGTCGAAATCCACCCCTGGGCGATGCACGCCGCGGTGGATGCCAATTGCCTGGCCGACGAGAGCACGCCCGCGTACTGGAGCTTTGTGGACTATGTGCATAGTCACGGGCACGAGATCAGTGGGGAGGGCCAGGACCCCGCCAAGGCGTTTCTCAGCCTGGATGAAGCCGCGCGCAACGAGGGCAAGCGCGCCAATGTCAGCGCCGATAAGCTGAACGCCTGCCTCAGCAAGCAGGACGAAGCGGCAGTGCGCGCTTCCATGCGCGAAGGAGCCAACCTCGGCATTGAAGGCACGCCGCAGGTCTTCGTCAACGGCGAGCGTTTGAATGCCGGGGCGGTGGACACGGAGATGGTGTGGGATGCGATTGACCGCGCGCTGCGTGCCGTTGGCGAGCAGCCGCCGCCACGTCCCGAGCCGCCGTCCGCCGGCGCGCCGGAGCAGAGCACGGCCCCTGCAGGCGCACCCGCACAGCCGCCGAGCAAATGAACCGCTAGAGTTCAGGCGAGCCGGCTGCAGTTCCATTTGAGCGAGGCTGAGACGCAGTATTCTTTTGGAGCGGGCCCGTGTGTTGCGGGTCCCGCGAAGCGCCGGCGCAGGCTGGTTCTTCAAGGAGATCGAGTGTTCGGAAGCCTTTGCGTGCGTCCCTCGGGACTGCGCGCCTCATTGCCCTCCGCTTGCCGCAGCTTTCTGCTCACGCCGGCTTACATGCTGCTCTTCACGCTGGTCCTCGCGGGCTGCAACCGTCCGCACCAGGCAAACGTGGTGGCCACCGTGAATGGCCACCCGATCGAGCGCGCCGAGTTGGAACGCTACTATCGCGGCAACCTGGGCGATGGACAGCGTGAGCCTACGCCCATCCAGGCCAGCATCGCGCGTCTGGATATCCTGCGGCAGTTGATTGACGACGAGATTCTGCAGCAGCGCGCCGCCAAGCTTAACCTGGTCGCGACCGATGAGGAAGTGGATGCCAAGCTGGGCGAACTGAAGGCGCCGTTCACCCAGGAGGAGTTCAATCAGCGGCTGAAGGCCAAGAACATGACGCTCGAAGATCTGAAGCGGCAGATTCGCCGCTCGCTCACCAGCGAGAAGCTGATGAACAAGGAGATCAATTCGAAGATCAATATCACGGACGCCGACATCACGAACTACTACAACGACAACAAGGCGGAGTTCAACCTGATCGAGCCGCAATACCATCTGGCGCAGATCGTGGTGACGTCGGTGCCCTCGCAGCAGCCCGGGAATCTGCAGAATAACAAGGCGATGAACGAGGCCGAGGCGAAGAAGAAGATCGAGACCCTGCACAACCGCCTGGAAAGCGGCGAAGACTTTGGCGCGCTCGCAGCGAACTTCTCCGAGCAGCCGGCGACCGCCAGCAACGGCGGCGACATGGGCTTTATCCCGGAGACGCAGTTGCACGCCGATCCCAACGTGTACGCCGCAGTGGTGAAGCTGAAGCCGGGCCAGATCACCGATGTGCTGCCCTTCACCGAAGCCGGGTCCAAGCGATCGGTCGGTTACGCCATCTACAAGCTGATCTCACGCGAAGCCGCGGGGCAGCGCGAACTGAACGATCCACGCGTGCAGCAGGCAATCCGGCAGCAACTGCGTGACAGCCGCGCCCAACTGCTGAAGAACGCCTATTACGAGATGCTGCGCGATCAGGCGCGGGTGGAGAATTACTACGCCGAGGATCTGTTCAAGAACGGCGCTCAGTAGGGGCGCCGTTCGCCAACGTAAAGCGGCGCTTCACGTGCTATTGGCCGAGACGGCGGGCGAGAGATGTATGCCTCCTCTCACCAGACGAACGGTACCAAGCCTTTGACCCGTCCGCGATAGACGGCGTAGGCGTCGCCGAATTGCTGCAGCATGAATCGCTCTTCCACCCGCGATTTCATCGTGAATGCGATGAGTGCCAGCACCACGCCAAGAAAGCCGTGCACTTCCCCGGAGGTGATGGCTGTGCCCAGCATTCCAAGCAGCAGGCCGGAGTAGATGGGGTGCCGCACCACCCGGTACGGACCACCCATGACCAGTTCATGATCGTGCTTGAGGGTCACATTGCCGCTCCAATTCCGGCCGATGGTGAGCCGCGCAAACACGGCGAATCCGAGACCCACGACCAGCAGCACAAACCCGAGTATCAGCATTCCAGCATTTTGCGGCAGCACGCGCACGGTTAGAAACGGCCAGGCGTATTCGTCATGCACGAGCAGGTAGAACCCGGCAACAGTGAGCAGTACCTGGAGAAGGCGCGCACTGGAGGGCTGCGTTCTTTGCGTGCTCTTCACATTGACGGAAGTCACGAGCCACACGGCCAGCAACGTGAGCCAGAGATACCCAATCCAGCTATAGAGCCGGGGCGCCCAGGCCGGGGTCATGAGTCCAGCGAGCATGGCTCCAGGGTTCACCTTGTCTCCTTGGCTGCTTCTGCCAGATTTTTTTGAAAGCCCATACTGATGTGCGCTTCGGCGTGTTCGCCCGGCCACCGCAGATGGATATGGTTACGCACCGTGAACTGAAATGTTCCCGTGCAAGACAGCAGCAGAAGCGGGACGAGGGCGGAGCGGGAAAATATGCCCAAGCTAACCACGGGTGGAGGCCGGACCGTATGATCGTTGCTTATGATCCGCTACGGCATTCTCGGCTTCGGACATCACGGGGAGCGGCGGCTAGCGCCGGCCTTTCGCAATACGCACAACGCCACGCTGGCCGGCATCTGGCGGCGCGACCGCGCGAAGGGACAGGAGAACGCGGCGAAGTTCGGCATCGCGCATGTCTTCCATACGCCCGAGGAACTCTGCGCTTCGGCGGAAATCGATGCGGTGTTCGTGGCGTCGCCGGACGCGCTCCATCTTCCGCACACGCTGCTGGCGCTCGCGCACGGCAAGCCGGTATTGTGTGAAAAGCCGCTGGCCATGAATGCCGCCGAGGCAGAGGAGATGCTGGCCGCGGCACAAAGGGCGGGGCTCGCGTTTGGCGTGGCGCAGAACTTCCGCTGGAACCGTTCGCTCGAACGCATGCGTGCGCTGGTTGCGGAATCTGCGGTAGGCACGCCTGTCTTCGCTGCGGCGAGTTTCTGCTTCCAGAGCGAAAAGAGCCCACGCACCTGGTTTACCGACAAGAACCTCGCGTGCGGGGGTCCTATTGGCGATGTCGGGATCCACTGCATTGACGCGCTGCGCTTTGTGTTGCAACAAGACGTAACAGCGGTGACGACATTAGCCCGCCAGGATGCCGACTCCGGTCCGATCGAGGCCTCGGCCGCGCTCGCGCTCGAGTTTACGGGCGGCACCCTTGCCTCCGTCCACGTCAGCTTCCGCGCCCTGTATCGAACGTATTTCGAAGTGACCGGCGCCGACGGCGTGCTCACGGCGGAAAACGGTCTCACCGTGGATCGTCCGGTGGAGATCGTGCACCGCCAGGGCGGCGCAGTGATCTCCAGTGAAGAGCTCAGCAATGCGGATGCTTACAGCCGCATGCTCGACAGCTTCGCCGCGACGATTGAAACCGGTGCCCCCTTCGCTGCCTCCGGCGAGGATGCGATCAACAACCAGCGCACGCTCGACGCCGCTTTCCAGAGCTGGCGCAGCGGCAAGAAGGAGAAGGTGCAGGCATAACGCCTCTGCTCCCACGTGGGAGCGTGAGGACAGAGGCGCATGGTCAGTCCAGTTTTGCAACCACCTCTTCCAGGTTGCCGATGAACTTCTGCCATCCGTAGCTCGCACCCTTGTAGTAGGCATCTTCTTCCGACCGGAAACCGGATTGCTCCATGCGGAGCCGCGTGCCAGATTCCGTCGGTGTTAATGTCCAGGAGACGACACTCTCCAAGCCCAAAGAACCCCAGCTGTACGCGAGCCGTGTATTCGGTTCGACTTCCAGGACCTGGCAGTCGATGACTCCGTTCCAATTCGGCATGGGCGTGGCGCGGAACTTGAACTGGTGGCCCACTCTCGGCTGGAAGTCATTCTTCATCAGCCACTGCTCGATCAACGAACCCTGGGTAAGTGCACGCCAGACTTTTTCCGGAGGATGCGGTAGCTCACGTTCGATGACGAGCGTACGTGTCGCGGCGGTATCGGTCATTTGTCCATCCTTTTCAGTAGGTTTTCGAGTTGGTCAATTCGGTCACGCCAAAAAGTTCCATACAGGCTCATCCAGTCAACCAGGGGTGCGAGGGCTTGCGGCTGTGCGTAGTAGTGCGTTTCGCGCCCATCGCGTCTGTTATGTACCAGGCGCGCACGCTTCAACGCGGCCAGGTGCTTTGAGACCATCGGCTGCGACACACCCGCGCGTTCGGTTAAAGCGTGCACAGTTTGTTCCCCCTCGCGAGCGAGGCGCTCGAAGATAGCCCTGCGAGTGGGATCAGCAAGCGCTTTGAAAAGATGGTCTGTGGCGGCTCGCATGCAAAACCATAACCGTAAGGTTATTGATTGTCAAGCCCACTCGAATCGAGCGATCCCTGTTGCTTTCAGTTTCTGCTCGCAGCAGCACGGTATGCACCAGGTGGGCTTCCCATCCGCTCCCAGGAATTCCTGGATTCTTTTGCATGCAGGTATGCTGATAGCACGGCAGTGCACCCGGACACATCCGGTATGCCATGGAGCGAATTTGGAATTCGAGACTCGCCTGCTCACCTTCGATCCGGCGCCGGGGGACCGATGTCGTCCGGCCAACACGCCGATCTACCAGACGGCCACCTTCCGCCAGGACTCGGCAACCGGCTTCGGCGAGTACGACTATACGCGGAGCGGCAATCCCACACGCGCCGTGCTCGAAACGCAGATCGCCGCACTGGAATCCGGCACGCGCGCCTTCTGTTTTTCAACCGGGCTGGCGGCGATCACCGCGATCACGCGTCTGCTCAAGCCGGGCGAGGAGATCCTGGCCTGCGACGATCTGTACGGCGGCACCTACCGCCTGTTCTCCCGCATCCTCGCCAACCGCGGCATCCACGTGCGCTATATCGATTTTGCCGACACGGCGGCCGTAGCCGCGGCGATGACGCCGGCCGTGCGCCTGGTCTATTTCGAATCGCCCACGAATCCGCTGCTGCACGTGATCGATATCCGCGCGATCGCGGAGCTAGCCGCGCGCCACGGCGCGCTGGTCTGCATTGATAACAGCACCATGTCGCCCTTCCTGCAGCGCCCACTCGAACTCGGCGTGGACCTCGTGCTCCATTCCGCGACCAAATTTATGAGCGGGCACAGTGACGTGATGGCCGGCGCCATTGCGGTGCGTGACACCAAGCTGGCGGAAGATCTTTACCTGATCCAGAACGGGGAAGGGGGTGGGCTTGCACCGTTTGACAGCTTCCTGGTGCTGCGCGGGCTGAAGACGCTGGCGGTCCGCATGCGCGCGCAGCAGGAGAACGCTACCGCGATCGCGCAGATTCCTGGCGCAGCACCCGCGCGTATCGGCGGTTTACTACCCACTGCTCGCACCGGCTGCGGAAGCGGCTCTGCACGCCAGCCAGGCCAGCGGCCCGGGTTCGGTTCTCAGCTTCCAGACGGACGACGCGGAGCTCTCCCGCAAGCTGGTGGAGGCGCTCCGCATTTTCACCATCACGGTCAGCTTTGGCGGCGTGAACTCGACCGTGAGCCTGCCGAACTACATGTCTCACGCCAGCATTCCGGAGCACCTGCGCACGCAGAAACAGATTCCGCGCGATCTGATCCGGCTCTCGATCGGTATTGAAGCGGCGGCGGATCTGATCGCCGATCTGGAACAGGCGTTTACGCTGGCTGCTGCGTGACCACCCGACAGGTAGGACCGCACATCGCAACCTGGGGATTCTTTGCTGCCGGCAGCATGCACGCTCGCAATTGCGAGCTTCGCCGTCTCGACTCCTTGTTTTGAGGATGGGTTGTACCTGTGACAGAATCCGGCGTCACGTCGCACATATGCCCGAGGTAATGGCGTTGAGATGCATTCCCCTATTCGGGCAACAACTCAGCGTGAGAGTGTTGTAGCCACATGACAGGGCAGCCTGGCACGGCGCTGAATCCAACCCTCCGGCAAAGAGTTGCGATCCGCACGGAACAGCTTCCCTTCCATCTCCCTGGGAGCGCCACGCGCAAACCTGCCAAGCGCTCCCAGGCTCAAGTTGCGGCTCGAGAAGCGGGATGAACTGAACGCTCAACTTCGCCAGCGCAGTGTCACCGGCTCGCGCAGCGGGTGCCGGTCCGTTCCCTCCAGCCGCGCCTGCTTGAGCGCGAAGTACCACTTGGCGGGGCGGTCCGCATCGTCGATGAGCATCAGGCTCGGGTTGTGCTTCAGCCCTTCTGCCTGCTGCACCATCGTCTGCTGGTCCTGCCGCACAAAGCGCGCGCCGAAGAACTTCGCGATCGTGGTCACCAGCGGCACATAGTAGAAGACGTTCCACGCTGCCGCGACATCGATCCTGCAACTGTTCACCGTAACCGGGGTCACAGTGGTCAGGCTCGCAAACCATTTCCTGCCGCAGCGGATCGTCTCATAGCGCCGGTTGGGCAGCACGAAATCGATGGTCGTCTCGATTGGCTCGCCGTACACGCCCAGCAGTTTGTAGGGAGCGCTGTTGCCGGAAGGTGCATGCGCCGCCATGCGGAAGCCCTGCGGAATGGGCTCGAAACGCTTGCGCTTCTCGTGGATGCTGGCCCGCGACCGCCACCACCATGCCTGATGCACAAAGGGCCCGTGTGCCGGGTCCATCAGGCCAATAATGCCGTGGTCCACGTTGCAGGGCAGGTCTGCGCTCAGGTGCGCGGTGCGGTAGCGCGTGCTGAACTTCGGCAGCTCCGGCAGGGGCGCGAGGTGCGCCATCTCCTCGGGCTTCATCCGGCCGCGGCCGGGGCCCGGCACGTATACCCACGCGTATCCATCGCGCTCCACGCAGGGAAAAACGGTGGCATAGATGCGTGTCGGGTCGAGCCCATCCTCGCTGGTCAGCGACGGAATCGAAGTGCATTGCCCGCTTTCCGGCTCAAAGACCCAGCCGTGGTATCGGCAGGTCACGTTTTCGCCGTTGAACCAGCCGCAGGAAAGAGGGATGCCACGGTGAGGACAGTTGTCCCGCATGGCGAAGACAGCGCCGTCGTTCTTGCGCCCCAGCACCAGCGGAATCCCGAGCAGCATTGCCGTCTGCATTCTGCCTTTGCGCAGGCGGTCACTCCGGAGTGCGGGATACCAATCGTCGTAGATCAGCGCTGTTCCCGGTACGCCTGCCGCCGCGGTTCCCACGGGAGCCGGTGCCACACGCGCGTCCTCTGTCGGTGCAGAGCTTTGCGGCTCTGGACGGGACGCTTGAATGGTGGTGAGATTCGGCGCCATAGGCAGTTCGAACAAGGCTGTCGCACAGCGATTGGCAACAGAACAGCCCTGCTTCACTATATCGAAGGCCTCACAACAGGCGGAGCAGTATCGGTGTTGGCACGCGAGCGGTATGATTCGGGCTGCCACATCCGGGATAACAGGAGCTTCGTTGCCATGTCCCAGACGCACCCACACTCCCAGCCGATTCTCACCTCGGTGGCGGCACACCTGTACGTTCGCGACCTCAAAGCATCGACCGAGTTTTTTACCGAGAAGCTCGGCTTCACCATCGACTTTGTCTACGGCGATCCGCCATTCTATGCGCAAGTGAGCCGCGATAACGCCCGGCTTGCGCTGCGTTTTGTCGATGAACCCGTCTTTGCCGGAGATATTCGCCTACGGGAGGACCTGCTCTCCGCCTCTATTACGGTGGGCAGCGCGGATGAGATCAGGCAACTCTTTATTGCCTGCCAGGCGGCAGACGTGCCTATTCATCAGTCACTGCGGGACGAACCGTGGCAAGCCAAGACCTTCATCGTGAAAGACCCGGACGGCAACCTGATCCTCTTTGCCGCGCCGGTAGATTAAATAGCATCCGGCCGCAGACGAAAGAAGAACGATCATGGCACAACCAACCACCACGGGAATCTCACCGTTCTTCATTGTCAGCAACGTAGTTCGAACCATCGCGTTTTATCGCGAGAAGCTTGGATTTGAGACTACATTTCAGGAGCCGGATCATAATCCCTTCTTCGCCATCATCCGCCGTGATGGAGCGCAGATCTTTATCAAGTCCGATGCGGAATTGATACCGCTTCCAAATCCCAAGCGTCATCCATCGATGAGGTGGGACGCGTATGTCTTTACGCCAGACCCGGACGGTCTTGCCGCCGAATTTATCCGATCATGGCGCCGCCTTCAGCACACCGCTTAAGGACACCGACGACGGGCTGCGCGGCTTCGAACTCGCCGACCCTGACGGCTATGTTTTGTTTTTCGGCCACCCGA
This sequence comes from uncultured Acidobacteriaceae bacterium, assembly GCA_963795775.1. GTDB lineage: Bacteria > Acidobacteriota > Terriglobia > Terriglobales > Acidobacteriaceae > CAWCJL01. Next base: position 535,913 of record CAWCJL010000002.1, read on the forward strand.
GAGACTAACGCAGCGAACGACTCAAGGACCCCGTGATAGTTTTCAGTAGGTATCGCCTCCCTGTCGCACTGTTCGTTGGTTGCCGAGTCTCTATGGCACTCCTCCATCCACAGTCTGAGATGGCCAGTGTGTGCCCCGTGCAAGGTGGGTATTACTTGACTTGGCCGGTGCTGCCAGCCTTTCCGCCGCGGCTCCGGGGAACCCGGTGCAGTACCCGAAAGCACCGTCGAGTAGGATGGCTGGATTGAGCCTCACACATGATCGTTTCTCCCTGGCATGAGATCTGGACGAACTTCGGGCACGTCGGCATCGCCTATCTGCTCACTGCCAGCATCGGCTGGGAGCGGGAACGCGAAGCGCACAGCGCGGGCCTGCGCACCTTTCCGATCGTGGGCATGGCGAGCTGTGGGTACCTGCTGCTGCTCGGGACTCAGCCGGATGTTGCTGCGCAGTCGCGGCTGCTGCAGGGCCTGATCACCGGCATTGGCTTCATCGGGGGTGGGGCCATCCTCAAAGAGGGCGCAACCGTGAAGGGCACGGCGACGGCAGCCAGCGTGTGGAACGCCGGGGTGATCGGTGCGGCGGTGGCGATGAATCATTACGGCATTGCGGTCACGCTTTCCGTGCTGAACCTGTTTACGCTGCGCACCCTGCTGCCCATCAAGCGGTGGCTCGATCGCAAGGACCGCGAACCTACGGAGTAGCGGCGCGCTGCCCCGGGAGCATGCATCGGCGCGATCTATAATCGCGCGATGCAGCCTGCTGAACCCGCCGGCTTTGACGCATTCGCCACCGGACGCGCTGCCCATGCGCTAAAGGACCCGGGGAACGGACCATCGCTGGAGCGCCCACCGGACGCGCCGGTTCGTGGGCATCCTCTTCGCGCTCTGGGTGCTGCTCTACGGGAGTTTCACCCTGCTGGCGCCGCCGCTGCTCGACGACGCCGACTCCGTGCACGCCGAAGTGGCGCGGGAGATGCTGCTTCGCCGCGATCCGGTGACGCTGTATGCGAATGGCATCCGCTATCTCGAAAAGGCGCCGCTCCTCTACTGGAGCATGGCCGCGAGCTTTCGCCTGCTCGGCGTCTCGACGGAGTCGGCGCGGGTGCCGCTGGCGCTGTACACGCTGGCGCTGCTGCTCGCGGTGTTTTTCTTCGGACGCATGCTCTTCCAGAACTCGCTCGCGGGCTTCTACGCGGCGCTGATCCTGGCGACGTCCTTCGGCCTGTTTATCTTCACGCGCATCCTGATTCCGGACGCGATCCTGTGCCTCTGGACCACAGCGGCGATGCTGTGTTTCTGGCGCTCGCTGGAGGAGCCCTCGCTGGCCACCGCGGCCGGCTTTGCCGCGGCGTGTGCGCTGAACGTGCTGACCAAAGGGCTCATCGGCCTGGTCTTTCCCATTGCCATCGTGCTCGGCTTTCTGCTGCTGACGCGCAACCTGCGCCATCTGCTGCGCTGGCACCCGCTGGCCGGGCTGCTCATCTTTCTCGCGCTTGCCGCGCCGTGGCACATTGCCGCCGGGCTCGCGAATCCCACGGTGGGCCACCCGCACGGCCTCGCCCCGACACAGGGCAATGTGCGCGGCTTCTTCTGGTTCTACTTCATCAACGAGCACGTGCTCCGGTACCTGAACCAGCGGGTTCCGCGCGACTACGACACGGTGCCGCTGCTGCTCTTCTGGGGCTTGCTGCTCATCTGGCTGATGCCGTGGTCGGCATTTCTCTTCACCGCCCTACGCCGGGTGCCGCTACGGCGCAGCGTTCGCCGCGAGCCGCTTACGAAACCGCAGCAGGCACGTTTGCTGTTAGCCCTCTGGGCCACGATCCCGATGGTCTTCTTCAGCTTCTCTACTCGCCAGGAGTATTACGTCTTGCCGGTGCTGCCGGCGCTCGCCCTGCTGACGGGAAGCTGGCTGGCGGAAGAAGGGACGGCGCAGGAGAGCGCGAGCCGGGCTGGACGCCGGATCGCCTGGATGCTTCTTGTCCTGGGATGGGCGGGGGCCGCCGCCGCACTCGTGCTTGCCGTTCGCGCTCGCAGTCCCGCTCCGGGGGCAGACCTGGCGTCGGTGCTGGCGCAGAACCCGGGTGAGTATGCGCTTTCGTTCGGCCACTTTCTCGATCTCAGCTCGGCGGCCATGCGCTTCTTTCGCGGACCGCTGTTGGACGTGGCGGCCGCGCTGGCAATAGGCACCTTGGCCCACTTGTACTATCGGCTGCGTGGCCGTCCTCGCGTTGCCAATGCATTCCTGGCCGGGATGACCGTCGTCTTTCTGATCGCGGCGCACCTCGCGCTGGTGACCTTCTCGCCCGTGCTTTCCTCGCGCGCGCTCGCGGCCGCCATCGCGCCGCAGCTACGGCCCGCCGATCTCGTGGTGATCAACGGAGAGTACGAGAGCGGCTCCACGCTCGGCTTCTATCTGCGCAGGGCTGACATCCACATCCTGAATGGCCGGAGTTCCAACCTGTGGTACGGGTCATTCTTTCCCGACGCCCCGGCCATCTTTGAGGATGACGCCAGCATGCGCGAGAAGTGGGCCGGCCCGCGACGCATCTTTCTGTGGACGGAACCCGGCAACATCCCTGCTCTCCCCAGCGCCGCATACCGCATCGCGAGCAGCGGCGGCAAGGAAATCCTTTCCAACCAGCCGAACCGGAAGTAAGGTCGCGCGCGCGGCACGCGAAATGAGAGCGCGTTCACGCGTGTTACGCAGCGATGCGGCTCAGCTTCCCATCCTTCAGCGCAAAGCGCTCGCCGCGCCAGGCCACGGTGTCGCCGGCGAAGCTCCACGCCCACAGCCCCAGGCCCACCAGATCCCGCGGCAGCAGCAGCCAGAGATCGCGGAGCACCTGCACATCGCCAAGCACGCCCACGCCGACCGCAAGCGCTACCGAGACGCGCGCCAGCAACAGCAGGACAAACAGCGCCAGGCTTTCCAGGCTCATGCCGGTCGCCAGCACGTTGCAGCAAGCCCACGGCAGGCCATAGGTGAAAAGGAGCCCTGCATAACCCCACTTGCGGGAATCGCGCGTGGACCGGCTCCAGCGGATCTGGTGCGCCAGAAACTCGCGGAACGTATACGCGGGCACGAAGGTCTCGACCACCTCGCCGCTCAGCACCACGTCGTAGCCGGCGGCGTATACGCGCGCGCCCAATTCGTAATCGTCGGCGAGATAATTGACTACCGGCAGCAGGCCACCCGCGGCGGCGAGCGCTTCTTTCGAGATGGCGAGCGTGGACCCCAGGCCGAAGCGGATGCCGCCCTCGAGCTTGCGCGCGGTCAGCACACCGGCGATGAAGTCGGTTGCGATGCCCAGCGCCTCCATCTTCGAGCCCAGCGTCGGCGGGCGTCGCCCGACGCCATGCGCGCGTCCGCGATAGGGCGCCGTGACCATGCCCACGCGGCGTCCGGAAGCGTGCTGCTCCGCGAACCCGGCCATCACCCGCGCCAGATAGCGTGGTCCCACGAGGATGTCGCTGTCGTTGATGAGCACATACGGATGTTGCGCGTACGCGAGCATCTGCTGCAGGTTGCTCACCTTGCCGTTGGTGCCCAGCACTTCCGGGCACTCGATCAAGCGGATCGCGACTTCGGGAAATTCCTGCTTCAGCGTGTGGACGGCTTCTACGGCAGGATCGCTCAGGCTGCCCACACCGAACAGGATCTCCACGGCTCCGGCGTACTGCTGCCGGCAGTGGCTGGCGAATGCCGCGTACATCTCGTGGTCCAGTCCCTTGACCGGCTTCAGGATGCTAACCGCCGGCGCGAAAGGCGGCAACGGCTCGCGCAGTTTCCGCGCGAACGCACGGGCGCTGAGCAGGGCCAGCACGTAATAGGCGAGTCCAGCGACGGTAAGGAAGGTGGTCAGGTATGCAACTGCGGTGGCAAGCATCTTCTCTTTGCAGTGTAGCGTGGCAGCCTGGTTCTACCCGCGTCTGCGCTGAAGTGAGGGCGTCCGCCCTACTCCCAAAAGCTGAGGCGAATCCATCAGCGCAACTGCTCTTCGATGGTGCGCGTGCGTGCGGTGAGGACGTCACCGGTGTGCAGGGTTGTGACGGTCTCGATCAGCATGATCGCGCATTCCTCGTCGGCGCGCGGATTGTGCCGTACGCCCCGCGGGACCACGCAGAACTCACCGGGCTCCAGCGTCACCTCGCGCCCGCCTTCGAACTGAATGACCAGCCGGCCGCGCAGCACCTGGAACATCTCGTCTTCCCCGTCGTGCTTGTGCCAGTCGAACTCACCTTTGAGCTTGGCGACTTTGATGTACTGGTCGTTCACGCGCCCCACCACCTTGGGCGACCAATACTCGGTCACACCCGCGAGCGCTGCTTCCAGATTTACGCTGTCCATCTGGTCTCCTGACCTCTACTCGTAGCGCAACGCTTCAATGGGATCGAGTGTGGACGCCTTATAGGCCGGATAGATGCCGAAGATGAGTCCGATCGCGCAGGAAACCATGAACGCGATGGTCGTCCAGATCATGGATATCTCGGCGGGCAGACGCGAGCCCAGGATCAGCTTCAAAGTGATAGTGAGGAGCGCGCCCAGCAGGATGCCAACGATGCCGCCAAAGGCGCACAGCGTCATCGCTTCCAGCGTGAACTGGAGCAGGATGTTGCGCCGCGTGGCGCCCAGCGCTTTACGCACGCCGATCTCCCGCGTGCGCTCGGTGACGCTCACCAGCATAATGTTCATCACGCCGACGCCGCCCACCATCAAGCCCACGCTGGAGACGCCGACCAGGAAGATAAACAGCCCGCCGGTTAACTGGTTCCACAACTGCAGCAGTGCATCGGAAGAGAAGATGGCGAAGTTGTCCGGTTGGTCCGCGCGCAGCTTGCGCCGCCTGCGCAGCATTTCGCGAATTTCATCCTCGACCGCGACCTTGTGCTTCGCGTCGTCATATTTCACGCTGATCCAGGTGTCCAGGATCTCCGGATGGATCTTGCGAAAGGTGTCGAGGGGAAAATGCGCCGCGTTGTCATCCGGATTCTTGCCGCCTCCGAAGACCTGTTTCTGCTTGGCCATCACTCCGACCACCGTGAACACGTCACCGGAAATCTCGACCTCTTTGCCCAGCGCCGAATCGCTGCCGAAGAGTTCCTCCGCAGTATCGTGTCCGAGCACCACGACATTCGCGCGGCGGCGCGCTTCGTCGGTAGTGAAGTAGCGGCCCTGCTCGATCTCGATGTCGTAGACATCGGGCATGGTGTCGGAGTCGCCTTCAAGGATCGTGTTCTGCACCTTGCGACCGTTGTACTTCACGCCAAAGCTGCCCAGTCTGCCGGTGGGCGAGCGGTACTGTTTGGACGGATCGACCGCGACCACATGGGGCAATTGCCGCAGCGCGTATGCGTCGTCCGGCGTGAGCTGCTTGCGCGCCAGCATCTCCGAGGTGGGCCGTTCGCCGAAGACAGGGAAGCGGAAGATCCAGTAGACGTTCGATCCCAGGGACTGCACCAGCCCATTTACGTTCGCGGTGAGCCCGCTAATGACAGAGGAGATCAGGATGACGGTCGTGACCCCGATCATGATGCCCAGCACCGTCAGGCCGGAGCGCAGCTTGTTCGTGCGCAGGGTTTCCATCGCCATGCGAACGGCTTCTTTCGAATCACCCAGCCTCATCATCCGCCCCTGTTCTCACAGTTCCGACCGCAGTGCCACAATGGGGTCCAGCACGGCGGCTTTGCGCGCCGGATACACCCCGAAGAAGATGCCGACTGCGGTCGCCAGAAAGAGGCCCAGCAGCACGGAATACAGCTTGATATCCGACGGAAAACCGACTATCAGCGTGATCGTCTTCGCAACCCCGATGCCGGCCATGACGCCCGCAATGCCGCCGACCAGCGACATGGTCGCGGACTCGATGAGGAACTGCAGCATCACGTCGGAGCGCCGCGCTCCCAGCGCCTTGCGCACGCCAATCTCCCGCGTCCGCTCGGTCACGCTGACCAGCATGATGTTCATGATGACGATTCCGCCGATCACCAGCGAGATGGCCGCAAGCGAGACAAAGACCGCGGCGAAATTGGAGCTGATGCTCTGCCAGATACCGATAAATGTCTGGTTGGTGTCGAGCGCGAAGCTGTCCTCCGCCCCGGGCGCATCGTGGCGCAGCGAGCGCAGGATCACGCGCACTTCGTCCGAGGCAATCTCCAGCGCATCGCCGGTGCCGTGCGCGCGCGCATACAGCGTGAGGCTACGGTTGGAACCATGCGTGTCCAGGAAGGTGGTCAGCGGGATGGCGACCCAGTTGTCCTGGCTCTGCCCCAGCGTCTTGCCTTTGCGTTCGCCCACGCCGATCACGACGTAGTGCTCGCCGTCCACCCGGATTTCCTTACCCAGCGGGTCCTCGCCGGTCATCTGGTGGTCGACCACATCCGGCCCGATGATGGCGACGTGCGTCCGCCGCTGCTCCTCACCCGGCGTAAAGCCGCGACCGCGCTCGATCTCCACGTTGTAGATGGAAGGCATGTCGGCGGTCCATCCGCGGACGCTGGTGTCGGAGCTGGAGTGGTTGCTGTACACCACCGAGCCCGATGCGGAGGCCATGGCTCCGGTGGCCGCGCAGGTGCGGCAGCGTTCGGCCACGGCGCGATAGTCGTCGTACTTGATGTCCTTGCGCTTCTGATACTTGGTGTATTCCGCGTCGCTGAAGATGACGGACGGCTGCTTGGACGCGGTGAAAACGTCCGCGCCGTAGCCGTAGACCTTGGTCGCCACGAACTTGTTCGCGCCGTTCACGAGCGTGATCACCATGATCACCGACGCGACTCCGATCACCACGCCGACCAGCGTCAGAATGGAGCGGAGTTTGTTCGCCCACAGCGACTGCAGGGCGATCTTGACTGCTTCACGAAATCCCATAGGACCGATCTTCCGCAGGCCATACCGGCAGGGCCATGATTCTTTAGACGGGGGTAGAAGCAGTTTACCGCACCGGCTTCGGCAGACTGTGCTGAATCTGCCGCAAGGGTTGCCGGAGCCCACGCTCGACCGCCCCCGCTTCATCCTCGCGTCCACTAGCATAGGCACAGCATGCTGACCTCCTCCTCCGTGCTCCACATGCTGTTTGCGCTCCTGTGGTGCGCGCTCCTGGCTGCCAGCACGGTGGGGTGGGGCAGCCTGCTTCTTCGCCCGGTCAGCCGGGTTCAAGACCGTGAGTGGGGAAGCACCTCGCTCGAACTGCTGGCCCATGCCATCGCCGGCCTGGCACTGCTTTCCTTCGTGGGCGGCGTGCTCAATCTGTTTCAGGCGATCGTGCCCGCTGCGCTCGACTTCCTAGTGCTCGGGGGCGCACTGCTCGCCGCTGTGGCTTACGGTCCTGCTCTGTGGCGTGCTGTGCGGCTGCGGAATCGCCGCCCGGGAGCACGCCCGGAGACCGCGGCCCTCATCCTGGTGCTGCTCGCAATTGCCCTGTTCGCGTTCCGGTACGCTTCGACGGTTCACCGGACCGGCTACATGGGGGTGGACGACTACGAGGCGTACCTGGTCTTCCCGGCAAAGATGCTGGCCACGCATCACTTCGCCGCGGACCCGTTCAACGAACGCCGTCTCCAAAGCAGCATCGGGATTCCGTATTTCCTGCAGACACTGCTGCTGGCCCGGCTCCCGCTTGCGTGTGTGCAGATGGTGGACCAGGGCATCGGCGTGTGCTTCCTGGCACTCGCCGGCATTGCGGCGGGCCGCGTGTTTCGACTTTCGCGCACGCGGCTCGCGGTATTTGTGCTGGTGGCGCTGGCCATGCCTCATATCCGCTTCAACCTTACGATGACCACGCTGCCTACAGCGCTGTTGCTGGGGATGGGCGCCGTGGCCGCCGGCCGGGACGCGCTTCCCCGGCGGTCCTGGATGCCCCCGCGGCCCTCCTTCCCGCGGCGCTGATGGGCGCGGCTGCGGCACTGATCATCGGCTGTAAGTCCACCTATCTGCCGCATGTTTTCTTCCTGCTCGCGGCGTACTACCTGCTGCGCTGCCGTGATGTCGGGATAGCTCGCGTACTGGCCGAACTCAGCACCAGCGGCGTGACCTGCATACTGCTGCTGCCGTGGGCTATTGCGATGCGGATGACCTCCGGCACTGCCTTTTACCCCATCTTTGGGCATGGCTACGACTACAGCGCCTATTACCACCTGCCGCCCACGTGGACATTTCACACGCGCGGCGCGCTGCTGAAAGTCTTCGGGTTTGTTCTCCCGCTGGTCCCGTTTTTAATAGCCGAGATAGTCATGATGCGTTTCCAAATGGCAGAGCGGGAGACAACTTCGGGGGCGGCGTCCCCAGCAGAAGGCCGGGTACAACGCACCGCCACGCTGGCCCTCGTAGTTGCCGCGATTGCCGGCTCCATCTTCGCCGGCCTGGTGACAGGGGGCGATTCCCTGCGCCGCTACAACTATCCCTGCGTGCTGCCGGCGCTGCTGTTTCTGCTGCTTTCCGCGCTATCGCAGGCGCGCACGCCCACATCAGCGATGGCGGCGCTGGTACCTGCCCGCCACCGCCGCGCTGCTGCTCTTCTGGTTCGCCTACATGCTGCATTGGGAGAACATCTATCGCGAGATGAAGAAGGACCTCTGGGCGTCCGCGCGCCCGTGGACTATCGCCCCTCCGGACGCGCCCCCGCGCTATGCTGCGCTCGAGCAGAGCATCCCGGCTGGCGCTACCTGCCTGGAAACGCTGGACTACCCATTTCTGCTGCACTTCCGGGAGCGGCAGTTCCTGTCCGCGGACTTCCCCGCGGCCGCCAGCCTGCCTCCCGGTTGGCCGATCCACGGTGATGGGGAAGCGCTCGCAGGCTATTTGCACGACCACGGGATTCGCTATCTCGCGTACTCCTATGGCGACCAGGCTTTTCTGGGGGATGATCCCGGCGCACAGACCGATCCACAGGTGACCCAGGCGTGGCGCAATGTGCTCTATCTGCTGCTCCAGGCGCACCGGCAATACCGCGAGCTTGCCGCAAGCCGACGGCACATCTACGACGACGGCGCGAACTACGTGCTGGACCTGGAGATGCGGGAGGCTGCGTCGCCGCCCGGCACTGACGATCCTTGCGTTAACGAGCATCGTCTCTTAGATCGCATGACCCGCGCTTCTGGAGTCCCACCCGGCCCGTTCCGCATCTCATGGCCATGGTTTTCACACCCAGCAACATCGCCGCGCTCATTATTTCGGCCAGCTTTGCTGCTGGGCTGAATATCTACGCCACCATTCTCACCCTTGGCATCCTGGCCCACACGCAGTGGGTCGCGCTTCCGCAGGGGCTGGAAGTCCTGGGGCAGTGGTGGATCATCGCTGTAAGCGGCGCGCTGTTTCTCGCGGAGTTCTTCGCCGACAAGATTCCGGGCCTGGACCTGGCCTGGAACGCCGCACATACTTTTGTGCGCGTCCCAGTCGCGGCCCTGCTGGCTTATCGCACGGCCCAGCACCTGTCACCCGGCATGCAGTTGCTCGCGACGGCAGCAGGCGCGGGCATTGCCATGATCGCCCATACCTCGAAGACTGCGGTGCGGACGGCCATCACGCCCAGCCCTGAGCCGGTGTCCAACATCGCGCTCAGCACTGCGGAAGACGGCTTGGCCATCGGCCTTACCTGGCTCGCCACGCAGCATCCGTATGTCACGGCGGCAATCTCTATTGTGCTGATCATTCTGGCGATCCTTGCGATCCGCTGGATCGTCCGCGCGGTGCGCCGGGCCTGGGCGCGCCTGGGCTGGCGAGGAAGACAGTCCACCCTCGCCGCGTAGAGCAGTTCTGCGGTATTCCTCGAATCTACCCGGGCCGACTTATTTCGAGTCCTCGCCGTGAAGCAGCGAAACCATTCCGGAGCTGATGTTGTAGTACGCCGCCACGACCTTAAGATTTCCTTCCTTAATCAGTCTGGAAAGTACCGTGGAAGACTCCCCCAGAAGCCGTGCCTGGATGATCGCGTTCGCCTTGGTGGCCGCTTCCAGGTCTGTTCCCGCTTTCTGAATCGCAGGCTGGATATGCGGATAGAGTGCGCTGATCTGCCCAGGAGCGTTGGAGTGCTTGATGGTAGCTTCCACCGCACCGCAGGAACCATGCCCCATGACCATGATGACTTTGGTCCCTAACACACCGGCACCATATTCCAGGCTGGCGATGATTTCCGACGTCGTGATATTGCCGGCAACACGGTTCACAAAAAGACTGCCAATGGTTTGATCGAAGACTATTTCCACCGGCACCCGGGAATCGGCGCAAGCCAGTACCGCGGCGAACGGCTGCTGCTTTTCACTGGTGTGGTGCCTGATGATGGCCAGGTCCAGATCGAAGGACGTCATGTTTGCAGCGACGTAACGCTTGTTGCCCTCTACCAGTTCCCGCAAGGCCTGGTCGGGAGTCAGGTTCGATTGCGCGAGGGCTGGAGTTGGGCTGGCAAATTCAAGGCCAGTGGCAGTGGCCAATCCGGCAACTGCACCTCCAAACGCCATCTGGAGGAAGGACCGCCGGGAAGCGCCTTCGTTCGGGACGTCGAGCTGGGGGGCGCCGGTCAGCGATGATGCCCGACCGGCTGAGTTTTCTCTGTGTTGGGCTGCGTCGCTTCTTGTATCGAATTCCGGAGTCATCATACGGAACCTCGCTTTCTCGTTTGGCGAGCCTGAAATCTTTGGCGCTCGTGAAGCTAAATAATGGTATGACATCGGCAAGACTAAGGATTGCAAGCAATTGATTTGCGAGTTACAATTCCGGCGCGAGATCGATTCCGAGTTTGACCTGATGTAGGCTTCATCTCCCCCCATCCGAAGTCCTTCTGGCGACGGGCCCTGAATTCCAGATGCCAGGGGTTGAGATGAAAGCGAAACTGCCGATTCAAAAGCATTTTTCTCTCCTGACGCACTTCGCACTCATGTGCGGGTTCGTCATTGCCGTAACGTGCGCCGGTCCTAACGGGGTGGCGCAGGAAAATCACGAGCACCATCGCTACCACAAAATCTATAAGGTCGACGTCAACGGGCCGGCTTCCAGGCCATTGCTCAATCTTCTGTCGCGTCACTACTCGATCGTCGATTTTGACAAGCTGGCGCCGTCGTTCGAGCTCCGCCCCATCGTGGTCGGACCGGACGCCCTGGCCAAGCAAGATGTCACGGCATACCTCGTCCGGGCGTATCGGGCCGGCCTGACCGTCGCCATTGTGTACGCGACACAGCAACAAGCAAACCTGTTTGATGAACTGGTAGAAGGCGAGCTGGCGGCAAGCTGCCTGCCGGTTCCCGGCGCGCCGAGAATCGCGCTCTATGCTGTGCAGAAGACGACGCGGGAACAACCGGAGGAGGTATCGCGCTACTGCCTACCTGTCTTCCAGGCCCGGGCGCACTCCGACGAATCCGATGTGCAGTCACTGGCGGGGCAAAATGATGAGCGGTCCGGCGAGACCGAGGAGCAATGGTTGGATGCCGCGTTTGCACCCCAGGCCCCTCCACCGCCACTGCAGTCGGACGACGACGCCAGCGCCAGCTCGGTCAATCTGGACGATCTCTCGCGGAAAACCCACTGCTCGGAGTTCTATCAGAACGCAAACGGCCAGGTGCAGGACGATCACTTCATCACCAGCCTGCGCAACTTCGACGCGCAGAGGGATTATTACTATCTGCAGAATTTCCCGCAAATCAAATCGTATCGCCCCGTGGTTTCCTTTCAAACATTGACATTTCAGCCCTTGCTGCGGCAACCGGGCAGGGACAGGCCTCTTATAGGTACGCGACTTCTCTTCTCCGAACCCGCCACAACGACGCAGTACGTCAGCGAGTACACCAACAGCAGAAGCACCACCGTCTCAGCAAGTGTTGGCTACTCGGGCGGATTCCCCGAAGTCAGCACGAGCGTGAGCGTCAGTGTGGGAAAGTCAACGACGGTCAACGTCCCGCCCGTCACCATTCTGAACCAATCCGATCTGGAATCCGGAAATGCTATGTGGACATTTCGTCCCGCCAATCCCCAGACAAATGTCCTGTACAGCCCGGCTGTGAGCTGGGTGTGGTACATCGATCGAGATGTCTACGGCACTTCGCCGAATAACCTTCCCGAGATATTTACGAATTACCGGGCCGGAACAACAGATATCAATGTAGCGGCAGTGTGCGGTTTTCCGGCGCCCTTCCCCACTTTTACTGTTGGTCCCCCGGTGATCACCAGCGTGGATCCTCCGACCGCGCAAAGGGGCGGAGGCACTTTCGAGATCCGTGGCACACAGATGTATCCGGGAATCATCAGGAATGTTCTGCTCGGTGGCGATGCCCTTTCCCCGGCTAATTTCATACCCATCAACGACACGGAAATCAGAGTCGTCATACCGAGCAACCAGAGGACGGGCCAGAATCCAGTCCAGGTGAACACATCTTTCAACGGGACTATTCTGCCGTCGAACACCAACATCGAAGTAAACGTGAAATAGCCCGAACCTGATCTGGCGAAAGGACAAACAACTCGCCAGATCAGGCTATTTTCATCGTGACTACAGGTGGATGGAAGCGAAGTGCGCCGAAATCCGGAGCTTTGATGTGCGGAACATGTTCTTCCCCAACATCACGTTTTGGCTCGGCATTGCAGAACTTCGAAGTCGCTAGCAGTGGTATTACCACTTCGGCAGCTACCCCATCGCGCCGAAGCGGCGTATATTGCCAGCCACCTTGGACAAGCTCACGGGTCCCTAATTAAGAAAGAAGGCGCTGGGCGCCTTTCTCACTGGAGGGGAGCATGCGACACCTACCGATATTCTTCACGGCCGTTCTGCTGAGTTCTTCGATGCTGGCGGCAACCGCAGGTGCGCAGCCGGACTCAGAATCGCTGCGGTGCACACGGGTTGGGCAGCGCCTCGGCCTGTGCGAGACCATCGGGGTCTCGGACTCCGCCTCCGGTGGGGCCTTGAACCTGCTGAGCAAGGACTACATGGTCGTTCCGATCGAGCAAACCGCCGCGAGCGTGTTCCCCAGTCATCTCGTGATCGGGGCCGCCGACCTGAATAATGCCCAGATCATCTCCTTGCTGCAACGGTCGTACCGGGTCGGCAAGACCGTCGCCATCGTCGGGGCGACCGAAGAGCAGGCTGACCGCTTCCACCGCCTGCTGCGGCCGGGCGAAGCGGGAAACTGCCATCTGCCGAAGGGGCGGGCGATAAGCTCGCTTTACGGGCTGCAGAGCTCGCGGGACCGGTACCCCTCGCAGAACTCCAGCTACTGTCTGGTGAATCTCGACCGGCGGCACCCGCACTCGGATCGCCGGTGGCTGCGGGAGCGCTTTGGGCTGACACCGCCGGAGCCGGCGGCCGGCAAGTTGACCAGCACTGGCAAGTTCACCGCCACCAGCAACGCGACCAGCACCGATGACCCGAACCAGTTTCTCACCGGCCTGGCCAGCGCGACACACTGCAGCACCAAGACGAACCTCGGCGATGGCGCCATTCAGCTGGATGCCTTTGTCTATAGCATGCGTAATTTCACCGATACGGGATGTAGCTCGTGTAAGGACGTGGGCGCGGACTACTATCTCGTCCAGGACAACGCAAGCTATACACCGTACTCATCGGCCGTGGCCAACTTCGAGGTTGGCGACGGAGGTCTGTTGGACACAGCGAACAATGTGGGATTCACCTCAGGTTCATACAATCTCGAGTTTACAGATCCCGCAACGACGACCACGTACGAGTCCTCGTACACCAACAGCTCGAGCGCGACCTCCGACGGATCGGTCGGGGTCAGTGCGGATGGTCCCAATGTCACCTCGGGTGGCTCGGTGACCACCTCCCAATCGATGACGTACAGCGTGCCCGCAACGATGATTTTGAACAATTCGGTCCTGCCTACTGCTTCGCCACAGTGGATATTCACGCCACAAGACCTGCCCCTCTCCAGCAACTTCGACGTCAACCCGACTTGGACCTGGTTCATACCCCGGGACGCTTATCCGAGCGGCGGTACCGCTATGGGCGGAGCAGTACAGTTCAAGAACTTCGGCGTACTCTTGAGTACCCTCGTCAACAACAACTACAATGTACTTGGATCGCTCGAGCAGGTCTGCAATGTCCCCTATCCTTTCAACGCCTGGACGGTCAATCCGCCCCTGATACAGAGCATCACCCAGCCTACGTCGGGGAGCGCCGGCCAGTACTTCACGATCAACGGTCTTTACCTTTATCCCAGCAGCGTTGTCGCCGTGCTCATCGACGGCACCGCCGTTCCCCAGGCCAACTTCGAGGTCGTCGCACCTCAGACAACCCCCCCACAACCCCCGGCGATTGTGGTGACCCTACCGACGAATTACGCCTCCGGCAACCACACGGTCCAGGTCAACACGCAATTCAACGGTGACACCGTGTTCTCCAATAACAACGTGCCTCTGATCGTGCCAAATAATCCTTGAACACCATGAGTCTGACCGTGACAAATTGACGCTGGAGGAAAAGCTGGCCGCAAGGTCACGCGTGATGCGGCTAGCGCGGTTAAGGTTTATGACTTTGTGCCAGGCGTTGACGAAGTCGTGAACAAACTTCGGGTACGAGTTCGAGCAGGCGTAGACGTCGGACCATGCCCGTAGTTGTGCGTTGGAGCCGAAGATGCGATCGGGCGCCTAAGAAGACTCGCGGTGCAGACCGTGGCACGATCCTCCGTCCTGCTTCTACTGGACCGCCCCTCCAGGTCCAAACACCGGCGTCAGCAGTGCTCGCACCAGCAGGTATCCAATTGCCCCGATGAGCGCCGCACCCGGAAAGGTCAGAAACCAGCCGTAGACAACACGGCGCGCCCAAACCCAGCGCACTGCATGCATGCTGCGCGTTGCGCCCACGCCGGAGATGGCGCCGCCGATAGCGTGCGTCGTCGAGATAGGCACATGGGCGAAGGTCGCGATGGCGATGGTAGTCGCCGCAGCCATCTCTGCGGCGAATCCGCCCACCGGCTTCAAATGTGGCGTGATGCGCGATCCCATGGTCCGCACCACGCGCCAGCCCCCGGCCATGGTCCCCAGCGCCATCGCGGCCTGGCAGGACAGGATGATCCACAACGCAATCTCGTGCTTATGCCCCAGCGTGTGCGCGCCGCCTAGGGTCCAGTTCCCACGGCCGGCAGAGACCAGCAGAGCCACAATGATGCCCATCGTCTTCTGCGCGTCGTTGGTCCCGTGCCCCAGGCTGTAGGCACCGGCTGAGACGAGTTGCAGGTGCCGAAAGATCTTCTGCGCACGGTGGCGCTCTGTCCGGTACGAGGCCCAAACCACGATATGCATGAAGACATATCCCAGGACCATGCCGAGCACCGGCGAGAGCACCAGGAAGAGGATCACGGGCTCCCATCCCTTGATCAGCACCACGCCCCAGCCTGCTTTCGTGATCGCCGCGCCTGCAAAGCCGCTGATGATGGCATGCGAAGAACTGGTGGGCAGAGCCAGGTACCACGTCAGGATGTTCCACCCAATGCCGCCCAGCAGGCCTCCGAAGATCACGTAGACATCCACGCCACGCGGGTCGATGAGCCCGCTGCTGATGGTTTTGGCCACACCGGTGCCGAAGAGAAAGGCCGCCGCGAAGTTGAAGAATGCCGCCCACAGCACCGCCTGCCCGGGGCTGAGCACGCGGGTGGTGACCACGGTTGCCACGGAGTTTGCGGCGTCGTGGAAGCCGTTCAGAAAATCGAACACCAGCGCCAGCCCGACAACAAAAATTATCAGGTACAGCAGGGGAAGGTGCGTCATTGCGCTCAGTCGTTTTTCAGCAGAACGCGCTCGATGGTGCGGCCCAGGGTGTCGCAGGCACGGATCGCCTGGACAATCAACTCCTCGACCTCACGCTTCTTCATCACCTCCAGCGGATCCGGGCTTCCCCGGAAGAGCTCTGCCAGGAAGCGAAAGTGTTCGGCACGTCCGTGGTCTTCCAGGCGGCCGATCTCCTCCAGGCGGCTGCGCAGGTGCTCCAGCGTGCGGTTGTGCGGCATTTCCTCGATCACCGCATGCACCGCCCCCGTACAGGACTCCAGCGTCTTCACCTGCGCGTGCAGGCTGGGATACAGCTCCCGTAGTTGATATATGCGCAGCCGCTGGGCCGCACTGGTAATGCTCTCGATAACGCTGTACATCTCGGTCGCCAACTGCAGGATGTCCTCGCGGTCAAAGGGCGTGATGAAGGCTTCATCCAGCGTCAACAGGATTTCGCGCAGGATTCCGTGGGACTGGTGCCGCTCGCGCTCCATCGCGTCCACCCTGCCGTTGAAGTCGGGCCAGCTCTCCACCACAACCGTCAAGTTTTGCGCTGCGTGCACCAGCCGTTCCGAAAATTGCTGCAGGCGGTCATAGAACGCCGGATCCTTGGGCAACAGGTTGAACATGCATCTCCCCGGGCCTGCTATGGCAAATGCAGGCGCCTGATCGAAGTTCACTGACAAAGATGCGTGAAAGGGGGGTACACGCCGTCGCGAAATTGTACGCGGAACCGCTATGGGAAAGCTCTATGCAGGCGGGCCTGTAAGCCGAATTCTGTCGAGGACGGCCATTCCTCTAGGTGCGGCATCACTGCCGGCACTCATCAGCGACCTACCCGGAGGTTTCCGCTTCCGGCAGCAAACTGCCGGAATAGCCCGCGTTGGCGCGCCGGGCCGGCACGCGTGCGCAGCTTCGGGCCGCCTGCGCACTTCCTCCCTATTTGGTCTTGCTCCGTGTGGGGTTTACCCTGCCTCCGGCTTTACAGTCGGAGCGGTGCGCTCTTACCGCACCTTTTCACCCTTACCGCGTTGCTTGACGCTCGGCGGCGGTATGTTCTCTGTGGCACTAGCCGTCTTCAGGCCTTGACGCCTGAATCCCGGACGTTATCCGGCACACTGCCCTGCGGAGTTCGGACTTTCCTCCCCTGCCTCCGCCGAAGCGGATGCAGCAGCGGCCGTCCAGCCCGCCTGCATGTCCCTATGCTATCCCAGGCGAGGGATCGCGGACGCGCACGACAGATCCGAGGACCTTACCGCGCCAGGATCGATTCCTCGAACCGCGCCAGCAGTTCGGAAACGTCACGATACACCTCGACGCAACCTGCCTTGCGCAGGTCTTCCGCGCTCCAGCCGCCGCTCTCGACACCGACGGTCCTGATGCCGATCTTGCCCGAGGCTTCTGCGTCGTAGGGCGTGTCGCCCACCGAGACGGCGCGCTCGGCCGGCACCTTCATTTTCCGGAGCGCGGCCGCGAAGATGTCCGGATACGGCTTGGTCCGCTCCGCGTCTTCGCTGGTGGTTTCCTTTCCTATCAGGTCCCCGATGTGCGTGATCTTCTCGTAGTGCTCCAATTCTTCACCCTTGGCGCTCGAAGCAACTGTGACCTTCTTGCCGCTGTCGCGGAGTTTCTCGACCAGTTCGCGCACGCACGGAAACGGCTGCACCCGGTTGAGATATTCGCGCTTGAACAGCTCCTTGCGGTACTCCTCGAGGGGCTTCTGTAACTCGTCCAGTTTCTCTTTCGGCACGAACACCGGGATAAGCTGGTCGCCGCCCTTGCCCAACTGGCGCAGTGCGGCCTCGAAGCTGACGTCAATGCCGAAATGTGCAAACGTCCGCTGCCACGCTTCGGCGTGCAGCGCATTGCTGTCCACCAGGGTGCCGTCAACATCCAGAAGAACTGCTTCGATCATCAATGCTAAAGCCTCCAGGCTGCTGTCGGTTGGATGACAGCAATCGGGAGGCTCAGGTGCGCAAAGCTCAGTTTTCCTGCGGAAAACCGCAGTGGCCGTCATTAACCGGCCGCCACCGGCTCGGCTTCGCGTAGCCAATCGTAAAGCGGGAACTGGTCCGCAAGCTCCAGCACCTGCCGGCGAATCCGTTCCAGCGCGCCGGCATCGCCGCGCTTTTCCAGCGCTTCCGCAATCCAGCCGCCCACGGTACGCATTTCGCTCTCGCCCATGCCGCGCGTGGTCAGCGCCGGCGTGCCGATGCGGATGCCGCTCGGCTTCATCGGTGGATTGGTGTCAAACGGAATCGCGTTCTTGTTGACCGTGATCCCTGCCGCGTGGAGCGCGTTCTCCGCCTCACTGCCCAGCATTCCCTTCTGGAAAACATCAACCAGTATAAGGTGGGTATCCGTCCCACCGGAGATCACGCGGTAGCCCTTCTCAGCCAGAGTCGCGGCCAACACCTGCGCGTTGCGCACCACCTGTGCTGCGTACTTCTTAAAGCTCGGCTCGAGAGCCTCTTTGAAAGCAACCGCCTTGGCGGCCATGATGTGCACAAGAGGCCCGCCCTGCTGCCCGGGGAAGACCGAGCGATCCACCGCCGCCGCATACTGGGCCTGGCACAGAATCATGCCGGAACGCGGCCCACGTAGCGTCTTGTGCGTGGTGGTGGTTACGAACTGCGCGTGCGGCACCGGCGACGGATGCGCCCCGCCCGCCACCAGCCCGGCGAAGTGCGCCATGTCAATCAGCAGCACCGCGCCGACCTCGTCGGCAATCTCCCGCATGCGGGGAAAATCAAACTGCCGGGGGTAGGCGCTGCCGCCCCCTATGATCAGCTTCGGCTGCTCGCGCGTTGCGATCTCCCGCAGCTCGTCATAGTCGATGACCTCGGTGTCGCGGCGTACGCCGTAGGAGGCGACCTTGTAGAGCTTGCCGGAAAAATTCAGCTTGTGCCCATGCGTCAGGTGCCCGCCGTGCGCCAGGTCGAGACCCAGGATGGTGTCGCCCGGGTTCAGCACCGACATGTACGCGGCGGCATTGGCCTGGGAGCCGGAGTGCGGCTGTACGTTGGCGTGCTCGGCGCCGAAGAGCTGCTTGGCGCGGTCGCGCGCCAGGTTCTCGACCACGTCGGTGTATTCGCAACCGCCATAGTAGCGTTTGCCCGGATAGCCCTCGGCATACTTGTTGGTGAAGACCGACCCCGCCGCTTCCAGCACCGCGCGGCTCACGAAATTTTCCGAGGCGATCATCTCCAGCCCCTCGTGCTGCCGGTTGATCTCCTGCTCTATCGCCCGGGCAACCTCCGGGTCCTCCTGAACAAGCGTGCGGTTCATCATTTCTGGCATAGGGAAATTGTATCGCTTGGCATGGACAACTGCGGTAAGACAGTTCGGCGGTGGTCAGGCAGCTTTATCCGACAAACCGAACTAGCTGTTGCCGAGAGCAGCAGTTTCCTTCTGCTTGGGACGACCGCCCTTCCTCCCGTTTGCGCGCGCAGCTGCCGCCTTCGCTTCACTGCGCGACCTGCCTCCCCGTCTGCCCATGCGGCTGGCAATCCAGCGCTCCGAACCGAAGACGCCTTCCAGCAGAGCGGGAAGATAGAGATCTGCATCGAGCTTCGGAAAATGGATTCCGTAACCCGATGGAGAAATCTCTATATTTTCCAATTCTGCTGGACTCGCGTCTTCCAGTCCTTCGGCATCGCGGGGAGAAAAGAAGATACCCAGATTCGAAGTGAGCCGAATCACAACCCGCTTGCTATGGCGGTCATATCTGGCCGAGATGGCCTTGGGTGTGCGGGCTTCGAAATGCCTGGCTCTTTCTACCGATTTTTCGAACTCGTCATTCGTGACCATGGATGCTCTCCCATGCTTGGCAAAGCTGGGCAAGATACTCTCCAAGCGCCTTTTCTATCCTCGTTACTTCGTGCCGTGCAAACCCATAGTTCTCTCGAAGGCTGGCCGGACCATCAGGACAGTTCAGCAGAAAGAGCGCCTCGTGTCCGTTCCCTGCCACATGGACGTGTGCCGGCCGGTGGTCGTTTGGATAGATGGTCACCCGGAGTCCGGAGAACCGTAGGACTGTAGGCACAAGCAATACTAGCGAAAACCTAAGCGTTTGGGAATGGCAAAACTCATCCGGCTAGCTTGCAACTCCATGGTTTCAATAACCAGAACGTGATTGAGGTTTTGGTCTCCAGAAAACCGAGAACGGCTACGAATTGACGTTAGACGGCTGCTATGGAGCGGAAAGCCGAATTGCCGCCGCTCAAATCTCGATCGAGATCGAGCCAGGCATACAGGCGAAAGGCGTTTACGCGGAGAGCAACAAGCCCTCAACCTGTTCTCCGAGCGTAGTTCTTCACTCTCCCACTGCCCGGGCCGCGTGCTGCTGTCCACCGGCAATCACCACCTCGCGGCTTCGCTCCGCCAGCCCCTCGAAGGCGCGGTATACAAATGACCCGAGAAACCAGCCGTCCATGTACTTGTACGGTGTCTCGCCGGTCGTGTAATGGCCGCAGGGCAGCACCTTTGACTCGAAATCCACCCCGCGCTCGCGGAAATTGCGCAGCACCTCGAGCGAATACCGCTCCAGAAATGTCAGATCGTAGGTCGCGTGCACGACCAGCACCTTCTTCGGGTGCGCGGCAAACTTCTCCATGTAAGACGATGGGCTAATGGCCGCCCACATGCGATTGAGTTGATCCTGCGTCAGCCCTTCGCGCTCGAGTGCGGCGCGAATGTGACGCGTGCTCTGCCCCGTCCACACCACATCGCCAAAGGACATCGAGGCATGATTGAACGCGCAAACCTGTAGGCGCGGATCGTGCGCCGTCGCGATGAACGCGTAGCAGGAGCCCAGGCTCGTCCCCAGGATTCCGAACTGCTCATACCCCTGCCGCCCCAGCCAGTCCAGGCACGAACGGATGTCCACGACTGCCTGCCGGCAGGCCGCGATTGTCCGCCCGATGTTCGAGCTCACCGCGTAGTCGGACCGCTCCAGCTCCGCCGGCCGCCGGATGTCGTGGTACGGCTTGGACAACCGCAGTGCGGAGATCCCGAAGCGGTTGAAGAGACTGCACAGCGCGTTGTGGCTGAAGGCGTCCGCATTCCACTGCGGCATCACCACGATGGCCTGCTTCGGCTTGCCTTGCTGCTTCTCCGCCGGGGCCGGATACCAGCGCGCGTTCACCTGGTCATTTTCCGGATAGCGCGTCCGCACCGGCGAGGTGAAGCGCAGAAATTGCGCGGTGGGCAGCCGCCCCTCTTCCGCCGCTGCGCGCAGCCGTGCATCCTGCCGCAGCGTTTCCGGTCGTACGTTGGTCGGGAAGAGTTGTGGGTGGCGCTCTTCGAGCCGGAAGTCGGCCGGTGTTTTGTAGCCGAAGAACCACTCGCTTTCCCGCACTGCAGCCTGGTTGAAGGCGTGCATGACTGCTTCCGCTGCTGCGGCGTCCCGCTCCAGCGCGGGGTCCAGCCGCACGCCGGCACGCTCGGCGAAGTCCTGCAGCCAGTCAAAGCCCCACTCCACCGGACGCACAATGCGGTTCGTGTCCCGGGTCGTCAGCGCTGTTTCCCAACGAAACATCCAGCGCGCATAAAGCTCCTTCCACATGCATTTAATCTATCAGTGAAGCTCTTCCGGAAGCCCCATTACCCCCACCGGCCACACACGGACGCGAGGGGCATGCGGGACTTTTCACGCGCGCGCTGGAACTTTTGGCAATTCATCGCGTCCTATAGGAAAGAGCAGTTCACATCAGCGCTTCTTGCGTCATTCCAATCCAAGAAAGACCCGCCATTCTATTGAACATGCCCCCTGTGCTCCGCTTTCTTTCCCGCTGTGTGTTGCTCCTCTCACTCATCGCAACGGTGCCAGTCCTCGGCACCGCGCAAAGCACGGCCACCGGCGCCCTCCACGGGCAGGTGACGGATCCTTCCGGAGCGATCATCCCGGGAGCCAGCGTTCAGCTATCAGCCGCCGGCAAGCCCGGCCCCCCCATGACCGCGAAGACCGGTTCTGACGGCAGTTACCGCTTTCCCGCGCTTCCGCCCGGCAACTACTCGCTGAATGTGAACGTCGGCGGCTTCACGCCGTTTTCCGAATCCGGCATCGTGGTCGTCAGCGGGACGTCGCGGGCGCTCAATGTGCCCCTCACGATCGCGACCGAAGAGCAGCAGGTGCAGGTCACGGCGGATACTGCGGGCGTGGACCTAAATCCGGAGAACAACGCCAGCTCTGTGGTCATTTCCGGAAAGGACCTGGACGCACTTTCCGACGATCCTGACGAGTTGCAGAACGAGCTGAACGCGCTCGCCGGTCCGGCCGCAGGCACCGGAGGCGCACAGGTCTACATTGATGGCTTCACCGGGGGACAGTTGCCGCCGAAATCGGCCATCCGCGAAATCCGCATCAACCAGAACCCCTTCTCGGCCGAGTTCGACAAGCTCGGCTACGGACGCATCGAGATCCTCACCAAGCCGGGCACGGACAAGGTGCACGGCCAGGTGGAAGCCAGCGGAAACTCATCGAGCTTCAACACCCGCAACCCGTTCCTCAAGACAGAGCCCAGCTACTACTCTTACTTTCTGAACGGCTCCGTCGGCGGATCGTTCACCAAGAAGACTTCGTGGTTTGTTTCCACCTTTGCCCGCAAGGTGGAGAACGTGAACGTGGTGAATGCCTTTCTGCCCAGTGGCACGCAGCCTCCGGGCACGAGCGACGGCACCGCGACCAACTTCACCGAGGGGGTGCTCAACCCCAGCTCGCGCATCAGCATCCGGCCCCGCTTCGATCTGCAGCTTACCCCCACGAACACGCTCACCATCGGCTACCAGTGGAACCGCGAGAGTTCTACCGCGGACGGCGTGGGCCAGTTGGATCTCGCGTCGCAGGCGTACGACACGCATAGCATCGAGAACACGATCCAGTTCAGCGACTCGCAGGTATTCGGTGCGCACCTGGTGAATGACACGCGCTTCCGGTACCGCCGCAACAACGACAGCCAGGTGGCAGAGAACCTGACGCCCACCGTTTCCGTGCAAGGCTACTTCACCGGAGGCGGCAGCAATTCCGGTGTTGTGCGGACCATTGGCGATCAGTTTGAGTTACAGAATTACTCCACCGGCTCCTACGGAAAGCATGCGCTCCGCTTCGGCGTGCGGCTGCGCGCTGACCGGGTGACGGATAACTCCACCTCCGGCTCCAACGGCTATTACATCTTTTCCGGGCTGCAGAATTATCTGAACAACCAGCCAAAGCAGTACACGGTAACGAAGATCGCGAATCCCATCGCACGCTCCACACTGTTCGACGCCGGCCTGTTCTACCAGGACGACTGGAAGGTGAAACCCAACTTCACTTTCAGCTACGGGCTGCGGTTCGAATCGCAGAACCGCATTCGCGACCATGCGGACTGGGGTCCGCGTATCGAGCTCTCTTACGCACTTGGTCCGGTGAATGGGAAGAAGCCCGCGAAAACGGTGATCCGCGCCGGCTATGGATGGTTCTACCAGCGCTTTTCCAACGATTACGTACTCACCGCCATTCACGGGAATGGCTTCAACCAGACGCAGTACGTCTTCCAGAATCCCAACTTCTACCCCAACGGCCCCACAGCAGCCGACTTCGCGGCCGACACGCAGTCGGCCCCTACCACCTACAGCCTCGGCCCACGCCTGCGCGCGGCGCGCGACATGCAGGCGGCGGTCGGCGTCGATCGCACTATTACCAAATCTGTCACTGCGAACCTTACATATCTCTATAGCCGCGGCATCCACCAGTATCTGAGCGACAACATCAACGCGCCGCTTCCTGGGCAGTACGATCCCCTCACGGGTAAAGTGCTCTCACGCCCCCTGGGGGGCAACAACAACATCTACCAGTTCCAGTCCGGCGGCGTGTACAACCAGCAACAGCTCATCGCGACGGTCAACGCCCGCGCCAAACGCGTGACGCTCTTCGGCTTCTATGTCCTGAACTTCGCGAAGAGCGACACCCAGGGCGCGACTTACTTCCCTTCCGTGCAGACGGACCCGGGGCTCGACTACGGCCGCTCGTCGTTCGATGTTCGCAACCGCATGGTGCTGGGCGGCAACACCGTGCTGCCGTACAACTTCACGCTCTCGCCCTTTCTCGTCGCAAACTCCGGCGAGCCATTCAATATCACCATCGGCGACGACCTGAACGGTGATAACCAGTTCAATGACCGGCCCTCCTACGGACGCCCCACTGACCCTTATGCCATCCAGACCAAGTACGGGCTGCTGAATCCGCTGCCCAGCGCGGGTGAAGCACGCATTCCCTATGGCCTGGGCGATGGCCCGGCGAACTTCAGCATGAACCTGCGGGTGGGCAAGACGTTCGGCATTGGCCCCAAGGTGGAGCGTGGCGGCCACGGCCCGGGCGGCGGTGGCGGTGGCGGGCGCACCGGTCCGCGCGGCGGCCTAGGTCCGGGAGGACTGAGCGGGGGCGGCAATAACGGCCCGGGCCGCCTCGATACTGCTGTACCGCGCAAGTACAACCTCACCTTTGTCGCGTTTGGCCGCAACATCTTCAACATGGTGAACCTGGCCCAGCCCAACCCGGTGCTGGCCAGCGGCTCGGTCGCGACCGGTTTCCGGCCCAACGAGACCTTCAACCAGTCGCTCGCGCTGGCCGGGGGTTTCTTCTCCCGCTCCTCCGCGAACCGCTCGATTGACTTGCAGGTCAACTTCAACTTCTAAGCAGAAGCGGCACTGTCTTCCCATGCGCCCGTAAGTGGGCCGGAAGACAGTGCCGTCATCGCTTTCCCGCTGGCTCACTCCGCATGGCACGTACCAGCGCCCGGACATGCACGGCGGCGCAATCCAGGTGCGGGAAATGGGTGTTGGTTTCATTGAAGACCAGCGCCAAGTCCGTGCCGGCCAGCAGAATGGCTTCCGCGCCGTCGCGCTCGATGAGAGTGTGCGCCAGCGCGGTCAAGCCGTCGTGCTGCTGGTCTGTACCTACGCCGTCGAGCGCCATCTGCATATATGCCTTGTGCACATAGTCCAGCTCGCCGGGCGCCAGGCGCACCAGTTCCACATCCTGCAGACTGCCGAAGATCCCCGTTTCCATGGTGAAGCGGGTCCCAAAGATCGCCACCCGCCGCAGGCCGCGCGCCTGGACTTCTGCATGGATCACATCAAGCAGGTTGACGATGGGCAGCGGAGAGATGGGCAGAAGCTCCGCGATACCGAAGTGCGTGGTGACCGAAGGAATGGCGGCCAGTTCCGCGCCGCCAGCCTGCAACTGCTCCAGAAACCCGGCGAGATACTCCGCCAGCTCACGCCGTCGCCCGGCTCGCACGTCGGCCAGCACGCGCCGTACGTCCGCATGGACGATGAGCAAACGCGGCGAGCCGCCGCCCCGTTCCCATTGGCTGACCAACTCGCGGTAGTAGTAGACCGTCGCTCCTACCGCGAGTCCGCCGACCAAGCCGAGGCAGCGCCCATATGCTGCGTCGCTCACTACTTCTCCTGCTGCGGTGCTAGTGCTGCCGCGCGCCATTTCTGTGTGAGCTGCTTGTCGGACAGTGCCTTAATGAACACACCGCCCACGACGCTGCGCGCCTGGAAGCCGACCTGCTTGCCGGTCTTGGTGTCATACCAATCGGTGAGGGGAACGCGGCTGGGCGTCTCGTCGATCCACTTGTAGATGGGATCGACGAGCGCGCTGAACTGCTTCGGATCGGAGGTGAGCGTGGCGGTCCAGAGAGACCAGTCGAGCTTGGTGTAATCCGCGCGGCTGTCCAGCGGCAGGCCATACCGATTGATCTTCGTCATGTAATAGCTCATCTCGGTCTGGCGCACGCTCGCCGGGAAGAGGTTGTAATCCAGGATCCTGTCCCACACGAGGTTATACTTCTGGCTCCACGTGCCGGGGCTGTTGAAGGCGAGCTTGTAATGGTCGCCCTCGGCGGCCATGCTCACCCACTTCCCCGCCATACCTTTCGCCACAGTGTCGTATTGCCTGGCAACGTCCTGTTTGCCGACCAGGTGCGCGAGATCAGCGTAGGCAGCCAGCGCGTCGATCGCCTTGATGGACAGGTTCGCGTTGTGCGCGACGTGTCCAGCGAAGTCGTCTGTGGTCAATTGCTTCTCCGGATCGAGTCCCTTTTCCTTCAGATACGCAGCCCACTGCGTGAGCTGTGGCCAGTAGTTCTGGGCAAGGTGCGCGTCGCCCTCGGCGCGCGCGAGCGCGTCTACCAGGATGAGCATGTTGCCGCTCTCCTCTACGGGCATCTGGTCTTCTTCCGTCTCTTCACCGCCGCCGTACACCTGCCCGTTTGCGAGCGGGTATTGGCCGAGATCATGCGGCGCAAAGGGGAAACGCCAGCGCGGCAGCGCGGCGTATTCCAGGACGGGCAGGAGCTGCGCTTCCAGCAGCTTCGGCTGGAAGAAAAGAAAGATGGGCGATGACGGATAGAGTATATCCACTGTGTCAATACAACCGTTCGAGAAGTTCTCCTTGGGGAAGAACATCGGATCGCCCTTCACGTCGGCCGCCAGCTCATGCGCGGCCAGCGTCTGGCGATAGGCCAGGATGGCAATCGCTGCATAGTGTTCCCCACCGACGCGCGTCAGGTCGGCCGTGAGGTCCGTGTCAAAGGTCTTGCCGCGCGCCTCCAGTGACGGGTACTGCTCCTCCGCGGTGTCGAGCATTTTCTCGACCGGCATCTTGTTCCGCTGCCAATAGGGCCGCAGGTTGCGATTCAGATACTGGATGGCGTAGCCCTCGGTATAGGAGACCAGCAGGTGGCGGGAGACCGGCTCTGCCGCGACCGCGCCAAAGTCGAGCTCCGCGTCCAGATGCGGACCGCCGCGCTCCGCCGGCTCCGGCATACCCATCGTGTCGCTCACCGGCAGCTTGCCGGATTCCGCAAATGCTTCGGCTGCTTGCGGCGCAATTGCCATAGTTGACGCTTCGTTTTTCGGAACGGCGAGATGGAAGTAGCCCCAGTCGATCCGGAGATCGTCCCCCGAACGATTCAGAATCCTCTGGTCCCGCGAGCCGACCGACAGCACGTCCAGCAGCGACGTCTGGTTGCGCGACGACACCACCTGCTCGCTGCGGTCATTGACCGCGATCACCGGATCCACATCGAGCAGTATCGCAACCTGGTGCGTACCCCTATCGGTCGCCTGCGCGGTCCACGTCAGGTAGGTGACCGGGCGCGACAACACGTCCAGGTCGCTCATCATCGCCGGCGTGTAGAAGGTGAACTCCAGCTTGACGCCCTTTCCGCGGAACTCGTACCGCGTGTGCGTCGGCGTAATCGAGCTGGCCGTCTGCTGCATGGCAGGAATCTTTTCTGGATGCTTCCCCATGAAGCGAAAGGCCTCGCCATCAATGCGCGCAAGGCCGATAAGCGGTTGCGGCTTCCCTGTCCAGTGTGTCGTATCGGAATCCGTGAGGTTGTCCGTAGTGGACCAGACGCTGAAATAGGGGTTGTGCGCGATGAGCGGGGTTGCCGGCGCACGCTCCTGCGCGCTGGCCAACCCCACCGTGAGCACCAGGGCCAGAAAACAAGCCAGCCGATACGTGACAGCCTTCATCCGATTTTCTCCTTAAGAACACGCCGGGCTGGCGACGATTCTAAAAGATGCATCGAGCTTTCTGCAGAATGGGCTTGCGCGGCGAGCTCCGCACCTGGCGCATTGCCACGCGCTAGCTCTGGCCGGCCTGGGCCGCGTTGACATGCCCACTGCCCCGGCCTACACTTCCCCCCGTCCCCCGCATACCCCGTAACAGAAAGGTCAACATGGTTCGCCTTCTGGTCCTTGCACTCGCCGCTGCTGTGGGCGGTGGCGTCCTCGCCTCGTCCGCTCCGGCTGAAACCTATCACTGGCCCACCCTCACTCCCCAGAACAGCGGC
Source organism: uncultured Acidobacteriaceae bacterium (assembly GCA_963795775.1). Taxonomy (GTDB): domain Bacteria; phylum Acidobacteriota; class Terriglobia; order Terriglobales; family Acidobacteriaceae; genus CAWCJL01. The sequence goes on from CAWCJL010000002.1 coordinate 563,467, forward strand.
ACCACGAACAGACTCCAGGCCATCAGCCCGGTGAATGACCGCGTCGTCTGGGCCAGCGGCATCAACGGCACCTTCGCCCGGACCACGGATGGCGGCGCGCATTGGACCTCTGCTGTCGTGCCCGGTGCTGAAGCGCTGCAGTTCCGTGACGTGCAGGGCGTGAGCGACCAGGTCGCCTACCTCATGTCGATCGGGAACAACCCGACAGACTTCCGCATTTACAAGACCCAAGACGGCGGCAAGACCTGGACGATGCAGTTTCAGAACCAGAATCCCAAGGCCTTCTATGACTGCTTCGCGTTCTGGACGCCGAACCGCGGCATCGCCGTAAGCGATTCCGTGAACGGCTACTTCCCGGATATCAAGACCGTCAATGGCGGCCAGAGCTGGTATGACATCGGCGCGAATCTGCCCAAGGCAGCGCCCGGCGAGGCCCAGTTCGCGGCCAGCGGCACCTGTGTCGCCACCCAGGGCGGCCATCGCGCATGGATCGGCACCGGCGGCTCCAAATACGCACACATCTTCGCCACCAATGACGGCGGCAATACCTGGACCCGCAACTACGTCCCCACGGTCCAGGGCACGGCAAGCTCCGGCGTCTTCAGCGTCGCTTTTCGCGATGCATGGCATGGTATTGAAGGATCCGGCGATCTCGTCGGCTCGCCCATCGTGCCGTATCAGCAGAACATCGCTCGCTCCTGCGACGGCGGCAAGACCTGGCAGCTCACGAAGGGCACGCCATTTACCGGTGCGGTGTATGGGGTCGCCTACGCCCGGTACCAGCAGGGTCTCCTGAGCGATAGCGCGGCAGAAGCCAAGCCGGACCTGAGCGGCGAACGGCCGCCCACCAGTTGCAGCCATGACCCCAGCGATCCGCAGCAATGGCGCACCTTCGTGGCCACCGGCCCCGCCGGCGCTGCCTGGACCTCGACGGAAGGCCGCACCTGGCACCTCTTTCCCGGCGTAACCAACTACTGGGCCGTCGCCTTTGCCACCCCCCACGCCGGCTGGCTTGTGGGCACCAATGGCCGCATCCTGAAAATCAGCTTCTAAACCACTCCCTGGCCGGGGCGGAGCGAACGTTCCACCGCGGCCAGGGAGGCAAATCAAGCGCGGGAATGGGAACGTACCCGCGAGCTATCCCACTGCTACCCGAGGCACACGCGCTCCAATCGCACATAGCACCTCGTACGCGATGGTGCCTGTGAGCTTCGCCAGATCGTCGGCCGTGATCGCTTCGCCGGCCTGGCGGCCAAGCAGCACCACCTCGTCCCCGATCTCAGCCTCCGGAACATCCGTCACGTCCACCATCGTCTGATCCATCGTGACCCGGCCGGCCACCGGCACGCGCCGCCCGCGCACCAGCACCTCTCCGCGGTTCGAAAGCAGCCGGTTGTAGCCGTCGGCATAGCCCACGGGCAGCAGTGCGATCCGGGTCCGTCGCTTCGCCACAAAGGTCGCGTTGTAGCTCACGGCTTCTCCGGCCTCCAGCGTGCGCAGGGCCGTCACCTGCGTCTTCCACGCCAGCACCGGTTCCAGCCCTTCGCGTTGCGCATGCACTCCGTACCCGTAGAGCGCAATACCCGGGCGCAACAGCAGCCGCGCTCCGTGCGTCCAGGCGATGCGCTGCAGCGGCTCTGCCTGCTCCGGATCGAACAGCGTGGTGGAGTTGCCGCAGTGCACTATCGGCAACGCGGCGACGCTCCGGCGAATGTGCGCCACGGCCGACGCAAACCGCTCCATTTGCTGCCCGGTCTGGGGCGAAGCCGTATCTTCCGGTGAGGCGAAGTGCGTCATCACGCCTTCCAGGTGCAGCAGCGACCCGGGGCCGAATTGCTGGGCGATGGCGTCTTGCGTCGCGGCATCGTCCCAGCGCACGCCCTGGCGCGCCATCCCGGTATCTACTTCAAGATGGGCGCTGTAGCTGTCGCGCCCTCGCCTCTCCACTGCGAGATGGAGCCAGCGTGCCTGCTCGGGAGACGACAGCACTGGCGTAAGGCCGTGCTCGACGGCAGTATCCGCTTCCCCGCGATAGAGCCCGGAAAGCACCAGCATTCGCTCCGGACCGGAGTCCATCAACGGCAGCGCCTCTTCCACCGAGGTCACGGCGAACCACCCGGCGCCCGCTCCCTGTAGCCAACTGAGGCACTGCGCGGCTCCGTGCCCGTACGCGTTCGCCTTCACCACGCACACCAGTTCGGCGTCGATGGCATGGGCGCGCCGGTGCAATACGGCATGATTGTGGAGCAGCGCGCGGCGCGATATCTCAACCCATACCGGCCGCGATGGGCGGGAGAGTGGCATCAGTACGCGTCGGAGTCGGCGCTGTGCGCCAGGTTTTCAAAGCGCGTGTACTCGTTGAGATAGGCGAGGTGGACGGAGCCCGTTGGGCCGTTACGCTGCTTGGCAATGATGATTTCGGCCTTGCCCTTGGAGTCGGGATCTTCTTCCCCGTTCTCGTCCTTGTTGTAGTAGCTTTCGCGGTGGATGAAGGCGACCACGTCCGCGTCCTGCTCGATCGAGCCGGATTCGCGGAGATCGGAGAGCATGGGCTTCTTGTCGCCGCCGCGCTGCTCCGACGCACGGCTGAGCTGTGAAAGCGCAATGACCGGCACGCGCATTTCCTTGGCGAGGGCTTTCAGTCCGCGCGAGATGGCGGAGACCTCCTGCGTGCGGTTCTCGTGCTTCTTCCCCCCGCCCTGCACACTGGCCGTCATCAGTTGCAGGTAGTCCACCACGATGAGATCGAGCGCGCCGGCCTGCTGCCGCAAGCGTCGCGCCTTGGCGCGCATCTCTGTCAGCGAGATACCCGGCGTGTCATCGATGAACAGCCGCGATTCGGTGAGCTTTTCTGAAGCAGCGATCAGCTTCTCCTGGTCGTCGCGGCCGATGAAGCCGGTCTGGATCTTCTTCATGTTCACGAATGCCTGGGAAGCGAGCATGCGTCGCAGCAGCGATTCCTTCGACATCTCGAGCGAGAAGACGCCGACCACCTTGCCGTCGTTCACGGCTGCGTTCTGCGCAATGTTGATGGCCCAGGCCGTTTTTCCCATGCTGGGGCGCGCCGCAATGATGATCAGTTCGGCCGGCTGCAGGCCGCTGGTCATGGAATCGAAGTCCTTGTAGTGAGTAGCGAGTCCGGTGACGTCGCGCTTCAGCTTCCAGATGGCGTCGATCGTGCCGAAGTGGTCACGCACGATCTCGGGGATTCCCGAGAAGCCGCGGGTGATGCCGCGCTCCGAGACTTCGAGCAGCGCGGACTCGGCGGCGTTGAGGACCTCGAGGGCATCTTCGCTCTGGTCCGACGCCTGGGTCACCGCGGTGTTGCAGATGCCGATCAACTGCCGAAGCAGCGACTTGTCCTTGACGATGCGGACGTATTCTTCGATGGAGAGCCGCCGGGGCAGCCCTTCTGTGAGCGACGCGATATACGCGACGCCGCCGACGGACTCGACCTCCTTGCGGCGCGCCAGTTCTTCCACCAGCGTGACGATGTCCACGGCCCGGCCGTTGTCGATCAGGTCGGCCATGCGGCCGAAAATGCGGCGGTGCGAATCGAGCGAGAAGTCGTCCGCATGGATCTTCTCGGCGGCCTCGTTGTAGTGGCCGTTGTCGAGCAGGATGGCGCCCAAAATTGAGCGCTCGGCGTCGGGGCTCGCGGGAAGCCCGCGGTCAAGCATCAGGTCGGGAGTGGTGGCCATGAGGTGTCTCCCTGTGAGTGTAGGAAAACTGATTCAGTGGGAAAGTGGGTTGATATGTGAATCCTAAGGCAAAAGCCGGACGGCTGCACGGTCATTGCATGCCCAACGCGACAGCGCCCTTTATCATGAGGGCACCTCTCCATCTGGATGAGGGCGCGCACCGGAGGGAGCGGACAGTAATCAGCGAACGGGCAAGGGACTAGCTACTTGTGCACGTTCGCCTGACGCGTGGTCATTCTGAGCGCAGCGAAGAATCCAGACAGATCTGTGTGTCTCGCGGCGAAGCTTCCCCCGTGAAGCATCTTTGATTCTCCCTGCGCTCAGAATGACGGCTGACGATAGGAAGCGTGGCAGTAACTGCCTAGGCCGGTTGTGCGCGGCGCTTGCCCTGAATCTCGATATACACATTGATCAGCGACAACGCGGCCGGGGTCACGCCGGGGATGCGGCTGGCCTGCCCGAGAGTTTGTGGGCGCACACGGCCGAGCTTCTCCTGCATCTCGCGTGAGAGGCCGCTCACCGCCGTGTAGTCGAACCATGCTGGGATGGCGCGCTCCTCGGCCTTCTTCAGCTTGTCGATGGACTTGCGCTGCTGGTCCAGGTAGCCGGCGTACTTGATCTCGGTCTCGACCGAGCGCAGTTCGTTGCGCGTGTGCGCGGGTAATGCGTGGAGCTCGGTGAACAACGGCTGCAGCACCGGGTCCTCCGCAGTCATCTCTCGCACCAGGGGCAGCAGCGCATCTATCGTTACTTCGGGCCGCTTCAGGATTTGCGCATACGTTTGGCCGGTCGCGTTGCCGACTTGGGCGGCCAGTGCCGGCGCGAGTTCCTGCAGCCGTGCTGCATCGACCCGCCGGGTTCCCAACAGCTTTTCCAACGCGACTGCGCGCGCCTGCTTGGCTTCATAAGCGGCCCACGATTCGTCACTGATCAATCCCAGCTTGCGGCCGAATGGCGTGAGGCGCCGGTCTGCGTTGTCGATGCGCAGGTGCAGGCGAAACTCCGCGCGCGAGGTGAACATGCGGTAGGGCTCGTTGGTTCCCTTGCTGATCAGGTCGTCAATGAGAATGCCGGTGTACGCCTCCGTGCGATCGAGCGTGAACGGGGCATCGCCGCGCACATGGAGCGCTGCATTGATCCCCGCCATGAGGCCCTGGCACGCCGCCTCTTCATAGCCCGAGGTGCCGTTGATCTGGCCGGCAAGGTAGAGGCCGCCGATTGACTTCACGGCCAGGCTGCGGTCAAGCTCCGTGGGATCGATGGCGTCGTACTCGATGGCGTAGCCGGGACGCAGCATTTCCGCCTTCTCGAGACCCGGGATGGAGCGCACGATCTCCGCCTGCACTTCCATGGGCAGGGAGGTAGACATGCCGTTGATGTAGACCTCGTGCGTGTTCAGGCCTTCCGGCTCGAGAAAGAACTGGTGCTGTTCCTTGTCAGGGAACTTCACCACTTTGTCTTCGATCGAGGGGCAGTAGCGCGGCCCGATTGCATGAATCTGTCCGGAGTACATCGGCGAGCGGTTCACGTTCTCGCGGATGATGCGCAGCGTCTCCGGCGTGGTGTAGGCGATGTGGCAGGAGATCTGGCGTTGCGGCAGCGTGCGGGTACGAAAGCTGAACGGTGTAGGGTCCTTGTCGCCCGGCTGCTCTTCAAAGCGCGACCAGTCGATAGTACGGCCATCGAGGCGCGGCGGCGTGCCGGTCTTCAAACGGCAGCCACGCAGGCCCAGCCGCTTCAGGCTCTCACCCAACAGCACACTGGGCGGCTCGCCGCTGCGGCCCGCGGGGTACTGCTCTTCTCCGCAATGGATGAGGCCATTCAAAAACGTGCCTGTGGTGATCACAGTTGCGCCGGCCAGGATGGTGCGGCCATCACGCAGCCTCACTCCGCGCACCGCCCGCTGCCCGTCCTCGCTCTTCTCCAGGACGAGGTCGATGACCTCTGACTGCTTGATGAAGAGGTTCGGCTGTGCTTCCAGCACCTGCCGCATCTTGACCCGGTACTGCTGCTTGTCGCACTGCGCGCGCGGCGACCACACCGCCGGCCCGCGCGAAGTATTGAGCAAGCGGAACTGGATGCCGACCGCATCCGCCACCTCGCCCATAATGCCGCCCAGCGCGTCCACCTCGCGCACGAGGTGCCCCTTGGCGATGCCGCCGATGGCCGGGTTGCAGGACATCTGCGCGATCAGGTCGAGGTTAAAGGTGAACAGCGCGGTACGCAGGCCCATGCGCGCTGCTGCCATCGCTGCTTCACAGCCGGCGTGCCCCGCGCCAACCACCAGCACTTCGTATTGTTCGGTAAACGCCATCCTCCTTCAGTCTACTGGAGGCGCAGGCCGCGAGCTATACGCCCTGCCGTCATGGTTTGTCAGAAGCGGAGGCGTGCCGCGACCTGTATCTGACGCTCGCTGTGCAGGGCGGTGTTATTGGCATTAGTCACCACGCCAAAGGAAGTGTTATAGGAAAGCGTTGGCTCGCTCGTCGCGCTGCCCGCGCCGTTGATGTAGTAGCCGACGGTGCTCTTCTCGGTGACGTTCTGGTGATTGAGGACATTGAACGCCTCGCCCATGAGTTCGAAGTGGGTATGCTCGCTAAGCCTGGTTTCCTTGCTGAGCCGCAGGTCCACGTTGATGTGCCCGGGGTAGCGGAAGGTGTTCCGGCCGACCGCCGCGATGCGGTTGGCGCCGCCTGACCCGTTGATGCTATTCCCTAGCCCGCTCAGAATCTGCATGCGGTGGAGTTCATCCACGAACCTGATGGACGGCACAGCGCCCGCCGTGTGCATTGAGAACGGCAGCCCGCTCTGCAGCGCAAACGTGCTGGCGGCGGAGTAATCATTGAGCAGCGCGCCTCCCAGGCCGTGCGCCCGCCACGGCGTGCGGAGGATGAGCGCGCCGGCCAAGCGCTGACGCACGTCAAAGTTCGAAGGGCCATACTCCTGCTCGAGGTCCGTGGGATCGAGATACGTCTCGTGATGCGCGAACGTGCTCTCGCTCTGGTTGAAGTCCATCGCGTGCGCGTAGGTGTAGCTTCCGCGCACGTTTACGCCATGACGCAGCCGCTGCGAGGCCTTGAGAACATACGCGCGATACTGCGAGTTGCTCTCACTGCGAATCTCCGTGATCTGCTGGTACGCAGGATTGAGCCGCTGCGTGAAGAAGGTAGTGGTGTACGTGGCCGGCAGCGGCCCCAGGCCGGCTGGATCGCTTACTTTGTAAGTGATGCTGGCGGGGGAATAGAGGTCGATATTCGTGTCCAGAAAACTGGGCAGTTCGCGACCGAGGCTTTCCAGCACGGTTCCGGTCACGGTGACACCGCCCGGCAATTCCTGGGCGAACGACACCTCCATCTGGTGTACCTGTGGGTTCTGGAAGCGGCGGTCGAAGTAATCCACGTCCGGCGCTACCGGTACAACCACTGCTCCGGCGAAGACGTGCGGAAAGGGCGGGGCGCCCTCATCGGCCGGCTTGAAATAGTAGCGGAGCTGCCCGTTGCGCGAGCCGGTGTTGGTGAGCGCCGAGAAGACTGTCGCATTGCTGATGCGGCCGTAGTAGATACCATAGCCGGCACGCACCACCGTCTTGCCCCGGCCGAAGACATCCCACGCCACGCCCAGTCGCGGCCCGTAGTTATTGCTGTCGTGTGGGGTCTGCAAGGTCTCCGGCAGGTCCGGATTCGCCATCAGCGCATTCGTGTGCGGTACCTGCTGGAACTCATAACGGACCCCGTAAGTGAGAGTTAGGACATGGTGCGCCTTCCACTCGCCGGAAAGATAGCCGGCGTAGTCGTTGGTTCCGAAGTCGAAGGTATCTGGCCCGAGAGATTGCGAGAAGTAGGAGTAGCAAGGGGAAAAGCCCACCCCGCCGCCTCCGGCGCTGCAGTGGCTGGGAGAAAGCAGGTCGGAGACGAAGCCCAGTAGAGTGTCGTAGACATAGGTGCCGTTGCTGTTGGCGAGATAGTCGATCTCGTCATTGACATGGCTGTATTCGTAGCCAGCTTTCCAGGTATGTGCGCCGTGCACCCACATCAGCCTGTCCGCGAACTCATTGCGCCGCTCGTCCGGCAACGCGCGGCGGTCCAGGGTGGATGGCTTTCCCAAGTGGATGCCGGTCTCCGAGCCCATGAGAGAAATCTCCGGCGCGCGCCCGTACACGTTTTGGCTGAGCGGCTGCTCGAAGGCCGACGGCGGGTCGCTCCACTCGGACTCGAAGTCGCGCCCGTACTGGTACTGCACCTCGTTCGCCACATCCGCGCCAAGGAAATGGTTCCAGCGGCCCACGATCCAGTCGTTCTTCACCAGGTGCGTTCCAAAGCTGCTTATGCCGTAGGTGGTAGAGGCCCCGGTATGCACGCCGCCAGGCGAGTCCCAGCGCATGCGGTTGGCCTGTACGGAGAAGTGATCGCGATTCCCCGGCTGCCAATCCAACTTGGGGAAGAGGATCATCTGGCGCGCGCTCCGGGGTACAAATCCGGTGTCACCGGCCAGCGCTGTCAGCGCATTTTCGTACGCGATCTTTGCCTGTCCCGGCAGGGGAAGCCCAAGCCGCTGCCGCAAATCTTCCAACTCGGTTGAGGTGAGGGGCTTGTTGAAGAAGCTATCCACATTGCCTACGCGGCCGATGGCCGGGAAGTCACGGCGGTACTGGTCATAGGTAAAGAACCAGAAGAGCCGGTCGTGCCGGATAGGGCCGCCCATGCTCACGCCCCATTGCTGCCGCCGGTCGGCTGGCGCCACCGGCACTGATGTGAACACGCCTGGCGCCGGTTGGGCCACCGTCTGCGTGAACGGGTTCTTCGCGCCCCATGCACGGTCGCGCGCAAAGAGAAATGCCGTGCCATGCAGTTCGTTGGTGCCGCTGCGGGTTACCGTGTTCACCACCCCGCCGGCAGCCCGTCCATACTCGGCGGCGAAGTTCGAGGCGTTGACCTGGAACTCGCGGATGGAGGACTGCGAAGTAGAGTAGGCGACGCGGGAACGACCACGCTCTTCGGAGAAGAAGGCCTGAGTGTCGCTCGCACCGTCGATCATGTGGTTGTTCAGGCCGCTGCTGACGCCGCGAAAGCTCAGGACCGCGGTACCGGATGCGTCCGAGGCAACGCCGGGCGTCAACAAAGCGAAATTGGACCAGCGCCGGTCACCGGAGGGGAGCTGCTCCAGCGCAGTCAAGTCCAGGTTGGTGGCCAGCGCCGGCGCGCTCAGGTCGAAGTGTGCCGTGTCTCCGCGCACGGTGATGGTCTGCTGTGCCGTGGCAACGGCGAGGTGCGCCGAAACATCCGTGAGCCGCCCGACCTCCACCTGCACCGTGTTCAGGTCGAAGGGGCCGAAGGTGGGCTTGACGATGGAGAGCGCGTAGGTTCCGGGCGCAAGCGCCGGGAAACGGTAGTTGCCGGATGGATCGGTGAGCGTAATTCGGACAGCGCCGATGCTGGTTTCGCGGACGGTCACTTCGGCATACCCGATCGCAGCGCCGGACCGGTCCTGAACAACGCCGCCGATCGCGCCCTCGGTGGCAGACTGCGCCGACAGGAGTGCGAGCTGTGCGAAACAGGCAAAAATACAGCAGAGGCCCTGGCCCAAAAACCTGCCGCGCGGCGGCATGGAATGGCTCCTTCAAGCGTACGTTCACGTGCCGCCGGTCTGTTGCCGGCTTGCTTGTCCGCCCTTGGCGCTGCAATGAGGAAATCGGAACATGCACAGTGTCGATTTCCCGCCGCGCCCTGGTGAGGGGGAACAATGAGTGCAGCATAGCCCATTCAGTAAACTGGAAGTACAAATGTTCATCGACGAAGCGAAAATTCGGGTCAAAGCAGGTGACGGAGGTAATGGGTGCATGGCCTTCCGGCGGGAGAAGTTCGTGCCGCGCGGCGGCCCCTCCGGGGGCGATGGCGGCCATGGCGGCGATGTCATCATGGAATCGAGCGAACGCCATAACACCCTGGTGCACTTCCGCTTCAACCCAGAACACAAGGCAGAGCGTGGGCGCCACGGCGAGGGATCGAATTGCAGCGGGCGCGACGGCGAAAGTCTGGTGCTGAGGGTGCCGGTCGGCACTGCGCTCTACGACGCCGAGACGGGCGAGTTGGTGCACGACTTCTCCCATCCGGATGAGCGGGTGGTGGTGGCGCGTGGAGGACGCGGCGGCCGCGGTAATCAGCACTTTGCCACTTCCACGCACCAGGCTCCGCGCGAGCATGAAGCGGGCCGCCCGGGAGAGGAACGGACGTATCGGCTGGAACTGAAGCTGCTGGCGGACGTGGGCCTGGTGGGCTACCCCAACGTGGGCAAGTCCACGCTGATCTCGCGCCTTTCCGCGGCCAAGCCGAAGATTGCGGATTACCCTTTCACCACCCTGGAGCCCAACCTGGGCGTGGTGACCATCGGCGAGGCGCCGCATGAGGAGAGCTTCGTGGTGGCCGATATCCCCGGGCTGATCGAAGGGGCGCATGACGGCGCGGGGCTGGGCGTGCAGTTTCTTCGGCACGTGGAGCGGACGCGGCTGCTGGTGCACCTGGTGGATGTTTCCGACGCCAGCGGGCGACCGGACCCGGTAGAAGACTTCAAGGTGATCAACGGAGAACTGGCCAGCTTTGGCCATGGGCTTGAAGACAAACCGATGCTGGTGGTCGGGTCCAAGGCGGACGTGGCCAATCCGGAGAAGCTGAAGAAGCTGCAGGCCATGGCCAAGCGCCGTAAGCTGCCCTTCTACCTGATCTCTGCGGTGACCGGAGCGGGTGTAAACGAGCTGAAGTATGCGATGGGCAAGCGCGTAAAGGAGCTTCGCGAACAAGCCCGCGCTGAGGAGTCGGCGCTGAACCAGCGCGAGGCTGTGTAGCCAGCCGGCAGCTAGGCAGTCGCGAGATGCCGTGTGACGACGGCGGGCGCCTCTTCGCGACGGACCTGCGGAAGATGCACCAGTTCCCACGCCTTGCGGTCACTCAGCAGGCGCGACACCAACGCCGTGTGCATGGCGTGCCCGGCACGTTCCGCGACCACGCGGCCCAGGATGCGATGGCCGGCAAGAGCGAGGTCTCCGATGAGGTCCAGCACCTTGTGCCGTACAAACTCGTCGGGGTAGCGCAGTTCGCCGTTCTGGATGCCTTGGCGCGTCAGGATGATGGCGTTTGAGTCGGAAGCACCACGAATGAGCCCCATGTTGCGCAGCATCTGCTCGTCCTCACGGAAGCCGAAGGTGCGGGCTGCCGCGATGTCGGTGCCATAAGCATTGGCGGCTAGGTCCACCCTGAATGCCTGCCGGCCGATGGGAACGGGGAAATCGATCTCGTAACTGATTCCGTAACCGTCCCCGGGATAGACGCCGATAAACTTGTTGTTCTCGCGGACCTCGATGCTTTTCACGATGCGCAGGTACTCCCGCCGCCGGCGTTGGACCTTGATGCCAATCCGCGCGAATGCCTGCACGTAAGGGAGGGCGCTGCCGTCGAGGATGGGCAGTTCCAGGTTGTCGAGCTCGACGATTACGTTGTCGATGCCGGTCCCGATCAGTGCGGAAAGGAGATGCTCTGTGGTGGAGATGAGCACGCCTTGCCGCATCAGGCTGGTTGCGTAGCTGACCTTGGCGACATTGCGGCCAATCGCGGCAATCTCGAAATTGTCCAGGTCGGTACGACGAAATACGATGCCGGTTCCCGCCGGCGCGGGAAGGAGGCGCATCTGCACCTCCGCGCCGCTATGGAGACCGATCCCGGAAAAAGAGACCTCCCCCTGAATGGTCTGCTCGAGGTGCGCCTGGTTGGTCGACAAGCCGTCTTCTCCGTCCTGCACGCCCGGGCAAAAGAACTGCAAGAGCGGTCACAACGACATAGACTACCTAGGGCCGACAAAGTTTCGCTGTTGCAGAATCGCCACACATCTGGCGGTTTTCCGGGACAGTCCCGGCCCACAGAGCTCCGTCCGGAGGTGACTTAAGTTGCTGAAAGATAAAGACGAGAGGCTTCCCGGCAAGCTGCTGGAGGCAGCCGGCCGGCGGCAGAACAGCATGCTGGACATGTTGTCGGATCTGGTACGCCTGGAATCGCCGAGCGATAGCCCATCCGCGATCAACCGGGCAGTGGAATGGGTGGAGGCCCGGGTCCGTGACCTGGGCGGCCGGGCGATACGGCACCCTGCTGAAGACCATGGAGACATTCTGGAGGCGCACTTTGGGTTCTCTGGCCTTCCGGACTCGGCTACGGAGTCTGGCGCGGCTGAGAACCCCTTCGCGGGGATGCGGCCGGTGATGCTGCTGGGACACCTGGATACGGTATGGCCGATGGGTACGCTCGATCGCATGCCCTTCCGGGTCAGCGGCGGCCGTGCGTATGGCCCGGGGATCCTGGACATGAAGGCTGGGGTGGTGATGGCCTTGGAGGCGCTAGCGCTGCTTCGCGAGACTGATCGAGAGGTCCCGGTCATTCTGCTGCTCAGCAGCGATGAGGAAGTGGGCAGCGATGCATCCCGAGCACTGACGGAAGCACGTGCGCGTGCCTGCCGGGCGGTCTTCGTGCTGGAGCCAGCGCAGGGCGAGCAGGGCGCCTATAAAACGGCACGCAAAGGTGTGGGGCAATTCCGGCTCAGTGTGTCCGGCATGGCCGCCCACAGCGGGGTGGATTTCCAGGCCGGACACAGCGCAGTGCTCGAACTGGCACGACAACTGGAGCGGGTGGCTGCCGTCACGGATCTCTCACGCGGCATCACTGTGAACCCCGGTGTGATCGGTGGCGGAACGCGGGTCAACGTGATCGCGGCCGAGGCCTGGGCGGATATCGACCTGCGGGTGAAAACGCAGGCTGACGCCAGTGTGGTCGAGGAGAAGCTGCGTGGGCTCACCCCCGTAGACCCGGCTTGCCGGATCGCGGTTACGGGAGGCTTGAACCGGCCACCGATGGAGCGCACGGAAGCCACCGCGGCGCTCTTCGCACGCGCCAAGGCGTTTGCGGCCGAGATGGGCTTTCCTCTCGAAGAGGCGGCGACGGGCGGCGGGTCCGATGGAAATTTCACTTCGGCACTGGGAGTACCGACGCTCGACGGCATGGGTGCCGTCGGTAACGGCGCGCACGCAGAGAATGAATCCATACTGGTGGAGTCACTCGTCCCTCGAACAGCACTCCTGGCCGCCATGATCGCGACGACGCTCTGAATGGATCGCAAAGCGGGGCCGGGAGACCTTCTTACGTGAGGCCACGCCATGCTTTTTCTGGTCGAAACCTGCTTCTGGAGTGCAGCGATTCTGCAGGCAATCTCGCTGGCACGGCCGGTCATATCGCCGGTCACAGCCTCATGCTCGCGCTGCCCGCAGGAGGCGGATGCCGAACTACGCCGGTGTCGTAAGGTCGCGTGAGAGGCGGCTGCGAAGTCCGTCAATCATGTTGCTGACCAGCGCCAGCGGCAGCCCGACCACGTTGAAGTAACAGCCGTGGATACGTGGAATCCAGCGTGCGGCCCCGCCCTGAATGGCATACGCGCCCGCCTTGTCGAGCGGCTCCCCGGTCGCGACATAGGCGGCGATCTCCTGCTCCGATATGCGTTTGCATGGTGACAAACGTGACTTCAGCGGCCGTTTCCACGTGCTCTGCGCTTTGCAGACAGACACCGGTGATGACCTGATGCGTGCGTCCGCTGAGCAAGCGGAGCATGCGGTGCGCGTCCTCAGCCGAAGCGGGCTTGCCCAGCACCTCGCCCTCGATCACGACGACGGTGTCGGCGCCGAGCACCAGCAATTCCGCATCGCCGTTGCTCGTTTTCGGCGTGAAATCGTGCGCAGAAGAGCGCTTTTCGTGCACGAAACCGGCCTTTTCGCGCGCTAAACGGAGGGCGAAACGGAAGGGATCCTCACCGGGGGCGCGGACCTCCGGAATGTCCGAACTTTCGACCTCGAAGGTGTACCCGGCGAGCGCAAGCAGTTCCCTGCGGCGAGGAGAAGCGGAAGCGAGAACCAGCATGGCCGCTAGACCCCTGTCCCCACCTGGAGACTGCTCTCGGTGGCGACGCCCCAGGCCATGCGGGGTGTATTGTGCGCGATGCCGTAGCGGCCGTCCGGCCCGAGCAGGATGATGCCTCCGTGGCCCCCGAGACGCTGGAAGAGATAAGCGATGGCGGCCTGCGCAGCGGCGTCGGGAGCATCGCCGTGGCCCACCCGGTCAACCGCCCACTTGCCCAGGACCAGCTTCATAATGGGCTCGCCCCACCCGGTAAGAGAGACGGCGGCGGTGTGGTTATCCGCATAGCAGCCGCAGCCAATCAGAGAGGAGTCGCCGACGCGCCCAGGGGCCTTGTTCAGCGTGCCACCAGTGGAAGTGGCGGCGGCGAGCCGGCCGTCGCTGTCCAGCGCCACCGCGCCTACGGTGTCATGGGACTGTAAGGCAGCTTCCGCGGCACGCTCGCCGGAGAACGTCTGGTCCGGCAGCCCGGCGCGCTCGTTTGCCTGGGCTTCGGCCAGGCGGTCGCGTTCGCGCGGCAGCACCAGTTCCGCGTTGTCGATCAGCGGCATGCCATGGGCAGCGGCGAAACTTTCCGCATCGCGCCCGACGAAATAGACATGAGGACTGAGATCGAGCACCAGGCGGGCGGCATGGATGGGGTGGAGAAGGCGCTCGACACAGGCCACGCCACCGGCGCGCAGGGTGGCGCCATCCATGAGCAGAGCGTCGAGCTGCACGCGCCCGTCGCGGGTAAGGAAGCTGCCACGGCCAGCGTCAAAGGTCTCATCGTCTTCGAGCACGGCGACCGCGGCCTCGACTGCATCCACTGCGGAGGCGCCGCGCGCAAGAAGCGCATACCCGGATTCGAGTGCCCGGTGCACGCCGGCGGTGTGAGCCGCGAGCGCTTCATCGGGAATGGCCCAGGCGCCACCGTGGACGAGGAGGACGGGGTGTCGTTTGGTCATGAGCTTCGGTAGCAAACAGTCGAGTATAGATGAATGCCGGCGTGTGCTTCCGAGCCGCTCGGAGTTACGTTTTCCACGCGAGCGCCGGGGAAATTGTCGTCCTGAAAGCGAACCTGCGATATATTTGCCGTGATTGCGAGCGTTTGCGGGTATGCGGATTCACGGAAAATGGTTGTCTTCATTACAGCGCCTCGGCATGGTCTTATTGGCCTGCTGCGGCATGGCGTCCTTGCTCGGCTGTGGGCTGTCGCTGAACGGCCTTTCGGCGAGCACGGAAGTGGCGCCGCTTGCGGGCGAGGACCTGGTCGGCCCCTGCTTCTATGACCTGCGGATGTTCAGCCCCAAACTGCCGGTACGCGGCACGCTGGTGATCTTCGACCGGGGCGACAGTATCGACCTGTTCAACGACATGGACATGCAGGAGATGGCGGAGCAGAACCGGCTCGCGATGGTGTTTGCTCACGAGTGCAACGCGGCTTCGTACGGCGATATCCAGGACGACGGAGCGAAGGGACCGGCACGTGCCCTGTTTGCCGCGCTCACGCAATTCGGACAGAAGTCCGGGCATCCGGAACTGGGTACCAGCAATGTGATCCTTTACGGGTTTTCCGCAGCTGCGGTGCTCTCAGCCACGACGACGCACCTGATGCCGGATCGCGTGATCGGCAGCATTGAATACGCGATGGGATCGGCGTTTCTGGACGTGACGACGCTTAGCATACCGGCGCAGGCGCTACGCGTGCCTACGCTGGTGATCTCGAACGGGAAAGACGAGTCTGCCGGTACACAACGCAACCTGGATTATTTCGAGAAGGGCCGCAGTGCCGGCGCCATCTGGGCGTATGGCGTGCAGAAGGATGCAGGGCACTGCTGCAACCTTTCCACCCGGCGATTGATCATCCCGTGGATTGAGGGGATTCTGCAACTGCGGACACCGGCGGTGACGACCGGGGGAGCGGCGCTGCCCCAGAATGCCGGCGCTGTGGGCAGCTTTGTCTGCTCGCCGGACGGGACGGTGGACGCGCTGGGAGATGAAGACTGCAAGTTCTCCTATGCGGCGCTCGTGACCCCATCCGCAGCACGGCAGACGGCGTGGTTCCCGGACCAGCGAACAGCGAACGCGTGGGTGCGGTGGGTAACGAATAACTCGACTAACTAGCCTCAACTCGAGTCAGAATCCCCGGGATCGAGATAACGATCTCTACAACGTGTAGATTTGCGGAAATTACTATCGCCGTGCGGAGGGCGTGGACGGAGATCGCGGCAGAGGCGCGCAGCGCGGAAACAAAACTCCCCGGCGAAATGTCTGCCGGGGAGTTGGGATATCCGATGACTCGATAGTGCGGAGCGTGATCAGAAAGTGTACTTCAGCATCATCTCGATAATGCGCCGTCCCACCTTGTAATCGGCGAATCCAAAGCGTGAGGCCGGATCGTATCTCGCCGTCTGGATGGTACCGGCTGGAGTGGTGTCCGATAGATTCAACTGGTACTCGTTGCCGAAGTTGCTCGTGAAGCTGGTGAGCGGGTGGTTGATGAAGTTGAAGGCGGAGAAGCGCAGAACGATGTTCTGTTCGTGCGGGAGCGAAATGGCTTTCTGCGCACTGAGATCGGAATCGAAGTACGCAGGGCCGTGAAGATAAGGGAAGATAGCCTGTCCGTTCTGCCCGATGTTCGGCAGCGCGAAGCAGCTTCCGTTGATGAATTGACTGCTGGCCAGGCCCGATCGCGGACTGCAGGTGAGCCGGGGCTGCAGGTTCACGTCCGGGGTGCCGAGAAAGGTCTTGTTATCCACGTTGAGCTGATTGGGACCGCTGGGCCCGACGTGTCCGCTGAGCGCGAAGCCCGGGTTGCCATTGGTTGCCTGCAGGTTAGGACCGCTCTGGAAGGTACTGATGCCGGAAAGCTCCCAACCATTCGCAAACCCGCCAAGAATGCGGTTCTGGACGGGGCGGCCCACCATGAAGGTATAGGTCGCGTTGAAGATATGCGTGCGGTCGTAAGACTCCGGGCCGTAGTTCAGGTATAGGTTGAACGGATCGACGGGATTGCCGTTACTGTAACCGCCGAAGATACCAAGGGCTTTGCCGAAGGTGTAGTTCGCGCTGAAGAGGACGCGCCCGGCCTGGCGCGAGGCCGCCACCTGCAGCGCGTTGTAGTTGGAATAGAGCGTGTGTTTCGGAACCAGGATGGATCCGTAGTTGGTGGCCGGCGTGTAATACGGGCGGTACTGATTGATGGTGTTCGTCGGAGCGTTGTCGATGCTGTTAGGACCGGTGAGGGTCAGCACCGCTCCAGTGACCGGATTCGGCCGATAGAGGGCGCCGATGGGCAGCGAGTTCACGTTGTCGAGGTTCACCGTTCCGCTGTTGCTGCCATTGTTAAGAATGAAGCGGCTGTTGTTACCGACATAGCCGATCAGGGCGTTGATCTTACCTGGAAGCGCCTGGTTGATGGTGAAGCTATAGGTATCTGTAAGTGGCTGCTGATTATCGCCCGGCGTCAGTCCGTAGGTGCTTCCGTTCAGGGCGCCAGCGGTATTCGGCAGGTTTTGCAGGCTGACGGCACGCAGCGAAGTCCCGCCACTGCCGGCGATGGTGGTGCTGCGTAGGTCTTCGGTTGCGGTCACGGCGTTGGAGGCGTCGTTCCAGGAATCGTGCGTGCGGTATTCGCCAAAGCCACCGCGCAGCACCGTGGTGCCCTTGCCCGAGATATCCCAGGCAAAGCCGAGGCGCGGTTCCACAAAGGCCCACTCCGATGCGGTGCCGGAGAGGGGCAGCCTGGGGTTCAGGCTGTGCCAGACGAAGCCCGGCTGGGGCAGGCTGGTGTTGGCGAGGGTGGAAGGATCAAAGACTGCGACACCCTGCCCGTGTGCATCGTTCCAGAGCCCGAGGTGCTCGAAACGCAGGCCGATGTTGATGGTAAGCCTGGGCACTACTTTCCAGGAATCGGTAGCAAACCAGTCCACGTTCCAGAAGTAGAGATTGGTATCGGGAAGTATGTTCTGCTGGCTGAAGGTCCCGGTATAGCCTTCGTAGTTATTTGCGGCGTAGTTCTCGGAAAGGGTGGCGTGCGTTCCGTCCACGTCTGTGATGGGATTCGGCTTTCCGATGGTGCTGGTCTGCATGTAGTACTGCTGCAGCACGCCGTTGGTGGTGCCAAAGGGGATGCGCTGGTTGTTGGTGACGCGCTCTATATAGGTGCCAAAGACAGCGGTGTGATTGCCCCAAGTCTTGGTAAGGTTATCGCCGCCGACGGGGTCGAACTTATGGGCGAAGATAGAGCCGTACGAAGTATCGGGAAAGAGCCCGAGCGGCAAGCCGCACCCGGTGCAGTAGGTTTGGAACTGCGGGATTTCGGTGCTGCCGTTCTGTGAGTAGGCCCCTTTATAGGGATAGCCGAGGGTGGCAGCGTTGAGCGCGGACTGGTTGCCGGCGGCGAAGCCCTGGTTGAGATAGGAGAAGGAGCCAAAGAGCTCGTTGGTCATGGTGGGAGAAAGCACAGAGGTAAGAGCCGCCGCGGCGCTTTCCGAGTTGATGGTGCTGAGCAGGCCACCGGGCGTATTGAGCTGCCCGGGCGAGTAGTAGGGCACCTCGGGCACGCCGGAGGCACCGCGCTCCACACTGTAGCGGCCGAAGAGTTTGTTGCGATCCGAGATAGCGAGATCGACACGACCGATCGCCTGCCAGAGATCGTTGTTAATAAGGTTCGTCTGCACCCAGTTGTATTGCCCGGCGGCGTTGGTCGGTACATTGGGCAGCGGCATGACTTTATAAAGCGCCTGGAAGCCGGGATCGCGGAACTGTACGGGAATCTGGCCATTCACGATGGCCGAGCCGTCCGGCGCGATGGTGGGCACAGTGCTCACGTTAGTGAAGCTGGAGTTGGTGGCCAGCGGCCCCAGGTACTGGGCAAGCTGCGCGCTGCTGAAGTCGCCGTTGCGCATGCCCGCCGTGGGCACGAGCGCGTGCACAATGGCTCCCGAGGAGCTGCCGTAGGCGTAGATATTGCGCTGCGCATAGTCTTCTGCGCCGGCAAAGAATGTGAGCTTGCGGTTGTGGTTGAACTTGGTTCCGGGAATGAGAACAGGGCCGCCAATGGCGATGCCAGGGTAGATTTCGCGATCCGGCGCCTTCTGCTGTCCTGTGGCGCCGGACAGCCAGTCCGTGGAATCAAGCTGGTACGTTCTGGCGTAGGTGTAAAGCTGGCCGTGGAAGTTGTTTCCGCCCGCGGTGGTAACGGCATTGACGACTACCGGGCCGTTGGCGACGTCTGCACCGAAGTTAGACACCTGCACCTTCACTTCGGAGACCTGGTCATAGTTCACGTTCTGAATAGCGGCGCCGTAATTCCCGGGGTCGGTGATATTTGCACCGTCGAGCTTGAGGCTCACACCGCTTAGCGGATTGCCGTTGGCGGCGTAGTTGCCCAGCGCGCCATTCACGTTAACTTGCGAGGGGTCGTAAGCAGAGTTGCTGACGCCTTGGTTGGCGATAGCAAAGCCGGGGAGGGTTTTGAACAACTCCGTGACATCGCGGCCTTCTACGGAGAGGTGCTTGATCTCCTCGGCAGTGATGAGGTCGCTGCGCTCTCCCGTATCGAGCGGAATGTTCTGGGTCGCTTCCACCGTGACGGTTTCGGCGGCGCTTCCCGCCTTCAACGCGGAGGGCGGAAGGCTCCGGCTATCGCCAGGATCGAGGTGAACACCGGAGACCGTGAACTGCTGGAAGCCCGGTGCGGAGATCTGCACGGTGTAGTTGCCGGAGGGGAGTCCGGCGAAGTTGAAGAGACCCGTATCGTTGCTGTTGGCGGTACGGGTGTCTTTATTGATGTCATTGATCAGCGTCACTGTGGCATTTGGGATGACCGCGCCAGACGCATCCGTCACTGTGCCAGAAATCCGGGCATTGCTGACCTGAGCGTACCCGGGAACGGCGAGCAGGATCGCCGCGGGCGGAGTCAGCAACAACACGGAAAGCGTGCGTTTCCGAAGAAACGCGCCCATTCGCTTCTGTTTCGTATTCATGGGAACAACACTCCGGGGTGGGCGCTGGGATCGGGCGTCCAGCGACATCGTGGTATACGCGTTCCGCCTTTGGTAAAGCGGTTTATCGATGTATCGGTATGATGCGGAAAGACAGCGGAAAGGCAACCGGCGCGGCTACGGCTTTACCGGGATTTCCTTCTCGATCCGGATGTCGTCGGAGGCGGCGCCGACGCGCAAGCGAACGGTATCCGCTTCGAGTACAAAGCGATGCTGCGCGTCGTCCCAGTAGCGCAGGTCCTCCGGGTTGAGAGGGAGTGTAACCGTGCGAGTTTGCCCTGGTTGCAGATTTACCCGGACAAAACTCTTCAGTTCCTCGGCCGGACGCGCGACCTTCGAGCCTTCGTGTGCGACGTAGAGCTGCACGACCTCATCACCGGCCAGCTTGCCCGTGTTTTTCAGGTCAACGGATACGGAGAGCGGCTTGCCGGATTGGATCGCAGGTTCGCTGGCGCGCAGGCCGGAGTAGGCAAAGGTGGTGTAGCTGAGGCCGCGGCCGAAGGCATAGAGCGGCTTCTGGCGAAGATACATGTAGGTGCGACCGTTGCGTATGTTGTAGTCCATCATGGGGGGCAGATCGCTCTCGGAGCGCACCCAGGTCTGAGTGAGCCGGCCCGCGGGGTTGTAATCGCCAAAGAGGACGTCGGCCAGGCCGTCGCCCTCCTCCTCGCTGTTGTGGGTCATCTCAAGGATCGCGGGCACATGCTCGGCGGTCCAGTTGATGGTGTAGGGAAAGCTCGCATTCATGACTACGACGGTTCTGGGGTTAGCGGCGAAGAGCTGCCGGATGAGGTCCTCCTGCTCCAGCGCGATGCTGCGGCGGTCGATGGCTTCCTTCCCATCGCTGGGGAGCGGGCACTGGTTCCAACCGGCGCCGCAGGTGGGATTATTGCCGACCACCGCGATGACGATATCGGAGCTGTGCGCGAGTTTGGTCGCGGCGGCCGGGTCGTCGCCCTTGGCGAAGCTGACGGTCACGCCGGCTCCTACGCGCTTGCGGATCCCTTCCAGCGGACTGACGGAATAGGGCGGCGTGCCGCTGTACCAGTCCAGCAGCACCTGATCGGCATACGGTCCGATGACCGCGATGGACTTGAGCGCTTTCGCGTCGAGGGGAAGTGTGTGCGCGTCGTTTTTTAACAGCACGATGGATTCGTCGGTCGCCTTACGCGCGAGGGATTTGTGCTCGGGCCAGTTCCACGGATCTCCGTCGCTGGCTCGCGGGTCCTCCGCAGCGCCGATGGCAGCATAGGGATTGCCCTGCTTCGGATCGAGCATGCCGAGGCGGATCATGACCCGGAAAACGCCTTTCAGGTTTTCATTGATCTCCGCATCGGAGATGAGCTTGTGGCTGTAGGCCTCGCGCACCGGGTCCTGGTACTTATCGAGGAACTGGTTGATGCCGGCGTGGATGGCTCCGGCGGCTGCGTGACTCATGTCCGGGTAATACTTATGCAGCGTGACCATGTTGGTGAGCGCGCCGGCATCGGTGCAGATAATGCCATTGAATCCCCAATCTTTCATGACAACATTCTTCAGCACCGGCTGAGCCGCCATAGGTATGCCGTTCCACGCGTTATAGGCCGTCATGAATGCATTGCTGTGTCCCTGCTCGATGCCCATGCGAAAGGGGACGGAGTAGTACTCGAAGAAGAGCCGGTCGTCGAAGTTGGACGACGAGCCACCGCGGCCGTTCTCATTACTATTGGCGAGGAAGTGCTTCATCAGCGATGCGGTTTGCCAGTACCTGGGATCGGGACCCTGCAGTCCCTCGACGAAGCCAACGGTCAGTTTGCCGACGAGAAAGGGGTCTTCCCCATAGGATTCCTCGCTGCGGCCCCAGCGCGGGTCGCGGCTCAGGTCCGCATTCGGCGCGCGCACCACGAGACCGCCGCGGCCATACTTCTGGTAGGCGTAGCGGGTTTCATAGCCTTCAACAGCGGCGACCTGCTTCAGAAGCGCCGGATCCCAGGTCTGCCCCAAACCGCGCGCCTGGGGAAACTGTGTGGTCGGCATGACCGGAAGACGCTCGCCTGCGGCATTCTTGCCTTCCCAGTGCCCGGGGCCGCCGAGCGCGAGCCCGTGCAACCCTTCGACGTGGCCGGTTCCCTGGATGCCCAGCCTGGGAACGGATGGGTCGGTACCCAGGCAGTGGATCTTCTCATCCAGAGTGAGTCGCGAGACGATGTCGGTGACGCGCTGCTCCACCGGAAGGTTCGGATCCTGGAACGGATACTGTGCCTGCGCGAATGTGGGGAGCGCGCAGCCTGCGAGGGTGAAAGCAGCAAGCGGGAGCAGAGCAAAACGTAGCATGAACAGTCCTCCAGGAGGGAGGACACAATAGCAGGCGAAGGGCTTGCGAGTCCACCGCAGCAAGGTGGCTCCCGGCTGACCTCAAAGGTGCTCTCCTGGCGGCAACCCCAGATTCCATCTCCGGAGCTTTTCGCGCTATGATTGCTGCCGCAAGGTTCGGTACTCCAGATCACTCACCTGAAAACCGGAGCCATCCATGCCTGTTGCTGAAAAACGTTCACTCATGATTTCGAATGGCTGGATTCAGGCAGCAGCCATTGTGTTGATCATCGGTTTCTTCATCATGGGGGTACTCACCTACTACACGTACAGTGATGAGCCTCCGATTCCTGAAGTGGTGAAAAGCGCAAACGGGACGGTGCTGTTCACCCGGGCGGACGTTCTGGCGGGCCAGGGGATTTTTCTACGGAATGGCCTGATGGAGTATGGGTCGATCTTTGGCCATGGCGCTTATCTTGGACCCGATTTCACAACGGAGTACCTTCACCGCGCGGCTCTTTCCAGTGTTCACTACTACGGCGGTGCGAATTCTGATACCGCGTTAGCGCGGACCGTTCAGGACTTCAAGACCAATCGCTATGACGCGAGCAGCGGCAGCCTGGTTTACACCGATGCGCAAGTGAGGGCGCTGGAAGAATGCCGTCAGTATTACGCCTCGTTCTTTGGAGAACCGACGACGAAGTTCGGGCTCAGGCCACACGCCATCCGGGACCCGGAGGACATACGCAAGCTGACTGCGTTCTTCAGTTGGTCCGCCTGGGCGGCCGCAGCAGCCCGTCCTGGCCACTCCTATTCCTATACGAATAACTGGCCGCCTGAGCCGCTGGTCGACAATCATGCGACGGCAGATTCCATTGTGTGGAGCATGCTTTCTTTGGCGGCACTTCTGGGCGGGACAGGCCTGTTACTCGCGACCTTCGGCCGGTGGAATCTGATGGGCTGGCACGGACGGGAACAGCAGAGCATGTCCTTCCGCGCTCCAGATGAAGTCGTGCTGACGCCGGCTCAGAATGCGTGCGCCTGGTTCTTCTTCATCATGGCCGCCCTGTTTCTCGTGCAGACCCTGCTTGGGGGCGCGTCTGAACACTACCGCGCCGATCTCCAGACCTTTTTCGGCATCGATCTTGGGCGGGTACTTCCCTTCAATATCGTCCGAACCTGGCACCTGCAGTTATCCATCTTTTGGGTTTCCACGTCGTACCTTGCCGCAGGCATCTTCCTTGCGCCGATGATCATGAACCGGGAGCCGCGCGGGCAGCGATTGCTTGCCTACGGCTTGCTGGGAGCGCTGGTCATCGTAGTCGTCGGCAGCCTGGCAGGTGAGTTTGCGGGAATGAGAGGACTGATACGAAATGCCTGGCTGGGCGATCAGGGGTTTGAGTATCTCGACCTGGGACGCCTCTGGCAAATCCTACTCATCATCGGCTTATTCTTCTGGGTTCTGATCCTCTACCGCGGGCTGCGCGGCCGGCTGCGCTCCGAATCCGTGGGGAACATGCCGTGGTTGTTCTTCTTTTCCGCATTGTCCATCCCCGCTTTCTACGCGGTGGGGCTGCTCGCGCACCCCGGCGAGCATTTCACGACGACAGACTTCTGGCGTTTCTGGGTTGTCCATCTCTGGGTGGAAGACTTCCTGGAGCTCTTTACGACCATCCTTGTGGCATATGTCTTCGTGCTGCTGGGAGTCGTTCACGAGCGAATCGCGTTGCGGATGATCTATCTCGACGTGATTCTGTATTCGGCCGGCGGTATTGTGGGCACCATGCACCACGTGTATTTCTCGGGAGAGCCGGCTCTCCACATGGCACTCGGAGCGTTTTTCTCCGCCGCCGAAGTTATCCCGCTGACCTTCCTCACCCTGGAAGCCTGGAGCTTTCTACAGTTGGGAGTCGTTCAGGAGTCGAAATCCGCCACCCCATTTCCTCATTACTGGGCGGTCATGTTCCTGGCCGCGGTTGGCTTCTGGAACTTTCTGGGTGCTGGAGTTTTCGGCTTTCTCATCAATCTGCCCATCGTCTCCTATTACGAGATTGGAACGGCACTGACCGCAAACCATGCCCATGCGTCCATGATGGGTGTCTACGGAATGCTGTCTGTAGGGCTGGCCTTATTCTGCCTCCGGTACATCATTCCAGAAAAACACTGGTCCGATAATGCTGCTCGCATCAGCTTCTGGTCGCTAAACCTGGGGCTGGCATGGATGGTCTTCGCGACCCTGTTTCCGTTGGGCGTGCTGCAGCTCTACCACTCCATCAGCGTGAGCTATTACGATGCGCGAACGCTGAACTATATCGGAAGCCGAGCTAACTCGGTGCTTGAATGGATGCGAATGCCCGGGGATGTAGTTTTCATTCTTGGAGGCACGTTGCCTATCCTCTACCTGTCCGTCCTCGGCCTTCGCTATATGCGGAAAGACACTACAGTGGAGGACGCAAAAGAAGCTCTCTTTACCGAAGTTGCTATCCAGTCGAAGTAGGCCTGAAGCGATGGCTCATCTCCCTTTCGAGTTCGTCCTTGCACTCGGATACGCGATATTCCTGGCGGGGGCTGCGTTGCTGCTGGAGTTAGCGGCGCGCCATGCGCATCGGCGGTCGTCCATCGTCAGCACGATCGGATTCACCTATCACCCGGAACGGGACATATGGAGGTGCCCTGAGGACAAGCACCTCTTTCCCATCTTTTCCGATTCGATCAGAGGCACCGTGGTGTATCGGGCTCCGGCAGAAACCTGCAACACGTGCCGAAGCAAGGCAGCGTGTACGGACTCGGATCGGGGACGCACTATCGAACGCAAGAGCAATGACAGCCTGGAGCAGGGGATGCAACGGTTCCATCGAGGGCTTTCGCTGACTCTGCTTCTGCTGGCTAGCTTGATTCTTGCCGTCGAGATATTTCGGGTGAACGGTCTTTATCCCCGGGCCCTACTGACCGGAACCTGCTTGTTGTTTGGCATGGCGGTTCTCCGCATCTCGACGGATCTATTGCATGGGCGAGCTCCGAAATCAGCGTCTGTGCCAAGTCGAATGTAAGGCAGTTTCAGGCGCGGCACTGACGGGAACGCTTTCCTTCATCTGCTCGAGAGCACTCCACACCGGTGGAAAATCCGGCGTACCAGAGACCGTGACGTGCTGCGCGGCGGGCGCATGGAGTAGTCTGGCGTTCGGACATCCGATGGAACCCGCCCGCGACGAAGCCGCACCGCTCTACCGCAAGCGCTGGACCATCGCGCTACTGCTCGGTTTCGGCGTACTGGTGAATTACCTGGACCGGGTGAACCTATCGGTGTCGCACGCCGCGCTCCATGCAGAGTTCGGCATCTCCGACGTCATCTTCGGATATCTTTCGGCTGCGTATAGCTGGACCTATGCCGCGTGCCAGTTCCCGATCGGCGTGGTGTTGGACCGCTTCGGGGTGCGGCGGGTGGGGCGCGCCAGCACGTTGGTGTGGAGCATCGCGTCATTTGCGGCGGCCATCAGCCCGACCATCGGCGGCCTGTTTGCAGCACGCTTGCTGCTGGGCGTGGGTGAGGCGCCGACCTTTCCGGCAAATGCCAAGGCCATCGGGATGTGGTTCGCGCCACGGGAGCGCAGCATGCCGACGAGCATCTTTGACGCTGCGGCGAAGTTTGCGTCGGCGATCGGCGTGCCGGTGGTCGGCATCCTGTTGCTGCACATCGGCTGGCGTTTAAGCTTTGCCGCGACGGGGCTGGTGAGCTTCCTTTATTTCCTGCTGTTCTGGCGGGTGTATCGCGATCCGGAGGAGGCGCAAGATGGGGATGGGACTCCGGTGCGTGTGCGCGAGTTGCCCGAATCGAACGCCAAGCCAGAGCCGCTCCTACAGCTCCTGCGCCGCAGGAAGGTGCTCGGGTTAATGCTGGGGATGGGCGCCTACAATTACGTCTTCTATCTGTTGCTGACCTGGCTTCCCAGCTATCTCTACGCGGCGCTGCACCTGAACCTGTTCGATTCGTTCCTGTATACCGGGGCGCCCTGGCTATTTGCCACTATCGCGGATCTCTTGATCGGCGGCTGGCTGGTAGACGCGCTGATCCGGCGCGGTTGGAATGCAGACCGCGTGCGGCGCGTGGTGCTGATCGGCGGCACGGCATGCGGGCTGGGGCTGCTGGGCGCAGCCGAAGCGCACACGGCGGGACGCGCACTGTTCTGGATCAGCGTATCGATCAGCGGACTGTCGGCGGCGGCACCGGTGCTGTGGTCGCTGCCGGCATTGGTGGTGCCGCGCACGAGCGTGGGATCGGTAGGCGGGATCGTAAACTTCGCCGGCCAAATCTCCGCGATTGTTGCGCCGATTGTGACCGGCTACCTGGTGGCCGCGCGCCACTCGTATGCGTGGGCTTTCGGAGTAGCGGTGCTTTATCTGCTGGTGGGCATCGCGGGATACCTCGTGCTGCTGGGACGGGTCGAGGGTGAGCCCGAAGCTGCGCCGGCCTAGGCGCGATGCACGCCGGAGCTATGCAGGCTTCGGCGGCTGTACGGTGGCGCGGGTGGAACCTGTCGAAATGCCGCCGTCTACCAGCAAGGTTTGTCCGGTAACGTAGCGGCTGGCCTCCGACGCCAGGAAGACGACAGCGCCGTCCAGATCGTTGGGGTGCCCGGGACGCTTCACGGGGATGCGCTCCACGAGGTACTCGACCCACCCCTCGTCTTCGTAAAGCACCTTGTTCTGCTCGGTACGGAACCAGCCGGGAGCGAGGCAGTTGACGGTGATGCCGTGCGGGCTCCAATCGTCTGCGAGGCTCATCGTGAGCTGGCGGATGCCGCCGCGGCTGGCGCAATAGGGGGCGAGACCGGCGTAGCCGAAGACACTGGTGACCGAGCCGATGTTGATGATGCGTCCATAGCGGCGCGGCAGCATGCGCCGGGCGACAGCCTGGGCGACGAAAAACGCACCCCGCAGATTGGTGTCGAGCACCAGGTTCCAATCGTCCCAGGTGATGTCCAGGGCAGGTTTGCGCACGTTGAGGCCTGCATTGTTCACCAGGATGTCAATGTGGCCGAAAGCCTCCTCGGCAGTCGCAACGGCGTGCTCGATGCTGCTCTGTTCGCGTACGTCGAGGGCAACGGGAAAGGCACGCCGGCCAAGCACCTCAACCTCGCGGCGGAAGTCGGCGAGCGAGGCCTCTGTGCGGCTGGTGAGGATGAGGTCGGCGCCGGCGCGGGCCAGCGCGCGGGCCATGTACTGGCCGAGACCACGGCTGGTGCCGGTGACCATGGCGACCTGGCCGGTGAGGTCGAAGAGGTTCTCGGCGGGACGAGGCGTCGCGGTGTCGTTCATGCTCGCGACCCGGCAGGAAGAGATGGAGAGAGAACCACTTTCATCAGGCCGGGCTCGCCGGCGTGGAGACGTGCGAACCAACTTGCGCCCTCTTCCAGCGGCGCAACTGCGGAGATCAGCGGCTTCACCTGGATGCGGCCGCTCGTCACCATGTCGATAGCCAGGGGATATTCGCCCGATGAAGCTGCTGTGCCCTGGAGCCGGAGTTCGCGCGAGACGACCTTCTGTAGCGGCAACGTGACCTCCGGCGAGATGTTGCCGATCAGCGTGATGGTTCCGCCTTTGCGGCAGCAATCGACTGCGCCGCGGACAGTCTGATCGCGCCCCACGGCCTCGAAGACCTGATCGACGCCGCCCGGGCTATGCGCAAGCACGGCAGATACGAGGTTATCGCCCGAGATGTGGATGGTATGGTCTGCACCCACCTGCTGGGCGAGAGCGAGGCGGCTGGCGTCCACGTCCGCGATCAGCACCCCGGAGCAGCCCGCCGCGCGTGCCGCCTGCAGGGTGAGCAGACCGATCATGCCGGCGCCAATGACCAAAGCGCTCTGGCCGCGTTTGGCTTCGCTGACGCGGACGGCGTGGAGGGCGACAGAAACGGCCTCGAGCATCGCGGCTTCCGCGTCCGAGAGCGTGTCGGGGAGGCGGTAGAGAATACGGTCCGGAACGGTTACAAATTCCGCGAATGCGCCCGCACGCCGGTAGTCGCCGCAGGACACGCCGATCACTTCGCGGTTATCGCAAAGATTGGGGCGGCCGCTACGGCAATAGGCACAGGTGCCGCAGTACACGGTCGAGTCGAAGGTGACACGGTCGCCCGGGGCGAAGCCGGTGACCTCGGAACCCCTGGCGGCGATCACCCCGGCGGCCTCGTGCCCCATCACCAGAGGCGGAATGCGCCGGCCGGAGGAGCCGTCATAGCCGTGGACGTCGCTGCCGCAAATGCCACAAGCGGCCACACGGATCAGCACTTCGTGCGGCCCTGGCTGCGGGGCGGGTAAGTCGGCGAGTTCGAGCTGGTTGTAGCGGGAGAGCAGCAGGGCCTTCATGGGGACGCCTCGTAGATAGTGTAATGGGCCTGAGCGGCAGTGTAATGGGCCTGAGCGGCGGCTCTCCTGCATATGGCCGAAACCGGCGATGTATCGCTCCGAACTCCTCACCCACGCGGATTACAGAAGCTTTGTACCCTGGCCATCGGCTTAGTTCGACCCGGGTGTGACCTGGTGTACAACATCAGCCATGGACGTCCATCCGCCCCACGAGCCGATTCACACCTGGCGCGACTTCTTCGTCCACCTCATCACTATCACCATCGGCCTGTTCATCGCGCTGATGCTGGAGGCCGGCGTGGAGTGGATGCACCATCGGCACCTGGTCCATGTGGCCGAGGCAAATCTCCACCAGGAGATCCAGGACAACCAGAAGGAGTTACAGAGTGCGCTGGCACAGGCTCCGCAGACCGACGCGATCCTGACGCGGAACATCACAGTGTTGCGTGCAATCCGGGACAAGCAGCACATTGCGGTGAACTCGCTCAGCTTCGCTTTCGTGCTGCCGACCTTGCAGACTTCAGCCTGGGACACGGCGCGCGATACGGGCGCGCTCAGCTATATGCCGTACGGCACCGTACAGAAGTACGCGAATGTGTACAGGGTGCAGGCGCTGGTACAGAACCTCGACACGGCCCTGATCGACGCCGCGTCCCAGGGCATAGGGACGGTGTCCACCGACAGTGACCCCAACAGGATGAGTCCAGCAGAAGCACAGGCCGCTCTGAACGCGGCCGCAAGCGTGAAGGCACGCTTTCAGATCCTGCTCGGGGTGGCGCAGCAATTGGGCAAGAGCTACTCCGACCAACTCAAGGGCGACCGCAACCCTTAGCCTCTGCCGGTGTCTTTGAGAGCACCGGCTGGTTTCCAGGGCGCGGATTCCGGGGGCTTCCCAGGCCCCGAAAACCTATAATGGCGCCAGTCCCCTTCCTGCCCTATGGCAGCCTCGACTCCAGCCCGAGCAGTGCGGCCCGCCAGCCCACGTGCGATCGCCGCGATTTTGTGCGCGGGGCTGTGGCTGGGGTTGGCGTTACCGGCCGGGGCGCAGCCGGGCACGTCTTCAGCGCTGCTGGAGCAGGCGGCACAGCTCCGCTCCGCGCTCGAAACCAAGCCACGCGCTCAGCGCACCCGCGCTGAGTACGAGGCGGCCATCGCCGCGTACCGCGCTGCGGCCCACGCCGGCACCGATGTTTCCGCGGCCGCAGACGCCACCAGCGCAGCCGCCGGGCTGCTCACCGAGGAAGGCCGCCTGTTCCGGGACGAGATGACACTGCTCAACGCGGTGGGAGAATACGAACTTCTGCGGCAGCGCTTTCCGGAGAGCGCTTACTGCACCGGCGCCCTGCTCCATGAAGGCGAGATCTACGGACGCGATCTGCATGACCGGAGCGCCGCGGGCACGGCGTTCCTGGAGTTCCTGCGCCTGTATCCCACGAGCCAGTTTGCGCCGCAGGTCCGGGTTGCGCTGCGCCAGCTTCACCGCGAGGCCGACCTGCCGCAGTCTGCTGTGGCTTCCGGCGTACCGCCCGGGGCGAAGAGCGCGTCCCCCAATGACCGCGCCAACCGGTGCCGTGCCAACCATTGCCGTGCCAAGTACGATCCAGACCGCGGCCCGGCAGCAGGGGAGCGCAGGGCCGCTGCAGACGGCCGCTGTGTCCGCGTATGGCTCGCCTGCCCGGCCCCCTGTCTATGCGGCTGGCGCCCCCGCGGCAGCCGCCGAGGATCTGCGCGCCAGTCTGCCCTCCACCTCAGCCGCGAACCGCCGTCCCACCCTGGTGACCGGGGTCCGCCACTGGTCCACCCCGGTCTATACGCGCGTGGCGATCGATATGCAGGAAGAGGTGCAGTATGAAGCGGCCCGCGCTCCCAACCCCGACCGCATCTACTTCGACCTGCACGGCGCGCGGGTGGCTCCCTCGCTGGTGGGCCGGTCCGTGGATGTGACCGACGGCGGCTTTCTGAAGCGCATTCGGATTGCGCAGTTCTCGAACGACATCACGCGCGTGGTGCTCGACGTGAGCCAGGTGAGCGAGTACTCGGCCTTCTTCCTGCCCAATCCGTGGCGGCTCATTATTGATGTTCACGGCGGCAAACCGGGCAACAGCCCCGCGGTGGAGAGCGCGAATGCCACGGTCACGGATACGAATCCAACAGCCCCGCGCACGCCAGCTTCTTCGACAACGGTGCAGACCGTGCCGGCCGCCGTCTCCACGGGCCGCGGCGTGAGAGTTCCGGCGCTGGGCGAGGTCGCCTCGCTCGGGCAGCGGCCCGACCTGGTGAAGGCGACGCGCAAGCCCACCACCGCGCCTATTGCGGCGTCCGTATTTGGCATTACGCGCGACCCACAGCCTGCGTCCCGGCCCATGGTGCTCGTTCCCGGAAAGGCCACTGCTTCGGTCGCCACGGATGGCGGCGAGGCCGTGACACCGCCGCCCGCGACCTCTTCCGTTGCCGTCGAGAAGCCCTCCGCTCCCGGGGACGAAGACATCGCCACCGTAACCGCGCACAGCACACGCCGCACCCACACGCGCGCCGCACACACCACACGCGATGCCAGCGACATGGTGCACGAAGCCGAGCCCTCTTCCGAAGGCCAGCGCACACTAGTCCGCGCGCTCGGGCTCAAGATCGGCCGCATCGTCATCGACGCCGGGCACGGAGGCCATGACTCCGGCACGCTCGGGCCGGCCGGCATCGAGGAGAAAGACGTGGTCCTCGATGTAGCGCTCCGCCTGGGCAAGCTGTTGAAGCAGCGCCTCGGCGCCGACGTCATCTACACCCGCGACACCGATACGTTTATCCCGCTCGAGACGCGCACCGCCATCGCGAACAAGGCGCAGGCCGATCTATTTCTTTCGGTGCACGCGAATTCGAGCCCCGATCCGGAAGCGCGCGGGGTCGAGACGTACTATCTCAACTTCACCACCTCGCCCGATGCGCTTGAGGTCGCCGCGCGCGAAAACGCGGTTTCCGACGAGTCCATCCACGAACTGAGCGGGCTGGTGAAAAAGATCGCACTCAAGGACAAGATCGACGAATCGCGCGAGTTCGCGGCGGACGTGCAGAGCTCGCTGTACAGCGGGCTCGAATCCGGCAACGCCGGGCTGAAGGACCGCGGGGTAAAGAAGGCGCCCTTCGTCGTCCTCATCGGCGCCAACATGCCGTCGATCCTGGCGGAGATCTCGTTTCTTACCAATCCGCGCGATGCCAGCCAGCTCCGCAGCCCCGCCTACCGCGAGCGGATCGCCGAATCCATCTACGCCGGGGTGGCCCACTACATACACGGCCTTAGCGGCGTGCGCATTGCGGAGGTCAGCAGCCATCCTTCCAGCGCCGACTGATCCGGGCCGCGCTTTTCGCAGTCCGCAACAGAAGGAGTACCCTAAGATCAGCGGCTGTTCCGCCGACCTTCTTCTATGTATCGTGCTTCGTTCCGGGTGTCTCGCCTCCTCCTCCTCAGTTTTCTTGTTCCGCTTGCCGCCGTATCGCCGCTGGCCTTCGCCAAGTTGCAGGTGACCGC
Organism: uncultured Acidobacteriaceae bacterium; assembly: GCA_963795775.1. Classification (GTDB taxonomy): domain Bacteria; phylum Acidobacteriota; class Terriglobia; order Terriglobales; family Acidobacteriaceae; genus CAWCJL01. The sequence continues at coordinate 595,276 of CAWCJL010000002.1, forward strand.
CACAGCCGCGCCGGCGCCTCTGCTCCCGCAGGAGTTTGCAGGCTGGCATCTCACCGGCCCCATCCAGAAAACTGCGCAGCCGCAGAATGCCGATGCGGCAAATGCCGAAGTCCTCAAGGAATACGGCTTTACCGACTACGCGGCTGCCAACTACGCGGAAAACGGCAATACGCTCGCCGTCCGCGCTATGCGCTTTGTGGACGCGACCGGGGCCTACGGCGCCTACACCTACTACCGTATTCCCGGTATGCATCCGGAGGAGATCGGCCGCGGCGCTGCTGCCAACGGCACCCGTATCCTCTTCTGGTCCGGCGCCACGCTGGTCGATGCCAAGTTCGATCACCTCACCGCCATGTCTGCTGCGGAACTGCGGGAGTTGGCCACGCGCGTGCCCACACCCAATGGCAGCGCCAACGTCCCGCCCTCGTTGCCCGGCTATCTGCCGCGCAAGGACCTCGAAGTTACGCACACCCGCTACAGCCTAGGTCCCGAGTCCTACACCCGCTCCGGCGGCGTGCTTCCGCAGCAGCTCATCGACTTCAGCAAGAGCCCGGAAATCCTCTCCGGCATGTACAGCACCAGTGCCGGGGACGGGCTGCTCACCATCGTCGAGTACCCGACGCCCCAGATCGCCGCCGACCGCGAACGCGCCATCGCTGCCTTTCTGAAAGCCGGCAGTGGAGCGCAGGCGGGCAATCCGCAAATGGTGTGGCCGCAGGGGCTGGCGGACAGCAGCCCGCAGGCGTTGCTCACCCGGCGGAGCGGCCCGATAGTTGCCCTCACCAGCGGCAACTTCAGCCCGGGTGAAGCGCACCACCTGCTCGATAGCATCAACTACGAAGCGTCCGTCACCTGGAACCATCCGCAGGGCTATGTGCCGGAAACCGCGAAGGCCGCGCGCCTGCTGCTTGGCATCTTTGCTCTTTGCGTGCTGCTGGGCGGGACGGCAATTCTGCTCGGCGTGTTCCTTGGAGGCGGGCGCGTGCTCATCCGCAAACTACGTGGCAAGCCCTTGTCCAGCCTGGAGGAGAACCAGTTCATTCGGCTGGATCTGAAATAGAGCGTTCTTTGCACCATGGGTGGTGCAGAATGGAAGGTAAGTACCTGAAAATAAGTGCCTTCCAGCAGAAATGGCCTCCTCGGAGGCGAACAATGAGTGAATCAACAGGTTACGTTTTCTCCTCCGAAGCAGCGCCCCTAAGCTGCCTGGATTCAGCAGCTTAGGGAAAAGGGTATTTTGCCTTGACACCCCCCGGCGTCACCCATAAGATTTCGCCAGAAAGTTCTGATGGCCTTGCCTCCGTTGGAACTATTCTCCCTAAAGAAAAAGCCACCCTGTTGCCGGGTGGCTTTTTCGTGCCCGGAACACCGCTCGGTTTTGCTCGCTGCGTTACCCTGTCCAAGCGCCTCGGCAAGAAAATGCGCGCACGCGTCAGTACCCGGCTGCGGTTTACGCCACCGCGCATGAACGCTACAATCACGGAAGCAAGCCGACGTAGCTCAGTTGGTAGAGCAGCCGATTCGTAATCGGCAGGTCACCGGTTCAAGTCCGGTCGTCGGCTCCAGTATCCGTTCGCATCCCGAACCGTGTTCGGCCCGTATCACCGCACGGCTTCTCCGGTCTGCGTGCGTAAATCCGCAGCAGCAGCGATCCCTTCCTCGCCTCGCCCGCGCTTCTTCAGGTTTCGTACCGTGTTTTCCTCGTTTTCTCGGTTTTTCTTCCTTGCACCTGCCTACCCCACTGCCGATAATCGCGTCAGAGTAAACATGTGGGTCCGGTTCCACGGTTTCTACCGTTCCTGAGGACGAGTGCACCGCTGTGAACACATATAGCCGTCTTGACGTGCTTCGCATTCTGCGTATCCGCGCCACCCAGCTAGCCTCTTGGGAGCGCGCCGGATTGGTTTCCCGCATCGACACCTACAGCTTCCAGGACATGGTGCAGTTGCGCAAGTTGCGCGACCTGCAGGCTACGCGCCTTTCCGTTTCCAGCATCCGCGCATCCATTCACGCCATGCAGGCCGTCTCCGGCATGGTGAACCCGCTGCTGGAAGCCGGCGCCGAGCGCCGTGGCACCCGCGTGCTCTTTCGTCATTCCGGCGCCATGATGGAACCCATCGCGCGGCAGTTTGTCTTCGATTTCGGTGCCCAGCCCGGCGATCTCCAGCCCGCCTCGGTGGGAAACCTCGCGCTTAACCCCGCGGCAGTGGAAGCGCGCGTCTCTGCGCTCTTCCTTCAGGCGGTGCAGTTGGAAGAAGCCGGCAAGCGGGACCAGGCGGCGGCCCTCTATGATGTGATCCTGGAACTCGATCCGAGGCACGCGCCCTCGTGCATCAACCTCGGCACGATCTGCTATCACAAGCGCGCCTTCAAACAGGCGGAAGAGCTCTATCGCCGCGCCACCGTGGCCGATGACACCTACGCGCTCGCTTTCTTCGATCTCGGCAACGTGCTCGACGAAATGCGACGTCTCGGCGAAGCGATCGATGCCTATCGCGAGGCCATTCGGCTCGCGCCCAAGTACGCGGACGCGCACTACAACCTCGCGCTTGCCTATGAGCGCACAGGGGAGCGGCGTCGCGCGCTCCGCCACTGGACCGCGTATCTTAAGCTCGATCCGGTGGGCGCCTGGGCCAACTACGCCCGCGGCCAGATGAAGAAGACCCTCGCACGCGAGCGGCTGGCGATCGTCTCGCGCTCCGCTGGCGCGCTCGGCCTGGGCAGCCGTCTGCCTCTGCCCAGGCCCGCGGATCCCGGCATCACCGCTGCCCCCCAGCCCGTTCGATAACTCTGGATTCGCAACCGAAGGGCGCGGCGCTTAGGCCAGCTTCGCGTCGAGCGTGATGTCCGTGTTGCCTTGAAAGAGGCGAGAAATGGGGCAACCAGCCTTGGCGTCCTGCGCGGCCTTATCGAAGGCGGCCTTATCCGCCCCGGGGATGCGGGCTTCGGTCACCAGGTGAATTTTGGTCACGGTAGGCTTCCCGTCCTTCGTTTCGAACGTAACCGTCGCGGTAGTCTGAAGCGAATCCGGCCGGATGTTGGCCTTGCCGAGTTCAGCGCTCAGCGCCATGGTGAAGCACCCAGCGTGCGCCGCGGCGATCAGCTCTTCCGGGTTGGTACCGACGCCGTTTTCAAACCGCGTGCTGAACGAGTATTGCGTGTCTTTAAGCACACCGCTGGCGGTGGACATGGTGCCCTTCCCGTCCTTCAATCCGCCTTGCCACTGAGCTGAAGCTTTTCTGTCCATGATGCGTCCTCGGTTCGTATCTCTGCGCAGGTCAAAGCGCGGCCCGCGTCCATACCATACGATGCGGAAATATCCGCGCCGTCGCAATTCCGGGTCGGGGCCGCGCGACGATGGTGTAGGCTACGGGGCATGGCGGATACGGACCAGGACGTGAGCGCGCCCGTGCCGCAGGCAAAGGCGGAACACCCATGCGTGTACTGCCCCACCTGCTCATCGCGGCTGATGCATCATCGCTGCAAGCTGGTGTGCACGCGCTGCGGCTACTACCTGAGCTGCGCCGACTACTACTGAACAGCGCGTGCCACCCGGTTGAAAGCAACGCGCGACGGGGGCACGCACTCACACCGGAAAACGTGTTTGTGGACGGGGCGGAGGCAACGCACATGGCGCAGGACAGCTTCTGGAAAGGCGTCACGGTGGGTCTGGTGGGCGGCGCGGTACTCACGCGCCTGCTGAGTTCCGGAATGCGCAAAGGCTCGCGGCCAGCCGCCGCAAACCCGTGGAGAGGACTGCCGGAGTATCCGCGTCAGCGTCGGATAGCACTGCGGCGCGATGAAGGCGCGGGCGATCCGTCCATGTTGACCGCGGCACGCACCGGCGCCAATGCCGGCTTTGAACGCCAGGGCGGCGCCCCGGGCAGCACCCACCGTCCGGAATCATCGGAAGTGCCCGGCCGTCCCGGACAGGCCATCGACTACACCGACGCGTCGGCGCCGGTCCGGCTGTCCTCGCGCACGCTGACCTTGCGCCGGAGCGAGAGCTTCCTCGAAGATACTTCCCCGGATTAGCCCCGGGCAGCGTTTAGAAGTCGATGTGTGCGCGCAACCCGGGGACGACCACCGGCCCGCGGTCGCGGTTGTAGCCGGGATTGTCCACGAACGAGAGCTGGGCCGAGAAATAAAGCCCGCTCACTGCGTGGACCGTGTAGTAGCTTTCGCTGATGAATTCCCGCCCATAGCGAAGGCGCCCGTCGCCCAGCAGGAAGCCCAGCCCACCCAGTGCCAGGTAATCGCGGTGATCGCGGCTCAACCCATTTGTCACAACTGCGGTGCCAATCCTGTCATAACGCCGGCCCCAGTTCGCGCCGTCAATGTCGCCGCCCAGCGACAGCGTGCTGTTGATCTCCGTGTAGGCGAATGATTCGTGGTGGCCTTCGTTCCATCCAGTGCGGAGATACAGGCGGACATTGGCGGGCAGGTCCTGCTCGAGATTCAGGCCGAAGCCCTGCTTGAGCGTGCCCTGGTGGCGGTGAAGGGTGATGTCCGGGGTCGCGTTCGCGCCACTCCGGTAAGCGTTGATGGCCTCCCGATAATCGCCCATGTTGGCGTGATTCAAATAGGCGAGCGGGCGGATGGAGGTTGCGTACTTGCGGGAAAGCACCGGCCGCCATTCGAACTCCAGGTTTTCCGCGCGCGCGCGCCGCATCGCGTAGTCGAGCGTGATGCCGTTGGCCACGGTGGGCATCAGCGCCTCGCCAAAGCGCACGCCCAGCCGGGGAGACTGGTATTCAAGGATAGAGGCGATTGTGTAGCCGCGCGTATCCGCCGCGTAGTCATACGCACCATTGTTGTCGATCGCCCAGTTGGTGAACTGGAGATGGCTGTCGCTGCCCACCGCGTTCACGTCGAAGAAGTCCACCAGACCCATCTTGCCCATGCGGAAATCCAGCCGGCGCGTGGGAACCGAGGTGCGCAGCGAGAACGGGTCGGGCTCGGTCTCGACGCGCTCTTTCGTGAGCGGAATCGTCTGGTGAAGCATGTAGCGGGACAGGTAAACTCCCTGCCCGAGACTGGGGTTGCGCACCACATCGAGATTGGTAAACCCGGCGAGGCCCAGCGCGGTGCTCAGGCCGTCGCCGCCGGTTTCTTCCGCGTCGAGCAGGAACTCGGACCAAGGCGCGAAGCGCACGCCGGTGTACAGCGTTAGCACGCGCGAAAGTGCGGTCTCCCCATAACTGCGGAAGCTGTTGGGGCCGGAGTAGGGCGCGTGAAACGGCTCGTGTGCCTGGAAGATAAAGTTCGCCTGGCCGGAGATCCAGAAGCGATCCGCGATCAGGTGATGTAGGAAGACCGCGGGATTAAGCTGGTTATCGGACTGGTCTGCGACCGTCTGGTTAATCGCGCGCAGCGGCACCGAGCGTGCCGGCGTCTGCGGGTCAGGCGGCGTGGCGGGCACATCCTGCAACAGGGCCGGGCTGGGCGATGGCGCTTCGAGCGGCACAGATGACGCGGCCTCTCCCCCTTTCGCCGTCTGCGCAGCGGCAGACAACGAAAGCGCGAGCAGCAGGGCTGCCGGGTTGGGCAAAAAGCGGAACTGCATCCATACCTAACCTAAGCGGAATCACCGGTGCTTGTGGGAGTGCGGTGTGCATCTGCGGGCAGCGTGCGGCACCGGCCCTGCAAACAGGCCGCGCGCGCAGGCGAGTGCAGTTGCCGGCCTTCATCGTCTTGCTGCGTCCTCTCCTGATATACGACACGGTTGGTCCGCATTGCAAGCCGCGCTAGCCGGCGAGCCATGCGCAGCCTATGCCATGAGCTTCTGGACAGTAAGCGTTAGAATGCGGGTGCTTGCCGAGTCTGCTTTCTGTGGCTTTGAAAAGTTCCTGGAGGAAACCCTGTTGACAAGAAAGACCCTCACGTGTGCGACCGTGGCGCTAGCTGGTGCATGTGCCGCTCTTCCCTTCGCGCTGTATGCACAAAACCCGCCGGACAAGGGTCCGCAGTTGACGACGGACGAGCAGCGTGTGGTGGACCGGCTGGAAAGCCTGGACAGCGTGCCCGCCGGGAGCTGGCGCTTCCACGTGGGCGACATCGCGCATGCCGAGGCCGTGGACCTGAATGACAGCGATTGGCAGACCGCAGCGCCGAAGAGCACGGCGCCCACCCAGGCCGTGTGGTACCGGCGGGAGATCGAAGTGCCCAAGACGCTCCACGGCTATGACCTGACCGGGACGCGCATCTGGTTCCGTTTCCGCGCCAGCGCGAACGGGCCGATGCCGCAGATCATCTACTTCAACGGCCGCCGCGTGGCCATGGGCGACGATCTTGAGCCCATCGTGCTGTTTGACGATGCCAAGCCGGGCGAGAAAGTGCTGGTGGCAGTGAAGCTGCTGCCGACCGTGGACGTGAAGCGCTTCGAAGGCGCGGAAACGCGCGTGGATTTCGCGCCGAACCGGCCCAATCCTGACGACCTGCGCAAGGAGTTCCTATCCGTTGCCGCGCTGGCGCCGTCGCTGGCCAAGGACGACAGCGATGCCGAGAACACACTCAAGAAGGCCGTCGCAGACGTGGACCTGCAGGCGCTCGATGAGGCCAACCAGACGACGTTCGACGCATCCTTGCGCAAAGCGCAATCCGAGCTCGAAGCGGTGCGGCCGCTGATGCAGGAAGCCACCCTGCACCTGACCGGCAACTCGCATATCGATGCAGCCTGGCTGTGGCCGTGGACGGAGACCGTGGACGTGGTGAAGCGCACCTTCGGTACCGCGGCACAGTTGATGAACGAGTACCCCAGCTACACCTACACGCAATCCGCCGCGCAGTACAACCAGTGGATGGCGGACAAGTACCCGGAGCTGAACGCGCAAATCAAGCAGCGCATCCAGGAAGGCCGCTGGGAGCTGGTGGGCGGCATGTGGATCGAGCCGGACCTCAACATGCCGGACGGCGAATCGCTGGTGCGGCAGTTGCTGGTCGGGCAGAAGACCTTCAAGGACCTCTATGGCGTGACCACGCGGATCGGATGGAATCCGGACTCGTTCGGCTACAACTGGCAGCTTCCGCAGATCTACAAACGCTCCGGGCTGGATTATTTCGTCACGCAGAAGATGGCATGGAATGACACCAACCAGTTGCCGTTCAAGCTCTTCTGGTGGGAGTCCCCGGACGGCAGCAAGGTGCTCACCTACTTCCCCCACGATTACGCGAACGCGAATTTGAATCCGGTGCGGCTGTCGGAAGACCTGGCCGTGGCCCGCAAGCGGTCGCCGGGCATGCTCGACATGATGGACCTCTACGGAATCGGCGACCACGGCGGAGGCCCCACGCGCGCCATGCTGGATGAAGGCCTGCACTGGATGGAGCCGGGCAAAGTGGTGCCAAAGATGGAGTTCGGCACGGCGCAGCCCTACTTCAGCAAGGTGGAAAAGGAAGTCAATCCGGAGTCGCCAACGTGGAACTACGTCTCTATCGCAAAAGGCGATACGCAGTTGCCGGCGCCGCCCTCGGGCGAGATCTCGATTCCTACCTGGAAGGACGAGCTGTACTTTGAATACCACCGCGGCGTGATGACCACCCAGGCCAACCACAAGCGCAACATGCGTGAGTCGGAAGAAGAAGTGCTGGACGCGGAGAAGTGGTCGTCGCTGGCGTGGCTGGACGGGCGGCACTATCCGGCAAAGGAGCTGGAGGACGCGTGGAAGAAGGTGCTGTTCAACCAGTTCCATGACCTCGCGGCGGGCTCCGGTATCGGCGTCATCTACCGCGAAGCGCAGAAGGACTACGACGAGGTGCGCTGGGCGACGGATGAGGCTTCGCACAACGCGCTCCAGACCATCGCGGCCAACGTGGACACGCGCGGCACAGGAGAGAGCAGTGGGGTGCCGGTGCTGGTAGTGAACTCGCTCGGCTGGCAACGCCCCGGCGTCTTCCCGGTCCAGGTGCAGATGCCGGCAGCCGCGGCCGGGGGCGTCTCCGTGCTGGATGCGAAGGGCCGGGTGCTGCCCTCGCAGGTGGTGGACAGCGATGGCCGCACCAACAGCTATCGCCTGCTGGTCAAGGCGCCGGCGGTGCCGTCCATGGGCTACCAGGTGCTGCGGGTGGTGCCGGGGAAACGTGCCTATCAAAGTGACGTGGTGGCGAGCGGTACCACTATCGAGAATGCGGCGGTGCGGGTGAAGGTCGATCCCGCGACCGGCTGCATCACTTCGCTGTTCGACAAGAAGGCCAACTTCGAGACGCTGGCCGCCAACGCCTGCGGGAACGAACTGCAGGCATTCAAGGACACGCCCAAGGACTACGACGCGTGGAACATCGATCCGGGCACGCTCGATCAGCCGCCCACGCTGTTACACGAGGTGGATTCGGTAAAACTGGTCGAGCAGGGGCCGATGCGGGCAGTGATCCGCGTGGCGCGGACCTGGCAGAGTTCGAAGTTCGTGCAGGACATCGCAGTCTATGCCGGCGGCAGCCAGGTGGAGGTCACCAACGACATCGACTGGCACGAGACGCACGTGCTGCTGAAGGCTGCGTTTCCGCTGGCCGCCACGAGCGATATGGCGACGTTCGAGATTCCGTACGGCACGATCGAGCGGCCCACCACGCGCAACAACAGTTGGGAGAAGGCGAAGTTCGAGGTGCCGGCCATGCGCTGGGCCGACCTCGGCGACGGCAAACACGGCCTGAGCGTGATCAACGAGTCAAAGTACGGTTACGACGCTGTGGGGAACCTGCTGCGCCTCTCGCTCCTCCGCTCACCGACCTGGCCTGATCCCGAGGCAGACCGCGGACACCACCACTTCCGCTATGCTCTGTATCCGCACGCGGGAAGCTGGAAGGATGCGCTTACGATCCGCCACGGTTACGAGTTCAACTACCGGCTGAAAGCCATGCAGGTGGAAGGCCACAGCGGCAAGCTGCCGGCCGAGTTCTCCTTCGTGACCGCCCAGCCGGAGAACGTCGTATTGACCGCGATGAAGAAGACGGAAGACGGCAACGGCCTGGTGCTGCGCTTTTACGAGTGGGCAGGCAAGAGCGCACAGGTCACGCTCCACGTGCCCGCGGGCGCCACGGCTGCCACCATCACGAACCTGATGGAGAAGCCGGAAGGTGAAGCGCTTCACGTGACCAACGACACAGTGCAGGCGCCGGTCACGCCGTACGCCATCCAGACGGTGCGGATCGACTACCCGGCGCCGTCAACGCACTGAAGCGGTTGCTGGGTGATGTCGGGGGAACCCGCATTCGGGCGGCCGCTGAAAGCGGCCGCCATTCTGAGCGGAGCGAAGAAGTCGATGCGTCGACCCCGGCTGGTACCCCGGTGCCCACCATGCCGACGATAGTTCTAAGGAACTGGCGTTGTGACCACTGCTAGCTTTCCCGCACTTCCGCTTGATGTAAGTAAACGCAGTGCACCGCCGGCCTCACACGCCGGTTGTACCGCGGCGGAACCAATATCAGTCTCACGAACAATAGTGCCGTCTTTCAGTGATAGCTCTGTGATCCGTTCAGACGGAGTCGTGCCCACACTTAAAAGATCCCCCTCTGAATCCAAGGCTGGATGTTCCGTTTCTACAATCCTTCCCATCCGTACCTTCAGAATCGAGGATGACGATGGTATGACTGAGTCGATGATCGTACCGTCTGGGAGTTGCGGGACTACACTTTTGACAGTCCCATGTTCGCTGAGCTCAAGGATTGGGAGTCCGGATATTTCCAAGGGAACGAGGAGAAGATTATTGCCAATAGGATACAACTTGGCCATGGCAATTAACAGGGTTGAATTGTATCTCCTGGTACTGTTGCCAAGCTTGAATTTGGGCGACTGCTCCAGATAATCGCTCGGGCCCAAGTCCAACTGGCGTATCGGAGCCCCGGCCGCCGACACAAGATCCAGTGCCATCCGGTGATTCAGTCGATCTTAGGAGATGAGAAGAATGTTCCCGGACTTGAATACGCCGAGCACAAGGGGATCGATGCCTTGTTCGAGCACCGCGGACCGCAGAAGAGCGCCGTTCTTATCGAAGGTTAATACTACGGGGTAGGGTGATCTGTATCCTTTAGGAGTAGTGTCCCGACTGGCTTCCACCAACACATAAATATAGCCGTTGCCAACAAAGACGGATTTCGGTACGGAAATATCTTTGGACCCAGGGACTGAACGCCATGGAAAGCGTGTCACACTGCCGTCCGGATGAATCCCGAGCAGTTCTAATCTTTGCTTCGGTGTTGTGCCGGTATTCGGGGCATATCCATCGATGAATGTATAGATAGTGCCGTCGTCACTGCAGTCGAATCGCCCAGCAACCGAGGCGTGTGCATTAAGATCAGCGACGATTTGCGGCCGTGAAAACTTCCGGGATAAAGTCAAATCTTGAACGGGTAAAGAATCTATTTGCACCCGGCCGCTTTCAGATGTTTGGTTCTGCGCAACGGAGGCAGACAACATCACGAACGGAAGAGCGAAAAGAACACGTCGTACCATAGTGATCATCGCGGACCTCCTCTGGCAGTGCTTATCGGAACGTCGAGGGCGTGACGTGAACCCCATTCGGATCGATGGCCGCTCGCCACGATGATCAGCCGCGCGGCGGCAGGGTGCGCTGGTCCCACACCATCGCGTCAAACCGGTGGCGTACGGCGAAGCCGCACTCACGATACAGAGCCACCGCGTTGTGGTTGCTTCCCGTAACCGTGAGTGTGACAGAAGTGAAGCCGCGCGCGGCAAGTTCGGCGCAGCAGCGGGAAAGCAGCAGCTTGCCGATACCCCGGCGGCGCAGCGGCGGCGCCACGCAGATCTGGGTGACGTGCCCGGTGCCCTCGCTGACTCGGGAGCAGAGCAGCACGCCCGCCAGTTCATCGCTGTCAGGGCGCGCAAGCACCTGCGAGGTCGCCGGATCGAAAAGACCGCAGCCGGGAAAGCGCACGATGTTATGCAGAAAGCGCAGCGACCCCGAAACCGTCCGGTACTGATCGTTGATGGTGCTGTCGAGGTGGTCCCGGTAAGCCGCGGCAATGAGCCGCCCGGCCGCGGGGAAATCCGTCTCGCGCCACGTACGGAGTTCCAAGTCGCGCGGGATGGCCAGGCCCGGACCCACCGGACTGCAGCCTGCGGGATCGGCGCGGTCGAGCGCACGCTCCATGAACAGGCGCTCGTAACTCTGGAAGCCCGCGCGGTCAAACAGTGCGCTGAACCGGCCGTGCGGGTGTAGGAGAAGCTGCGTCTCTATGCGCTCAACTCCAGGCGAGTGCTGCAGCAATTCGATCAGGTGCGTAAGCAGCCGGGCTTCGATCTGCGCCGCCGGCTCGCCCGAGGCGGACTCGGACGCGAACACATCCCCGATCACGGCCTTGTCCTGCTCGTACACGCAGAAGACATACCCCACTACACGCTGCGACTCTACGGCGACAAAGCCCGGCAGAATGCGGCCGTTCAGGTAATCCAGCAGGAGCTTGGCAGAAGCACGGTAGTCCCAGCGAAGGCGGTCGCTCCAGATGGCGGCCTCTTCTTCCAGCAGCGGACGCAGGGCACCGGCAGAGAAATGCCGCAGGTCGAGGATCTCCAACTGCAGAGCTTGGGCCATAGGGACGGAACTAATGAAGAACGATGCGAGTGTAAGCGGAACATGCACCGTTACGCAAAAATCGTGTAAGAAGTACCGCGTCAGTGACTACCTGGAGGGCGTCTGCGCGTCCACTTCATACACGGCCACGTGCTGGGCGGGGTAAGAAAGGAGGGGTTCGTAGCTCCGGCCGGCGAGCCAGCGGCGCAGATCCGGAGCGGCGATCTCCCGCACCACCAGCAGATGCTGAACGGGAGGGACGCCGGTCTTTTCGTAATCCAGCACGGGGTGATTGCGGTAGAACGAGAGCCCGTATTCCAGGTCGCGGCGCACGCGGTACACAGCCACCGGCTCCCCCGGCTTGTCCACCTGATCCAGGATGCGCGCCAATGGGCGGGCGGAGTAGGCCAGGTCGACAAGCTGGATGGTCTGCTTCGAGCCGGGTACCAGCCCGAATCCGAAAAACGGACCGACCCCGAAGATAAAGAACAACAACACGATCAGCGGCGTCATGGTGGCGATGCGCAGGCGCACTACGCCAAACCGGGTGACGGCAACCATGATCAACAGGAAGCTCGCCAGGCCGGTACTGGCCGCCGCCACCAGTGTTCGCATGGGGGGAATACCCGACGAATGAACGATATAAAACGGGATGAGCAGCACCAGCATCACCGTAAGCCCGGCGATGGCGGCGTGAAGCAGCAGAAGCCAGGGACGCAGGCCATCGCCCCTCTGCCGCACGCGATTCAGAAAGTCGCCGGTCAGGATCGTAATCGGCGGGATAGCCGGCAGGATGTAGCCCGGAAGCTTGGACTTTGAGAGCGAGAAGAACACGATGGGAAACAGCGCCCAGAGGACGAGGAACTCGGGGAAGGCATCGCCCCAGCGCACGTGGCCCAGATAACGATTCTTCGAGCGCCGCGCCCGCCACTCGTTGATGGACTCGCCGATGGCGTCGTAAAGGGCGCGTATGGCGATCACGGTCCAGGGCATCAGTGCCAGCAACGTGACCACGATGTAGAACCAGGCGGCATGCTCGTGCTCGTAGCGATTGGTAGCGAAGCGCTGAAGGTTGTGCTCCAGGAAGAAGACCCGGATAAAGTCCGGATTGCGCCGACTCACGGCGATGTACCAGGGCAGCACCATCGCCAGGTAGAGCACGATCCCAGGAATCCAGATGGTTCGGCGGAGCACCGACCACTCCCGCCGGAGCGCGGCAAAGGCGAGGATAATCGCCAGCGCGAGGAAGGGCGCGACCGGGCCCTTGGCCAGCGTGGCGGCGCCGTTGAAGAAATAGAGATCGAAGAGCCAGAATTTGCGGTCGGTTTCGTACCAGGCATACCAGCCCAGCATGCCGATACAGAAGGGTGCCGCGAGCTGCATGTCCGTCGAGGCGCCGCGGGCAAACGCGATGATGCCGGCACACGTCGCGGTGATCAGGGCGGCATCGAGTTGGCCGCCCGGGCGGAAGCGCCGGATGTGCAGGTAAATGAGCGTAACCAGTACGAACGCGAAGCTGGCCGAGGGCAGGCGGGCGGACCAGTCGTGCACGCCGAACTCCCGGAAAGAGAACATGGCGCGCCAGTAATAGAGTGCGGGCTTCTCCAGCCAGGGTCGCCCGTAGAGGATGGGCGTGATGTAGTCGTGGCGGGTCAGCATCTCCCGAGCGATCTGCGCGTACCGGGGCTCGTCGGCCCCCACCAGCCCCAGCCCGTCCCCCCCAAAGAACGGCACCAGTCCATAGAAAAGAAAGAAAGCGGTGAAGGCAAAAAGCGTAACGGCCTCGAGCGCATTCCCGGTATAGGGATTCCGGGCAAGCAGGGATGTCAGCCAGTGGCGGCTCCCCGGTGCTTGCTCGTCTGGATTTTCGGTGGCTTTCACGGTACCGGCACAAGGCTATCAGATACCGGAGATGTAGACCGGAAGCGGCGGGGAGGTCCGGGGCCCGCACGCCATGCCGGTACGCGTCAGGTTCTTGCCAAAGGGCCGCAGCACGGTGGTCACCAGTTGCGCCGCACCGGGGGTCGCCTGTTTCGGGTCAGCTCAGGCTTTCGTAACACCGGGGCGCCAGAAAAGCGCCGCCCCCCATCACAGAAGCTGCTAGTGTACGGTTCGAGTTCGTAACAAAGAGAGGTCATGCGAGACGCAGCTCCGGCACGCGAGCTGCCCTGCACGCGATGGAAATTCGCTCCCTGCTGCTCCTGAATCTGGTACTGCTTTGCTTTTACGCCCTGGGCTTGGCAATCGTGTACTGGGTCAACCCGGCGCTCAAGAGCATTCGCTGGCTGATCCCTGCTTTTGCCGCCGGGGCATCGGCAACCCTGGTTTTGGAGGTATGCGGGCCACAGGAGTCGTGCTTCGTCCTGGTGAACGTGCTGGTACTCGGGGCCTGTGCACTGCTTCATCAGGGCGTTCGGGAATTGACGGGGGCTCGCAGCGGCTGGCCGGCAATCGAGGCCGTGCTCCTTTCCGTACAGGCATTAGGCGGATTGTACTTCGGGCTGCGCGGCCATGTGGCGCTGCGCATCCTGCTCTTCAGCGCGCTGCTCGCGATCCAGCTCCTGCTAAGCGCCGGGCTGCTGCTCGCAGTGATGCGCAGCGGGTTCCCGGAAGGCCTGCGCGTTCCCGCGGGCATGCTGATGGTGATCCTGCTCGGCGCCGCGGCCTCCAGCCTGGTCCGCAGTGGACTCAGCCTGCTCGCGTTACTGCATCCCGCCCGCTCCCCAGTGCCCCTCCCCGACGGGGGAAATGTTCTGCTCGCCATCCTGTTCAGCGCGACCACCCTGTTTGGCTTTTGCTGGATGAGCACTGAGAGCCTGCGGCTGGATCTGGAGCAGATGGCGCGCACCGACTCCCTCACGGGAGTGCTCAACCGCCGGGCGTTTGAAGCCGAGTTCATGCGGGAGATTTCGCGCACCCTGCGCAGCGGCGCGCCGCTTTCCCTGCTGCTGATGGATGTGGACCACTTCAAGATCGTCAACGACGAGCACGGGCACGCTGCCGGCGATGCGGTGCTGCGCGAGCTGGCCTCCATCCTGCAGCGCGACCTCCGCCGGGCCGATCTGGTGGCGCGCCTGGGCGGTGAGGAGTTCGCGGCGTTGCTGCCGGACACGGATGCCGACCGGGCCACCCACACCGCCGAACGGCTGCGCGCCGTGATCGAAAAGGCGCAGATCAGTGCCGGGGGTGCACGCATGCGCGTCACGGCAAGCTTTGGCGTAACCGCCTGGCAGGGTGACACGGACGCCTGGGATCGCCTGCTGGAGCGGGTGGACAGCGCCATGTACCAGGCAAAGCAGGCGGGCCGGAATCGCGTGCAGATGGTCTGATCCCGCGCATAGCTCGCGCAAGCCGTGCGCAGCCAGACCCGCGCTCTTCCCGCCCGACCCTAACCTGCGTGGCGCACCGATTGCGGCGTGTCATGCCCGCGCACGGTGTCGATGTCCTTTGCGGTGGTTTCCTGCCCCGGAGTCGATGCCCGCGTATCCTCATGCCCACCGCCATGCCTGGCGCGGTGGATGGTCGGATCCTGCTTCTCCAGGTCGATCAGCGGATCGGGCTGTGTATCCGGCTGGCCGGACGCGCCCGGCTGGTTTCCGGCAGCGTCGTCGCCTTGCTGCGGTCTGTTCTGCGCCATGGCACTTCTCCAGGAGGTCGTCGAGGCCTATCGAATGAGATGCGGCAGGCTCGCGAACATCGAACGCGCCTTCGCGCGCACATGCATTCGTTGCCGCCGCGGAACTGCTCCCGCGATCAGACCCGACAAATCCTTCTAGCGCACCGAACCCAGCACCAGCTTACCGATCGTCTGGAGCTGCATGTTCGACGTACCTTCGTAAATCTTGCCGATCTTGGCATCCCGATAAAGCTTTTCGACCGGGTAGTCCTTCACGAACCCGTACCCGCCATAGATCTCGACCGCCTTGCTGGCGCAGCGCTCGGCCACCTGCGAGGAGAAGTACTTCGCCATCGCGGCCTCCTTCACAAAACCGAGCCTGGCGTCCTTCAGCCGTGCGCTGTTATAGACCATCAGCCGCGTCGCCTCGATCTCGGTTGCCATTTCTGCGAGTTGGAAGAGTACCCCCTGGAACTCCGCAATCAGCTTGCCGAACTGCTTCCGCTCCTGCGCGTACTTGGCGGCGTAGTTCCACGCGCCCTGCGCCAGCCCCAGCATCTGCGCGCCAATGCCGATCCGGCCCTCATTCAGCGTTTCAATCGCGATCTTGTACCCCTTGCCCGGCTCGCCCAGAATGTTCTCTTCCGGCACGCGGCAGTCATCCAGGATGAGTTCGCAGGTGGAAGAGGCGCGGATTCCCAGCTTGTCTTCCTTCTTGCCGACCGAAAAACCGGGAAAGTGCTTCTCCACCAGGAAGGCTGTGATGCCCTTGTACCCGGCCCCGCGGTCGAGAGTCGCGAATACGATAAACAGGCCGGCTTCCTTGGCGTTCGTGATCCAGAGTTTCTGCCCGTTGAGAATGTAATGATCGCCACGCTTTTCCGCGCGGGTCTCCAGCGCAAAGGCATCGGAGCCCGAAGCCGCCTCGCTCAGCGCGTACGCTCCGACCGTGTTGGCCGCCAGCCGCGGCAGATACTGCTTCTTCTGCGCCTCCGACCCCCAGCGCAACAGCGCATTGATGCATAGCGTGTTCTGCACATCTACCAGCACGCCCACGGAGGGATCGACCGCCGAAATCTCTTCCACCGCGAGGATAGCTTCGAAGAATGTCCCGCCCGAGCCGCCGTACTCGACGGGGATCTCGATGCCCATCAGTCCCAGGTTGAAGAGCTGCGGCAGCAGGTCGGGATGAAAGTGCTGCTCCTCGTCCATCTTGTGCACCAGCGGCCCGATGTTCTCCCGCGCAAACTGGCGCACGGTATCGCGGAAGAGCAGCTCATCTTCAGAAAGGCGCGTGAGAGGGGTGGCGACGGGCGTATCCAGCAGGCTTTCAGGCATGGAAGGTACCTCTGGGCCGCCGGTGAGGCGGCCAATGAATTTCAGTGCGGCGAACGAAAAAGTGTAGCAGGGCATGTGCTGCTTCGGCGACCGGCGCCGTGCTCGCCATCCCAGCAGGTGTGCCAGAATGAGACACCTTGCTGAAGCCCCCCGAGTGCGACCGCGTGTGTGTTGTCCTGGTGGAGGTGCGGAATCCGCTGAACATCGGGGCCGCCGCACGCGCCATGAGCAACTTCGGTTTCGGCTCCTTGCGCGTGGTCAAGCCGTATGAGGCGGCATTTCGTGGTGCGCGCTCGGCCGTAGGCGCATCCTCGGTCATGGCTGCTGCCGCGGAGTTCGGCAGCGTCGCCGAAGCGGTGGCGGACTGCTCGCTGGTGGTGGGCACCACCGCAGCCGGCCCGCGGCGCCAGTTGCAGCATGTGCTCCATCCCCTACCGGCCGCAGCCGCTCTGCTCCGCGCTCACATCGCGGCGGAAGGCCGTGCCGCCATACTCTTCGGCTCGGAAAAGCGCGGGCTCTCCAATCATGACCTCAGCCACTGCGACTTTCTGCTGCACATCCCCACGCAGGAAGAGCAGCCCTCAATGAACCTGGGGCAGGCCGTCGCGGTCACGCTTTATGAGCTGTCGCGTGCAGAGGCGATCCCGGTCTCCCCCTCAGCGGAGCTGGCGACTGCCGAGGAGCGGGAGCGCCTGACCGGCATGCTCATGGATGCATTGCGGCGGAGCGGATACCTCGGCGGGCCGGTCTCCGCATCTCTGTTGCAAGGGGAAGAGGAGAAAGTGCGGCGGCTGGTGCGTCGTCTCTCGCTCCAGGCCGCCGATGCCCGAAAATTGACCGGCATGCTGCGGCAGATCTTATGGAAGCTGGGGCAAGACAAATAGCATGACGGAGTGGCCGGCGCGACGTATCGTTCGTCTTTCCGCGCTGGTCTTCAGTACAGGAGTGCTGGTGGTCGCGGTTGCCGCTGCCTTGTGGGCGGGTAAGCGTGTTCTGCTGATTGTTTTTGCCGGACTGGTCTTTTCCGTCGCGCTGAACCTGGCCGCCAACTGGATTGCCGCTAAACTGCATTGCGCGCGCTGGCTGGCCCTCACCCTTGTGGTCGTGCTGTTGCTTACGGCGGCGTCCGCCGCCAGTTTTTTCCTCGCGCCGCATGTCGGCGACCAGCTCGCCCAGGTCGCCGAGCAGTTCCCCGGCTTCGTGCAGCAGACCCACAAGCAATTGGAGCAATACCGCTGGGGCCGCTTTGTGCTGCAGCACGCCCCGGCAGGTGGCGACGTGGCGGCCAAGGCGAAGTGGCTGCTGGGGCAAATCGCAGCCGCGTTCTACGGGCTGCTCGGCATTCTCGCCAACATCGTCCTCATCTTTTTCATCGGCGTATACCTGGCCGCCAATCCGGGCTTGTACAAGCGCGGACTGGTGTGCCTGGTCCCGGTGCCCAAGCGGGCGGCGGCCTCCCGTGTGCTGGGCGATGCCGGCGACGCGCTCGGCAGATGGCTGCTGGCCAAGCTCTCGCTGATGTGCGTGGTGGGCGTGCTCACGGCTCTTGGACTCTGGTTGCTTGGCCTACCGCTAATCCTGTCGCTCGCGCTGCTCGCTGCGGCGCTGGACTTCGTGCCAAACATCGGGCCGATCGCGTCCGCCGTCCCGGCCATCCTGCTGGGCCTGATGCAGGGGCCGATGCACGCCGTCTATGTCGGGCTGCTGTACCTGGGCGTGCAGCTGCTGGAGAGCTACATCCTCGCTCCCCTGGTGCAGCGCAAGGCCGTACAACTGGCGCCCGCGCTGCTGCTCAGCTCACAGGTTTTGCTCGCCGCGCTGCTCGGCCTGCCCGGCCTGCTGCTGGCCACACCCATCACGGTCGTGGCACTGGTGATCACACGGGAGGTCTACGTGAAGCGCTTCCTCGAGCAATGCAACAGCTAGCTATGCTGGATGATGTACTCCCGCATTTCGCGGTTCAGCTTGGCCGCCTGCTGCACACCCATGTCCAGCAGCTTGACCCACTGCTGCGCCGGTTCCGGAAGCTCCGTCGTGCCAACCAGATAGTTCGCCTGCACAATCACCTCGAGCGCGTTGTTCAGGTCGTGCATCAGACGGCGCATCTCCTTGGCTTCTTCGGCTGCAAAGGCGGGGGGTTTTACCAGCGTGCCTGGTTCGTGTGCCATTCGGTCCTCGTACTTCCGCGTATGCCGGAGGGGGAGTAAAAAGCTTCCGGTATTGGATGCAAGGGACGGTACCCAAGTCCGCGCCCGCACCAGAATATGTAACCCTATTTGACTTTCCCCACCCCGTTTGCAAAACTAACACCTGCTGCCTTCCAGCCCCCGCGCTGGATGCTCTCGTGCCGAAGTGGCGGAATTGGCAGACGCGCATGGTTCAGGTCCATGTACTCGCAAGGGTGTGGAGGTTCGAGTCCTCTCTTCGGCACCATACAATCCAGCTACTTTCCACCGAGCCGCTCCGCAGCGGCTCTCGCTGTTTCTGGTCCCAGACGCAAGCGATCGCGCCATCCCTCAATTGTTGTAGAGGCGCATCCAATCAATTACTTTCGTTCTGAATATTTGTACGCCATACTGTGACAAATGCCCGCGCTTGAAGAACTGCATTCCGTTGTCACCCTGCTGGAACGCCGTGTCCAGGAACTCCGCAAGGACCACGCGGCCTTTGCCACGCCCGTCCTGCCGGGCCCGGAGCCATCCCCGTGGCCGCCGGTGCAACTCGAACCCGAATCGCCCAGCGAACGCCGCAACCGCGAGGCGATCGTCCGCCTCTACGAAGAAGCGATGGACGCCGTCCGCTTCGATCTCCGCCGCATGCAACGGTGACGCCGCGGACGCGGGTACGCCCCGACGCAGGCTTACGCGTGCGCCTTGATCTCCCCCAGATCGCACGGCTCAAACCCTTTGCGGCACACCAGGTACACCGTCTCCACCAGCCCCGCGGCTTCCACCCGCGTGTACGGCTTCACCTGGTAATTCGGGTCCGCGGCAAAGCGCTCCACCAGCGGATCCCCTAGCCACAGCGTACGCGGAATGCGGCTTGAAGCGGACCGCGTCAGGCTCCCCGGCGCAAACTCGTCCGTGTGCAGCACCAGGAAATACGGGTGCTCGCGCAAAAATGCATCGCGGTACACAATCGCATCGGAGAAGTAGCCCGACTTCTTCCAGTTCTCCATCAGATGGTACTGCGTCACTTCCGTGCGTGGTGTTTTGGGGTCGATGCTGTTCTGCCAGTCCAGGAAGTACGTGTACTCCACGCCCGAGTGCCGCTGCCGCCCCATCAGTTCCGTGAAGCTGAACACGTCTTCGCACAGCACCGGGATGCCCGTGGGTAGGCGCGCGGTAAGCGCCGCCGTGTAGTCCCCGTGCTGAATGATGTAGCGCCCCACGTAGGCGAAATCGTACTGCCCCATCAGCGCCGCCACGATCACCACGACTACCGCCAGCGCCGGCTTCCAAACGCGCGGGCGAAGCAGCGCCGGGAAATCCAGCAGCGTGATCAATTCCGCCAGCGCAAACATTACCCCGATGTTCACCGGGATCAGGTAGCGGTCGATGAACAGCGCCGGCCCCACCGTGCCTTCGAGAAAGAATGCGATCGGGACCAGGAACATCGCCGCAAGCAGCACGTATACGGGCCGCCGCGTCCTCACAGAGGCCGCCATCGCCCCCCGCCGCTGGCGCGACAACACGGCCGTCGCCACCACGCCCGCCGCCAGCAAAAGCAGCAACGCCGCAATCCGCAGGCTAAAGCCGGTATACGCCACCAGGAACACCGGCAAGTCCGGCTGCTTGGTCCAGAAGTGCGGTTTGCCCACCTGCGCGGAGGCGTGGATCGAAGCGCGGGACGGCAGCAGCAGCAGCCACGCCGCCATCGCGCTCAGGTATAGTCGCGGACGCAGCCTGCCCTGCCAGCCATCCATAGCCGCCGTTGCCGCCACCAGGAAGCAGCTATACACCACGCCCAACAGGTGGCTGGTCGTGAGCACGGCATGCACGGCAAAGACCGCCAGGCACAGCCGTCCCGGCGCTCGACCATGACCCGTGCTCGGAATTTCCGCGCCGCGGACGTACAGGTACACCGCCCCTGCAACGCTCGCCATCAGCAGCCCATAAAAGCGCCCCTCGGCCATGTGCGACACCAGCACCGGGCAGAAAAACCAGGTCACAAACATGGCGAACGCGACCGGCCCCGTGCGATAAAAACGCCGCGCCGCGGCCCATGCTATGGCGAACGCGATGGCAAAGCTGGTTGCGGAGTAGAGCCGGAAGGCCGCGATGGAAGCGCCGAAGACCCGGAACCAGGCGCGGCCCGTGATGTAGAACGCGATCCCGCCGCCGTCCGCGCCATTGCGCCAACTGGCGAGCATGTGATGCCACGACGGATCGCGCAGCATCACCCATCCCAGCATCTCGTCTTCCCACAGAATGTGGCCGCGCCCCAGCCACAGCGAGATGGCAAACGAAAGCGCAAAGCCCAGCACCACCAGCGCCGTGTCCAGGCGCGACCAATGCACCGGCGGCCGCGCGGACCTCTCTTCGTACGCGGGCTCCATCGCTATGCGCACGTGAGCTCTCCTGTCAGCCGGATCTGCGTCCTAATACGCCACAAGCTCCGAGACTAAAGAACCGCCGCCCAATTCGCAAAATGACGCGCGCGGTAACACCCCTTCCGCGCCGCCGCCTCGCATCCCTAGAAAGAACACCACGACCTTGGAAGGAATTGTATTTATGGCAAACAGCAACTCTCCCGATCCCCGCGAGCGCTTTCCCAAGCCGCCCTTTCCCGACCAGCAGCAGCCCGCGCCGGGCAGCGACCGCCAGTTGAATCCTCCCGCCGACCACGGCGAAACCAGTTACACCGGGCACAACCGGCTGCAGGGCAAAGCCGCCCTTATCAGCGGCGGGGACAGCGGCATCGGCCGCTCTGTCGCGCTACTCTTCGCGAAGGAAGGCGCCGACATCCTCTTCACCTGCCTACCCGAAGAACAAGCCGACGCGGACAAGACCGTGAAGCTGGTCGAGGGGACCGGGCGTCGCGCCATCGCCCTCCCCGGCGATATCCGTCAGAAATCCTTCTGCCAGCAGCTTGTGGACCGCACCGTGAAGGAGTTCGGCAAGCTCGACATCCTGGTCAACAACGCCGCGTTTCAACGCACGCAGAAGAAACTCGAAGACATCTCCGAGGAAGAGTTCGATACCACCTACCGCACCAACGTCTACGGCACGTTCTTCCTCACCCAGGCGGCCCTGCCCAAAATGAAGCCGGGCGGCTGCATCATCAACACCTGCTCGATTGAAGCCTTCATGCCCGCCGAAACGTTGGTGCCCTACGCATCCACCAAGTCCGCCCTTGTCAGCCTGACCAAGAGCATCGCCAAGCTCGCCATGGAGCAGGGCGTACGCGTCAATGGCGTCGCTCCCGGCCCCGTCTGGACCCCGCTCATCCCCTCCACCATGCCTGCCGAGAAGGTCAAGACTTTCGGCGAAAACACCGTCTTCAAACGCCCCGCCCAGCCGGTCGAAGAAGCCGTCATCTACGTATTCCTCGCCTCCGACGACGCGAGCTACGTGACGGGCGAAATCTACGGCGCCACCGGCGGCCGCATGCCGTACTAGTTCCCCTCTCCGCACCTACTGAGCAAAGCAGATCTCTCGGTTTCGCTCGGGATGACACCTGCTCAGGGGTCAGGAAGTCAGGGGTCAGGAAGTCAGGGGTCAGGGATCAGCAACCAGGGATCAGGGGGGCAGGTGCCCAGGTGCCCTCCTCACCCACAACTGGTGTCATCCCGAGCGAGCGCAGCGAGTCGAGGGCCCTGCTTCTCCTACCCCTGATCCCTCAACCCTGATCCCTGACCGCTGGCCCCTGACTCCGTGATCCCTGCCAGCGCAACATTGTGCATAATGGTGCCCGGCGCCCCTGCGCACGGAAATCATCCCCATGAAGCTCCTGTTCCTCGCCCTCCTGCTCGCCCCGGCCCTCTTCGCGCAACGCACCTTCACCAACCCGCTGCTCCCCAGCGGCGCCGATCCCGCAGTCGAGCAGCACAACGGGTTCTACTACTACATGAACACCACGGGCGCCAACCTCACGATCTGGAAGACCCGCGACCTTACGGATCTCAAGAACGCGCAGAAGAAGGTCGTCTGGACTCCGCCCGCGACCGGTGCCTACTCCAAAGAAATCTGGGCGCCCGAGCTCCACTATCTGGCCGGGAAGTGGTACATCTACTTCGCCGCTGACGCCGGCAACAACAACGACCACCGCATGTACGTGCTTGAGAACAGCGCCGCCGACCCACTCGACGGCACCTGGACCTTCAAGGGCAAGCTTGCCGACGCGACTGACAAATGGGCCATCGACCCTTCCGTCTTTGAAGACGCCGGCAAAATGTACGTGATCTGGTCCGGCTGGCAGGGCGACCGCAACGGCGAGCAGGACATCTACATCGCGCTGCTGAAGAATCCCTGGACCATCGGCAGCCCGCGTTCGCTCATCTCCGCCCCGCGCTATACCTGGGAAACCGTGGGCGACCTCGACACCGGCGCAAAGCGCACCATCGAAACGCCTCATGTCAACGTGAACGAAGGCCCGGAACTGCTGAAGCACGGCAACCAGCTTTTCCTCATCTACTCCGCCAGCGGCTGCTGGACCAACTACTACGAGCTCGGCATGCTCACCGCCACCTCCGGCTCTAATCTTCTCGACCCCGCCTCCTGGACCAAGACCGACCACGCCGTCTTCCGCGAATCCCCTGAGGCCTCGGTCTTCGGCACCGGTCACAACACCTTTTTCACCTCACCCGACGGGAAGCAGAATTGGATCATTTACCATGCCAACTCCGCCGCCGGCCAGGGCTGCGGGGACAAGCGCTCCCCCCGCGCCCAGCCCTTCACCTGGAACCCCGACGGCACCCCCCACTTCGGCGCTCCGATCCCCACGTCGACACCCCTCGCCAAACCCTCCGGTACCCCCGCGCCGTAGCCTCTCCGCGCTTCGGAGGGGCGACGGACGGCCATGTCTGTCATCCCGAGCGAAGCCGAGGGATCTGCTTTCCCCGATTGACCCGAACCTCACAGTCCGAAGAAGCAGATCCCTCGCTCGCTGCACTTCGCTCAGCATGACAACTCCCCGCTACGCTTCTTGGGACATGGTTCCGGAGATCAGGAGCACTCCGGGTCCGCGCCAGACACACTCTCCTGCTCAACCAGTACTGGAGCGCAAAGGGTGGGCTCTGCGCGCCCGCGCAGACCGCCTCTCCCGCGTACGCGCCACCCGCACCCAGCGCTCACTATACTGAGAAGGACCGCATGACCCACCTCGACACCATCGTCGCCCGCACCCGCCAGGACCTCGCAGCGCGCAAGTCCGCCGTCCCCCTGGCCACGCTCGAGCGATCGGCGGCCGACCACACGCCCCGCGGTTTCGTCCGCCACCTTCGCGCTGCCGCCGAGCACGGCCCCTCCGTCATCGCCGAGCTAAAGAAAGCTTCGCCTTCCAAAGGCCTCATCCGCGCCGATTTCAGCGCCCGCGCGCTCGCCGCCGACATGCAGGCCGCCGGCGCCGCTGCCCTGTCCGTGCTCACCGACGAGCCCTTCTTCCAGGGCAGCCTCGCCAATCTCGAAGCTGCCTCCGAAGCCACCGCCCTGCCCTGCCTGCGCAAGGACTTCATCATCGACCCCTACCAGATCACCGAAGCCCGCGCGCATCGCGCCGACGCCATCCTGCTCATCGCCGCCGCGCTCACCGACGCCGAGCTTCACTCATTTACCGAAGCCGCGCACGCTCTCTCGCTTGACGTCCTCTGCGAGGTCCACACCCGCGAAGAGGCCGACCGCATCGCCGATCTTCCGTGCGACGCTGCCGGCGTGAACAATCGCGACCTCCGCACCTTTGCGGTGCGCCTCGAAACCTCGCTCGACCTCATCGCGCATCTGCCCCCGCGGGCCCTGCACGTCGCCGAAAGCGGCATCCGCACGCCGGAAGACTATGCCCGCCTGCGCGCAGCCGGATTCGACAGCTTCCTCATCGGCGAAGCCTTTATGCGCGAGCCTGAACCCGGCCCCGCCCTGGCCCGCTGGATCGCCGCCGCGCATGCCCTCAGCATGCAGCAGGCCTAGGCCGCCCGCCATGTGGATCAAGGTCTGCGGCAACACCAACCTCGACGACGCCCATCACGCCGTCGCCGCCGGCGCCAACGCGCTCGGCTTCATCTTCGCTCCCAGCCCGCGGCAGATTACGCCCGAAGCCGCGCGCGAAATTACGTCACGGCTGCCGATACGTATTGAGAAATACGGCGTCTTCGTCAACACCAACTTCGACGAGATCCTTTCGATTGTGGAGCGCGCCGGGCTCACCGGCGTGCAGCTCCACGTCAATGCCGATCCACGGCTGCCCCTGCGGCTTCGCGAACACTTCAGCACCCACTTGCGCCGCAGCCGCTTCAGCATCCTCTCCGTTGTCCACTTCCCCGGCGATCTCGAACGCCAGCTCGACCTCTTCGCCCGCGATCACGCCATCGACGCCGTGCTGGTGGATTCCCGCGGGGCCACCGCCCCCGGCGGCACCGGCATCCCCTTCGATTGGCAGGCCGCGCAGCGCAGCTTCTTCCGCGCCGCGCCCCACCTCCGTCTCATCGCCGCCGGAGGCCTCAACCCGGAGAACGTCGCCGAAGCCATCCACACGCTCTCGCCGTGGGGCGTCGATGCTGTCACCGGCCTCGAGATCGCCCCTGGCAAAAAGGACCCGGCCCGCGTGGAAGCCTTCGTAAGAACAGCGCGCGAAACTGCGGCGCGTCACACCGCGGCCTTGAAGGAAGGCCCGGCCAGCACTTGAAGACGGTAATCTAGAGGCTCGGCACTCACTGCACCGGCATTTACAGCATCCGCCCTTACGGCACTAAGGAGCAATCCAGGCATGGCCACCACCACTCCCCAAGCGGAGAGCACCGCACCCTCCACCCCGCGCCCCGGCCGTTTTGGCGCCTACGGTGGCCGCTACGTTCCGGAAACGCTGATGGCCGCGCTCGAAGAGCTCGAAGCCGCCTACGCCGCCGCGCAGGCCGACCCCGCCTTCCACGTGGCACTCGATAACCTGCTGCGCGACTACGCCGGCCGTCCCACGCCGCTCTATTTCGCCGAACGCCTCACGGAAAAGCTTGGCGGCGCAAAGATCTATCTCAAGCGCGAAGACCTGCTCCACACCGGCGCGCACAAGATCAACAACTGCATCGGCCAGGGTCTGCTTGCCCAACGCATGGGCAAGCACCGCATCATTGCGGAAACCGGCGCCGGCCAGCATGGCGTGGCCACCGCCACCGTCTGCGCCCTGCTCGGCATGGACTGCGTCGTCTACATGGGCGAGGAAGACATGCGCCGCCAGGAGCTCAACGTCTACCGCATGCGCCTGCTCGGCGCAGAGGTCCGCGGCGTGTCGTCGGGCTCGAAGACCTTGAAGGACGCCATCAACGAAGCCATGCGCGACTGGGTCACCAACGTCCGCACCACGCACTACCTGCTCGGATCCGTGCTCGGCGCGCACCCTTACCCCACCATGGTGCGCGACTTCCACAAGATCATCGGGCAGGAGATGCGGCGTCAGATCCTCGAAAAGGAAGGCCGCCTGCCTACCGCGATCATCGCCTGTGTGGGCGGCGGCTCAAACGCCATCGGCGCGTTCTACGATTTCATCCCGGAGCGCTCCGTGCGCCTCATCGGCGTCGAGGCCGGCGGCACCGGCTCGCAGCTCGGCGCGCATGCTGCACGCTTTCACGGCGGCTCGCCCGGCGTGCTGCAGGGCACGTACTCCTACGTCCTCCAGGACGATGCCGGCCAGATCGCCCTCACGCACTCCGTCTCCGCCGGGCTCGACTACGCGTCCGTCGGCCCGGAGCACGCGGCCCTGCATGACACCGGCCGCGCCGAGTATACCTCCGCCACCGACGAGGAGGCGCTCGCCGCGACTGTAACTCTGGCGCGTACAGAAGGCATCGTGCCCGCCCTTGAATCCGCGCACGCCGTCGCCGAAGCCATCCGCATCGCTCCCGGCATGTCGCCTCACGACATATTGGTGGTCAACCTTTCCGGCCGCGGCGACAAGGACATGGGCATAATCTCCCGCGAACTTAAAATCGCCGGCTCCGTCGCCACCGACGCCCACCCCCTCACCAACCACGGCACCCGCTGATGATCTGCGGCCATCACGAGCAAAGGATGGGGCAGCCCGGGTTTCGGTGATGGTGCGGGCGGAAGAAGCAGAGCCCTCGGGCGTCGCTCGGGATGACACCAACGGATGTATCGTGAAGTGTGGGAAAACACAACAGCCCGTACCACCGTTTGTCATCCTGAGCGAAGTGAGCCGGCTGTATCGGCTCACGTAGTCGAAGGACCTGCGTTTCGCTCCGGTATGCAAATACTCTAGAACTACTCATACGTAATCATGACAATCACCTTTGACCACAAGCCCGGCCTCGTCATCTACCTCACCGTGGGCGACCCCGACCTCGCCACCACCCGCGCCATCGCGCTCGCCGCCATCGACGCCGGCGCCGACGTCCTCGAGCTCGGCGTCCCCTTCAGCGACCCCGTCGCCGACGGCCCCGTTATCCAGCGGGCCAGCGAGCGCGCCGTCCGCAACGGCACCACCCTGGCCGATGTCCTCGCCCTTGCGCGCGAGCTCCGCGCAGCCCGCCCGGCCACTGGCCTGGTCATCTTCTCCTACTTCAATCCCATCCTGCGTTACGGGCTCGAGCGCTTCTGCGCTGATGCCAAGGCCGCCGGCGTCGATGGCGTGCTCGCCACCGATCTCACCATTGAAGAAGCCGAGGGGCCGTACCTCGACGCGCTCCATACCGCCGGGCTCGCGCCCATCTTCCTCGCCGCGCCCACCAGCACCGACGACCGGCTTCGCCGTATCGGCCAAGCCGCCCGCGGCGGCTTTGTCTACGCCATTTCCCGGGTCGGCATCACCGGCGCCCAGCAGCAACTCGCGGAAGAGGCACGCGGCCTCGTCACCCGTCTCCGCCGCTACACCGACCTGCCCATCGCCCTCGGCTTCGGCATCTCCAGCCCCGCCCACGTCGCCGCCGTCGCGGAGTTCGCCGACGCCGCCGTCATCGGCAGCGCCGTTGTCCACATCATCGAGCAGTCCTCGCCCGCCGATGCGCCACAGGCCGTCGCCGATTTCATCGCCAGCGTCCGCCCCATTCCAGCGCCGGCCCATTAGCGGTAGATATCAAACACGGCCGCAGCGGTTTGCATCGTCGTACCCTTGGCTCACGACGAGACCACCGCCGGCCCCGCTCAGCCGCAGAGCACCGCGCTATAGTGATCTCATGCCAGGCCGTCCAACTGCAGTCTGAAGTCGCCCCTTATTACTTCACTTACATCAATCAAGTCGCGGGCGATGACCCCACGGCAATCATCGTCGGCCAGTTAGACGGCACCACCACTTTCCTTCACTCGATCTCCGAGGAGTTTTCCCGGCACCGCTACGCGCCGGATAAGTGGAGCATCCGGGAGGTGCTGAGCCATATCAGCGACGCCGAGCGCTTGTTTGCCTTCCGCGCGCTCTGGTTCGCCCGTGGCTTCACGGAGCCGCTACCCAGCTTCGATCAGAACATCGCAGTCGCCGGCGCGGAAGCTGACTCCATTCCCTGGTCCGCCCACATCGAAGAATTCCGTAAC
Organism: uncultured Acidobacteriaceae bacterium; assembly: GCA_963795775.1. Taxonomy (GTDB): domain Bacteria; phylum Acidobacteriota; class Terriglobia; order Terriglobales; family Acidobacteriaceae; genus CAWCJL01. The sequence continues at coordinate 623,442 of CAWCJL010000002.1, forward strand.
GTCCGCCAGGCCACCATCTCCCTTTTCCAGAACCTGCCTTCCGCGGCCTGGGATCGTAAAGGCATTGCCAGCGGTTACCCATTCAGCGTCCGCGCCTTGGCCTTTATCATCGCCGGCCATCTCGCCCATCACACCGCCATCCTCCGCACCAGCTATCTTGCGTAAGCGGCACGTCCGCGCTGAGGGCCACCCGCGCCATCGGTCTCCTGGAGCACTCCGCCGACCTCCCCGTTACGAACCTGGCCGCGCGCGCGTAATCTTGATCATGTCCGCCCCTTAGAGTCATAGAATCGCTATCACACGGCAGATTTCACCGCTGGCTTCAGGAGAAGCCGCCATGCCAACACTCACCCACGCATCAACGCCCCGGGCCGCATCGAGCAGCGTCAGCGGGCGACTTCTCCGCATCGGCTACTGGGTCTGTGTGTTCATCGCCGTGGCCGTCGTCCTGCGCCGCATCTACGCACTCGCCCACCCGGCGCACGGCTCGGGCAATCCGCTGGCCGCGCTCGACGGTGCGTTCGCAGCCCACACCGCGCTCACCCTTGCGCACATCCTCCCCGCCCTGGCCTTTGTCCTGCTCACCCCGTTCGTCCTGCTGCGCAAGCGCGCCCACGCGGGATGGCCCGAGCACCTGCTCTTTCCCCTGGGCGCCGTGGTGGGCATCACCGCCTATGCGATGAGCCGCTACGCCTACGGCGGATGGATCGAGCGCGCCGCCGTCTTCCTCTTCAACAGCCTGTTTCTCTTCTCGCTTGCACGCGCTTTTGTTTATCTGCGACGCGGCGAAATGGTGGAGCAGCGGCGATGGACCCTGCGCGCCATCGTCATCCTGCTCGGCATCGCCACCACGCGCCCGGTGATGGGTTTGTTCTTCGCGACCAGCCGCCTCACCCACCTCACGCCCGATCAGTTCTTCGGCATCGCCTTCTGGATCGGCTTCTCCATCAACGCCCTGGTGGTCGAACTCTGGCTGCGCCGGCGAAAGCGCCCCGCGCCCACCGTGCCCGTGAGTGCCGCGGCCTAGGCTACGCCGGGCTGACTACGGCCCTGCGGTTTCCGCCGGCTCTGCCCACTCCACCTCGCGGATCGGCCCCACCACGAAAACCCACGCCAGCGCGCCCAGCCACCCGATCAGCGCCGCCGTCGCAAAAGCCCATCCGAAGTGGCCCGTGCTCTCCACTACCAGGCCCGTCAGCGCCGGCGCCAGCACGCCCGCCATGTTCCCTACGCAGTTCTGCAGCCCGGTCCACGTGCCCGCGCGCAACGGCCCCGCCAATGCCTGCGACACCGCGAAGCTCTGTGGCGAAACCAGCCCGTACGCCACGCTCGCCAGCAGCAACAGCACTATGGAGATGCTGTTCGGGGTCAGTGCCGAGATCCACAGCAGCGTTCCTGCCAACACCAGCCCCAGGGTCAAGAAGGTTTTGCGCACCACCGTCGGCGTGGTGCCTGCCGCAATCCAGCGGTCCGAGAGCCAGCCGGAGCCAAGCGCGCCCGCCGCAACCGCAAGAAACGCCAGTGCCCCCAGCTTGGCCGTAAACAGCAACGCGAAATGCCGTTCCTGCACCAGGTAGAGCGGTAGCCACGTAAGCAGCAGGTACACGAAGTAGTTGCTGCAGAACAGCCCCACGCACGAGCCCCAGGCCGAGCGCTGCCGCACCACTTCCCGCAGGTAACTCGGCCTCTTCTCGTCTCCCTGCGAGCGAACATGGTCCCGCGGACGCCAGCGAAACCACGGGAGGAGCCACAGCAGGCTCACCAGCCCCAGCACGATGAAGAACGGACGCCAGCCAAACGCCGCAATCAGCATGCCACCCACAAACGTGGCCGCCGCCGGCCCCATCGCCTGGCCCGACGCGAGTAACGCGTTTGCAAAGCCGCGGTGGTGCTCCGGCACATGCCGCGCCAGCAGCTTGCCATAGGAGGGATACGCCACCGCTTCCGCCATCCCCAGCACCAGCCGTATCGCCAGCAACGCGGCAAAGCCGTGCAGCAGCCCCGTTGCCGTAGTGGCCGACGACCACAGCAGAAATCCCAGGCCCAGGATCCAGGAGACATCAAAGCGATCGATCAGCCACCCGGCCGGGATCTGGCACAGCATGTAGGTCCAGAAGAAGGAGGAAAGCAGCACGCCCATGCGCGCTGCCGTGAGGTGGATCTCGTTCTGCAGCAGTGGCGCCGCAATCGAGAGGTTGCCGCGGTCCACGTAGCTGATAAACACGGAGACTGCGAGCAGGGCCACGATGCACCGCGGCCCTGTGGGCAGCGGGGTTCCAGCGGCGGAATCAGGTCCGGGTTGCGACGCGGGGCGCGGTCCAGCTTCCGAGCCTCGGCGCGATTCGGGTTGAGAAGTGATCAGCAGAGGCGTTCATTGTTCCCGCCAGTCCCCACGATTGCAAGCCTATTCAGCGACCTGACCCAATATGGGTCGCGTGCGCCCACTCCGCGGCGCAGCTTTCCGCTCTCGGCCGGCCCGCACATCTGCTACCGTAGACCCCACATGACCATCGACGACTGGCGCAAGAAAATCGACGCCCTCGACATCCAGATCATGGAGCTTCTCAACCAGCGTGCCGCCGCCGCCCGCGCTATCGGCCAGTTGAAGGAAGCCACCGCACTCCCCGTCTACGAGCCCAACCGCGAGCGCATCATCTTCGAGAACGTCCGCACCCACAATCGCGGCCCGCTCCCCGACTCCGAACTCGTCTTCATCTACCAGCGCGTCATTGCCGTCATGCGCGCCCTGCAACGCAACCAGCTCGCCTCCGAACATCCGGAAGAGAATCCCCCGCACCCGTAGCGTGCTGCGCACAGAAGCAGATCCCTCGCTGCGCTCGGGATGACACTGGTGGTGGTTCGGTCGGGATCACAAGGTTCACGCCCGGTATGAGAAAGCAGGCTAGGTCGGGGATGCTGATCCTGCCCTGCCTACCTCCCCGCGCCGTACAGCGGAATCTTCTTGAGCGACACCCGCTCCGGCCGCACCGTCGCGTCCGCGCGCACATGCTCGGTCATGGTCCCGGTCAGCACATACCCCGGCGCGCCTGTCCTGCGGTCGTCCTCGCCCCGCGCAATCTCGCCGGCAAAACTGAACCATACCCCATGGATCGCCCGCGTGCTGAACGTCACCCGCGTCCCCTCGATTGTCGAGCGATCGAAGAAGTAGGTCAGCATCGTTTCCCGGTCCGTATCGGCACCGCCGCGCCTTGAAATGTACCCGGTAAGCCGTCCATCCTGCAGGTCCAGTTCCAGCACTTCTCCCGGCGCGCCGAATGCATACTCGCCCCACGCGCTCACCGGCAATCCCGTGCGCCCCGGACGCAGCCGCGCCCACTCCGGCGGCGGCGCGTCCTCGTTTTCGCTCGCCCGCTGTTTCAATTGGGGCAGCGCCGAAGCCGCCTGCGCCGCCAGCCGCACCGGGACGGCCGCGAGGCACACCATTCCCAGCATCAGCACTCGAAATACGCTAAGGTTCAGACACCGCATACGTTCGTTCCCAACACCGTGGCCCGTCTGCAGTTGCCGCGCAAGAGAATTTCTCTCTCGCAAAACGAAAGACGCCCGCCCGCACACGTGCGAGGAGCGCCTTTTCACTTCAGTACGATGAACCTTTATTGCGCGCCCATGCTTTTCTTCCGCGCCGCCTCAAACTCGTCGCCCCGCACCCACCCCTGCGTGTGCGGCGCCGACGAAGCCTCCCACCCCAGCACAAACCCGAACTGCGCCATTCGCGCATCGCCCCGGAAATCCATCTCCGGACGATACTCGTCGCTTGGCTGGTGGTACCGCTCCGCCGTGTACTGCTTCATCTGCTCCTCGCCCCAGCTTGCGTCGTGTCCCGCGAACAGTGTTCCCTGCCCGATCGAAAACGCCGGGATACCGAACCTGGCCAGCGAAAAGTGATCCGACCGGTAGTAGTGCCCCGCTGACGGGAACTGGTCCGGCTGAATCGTCAGGTTGAAGTCCTTCGCCACCTTCTCCACCGTGGGATAAAACGTGGTCCGCTCCGCGCCGGACACCTCCGTCGAAGTCGGGACCCCGATCGGCAGCAGCATGTCGTAGTTCAGGTCCAGCGCGAAGTCCTTGGCCGGTATCGGCGGATGCATGCCCAGGTACTCCGACCCCAGCAGCCCCTGTTCTTCCGCGGTTACAGAAGCGAAGTACACCGGGTGCTGCGGCGGTGCGCCCGCCTTCGCAGCATCGGCAAACGCCCGCGCCAGTTCCAGCAGAATGCCGCAGCCCGTCGCGTTATCCGCCGCGCCGTTGTAGATCTTGTCGCCTTTCGCATTCGGGTCCATGCCCAGGTGGTCAAAGTGCGCCGTGTACAACACCGCCTGCTGCGGCCCGCTGTTCTTTCCCGCCACCATGCCGATTACGTTTTCCGAGTTGAACTCCCGCTTCTGGCTCACGATGTGGGCCTTCAGCCGCCAGTCCAGTTCCCGCGGTCGGAAGCCGCGCTCACCCGCTGCGTCGATCGCCTCGTCCACACCGTGACCGGTCGATTCCGCCAGCTTCTGCGCAACTTCTTCCGTAATCCAGCTCGCCGCTTCGAGCTTCGCGTTCGGATCGCCCACCAGGTACGACTTCTCCCCCGACCACGACGTCCGCACCACCTGCCACGGATAGCTCGCCAGGTCCGTACGGTGCACGATCAGCACGCCCACCGCGCCCTGCCGCGCCGCCTCCTCGTACTTGTAGGTCCAGCGGCCGTAATAGGTCAGCGCCTTGCCCTTGAAAAACTTCTCGTCATTCGAGGGCGGCTCGTTCACGATCACCAGCGCGACCTTGCCGTGCATGTCCACGCCCTTGTAATCATTCCAGTCATACTCCGGCGCGTTGATGCCGTAGCCCACAAACACTATCGGTGCATCGATGTCCGCAGTCGCCGACCCGGTCTGGTTGTTGGTCACGTAATCCGCGCCGTACTTAAGCGTCAGCGGCTGCCCGCCCTTCGGTACTAGGGAGAACGTCGTCTCGTCCGCCACGGTTTTCACCGCGTACAGCGGCACCTTCTGGTACCAGGAGCCGTTGTCGCCCGCCGGCTTCAGCCCATAGTCCGCAAACTGGTCGGCGATGTACTTCGCCGCCATCTGGTCGCCGCGTGTTCCCGGGCCACGGCCCTCCAGCGCGTCATCGGCCAGGTACTTCACGTGCGCACGAATCTTTTCCGAATCAATGCTCTGGACGGCGCGCTGCGCCGCCGGCGGCATGCCCGCAATCGCCGGCACTTGCATCGCCTTCGCATTGGCCGTCGTCGCGCTCTGTGCCTGCCCGGCCGCACCGCCCTGGAACTGGCCCGCAGCCAGCAGCGACACCGGCGCCAGCCCCAGCAGCGCGCTCGCTGTAGCCATCCTGCATGCAACTTGTTTCCTCATACCTGCTCCTCGTTCGATCACAGGAGAGCCTATCATCTGTGCCGCGGTGGTTGCAGATAGGCGCGCGCGCGCAGACTACCCTGCCGCCGCCCCACTGCGCATTCCTGATTCGCGCTCACCTCTTCCGGCGCGGCTTGCTCCACCGCGGCACGCCGCAGAATCTTCCGCGCCAGTCCGGTCAGCGCGATCTCCGTCAATCCGCCGTCCAGCAGCGCCGCGAGCGGATACCAGGCGCGCCGTTCCGCCTGCCTCTTCTCCGCGTCTTTCAATTCCTGTTCGCCTCGGTACACCCGCACCGTGTAGTTCGTCGTGGTGATCGCGTGCCGCACCGTGGACCACGCCTTCTGCCCGTCGCGTACCGGGGTTCCCGGCAGCTCCCACATGCCCGCCATCAGCGATGCCTCCGCCGCGCGCTGCTCCAGCAGCACCTCCGGCCCGCACGGTCCTTCACGCGTGCACAGCAGGTATGCGATCTCCCTCACCTCCATCGGCTTGCGCAGCGCCGGCACATGCTCCCCGCGCGTGCGGCACAGCCCCAGCACCGGGCAATCCAGACATCGTGGTCTGCGCGGCAGGCAGACTGTCGCGCCCAGCTCCATCATGGCCTGGTTGTAATCCCCCGCCGCGTCCGGATCCACCAACGCGCCCGCCAGCGCCGCGAGGCGCACGGCAAAGCCCGGCTCCGCCGCTGACCACCCCGCCACCCGCGCCAGCACCCGCTCCACGTTGCCGTCCACCGCCGCCAAAGGCTCGTCATAGGCAATGCTGGCAATCGCCGCCGAGGTATACGCGCCGATGCCCGGCAGCTCCCGCAATCCCGCCGCGGTCTCCGGCATCACGCCCGCATGCTCGGCAACCACGCTCTGCGCCGCGCGATGGAGCATCCGCGCCCGCCGGTAGTATCCCAGCCCGCTCCAGATGGCCAGCACCTCCGGCTCGCTCGCCGCAGCCAGGCTCGCCACGTCCGGAAAGCGCTCCAGGAACCGCCGGTAGTGCTCCAGCACTGCGCCTACGCGCGTCTGCTGCAGCATGATTTCCGACACCCAGATACGGTAGGGATCGCGCGTTCTCCGCCAGGGCAGGTCGCGCCGGTGCACGCGATACCAGCGCAGCACCAGGTCGCGGAAACTCTGGATCTCGGCAAGCGAAAGCGGAGCGTCCTGCACTCCCCGATTCTAGAACCGCCGGCGGCTCATTCCTCCGCGCACACTTGGGACCCGCTCGCCCTGGGCGCCTCAGGCGGGGCAGATACCAGGTCCTCCACCGTCAGCAGATACCCGCCCCCCTCGCCGCTGTTCCCGCTCGGCGGCTGCTGCCACACCGCCACCGCATGGAGATTCTGCAGGCAGTCTGCGACGCTTGCGGCGTTCCGGTCCCGTGACACCACCCGCTCCCGTCCCTTCACCTGCAGCGCATACACCAGCGTCATATCGTTCACATTCGACTTCACGGTAACACCGGTCAGCAGCGCCGTTTGCACGCCCAGTCCCTTCAGCCATGGCACGATCTCGTGCCGGTCCAACACCCGGCTCCCCGTCCGCCAAACCACATTGGGCGCCAGCAGCGCATTCACCTCGGTCCACTTGCCCGCCTCGACGTCTTTCCAGAAGATCCGCTGCGTCTGCTCCGCGCTCGTGGTCGTGGCCAATGTCGGGTTTTTGTGCTCGGGATAAATCGTGCACCCGGCCAGCAGTATCGCAGCCCATGCACCTGCGCCCACCAGGGCCGCCGCCCGCATTCTGAGTGTTGGCATGTCGCGTTTGGATGCCAGCCGCCCCGCTCCCGTCGCAACCGCGTCCACGGGCTTCCCCGGCAGCCCCCAGACTTTCCCTGCGCTCTCCGTGTTCTCTGTGGTGAATCGCCTTCGCAATCGCTCAAGCTTCCGCCCCCACCTTGGCGCGAAATGACCAGCCAGCCCTTTGCCGCATCTCAGCATCAGGAGATCGAAAACAAACATGCCGCCTTCGGCTTCTCGTACCGGCCAAGAGGCCATAGCCTCCCTTTCCTCCACCCAGCTTCCCATCGGAGCCGTGCCCACCCCGGACGGCGTTCACTTCCGCCTCTGGGCTCCCGCAGCCCGCACCGTGGACGTCGTCTTCCCCAGTCGCGGTATCCGCCGTCGCCTCCAGGCAGAAGACGAGGGCTACTTCTCCGGCCTTCTCACCGACACCCACCCCGGCGACCTCTACAAGTTCAGCCTCGACGGTGGCGAGCCCTGGCCTGACCCCACCTCTCGCTTCCAACCTCAAGGCCCCCACGGCGACTCGGAGATCATCGATCCCGCCGCCTACCACTGGAGCGCCTTCGAAGCCGCATGGCCCGGCGTCTCCATCGATCACCAGGTCCTCTACGAGTTCCATATCGGCACCTTCACCCCGGAAGGCACATTCCTCTCCTCCATCCGCGAATTCCCCCGTCTTCGCGACCTCGGCATTACCCTGCTCGAGTGCATGCCCCTGGCGGAGTTCGCCGGCAAGGTGGGCTGGGGCTACGACGGTGTGGACCTTTTTGCTCCCTATCACCGCTACGGCCGCCCCGACGACCTCCGTCGCATGATCGACGCCGCCCACCAGCACGGCCTCGGCATCATCCTCGACGTCGTCTATAACCACCTCGGCCCTGACGGCAACTACCTCGCCAAGTACTCGCCCGACTACTTCTCCCGCAAGAACACCGAGTGGGGTGAGGCCATCAACTTTGACGGCCCGCATAGCGGCGCCGGTCCGCGAATTCTTCCTCGGTAACGTCACCCACTGGATTGCCAACTACCACTTCGACGGCCTCCGCCTTGACGCCACCCAGTCGATCCACGACGACGGCAGCCACGGCGAGCATATTCTTGGTGCAATCGCCCGCACTGTCCGGTCTGCTGCCGGAGGCCGCGCCACCGTGGTGCTGGCCGAAAACGAGCCCCAGGACTGCTGCCTGATCTGCCCCGTGGAGGAGGGCGGCTACGGTCTTGACGCCGTCTGGAACGATGACTTCCACCACAGCGCGGTCGTTGCCCTCACTGGCCGCCGCGAAGCCTACTTCTCCGACCACCTCGGCCGCCCGCAGGAGTTCATCTCCGCCGCCAAGTACGGCTACCTCTTTCAGGGCCAGTTCTATAGCTGGCAGAATCAGCCACGCGGCACCTCCGCCCTCGGCATCCCGCCCAGGTCATTCGTCACCTTTATCGAGAACCACGACCAGGTCGCCAACCTCGGCCGCTCGCAGCGCCTTCGCTCGCTCAGCAGCCCCGCTCGCTACCGCGCCATGACCGCGCTCTGGCTGCTCAGCCCCGGCACCCCCATGTTTTTCCAGGGCCAGGAATACGGCTCTGAGGCCCCCTTCCACTACTTCGCCGGCCACACCGGGGAGCTGGCCAGGGCCGTCAGCCGAGGCCGCGCCGATTTCCTGCTGCAATTCGGCAGCCTCGATACCGAGGAAATGCGCCGCTGCTACGCCGACCCGGAGAAGCCCGAAACCTTCGCCCGTTCCCGTCTCGATCCCGCGGAGCAGACCCGACATCCAGAGATCGTCGCCCTGCACCGCGACCTGCTCACCCTCCGCCGCACCGATCCCGTGCTTTCCCGCCAGGAGTACGGTCTCATTGACGGGGCTGTCCTCGGTGATACCGCCTTTGTCCTCCGCTATCTCACCGGCAAAGCAGACGAGCAGGACCGCTTACTGGTGGTGAACCTCGGCACCGGCGTCGACCTGCCCCACGCCCCGGAACCGCTGCTCGCACCGCCCGCCGGTACCGAATGGCGCGTCCTATGGTCCAGCGAGTGGCCGGTCTACGGCGGCAACGGCTCCTCCGCTCCCGACCGCTTCGGCGCGTGGCGCATCCCCGGGGAATGTACTCAGTTGCTCGCCGCCTTCCCCGCCAGCGAGCCGCACAAACCCGCTCCGCCCAAAACCGGCGTTCGGGAACTGCCGGAAGCTGGCAAAGACGAGCTGGCCCCCAGCGCACTGACGCACAAAGCCCCTGGGCAAAACGGCGCCAGAACCACCCCCCATCGCAAAGGGGGCGGAGAGGCTTGACCCTGGATTTCGCCAGCGGCCATCCCGAACCGCTGCCCGGGAGGACCGCCGTTAATGCTCTGCTCCAACCCATCCGCGCATCACGGGTTCTCATTGCTCAGTGGGGTTTGTCTCCGGCTGCATTCTTGCTTCGGCTCCCGGCCCTTGTTCCCGCGATTATTCCTGCTCAACCCTGAAGGAGACACATGGAGATCTTCCGCGCGCCCAGGCTCGAACGGCATGTGAAAGTAGACCAGACCGCGAGTGAGCTCGACCGCGAATGGCTCGTCACCAACGGCCTCGGTGGCTACGCGTCCGGCACCATCGCCGGCATCAACACCCGCCGCTTCCACGGCTGGCTCATCGCCGCCCTGCCCGCGCCGCACGGCCGCATGATGATGCTCAACCAGATCGAGGAAACCGTCTGCCTGGACGGCCAGACCTACCAGCTCACTGCCGACAACCTGAGCCGCGCCACCCAGACCGACACCGTCAGCCCCTTTCTCAAAAAGTTCCGGCTGGAAAACGGCCTGCCCGTCTTCACCTATGAAACCGACGCCTTCACGCTCGAAAAACGCGTCTGCATGGTCCACCGGCAGAACACCACCTACATCTCTTACCACTTGCTCAAGGGCAAGCAGGCGCAACTCGCGCTCCGTCCCGGCATCCACGTCCGTCCGCATGAAGGCTCACTCGGCGGCCCGCGCCACGAGGACTACCGCTTCAGCGCCGTTCACCAGGGGTATGAGCTCTCTGTCGCCCCCGACCTGCCCCCGCTCCGCCTCGCCTGGCTGGGCGACGGCACCTCCTTCCGCCTTGCCCTCGAACAGCTCACCGAACTGCGCTATCGCATCGAGCAAAGCCGCGGCTACGATTGGCAAGGCAATCTATGGAGCCCCGGCGCCTTTTCCGTCCAGCTCACGGAAGGCTGCAGCGCCTCCCTGGTCGCCTCCACCGAGCACTGGGACCACGTCACCGCGCTCAGCCCCGAAGCTGCGTTCGATTCCGAGGCGGAGCGCCGCCGCCGTCTGCTGCGCGGCGCTCCCCCGGAAGCCCGCTCCGGCATCGCCGCCCAGCTTGTCTTCGCTGCCGACCAGTTCCTCTTCACCCCGGTCGGCCGCACCGGCGATACCGTCCAGGCCCACGCCATCGGCGACGAAGTCCGCTCCGTGATCGCCGGCTACCACTGGTTCACTGACTGGGGCCGCGACTCCATGATTTCGCTCGAAGGCCTCACCCTCTCCACCGGCCGCATCCGCGAAGCCGAATACATCCTTCGCTCCTTTGCCAAGTACATCCACGACGGCCTCATCCCCAACATGTTCCCCGAAGGTAAGACCTCCGGCCTGTACCACACGGCCGACGCCAGCCTCTGGTTCTTCCACGCCGCCAATCGCTACATCGAGACCACCGGCGATACCGAAACCCTGGAAGTCCTGCTTCCCCGCCTGCTCGATATCATCGACCACCACCAGAAAGGCACCGACTTCGGCATCGGCGTCGATCCCGCCGATGGCCTCCTTCGCGAAGGAGCGGAAGGCTACCAGCTCACTTGGATGGACGCCAAGGTGGACGGATGGGTCGTTACCCCCCGCCGCGGCAAACCGGTCGAGATCAATGCCCTCTGGTACAACGCCTTGTGCGTCACGGCCAGTTGGCTGGAGAAGGTCGGCGACACCACTCGCGCCTCCCGCCTCAGCGAAGCTGCCTCGCGGGTCCGCAAAAGCTTCAACGAGCGCTTCTGGAACCCCGAGCGCGGCTACTGCTTCGACGTCGTCGATGCCGAGGGCGGCGGCAACGACCCCGCCCTGCGTCCCAACCAGGTCTTCGCCATCTCCCTGCCCCACGCCGTGCTCGCGGAGGACAAGTGGGAACCCGTGCTCAACGTCGTTCGCGATCAACTGCTCACCCCGGTCGGCCTCCGCTCCCTCGGCCCCCATGAGCCCGACTTCAAGCCCCGGTATGACGGCGACCTCCGCGCCCGCGACGCCGCTTACCACCAAGGCACCGTCTGGGGCTGGCTCATCGGCCCCTATTTCGACGCCTGGCTCAAAACCCATCCCGGTGACTGGAAGACCGCGCGCCAACTCCTGGCCGGCTTTGACCCGGAGATGAGCGAGGCCGGTATCGGCACGATCAGCGAGATCTTCGACGCCGAGCCCCCTTACACCCCGCGCGGCTGCATCGCGCAAGCCTGGAGTGTTGCCGAAGTCCTGCGCTGCACACTCGAGCTCCGCTGCGGCGAACGCGGCGGCGAATAAGCGCTCACAAGCGCGCCGGCCTCCGCCACGCCGGCGCGTTTTGAAAAATTTTCCTCCTCACATCCATTGGCGTGAGATGGCGCGAGATTTTTGCCCCGCTGCAAAGTACGCTTTGTTAGCAATTCTCATTAACAGAAAAGGGCAACGGCCTCTCCATGGCGGACTCCAAACGCATCCTGGTCGTGGATGATGAACGGCTCATCGCCGACACTCTGGTGCTCATCATGCGGCTTCACGGCTTCGAGGCCCTCGCGTGCTACGACGGACGTCAGGCGATCGCGCACGCCGCGTCCTTCCGCCCCGACCTCCTCATCTCCGACTACGAGCTTCCCGCCAGCAACGGCATCGACATCGCCGTCGCCATCACCGCATCGCACCCTTCCTGCCTGGTCGTCTTCCTCTCCGCCCTTCCGGCTTTTGTCGTCAGCCAGAAAGACGGCACGGTGCCGGACGGATTCGCCTACCGGTGGATCACCAAACCGGTCAGCCCGGGCGTACTGCTCGACCAGGTCCAGCGCACCCTTCACCCACAATAGGTTTGCGCCCCACTGTTGCCGGCAGCCTTCCGTTCTCTCGCCTTCCCCACCGGAATCGTCACCGCACCAGCGTCATAGATGCGTCTGGACATCCGCTGTATAAAGGCGTATCCCTAGCCCTAGTACCAAGCGAAAGAACATGACAGACAACGGACAGTCGCACGGGCCCGCACGTATCCTCGCCATAGGTGCATCCGCCGGAGGTATCCAGGCGGTTCTTTCCATCCTCAATGCGCTTCCGGAGAGCTTTCCCGCTCCCATCCTGATCGTGATTCACACCAGCGCGGAGAGCCCGGGACTGCTTCCCAATATCCTGCGTCGCCGCTCGCGCCTGAAGGTCCTTGCCGCCTCACAGGATCTTCGCGTGGAACCCGGCACGGCCTATGTCGCCTGCCCCGGACGGCACATGCTGGTGCACAACGGCCGTCTCCAGGTCACCACCGGGCCGTTTGAAAACCGCAACCGTCCCGCCATCGACCCCACCTTTCGCAGCGTCGCCGTCGAATACGGCCCGGCGCTATCGGCGTGGTCCTTACCGGGTACCTCGACGACGGCACCGCCGGGCTCGCCACCATCAAGCGCCACGGCGGCACGGCCGTCGTGCAGGACCCGGATGACGCCGAGGTGCCCAGCATGCCGCGCAGCGCCATCGCCAACGTCAACGTGGACGCAGTCGTCTCGCTGGCCCGCATGCCCGATGTCCTCGTTTCCTACGTGCGCCAGAGCCTGTCTGCTCGGGAGCCCTCCACCCCGTTCGCGCTGCAGCAGGAGCCTTCTATGGAACCAAATCAGCCGGTACCGTCGGTCTACACGTGCCCGGAATGCCATGGAACGCTCTGGGAGGTCCAGGAAGGCCATCTCCTGCGCTTTGAATGCCGCGTCGGCCATGCCTACAGCCAGGACAGCATGGTGGAGGACCAGGGCGAGGCCACCGAGCGCGCCCTCTGGGCCGCCCTCCGCTCCCTCGAAGAAAGCGGCCAGCTTCTTCGCCGCCTGCTCCGGCGCTCCGAGCAGATGGGGCAAACCCTCGCCATCGAGCGCTTTGAGCAGCGCGCGCAGGAAACCGAACAGCACGCGGCGACCCTCCGCCGCATCCTCGGCCACGTCGAACCTGTAGTGCCTGCTCACACCGCCAGCGGGACGCGCACCTCCGGAGTGTAATGTGTTTCGCATCTCTCCCCCCCCCGTTGCGGAACGTCTCGTTGAGTGGAAGAATGCGCTTCCATGCCTCCTTTGACCCTCACGGAATTCGTCGCTGATCTCTTCCGGGAGCGTGCGCTGGACTTCCGTGGCTACAAGCCCGCCAGCCTCGAACGGCGGGTGCGCCGCCGTTACGAGCAGCTCGGCTTTAAGCGACTTCTCCGAGTACTGGGCCCACATCCAGTCCGACCCAGACGAGGTGCCGGCCCTTCTCAACGCTGTTCTCATCAACGTCACCGACTTTTTCCGCGACCCCCAGGCGTGGGAGTATCTGCGCTCGGACGTCCTCCCCCGCAGCTTCGCAGAGCTGCGCCCCAGCCATGGCTTCCGCGCCTGGAGCGCCGGATGCTCCAACGGCGCCGAGCCTTATTCGCTCGCTATCAGCCTGGCGGAGCAGCTCGGCCCCCGCCTGACGGATTTCAACATCAAAATCTATGCCACTGATATGGACGAGGAAGCACTCTCGGCTGCCCGACTTGGTACCTACGGCGCCCGTGCGCTTCGCCGCCTCTCCCGCGGGTTGCGTGAAGCCTACTTCACCAACCTGGGCAACGGCCAGTACCGGATCAGTCGCGAGATCCGCCGCCTCGTCATCTTCGGCCGCAGCAATCTCATTACCCAGGCGCCGATTTCTCACTGCAACATCGTCTTGTGCCGTAATCTACTCATCTACCTCGATCAGGACACCCAGCGGCAGATCCTGCGCAAGTTCCACTACGCTCTCAATCCCCTCGGCATCCTCTTCCTGGGCAAATCGGAATCGCGTCTCAACGAATCCACACTGTTTCGCCCTCTGCACCCCCGGTGGCGTATTTTTCAGAAACTCGACACCCGGACCCCTCGTCCTAAGGATGAACCCACGATGAACACAACAGAGAACGTGTCTCAGCCGGACGGCAGCCTCGAAACCAAAGCACAGCAGGAACTCCGGACTCTCCGCCTCCAGCAGCAGTACCTGCTGGAAAGCCTGGGTCCCGGGGTGCTGATTCTCGACGCCAACCACGTCGTCAGCGGCGGTAACGAGAACATTCAGTCCGTCTTCGGCGTTCCCCTTTCCGGCCTCAGGGGGCGCCGCTTGCAGAGCACCGATCTCGCCCAGGTCTGTCCCGCGGTTCTCCACCAGCTCAACCAGGGGCAGGGTACGGAGCGGTTCGAGTGCCGCATCGTGGTCAACGGCGAGGAGAAATTTCTGGGCATCACCATCCGCCCCATCCTCACCGAGGATGGCGCCCGCACCGGCACCCTCCTCTACGTCGAAGACCAGACCCCGCACAAGCGTCTCCAGCGCGCAGTCCAGCAGCTCGAAGAGACCAGCGAAGAACTGCAGTCCGCCAACGAAGAACTCGAAACCGCCAACGAGGAACTGCAGTCCACCAACGAAGAACTGGAAACCACCAACGAGGAACTCCAGTCCACAAACGAGGAGCTGGAAACCACCAACGAAGAACTCCAGTCCGTGAATGAAGAGCTGGAGAACATGAACGACGAGCTCGAATCGCGCACCGGCGAGCTCAATGCCCTGGCCGAACGCTACGCCCAGACCCTGCACCGGATGCCCTGGCCCATCATGCTGGTGGACAAGGAAGAGCGCGTGCAGATCTGGAACAGCGCTGCCCAGGAGATGCTCGGCTTCCCCGGCGACTCCGCCGTCGGCATCAAGCTCGACCAGCTCCCCATCCTGCCCACCGCCCTCAGCAGCCTGCTACGCCGTTCACGCCTCGCCGTGGTCAACCAGAAGCGCTACATTCTCCATGCAAAATCCGTCTCCTCCACCGAGCACCCGCAGCTCTATGACATTCACTTCACCCCTATCATGCAGGGCGGCAACCGGCCTGAAGGAGTGCTGATCATGTTCGGTCCGGCCAAAGCAGATGAGACCGCGCGCAAGGCATCGCTGAAACTGGTTGACAACAAGAGGTACAATTAGCGATCAAAGGCGTCCGTCGCATTGTTTGCGACGAATATTTATTCACGCTTTCCACCCACGGCTCATTTTTGTCATCAAATAGACGGTATGCCAGGACCACCACACCAACCCGCTATCTTGAGTTCATGGAAAGAGATTGCCAATTTCTTTGGCAAGGGAGTGCGCACCGTACAGCGGTGGGAACGCACACTCGGTCTCCCCATCTACCGCCCGGAAGGGGCCTCGCACAACATCGTCTTCGCCCGTACCACCGATCTCCAGCACTGGCTTGACCGCGGCAAGGTCAAGGGTCCGGAACACGACCTCATCCTCGATCACAAGCGCAACAGCGAGCGCATGCGTCACCTGCTGACCGCCCTGCACCTGAACGCCCAGCGCCTGCAAGAGAACGCGGCGTCCTCCCGCGAAACCTATACCCGCATCCTCGAACGGCGCGCCCGCGTCCGCACCAACGCAACCGCCCGCGCTCCCCTCCCCCCCCCCCCGCAACCCACTCGCGTCGCCTCCTAGGAGGCACGCCAGGCTCCCCACCTGGCCCCGCCTCCTCCAGACAGATCGCATCGTAGCTTCCCTGCTGTCCTCCCGGGCGTAGCGGAGGGATCTGCTTCCTCCGCTTGAAATACCCAGCGAAGCGCAGGCTTCGCGCTGCGCATTCCGAGCGCAGCCTCCCCTGGTCATCCCGAGCGAGCGCAGCGTAGCCCTCGTGTCATCCCGAGCGTAGCCGAGGGATCTGCTTCTCCCTCCCGCTCGTTGTCCGAGCGCAGCCTTGTCTCCGAGCGTAGCCTTGTCATCCCGAGCGTAGCCGAGGGATCTGCTTCTTCCTCCCCACCCGCAAACCACACCGGGTGCCCCATCCTACGCGCCCCACCCAACCTCCCGGCCGCCGCGTCACCCCGGCGCGTAGGGTGGGCATCTGCGCGTCAGCGCAGACCCCAACGCGATCGCAAAACCCCTCACCCCACCTCGATCCTTCCCCGCAAATACAGCACCGCCTCGCCCCCAATCCGCACCCGGTCGCCGTTGAGCTCACAAAGAAGCGCGCCCCCGCGCGCCGACACCTGCCGGGCCTCCATCCGCGTCTTCCCGAGCCGCTCCGCCCAGTACGGAATCAGCGTGCAGTGCGCCGACCCGGTTACCGGGTCCTCCGGCACGCCTTTCGCCGGCGCAAAGAAGCGCGACACAAAATCCACGCCGGTTGCGTCCCCCGGCGCCGTCACAATCACCGCGAACCGGTCAATGTCCATCAGCCCCAGCATGCTCGGCCGCAGCGCCCGCACCTCCTCTGCCGTCCGGTACACCAGCAGGTAATCCCGCGCGGCCAGCACCGCCTCCGGAGACCCGCCCACCGCCTCCAGCAGCGCCGCGCTCGCCGCCACCGGCTCCGGCTTGCGCGCCGGGAAGTCCAGCCACATCCGCCCCTCGCCCTGGCTCACCCGCAGCTCTCCCGACCGCGTCACAAACCGCAGCTCCGGCGACACTTACCCCCAGCTCCCGCCACAGCACAAAGGCCGAGGCCAGCGTTGCATGCCCGCACAGGTCTACCTCCACCCCCGGCGTAAACCACCGCAAGCGCCAGCAGCCCTCGCCCTCCGGCACAAAGAACGCCGTCTCCGCCAGGTTGTTCTCCGCCGCAATCGCCTGCAGCATTTCGTCCGGCAGCCACCGCTCCAGCGGGCACACCGCCGCCGGGTTCCCCCGAAACAGCTCACCAGTAAACGCATCCACCTGGTAGATCGGTAATTCCATACGCCTCCCCTCCTAAGCTTCACCCGAAGGACTCAGAGGTGCAATCTGCGCTTCGCCCTTTAACGTAGACGATCCGTTTACAACCACATCCCCTCGTAGCAGCACAATCGCGGAATTTTGGCCGGCTGGCAGCTTCAGTTCGCCGCGTCCTCCCGCCTCCAGCCGCACATCGATGACATTTACCGGCGTGAAGGTCTTCGCCGCACCTTTGACGCCGTTCAGCTCACCGGCAATCACGCGGCCGTATAGCTCCGGTCCCCAGTTCCACCCGCGGGATCTGTGCGCTCAGAATGCCTTGATAGCCCGGCTTCGACATTTTGACAGCCGCCGGGAGGTTCACCCATAGCTGCACCATTTCGAAATCTCCACCTTTGGCGGTGAACTCCTTGCCATGCATTTCTCTCATGAACGACGCCTGAAGCCGCTGTCATCCACTGCACGTCGCCGGCATCGATTGTTCCCGAATTTCCGCCCGAATCCTGGTGATCGACGCTGCCTTGGTAGGAGATCGTCACCGTCTCGAACCCCCGGTGCGGATGCTCCTCAACGCCGCGTGGACGGTTCGAGGGCTTGAAGTTTACCGGTCCCGCGTAGTCCAACATCAAAAATGGACTTAGGTCCCTTACTGCTTGTGAAGGAAACAGCGTGCGCACCGGAAAGCCATCTCCTACCCAATGGGAGCCCGCCGCGCCATACACTCCCAATACTCTCTTTCGTTCTGACATTTCTTAACTCCTTCCTTTTTTGCTTAGCAATCCGATTCTCTTGGACAGCCGCGAGTCTCTCCGGCCCGTGCCCGAGCTTGCGCAAGAGGTTCGCCAGAGTGTCCCGTTCCGTTTTGTTCAGGCACGAGAACGCAAATTCCATATCGTGCGCGTACTCTCGAAACAGATCGGAGATCAGATTCGATCCCTTTGTCTGTCAGATACACGATGCGCGAACGGCGGTCCGCCGACGTCCCTGCGCGTTCCACCAAGCCGCTACGCTCCAGCCGGTCTACGGCCGCTGTTGTTGACCCGCTGCGACCGCCGTCATCCGCAGCTCACTCAAATCCAGCTCCCGCTCCAGCCGCCGCAACACCGTGTCGCTGATCCGCCCCTCGTTGCGCAACTGCAGCGCTACCTTTCGCTCAACCCGCAGCAACTCGTGCGAAATCTCCCGGTAGCGGCGGTAATGCCCCGGCTTTGCACCGTCTTCTGCGCCGGCCGCCTGTAGGCGCAACGCGCCCATCCGCTCCTCGTGATGCTCGATCAGGTCCTCGTAAAGCGGGCCATACTGCGCCCCGTCCTTCTCTCGTGCCTTCTGCAGATAGGACAGCGCCGCCTCCAGCATCAGCCGCCGCGCCTCTTCTTCCTCGCCGTCGGCGCTGCTCGCTCCGCCCAGCTTCAGCATGCGAACCAGCGAGGGCAGCGTCAGCCCCTGCAATACCAGCGTCACCAGGATCACGCTGAAGGTCATGAACACGATCAGGTTGCGGCTGGGAAAGGGCTGCCCATTGGCCATCGTTCGCGGGAGCGACAGCGCCGCCGCCAGCGAGATCACCCCGCGCATCCCCGTCCACCCGGTCACAAAGATCTGCTTCGCCCCGGGCGTCGGCTCGTTCTGCTTCAGCAACCGTCGCCGTATCCAATACGCGAAGTACGTCCCGGGAAAGATCCACAGCAGCCGCAGCCCGATCACCAGCCCGCTGAACACCACCGCGTAAGTCAGCAGCATCCCCTTGCTGTAGCTGTGCAGGCCGGCCAGAACGAACGGAAGCTGCAGGCCGATCAGCACGAACACCAGTCCGTTCAGCACAAAGTCGATCGCGTTCCACACTGCGTGCGCCTGCAGCCGCACCCCCGGGGAAAAGAACTGCGCGCTCTTCCGGCTCAGATACAGCCCGCACGCCACCACCGCCAGCACCCCGGAGGCTTTCGCCTCCTCGGCCGCGATGTACGCCGCATACGGCGTCACCAGCCCCAGCGTGATCTCGATCGGCGCGTCATCCACGTGGAGCTCAAACCACCGCACCACCCAGCCCACCGCCACCCCGATCCCCACGCCCACGGCGACCAGGTACAGCAGCCGCAGCACGCCTTCCCCCAGCGACGGCGTGCGCCCGCTCACCACCAGGGCAATGCCGAATTCCAGCGCGAGCAGCCCGGTGGCATCGTTCACCAGGCTCTCGCCTTCCAGCACCTCGGTAATGCTCCGCGGCAGCCCAACCCGCTGCGCAATCGAGGTCGCCGCAATCGCATCCGTCGGCGCCACAATCGCTCCCAGCACAAACCCCGTCCGCCAGTACAGCAGCGAGAACAGCCCCTCCCCCGCCACCGCCACGCCCATCACCGTAAAGGCAATCAGCCCGAACGCCAGCGAAAGAATACTCACCAGGTTGTAGCGGAAGTCCCGCCAGGACGTTTGCCACGCCGCGTGATACAGCAGCGGCGGCAGCACCGCCAGAAACACCACATCCGGGTTCAGCGTCACCCGCGGCAGCCCCGGCACAAAACTGAGCAGGAGCCCCGCCACTACCAGCACAATCGGGTAAGCAATCTGCAGCCGGCGCGCCAGCTCGCCAAAGATCACCACAAACAGCAGCAGCAGCAGAAAGACTGTCTCGACTTCGCGCATGCCACCGTGCATGGCAGCCTCCGCCCACAGCCTACCTTGCTCTTCCGCTCCTTACCTAGTCCCTTCCATGCTGCCGCGCAGTTCCGGCCATATTCCGCGCATGGCGGTACCGGAATGGTGGCACTGTCATCCTGAGCGCAGCGAAGGATCCACGCCATAGCCTCCATGTTCCCGAAACAACAAGGGCGAGGCCCGAAGCCCCGCCCTCGATCCAGCAAAACCGCAGACCTAATCGCGCTTGCCCGTATTCATCAGCCGCTCAAACCCAATCCGCGGTCATCCCCACCACATCCGGCGCTCCATCCCCATTCACATCCAGCGTCTGGAGAAACGATCGCCGTTCCCGGGAAAAACTGCGGCGAATAGAACGTGCCGTCGCCCTTGCCCCGCAGATAATCCCCAACTGCTTTCCACGTCGATCGCCTGCACCACCATATCCAGCTTGCCGTCGCGGTCATAGTCGCCATACGTCAACGAAAGGGCAAGTTCGGAATCGGCATGATCTTCTTGGCCGAGAAGCGTCCCATCTCCATTTCCCCGCAAGGTGCCTACCAGGTTGGTGGACAACTGTGGTCTGCCGGCATCGACTGATTGCCCGGCAAAGATCAGGTCGCGTTCCGCGCTCGCCGTACACTTTTGCTACCTTCACATCCGTAATCAAGTAGTGGGTGTAGGACCAGCGTGCTCTTTACGTGATACGAGCCGGTTCCGTCTCCCAAGCAGCGAATCGCGATGCCTGGTTGCTGCTCGCAAAGACAACCACGTCCTGGATATCCCGTCGCCGTTCAGGTCTCCTATGCCCACGCTCACTGATCTCGAGACTCGGAGGCTCGGAAATGCTTGGGCGCATGGAACGTGCCATCGCCCTTGCCCAGCGCCACGCCCCAGTCCCCCACCAGGTCCAGCTTGCCGTCCCGGTTCATGTCTACCAGGTACGCGCTATTGCTCTCGCCCGGGGGGCCCAGCAGCACGCTGTTCACTGCCGGGCGGAAGGTGCCATCTCCATTGCCCAGCAGCACGCTGGTGTCGTCACTCGAAGACGCCTGGGGCGTGGACGCGGCTTTGCCCGGCATCGAACCGAATATACGGTGCGACGGCCCGCGTCACCACCAGGTCCACCTTGCCGTCGCCATTGACATCCCCGGCCGCAATCGACCCCTGCGTCTGCCCGATCGGATACACCTTCGCCGCGCCGAAGTAGCCCTTGCCCGTGCCCAGGAATACGCTGACCGTCGCCGTTGCAGCCCGAGCACCCTTGGTTCACTACCGCGATATCCTGGATGCCGTCATGATTCAAGTCGGCATGCACTATCGAGAAGGGTTGCGGCGAAAGCGAGTTCGATCGGAGCCTGCAGTCTTGCGCTTGGGTTGCGCTGACAACAGTTGCATAAAACCCGCTCAGGGAAACTAATGTCGAAGCCGCCCACCAGCACATCCAGATTCCCGTCCCGGTTAAAGTCGCCCACCACTAGGGACGCCGGAGAAACGAGCCTGGTGGAGTAATTCGTCGCCCGGTGAAGGTTCCGTCTCCCCTGCCGGAATACACGGATACGACATGGTCGTCGCCAGCATACCCCATGCTGCCAGTAACTCACCAGGTCCGGCTTTCCGTCACGGTTGAGGTCCGCGACCTCGGCGTCGACCGCAACAGCATTCGGATACCCGCCAGGATAGCTTGGAAAGCGGATTAGCTGAACTGGCTCTTGATCGTGAAGGTTCCGTCACCTTTGCCCAGTAGAACTGAGTCTTTCCATGCGAAGCCATCGACCACCATCAGATCCAGATGCCCGTCCCGATTCAGGTCCGCCACCACAATCGGAGCCGAACTCCGGTAACATGAACGTGGTAGCTCGCTCCTTGCTTAAAAGTGCCATCGCCATTGGAGAGCAGGACCAGCACACCTTCGCCAATGAGCGGATCAGTGACCACCAGGTCCGTTTTGCCGTCTCCATTGAAGTCGCCGCACGCGCTAAGCGAGTCGTAAAGCGGAGCTCCGCCATCTGCCCTGCTGGAATGTTACCCTTGCCGTTCCCGAGAAACACCTGAATATTGCCCGTACCATTATAGGTCTGCATCGGTTGTGGTGAACGACATCCAGGTGTCCATCCCCGTTCACATCCCCAACGCAAGTTCGCGTATCCGGCGCCGATGTTCGCCGACCACGTCTGGTGGAAATCGCCCGGTGCCATCGCCAAGATAGACCGTAACCTTCCCATAGCCGATGCCGAGCTCCGTCGTTGTTGATCGGGCCGCCGTAATCCGTCGCGAGGTCGAGAAAGCCGTCCCCATTGAAATCTCGCGAAGTTCAGGCGATCTGGCGCGCGCGAAAGAGGAGAAGACGGGACCTTCTCGGTGAACGTCCCATCACTCTTGCCCAGAAGCGTCACAAAGGAATTCTTGCTCTGATCGTAGGAAATGACGTCCAGCTTGCCATCACGATTAATGTCGCCGGTCGCGTACATGGCCGACCAAGGTATTGCTGAAGGTGCAACATTCTTCGCCGCGACAAACTGCGTGAGCCAAGTTCGTGGTGGTTTGTGCCGGGCTGGCGATGGCGACGAGTAAACCTAGAACGGCAGGACAGAAATTCCGAACGGCATGCATAGCGGCACCCTTTGCATTGCGTCAGGGTCGCTTCGCGGAGGTTGTCGGAAGGTTGGCAGCGGTCCAGAAACGATTCGTGATCGCGCCAGCATCTTACTCCCGGCATATACGAGCGCGCATCGCCGTCCCACACCGATAGTCATCTCCCGCTGTCTCACTGGTAACACCCGAGCCCTTGCCGTCTCCTAAGCTCCCCCTCCTACTCCTCCCGCAGCACCGCCAGCGGGTCCACCCGGATGGCCCGCAGCGCCGGCGCCGCGCTCGCTCCCAGCGCCACCAGCAGCAGCAGTGCCGTTACTGCGGCAAAGGTCGGCAGGTCGAATGCGCTCACTCCATAAATCAGCTTAGT
The DNA here is from genome assembly GCA_963795775.1 of uncultured Acidobacteriaceae bacterium. Taxonomy (GTDB): domain Bacteria; phylum Acidobacteriota; class Terriglobia; order Terriglobales; family Acidobacteriaceae; genus CAWCJL01. Next base: position 646,064 of record CAWCJL010000002.1, read on the forward strand.
GAGCACGCGCCCAAGCCCCCAGGTGACCAGCAGCCCGATACCGATTCCCGCCAGCGTGGGCTTCACCGCCTGCACGATCACCAGCCGGGCCACGTCCTGCAGCGTGGCCCCAAACGCAATGCGCAGCCCGATTTCCCGTATCCGGCGCCGGACAGAGTAGGCCAGCACGCTGTAAATGCCCACCGCGCACAGCACGAGTGCCAGCCCTCCAAAAATCGCGAGCAGTTGCATATTGAAGCTCTGCTGCGTCAGCGTCTCGCCCACGAAGTCCTCCAGCGTCATCACCTCATCCACTGGCACATCCTGGTCCACCTGGTGGACGGCATGCGTCACCGCTGTGCTCAGCGTCTGTGGCGGCGTGGTCGTCCGCACGGTCAGGTACAGCGGAAACGAGCGCCAGGCCGCCGTCGCCGGCGCCGTTATCTGTGCCAGCGGCCAGTAGAGCGTGGCCACGCCCGCCGAGCTGTCCAGCCCCGATTGCTTCACATCCCCCACCACCCCCACCACCTCGCGCTCCTTGTCCGGGAAGAACGACAGCTTTACGTGGTGCCCCACGGCGCTCTCCTTCGGCCAGAACTGCTTCGCCATCGCCTTGCTGATCACCGCCACCGGCGCTGCGTCGGCCACATCCGCCGGGCTGATCTCGCGGCCTTCCAGCAGCGGGACGTGCAACGTCTTCATGTATCCCGGGGTCACCACCCGCACCGAGACCTCCGGCTGTTCCGACATGGCCTGCGCAGGATGCCCCTCGATCGCCACTGGCTGGTTCGAGCCGCCCTCGAGCGGCAGATTGTCTATTGCGCCCGCAGCCTCCACCCCCGGCAGCGTACGCACCCGGTACAGCACCTGCTCAAAGAACTGCGCCTCCTGCCCCGGGGTGGTAAATTGGTGCCGGTTCACCATCAGCGCCAGCGTCAACACGTTGCGCGCATCAAAGCCGGGATTGGTGGTCTGCAGCTTCCACAGGCTGCGAATCATGAGCCCCGCGCCGATCAGCAGCACCAGGGAAAGCGCTACCTCGATCACCACCAGCGAGGCGTGTGTCCGCCCGCTGCCACTGTCCGTATCCGTTCGCCCCAGCCCCTGCTTCAGCGCCTCGTTCACATTTCCGCGGGTCATGCTCCACGCTGGAATCAACCCGGACAGGATGCCGGTCAGGAGAGATATCCCCAACGTGAACGCGAGCACCTTGCCGTTGAGCCCGATCTCGCCCATCCGCGGCAGCTTATCGGCAAAGAACTTCAGCAGCAGCTCGATGCCGGCGTGCCCGATCACCAGGCCGAGCGCCCCGCCGCAGAGCGAAAGCAGCACTGACTCGCTCAGTAACTGCCCCATCATGCGCACACGACTCGCGCCCATCGCCGCCCGGATCGCGATCTCCTTCCGCCGCGATAGCATCCGTGTCAGGATCAGGTTCGCCACATTGGCGCATGCGATCAACAGAACGAATGCCACCGCGCCCAGCATCATCAGCAGCGCCGGGCGCACATCGCCCACCGTTTCCTCGCGCATCGAGATCACTTTCGCACCCCAGCCCTTGTCGTCCTCCGGGTAGCTCCGCTCCAGCCGCTGCGAGATCGTGTCCATCTCTGCCTGTGCCTGCGCCAGCGTCACCCCGGGCTTCAGCCGCGCAATCGCCAGGAAATGATGCTCTCCCCGGACCGCCGCCTCCTTGTTCGTGAGCGCCAGCGGCGTCCACAACTGGGCGTCGTCGGGTTTGGCCATCTTCGGCCCCATCACCCCCACAATGGTGTAGACCTCACCGTCCAGTTGGATCGGCTTGCCAACTACTCCCGGATCGGAAGCGTAATGCGTCTGCCAGAACCGGTAGCTCAGGATCGCCTCGTGGCTGTTCCCCGGCCGGTCCTCCTGTGGCAGGAACACACGTCCATGGAGCGGCCTGACGCCCAGCACCGAAAAGAAATCCGCGCTCACGGCCGCTGCGCTGATCGCCTCCGGCTTGCCCGTCCCGGTAATGTCATACCCGGCGTGGGAATAAAGCGCCATTTGCGTGAATGCATGGCTCTGCTTCTGCCAATCCAGAAAGTTCGCCGCCGAAACCGCAAAGCGCGTCACCCCGGGAAAGCTCTTCTGCGGAGGAACATGCCAGATCTGCACCAGCCGGTTCGCCTCCGGGAACGGCAGCGGTTCCAGCAGCACCGCCTCGACCACGCTGAAAATCGCCGTGTTCGCCCCAATCCCGAGCGCCATGATCAGGATCGCCATCGCCGCAAATCCTGGACTCTTGAGCAAAAGCCGCCAGGCGTATTTCAGGTTCTGTCCCACGCCGCACCCCCGGACACGGTACCTAGAGGGCAATTTGCGGGCCGTTGCCGCTTCACCCGGACACGGCCATCTCCCCGCCTTCCCGCCGTGCGCTCCCCAGAGGTGTCCGCCCGCGTCACGCGCTGTCCATGGTTGGACAGCAAAAGCGACAACAAAGGATTTGGCCGTATCCTGCACGGCTTGATTTCTCGCGCGACCCCGCGATCCTGAGAACCGCCGCGTGTTCCCCAGCCGCCTGCCTAATCCCGATCGAGGCTCGCAATCCGGTGCGCGCCGTCATCCTGAGCGCAGCGAAGGAACCATGAAGAGGTCCGCTCCATCCACCACTGCCGGGGCCCAACTCGCGCACCCCGCCTCTTCCCAAACAAAAGGGCGAGGCCGCAGCCTCGCCCCACTCGCAGAAAACCGCAGCCCTAGTACCGCCTTCCTGTATTCAGCAGCCGCTGGAATCCGATCGCCGAAAGTCCCACAACGTCGGGCGCTCCATCCCCGTTCACATCCATCACCTGCGGATACAACGCTCTGCCCGGAAATGACTGCGGCGCATAGAACGTGCCGTCCCCCTTACCGCGCAGATAGCTCACTCCCTGCCCACCGTCTGACAAAGTGCCCAGTTCATTGTCATCGAGCACCACATCGAGTCTGCCGTCACGGTCGAAATCGCCGTAGTTCATCGTATACGGCAGGTTGGGAAGCGGAGTGATCTTCTGCGCCGAGAAAGTGCCATCCCCCTTACCCTTCAGCGTGCCTACCAGGCCTGTCGTTACTCGGGAAACAGTGTCGTACGCCTGCCCGGCAAACACCAGGTCGAGCTCCGCACCGCTATAAACCTTGGCAATCTTCAGATCCCTGATGGACTCGTGGGGAATTGAAAGCATGCTCTTCAGCGTTAAGGAGCCGGTTCCGTCTCCCAGCAGAGTGCCAATCAGGCCCTCGCCCTGGTACCCGCCGCCGTAGAACACAACGTCGGGAATCCCATCCCCATTCAGGTCTCCTATACTCAGACCGTTCAAATTAGCGAAACCGCTCGGAAAATCTGAGAAGAAGCGTCTAGGCGCACGGAAAGTCCCATCCCCATTGCCCAGTGCCACGCCCCAGTCGCCGACGAGGTCCAGTTTGCCGTCGCGGTTCATATCGACCAGATAGGGCGTGCTATCTCCGGACACGGCGCCCAGCAAAAGGCTGTTCACCGCCGGACGAAAAGTGCCGTCGCCGTTGCCCAGCAGCACGCTGATGTCACCGTCGGAAACCGATCGAACTGACGTCCGCGTTACCACCAGGTCCACCTTGCCGTCGCCGTTGATGTCCCCAGCAGAAATGGCCCCCTGGTCTTGTCTGATGGTGTAATTCTTCGGAGCGCTGAAGTAACCCTTTCCTGTGCCCAGGAACACGCTCACGGTCGTGCGGCTGCAGTTCAAGCATCCCTGCTTCACTACCGCAATGTCCTGTATGCCATCGTGGTTGAAGTCGGCGTGCACGATCGAGAAGGGGTCCGAGGAAAGCGAGTTGATCGGAGCCTGTAATCTGCCGCTTGGGCTCCCGGATAGCAGTTGCACAATTCCTATCTCGGAGGTATACGACGAGGAGAAGCCGCCCACCACTACATCCAGGTTGCCGTCGCGGTTAAAGTCACCTGCCGCCACGAAGCCGATATTGGTCGGGTTCGTGGCCGAGTAATTCGTCGCACTCGTGAACGTTCCGTCTCCCCTGCCGTAATTGACGGAAATAATGCCTGGCTCGTCAAAACCGGGTTCAATGGAATACAACTCGCTGTACGTCACCAGATCCGGGATTCCATCCCGATTGAGATCGCCGGCAACCGCTGCAATTGCAATCGAGTTGCTCTGCCTTGGGTCGTTCGGGAACCCATTGTTGAACTCGCTCTTGATCGTGAAGGTGCCGTCGCCTTTCCCCAGCAGGATCGCTGTCTTCCCGATGGATAATGGCGCTCCGCGACCCCCAACCGCCGCGATATCCTGATGCCCGTCCCGGTTCAGGTCCGCTACCACGAGCGTAGGAAACAGGCCGGGTAGCACATCGTAGCTTTCTCCCGCCTTGAAGGTGCCATCGCCATTGGAGAGCAGCATCGAGATGCCCTTGCTCTGCAGCACCACCAAATCCGTCTTGCCGTCTTCATTGAAGTCACCGGCGGCCAGAAGGTGTTGGAACCCAGCCCCTCCGTGTTGCTGGAATGAACCCCTGCCGTCTCCGAAAAATACCTGTACATAACCCGTGCCGAGGTACGTTGCATCGGTCGTGGCGATCACGTCCAGGTGCCCGTCCCCGTTCACATCGCCCAACGCAAGTTCTGCGTCACCCGCACCGATGTTGGCCGACCACGTCTGGTGAAAGTCACCGGTGCCGTCGCCCAGGTACACAGCCAATTTCCCATACGCAATCCCATTTCCGTCGATGTCCGTCGGCCCTGGGTAGTCCATTGCGAGATCGAGAAAGCCGTCTCCGTTAAAATCTCCCAACTGTACATTCGCTTGCTGGATCGGAATCGGAGAAGAAGGAATTTTCTCGGTAAACGTGCCATCGCCCTTGCCCAGCAGCGTGACAAAGGAGCCCTTCTTTACATCGACAGCGATGACGTCGAGCTTGCCGTCCCGATTGATGTCGCCGGTCGCGTACACGCCGCCGACATTGGTGGAAGGCGAAACGTTCTTCGCCGCTATGAATTGCTGTGCGTGACTGGGTTGTGCGAGGTTGAATGTTGCGAGGAAGCTCGCAACTCCAAGGCAGACGAATCGAAATGTTCGCATGGGATCCTCCGAGAGTGCGCTCAGGCCCTCTTCCGAAGGACACCAGACCGATCGAGCTTCGCTCCGCAGAGTGACCCTGATCGCGCCGCAATGCTACTCCGGCTCGCCCCTGTCCGTCCACGAGGATGCCCGGCCCAGCAACCTGCGTCCCTCGCCCGCTTTAGCCGCCGCCGTTCCTAGACCGACCGCAGTGGCCATCCCGTTCCCTGCTCCCAAATACGAAGCCGCGTGCTAGCCTCTCGGCAGGAGGGCCACACCATGGCCCAGTTCATCCAGGTCACCCCCTTCATGCAAGTCACCGACCTCACGCGGGCGCTCACCTTCTTTACCGATATCCTCGGCTTCCAAGTGCTCCTGCACGCCGGCAACTACGCCTACGTGCATCGCGAAACCGTCGGCTTCCGCCTGCTGGAACAGCACGGTCCCGATGCTGCCCCTCCCGGCAATCGCCGCTTTGCCTACTACATCGATGTCCGCAACGTGGACCAGCTCTACGCCGAACTCAAACCGCAGCTCGACGCACTCCCGGCGCGCGATGTCTACGGCCCGATTGACCAGCCCTACGGCCAACGCGAACTCCTCGTCCTCGCCCCCGACGGCAATCTCCTCGCCTTCGGCCAGGCAATCGCCAGCACGCAACAATAGCAGTTACCTATGCTGATTTCTGCCGCACGGCCCCGCGCTGCGCCTCATCGCTGCCAACGAAGCACCACCCCGGCGCCCAGCAGCAGATTATTCTGGTGGTCATTCCCCGCGTTCGCGAATTTGGTGAAGTAGTAATCCGCCTGGATAAGCCGGATGCCGAACCGCGGAGTTAGCGACAGGTCAACCCCACCGCCCACCCGGCTTGCAAACGCATTCGCGCCATCGCCCGCTCCCGCTATGCCGCCGCCCGCATGCGCGCCCCCGGCGAGCGCCTGGGCGAACGGCGCCAGCCGCCGCGATGCCCGCTCCGGAAACTGCCCAAACCGATACCGCGCGCCCGCCATGTAGGAGATCAGCGTGAGCGAGTTTCCCGTAGACGGCCCGTTCCCCGCGTAGCCGCCGCTGAAGTCCGCCACCGCGGCCCACTTGCGGTCGAAGTTCCACGAACCCGCAATGCCTCCGCCGTTCAGATGAAAGCAGCCACACTCCCCCGGCTGGGTGTTCGTTCTCACCCATTCATAGCTCACCGCCAGAGCGCCGCTGTGTCCACCTGCATCCGGCGATTGAGCCACCGCCGCTGTGCCTGCTCCCAACAAGACAACACCTGCAACTGCCATGTAACGCACTTTGTTCTCCTCAATTGCGAATCGATAAGCAAAGGAATGTCTGCTGCCGTGGGCTCCTCACACTCGTGAGGTCGGGCCGGAGCAAGGCCAGCCCCTGAAACATTCGCGGCCTAGCCTTGCTCCGGAAAATCTCCGTCCCTTACGGTGCGGAAACGGCAGCCGAAATATTGCTGATTACCGTTTGCTCCCAGGAGCCGCCCGTGGACGAGGTGAAGTAGAGGTACGCCACCGGTGGCACGGAAACGTCGCCTGAGAACACCTGCGCGCCATCCATCGTCACCGTCATGTATCCCTGGTCAATGGAGACGACATAGGCATGCGAGACTGTCTGGCCGGATGACGCCAGCGCTGGAATGCCTGTGTTCGTGTTGGTGTACGGGTTCTCCCAGAGCGCGCTTTCTCCGCGGCCCACACCCAGGTAGGGCACGGCTGGATCCTGCGGCCATCCTCCGTTCGCGTTGTTCTCGTAGTCATCAAAGGCCAGCACGAAGCCCGGAATGCCCTTCGCCCCCAGGCCCTCACCCGTCGCGCCCGTGCTGGTGAGCGTCGCTCCCAGCGAAGGGTCGCCCAGCACCATCGCAAAGCCATCCGCCGGCGGCGAGCTCGGGTTGCTCGTCGCGATCGTAAAGCTGAGCTGGATGTTGCCCGTCGAGATCAGCGTCGGCCACACGATCACTCCGTACTGATTCGTGGTCGCGGAGGTCAGCTGATAACTGCAATTCCCCGCATTGATGGCCGTGCCCAGCGTGTTCCAGTTCGTGGTGCAGTTCTGAATGTTAGCCAGGGCGCCCACGAACACCGATGCCGAACTGCTGGTCACCGCAGCCGTCACGCCGTTGCTCACCACCACGTAGAAGACCGATCCACTGTCGGACTGTTCAGCGGAGCTCAGCGTATAGCTCGCACTGGTTGCCCCGTCAATCGGTTCAAAGCTGGACGAACCGGGCGCCGCCTTGTACCACTGGTAGGACATCGGAACCGCAGAGGCAGCATTCACTGTGAACGTCGCCGGATTTCCCGGGCTGACGTAAGCCGTGCTGGGCTGGTCCACAATCTGGACCATGATGCCGTTGCCGACCGCCAGGCGCGCATGTTGCGACGCGGCCTGGCCATAGGAGTTGCTGACCACCACAAAGTATTGGTCCTGATCGTTGTTGATCGTCGTCGCCGAGCCCGGCACCGTGTACGTGGCCGCCGTAGCTCCGGAAACCGCCGAACCCGTAATGCTGCCCGCCGGGATTCGATACCACTGGTACCGCAGCGATGGAGTGCCCGTCGCCCCAATGCTGAAGGTCGCGGTGCCTCCCGGTGCCACCGTGACTCCCACAGGTTCCCCCGTGATGGTGGGCGGAACCGTTCCGTTCGCCACTGCCAGACTGGCGGACGTGCTGGTCAGCGTGCTTCCACACGCATCTGTGACGATTACGTAGTACTTGGTCCCGTTGTACGAGGTGGTGAGCGACGGGGTAGTGTAGGACGCCGCCGTCGCGCCTGCTACCGCGCTCCCGGTGCTCGATCCCGAAGGCACCATGTACCACTGGTAGGTGAAGGGCGCCTTCCCGGTGGCCGCAACCGAAAACGTTGCCGTTTGCGTCACCGTGGCCGAGGTGTTCGCCGGGTTCTTCGTGATGGAAGAACCGACGCCCAGCGTCGCGGTATTGGACGTGACCGTGCCCGCAGCATTCGCAACGGTGGCGGTGTAGTTCCCCGCATCCAGAACCGGATCGGCGCTGGCGATGAACAGACTGCTGTTGGTGGCGCCGGAAACCGGGCTGCCGTTCAGGTTCCACTGGTAGGTGCTGGCGTAGTTGGCTGAGACCGAGAAGGTGGCGGAGCCGTTCGTGCACACATCCTGGCTGGCCGGCTGCATCGTCATCACGGGCGCGCTTATCGTCGCCGTCGTGGTTGCAGATATCGTAGGCTCAGCCACACTCGTAGCCGTAATAGTGTACGTACCCGGTGTATTCGGCGGTGTCCAGACATTGCCCGCAAACGTGCCGCCCGTCGCAGTCCAGGTCAGATCGCTCGTGCAGCTTCCGGTCGCCGTTACTGAGGCCGAGAACGTCTGCTGTCCCGGAGCGGTCGTCAGGCCCGCCGGCGAGATGGGATGAACCGTTACGCAGGACACCACGTCGAAGCTGGTGGCCGCCGTGGCCGACGTGTAATTTCCGCTGGCCGCCTGGCTCGCGCCCAGCACGATCGTGCCCACGCCCGTCATGGTCACCGTCGAGCCGGACAGCGTTCCCGGCCCGCTGATCACTGAATAGGTGATCGCCCCGTTCGAAGCCGAGCTGGCCGTCAGCGGAATCGGCGCATTGCCATACGTCTGCGCCGGTATCGTCGTAAACGCCAGGTTCGGAACCGCGTCCGCTACTGCAACGCTCGTTGTCGCTGTCGCGGTCGCGTAATTCCCGCTCGCCGCCTGGGTGGCATTCAGCACTACCGTGCCCGCGCCGGTCAGTGTCACCATCGAGCCCGCAATCGTCGCCGGCCCACTCGCAACGGAGTAGGTGATCGCCCCATTCGACACCGAGCTCGCGCTCACCGCAAACGGCGCGTCCCCCCACACCTTTGGCGCCACCGGAGCAAACGCGAGTGCCGGAACCGCATCCGCCACATTGAAAGTAGTGGTCGCCGTCGCTCCTGTGTAGCTGCCGATCGCCGCTTGGGTGGCGCCTAGCATCACGTTGCCGGCTCCGGTAATCGTCACCATCGACCCGGAGATCGTTGCCGGCCCGCTGATCACAGAATAGGTAACTGCGCCATTCGAAGCCGAGCTCGCACTCACGGCGAACGGAGCATTCCCGAATGTCTTTGGCGGTACCGGCGCAAATACCAGGTTGGGTATTACCCCAGTGACGTCGAAGCTCGCCGTCGCACTCGCGGCGGTATAACTCCCGCTCGCCGCCTGGTTAGCCCCCAGCACTACTGTTCCTACGCCGGTCAGCGTTACCGTGGAACCGGCGATGGTTGCCGGACCGCTGATCACTGAGTATGTAACCGGTCCGTTCGAAGCGGAGCTGGCGCTTACCGCGAAGGGTGCGCCGCCGAACGCCTTCGTTCCAATCGGCGCAAAGCTCAGCAGCGGCACTGCGTCCGCCGCGTTGAAACCGGTGGTCGCGCTCGCCGCAGTGTAGTCGCTCGTCGCCGCCTGGCTGGCATTCAGCACCACCGTACCTGCGCCGGTCAGCGTGACCGTAGACCCGGAAATGGTCGCCGGGCCGCTCGCCACTGAATACGTAACCGCGCCATTCGAGGCAGAACTCGCGCTGACTGCAAACGGCGCGTCGCCATACACTTTCGAGGGCACCGGGGCAAAGCTCAGCACCGGCACCGCGGGGCTCACCACAAAATTGGTGCTCGCCGACGCCGCTGTGTAATCTCCGCTGGCCGCCTGGCTCGCACCCAGCACCACCTTGCCCGTCCCGGTAAGGGTCACGGTCGAACCGGACACCGTTGCCGGCCCGCTCGCCACGGAATATGTAACCGCCCCGGTCGAGGCAGAACCCGCACTCACGGGAAACGGCGCGTTTCCATACACCTTGGCCGGTACCGGCGCAAAGCTCAGTACTGGCGTCAGAGGCGTGACCGTCAGACTCGCCACCGCACTGTTTGCGGTCCCGTACGCGTTCGTCACCACTACCGTGTACGGCGACCCGCTGTTGGCGACGCCGGCCGGGGGCGTGGTATACGCAACTCCATGCGCGCCGGTTACCGCCGTGCCATTTTCATACCACTGATAGCTAAGCGGCGCAGTCCCCGTAGCCGATACGGTGAACGTGGCTGCCTGGCCCGCGGCAATGGTCTGGCTCGCTGGCTGCGTGACAATTGCTGGAGGAATATCGACCGCGAGAACGAACTTCTGGGTCGTGGTGCTCCCGCCGGCATTTGTCACCGTGACGGTAAATACGGCACCGTCGTCCTCGCCCTTGGCCACAAAGGAGTAGGTGCGGGAAGTAGCGCCGGAGACGAGAACCCCGTTCTTGTACCACTGGTAAGTGAACGGCCCCGTACCCGTGGCCATCACCGACAAGGTTTCCGTTTGTCCGGCCACCACCGTCTTGCCGGCAATCTCACCCGAGATGGTGGGCTTCATCTCGCCCCACCCGCCGGCACACCCGTTTACCGCAAAGGAAGCAGGAATCAGAAGCAAGAGAACCAAGGCAAACCGCAGACGCAAAGACACCATGACCTTCATCGAAAAGAGCGCTCCAGGGACCAGCACGGCTGAACAATCCATTGCTGGACCCTTCGCGCCCGCTGTTCTCCCACTGTGTTTCCGGTATTCGCCACCGCGACTGTCGCAATACCGGATTCACACACAATAATTGGGAGCGCGACAATTTCCTCTACACACTTGGTGGTAATCCGGTGCCGGAGTGGAGCCCTCCTCGGCAGGCCAGGCGCAGATCGGCCAGACCGTCAGCGTGCATGATCCGGGCTTCACTTTTTTCGCGGGGAACGCGGGCAGAACATGTCTGCAGATCTGCCTCTAATTTTCGGACCTAGATCGGCATGCGCAGGCTACTCATGTGGGGCAATGGTAGCAAGCGCAGTGTTGCCCCCAGAAGATACCTGCGAGAGACCGCCCCAGTTCTTCCTTTCGCCCCAGTTCTTCCTTTCGCCGCGGGACGTGCCTGTGTCATCATCGACAGCGCCGATGAATGCAGGGGCCCGGAGAAGGTGTCCGGGCGAAAAGGGTAAGGCTGCTGCCCTTCGAAAGGTTGGCGTGTGAGGAGACCTCTTCTCGCTCTCGTCTGCGCTCTGCTGTTTGCGCACTCGTTGGGTGCGCAGACCTTCGATCTGGAGAAGGACCGGCAACCGATCGTAGCGCTCGATGGCCTTTGGCGCTTCCATACGGGAGACGACCCGCGCTGGGCCGACCCGAATTTTGACGACTCGCACTGGCCGCTCCTCAAGTCAACTGAAGACTGGGGGCAGCAGGGATACCAGGGCTATCGCGGGATGGCCTGGTACCGCTTCCGGGTGATCGTGCCTGCGGCCGAAACGTACCGGCTTTGGCTGCTGCTGCCACCCATTGTCACCAGCTCTCAGGTCTTTGCCGATGGGCAGGAGATTGGCGGATGTGGGGGAATGCCTCCGCATCCCATTGTCTGTTACTGCAAGCCACATGTCATCGGCTTACCTGCGAACTTTCCTGCAGGCGCGCACCCTCTTGTCATCGCCATTCGCGTATGGCATTGGAGAGGTTGGTCCAGATACCAGGGCGGGGGGCCATTCAACGGGGGTGGTGCGCTCGGTCCGTTCCCTCTGATGCTTTACATCGGTACGTCCCGTGTGGTCGAGAGCAGGCTTCGGGGTTATCAGGACTTTATTCATGTGCAGACTACACAGAATTTCATTCTCCTGCTGCTGACGACACTCGGCGCGCTGGTCTCTTTTGCGCTCTTCTACTCTCGACGAAGCGATCGAGAGTATCTGTGGTTCGGCTGCCTGCTTCTGCTGGCGGGAGGCCAACAAGCATGGTTCATCCATCTTATGTTTCACACGGTTCGCGTTGTGAGCTGGAGCGTGTGTAACCTGTTGCTCGAATCGTTTGGCTGGTTCGCCGTTATTGCGTTCTATCATGTGCTCCTGCAGGGCAGGCGCTCCTGGCCGCTGTTTGCTGCGCTGGCGGGCATCTCACTCAGTGTATTAAGTGATGTGCTGCTTTCTATGGGACTGGCGCCGTTTTTGCCGATAGGCGCGTTCGTGATCCTTTGGAGTTTTACTCTGGCTCCTGCGGAGCTTTGGGTTATTGTCCTGGTGCTTCAGCGCGCCCGGCAAGGACTGGTAGACGCGCGGCTGCTCCTCGCGCCTGTGCTTCTGCTTTGCGGAAACCTGCTGATCGGTTCCTTCGTGGCAGCGGCCTTTCAGCTCGGGTGGCAGCACCGCTACCCGACTCCCGATCCTCAGGTGCTTTCCAGTCCGTTCCCCGTGAACTCGATGGCACTCAGCTATTTCATCTTTCTTGTAGCGATGTTAGCGATTCTGGTGAACCGGTTCTCGCGCACTCGGCGTGAGGAGGAGCGGATGGAAGCGGAGTTCGAAGCGGCGCGGCAGGTGCAGCAGGTGCTGGTGCCGGAGCCTTTGCGGCGCGTGGCGGGATTTGCCGTGGCGGCGGAGTATCTCCCGCGCGCGTGGTTGGCGGGGATTTCTATCAGGTGCTGCCCGCGGAGGAGCGCGGGCTCCTCATCGTACTGGGAGACGTGGCAGGGAAGGGGATGCCGGCCGCAATGATGGTGGCCATGCTCGTAGGAGCGATCCGGACGCAGGCCGCCCGCTCGCCGGAGCCTTCGGCAATGCTGGAGGTACTCAACGAGCGGCTGTACGGCCGTAGTAGCGGCGGCTTCTCGACATGTGTGGCGGCGCACATCGACGCGAGCGGCTGGATTACGGTGGCGGATGCGGGCCACCTGTCTCCGTATCGGAACGGTGTGGAGATGGACCTACCCGGGGCGCTGCCGTTGGGGATTACCACGGACGGGAGCTATCCTGCACAGGCGATGCAGCTTGAACCCGGTGATCGGCTTACGTTTCTTTCCGATGGGGTGGTGGAGGCGAGGAATGAGGAGAAGGAACTGTTCGGTTTTGAGCGTACGCGGGCGATGAGCCGGCAGCCTGCGCTGGCGATTGCGCAAGCGGCGCAGCGATTCGGGCAGGAGGACGACATCACCGTGCTCACGGTGGAGTTTGCCGGGACTGCAGAGGCATCCCGCCAGCCGGAACAACTCCTTGCCTGATGTTCGCTCCGCCCCCCTTATCCACACCCTCCACACCGCTCCACCGTTCCGCCCCTTGCCCACCTCCGCGGCGGGGCATAGCGTGGTGGCTGCCCTCATTCTGAAGGAAAACCGCTGCTGGAGCACCCAGGCCACGTTCTCCACAGCCAATCCCCCGAAAGTGGGAACGCAAGGCAACGAATCGCATCTAAACTACTACATGTAGTGGTAATTCGTTGACGAACGCAATAAGCAGCGGTACCTTCACAAATGCACCCCAGATCGTGACGCACCAGCGATCCGGACAGTACGCTCCCCAGCCCACCAGGGCAGTTACAGGAGAGAGCCACCCGGATCCCACAACGCAGCACCCCGGCAGCCGTTTCGCTTCCCGCCGCCCTTGACCCGAAGCGCAGTGACGCCGGCACTTCCCCCTTTGAGGAGAGACCCATGGCCGAGGCCACGCACACACCCGTTTCCACCACCAACGGCACCCACAGTTCCACTGCGTCCGCAAACGGGAAAAGCAATCCCGCCTCCGCGCCCGGCCTCCGCTTCACTCGCCGCTTCTCCAAAGCCGGCGTGTCCCCCTACGACGAAGTCCAGTGGGAGCGCCGGACCGCCTCCATCACCGACTTCACCGGCAAGACCATCTTCGAGCAAAAGGACGTCGAAGTGCCCGTGGACTGGTCCATGACCGCGACCAACATTGTCGCCTCCAAGTACCTCCATGGCACGGTCGGCACGCCGGAGCGCGAGACCGGCGTCCGCCAGCTCGTGCAGCGCGTGGCCGAAACCGTCACCGAGTGGGGCAAGAGGGGCGGCTACTTTGCCAGCACTGAAGACGCGCAGATCTTTCATGATGAGCTCGCCCACCTGCTGCTCAACCAGAAGGTCGCCTTCAACTCCCCTGTCTGGTTCAACGTCGGCTGCGACCGCCTCGAGCCCAACTCGGACGCGCAGAACTGGCACTGGGACGCCGAAACCCGCGAGGTCACCTTCTCCACCACCGGCTACCGCACGCCGCAGTGCTCCGCCTGCTTCATCAACTCGGTAGATGACTCGCTCGACTCCATCCTCACCCTCGCCAAGACCGAGGGCATGCTCTTCAAGTGGGGCTCCGGCACCGGCACCAATCTCTCGCCGATCCGCGGCTCCATGGAGCTGCTCTCCGGTGGCGGCACCGCCTCCGGCCCGCTCTCTTTCATGCGCGGCTTCGACGCCTTTGCCGGCGTTATCAAGTCCGGCGGCAAAACCCGTCGCGCCGCCAAGATGGTCATCCTCAACGTCGACCACCCGGACATCGTCGACTTCATCGACTGCAAGGCCAAGGAAGAAGCCAAGGCCCACACCCTGGTTGCTGCCGGCTACGACGGCTCCGGCCCCGACTCCGAGGCCTACTCCTCCATCTTTTTCCAGAACGCCAACAACTCCGTCCGCGTCACCGACGAGTTCATGCAGGCCTGGGAGCGCGACGCCGACTTCACCACCCGCACCGTCAAGGACGGCGCCCCCGTCCAGACCTACAAGGCTCGCGACCTCATGAACAAGATCGCCGAAGCCACCTGGCAGTGCGGCGACCCCGGCATGCAGTACGACACCACCATCAACCGCTGGCATACCTCCAAGAACTCCGGCCGCATCAACGCCTCCAATCCCTGCTCGGAGTACATGTTCCTCGACAACTCCGCCTGCAACCTCGCCAGCTTCAACCTGATGAAATTCGTCACCCCGGCAGGCACATTTGACATCCCCGCCTACCGCCACGCCATCGGCATCGTCCTCACCGCCATGGAGATCCTCGTCGACAACTCCGGCTACCCCACCGAGCGCATCTCCCGCAACTCGCACGACTACCGCCCGCTCGGACTCGGCTACGCCAACCTCGGCGCGCTGCTGATGGACTTCGGCCTCCCCTACGACTCCGACGCCGGCCGCGACTTCGCCGCCACCCTCACCGCCATCATGTGCGGCGAGGCCTACCTCCAATCCGCGCGCATCGCGGAAAAGTGCCGCCCTCTCGCCTCTGCCACCACGCTCACCCGCGGCTCCGAATCCAAAGGCGGCGCCTGCCCCGGCTTCTACGTCAACCGCGAGCCCTTCCTCGATGTCATCCGCATGCACCGTTCAGAAGTAAACAAAATCGGGGTTTCGTCGAAAGACGCCAACCACATCGGCCGCTCACAAAAGAATGTCATCCCGAGCGAGCGCAGCGAGTCGAGGGACCTGCTTGCTGACAAAAATGCCGCGCGCAGCGCCTCCGAACCCTTCACGGTCCCCCAGCTCGACGCCCTCATCGCCGCCTCCAAAGACTGCTGGGATCAGGCCCTCGCGCACGGCGAAAAGTTCGGCTACCGCAATTCCCAGGTCACCGTCCTCGCCCCCACCGGCACCATCGGCTTCATGATGGACTGCGACACCACCGGCATCGAGCCCGACCTCGCCCTCGTGAAGTACAAGAAGCTCGTCGGCGGCGGCATGATTAAAATCGTCAACGGCACCGTCCCCGGAGCCCTCTTCAAACTCGGCTACTCCGACGCTGAAGTCCAGGCCATCGTCTCCTACATCGACGCTACCGGCACTATCGAAGGCGCGCCCGCCCTCAAGCCCGAGCACCTCCCCGTCTTCGACTGCTCCTTCAAGCCCTCCAAGGGCACCCGCTCTATCCACTACCTCGGCCACCTCAAGATGATGGCCGCCACCCAGCCCTTCCTCTCCGGAGCCATCTCCAAAACCGTCAACCTGCCCCACGCCGCCACTCCGGCCGACATCGCCGAAACCTACGTCGAAGCCTGGCGTCTCGGCCTCAAGGCCGTCGCTATCTACCGCGACGGATCGAAGGGCGTCCAGGTCCTCAACACCTCCGCAGACGAAAAGAAGAAGGCCGACCCGCGGGTTGCGGCAGAAACCGCCGCCCTCACCGCCGCCGCCGAACGCGTCTTAGCCTCGCTCGCGGCTGGCAGCGCCTCCGGCGATGACACCCAGTTCGCCGCCGACCTCAAAACCCTCGAGTCCTCGCTCGAAACCAAGGTCGCGAGCAAGCTCGAAGTCAGCGCCCGGAGCATCGCCCAGGCTGCCACCGCCTTCGAATCCGCTCTCAAGCAGGCCACCAGTGTGACCCAAAGTCCTGTCATCCTGAGCGACCCTGAGCGAGTGAAACGAGCCGAAGGGGAGTCGAAGGACCTGCGGTTCGTATCGCCGTCCGCGCAGGACCTCAACGCACCGCCTCGCGCCGTCCGCCACCGCCTCCCCGAGGAGCGCGCCTCGCTCACCCACAAGTTCTCCATCGCCGGACACGAGGGCTACATCACCGTCGGCATGTACCCCAACGGCTGCCCCGGCGAAATCTTCATCAAGATGGCCAAGGAAGGCTCCACCGTCTCCGGGCTCATGGACTCCTTCGCCACCGCCACCTCGCTCGCCCTCCAGCACGGCGTCCCGCTCAAGGTCCTGGTCGAAAAGTTCGCCCACACCCGCTTCGAGCCCTCCGGCTGGACCGGCAACGAGCAGATCGGCTTCGCCAAGAGCATCATGGACTACATCTTCCGTTGGCTGCAGCTCCGCTTCCTCTCCGGCCAGCAACTCTCGCTTTTCGCCGGCATGGCCCCCGCCATCCCCGTCGAAGGAACCATCGGCGACCCCCACTCTGTCATTCTGAGCGAAGCGCGAAGCGCGGAGTCGAAGGACCTACGGTTCGCCCCAGGCGCCAACAACCCAGGTGTCATCCCGAGCGGAGCGTCAGCGCAGCCGAGGGACCTGCTTCTTGGCAACCAAGCCCCCGCCTCTCCCTACCTCGGCTACACCACCAAGGAAGAAGGCGTCAGCCCCAACCCCGTCGCCCAGTCCACGCCCAACATCGCCGCCATCCATGCGGCCGACGCCATGCGCGAACTCGTCGACATGGGCGACGCCCCCTCCTGCCACACCTGCGGCGCCATCATGGTCCGCAACGGCAGCTGCTACCGCTGCATGTCCTGCGGCAGCACCAGCGGCTGCAGCTAGAGCCGTAAAAGTCAAAATCCGCCTGCGCGGCGAGCGGGACTCGCCGTCTAGGCGGACTTGATTTGGCCGAAGATAGAAGCTGACCTGTCCTTTTATCCAGTATTCAATAGAAGTGTATAGGCCAGCGGAGGCGCGACGTTGTGACTTGGCAAGACATCCAAATAAAACTTCGACAAACCGCCCGTCTTTTCTTGGCCTGGATGTTTTGGTCGCACGCGCTGGGACTGACTCACTTGGCTGGCCTGAAGCTTGGTCGAGCATACGACCATAGACAGCAAATATTAGAAGCCATCTTACTAGCAATAATATTCTTTTATTCCGTCTTGGCTTCTAACGGCTGGTGGTCCCTATTCTTCGACGTATTCTATATATATGTTTTCCCGCCTTGGCTACTGATGCGCGTTCTATGGAAGTTAATAAGAAAAGCTGCAAGCTCAAAAGTATTCGACGTATATAGAAGCAGTTTTACCGCCACAGTAGATGTAGCTAAAGAAGCAGCAAAGCAGGAGATAGGCACACCTCATGAGGGGTTCAGCTTTCATCGGATATTTAGGCCATTTCAGCAATTCGCGCTCCTCTGGTGCCTGCTGACCGTCAACAGCACGTCGAAGGCTCTCAGCGCCGTAAGCTTGCTGGCCATTTTGATAATCTTGTTCAGAGTGGTGAGGGCGTTTCTAAGATTCTTAGACGGTTCAGTAAACCTTCTGGGGCGACTCGAAACGAGGATAAGTGTCGGTTTCGATGACTTGATCAAAAAGGTCTTAACACTGGATCCGTCGACGAAAGAATTCATCAGCAATGTTCAAGCTCTAAAACTCTTTCAGAATATCTTCCTACGTTTTCGGAAGCGAGAGCCAGTTGAGAGGGCCATGCGCGCTTTGACCCTCTTCATCGCGATGCCTTATTACGGATACATCAGCATCCTGTGCGGCGTCGTGTACTATGAAACTGCCCTTCTATACGGTATCAGGTGGCATCTTTCAGAGGCTCTTGTTACCGCGCTTTTCGTGCCGTTTGCCTATACCGATCTACCCCATCCATTAGCAATCAGACTCTTGGGAGGATTGCAGGCATCGCTTCTCGTGTTTGTAGGTTACGAAGCTGTTTTTAGACGCCTTTCCGAGAAGACAGAAAGCTTGATGAAGGTAGCGGACAACATTAGCACTTTGTTGGAGCGAAACGAGGTACAAGCAAGGTTGGTGATTTTTGATAAGGCTAAGCAGGCTCAGGGTCCAAATACTGAGTCTAAGAACGAGGCTCCAGCAAGCGCCACATCGGGATCACGATGAGCATGGGCTGGATCGGCAGGAAACCCGCGATGATTATGGCGAAGACCGCTGGATCACTGTCGGCCTCATCGACAGCTTCGAAATCGTTGTCGCCTATACCATGCGAGACGACCGCATCCGTATCATCTCCGCAACAAAGGCAGACGCCCATGAGCGCGAAAGCTACTGGCACGGTCAGATATAAACTCGACCAGCACAACCCGCCCAAGCTCACCCCCGCCCAGAAGCGCATGCTCCGCAGCAAGCCCGACGAGGCCGTCAACTACACCGACATCCCTCCCAGAAGAACGTCGCCTGGACCCGCCCCGGCGCGCTCATCCCCGCAGAAAACAAGCAGCAGATCACCCTCCGCCTCGACGCCGACGTCCTCGCCTTTTTCAAACAAACCGGCAAGCGCTACCAGAGCCGCATCAACGCCGCCCTCCGCGAATACATCTCCGCCCACAAATAACCCCCTTCTCCCTCCCGGAGCCTGTCATCCTGAGCGACCGAAGGGAGTCGAAGGACCTGCGGTTGCTTTTCCTGTCACCAGACCCGGGAAGCCAGAACTCCGGGTGCGCCATCCTGTGCACGGCACGAGCCTCCCACCTTCAAAAGTCTCCAGCGCAAAGGGTGGGCTCGGCGCTGTGGTGCCGACCGCCTCTCGGCCAATCCCGCGTTGTCCACGAATTCCTTGCCCTCCACCCCCGCTTGCTCTAGTCTCTGACCCAAAGCTCCCGGGCCCATTTCCGCACCGGAGGGAACCCATGCGCATCCTCGCCATCATCTGCGGCATCGCCATCCTGATCAATGCGCTGCACACGGCGCACTTCATTCATCACTACGCGGCGCACGTCACCAACGCAACTGCCGGATTCTGGCTCACCGTCGCCATCGCCCTCCTCGTGGACGCGCTCTCGATCATCGGCGGCGTCCTGCTCCTGCGCCGCAGCGCCACCGCCTAGGAGAATCGAACCCGGACATAGCCGGGTGCCCCACCCTTTGCGCGGGAGCAGCGCCCAACCTCAGCAAAGGCCCGGCGCAAAGGGTGGGCTCGGCGCAGCGCGCCGACCGGCTTTAGCAACAAAGGGCTTACTGTATGAGTAGATGTAAGCTAAACTTCCAGTATGTCTTACACGATCTCTATTAGCAGCAAAGGGCAGATCGTCATTCCCGCCGAACTCCGCCGCTCCCTCGGCCTCGCGACCGGCACGCAGCTCCGCGTCACCGAATCGGAGGGCCACCTCATCCTCAGCCCGGTCGGCGAGCAACTCATTCCTAAGCTCCAGGGTTCGCTCTCCGGCGCTTCCCTCGTCGAAGACCTGAAAGCCTGGAGATCGCCAGACCGGTGGTGACCTATGTCTGCGATGCCAGCGCGATTCTTCGCTTTCTCGATGGGGAGGCGGGTGCAGACGATGTCTCCGAACTCCTGATGTCGGCTATGCGTGGCATGGGCACGCTGCTCATCTCTGCAGCGCACTATGGCGAAATTGTCGGCGTCCTGCTCAAGCGATACGGAGAGCAAAAGGCCGCTCGTGTTCTCGCCGACCAGGAAGCTCTCCCCATCAAAGTCGTCGACATCACTGGATCCCGTGCCGCTGCAGCCGCCCGCCTGTGCCTCGCCACTGGACTGCCCTACCTCGACGCGTTCGCCCTGGAACTCGCCGCCTCTGGGAATCACCAACTCATCACTGCCGACTACGACTTCAAAGCGGCGGAAGCCCACGCCTCGATTCGCTTTCTCGGCCCAAAGCGCCTCTAACTCTCAAATCGCAATCAGGCAGGATTCCAACACAGTCAAAGGACGACGCCCGATACGGCGCCTTCCTTGCTGCCGCATGCGCGGATTTACCAGCCCGCAGGGCCGGTTGTCATCCCCGCCCAGGCGCTATCCTGAACAAGAACCCCCGACCACCGATGCCCAAGCCCACCCACTCCCTCACCACCCTCCAGAAGCGCAGCCGCATTCTGACCGCCGTCGACCTCGCCCTCGGCCTTCTCATGTTCGCGCTTCTGTTCATGCCCAACGGCTGGCCCTACGTCCACGCCCTCCGCCTGATCGTCACGCCCCCGCTCATCGTCGTCTCCGTCCTGGCCTGGCGCGCCGACCGCAAGTGCAAACAACTCGCCTCCCAGCGCCCCTGACCACGCCCTGTCCTCTAGCTGCCCTGAACGAAGATCGTCACAACAAACAGCGACAAGCGATGCTGAGTTGTCGCCGACTTGCAAACTCCCTCAGCACCGACTTGCCGCTTGCTTCTGCGCCTTTCTCTGTGTCCTCTGTGGTGAATCGCCTTCGCCGTTTCACCGAGCTGGACGGCCCTCCGAATCACGGCTGCCGGCGAGGCACCAGGATGGTTTCCGCGCGGGCGCTCCCCTGCGGCTCGGTCTCGGTCCGGATCTGCTCTTCCGGCTCCAGGTGCGCCGCGTGGCTGCGGGCATGCGTGCCTTCGAGGTTGTCGCTGGGCGGTATCGCCGGGTTGTGCTCGCCCCGCAGCGCCCGCTCCGCCATCTCGCGCGTGTCGCTGTCGGCGCGACCGCTCTCGTTTCCTGTCTGTTCTTCTGCCATGGTGTCCTCACCTCTTGCTTGGGTAGAGTCCTCCGCGGGCCGCCCGGTTGCCGCGGGCCCGCTGTCAGACAAGAGCTGCCAATCGAGCGCCGCCTGATCTAGACTTTTCTGCGACACCGCTCCTCCCGCCGGAGGCCGACATGCAGCCGCAGCAGCACCACCCGAACGTCCCCGCCCTGCTCACCTGGGGCGCGATCATCATCGCCGCCACCTTTGCCTGGAGCGTGTTTTATGGCTGGAGCGGCACGCATCAGCTCCTCATCTACGTCGCCGCCGATATACTCTTCTTCGCCATGGTCCTGTTCTTTGTGGTGAGGCGCGACTAGCCGCCCGCACTCTCGGGGCTAAGCATGGTGCGGTCAGCCGTCGGATGGAGAATGCAAGCAGCAATAGAAAGGGCTGCCGGTGCGGGCAGCCCCTCCCTCGCGGATGAACCCCACCCTAATCTGTGTTGCGCACCCAGCCGTCCTGGGTCAGCACCAGAGTGGCTTCATCCACCGGCTGCTCGGACATGGCCTTGGCCACGGCCGGGAAGGCGCTGCGAATGGCCTCGGCGCGAGCCCACTCGGCGTTCGTCTTTTCGCGGAAGTGGTAGTCCACCTTGGTAAAGCGGTTGCCGTGGAACTCCGCCGGCTCAGTGAACCGATCGACACTCGTGACTTCCCGCTGCCCGTAGCAGAAGCGGCCTGCCCCCGGTGCCGCCTGCCCGCTGGCGGTCAACACGTACCGGTTTACCGTGTCATGCCCTTTGGCATGCTGTTCGCGTTCCACCAGGCCGGCCGTGGTCAGTGCGTCCAGGCGGCGGCGGGTCTCGCTCATCAGCTTGTCATTCGCACCCACTTCATAGGGAAATGGGAGAGCCTTGTCGAACAGGCAATCCGAGGCCGACGCATAGGTCTCTTTGAGCGCCGCGACGAAGTTCTCCTTGTTCGCCGCCGTCTTATCTCCGCAACCTGCTATCACGAGTGTTGCAATCCCACCTGCCAGTACTGCAAAAGCCTTGATGCGCATGATCTGTCCCCTCAGGAAGATTTCACCTGTAGCGTAGGGGAAAATGCGGCGTGGCTACAGCTTACTAACCGGGTAGTCTCCCGAAATGGGCTGTCACTTTGGCGCCATTACTTACTTCGGTCAGCGACACCGGTCTGAAAGGCACAAAGGCCGCACAGCGCGTGCGGCCCGGCAACTTCGGCGACGCTACTTCTTGCTCTGCTGCCCCGACTTGGTGTGTGCTTCCGTCGAAGCGCCATGGGCTTTCGTGGAGTGCTCATGAGCGGTCGTCGAGTGCTTGTGCGCTTCCTCGTGGTTCCCCTTCTCATGATGCTCAGCCGCGGTCCGATGCGACTTCGCTGCATTCTCGTGATGCTCTGCCGCTTTTTTATGTGCTTCTTTGGCCATGAGATCCTCTATTCCGGGCATGTGCCCTGAGCGATAAGAGCGCCGGCCCTGCGTGCGGGTTGTTTACCGGCCCGGATCGGACATCACGCAATCCAAGTGGCTGGGAGCACAAATAGAAAAGGACGGCCGAAGCCGTCCTCTTCACAAACGAGAATGCCTGTGGCTTAGAGAGCCTGAACGTTCTCTGCCTGCCAGCCCTTGGGGCCCTTGGTCACGTTGAACTGAACGGCCTGGCCTTCCTGGAGGGTGCGGAATCCGTTGGACTGGATCGCGGTGTGATGCACGAAGACATCCTCACCATTCTGACGGCTGATAAAACCAAAACCCTTGGCGTCGTTAAACCACTTCACTGTTCCCTGTTCCATTATGCAATTTCCTTTACTGCTGAGATAACGCTGAAAACGGTGTTCGGGATCTCTGCTAGTAAAGAACTGCTGTACAGAACAAGAGGTGACCTGAAACGTATTCGACGTGAAATTATTGTAGCATAGGTCGGCCAGCAGCTTGTCCAGAAAATTCAGCGGGGCTCGGGAGAAAAGTAATGCGCATGGGATGCAGCGCATCGGATGTGCCGTCGTAATGTTTGCCGGATGCGGCTTTGGACTCGCCCAGACCGCCAGTTCCGCACCCTCCAGTTCCCCCGCGGCTTCCTGTCCCGCCACGCCCACGCTGGAAGCCCTGACCAAAGCGCTGGATGCTGCAGTGAGCGGCCCGGGCACCCGGGACCGCACCTGCCTGCGCGCCGTCCTGATGCCGGAAGCGCGGCTGATTCCCGTGGCCCGGGGCAAGGACGGGCAGATTGCTGCGCACGTGCTGACCGTAGATGACTGGATCTCCCGGGTGCGGCAGCGGGGTGACGCGGTCTTCTACGAACACCAGATCGCGCAAAAGATCGAGAGCTTCGGTCACATCGCCCATCTGTGGAGCACCTACGAGATCCGTGACACGCCGGAGGGCAAAGCAGAGATGCGCGGCATCAACAGCATCCAGGCGATCAATGACGGCACTAACTGGCGCGTGATGGAGATTGTCTGGGAGACAGAAGGACCGGGGCAGCCGATCCCGGACAAGTATCTGCGGTAAAGAAGGCCTGTCTCGAAGGTGCCCTACAGCATGGCCGCACTAGCGCCGATATTCCCCACAGTTCTAATGTCGGTTTGGTCTGACGCTGGCCCTTCACCGAAGCGAGCGCAGCAGTAAGCTGCCGTCCTTCCACCCTTCCCAATACGCCCAGCACTCTGCGAGGTAGCGTGCGTCCATTGAGCGATACCGGGCCAAACGAGTCATTCGCGGCTTGGCTGGAGCTACCCGAGGGGCAGCGGAATGCGGCGGGATGCGGAGTTCCGGGAAATCTTCGTGCTGAGCTGCGGGAAGGGCTGGTCCGCGATCCGGGACGAAGCGGAGGGGCAGCTACGGGGCCGACCTGAGCTGCTTGGCGGCTTCGCGGAGAAGCTGTCCGCGCTGCCTGGCCACGCGGAGCGGGCAATGGTGGCGTCCTGTATTCAAGCTCGCCGCCGTATACCGGCCGGCCGAGTTTGGCTTGTCAGTTTGCCCCCGGCGCGGTTTATCTTCCGTGATAAGCTGCGCCTGTCTAGCGGGCAGCCCCTCGTACCGAATGAACAGGTGTAAGTTTGTACTTCTTGTACTTCGAGCAAGGGCCATCGGGCTCGTAGCCCCTCTGTTATACGTGGCAGAATCAGCTCCGACCCGTGAGCTGCCCTCTATTTGCTCTCACTCGCTCAACCCGAACCCTGTAGAGCCTCGATCCCCGCAGCTTGAGGCCTTTGTGGTGATCGTGGTGAACGATCCGTGCTGTCGGCAGATGTGGACGTAGGTTCTGGACAGACCTCCACGTCACGCCTTAACAAGTCTAAAACTTATCTGGTACCTCAAAAATTGAACTGTCGGCAACATGGCTAGTGCACGCCGAACACGGGGGTCATCCTCGAGCGCTATAATCGCACCTTCGACCGTTTGCCCCTTCTCAGCAAGCTCCTCTTGCACGTAACCCATATAGCGAAGCAGTTGACCAATGACAGCGTCGCTTGCTCGCCCCTTCTTCAACTCGATCACGAGAAGCCTTTTCTTATCTTTGCTGACCGCCAAAATATCTAACGGCCCAGTATCGGTCGCATACTGTTGGCCTACACGCTCCCCCTCTTCCTCATAAATGTCGTAGCTCTTGCCGAAGTCCGTCTGAGCCCAATTCTGGACCAAGAAATCTTCTAGGTGCTTCTCCAAGGCAAAGGATGCAAGCTCTTCGGCGACCTCCTGAACTCGACTCTCCGGAACGGAAGCACTGAGGAGGCGTTCAATCTCATCGGCATACTGAGTGATGGTGCTAACTGTGCCGATCGCCCCTGCGGAGTTCTTGAGCGCTTCGCTCATCTCCGCTCGATCTATACTCTGAGTGAGCCAGCGTACGGGCCGCCGGTGAGGAAGGTGCTGCCCAGCTTGGAAGGCATACTCTCCGATCACCTCGCCCACGTGAAAGCGGCCGTTGCCTGCTGGGCAGAGCACCACGTCGCCCTTTCTGATGCCTTTCGATACCATCCACAAAGCTCCGCCCGCCAGTCCAGCGGAAATCCTGGACTTTTCTGGGTGCCGCTCCTGGAATCTCGGGATGGAGTAATCCCTGTTGAAAACCTTCCACTCCTCTGGGAGCTTATCGCTGAGGTCTTCTGATACACCAAAGTCCGCACCGATGAAGTTCCCGTCAAAACATTCCTCGGCGTACACGCTCGCCCTACCAAGCATCACGCGATAGTATTTTCTCGTATCGTCCTCCAAGCAGATGGATTTGAAACATTGGAGCTTTCGCCCTTTATTGCCGAATCATTTCAGCCTCCGTGACGACCTTGCCCATGGCATTGCCCTTCACCGAAGCGAGCACAGCAGCAAGCTGCCCCACTTCTCCGCTCCAAATACGCCTCCGGCGCCGTGGGGGTGCATATCCGTGAAGGGTGACTCGAAGAGTTGGCGTGCGTCCATCCACCCGCACTGGGTAAGGTGGTTTATCAGCAGGTCAACGAACTGGTTTTGATTCGCGGTGAGATTCTTCCCTGAAAGAAAGGCCTCGAATGCCAACTTCGCGGCTTGACGATCCAAGCCGACAAGCGAGCGAATGAACAGGCCCAACCCATGTTCCTGCCGAGCGGCTTGCTCGACATCTTCCGGCTTGCCTACGCCAGCTTGCACCAACATCGATTCGAGGGCGCTCAGATCGGCAAAAGTCAGCGGCTCGTTCCACTTCACCTTGTGGATGGCCGGGTCGTCCTCGTGGGCACGCAGGAAATGTAGTACCTTGTCTCGAAACTTCCCGCTGATGACGCCCGTGCTCACACCCGGCAACTCCACTGTCGTCGCATGGCCAAGCTCATCTTCAAAGTCTGTATAGACCACAGCCCGCCGCGACTTCTCGATGAATTTGACCAGCCCCCGGAGTTTGCGGCGTACGTCCTCCAGGACGGGTACGTTCACCCCCTCCCAAAAAGGATCTGACTGGACTTCCTGGATGAGAGCCATCTGCTCGCGCACCATTGGAATGGCTGCCTTCTCTTCAAGCGCGCTCGCAATGGCAACGACATCCCGCCGCATGCGCTCGAAGCCAACCTCTGCTCGGAGGAGGGCGAGCTGGAGTCTCAACACAAGCAGGTCGAAGTGTTTCGCATCCTGGTCAGCATCCGCCAGCCCGGTTGGCAGGGGCGCAACCTCATGCGCCAGTTCTCCATATTGTTCCACGCTCAGGTCCTCCCAGGCGCTGGCCTCCGAGTACCACTCCACCAGGCGCCGCTTCGGTCTGACGATAAAGTTCTCAAGCGGCATCGCTGCCACCTGTTGCCGCAGCAGGTCAGCCGTCTCGGTCCGCACTCGCCCCGCTGCTTCGCTTGACTCATCACCGTTTCGCCTCGCGTGCAGTTCCCCGATGAGTTCCAGGCGCGCGGTAAACAGTCGCTCACCGAGAGAACCCCCCGCCCCACCTTCAGCCAGCGGTATGTCCTGGCTGAAGAACTCGAGGTTCTGGCAGAAATCGAAGATGTAGAAATCCCGCTTGTCCTTGCCCGGCCCGTATAGCTCCGGTCGCAACCGCGTACCTCGCCCCACCATCTGCCAGAATTTGGTCTTCGAGCGCACCAGCTTGAAAAACACCAGGTTCACCACCTCTGGCACATCAATACCCGTATCGAGCATGTCTACCGAGATCGCAATGTGGGGCGCCTTCTCCGGCTGGCTGAAGTTGTCGATCAAGCTCTGGGCGTAATCCACCTTGAAGTCGATCACTCGAGCGAAGTGTCCCGCCAGGTGCGGATAGTTCGCGTCAAATCGCTCGGCGATGAACAGCGCATGCGCGTGGTTTTTTGCAAAGACAATCGTCTTGCCCAGCCGGTCTCCGCCCGCAACCTTGTGGCCGTGGGTCATCAGGTGCTCCAGGACCTTGTCCACCGTGTCCTTGTTGAACAGCCAGCGGTTCACGGCTTCGGCGTTTACCTGGTCCGGAGCCTCTTCGTCCTCGCCCCACTCCAGCGCGTCCCATTCTTCTTTTTCTTCTTCCGAAAGCTCGTCGTAGCGGATGCCCTCGCGCTGAAATTTCAGCGGCACGGAGTAGTTCCGCGGCGGTACCAGATAGCCGTCCTTCACCGCTTCGTCAAGCGAGTACTCGTCTGTGGGTACGCCGCTCTCCAGCGCAAACAGCCTATAGGTGTTGCGGTCGATCTCGTTCTGCGGCGTGGCCGTCAGTCCTACCAATAGCGCGTCGAAATATCCGAAGATAGCGCCGAATTTCTTGTAGATGGAGCGGTGCGCCTCATCCACAACCACCAGGTCGAAGTAGCCCGGGCCGAAGCGCCGGGCTCCGTCCTTCATCTCGTCGATCAGACCCATCATGGTCTGGTAGGTGCACACGTACACGCGTCCATCCTGGTCGCGCTCCGTTACAACGTTTACGGGTGAGGCTGCCGGCAGGTGCCTCTTGAAGGCGTTCACTGCCTGCCTTACCAGCGCGTTGCGGTCGGCCAGGAAGAGCACGCGCTTGGCCCAGTTCGCCCGCATGAGCACATCACACAGCGCAATCACGGTGCGCGTCTTACCCGAGCCGGTGGCCATCACCAGCAGCGCCTTCCGATGCTGCTGTGCAAAGCTCTCGGTCACACGCCGAATCGCACGCTCCTGGTAGTACCGCTCTACAATCGCCGGATCAATCGCCACGCTTGCCAGAGCATGCTTGGTTGCGCGGCGCTCAATCAGGAGCTTCAGTTCGTCCTTGGAATAGAACCCCTGTACGAGCCTCGGCGGATACTGGATGTCGTCCCAGATCCAGTGCTCGTAGCCGTTGCTGTAGAAGATCACCGGGCGTTGGCCGAACTGCTTTTCCAGACAGTCCGCATAGAGCCGCGCCTGCTCTTGCCCCTCCTCTGCATCTCGTTTGGTTCGCTTCGCCTCGACCAGTCCTAGCGGCCTTCCGTCGTCGCCCCAGAGCACGTAGTCCACGAAGCCGATTCCTTCGTTATTGGGCATACCAGTGACCTGGTACTCCCGATCGCGAACCTCCTTCAGCGGCCATCCGGACTCCTTCAACAGCAGGTCAATGAACGCGTCACGTGTCTCGGCCTCGGAGTAGTCGTGTGTGTCGGGGGTCTTCTCGTTGGCTTGCTTGGCCGCGGCCACATCGGCGCGGAGACGAGAAATCTGAGCCGCATCACGGTACTCTGGGTCCATCTGGACAGCAACTTTTTTGAATGCTCCAACCGCCAACCCCAAAGGCCCAGCTATCAAGTCGCTAGCCCGAGGTCCCGTACCCACAACGCCGAAACCAGGACCCATCGACGCCAACTTCGATTCATAAACAGCTACCTTCGCCAGCAAATCAGCAATACTTTCGTCTTTGAGACGAACCTGTTCTTCCATGTTCTGGATTTGGTTGAGCGTCTGCGCCGGAACGGGTGAGGTCTTGGGCAGCAGGTCAGGGTTAAAGACGATGCCATCCGCCGGCCGTTGTGCCCGCGCGTAGTTTCGCGCCAGCCAGTAACAGATATGGAAGAGCTCCCGGCAGGCGATGAGTGCGTCGTACTGCTGGATCGGCCTGCCCGTGTGGACCGCGCGGTTCCCGTGTTCCTTAATCAGCCTGGCCTTGTTCTGGATAGCAGCACCGGCCACGGCAAGAAAGCTCGGCTCATAGATAAGCGCGCTCAGGTTGTCCTGGTACGGCAGCTTCAGCTTGGCATCGGCCTTGTAGAGCCATTGCAGGAGCAGTTCGAGCGCGCGCCGGGCGTAGAAGCAGGAGGTGCGTGGGTCGGGATGAACGAGGGCTTCAGCCTTCGCTGCTGATTCGTAGACCTGCTGCCACTCGGGCCGGAGAAAGGCGAAGTTGGTCATCGGCTAGAGCTCACCTCGGAAGGCGCGGTGCTGGATAGACGCGAAGAGATGCTCGCAACGCAGATTTGAGGCTGCGAGCTTCCTCTTCGATATCTCAATTTGTTCACGGATCTGCGCGAAGCGGTTTTGAAGGCACAACGGTGCGATGGGCACATGGATCTGTTCGATACGAAAAAGCGCTAGCTTTCCGATTGTGACCTGCCCAGTGTGGCTACGAATCTGCTCCTGAAGCGGCGCTGTTCGGAGCAGAGCGGCCAAGTACTTGGGGTTATAAACGCCTGTACACTTCGCGATGATCTTGGCTGCGTTCTCGGTCAAATTCGCTCCGGCCAGTGTAGGGGGAACATCAGCGATTTGGCCAATTGAGCCTGCGATTGAAATAATGATGTCTCCAGGCTGCACCGTATAACGAGATATCCTGACCTGTGTCTCGGGCTTCAGATAGACAAGATGCTCGTGATCGATTGATCCGTCCTGAAAATCTGTGACCCTGATATAAGGAAAGGCGGTGCGACCCGTTGCGTACTCCTCCCCTTTCGGAAGCCGCTTTCCGCCCTTTACGTAGGACACATCGGAAAGTGCTCGTGCATGCCAACCTTTTGGGTTGCAACCTGGATCGCCGAACATTTCGAAGAAGAGGGATTGGGCGAGGGTGTCGAGCTTGGCAATGGCTTCGCGGCGCTTGGCCCGCAACGCCTCCGCCTTGTCCAGAATCGCCGCGATCCTCCGCTGCCCTTCGATGGGCGGCAGAGGCACCTGTAGATCAGATATCTCCGTAAGACTCAGGTTAGTTATTGTACCTGTTACTTGTGCCGCCGAGATCTGATGTTTAGCTTGTTCTGAATGAAGCCAGTGCATCAGGTACCTAGGACAGACGGTTTGAAGAGGACGGATTATACCGACAGCTTGATTGCAATTCATCTCCGGAGCATCTGGCTCCACCACGGCGCAACGACCAATCGTTCCCGCAATCGAGATCAGGACGTCACCACCTTGAATAGCAGAACGCGCGAGGGCTCTGTGCGTCGCTTCCGAGATGTACATCGAGCCTGTGGCTAGATCCACTCGCCCGCCTCGAATGTTCTGTGCGCGGAGAAACGGGACGCCAGACTCAGCGAAAGACAAGTTCACGCTGGTCGGAGTAGTCCCCTTTGTTATTAGTGATGCGATTGTCTTAAGCGAGAATTCGGCCCCAATCACCCGAGCATCGCCTCCAGTTCCTTCAATCCCGTCCTGAATCTCCCTCTCCAACTCCTGCAGTTCCGCGATGATCTGCTTCGGCGGCACATGCTCCACCTCCTCATGCACCACCTGCTTGTACCGGTTCAGGCTGAGGTCATAACCGTTCTCCGCAATGTCGCTCTTCGGCACGCAGAAGCTCTGCGCAGTGCGCGGCGCGCTCGCTCTCCGTGCCCGTCCCGCTCGAACCAGCGCGCCAGCACATCCGGCAGGTTGTTCTTGGCGTGCTCGTCTTCCGTCAGCGCCTGCGCCGGAACCGGGCCCAGCTTGTCGTCCGGCAGCAGCGGCTGGCGCTTGTCATCGAGCGACCACCCGTCCGCCTCGACATCGTAGAACCACACCTGGTCCGTGCCGCCCGAGTTCGTCTTGGTGAAGACCAGGATGGCGGTCGAGACCCCGGCGTACGGCTTGAACGCGCCGCTCGGGCAGCGAGATGACCGCATCGAGCTTCTGTTCCTCCACCAGCAATCGCCGCAGCTCTTGTGCGCATTGCTTGACCCGAACAGCACCCCATCAGGCACGATGACAGCCGCGCGACCGCCCGGCTTGAGCAGCCGGAGAAAGAGCGCCAGGAAGAGCAGCTCCGTCTTCTTGGTCTTGACCACCTGCTGCAGGTCCTTGGCCGTGTTCTCGTAATCGAGCGATCCGGCGAAGGGCGGATTAGCGAGCACCAGTGTGTACTTCTCGATCCTCGCCCGCAGTGGTCCTGCGCGAGCGAGTCGCGGTCGCTGAACGTCCGGGTTCTCAACCCCGTGCAGCAGCATGTTCATGCTGCCGATGCGCAGCATGGTCGAGTCAAAGTCGAATCCATGGAAGAGACCGTGGTGGAAGTGCTCGCGCTGGGCACGGTCCGCAAAGAGCGACTGTGACGCTCGCGCAGGTACTCGCCCACTGCGACCAGGAAACCGCAGGTGCCGGCCGCCGGATCGCAGACCACGTCTTTCGGCGTGGGCGCAGTGATCTCCACCATGAGGCGGATGATGTGCCGCGGCGTCCGGAACTGCCCGTTCTGCCCGGCGGTGGCGATCTTGCCCAGCATGTACTCGTACACATCGCCCTTGGTGTCGCGGTCTTCCATCGGGACCTTGTCGATCATGGTCAACGACCTTGGCCAGCAGAGCCGGAGTTGGGATGGTGAACCGCGCGTCTTTCATGTGCTGCGCGTAGGTGGATCCGTCTCCACCCAGCGTTGCGCAGGAACGGGAAGACATGCTCGCTGACCACCTCATACATGATCCGCGGCTCGAAGTGTCTTGAAGCGCGTCCAGCGGAAGTCCTCGTAGGAGCGCCCCTTCGCGTCCGCGCCTTCCGGGAAGATGCGCCGCTCGATTGGCTTCCCGGTACGCGCGGCCTTCTGCTCCTCGAGCGTCTGGACGTCGTCCAGCCGCCTCAGGAAGAGCAGGTAGGTGATCTGTTCCATGACTTCGAGCGGATTGGCGATCCCGCCCGACCAAAAGCGTCCCAGATGCGATCGATCTGGTTGCGCAGTTCTCCTGTCAGCATTCCTTCGAGGCCCACCTCTTGAATCTCGCAGCAGCATACCCTATCGCCCGCTGGATCAGCTCAAGAATCGCCGCGTTGTGTGAATTCAACAGGAGCTCGCTTACAACAAAGCGATTGTGGAGATTGTTAATAAGTAATCACACAGGAGCGAAGTGTTTCTCATTTGATCAACACCTATGGGTTCTGGATGAGCTTGGCTCTGCCCTCTTCAGCAGCTCGGTTTACACGAGCGTTCCTACAGCCGGCCATAAAAGGCTGGCGCTAGAGGGATTCCATGAGATACTTCGGCGATCTTAGGCCAGCTTCTAGATGCCCATCTCGCGCGAATCCGTCGTATCCTTGCATGATCTCGCTCCTGAACACCCCCGCTTCCCGCAAATCTGTACAGAGCGGTTGCTATCCTTTAGCAGATGGCACGCAAGCAATTCATCGGAGCCGCGCTGGTCCTTAGTGGAGTGCGGCTTACAAGCGAAAGATTGGGCTAAGCTTCTCGGATGGGCTCGTCAGTGCTCAGTGGCAGACATTCCGCGCCCGGGGAGTTTACAGGCAGGCGTTCTTTTGCTCGCTGTCAGCACCGCAGTTGCTCGCACACTGGATAACGACGCCTTGTGGGCACCAGTCGCGGTCTCTTGCAGTGCAGACCTCAAGGCCACCTGGTTTGGACGGAGTGACTACCCCGTCTCGGAGTGCCGGGATTCGCTGCACGAGGCATGCCGCCGTCTTGGTCTACGGAATCAATTACACCTTCGCGGCAAGATGTACTACTGGCGGACTGTAATGCTGCAGTTTGGGTTCAACCCCCAGATTGCGCAGCGCCAGATTCCCATTTGGCTGGCAGGTTATGCAGTACCGGAGACTGTCCGCACACTACTTGATCCCGAAGATGAAAACAGCTCAGCTTCCTTCCAGGAGTTTTGGACAGCACTAGGCAAGGCTGTTCGACATCCCACGGCGGCGGAATTCGACACCGAGATGGCTCGGTCTCCTTGGTGCCCGGCAGAATGCTGGAGTCTGCTGCGGGCCGGTCTGGGTCAAAGTCGTACGAACAAACCAGCAATCCCTTCGGAGCGTATTGAGGACGAAGAGCGAAACCCGACACTTTTTGGAAAGGCGCGGCTTGTAGATGGAGAGTTTAGACTGTCAGTTTCGCGAACTCCCCCGAGGGAGTTCAGGGCAGTTGGAGCACGTCCGTTACCAGTCATGATGCAAGGGTGCGAGCCCGCCTTTCTTGTGTCCGACGCAGAAGGCCGTCTCGTTCTCGAAGGAGGCCCCTTGCGCTTCCCGATAAGCGAGATTCTGCGGCAACCTGTGCGAGAGATAAGCGTTGGATTGCCTCGCTTCGGCTCTTACAAGGAACGCTTTGCTTTCTGGGAGGACAGTGAGGATGTAATCCTGTTTGCTGACGGGCACCGGCGGCGCCCTCTTGACATCGGCGAAGCTGAAATGAAGCATCGCCGCCCATATTCCCTTATTGTCCGGGCAGAGTTCCAGGTACGGAACGGTCCCGACATTCTCCTGTACGAAGGTCGCTCGGCAACTTGGGCGCTGTACAGGTTCCCCGGGGGCCTGCCAGAGAAGGTGGGGGTCTTCGCGGGGGAGCAATTTGTTTGGAGGCCACGCCCAGGTTCGCTTAGCGTGCGCGAGGCCACGGTTCGGGGTAAGGTATTCACAACTGAGCTATCACCTAGCAGATTGCATATTCGAGTGGAGCTCGCCGACGGTTGGGCCTGCGAGTCCTTTCGGTTCAGCGGCCACAGACATACGGGATCGTTTGCGGAGATGTCTGTGGCCCCAAGTTTTGCACATGCGGAGGCTTCGGCCTTGGTCGAAGCACGCCGGGGCTCCGAGCGCGCCTTTGTCATCATCGCCGCGGAGCCGTCTGGACCTGCTGCGCCTGGTGGAGCGTATCAGACCGAGGATGGACGTTGGCACGACCTGCATCCAACGCTCGCATTCGGTGCAGGCCAGTTGGAAGGGAGACCGCTAGCGTGCCGCTGGATCTCCGGAACAGAGCAGGAAGTCTGGCTGATGCTGGGGGATCAGGCCCTGTTTGCCGAACCCCACTTGTTGCGACGCCAGGAGATAGCATGCTACGGCGAGCCCCTGTATTTGCGATTTGGGCTCATGCATGAAGACCACGCCAGCCGGATTGCGCTGGTAGCCGCTCTGTACGCTACGGGTTTATTGGCGGCGGTTGACACCACACAGAATTACATACTGCTGCGCTTACGGGAACCGGTCCAACGGGCCAGTGATTTTCGCGTATGGGTGTGGGAGCGGGGCAAGATAACTCCGCGGTGCCTTGATCCACTCGAGGCAGAACTGCTGGATGAGACAACCCTGTACGTGCTGAGAGAGAGCATAGTTGAGCCTCTTGGCTGGCTTCTATCCTGGGACGGTGTATGGCGCGGAGCCCGCTTCCATGTGGAACCGGGCGCTACCGCCTGGAAAAACATCTCTGAAGGATGGTCCCAAGTTATTGAGCACACGCGGGATTGGGGCAAAACGGCCCAAGCACTGCGGGCCTGGCACTTCCCAGTACTGATGCCGCCCTTCTATGAACTTGTACTAAAACGGGCCATCTTAGACCGGTTCTCCACGATGGACGCCTGGGTGAGAACAGGACCTCTGTTAACCGATGCTGGCGACGCGCACGTAGATGGAGACCCTGCTGGGTACGCAGCACCGATTCGTGAGTTGCTGCCGCCTTTGTGTGCTGCCGAGCAGGTCCCACGCGAGTTTGCCAATGAACACGTCACCGCAGTGCTGGGTTTGGATTGGCTCAACCATTTGTATGAGCCCGCTTCAGATCTGTTGCGTGCACAACCTGTGCTTCTGGCACAACTGCTGGTTTCGATAATCAAGACAGAATTCACCCGTCGCGAAAAGATGGTGAAGGTTGTCCCCGGCGTCGATCTCTTTCACAAGCAACGCGACCCCAAGCAGATGGCGGAGTTGCGCAAGAGCACGGAACTGGTGACCAAGGTGGTGATCGAGCATCTTCATGCCTATGCCGGTGTGCCCGGGCCAGCTAATCGGCCGGACGATCTATCTCTTCTGCAAACAGCAGCCCTAAATGGCCTGCGCAGCTGGGCAGATAAGTCTGCGGTGGATAGTAAGTTTTTCAAGGAGTGCGTTGCGGAGCCAGCTGACCAGCTGTTTCGTGGCGAAAATGCCCAAACGAAATGGTTGCGGCTGACCATCGCGCGCTCCTCAGCCTGCTGCGCGTTTCTCGCCGCGCACCTAGTGTACCGGCACCTATATCTAGAACTCAAGAATGGAACACTGTGATGGAGTCCCTTCAGCTTGACGCACTACAAGCGCACTCTGACGTTCGTGATCGGGTAGTAGAACTCGCGACCAGCTATCGTCCCCTTCGAGATCGTCACTTGCTTGAGCTCTGCCAGCGTGCCTGGCAGGGTGATGAGACCTCGGGGGGTGTTGTCGGGCGGCTCTGGGTGGAATGCCTGTTCCCGAGCAAATCCAACGGTACAACCTTGGACGCGTTGGCCGAAAGTGGCGTATTTCATGGTCGCCTGCTGCAACTTCTGGATAATCCAGCGGCTCACCCAAGAAAGCGCGAGCTCTACACCCATCAGGAGGAAGCCGTGCGCGCCGCCTTCGGAGGGGTGCCCGGAGCACTGCCCGGCGAGCGGCCCGCAATTGTGGTCACGGCGGGTACAGGCGCCGGCAAGACGGAGTCGTTCTTGTTACCGGTCCTGAATGACCTTTTCCTACATCCGCGGCAGCCGGGCGAAGCTGGGATTCGCGCGCTCCTGCTCTATCCCATGAATGCGCTGGTGAATGACCAAATAGACCGACTCCACACCTGGTTGCGTTCCCAACCGGACGGTCCTGCTCCGGTCACGTTTCTCCATTTCACGTCGGAAACTCCAGAAAATCGCAATGCTCTTAAGTGGTCCTCCTTGGCCAATGAAACACCAACTGCCTGTCGGCTGCTGATGCGTGAACAGGGCAGAGACACTCCGCCCGACATCCTTGTGACAAACTACTCCATGTTGGAGTACATGTTGTGCCGCCCGCAGGATGCACCATTCTTCGGCT
This sequence comes from uncultured Acidobacteriaceae bacterium, assembly GCA_963795775.1. Classification (GTDB taxonomy): domain Bacteria; phylum Acidobacteriota; class Terriglobia; order Terriglobales; family Acidobacteriaceae; genus CAWCJL01. The sequence goes on from CAWCJL010000002.1 coordinate 681,524, forward strand.
CTGCTCTGCGTTCAGTCGTGTTGGACGAAGCACATCTGTATAGCGGAACGTTAGCAGCTGATATTTGCATGCTCTTGCGGCGAGTGCTTCTGCGCTGTGGCGTCGATGCGAATAGCGTTCTGCAGATTGCAACTTCCGCCACCTTAGGTGGTACTACGAAGCAGCTCCAGGAATTCACGGGGAAGCTGTTCTCCAAGAGAGCAGAGCTAGTTTGTACGATAGCCGGTGAGGCGAACAGGCGCGATCTGCCCGCCGCTACTACGACATCGCAGGTGCGCGCAACCGAGGTGAGCGCTGCAGCCCTGGAGCCGCTTGTGTTCGTCAACGCGAATAGCGCTCAGCTGCAATCGGATGCGGAGGGGATTGCTGCCGTTCTGGATTGTGCAGGATCCCTCGTCTCTGCGTCTACGCTGGCACAAGAACATCATGAAACGATGCCCGCGCGCTTGCTTCATACTCTGCTCAGCCGGTCTGAACTCGTGCATCGGCTGGACGATTTCTTCTGGACACAGCGAACCCAGCACAATCAAACAGTTCTGCCCCTCCAGAAAATCGCGGCACACCTATTCCCGGCAGACGACACCCAGGACGCGGGAAGAGCGACAACAGCCCTCCTCCAGATGTGCGCTCGCGCCCGTGAAAACTATCACGCTCTGCCGTTGATTCCCCATAAGCTGCATCTCCAGGTGAGGGCGCCCGGACACTTCAGCGTATGTGTAAACCCGAGCTGCACGGGGGATCAGGCGCGGTGCGTGGAGGGTGCCGGGCTCTTGATCCCCGATCTGGCCGACGTGTGCCCAGCTTGCGAGGGGGCGACATTGACCCTTGCACTCTGTGGCCGTTGCAATGAATGGATGCTTGCAGGCGTACTTAGTGGCGAGACCCTGCGCTTGCGATCCCGATGGCTAAACACACACAATACAGAGACCACAGCCGACAAACACAACGTATTCGTAAAGCCCAGCAGGGACGAGGTCACCGCGGATTTGACCTTAGATCTCGATACTCGCAGCATCTCCAGCAGCAAGACCCGCAGTGCACACCTAACACGCTGCAGAGTGTGCCCGAATTGCGAAGGAGAGCAGGATCGATTTGAACCGATGCGCTTACCAGACACTCTGGTGGTTCCGGCCGTGGCAGAAAGCGTGCTTGCGGCCATGCCACCGCAAAGCCAGTCTCTATTGCGGTCCATGCTTCCGGCAGGAGGACGACAGCTTCTAGCCTTCAGTGACAGCCGGAGGCAGGCAGCGCGTTTAGGACCCCATCTTACCTATCAACATGAGCTCCTGCTGGGCCGCGTTGTCATGGCGCGACTTTTAGCTGAAGAGCCTGATATTGTTGGCCTGCAAAAAGCTATTGCAGAGCTCGAGAACACATCTTCAGCTCTACCTTCTGCCGTCCAGGCAGCGGTGAGCGCCGACCTAACAGCCAAGCGGAAAGAGCTTGCCTCAACGCAAACCGGGCGCTCAATGGCTGCATGGGCCGAGCGCATGAGAGACCGGACGGAGCTTGCGCAATTTTTCGCTCGCTCCTGCGCGGGCAAGCAAACTACTGTGCCCAAGGACGATCACGAGACTTGGCCCATGCGTTGGCACGGCTTTTGGGAAGCGAACAAGAATGCCGTCCGCGCGTCCACTGACGTGTTATTAGGGCGCGAATTCTTGTTCCACCGCGCACATTCCATGGAAACACTTGGGTTAGCGGAGGTCGTGTACCCCGGGCTTGAAACGTGCATACTGCCGCCATTCGATCGGCTTCGACGCGAAGAACAAGACAGGCTCGAGCCCGTATGGCCCGATTTGCTCGCGTCCCTCTGCGACCTGTTGCGCGACCTTGGATTTATTACCTTTAATGAAAGCCCCAAGAACGACCAGCCTGGGGATACGGACATTCTGCGCTTTCCGATCGGAAGATGGTTTTCTTTCGACGGCACAGGTTATGGGGTGGAGCCCTTATGGAAGCCGGGATCGACCGGAAACGTGCGCACACGTTTCCTGAAGAGCATCCTAGAGCGTCTCGGAATCGAGGAGCCACGCTTGTCCAAGTTGTTGCCGCTGACTCTCAGCGCAGTGTTCAATTCTCTAATGGCCGGTGCCCGCGCGAACCGCCTGCCATTTCTGCAGCAAAAAAGTGTGCCCGTGCGCAGCGGCGCGGCCGACGTGTTGCGGTTTGACTTTGCCAAGCTTTACCTTCGAAGGCCACCTCATTTGTTCCGCTCCGCCGTGACAGGTGCGGTGTGGCCGCGCGCTGTTTTTGGCTTAGCGCCGGGGGAGAAGCCGCAGTCTACCCTCGTGACTGTCACTCATAAGGAGCTCGACAGCGACCCCGCACTCAGGCGCGAACGGCTTGAGTTTCTTGGCTCTTCAGAAAGCGACATGGGGCTCTGGGCGGAAGAGCACTCGGCCCAACTAAAGCCAGAAGAAAATCGCAGGCTGCAGGACTTGTTTAGAAAGGGCGCGCGAAACCTACTCAGCGCGACCACTACACTGGAAGTGGGCATCGATATCGGCGGCCTTTCTGGTGTGCTGCTCGCCAACGTACCTCCAGGCAGAGCCAACTACCAGCAGCGGAGCGGACGCGCAGGTCGCCGGAACGATGGGTCAACCATGGTAGCGCTTTTTGCCCGTGCCGTCGGGTATGAACAGGCAGTGTTCCGCGACTTTGGCGAGATGTACAGCCGTGCCCTGCGGCCTCCCAAAATATTTCTGGAACGAGAACGCTTCTCCCGACTGCATTTCCAAGCCTTCTTGCTGGGAGAGTTCTTTCGCGCACTGTTTCCCTCTCGTCCAGTCGGGGCCATGGAGGCATTCGGCAAGATGGGGTGGTTCTGTCGAAGCACGAAGCTGCCCATCGGGTTCCCGCAATCTTCCGCAAAAGAAGATCCCGGCGAATACACGGGCCTTCCCATGCCGCGGCCGGATTGGTGGGGAGGAGACCAGCGCGGCTTACACCAGCATTTTGTTGACTTTCTGCTGTTCTGCGAGGCCAATCCAGAAACGGCTCTGGTGAATGCGCGAAAGCTCTTAGAGGACACTCCGCTACAGGCCGGCGAACTACGCCTTCTTATCGCCGAGGCGAGGGCGCGCTTCACAGGGGTGATCCACCCTTGGGTCGCAGCATACGATTATCTGGTGGGCGCGTGGGAGAGGGGTAAAGCCGATGGCGCTGATAAAGCCATGTTGAATGCCATTGCTCACCAGGCAAGTGAACTGCACAGAATCACCGTCATTGAAGAACTGGCCACCTTGCGCTTCCTGCCTCGCTATGGCTTTCCGATCGGATTGCAAGCGCTGCGACTGCCCTCCGATCCATACTATCGTCGGGAAACTGACATTGTGAAGCTGCAGCGAGACGGAACTATGGCCCTAAACGAGTACGTGCCCGGTTCGCGTCTGCTGGCAGGCGGCCGCATTTATCACTCGCGTGGTTTGGTGCGCAGCTTTGAGCCCCAAGGCGGTGGCTTCGGCGTGAAACATTATCGCTTCCGCTGCGTGCAAGGACATGTGTTCTATGACACGCGTTCTGAGCTGAAGGAGTGCCGGATCTGCGACGCACCCACAGAGCGGCCCCTGGGAACGTCTACCATCATTCCACGATTCGGCTATCTTTGCGCTGCATGGGACCCGCCAAGTTGGTCTGGTGACCCAACGCGCGTTGGAGAAGTTGAGTCCATCGCCGATTTAGACATGATCCGTCAACCCAACTCCGTAAACATCGAAGACTTCGGCGGCAACACACGCCTCCAGGCCCATTTCTGCGAAGGCGCCCGCTTATTTGCCGCCAATGCAGGCTCTACCGGCTTAGGCTTCGCTATCTGCACACGCTGCGGATACGCGACCCGTGAGCACAAGCTCGGACAAGCGCTTGTAAACTTACCTCCCGGCTTCGAGCACCATGCCCCGCTCTGGTCGGAAAAGGCCACTGCCACTTGCTGGAAGAACGGCGAGGGTGTGCTTCGCAATCAGTCCCTAGGGGCGGAAACGAGCACAGATGTGCTACAGATCGATGTACTGACGGCTTTGTCGCCCTTCCAAAAGGGCGAAGAAGCCCACAAGATCACCACGACGCTAAGTCATGCGTTGCGTTTGTCGGGTGCCATGCTGCTCGAAGTGGATGCGCGGGAACTTTCGGCAAGAACTGTCAGTATCGGGACAAGCTCAGGTGCCGTTTACGGCGCACACATCTTTGATACCGCCGCCGGTGGTTCGGGGCATACGCAGTCGCTTTTGGAAGAACCGAAGCGATGGCTAGAAAGCGCAAAAGAGCTATTGGAAGGCGGCCCTGATCACGCTAGGCATTGCCGCCAGGCGTGTTTGCAATGTCTTTTGGACTCACAGAGTCAAGCTGACTTCGAGTCCGGGCTTCTAGACCGCAAGCTCTTGCTTGCCTACTTACGAGCAGACTAGCCGGTCCGGTCTCCCTTTCGGTCGCATTTGCCGCCGTCCTTGCAATCGATCAGCCGCTCACCAAGGCTAGATCGCTTTCCGAGTAGCTATCAGGCCTCAGCCGGAGTGGCGGAATGGGCTTGGTCGGTCTTCCTAGAGGATGGAGTGCTTGGCTGCATTATGAACCTCTCAGAAGGGGCGCATAATAAGCGATTGCTTGAATGAGAGGATCAAGTGACCTGAAAAACGGCTGGAGCTTGCCGAGCTGAGGAAAGACGTGGCATTCGTCTGGGCGAAGTTCAGCGAGACCGAGCGCACAACCTGCAAGCTGCTGGGTGTGGATCGGTCGAGTTACCGCTACGAGCCGAGGTCGGACCGCAACGCGGAGCTGTGTGAGGAGTTGGTGAAGCTGGCGCGGCAGAGGCCTCGGTTCGGCTATCGGCGAGAACAGTCTATGGACGGGAAGCCTGTTCAGGTCGAAGCGCGAGTTGAAGTGCCGTTCCCTCGCAACTAGGATTGAGGCAAAACTTCGTGTGGTGTCGTTCCAGCCTGCCCAAGTGATCCGGCCAGCTCTCTTCAAATTGCGGAATAGTCGGGTGGTCTTCCTTGCGAGCCCCTCTCTGTCGAAGGCAAGCACTGAGTCTATAACGAGAAGCGCGGCAAATTCCCAGAGGCAATCCGCGCCCTGCGCGAGACGCGGCCAAGGCGTTCATCTTTGAGAAGGTGAGGGGAGAGGGTAAATCCGCTTGGCGTTCACCTCCCGGCCTTCTCGCTGGAGCACCACCGGCAGCCTGCGACAGCCGACAGCACACGCGACTGCCGGCCGTCTCTCGCAATCCAACCCCCAGCACATCCTGCGCAATCGCGACCATCCATATAGCTGACGTCACACCCCCGGATGCTCGAGCGTGCGCGCCTGGCGCTGCGCTGCTCCAACAACAAAGAAGATGATCCCTTATCATTGGTTCACTTCAGCGTAGATGAACTACATGGCCTTCCAGTTACGTCCCAGGTGAGGGGCGCTGTACATCCGGCCAACACAGGGCCTAAAAGAGAGAGGGGGGCCTATGAGCGCTCAGTGCCATCCTTGATCATCTGCATACGTCTAAGTGTGAGATCCTGCGCTGTTTGTGCTTGCGAAATGCAGTCGTCGAGCTATGGCGATGGCCAAAAAGGGGGGAACTCATAGAGCGAGCATCGATCTCGAACAAGAGGACCGCGATCGTTTCCCATCCGCAAAGATGCCCTAACAGCGCCAACCGGAACCTGTCCGCGCCAGGCTTGCCGAACTCTGGCACGGTTAGGGATCGTGAAATAATTTAGCCTTGCTAAATTCCCAGGATTTGCAGCATGGCGAGCGGCTTCTTTCCCATTTCACCTGCTTTTGTTTTAGGGAACACTCTCGTCAGGAAGGTAATCTGCTCTACGGGCTGAAAGCGGTGCATCGGGTTGGCCATGGCCGGCCGGACAGGTTCAGCGCAATCGTTTCTCCCTGCTAGCTGCAACGACCAGCTCCCATTCGCACCAAACCCATTCTTGATTGAGATCACCCCGAGGTCCTTGCGTGCTCGCTGTAGGCTCCTGCGGGAAATGCCGGTCGTTGCGGCTTCCTGTTCAACTTCGCAAACGGGCCTGGGCCCGTCCGAAAGCCAGTTTTGCAGCATGTCTCGCGCATTATCCCTAGCGGGCCGAATCCTCTTCACGATTGGAAACTCCTCAGTTTGGCATTGTGGAGATGAAGGTGAAAGTTGATTCTAGGTGGCCTACTTCACTCTGAGATCATCCCGCGATCACCGCAGCCTGTTCAACCAATCAAGAGCCCTACGCGACGCCGCATCCCGGCGTCAAGCAGTGTCACGCGTGACATCTATTGTTTCGCGTGAAAAGACGAAGCCAAACGATCGAAAACCGTGCGAGTATCACGTGACAACCCGTGACACTCAGCCCAGTGCGATTCCCTCGTAAAACCGTTCTCGTTTATGGCCTTCTCGCACCTGCTTCAGCCGAATGCCCGGAATTGCTGCTCGGAGATCTCGGCCGAAAGTCTGCGATTCGTGATTGTAGTCGTTTCCGGTTTCCTGGGACCAAATTTGCCGGGCTTTGACGAGATCCCTCAACCGGACAGAATTCCCGGGTCCAATTTCGCACACGTCCCGGATGAAGGCGCTGACCGGGCTGGCTAAGTCAAGAATCTCCTGAGCGACATCGGCGGATGAGGCGGGAGTGGCGAAGCGTCCTTGCATCCTGAGGTCCTTCCAGCCTCGTATTGCCCAATTGAGGATACCTGGTAATTCCAGGAGAATGCGACCGATGAGGCCATGATCTTCGCGGCCAAGGAAGGATCGCTTGAGGGTCAGTATGATGAACCTGTTGGCGAGGGCACCACTCGCGTCGGCAAACTGTGGCAACTCGTTGGAGAGGATCAGCAACCGGGTCGGCAGCTTGCCGGTCCACGGATCTTTGTACTTTCGGTCGACGGTCTGCGCATCCTCGCCAGTAATCGAGAGAATCCGCTCGCCCATAATCTGCTGCTGGTCAGTTCGGCAGCTTAGTCGCGCATCTGGGATGATGGCCAGACTTTTGCCCAGGAGCGGCATAAGACCGAAATTGTTCACAAGGGAGTTTAGGGTTGGACTTACGACGTTGGTTTGGCCGAGAAGTGCCGTCAAGACACGCGCGATGGTGCCTTTCCCGCTTCGTGGAGGCCCAACAATGATGAATGCCTTTTGGTGGCTCGTGTTGCCAGTCAACAGGTAGCCGAAGATTTGCTGAAGAGTTGCGATTGCATCGGGATCTTCCGGCCACAACTGCTCCAGGAACCTCAGAAACTCGATCGGCTCAGGCCCATGGTCGTCGTAAGCGAATGACACTCCGTTCCTATTGAACATTGCGGGCGTATGCGGGAGTAGGTCTCCGCTGGGCAGGTGAAGCAATCCATTCGCACAGGAGATGATTTCGCTGGGTGGCAGGTCGACAGTGTCATCCAGCCAAGCGGGATCACAAGTGCTGCTGGAAAGGTGGCACTCGGCCTGGAGGCCAGCAAATACTTCAGCCACCTTGGAACGCGTGGGACGGAAGGGAACTAGACTCGCCTTTGGGCCGTACTTGAATGCCCGATGGAGAAATCGCCATACCTGAGCTTCGAGATCGTTGTCCTCCAGGCCTTCGTAACGGGTTCCGTTCCAGCAGTAAAAATCGCCCCTGTGGTGCTGGAGCGTACGTTCGCGACCTTTTGTATAGCGCTTCTCGACGAAAATTTCCGCGCTGATTAATGGATCCCCGGGATCAAGGATTACATCTGATTGAGGTGGTGTCAGGAGAGCGGAACTGGAGCTCATCGCGTCCTCCTGAGCCGCTCTTGGGTCAAGAGTAGGTCGTTGTAATCCTTCAGCCCTCGGGGCGCCGTGATCCGTACATCACGGCCTTCTTTGCGCCAGCGGACAGCAGCTGCTTTGGCCGCTTGGATCCCGGCATCGTCGTTGTCGGCACCAATCGTAACCTGTGAGGCCGCTGGCATCACCGGCAGCTCGAGCCCTCTCAGGTTTCCAGCCGAAGCGGCGGCCAACGTTGTCTTACCGTTTAACGCCTGCAGACTGAGGCCCGTCTCGATGCCTTCAGTGACGTTTACTTCTTCGGCTATCGGGCCGAGATAGATAGCACCGCCGCGGGCTCGACCTAGCATCAGCTTGGGGTTGGTCACCTCCGCTTTGCCCGATCCGTCCGGTTTGAGGAAGGTGCGGTGAATTGCGATCGTCTCGCCATCTCTGTTTGAAAGCTTGGCTACCATCGCTGGAAGAATCACCCAGCATTCGTCAGCGATGCAGTAATGCAGCTTAGGATGGTAGCGTAGCGACGGCGGTATCGGTCCTGTTATGCCACGGGACCGAAGGTACCGCTCAACGAGAGTGCCTCCGGCGGGATTGGCGGAGCGCCATATCTGCATAGCCCGCATGTAGTTGCAGCGGCCCCATTCCGTTTCTAGCCGCTCCCGGTTCTTCGTTCGTTCCAGCAAGATCGGATTGATCTGAACGGGTGCGCAGCTTAAACTTGCTCCGTTGCGAGTGCAGTTACAGCACCCCTAAACGGCATACGGTAGAGGCGTTGGGTGAAGTCGATGACGTCCCCATGGGCACCGCAGCCAAAGCAGTGGAAGAAACCTTTGACGTTGTTCACTGTGAATGAGGCCGTTTTCTCTTGGTGAAAGGGACAAAGGCCGACGAACTCGCCGCGATAGCTTCGTTTCAATCTCATATGCCGCCCCACGAGGTCGGACATAATGACGCACTCCCGAATGCTCTTGAAGAGTGCGCGGGAAAAGCGCCCAGCAGGGCGATTTTGACTTCGGGACATCGAAGGCAGTGGATTTCGTGTTGGTTCGGCGGCGCTCTTCATACGCCTCCCGCGATCGGCAGAGCCGCGATCAAGCGCAACTTGGCCGTTTTGGATAGGAGCCCGTGCGTGGAGTGCGAGTTCTTGAGCATCAACCCTGCACCCCACGGCTGTTCTGAATTCGAGAACCGATCCACTCTTCGATCTCAGACTCAAGCCAGGCGACCGCTCGTGGGCCGAGTGAGACTGGCTCCGGAAAATTTCCCTCTGCAATCCAGGCGTACATCGTGCTTCTGGGAAGCCCGGTGCGAGCCTCGACCTGTTTCCGCCTCATAAGCGTGAGCGTCCGCTCCCGATCCCTCACGCCGGGAATATCCCCTATTCTTCCGGCCCGTGCCTTCTCTGAGCACATACAAGCTCCTCCTCGCTTGTCCTGGATCACTCCAGACATAGTGCGATTCTTGGCCATATGGGCGACGATGAATAGCTGGGTAGGTCTAGAAAACCTGGGTGCTTAGATCGGCGAACCTATCCCTAGGCTCGGCTAAACCGAGGGCAGTTCTGGCTAAGGCTCGAGGGAGGTTTGCGTACATCTAAGGGCAGGTTTTCACTTGGGACTTGTTCAAATAATTGATTAGAAGAGGTTTGAACCTGCCCAGGTTTCTATTCGGGAGTTTTGGGTGCCCCTCCCCGGGTTTCCCAATTCGCAACTTTGGCGACATCCTCGATGGCCGAAAGGTTCGGTCTCCCATTTTTTGCAACCAAGCCGAAGGTGGCGGCGCGCTGAGTCAGCCATTTCTTGCAGGCAGCCTTCGGAGTTGTCCCGCGGAGTAGACGAGGATCAGAGGTTACCGCGCTGTGCGCCGAGTTTGCCGCATGGAGCTTGAAGGAATAGTGAGGATTTTTCTTGTCAAGGTATGCTGGGCGGTCTGGCTCACCGGAAATCTCTGGGTTGTTCGGAAAGAAGAGGGGCGGAAAGAGTGCGTTGCGAGATTCGAGCCATGCTCGCACGTCTGCGAATAGCACAGTGGAGTTCCAGATGTCGATATTTGCTGGCGTGTCATCCGTTTCACGCCTGCGGTAAACAACCGTTGCAGCGAGGCGCTTACGGTGAATATCCAGACAGAGTTGTGTCGATAGCGTCTCGAATCCCTCTACAGCATGGGAGTTCTGTGCCCACTTCTCAGGGTCTTTTCCTAATATCAGCAGAGCTGCATTTCCGACGCTCAATTCGGTGACACCTCGCCAGATTGTGAATGGCTGGATCGGTACCGGTTCCATGGGGATCTCCTTGGGTTAAAGTGCTACGGAAGCCCGACCCATTGCCTTCGGGAAACCGGTACGCGGCATCGGAGCAGCCGGATTGTGCCCAGCGCTCCGATGCTGATCTTGGTCCGAACACGAAGGGGTGGAGATCTGAATCCGATGCTAACCGGACTCGGTAATCGCCGGTTCGGTTACTTCCGTATGCACTAGGTTACACAAGAACGCGGTCGTATTGGGCTCTTGATGGAACACTCTGGACAAAATATAAAAGCAGCGCTGAGGAAAGGTCGCGAGAAAAGCCGAGAAGAGGGATGCAAGGGGAAACTTGGGACTCCACGGTCCTGCTCATATGGGGTCGCATGAGGGCTACACGTTGATGTGGCTTGCCTAGACGGACCGGAGGACGAAGTACATGAGAAGAAAACAAAGGGGAACTGCTGCAACAACTCCTGCGTCACTGCCCCAAATCCGTAACCGTGATCGGGCATGCCGCGACAGCGCTCGGGATTTCTCGAAGCAGCTCGCATGAGCCCGGCAAGAACTCGGCATGGTATCCGTCAGGCATGGGTCGGTGCGGAAGGAACGTGGGAGTTGCAGCTGCCCGCCGGCTCAAACGCTGCTCCATTGATGCCGAAATAATCTCCAACCAGCCGAATAATGAGTTCCGGCGAGATGGAAACACGTTCCTGGCGCGAGTGTTCCCGGAGAAGAAGGGCGGGAGAGCGGAGGCCGGCGCACGCCTGACTCGACAGGCTGGGCATGTAACAAGCTGGGCACTCCTGATATGCCTACGAGCGCCGGCATCTCGCCATGCCCCAACCCTAACCTGTTCCAGTCGTAATGCCTGGCGTTCTCAGAATGGCTTGCATATAAGCAAGAGCTCTTCCTATGAGGGCCTCGGAGCTTGCCGGAAATAGGTGGACGGCAGTTTGCAATCGTGCAGCTCACCTCGCCGCAGTCCAGGCAAGCCGACGAGAGGTTGAGCCCCGGAAGATTCCTTTAAGAAGGGGTTGAAGAGATCGGTTGGAGGCGTTGGGGGCTGATGGACACTCCTCGAAAATCTGCGCATAAGCTGAGCAGTTCATGAAAGGGCAGATTTGCAGCCGAAGCACGACCGTCAGCCGCGAATCACACGAGGAGGAGAATTTGAATAGACTTTCTGTACGTCCTGTTTTCAAATCGCCAAAGGCGCAACGGCCTCGGATCATACGAAACACGCTACAGATTCCAGCTTGGCATCCCCGATCACAGCCTCCGCGCGTTTGCAATCCACGCCCATACACGAACAATTCGAGCACTGCTTCCAATGGGCTCTTCACGTCCGGTGCTGGGCGAAACAGTGCGTCTTTTGTGTCCGTCAGATCCGCCCTGGCACGATACTAATTTGGACTAGGCGACGTCGTACCCTGTTCGCGTCCGCATCGGCTACGGCAAGCCACGCGCCAGCTACACCATGGGGAGTATGCCTGGGACGGCGGCCTCTTGGCCAGTTCGGCCCGCAATGTAGGCCACCTCACGTCTAATGAGAGAATATTGCAGATTTAGAGTTTGCCTCCATCCGCGATTGTCGCGAGAGCGGTCGGCAACCGCGAGCGTAGTCTCTCCGGCATCTCTACTAATGCGGATGAGATCGAGGTCTGACCATCCATAGTCGGAGGAGGCTGACAAAGAAGTATGGTGCGGTGTGCTCGCAAGGTCGCGCTGTAATGTCACGGTGGAGATTGCAGCTTCTGGAACTGGCTGGTCGCCGTGGGGGTTAGCGCCAGCACGCGCAGCGTACCCTTGCGCTGTGCTCTCTCGCTAGTAAGGCTGAAAACGTCGTTCGTTCCCGCGAAAACCTGGACTCCCTGCACCCGATCCGGACGGGTGAGCACCTGGAGAAAGACCCTGCCTTGGGTCGTGTTCAGATCGGGGTTCTGGTCCGCTACCGCGGTCACATGCTCCTCTCCTGATCGGGCCGAAAGCCCCAGCCGCCGACTTCATTCGCAAATTTCGCCTTTGATCGCAACCGTCAGAGCTTTTCGCCATGGATAGCGCACACTTGAGGAGGGGATGCCAGCTGTGGCTGCCAACCTCTTGCTTGTCGGGACAGCCGAGTGGTTAGAGAGCTGCGTAAGCTCCAGGAAATCCGCCCATTCTTGCATCATCTTCGCTCGCCCGTTCAAGTGAAGGGCGTGGTTGTAAGCAGCGCTAACCGCGTTTCTTGGCGCATGAGCCAGTTGCAACTCTATGTGCTCGTGTGGATAGCCCTGCTCATGCAGAATGGTGGAGGCAAGACCGCGAAAGCCATGCCCTGTCATCCGGCCCTTATATCCCATCCGCTCTAGGCCCTTGAGCACGGTATTGTTGCTCATGGGTTTGCAGTTGCTACGCTCCCCGGGGAATACCCAGTCCTGTCCACCTGTAAGGTCGCGCAGGGAAAAGAGCAGTTCCAGTGCTTGTCTTGAAAGCGGCACTATATGAGGCGTGCGCATCTTCATTCGCTCGGCAGGAATATCCCAGCGCCCGGCTTCCAGATCGAACTCACACCACTTCGCGTTGATCAACTCGCTTGTCCGGACAAATGTCAGGGCTAGTAGCTTGATCCCCAAGCGGGTCAGATGGCGACCAGGGTAAATCTCAATTTGCCTCAGGAGCTTCGGGAGTTCCCTCGCGTCAATGCGGGCGTAGTTAGCCTTTCGTCTTGTTTTCAGAACATCACTAGGACGGATTTCGCTGGCCGGATTGCGTTTGCAATACCCGTGCGCTATGCCATACCGAAAGATCTGGCCGGTGGTCTCCAGAGCACGCTTGGCGACGTCCCTAGCGCCGCGATTCTCAATCTCCTTAACCATGGTTACCAATTCCGGAGCCTCGATCTCAGAAATCTGGCGGCCCCCGAGAGCTGGAAGGATGTTGGCTGCTATGCGACGCCGAGTCGAATCCACGTGGCGCGGGCTCTTCCCCTCTTGCCAGTGCTGCAGCCATTTTTCCGTTACACTCGAAAGCGAATTCTCCGCAGCGGTTTTATCGGCTTTCCGCTGAGCCATCGGATCCGTCCCCGAAGCGAGCAGCTTACGGGCTTGCATGTGCCGCTCCCTCGCAAGTGCCAGAGACACGTCCGGGTATTTGCCCAAGCTCATGAGCTTTTCCTTGCGGTCGAACACATAGGCCCAGCGCCACAGCCTGCCCCCAGACGGAGTCACCCAGAGGTATAGCCCCCCGCTGTCGCTCATCCTGTATGCCTTATTGCTCGGCTTCGCCTTCTTGATCGCAATGTCCGATAGCCCCATCGCCTACGCCCCCCTGCTTTCAAAAGTACCCCCGCTCTCGGAACACAATACCCCCTAATGTACCCCCGCGCAATTATGGATTCCATCAAACTATCTGGGACGCCAAGAGACAAAAAGTCCTATAAGTCAAATGGTTGGCGCGTTTCATTGGATTTCCTGAGACTCTCTTGAGCGAGTAGATGGCGGAGGGAGAGGGATTCGAACCCCCGTTACCCGTTAGGGTAAAGCGGTTTTCAAGACCGCCTGTTTCAACCGCTCACACATCCCTCCGCGGCGGGAATGCGGCTGCTTTGGTCATTGTACTGCGCAGCCGCGCACGGGTCAGCGAACCTGTCTCAAAAAGCTCCGCCCGCTCCATCCAGCACCGCATCGGCGATCGCCGCCGCTTCCACCGCTGGGCGCACATCGTGTACGCGAACTATCTCCGCGCCAGCCAGAATGGCCGCCGTTACAGCTGCCAGCGTCGCCGGTCCGCGTGCTTCCGGTGGCGCATCCACGCCGCCATACAACGGCCGCAGGGTACGCCCGAGAAAGGCTTTGCGCGAGACCCCGGCGAGCAGCGGATGCCCCAGGCTCCGCAGTTCGCGCAGACCCGCAAGCAGCGGGTAGTTGTTGTCGAAGGCCTTGCCGAAGCCGAAGCCCGGGTCCAGCACCACACGCTGCGGAGCGATGCCCGCCAGGGTCGCCGCCCGCAGCCGCTCGCTAAGCTCCCTGCGCACCAGCGGTAACACCTCCGAAGCCGCCAGTGGCGGCAGCGACCTCCACTCCTCCGGCCGCCCCCGTGTATGCATCAGCACCACACCGCACTGCTCCGCCGCGCATACCGATGCCATCTCCGGATCCCACAGAAAGCCACTCACGTCATTAATGATTTCGACCCCGGCGCGCAACGCCGCGCGCGCGGTCGCGCCACGATAGGTATCGCAGGAAAGCACGGCTCCGGGTATCGCGCGCAGCACGCCTTCGATCACCGGCAGCACGCGGTCCTGCTCTTCCGTGCTTTCTAGCGTCAGGCGTACGCCAGGACGCGTTGACTCGCCGCCAACATCGACAATCGCCGCGCCCGCCGCAAACATCGCAAGCGCCGCATCCACGGCCGCTTCCGGCGAACGGAGCCGGCCACCATCGGAGAACGAATCCGGCGTCGCGTTGAGCACGCCCATCACGCGCGTGGTGCGCCCCAGCGACAGAACACGGCTACGCAATTGCCACGCGAAGTCCGGGCGCATTGTGAAAGGCGAAGAACTCATCTATCTCCCCAAGGCGCTCGCATGTATGCAGCCATGCGCTGGCCGGAGCGGAATTTCTCATGCCCCGCAACATCTGCAATGGTGCCCGCCGCAGCCGCTATCTGCGAGAATACCGACTGGCATGAGCACTCCCAAAATCGCTTTTCTCTTTCCCGGCCAAGGCTCCCAGTCCGTAGGCATGGGCCGCGAACTCGCACAGCACTTCACCGTCGCACGCCAGGTGTTCGATGAGGCGGACCGCGCGCTTGGCTACTCGCTGTCGCAGCTTTGTTTTGAAGGCCCGGCCGAGCAACTCAAACAGACCGAGTTCACACAGCCGGCCATCTTCGCCGTCTCCATTGCGGCGTATCGCGTGCTCGCCCAGCGCGGCATCGAACCGCAGTTCGTGGCCGGCCACTCGCTCGGCGAGTATTCCGCCGCAGTAGCCGCCGGAGTAATGGACTTCGCGGACGCCATTCGTGCTCTGCGCTCGCGCGGTCAGTTCATGCAGGAAGCCGTGCCGGAAGGCCAGGGCGCCATGGCAGCCGTGCTCGGCCTCGCTGCCGACGCGGTGGAGAAAGCGTGCGACAGCGCGCACGATGAAACCAAGGAAGTCGTGTCGCCCGCAAACCTCAACGCGCCGGAGCAGATCGTGATCTCGGGAATGACCCGTGGCGTGGCTCGTGCCTCGGAGCTGGCAAAAGAAGCCGGCGCGAAGAAGGTCGTGCCCCTGCAGGTCTCCGCCCCCTTCCATTGCGCGCTCATGCAGCCTGCGCAGGATCGCCTCGCCGTGGTGCTGCGCGACCTCACTTTCCATGATCCCCGGTTTCCCATCATCGCCAACGTGACAGTCGACCGCGTGACCAGCGGCGGCAAGGAACGCGACTTGCTCATCCAGCAGGTCACTGCCCCGGTTCGCTGGGTGGAATCCATGCGCACACTCATCGATGCCGGCGTGACCGAATTCGTGGAAGTGGGCCCGGGCAAAGTGCTCTCCGGCCTTATGCGGCAGATTGACCGCGGTCAGAGGTGCGTCAACGTGGAAGATCCCGCCTCGCTGGAGAAGGCCCTCGCCGGTTGATCGAGCGCCCGCACCACATGCGCAGCAATGGGCCATGAGAATCCTCCACGTCATCTCGTCCGCACAGGCCAGCGGCGGCGGTCCCATCGAGGCCGTGCGCCTGCTGTGCGAAGCGCATGCGCGTTCGGGGCACACCTCCGCGCTCGCCACGCTCGACGACGCAGCCCATCCACCGCCCTTCGCTTTCCCGCTGTATGCGCTCGGCCCGGGCGGCACGCGCTACGGCTACGCGCCGCGCCTCCGGCAATGGCTGCGTGAGTACGGGCAGCAGTTCGATCTCGTGCTCGTGCATGGCCTATGGCAGTACCACAGCCTGGCAGTGTGGCAGGCGCTGCGCCGGACACGCACGCCCTACTACGTCTTCCCCCATGGCATGCTTGACCCCTGGTTCAAGCTCCAGTATCCGCGCAAGCACCTGAAGAAGTGGCTCTACTGGCCCTGGGCGGATTACCGCGTGCTGCGCGATGCGCGCGCCGTCCTCTTTACCTGCGAAGAAGAGAAGCTGCTTGCGCCGCAATCGTTCAGGCTCTATCGCGCAAACGCCGTCGTCACCGGACTGGGCACCGCCGCGCCCGTCGAGGACCTGGTCGCCGCACGTCGTCATTTCCTAGCGCAGTTTCCCTCGCTTGCCGGCCGACGCCTCGCGCTTTTCATGGGTCGCCTTCATCCCAAGAAGGGCTGCGACCTCCTGCTTCACGCCTTCGCCCAAACACTGGCGCATGACCCGGCATGGCGGCTGGTGATGGCCGGGCCCGACCAGGTGGGCTGGCAGAAGGAACTCGCCCAGCTTGCTGGCACGCTTGGGATCGCCGACCGTTTCGTCTGGACAGGAATGCTGACCGGAGCAGCGAAATGGGGCGCGCTCTCCGCCGCCGAAGTGTTCGTGCTGCCTTCGCACCAGGAAAACTTCGGCATCGCCGTCGCTGAAGCGCTGGCCTGCTCCACGCCGGTGCTCATCTCGCGCCAGGTGAATATCTGGCGCGAGGTAAACGAGGCCGGCGCCGGCCTCATCGCAGACGACACTCTGCCCGGCACGGCCGACCTGCTGCGCCGCTGGCGTGACCTGGCCGCTGCTGAACAACTCCGCATGCGGGAACGCGCACTCGCATGCTTCCGCGAGCACTTTGATATCGAACACACCGCCGCACGCATTCTGGATCTGGTCAGCGGTTAGCTTCGGCACGCAGGCGGTCGGGGCTACTCGGTCTCGTTCCATAGGAAGGCCAGGATGTCCGCGTAGTCCTGCACCTGCTGCGTTACCGACACTCCTGCGCTGTGGCCGCCTTTCAAGCTGTAATGCAGCAGCACCGGCCGGTTGCCCCCATTGGCCGCCTGCACCTCTGCCGTCATCTTGCGCGCATGCAGCGGGTCCACGCGCGTGTCGTTGTCACCGGAAAAGAACATGATCGCCGGAAAATGCGTTCCCGCCTTCACGTTCTGGTACGGCGAGTAAGCGCGAATGTACGCGAAGTCCTTGGCGTTGTCCGCCGAACCGTACTCGGTCGTCCACAGCCGGCCAAAGAGGAAGTTCTGGTAGCGCAGCATGTCCAGCAGCGGATAGCCGCACACGATCGCCCCAAACATCTCCGGATGCTGCGTCATCGCCGCCCCCATGAGCAGGCCGCCATTGGAGCGGCCCCAGATCGCCAGGTGCTCCCGGCTGGTGTACTTGTTCGCGATCAGATACTCTGCGGCTGCAAAGAAGTCGTCAAAGACGTTCTGCTTTTTCTCAAACATGCCTGCCTTGTGCCAGGCCTCGCCGTACTCGCCGCCGCCGCGCAGGTTCGGCACTGCGAAATACCCGCCCTGCTCCATCCACCACGCGTACATCGGGTTCCAGTCCGGCGTTAGGCTCACGTTGAATCCGCCGTAGCCGGTCATCAGCAACCGCGTCGTGCCGGTCTTCGGCAGACCCTTCTTGCCGGCGATAAACATCGGTACCCGCGTGCCGTCTTTGGAGGTGTAGAAGACCTGCTTCACCTCGTACGCATCGTTATCGAACGGCACCTTCGGCTGCGCGAAGACTTCCGTCTTGCCCGTCTGTACCTGGTAGCGGTAAATGGTGGGCGGCACATTGAAGGATTCAAAGCTGTAGAAGCCTTCGTTGTCGAGTGGGCGGCCATGCACTGCGGTGCCGCTGCCAATTCCTGGGTACGAAAGCTGGCCCGTCTGCTTGCCGTCCAGCGTGTACACCGAGGTTTCGCTCTTCACGTCCACCAGTCGATCGACAAACAGGTGCCTCCCGGTAATTGTCGCCGTCTCGATCACGTCTTTGCTTTCCGGAATCACAGTCTGCCAGTTGTCCGGCGCGGTGCCCTCCGCTACTTTCAGAATGCGCCCGTTCGGCGCCTCGTAGTCGGTCTCTACATAGAAGTCGTCCTGCCCGCCATCGAGCAGTTGAAAGCGGTTCTCAATACCCCATACCAGCGGCACAACCTCGGCGTTCGGCTTGCGCAGATCCTTCACCAGGATGTCGGCACGCTTCGGCGGCACACCGCGGTCGATCGTCAGAATCAGAAAATGCCCGTTATCGCTCACGCGGATGCCGACCAGGTCCATCTCCCCGAGTTTCTCGCCCCGATACTCCCGCCCAAAGAGCACAGCGTCGCTCTCCTGTGGCGTGCCGAATGCGTGGAAGTACACTAGCGTCCCGGCGTGTGTGAACAGCGAATAGTAGAGACCCTTCTTGTCCGGGCTTACCTGCACGCCCATATAGCGCTGACTGCGCAGCCGGTCCGGCAGTTCCTTCCGTGCACCGACGTCAAGCACGCGGATTTCCTGTTCATCCGCGCCGCCCTGCCGCACTCCATACACCAGCAGGTCGCCATCGTTCGTGATGTCCAGCAGATTCACCGAAGTATTCTGGTCCGCGCTCAGCCGGGTGGCATCCACCAGGCGCTCGTCTGTGCCGTCCCAGCCCGTGCGCATGTAGATGGAGGCCTGGTTTTCACTCGCCAGCCGCTTGGTGAAGAAGTAATGGTTGCCGCGCTTGGCCGGCATTCCGTAGGTATCCACCCGCTCGAGCGTGGTCAGCGCGGTGGCAATCTCCGGCCGGTCTTTCACCTGTTTCAGGTAGGCGTCCGTATAGCGATTCTGCTCGTCGATCCACGCCCGCGTCGCCGGGCTCTTCTGGTCTTCCAGCCACCGGTACGGATCGCTAACGGTGGTTCCGTGCAGGTTGTCGGTCACCTCGTGCTTTTCCGTCGCCGGAGGCGCAGGCAGCCTCACGCCGTCGTCGCCGTGGATCGCCGCCGTTTGTGCCTGCGAATGTGCCATATTTGCGCTGTTCACTCCCCATGCCATTGCTGCCACTGCCAGCCACACCCGCATGTGCCTCATTTGCATCCCTGCTCCCCCTGCATCTTCGCCAGGACCTGTGCACCTTGAACTGACCTGCACCTTTAACACGAATGAAGCGGTTCTGTCGCAGCACGTTTCCAGAAGCCGTAAGTGCGCTCAGTGATGTTGCTCCGCCCGCCGCGGTTCTCCTCCGCGTACAGCTCCGCCAGCGCCTGCCAAAACGCCTGCGCTTCCGCCTCAAGCCCCAGCACCCGCAACGAACGCAGCATGCGCGTCAGGCGAAGGTGGTTGTGATTGCCGGGATTGAGCCAGTTGCGCGCATGCGCCGCAAACTCCGGCCCGCGCTCGATCGCACCCTCCTCCCACTCGACAAAGCCGTAGAACCGCAGCATGCGCGCGAACGCAGTACGCAGCCGCTCCTGCATCGCCGGCGTGGCGCGGAACATGGCAATGTCCTCCGGCGTCAGCACCGGCGCGTAAGGATTCGCGCCGCTCGGCTCCGGCAGGGGAAAGCACCACTGGATGTAGTCGTGTACATCTTCCAGTCGCCGGTCCGGCCACCCCAGAATCTCGTCCAGCTTTCGGCCCGCGCCATCGCGGCCCGTGCCGCTGTAAAAGTCCGTTATCGCACTCATGATGAAGGAATCCGTTTTACATCAAGCGAGAAGTCATGGTGCAGGTTAAGGCGGAAGGGGTTATCAGTCCGGCAGCCGAGGCGCCTGGAAACCGCCCGCATGCGTGGCCTCGAAATACCGTCCGCAGCGGCCCAGCAGCAGCGTGCTCGGATCTTTGACGATTACGGTGTCAAACACCGTGAACTCCGTCCCCTCCGCACCGCTGGTCGGCGTGATCACTTCAATGCTCGACCCGCGCAGCCCCAGGTGCTTGAACGCTGCTTCGGAGCCGCCAAGATACTTCTGCGTGAACTGTGCCGCTGTCAGCGTGGTCACCGTGGGCTGGGCATCATCCATGCCGCGCCCTTCCAGCATCAGCGTGTGATCGCCGATCGTGACCTTCGCGCCTTTCGGCAGATTGGGCAGGGCTCCTCCACACTGTGCCGCACTCCCCGGCACGTCGAGTTTGCGCACCACCTTCCACGTGCCCTGCACGCCCGCAGGGAACACGTCGGCCAGCAGCGCCGGGGCGGCGCTTGTCAATATCGCAATTGCCACTGCCACACATTTCTGCTTCACACGCCTCATCCCAGCATCTCCAGTAATCCCGCTTCGTCCAGCACCGGCACCTTCAGCTCCCGCGCCTTCTCCAGTTTCGACCCGGCCTCTTCGCCCGCCACTACGTAGCTGGTCTTCTTGCTCACCGAGCCGGAAACCCGGCCGCCTGCCTGTTCGATGCGCTCCTTCGCCTCTTCGCGCGTCAGCGTGGGCAGTGTCCCGGTCAGCACGAAGGCCTTGCCCTCAAGCAGCGAC
Organism: uncultured Acidobacteriaceae bacterium; assembly: GCA_963795775.1. GTDB lineage: Bacteria > Acidobacteriota > Terriglobia > Terriglobales > Acidobacteriaceae > CAWCJL01. Next base: position 701,813 of record CAWCJL010000002.1, read on the forward strand.
GACTGCTTCCGCCGCTCCGCCGTAAACTGCAGCCCCGCTGCGCGCAGCCGTTCCACCAGCTCGCGGTTGCGCGCCTCGGTAAAGAATTCGGCAATCGCTTCCGCCACGCGCGGCCCCACCTCGTGTACCCGCTCCAGCTCTTCGCGCGATGCCTCCATCAACGCGTCCATCGATCCGAAAGCGTCCGCCAGCAGTTGCGCCGTGCGCTCGCCCACAAAGCGAATGCCGAGCCCGTACAGCACGCGGCTCAATGGCGCGGACTTCGATTGCTCAATCTCTTTCAGCAGCGCCTCGGCCGTCTTCTTCCCAATGCGCTCCAGCCCGAGCAGTTGTTCCTCGGTCAGCGCGTACAGGTCCGCAATGCTGCGCACCAACCCGCGCTGCAGAAGCTGCGTCACCACCGCTTCGCCCAGCCCCTCGATCTTCATCACACCGCGCGCGGCAAAGTGCAACAGCTCTTCACGAATACGCGCCGGGCAGTCTGCATTCACGCAGCGGTAATCTGCCTCGCCCGGCGTGCGCACAATGGCGCTGCCGCACACCGGGCAGTGCTCGGGAAAGTGGAACTCGCGGTCGCCGCGCGGATGCTCCGCGTCCTGCACCACCTCCACCACTTTGGGGATCACGTCCCCGCCACGCTCCACCCGCACGAAGTCGCCGATCCGTACGCCCAGTCGCTCGATCTCATCTGCGTTGTGCAGCGTTGCCCGGGTGACGGTGATGCCGCCGATGTTCACCGGGCTCAGCACCGCCACCGGCGTCAGCTTGCCGGTGCGCCCCACCTGCGTGGCAATGTCCTCGAGCCGCGTCACTCCGCCGCGCGCCGTAAATTTGTACGCCACCGCCCAGCGCGGCGCCTTGCCGGTAAAGCCGAGCCGCTTGTGCAGCGCCGTGTCGTTGACCTTGATCACCACACCGTCAATCTCGTACCCCAGATCGGCGCGGCGCTCCTCTGCGCGCTCAATGAACCGCAGCACCTCATCCAGCGTGCGGAATGCCTCGCGGTGCGGATTCACCCGGAAGCCCGCTGCCGTCAGCGCGTCCAGCGTTTCCACCTGCGTTGCAAATGCGCTCTCGCCCACCGCGCCCTCCGCAAGCTGCAGCGCGAAGTAAGCGTAGAAGTCCAGCTTGCGCTGCGCCACGATGTTCGGCTCGAGCGTGCGGATGGTGCCCGCCGCCGCATTGCGCGGATTCGCCGCGGGTGCCTGCCCGGCGGCTTCGCGTTCCGCATTCAGTTTCACAAACGCCGTCACCGGCATCACGACTTCGCCTCGCACCTCGAAGCGCTCCGGCAGCCCGGCTTTCCGGCGCCGCTCCGCCGAGACCGACAACGGCACCGAGCGGATGGTGCGCACATTCGTGGTCACGTCCTCACCCACCGTGCCGTCGCCGCGCGTGATGGCGCGCTCCAGAACCGCCGCTTTTCCTGGCCCCGGTCCGTAATGCAACGCGAGCGAGAAGCCATCCAACTTCAGCTCGCACACGTAGGTGATCTCCGCGCCTTCCCCGGCCAACCCGCGCGCCCGGCGATCCCATTCCGCCAGATCTTCCGCGCTGTTCACGTTTTCCAGCGAAAGCATCGGCCGGGAGTGTTCGACCTTAGCAAAACCCTCTTTCGGCTTACCGCCCACGCGCTGCGTAGGCGAATCCGGCGTGATCCACTCCGGGTGCTCGGATTCCGCGTGCTTCAGCTCGCGCATCAGCGCATCGAACTCCGCGTCCGTCAGCTCCGGCGCGTCGAGCACGTAGTACAGGTACTCATGGTGGCGTATCTGGTCGCGCAGCGCTTCCAGCGATTCCGCATTCCTGCTTGGCTTGGGCATCGTGTCGAATTATAGAAAGTCCGCCCACGAACGTTGCAGACCGGGCCGAAACGGTATGCTACTTTCTACGCAGGAGGGCCCATGATCGAGCGGATGCCGGCCCATTCTCTGGCTGAGTTCCAAAGCAACGGTGAGAAGCTGGCCGGCGAAATCAAGCGCTCCCATCAGCCGCTCGTCCTAACGGTGGATGGCCAGGCGGAACTTGTTGTGCAGGATGCTGCGAGCTACGCTCGCATGCTGGCCCAAATCGACGAGCTGGCAGTATTAAAGGCGATTCAGGCCGGGGAGGAAGATATCAAGGCTGGCCGCGTTCGTCCTGCGCGCGAGGCGCTCGCCGAGATGGGGGCGCGGTTTGGATTTTCCTCGATCTGGAGCAGCGCAGAGTGTTCGTCGTAAGCGTCCTGCACGGCTCACGGGAACTGCGGTCTCTTCCCTAGATGGAACCCGTCACCCATTTTCTGACCGGCGCCTGTCTCGGCCGCGCCGGCTTCAACCGCAAGACCGCCTACGCCACGCTGGCCATGACGCTGGCCGCGGAAGCGCCCGACCTCGATGTCCTGTGGAGCCTGCGCGGTCCGGTCGCCGGGTTCGAACACCACCGCGGCATCACCCACACCCTTGTCGGCGCGCCCTGCATTGCGCTCGTCGTCACGGGAGCGGTCTGGCTGCTGCACCGTTTCCGACGCAAGCCGCCCGCCCTTGGTCCCCGCTGGCTCCTGGTCTGGTGCTTCGCGCTCGTCGCGGCGCTTAGTCACATCCTGCTGGACTACACCAACAATTACGGCGTCCGCCCCTTCTTTCCTTTCAATCCGCGCTGGTACTCGGGCGACTTTGTCTTCATCTTTGACCCCATTCTCTTCGCTATCCTCCTGCTGGGGCTAATCATCCCGGGCATCTTCGGCTGGGTAGACCGCGAAGTGTCGCGCCGCCGCACCATGTTTCGTGGCCGCGGCTTCGCCATCGCCGCTCTCGCGGGCGTGGCCGTGCTGTACGGGGTGCGTATTTCCGAGCACGCGCGTGCGCTCCAGCTCATCGGCCAAACCGCCTTCGGTCCCGAGACCACTATCCGCACCGCCGCCGAGCCGAATCCGGTAAGCCCGTTTCACTGGGACGCTATCGTGGAGACCTCCAGCTATTACCAGCTCGGTGACGTTCAGACCCGCCAGGACAGCATCGATACGGACGCCACCCGGCGTTTCTACAAGGCTCCCGTTACCCCCGCCGTAGCCGCAGCCAAGCAGTCCTGGCTCGGTCGCGTCTACCTCGGCTGGTCGCAGTTTCCGCTGGTCGAAGACATCGGCCGCAATACGCCTCCCGACGCTGATACCGCCACATCTGCCCCGCTGGAGCAGGTGGACTTCCACGACCTGCGCTTCGGCTATTCCGGACTGCTGCGCAATCGCGGTGATCGCGCTCCCCTCTCGGGCACTGTCTATGTCGCGCCCAATGGCCAGATCGAAGCCATGTACATGAACGGCAAGCCGCAGCCTTAGGCGCCTCCGGGCTGGTTCCTGGCGCGTTTGTGACTGCATCAAAACCGTTTCCTGCGCCGTGAACAGGCGCTCAGGTTAGAATGTTGTTTCGGGTAGGCTTCCGCCTCCCTCTCTACGGAGGTGACAATGGCTGCGTTCGTTCTGATCTTGCTGGCGGTGCTGACCCGCGTCCTGCCCCATGCGGGCTGGTTTAACTTCACCGCGGTCGGCGGCGCCCTTCTCTTCTTCGGCGCGCGCCGTCCCGGAAAACAGGCGCTCTGGGCCCTGCTTCCCCTGGCCGCGACTGACTACTACCTCACCGTCTTCGCCTACGGATACCCATTCCACCTCGCCGACTACTTGGTGACGTGGAGCTGGTACGCCGCGGTCCTGGTGCTCGGTTCGCTCCTGCTCAAGCAGCGCGCCTCGGCGGGTCGCGTCATCGGCGGCTCCCTGCTGGCCTCCACCTCGTTCTTCGCAGTCAGCAATTTCGTGGTCTGGAGCGGATCTGCAATGTACGCCCACTCCCTGGCCGGCCTCGGCACCTGCTACCTCGCAGCGCTGCCCTTCTATCGCAATGATCTGGTATCCACCCTGCTGGTGACCGGCTGCGCCTTTGGCCTGCCCGCGCTCCTGCAGCGCTGGGCGGCGGCACACGCCACGGCGGAACACCGCTCCATCGCCTAAGCCTTCCAAACACCCGGACAGCAAAAAGCGGAGCCCATCGGCTCCGCTTTTTGCGTCTACAGCGATGCTTCCGGCAGTTCCCCGTCATCCCGCCCTCGGCTACGGAACTTCCGTACTCCCCAGAACGCCAGCAGCCCCAGCAGGATGCACAGCACCACCAGCGTGGCCCCCAGGTGCTGTTTGAAGAGTTCTTCCCCCATTTGCACAATGCGCGGACCATAGATGGCCGTCAGCGCGGCTTCCACCCCGAAACGCACCAGCCGCCCCACAAACACCGCGAGCATAAAGCTGGCTACCCGCATTTCAAACACCCCGGCGGCAAAGGCGAAAGCCTTCCACGGAGTCGGGGGCGGCAGCATGGACGGCACCGCCATGGCCAGGAACTCCTGCTTTTCAAAGCGCGCCATCATCTGCTCGTAACGCGCCCGGTCCACCCGCCGCAGCAGGAAAAGCTCCCCGCCGGCGCGCCCCAGAAGAAAGGGAATCAACCCGCCCACAGCCGAACCCGCCGCCGCCAGCAATACGTAAAGCGCGGCATGCCGGCGGTCGTTCCACACATACGTCGTGATGATCAGGTCCATCGGCACCGGAAGCGTGCCGGAATCCACAAAGCCCACCAGCGCCGCCCCCCAGATGCCCAGCGGTGTCAGGGCGCCGATCACGAACGCCTTGTACTTCACCAGCAGCTTGGCCAGGAATGCCTTCACGGCTGCTCCTGCCTGCTTGCGGGTGTCGTTGCCGATAGAGCGTGTACCGCGCCTCCTCCGGCCAGAAGCGCCAGCGCATGCGGGATGAGGGGGAGCACTGCCCGCAGCGACGTAGCCGCCCCCTGCGGACTGCCCGGCAGCGTCAGGATGAGGCTCCGGCCTCGCGTACCCGCCACCCCGCGACTCAAATACGCCAGCGGCGTTTCCTGGCTGCCGGCGCTGCGCATGCATTCGCCAAAGCCGGGCAGCAGGCGCTCGCAGACCGCCATCGCCGCCTCCGGGGTTACATCCCGCGGCGCCAGCCCGGTCCCACCAGTGGTCACCACCAGATCTGCCCGCCCGGCCTGCGCCCGCAGCATTGCTTCAATCTCAGGCTGTTCATCCCGCACCAGCAACGTATCCGCCACCTCGAATCCGGCTTCCGCCAGCAGCCGGGCCACTGCCGGCCCGGAAAGGTCCTCCTGCGCGCCGGCGCTGCGCGAATCGCTTACGGTAATCACCACTGCCCGGGCCATCTTTCGATTGTACGGGTTCAGCAGTACCCGCTTCCTCCCATCCAGGCTGGCCGTCTGTCGTCCCTTGAGCAAGAAATCCCAGCGGTCTGGCCCGGAACAATGAGAGAATGGAGGTTCCCAGGCACACATCCTGGCAGGAGTCTGCGGCGAGCCCGCATCCGTCCATACGTTCACGCATGCCGACCACCGAAGTGCCAACACCGCCCAGCCAGACACCCGAGCCGCCGGTCTTCCAGCGCAAGCGGTCCCGCTACGAGGACCTGGAAGCCGATGAACTGCTCCACCTCATCGATCGGCTTGAGGATGAGCGCTCCCGGGCGCGCCTGCGCGAAGGCATCTACGTCTCGCTGCTGGCCCATGTGGTCTTCTTCCTGCTGTGGTTCTTCGGCCCCAAGTACATCCTGCACCGGCCCACCGTGATCAGCCCGGCGGAGGTCCTGCGACAGCGGCAGAAAGACTTCACCTATCTCGATCTGCCCCCCGACGCGCTGAAGCACCTCAAGCCCAAGAACCCGCAGGCACTTTCGGACAAGGACCGCGTCGCGCAGTCGCAACATCCCACGCTGGACCGCAAGACACTTCAGCAGCTCCAGGCCATGCGCCGCGCCGGTCCGCCAGTCCCCCAGCGGCAGGCCCCACCCGCGCCGCAGCCCGGCCAGGGTGGCGCTCCGAACCCGCCACAGCAGCAGGCCCAGGCAGCGCCAGCAGCCCCGGCTCCGCAGTCTCCCGCCCCGGCCACCCAGCCGCTGCAGACGCAGCAACAGGCCACTGAAGAGGCGCCCGCGCCCAAGCCGCAGCCCAGGAATCCCGATTTCAACACCAGCTCCTCCGCCGGGGACGCCATCCGCCAGGCAGCCCGCGCTGCCGCCCAGGGCGGTGGACAAAGCAGCGGTGATTTCGGCGCGGGCGTGGCGCCGCATCATCCCGGCCTGAACGCCGGGGTCGATATCCTCAGCGACACCCTTGGCGTGGACTTCGGCCCCTACATGCAGCGCGTCATCGCGGCTACCTACCGCGCCTGGCTGCCCATCATCCCGGAATCCGCCCGGCCGCCGCTGCTCAAACAGGGCAAGGTCGGCATCGAGTTCAAGATCATGCCCGACGGCAGCGTCAAGCAGATGATCCTCCGCTTCCCCTCCGGCGATGTGGCGCTGGACCGCGCCGCCTGGGGCGGCATCACCGGAGCCTCCCCCTATCCTCCCCTGCCAAAGGAGTTCAAGGGCCCGTACCTCGCCCTGCGCTTCGGCTTCTACTACAACGCCAAGGATGAACTGCAATAGCGCGCCGTAACGGCCGTGCCGTCCTTCCGGCGACAGCACACCACCTCTTCGGTAGAGAATCCTGTCATTCTGAGCGGAGCGAAGAATCCATACACATGCGGGCTGAAACAGGAAAACTCGGTACCCACTCACGCTCCGCCGCCTGCCGCCGGACCGTCCCATCCATACTGAACCATCCCTAAGCCGCCCGTTCATGCCCTCACGTCCCTCACACGCCACACAGTTGCGCCAAAGACAGATCGCCGGCCTTGTCCTGCTGGCCATGCTCGTGCTCGTCCTTGTCATCGCGCGCGCTCACTGGCACGAGCTCTTTCCGCCCGGCTGGTGGCGGCTGTGGTAGCCGAGGCGCCCGTTCCCCTGCTGCCCGTCATCCTGGGGCCGACCGCCAGCGGCAAAACTGCTCTCGCCATACGCCTCGCCGAACGCTTCGGTGGGGAGATTGTCAGTTGCGATTCCGTGGCCGTCTACCGCGACTTCGAGATCGGCACCGCGAAGCCCTCGCCCGCGGAGCGCTCCCGCATCCCCCATCACCTCATCGATATCGCCTCGCCAACCGTGGCCTACACCGCAGGCGACTACAGCCGCGATGCCCGCGGCGCCATCCGTGCCATCGCCGCGCGTGGCCGGATGCCGCTTGTCACCGGCGGCAGCGGCCTCTACCTGCGTGCCCTGCTCGACGGCCTCTTTGCCGGACCCCAGCGTTCTGAGGCGTTGCGCGACCGCCTGCGCCGCTCCGCCGCACGGCAGGGCTCCGGCTGGCTCCATCGCCTGCTCGCCCGGCTTGATCCTGCGGCTGCGGCGCGCATCCACGCCAACGACGCGCCCAAGCTCATCCGCGCGATCGAAGTCACACTGCTCGCCCGCACCCCGCTCACCGAAGCGTGGAAGGGTGGCGCATCCCCGCTCACCGGCTTTCGCATCCTGCGCATCGGGCTTGCGCCCGAGCGCCAGGCGCTTTATCGCCGCATCGACGCGCGCGCCGCCGCCATGTTCCAGACTGGATTGATCGACGAGACCGCGCGTCTGCTGATAGAGTATGGCCCGGAGCTGAAGCTTTTTGACGCGCTCGGCTATCGCCAGGCACGCGCGGTGCTCCAGGGCGAACTCCCGGAATCCGAGGCCGTGCGGCTCGCCCAGCAGGGCCATCGCAATTTCGCGAAGCGTCAGCTCACCTGGTTCCGCCGTGAACCCTCGGTGCACTGGCTCCCCGGCTTTGGAGGGGATCCCGAAATAGAAGCTGCGGCCGCGGAGCTCATCCGGCAGCAGCACTGACGTATACCGGCGGCCGGCTCCGCGGGCCGTTGCGCTTTACACTGTTATTTGTCGCCGCTACTGTGCCGTAACCGTCAGCGTCACCGGAATAAAGTGGCTCACCACCTGCGATCCGTTCGTCGAGGTCGCCTCGACCATGATTGTGGACGCGCCCGTGGGCGTTCCCGGCGAGCTTGCCGGCGGATGGTGCAGGTATCCGTAGCGCTGCGAGCACGAACTCAGGCCCGCCACCATGGCGCCCACCAGCAGCACCAGCGACAGGTTGCGAAGTGTGCGGTTCCGCCACGCTCCCAGCCCGATCAGCCCGAAGATGCCGGGCAGCACGAACGCATAGCTCAGATGGTTCCCGGCCGTTTCGAGCGCCGCCTTGCCCGCCGGCGCGGTAGTCTGCAGCGTCATCGTGCCCACGCCGCCCTGCGCCGTAACAAAGACGTTCGACGGGACGAACGTGCAGGTGGTCGAAAGCGGCAGCCCGGAACAGGAGAGCGTGATGAAACCGCTGAACCCGTTGAGGGGCGCGATCGAGATCACCGAGTTCCCGAATGTGCCCGCCTTCAGATTCAACGAAGTGGGGTTGGCGGTGACCGCGAAATCCGGCAGCGCGGTCGCGTCCGCGTGCACCGTGGCCGCATTCGAAGCAGAAGGCGCGTGTGCCGCATCACCCACGTACAGTGCTTCAACGGTGAAGTCGCCAGGGAGTAGATTGTCCGTCACCAGGGTAGCGGTGCCGTCCGCCTGCAATGCGGTCGAGCCCAGTTCACGCATGCCGCCATCGCGGCTGCGCTCCACAAATCGGACCGCGCCGGAAGCCGGCGCTCCGTTCGCCGGCGCGTAGACATGCGCCTCCAGTGTCGCGACCGTGCGCTGCCCTTCATTGACAGTGGAAGCAGCGATGCTGGTCTCGGTGCGCGCACCTTCGGAAGACTGGGCGTGCGCTGCGGCACTGCCTGCGCCTGAAATCACCAGTCCGGACACCACGCCGAGCGCAAATCCTGCCCGGCACAAAAATTGAAGGGCATGCCTGCCCATAGATATTGCTGACGGCAAGTGAAATCCTCTTTGAACGGAAGCGAGTCTGTACACCGTATTGTATCTGCGCAGGCTGCTCCCCGTGCACACGGCCAGCAGCGCGTTCAACGATGATCTGGAGCAGCGGGTTGCGGCGGGGCTTGTTGCGAAGGCTGATTGCCCGATTGCCGCCCGGCGCCACGCTTCCCCGCCAGCGTACCCTCGGGCGCCCCGGGCTCCGCGACCGAACGATGCGCCACAGCGGCCGGATCGCCGTTATCCGACAGCGTGGATGGCCGTTCGCTCACGCTCTGGGCCGGCTCCGTGAACGGCACCTTTGACCCATTGCCGCTTCCGTTCCCGCTGCCGCCCTTGTGGTTCGCATCGTTCTGCTGCTGCGCATTCGACTCGTTGGGATTGTTGTTGCTATTCCCGCCGCTCGATCCACCGCTCGACCCACCCTGCGCCGCGGCGCCGCCTGCGCCACCCGCGCCGTTCGCCCCGCGCTGGCAACCCGCCATCAACCCCAGACAGAGGGCCAGCGCCGCACAGCCACTCACGCCACGTCTCGTCCGCCGGCCCACAGTCGTCCGCTCGCTCATGCACATAAACAGAAAGAGTGCCGCAAGCGAGCGAAAGTTGCCGGACCCGCAGTCGTATTGTGTCTCCGCCGACGCGCAAACAGTGCCTTGCCGCTCAGAACTTCGCCACCATCCACAGCCCGCCCACCATCAGCGCGCACCCCAGCAATCGCAGCGGCGAAGCGGGATGCACACGAAACCCCACCCATCCAAAGTGATCGAACAGAATGGAGGCCGCGAGCGCCGCCGTGATATTCAGCCCGGTAAAGATGCCTGCGCCGAGTCGCTGCGCCAGCGCCACCCCGGCCAGCGTGGAGCCGATGCTGGCCAGCCCACCCAGCCACGCCCACCAGTGCGTTCCCACCAGCTTGTCCGCGGAAGGGAAAGCCTCCCGGATAAAGAGCTGCAGAAAAAGAACACCGGCAAGACCCACGATGTAGACCACCGCGCCGGACCACATCACGGTTCCCAGTTGGCGCCGCAACTCTGCATTCGCGCCCGACTGCACCGGATTGAGCGCACCCGCGCCCAGGCTCAGGAGATACAGCAACCAGTTCATGCATGCACCTTCACCGCCGTGAGATGCCGCATTCGCGTGTCTAAAGGAGAGTTCTTCGCTCAGTGCATCTGGGTGGGGTCATCGGGATCGACGTAGCGGCCCTCTTTGTCGAAGTGCACGTCGCGGTTCTGCTTGCGCATATAGACCTCGAATTTCCGTGCCGCCCGAGCCCGCCTCCAGCGATAGTAGCTGTTGCGCAGTCCGAAGTACCGCTCGCTGGCCGCCGTCTTGTATCCGCGCCGCGGTGCCGCCTTGGCATAGAGAAAGCCGCACAGCCCGCCGGCCAGATACGTCAGGTAGGTCAACGGCGAGCCCCCGCCGACCAGGCTCACCAGCGCGATCAGCAGATAGATCACCACCAGGTACTTGGCGCGGATCCCGATGGGCAGCGGGAACAGCATGAACTCCTGGTCGCCGAACAGCACGGCGAAGGCCGCCAGCAGCCCGAAGATGCCGCTTGACGCGCCGTAGGTGGACTCCATCGGCGACAAGCGCAGCACGCCGGTAAAGGAAAGCACCGCGGCGATCAGCCCGCCTCCCACCACCGAGAGAAAGTAAATCTCCAGCAGCCATTTGCTGCCGCGCACCGCCTCGAGATAGGCCCCGACAAACCACAGCGAAAGCAGGTTGAACAGAACCGCAAAGAGCCCGATCTGCACAAAGCTGTAAGTGACAAGCTGCCACAGGTACAAGCTCTTCAGGGCGAAGATCGGCGTCAGGATGAGCGCGCCCACCACGCCCTTCAGGCTAGGTATCAGCCCGGAAAGCAGCACGACCGCATAGACCGCAAGGTTCGCCAGGACGAGCTTCTTGGTCACGCCCCCGAACTGCGGAAACGAAAGCATGGTGGAGCCGACACGAGGCATAGTGTTCCTATTATCTCCCGGCTATGCGAAAGCGCATTACGCCCTGTCCTGCAAATGAAACCGGATGATCTCGGGATCGCGATGGCCATGCAGGATAGCAATCACTTCCAGGTATTCCCAACGCAATTTGTAAGAGACAAGATAATCCCGGACAGATAGAAACCGAATCTCTGGGTCAGCAGTTATATCTGGCCGCCGATGCCCAATGCCGGGTAGAGCGCTCGTCCGCTCAAGAGAGGTATGGATTTCTGAGATGACGGTATCTGCTGCTCGGATATTATCTTCCGCGATATACTGCCAAACCTGTCGTATGTCTTTCAGGGCTTCTGGATGGAAGCGGACGATCTTCATCGCTGGCGCTGGCGCAATTCCTCGCTCATTTGTCTGAGCTCAGAGAACACCTCTTCGGCGGGAATCATATCGACCGTTCCTTCCTCGATTTCGCGCACACGCCGAGCGAGTTCTCGCCGGGTATCCTCGATCGTGTCCAGATAGCTCACAACGGCTTCTTCCATCAGCTCTTCTTCTGAGCGGCCGGCCAGGTGCGCCAGTTCGGCCAAACGAGCTTGCGTTGCGGCATCCAGTCGAACTTGCATGCTTCTCTCCTTCAGACAAGTGTAGCGGAAGCCTGCACGAGAGCCGTCCGCTTACCGCTCCGGCATGGGCGCGACCGCAGGGCTGCAATGCCCGGCCCGGTCGCACGCGCGCACCCCGAAGAACACGTTGTCCTTGGATACGGGCAGCGTCGCCGTATGCGCGCCGTTGCCGGCCGCAGACCCTTCCGAAGCGGAAGCCGCCCCCGCATTCCCGGGCGCCGCGATCCCGGCTCCGGTATCGCCGTACTGGCTGGCCTGCACGCTGTACTGCCAATCCGGTGCCGCTGTCTCCCTCCACACAATCTCGTAATGCGTATCCGCAGGGGCGCCGGCTGGCGCATCCCAGCGCAGGGTCGTGTTGTTGTCCAGGTTCTTCGTCTCAACCCCCACGTTCCGCGGATCACCCGGCGCCGCAGCCAGGGTGGCCAGCGTCGCCGCATTCAACTGCGCCACGTGGGCGATGTAGCCGAAGTCGTCGAACTTCAACAGGTCCCCGTATTCCACGCCGTTTTCCGTACGCACATTCTGGTGCTGGTGGTTGAAGTTCTCCCGCCACTCGGTAAAGCGCACCGCCGCAAAGCCCTGTTGATTGAATGAGTAGTGATCTCCGCCGCGCAGGAAGCGGTCCAGCCGCATCTCCAGCACCGGTTGAAAGATCGTCCCCATGTCGGCAGTTGCGCTCGCGCCCGGCTTGCCCTTCCCGAAGTACGTCCGGTCCACCGCCGCCACCTCCCGGGCCAGCTCCCGTGAGGGAGAATCGCTGTCGGCCCCCAGCGCCAGCAGCCGCTTGATCTCCTCCGGCGTCGCGTTCGCCGGCACCGGCTCCGAGAACACCCGCACCAGCGACTTGTTCTGCAACGTGTCACCCGGCGTCGTATCGCCGCCTACGATATCGTTGTTCAGCACGCCCTCGAGTTCCCAGCCCTCCTGCTTCGCCAGCGCGGCCAGGTGCTTGCTCCCGTTCAGCCCCTGCTCCTCACCGGCCACCGTGGCAAAGACCAGCGTTGCCGGAAAACGGTGCTGGCTCAGCACGCGCGCGCACTCCAGGCTTACCGCCGTGCCGCTCGAGTCGTCATTCGCCCCCGGCGCGAAGCTCCGGGTATCCATCACGTCGGTCGCCCGCGTGTCGTAGTGGCCGGTCACCAGGTACATGCGCTTCGCCTGCGCTGGGTCGGTCCCACGCAGAATCGCGTACACATTTGTAATCGTGGTTGGCTGCGTAATGCGGGGATGCGGCCCGGTCTGCGGAGGCTCGGTAAAGGTATCCGTCTTCACCTCCAGGCAGCCGCCGCACGCCTTCGCATCCTCCTGGAACTGGCTCTCGATCCATGCCGCCGCCGCGCTCACACCCGTGCCCGCCGGCAGATCCTTCTCCATGCTCGACAAGGTGTTACGGTTATGGAAGCTAACCAGTTTTTCAATGACCTGCTGGATGTGCTGGGCGGAAACTGCGCGCAATGCGGCGGCAATCGCCGGGTCTTCCGGTGCGCTCTGAATCGGACCGCCAATGGCAACGAGATCACGGTTTCCCACGTCAGAGGAGGCATACGCGGGGAGGGATGGCAGGAGCACGAGTGCCGCCGCCAGAAGCGCCTGCGTGATGCCGGATGTGCGGCCGAGCCGTGTGCGAAGCAGATTCATTTTTGTCATTCCTCAGGAGCGGTGCGCGGCGCTTCACGCATTACCGCGGTCTCTCTCAAACTAGCGAAAAAAATTGGCAGCCCCAGAGGGCTGTTTGTCATCACCATCGTAATACTCGCTCGGAGCCGGGAGGCGGAAATGCCAGTCTGTCCAGAATGTGAAAGTGCACTCGACATTGATACCGAAGATATGGAAGAGGGCGATGTCATTGCGTGCGATGAGTGCGGCACCGAATATGAGGTGGTCGCGACCGAACCGTTTGAGCTCTCCAGAGTAGACGAAGAGGGTTACGAAGACGAAGATGCGGCAGTCGTCGATGAGGAAGAAGAATGACAGATAAGTTCGCGCCCAGGGCGCGTTTTCATGCAGCTATACGATCTTCCCTGCTGACGCGGGCACTCGGCGCCTTTGCGCTGATGCTCCCGCTTTCCATCGCGGGTGCCGCCACGCCCGCGCTCGCCCAGTCACAAAGCCTGGCGACGGCCCAGCGGGTCATCGGGGGCAAGGTGGTCAACGCCGACGGCGCGCCGCAGCAGGGTGCCATCGTCTATCTCAAGAATATGAAGACCCTTGAGGTACGCACCTATATCAGCACGGCCGACGGCAGCTACCGCTTCGGTCAGCTCGGCATGGACGCGGACTTCAACCTTTGGGCCGACCTCAACGGAAGAAAGTCCAAAGAGAAGACCATCAGTTCCTTCGACTCCAAGAAGAACTTCGACATCGACCTGAAGATCCCGAACGCGAAGTAAGCCCTTCCATACAGCGGCAGGGCGCAGCCTGCATCGCATGGCAGCGCTCGATCCCGTTTCGCCTCTCATACGCTGATGCACCCAGCCCGCAAATAGAAAAGGCCGCCTCTCGCGAGGCGGCCTTTTCTTGTTCTGCTGCGAACGGCTTAGCTGCGCTTCCAGTTCACCAGGTCGCCCAGGGTAGTGGTCGAGCTGGAAACCGGCTGCTTGTAGGCTTCCACGTCGGCGCGGCTGCCTTCTTCGCCTACGGCGCGAAGGCTGAGTCCGACCTTTTTCTCTTCCGGATTCATCTTGATGATCTTGAACTCGTGCTCCTGCCCAACCTCAAGCTTCACCGGCACGCCGCTCTGGTCCGTCGCTTCGGAAACGTGGCACAGGCCTTCAATGCCCTCCGCGATCTCCACAAAGGAACCAAACTGCGCGGTGCGCAGCACCTTGCCCTTGACCACGTCGCCCACGCGATGCTGCGCGAAGAAGGTCTCCCAGACATCCGGCTGCATCTGCTTAATGCCCAGCGACAGACGCCGGTTCTCGGCCTCCACGCCCAGCACCACGGCCCGCACCTTTTCGCCCTTCTTCAGGACCTCGGAGGGGTGCTTGATGCGCTTGGTCCAGCTCAGGTTCGATACGTGGACCAGCCCATCGATGCCGTCTTCGATCTCGATAAACGCGCCGAAGTCGGTCAGGTTGCGCACGCGGCCTTCGACTACCGTGCCGGCCGGGTAGCGCTCGGAAAGGTGCTCCCACGGATTCTCCAGCAACTGCTTCATGCCGAGCGAAATCCGCCGATCCGCCGGATTGACGGCGAGAATGATCGTCTCTACCTCATCGCCTGGCTTCACCAGCTTGGACGGATGCTTCATCCGCTTCGACCAGGTCATCTCGGAGACGTGCACCAGCCCCTCGATGCCCTGCTCAAGTTCCACAAAGGAGCCGTAGTCGGTCACGCTCAGCACGCGGCCGCGTACGCGGGCGCCTACCGGGTAGCGCTCGACCGCATCGAGCCACGGATCGGGCGTCAACTGCTTGAAGCCCAGCGAAACGCGCTGCTTGTCCTTGTCGAACTTCAGCACCTTCACCTGGATCTCGTCGCCCACATTCACCAGGTCGCGCGGATGCGTCAGCCGTCCCCAGGACATATCGGTGATATGGAGCAGGCCGTCAATGCCGCCCAGGTCCACAAACGCGCCGTAGTCGGTCAGGTTCTTTACCGTGCCGGTCAGGACCGCGCCTTCTTCCAGGTGCTCGAGCGTGGTGGAGCGCTTGGCGTTCTGCTCTTCTTCGAGCAGTTCCTTGCGGCTCACCACAACGTTGCCGCGCTTCTTATTCAGCTTGATAACGCGGACTTCGATCTGCTGGCCGATGTAACCGTCAAGGTTGCGTACCGGCCGGATCTCAAGCTGCGAGCCGGGCAGAAACGCCTTGATGCCGATGTCTACCGTCACTCCGCCCTTGACGCGGCCGAGCACGGTGCCGAGCACCGGGGTCTTGTCCGCCGCGGCCTTCTCGATCACATCCCAGACACGATGCCGCTGCGCCTTGTCGTAGCTCACCAGGAAGCCGCCTTCGGGCTCCTCGCGCTCCACTACCACTTCCACGGTATCGCCCGGCTTCAGCTTGGGCTGGCCGGCATGATCCAGCACCTGCTCGATCGGGATCAGGCCTTCCGACTTGAGCCCGACATCGACCACCACGTGCTTGTCCGTGAGCTTCACCACGGTTCCGGTCACAACGTGATCGTCCGACGCCATGCTGGCGGCTTCGGCCGCCTGTTCGCGGTCAAAGGACTCGAGCGCGGCCGCGAAGTCTTCCATGCCCATGTCTTCGTCGCCGTGGTCGCCCGCACCGCTCCCGCTCGCCGGGGCTGCCGGCTCTGTCGCCGTGCTGGCGGCAGGCGCCGGTACGTGCTGTGCCGCGAAGTCGGTCGACGCCGGCTGTGCCGCCGGGCTTTCTCCCGGGGTCAGCTCCGGTTCAGCAGTCAACTCCGGGGCTGGCGCAGCAGTCAACTCCGGGGCTTGCGTCTGCTCTGGAACCTGCGTCTGCTCCGCGACGGATTCGTGGTTCTGTCCGGCTTCAACCGGGTGGTGGGTGGATTCAGGGGTCGGAGTATGCTCCGCCGCGGCCTCTAGCGTAGGGGTTTCCAATTCGGTGTTCAGGGGTGCGCTCTCGGTGTGGGAATAGAGGGTGTCTGCCATAACAGCTAGCTCCGGATTCGCGGAAGTGTGCGCGGCCACTCGAGCGTAACGTGGGAGGGACGCGCTTCAGTCCGCAACTGCAAGCCCCGTCCACCAGCACGCAGGATCTTTAGCCCTGCTTGGGCGAACGCCGGACATGCGCCTCTCACCGTTTCCTGCCGGGTAGCTTCGAAGGGACGGCAGCCAAGGCCGCATTGACGCGGTCCGGGGGAAGTGGCGGCCTCCAAAACAGGAGCACCCGATTTGCGGGGATCAGAGAGTGGCGATGCAAACCCTCACATGCGAATCCGGGCACGCAGGGTTCCATCTCCAACTGTAGCAAGAAGTGTTCCGTGAGTCAATCGAACGAGCGACGTTAGAAGGCGCCAAATCGCTCGCGGAAACCGCCAAAGCGCTCGCGATTTCTTTTTCCGCAGCCGGCCGCACGCGTGCCCTGCTGCCCCGGTCAGGCCGGGACCGCCGCGGGCCCGGCTGGCCCTTCCGGCAGAAACAACGCGAACACCGACCCATGCAACGCCCCGCCTTCCCTGCTCCGCAATTTCAGCTTGCCTTCGTGCTTGGCGATAATCCCAGCGCTGACCCACAATCCTAGCCCCGTCCCCGACGCGCCCTTGGTGGTGTAGAAGGGCTCAAACAGCCGCGTGCGCGTCTCCGCACTCATGCCCGGGCCGGTGTCGGCCACCGTCACGCGGATACCCTTTCCGTCCGTCCGGCCATCCGGTCGCCGGACGCAGCCGCACGTACAGCCGTCCCTCGGCCGACATCGCGTCCACCGCATTGCCAATCAAGTTGGCCAGCACCTGCCGCAGTTCGCCCGCATTCCCGGCGATCGTCGGCACCGGGAGAATCCGCAGCCGGAGGTCGATTCTGCTGTGCCTGAAGCGCCCGCGGAACAGCGCCAGCGCCTCGTCCAGAACCTCGCCAACCTTCACCGGCTGCCCCGGCTCGCTCTGGCGAGCAAAGCCCAGCGTTTTCACTGCGATGTTGCCCACGCGCGCCAGTTCCTGCTGCACCACCATCAGGTAGCTGCGCGCCTGCGCCGACATCTCTTCGTGGTCCATGAGGTAAAGGAGATTGGCCATCGCCTCGAGTGGGTTATTGATCTCATGCGCGATGCTGGCCGCCAGCCGCCCGGCCACGGCGAGCTTGTCCGCCTGGCGCAGTGCCTCCTCCGCCTGCTTCTGCCCGCTGATGTCCCGCGCCACCTTGGAAGCACCAACAATTTTGCCGCTGCCGTCGCGGATGGGCGAGACCGTCAGGGAAATGGTGATCTCGCGGCCATCTTTGCGCCGCCGCCGCGTCTCGTAATGCTCTATGCGCTCGCCCGCCTGCAGCCGCTCGAGCACCCGTCGCATGTCATCTTCCCGGCCCACGCACGCCAGCCGCGAGATCGGCCCGCCGATCATCTCCTCCGCTGAGTAGCCGAAGATGCGCTCCGCGCCGCGGTTCCAACTCGTCACGGTGCCATCGAGCAGTTTGCTGCAGATTGCGTCGTCCGAGGAATCGACGATGGCGGCCAGCAGCGCCTCTAACGTCTCCGTTCCCTCACGGGTGCCCGCCCCGTTCACGTCACCATCCCCGTTCCGTTGCCCGGTCGGAGCGATGCTTTCCGGCGCGTGGGATGACTCCGAATCCTGACGGAAACCGTCTGCGGGCCTGTATTTGTCAGCAGCCATTTCTCACCCCGGAGCCCGGCAGTCACACTAAACAATCACAGTAGCCGATACAGCCGCGTTATGCCACTCGCCCGGCCTCCACACCAGCAAGGAGAGCCCGCCGTTCCCACCGTATACTCGAACCACCATGGACCGCCTCTGGACGCCTTGGCGCTACGCCTACATCTCGACCGCGGACGATGCGGACACCCGGCAGGGTGTACCCGAGGCGCTCCGCGCCTGGCCGGGCGATCTCCGCTGCGTATTCTGCAACCTGCTGGCGTCGGTGCGTTACGCCATTGACCACGGTATGCCGCGTCAGGAAGCGGAGCGCCTCGGCAACATCGTCCTCGAAGGCGAACACAACTTTATCTGCCTCAACGCCTACCCCTATTCATCCGGCCATGTCATGGTGGTCCCCTATGCCCATGAGGCCTCCCTCGGCCGTCTGGACCCCCTGGCCGCTGCCGAAATGATGCAGCTTGCACAGCGCACCGCCCGCGTCCTCGACACCGCGTACTCGCCCGAAGGCATGAACTTCGGCATGAATCTCGGCCGCGCCGCGGGAGCCGGCGTCGCCGGCCACCTCCATCTCCATGCGTTGCCGCGCTGGACCGGCGATACCAACTTCCTTACGGTTGTGGGCGAAACCCGCATCCTGCCGGAAACACTGGGCGATACCTGGCAGAAACTGCGCGACGCCTTCGCCCGCATCTAACCCACAATTCCCAACGGCGCACCAGCAGGCCGGGAACAGGATCGAGGCACATGGCATCCAGCGAAGCCGACCAGCACCCCAAGCAAACCGGAAACCAGGGCCCGGACCGGAGCACAGTCAAGCAGGAGCATACCCAACCCAAGGACGCCTCCACCTCCGTCCAGAACACGGAGCCGCAGGACCCCTACACCTCCGGCGGCGAAAAGCACGCGCAGCGGCGCGAGCTGGACCGCAACGTCGCCGGCGGTCAAGGGCAGCAGCACCCCGACAAACCCGCCGGCATCCACTCCACCGGCTCCTTCACCGGCACCGCGGAAAAGCCGGAGATACCCTCCGAATAGCGCAGCCGCACCCAGCCGCAGCGGGCGCTACGGCGTCGGCTGCGGCTCAGGCTGCGCCTTCTGCTCTGCGCCCGCAGCCAGCGAAAACAGCTCCTCTTCCGGCAGCTCCGTCGCCGCCGCCTGCACCAGCTCCGGCGGCATCGCCTTCGAGGGCTTCACGCCCAGCTCACGCAGCATCTCCGCCTGCCGCACCACGCTGCCCTTCTTCCCCGCCAGCTTGTGCATCGCGTCGTCAAAGCTTTCCTGCGCCTGCTTGATGTTCTTGCCCACGCTCGCCAGCTCCTTGGCAAACGAGGCCAGCTCGTCATACAGCTTCGCGCCGCGGCTGGCGATCTCCCTCACATTTCTCGCCTGCTCTTCCTGCCGCCACAGGTGCTTAATGGTGCGCAGCACAAACAGGAGCGTGCTCGGCGTCACCAGCAGCACGCTCTTTTCCCACGCATGCGTCCACAGCTCGGTGTCCCGTGCGATCGCTGTCAGAAACGCCGGCTCGATGGGGACGAACATGATCACGAAATCCAGCGTCTGCAGCGAGTAGAGCGACGGATAATCGCGCTCCGCCAGCTCCTTCACATGCGTGCGCAGCGAGCTGATGTGCCGCAGCAGCGCGCTCTCCCGCGCTTTCTCGTCCGCGCCATTCACGTGGTCGCTGTAGGCCACCAGCGAAACCTTAGCGTCAATAATGATGTGTTTGCCTTCCGGCAAGTGCAGCACCACATCGAGCCGCGCCCCGGAGCCGTTCTCCCGCGTGTAGCTCTCCTGCGTATGGAACTCGAACCCCTTCCGCAGCCCCGCGGATTCCAGAATCCCCTCCAGGATTACCTCGCCCCAGTCGCCCTGCGTCTTGCTTGAGCCCTTCAGCGCGCGCGTCAAATCGGTCGCATCCTTCGAAAGCTGCTGGTTCAGGTCCATCAACTGCTTCACCTGACCGGCCAGTTCGCTGCGCTGCCGCCCTTCCTGCACATATACCTCTTCCACCTTGCCCTGGAACTCCTGCAGGCGCGTGTGCAGCGGCAGCAGTAACTGGTTCAGGTTGGACTGGTTCTGCTCGGCAAAGCGCTTCGACTTCTCTTCCAGAATCTCGTTGGCCAGCGCCTTGAACTGGTTCGTCAGTTCTTCCCGCGCGCCCGTCAGCAGCGCTAGCTTCTCGCCTGCCTGCTCCCGTTCCGCCTGGAGCTCCGTGCGCGCCTGGCTCAGCGCAGCGCGTAGATCGGAGTGGTCTTGCTGCATGGCCGCGAGGCGAAACCGCAGATCGCCAGCCTCCGCTTCCAGCCGGGCAATCTGCCCCGCCTGCCCTTCGGCTGCTGTCTGAGCGCGGCCCACCTCCACCCGCAGCCGGCTCCTCTCTTCTTCCAGCGCCCGGGCCTGCGCCTCCGCCTGCCGCACCTGCTGCTCAACAGAACGCAGCCGCTCGGCCTCCGCATGCAGCCGTGCCAGCTCGCCCTCCCGTGCCGCCTCCTGCGCCCGAAAACGCATCTGGGCGACAAGCGCCCCCAAGGCTGCGCCCGCTCCGCACGCAACCACCATCATCACCAACGACATTGCAGAAAATGAGAACATAAGGAGAAGGTTTCTCCTAAGACTCTACTCGCATCCGCAGCCTCCCTGCGACATCTCGATAGGTGCCGCCTTGGCACTCCGGTCACCGGACAGCTCTCCCCGGCAGATTTCTCCGAGGGCAGCTTTTCAAAATCGAATGTTGACTTCCAAGAGGTGCGGAAGCCTACAATTCCGCGAGCGGTTGACGGCCGTACCCTCCGCACCTAAGGCCGTCAGGGCATTACAGAGTAAACCTGCCGCGCTGATGCGATCCGGAAGGGGATGCTGATGCACACGTTCGCCGCAAGAGAGAATCGGTCCTTGGCATCGACGTCCTCAGGCCTGGTTCGCTCTCCTGATGCCGTCCTGATGCCGAGCCACCGCCCCGGTCCTGTTCTGTATTCACAACGCGTCATAGGAGGTTTACCACAAACGCCAGCCTTGCAGCCGAATGCCGAAGGGCTGAAAGCAGCATCCTCCGGCCGAGCCTCGACTCTGATCTCGCGCGATTTCAGCCAAATCCCGGTGCATCCTCCTGCGGCTGCCGTACAGCCGAAGCTCGCCGTGAACCATCCGGGCGACCTCTATGAACAGGAAGCAGATCGAGTTTCCGCAGAGGTGATGCGTATGCCTGAACCAACCCTCCAGCGGACCTGCGCCTGCGGCGGTCATTGCCCAGACTGCCGAACGCAGCATGAGGAGGGCGACCATGCGCCTTTACAAACCATGCGCGCGGCGGCAGGCGGGCCCACACTGTTTCCTGCTCCCCCTCTCGTTCATGATGTACTCTCGCGGCCGGGCCGGCTTCTGGATCCGGCAACTCGTGCGTTTATGGAACCGCGCTTCGGCCTGGATTTCTCAAGCGTACGGTTGCATAATGACGCGCTGGCCGAACAATCTGCGCGCGCGGTGAACGCCCTTGCCTACACCGTCGGACGGAGCATCGTATTTGGCTCCGGTCAGTTTGCGCCCGAGACAGAAGCTGGCCGGCGTCTGCTTGCACATGAACTCACGCACGTAGTGCAGCAGACAAGTCCGCACGGATATCGCCTGAACAAAGGTGCCGTTGCCCCCGGTCGACATCCGCTCTCCTATCCAACTCACCCCGCCATCCCGACGAACCCCCGCGGGCTGGATAACGAAAATTCGGAACGCGGCAGCATCGCAGCGATTTCGTTGTCCGACACACG
This sequence comes from uncultured Acidobacteriaceae bacterium, assembly GCA_963795775.1. Classification (GTDB taxonomy): domain Bacteria; phylum Acidobacteriota; class Terriglobia; order Terriglobales; family Acidobacteriaceae; genus CAWCJL01. The sequence continues at coordinate 723,210 of CAWCJL010000002.1, forward strand.
CTTGCAGCGTGCATGTGGCCCCGCCGCTATCGGGAGCCAGGCAGACTGTATCGGACGTAGTGGCGATATCACCAGCTTTGGCGGTGATAGCGGGAAGCTGTTTCAGTTTCGCGTAAATTGCGACGAGTTCCTGCCGGGCGAACAGGCGCGGGTGGAATACCTGGTGAAGGGCCTCCCCGGGACCACCCACTTGCATATAGATGGCTTTGCAAGCGAAGAAGGGCCCGCTGGTTACAACGAGGAATTGTCCTGTGCTCGGGCAAGAGCGCTCGCCTCCGCACTGATAACGGCTGGCCTCGCCGGCAGCCAAATCTCGGCTCTCTATAAGCACGGCGCCACACCCGGAGATCGCGCCTATCATCGCAGTGCGGTCGTTACCCTCGAGGAGACGGCTTCGCCGGAAGACTGCGGCCGCCTCATCGGCAGCTGTGATTTTTATCTGTGCCGCGAACGGCAGGGACACTGTGGCGAAAAAGGCTACTACAAGGGCTATGGCTATAAGTACTGTGAGCGCTTCAGCCGCCTTGAACCTCGCCTGTCGGCTCCGGGCAGGGACTGGTTACGTAAAACCCTGCGTTGTCTTCAGGTCTATATCGACAGCAACGTCCCAATGGACGCCCGATGCTCAACGGTCAAGCAGATGGCCTTTAATTCACATCCGGATTGCTATGTGCGCAGCGGCGTTTGCTTCCTCGATCCTGGCGAATTGGCCCTTATCTTCAGTGTCATCGATCCGGAAGATAACGATTTGAAGCAGGTATTGGTCACGGGAGTGGACTGTTTCGGGAACCTGGCTCCTCTGGGTTTGTTCCCGCAATTGGGCCTCGGTGCGGGAGGTGGGTACCGGGGATTGATGGAGAGGGATCGCGAACGCACGCGCCGGCTGCTGCAACCACCGCCCCAGGGAAGGTAACCCTGAGCTCAATCCGCCAGAACCCATCTACACGAGCAGGGTGCGCTCCCGGAGCAACGCAAGCACCCGGCACTGGTTGCCCCTCCCGGCTGCACCCTGGGTCAAATCCGGAACGGAGACCATTCGGATCGAAACCGGCCGCTCACCTTTACACCCATCCAACCCCTCAGTAGACTTGGAACTTTGAGGCTGGCATCCTAGCTCTTGGACGCCACAGAGAACGTGTGTGCCCATACCCCTCAATCAGCTCTTCAGTTATCATCCGCGCGTAAGGAGACAGGCATGGCAGCAGTAGACGAGAAGGTGAAGCAGATCATTGTGGAGCAACTGCAGGTAGACGAGGCGGAGGTCACCCCGAATGCCTCGTTCCAGGAGGACCTGGGTGCTGACTCCCTCGACGTGGTGGAGCTGGTCATGCAGTTTGAAGAGGCTTTCGATCTGGAGATCCCGGACGAGGACGCGGAAAAGATCAAGACCGTGAAGGACGCGACCGAGTACATCGAAAAGCACGCGAAAGGTGGCAAGTAGTTTGTCCAAGCGCGACAGAAGAGTCGTGGTGACGGGGCTGGGCCTGATTGCCGCTATCGGCCATACTGCGCCTGAAATCTGGGAAAGCCTCCTGGCCGGCAAGAGTGGCATGGCCCCCATCACCGCCTTCGACACGACGGGATTCCCCGTCACTTTCGCCGCGGAAGTAAAGAACTTCGATCCGCTCAAGTTCATCGACAAGAAAGAGTCGCGCAAGATGGCCCGCTTCATTCACCTCGCGCTGGCGGCATCGCACGAGGCCATGGAGCAGTCCGGACTCAAAATCACCCCGGAAAATGCCACCCGCGTCGGGGTCCACATCGGCTCCGGGATTGGCGGCTTCGACATCATCGAGCGCGAGCACTCCAACATGCTCTCCGGCGGGCCACGCAAGATTTCGCCCTTCTTCATCCCTGCCGCCATCGTCAATCTCGCGGCCGGGCAGGTCAGCATCCGGTACGGCGCCAAGGGCCCCAACGAAGCCACCGCCACTGCCTGCACCACCTCCGCACACTCCATCGGCGACGCCTACCGCATCATTGAGCGCGGCGATGCCGACGTGATGATCGCCGGCGGTGCGGAAGCCGCCATTACCCCCATGGGCGTCGGCGGATTCGCCGCCATGAAAGCGCTCTCCACCCGCAACGACGATCCCGAGCACGCCTGCCGTCCCTTCGATAAGGACCGCGACGGCTTTGTGGTCGGCGAAGGCGCCGGCATCCTCATCCTCGAAGAACTCGAGCACGCCAAGGCCCGCGGCGCGAAGATCCTGGCCGAGATCGTCGGCTACGGCATGAGCGCGGACGCCTACCACATGACCGGCATGGCCCCGGAAGGCGAAGGCTGCTACCGCGCCATGGATAACGCCATCAAGAGCGCCGGCCTCACCCCGGACCAGATCGACTACGTCAACGCGCACGCCACTTCGACCCCGCTCGGCGATGCCAACGAAACCGCCGCCCTGCGCGCCCTCTTCGGCAAGCACGCCACCGATCACAAGCTCCTCATCAGCTCCACCAAGTCCATGACCGGTCACCTGCTGGGCGGCGCCGGCGGCCTTGAGGCCGGTATCACCATCATGGCCATCCAGACCGGGATCGTGCCCCCGACCACCAACCTCCTGGACCCCGACCCCGACTGCGACCTCAACTACGTCCCCAACACGCCGCAGAAGGCCAATATCGAGATCGCCTTATCCAACTCCTTCGGCTTTGGCGGCACCAACGGCTCGCTGATCTTCCGCAAGTTCCACGAGTCCTACGACCAGCCTTCCCAGGACGGAGCCAGCACCTCTCAGCCATAGCCGCGTCATCCCAAGCGGGCCCGTGTCAGCCCGAGTGCGCCCGCTATCATCCCCGACCGCAGCCACGTGTCATCCCGAGCGGAGCGCAGCGCAGCCGAGGGATCTGCTTCCTTGGCTGTCATCCCGAGCGGAGCGCGCAGCGCGCAGCCGAGGAACCTGCGGTTCCGCCCTCCCGAAACAACTGCCCGGGTGCCCATCACCCAGCCCTACCATCCCGACCGCAGCCAAGCGCCCCCGCCCGACCCCACTCCGTAACCCGGTCATTCTTCCGTTGACTTGCCCGCTTCCCCGGCCTATCTTCAAAGCCCATCCAGACACAAACCTGCCAAGTGTCTCGATTCGGCCTCCGCCCGTAACTCCACCTGGGCCCTTCCCGTAAACACGACCTGACTTCGCCTGTAATGGAGAGCTTATGTTCAGCTTCCTTCCTGCCCATCGCCTTGCTGCCTTCGGTAGCGGCCGCCTTGTCTTCGCCCTTCTTGCCCTCGTGCTCACTCCCTTGGCGGAAGCTGGCCGGTTTGCCCCCATCCCCGCCTACCCGTCCGGCGGTGGGACGGCCCGCTATGTGCGCACGGCTGACTTCAACGGCGATGGCAAGCAGGACGTGGTCGTAAGCAACGACAACGGCAAAGTGACTCTTCTGTTGGGCAAAGGCGACGGCTCCTTCCTCGCCCCCCGGACCATCGCGACTCTGGCCGGCGCCCCTCCGATCGCCATCGGTGACTTCAACCGCGACGGCAGGCAGGACGTGGCCATTTCGTCTTACGCAACCAGCAGCGTCAAGATCTACCTCGGCCATGGCGATGGAACCTTTGCCGCTCCTGTTAGCGTTGCCGCTGGCGCTCCCACCTCCTTCATCGAGAGCGCCGACATAAACGGGGACCACAACCTCGACCTCGTCGTGATGACGGCAAAGAACGTCCTCGTCCTGCTCGGCAATGGGAATGGCACCTTTCAGAAGCCCATCGCCACAGCCGATCAGAACTCCGGACTCATCGCCGTCGGCGACGTAAATCGTGACGGACATCCTGACGTGATCACCACTTCAGGCACCACGGGCAACGTCCAGGTCTTTCTCGGACAAGGAAACGGCAAATTCCGCGCCCTGCCTGCCTTTTTTGAAAGTTCTTTGCCGACACAGTTGGTCTTGGCAGACCTGAATGGAGACGGAAAGCTCGATCTGGTCAGCGGGCAGTTCGGCGCTAACTTCTTCTCCGTCGATGCTGTGTTCCTGCAGCGGGGAAACGGCGATGGCACGTTCGGCTCTCCAGTGGCCCTCCCAGCCGGCTACGCTGGAGTATCCATGACCGCCGTCGACCTGAACGGGGATGGCAGATTGGACCTCGCCGTCGCAAACGCCTTCAGCAACTCCGTCAGCGTTCTGCTGAACAAAGGCGGTGGCCAGTTTGCGCCGGTTTCCAAATACAGTACCCGCAATATCCCTACGGACCTCGCCAGCGCCATACCCGGCCTGCTCGCCTCCGCGGATTTCAACGGAGACAAGCGGCCAGACCTGATTGTCGGTACCAGCGACGGCGTTCAGCCTCTCCTCAATTTGGGTGGCGGGCTGTTTCCGGAGCCGCCTTCGGTCGACTTGGACGACCTGCCCACCTCGGTCGCCGCTGTAAACCTCAATAACGATGGGCACCTTGACCTCGGTATAGAGGGAAGCGGCCTCTACTGCTGCCAGGAGAATGGCAGGCTCTATGCTCTGTTCGGCAACGGCAAGGGACAGTTTTCTGGCGGGGAGGTGACCCCCCCGGACTATGGCATCGGAGCACCCTGGACCCGAGCGCTGATGGTCGGCGATTTCAATCACGACGGCAAGCTCGATCTGGCCTCGTCGGATGTTGGCGAAGGCATCACCATCGCCTACAACCTGGGGAATGGCTCCTTCGGCAATAATTCGTACTCCATTCTCGGCCCGCAATCACAGCCCAGTTTCACCGCCGCCGGAGACTTCAACGGGGATGGCAGATCCGATTTAGCCGTGCTCACCGACTCCAATGATGTGGATATTTTCCTCGGTAAGGGCGACGGGACCTTCACCGGGCCGGTTTCCTATCACGTGGGTGCCACCCCCTCTTACATCCTCATCACCGATGTAAACCGGGACGGCAAGCGTGATCTGGTCATCCCCAACAAGGACAGCGGGGACATCAGTGTTCTCCTCGGCAAAGGGGACGGCACCTTTCAACCCGCACGGACCTTCTCCGCGGGAGCGCACCCCATCAGCGTTGCCATTGGCGACTTCAACGGCGATGGCAAGCCCGACCTCGCCGTCGGCGGCGACGCGATGGAAATCCTCCTCGGACGAGGCGACGGCACCTTCGCCGCTGCCACCAAGTACGCCAGCGGCGGCAAAGTCCCGTTTGTTGCCCAGGCAGACCTCCGCGGCAACGGCATCGAAGACCTCGTGATCGCGAATGGGAACAGCCTGGTCGTCCTTTACGGCATCGGGAATGGCGCGTTCCGAGCACCCGTCTCCTTTAGCGCCGGAGTTGGGCCGCTTTGGCTGGCCATCGGAGACTTCAATGAGGACGGCGCGACAGATCTGGTCGCGGCCGATGGCTCCAGTTCAACGCTCACGCTCCTGCTGAACCAGGGCGGCACACACATCGGCCTCAAGAGCAGTGCCGCTTCCGTCACCTTTGGCACTCCCGTCACGTTTACGGCCACACTCGCGGCCAGCGTCCTGGGAGCCGGCACGCCCACTGGAACGGTCGCCTTCAAGGATGGATCCAACTTCATCGGGTCCGTACCGCTGGCCCAGGGCAAAGCCGCCTTCACGACCACGCACCTCGCCCGTGGCACCCACACCATTACGGCCTCTTACCTGGGAAGCAGCTCTTTCAATTCCCACCTCTCAACTGCACTCAAGGAGACGGTGAAGTAACGGGAACAGATCCAGAGCGGTCCGGGGCTCGAAACCCCGGACCGCTCGTCGGTCCTGCTTTGACCTGAGAAATCCCGCCGCAAGGGAACCATGCCTATCCCGTCGTCGTAAGCCTTCGTGAGCGCAACAAGACGTCCACAGGCAAGGCTGTTGCCCTCCAGCCTTCGAAAAAGTCCGATGGAAAGCAAGCAGCCCGCGATAGAATTGCTGCATCCTCCGCGAGCCTGCCTCATCTCTTTCTTGAACGGAAGAGGCGCGACCACGGGTTGTGCTGTAGGCCGGATCTCGCATCTTTCTCACGCACGCTGGGGCTCTCATTGAACACTTTTACCCGCAATTTCGCTTTGCTCGCTCTTTGCGCCGCCGTGCTGACCGGCTGCGCCTCCAAGCCGGCTGCCGAGGCCGGTCACGCCGGCGCTCCCGGCGGACAGGCCATGCCCGTCCAGACCATTGCCGTGAATGCCTCGCCCGTGCCCCAGAGCGATACCTACATCGCCACCATCAAGTCGCGCCGCTCCGCGACCATGAATCCCCAGGTGGACGGTGTTCTAACCAAGATCATGGTGCACTCCGGCGACCACGTGAAGCCCGGACAGGTGCTCATGGAAATCGACCCGCTCAAGCAGCAGGCGACGCTCCAGGCGCAGATCTCCACGGAGCAGCAGCTCAAGGCCACCTACGACTACAACCGCGTCGAAGTGGAGCGCCAGCGCAAGCTCTTTGACGCCGGCGTCACCAGCCGCAGCGCGCTCGATCAGGCGGAGCAGGCCTACCAGAACTCCAAGGCCGCCTATGAAGCCGGCGCCGCCTCGCGACAGACGCAGGCGCAGCAGCTTGGCTACTACCGCATCCAGGCTCCCTTCGATGGCATCGTCGGCGACATTCCGGTTCATCTGGGCGACTACGTCACTTCCAGCACGATGCTCACCACGGTGGACGAAAACAAGGACCTCGAGGCCTACATCTACATCCCCAGCGAGCGTGCCGCACAGGTGCGCGACGGTCTGGGCGTGGACATCCTCGACAACAGCAACAAGCTCATCGAGCACACCAAGATTGACTTTGTCTCGCCCCAGGTAGACAACGGACTGCAAGGCATCCTGGCCAAAGCCAAGGTGCGTTCCGGCCCGGAGATTCTGCGCAACGCGCAGCTCGTCAAGGCGCGCGTCATCTGGAGCGTCACGCCCACGCCTGTTGTTCCGGTGCTGGCGGTATCCCGGCTGGGTGGACAAGCCTTCGTCTATGTTGTGCAGGATCAGGATGGCAAAACGGTCGCGCGGCAGCGTGCGATCCAGCTCGGAGACACGGTTGGCAATGATTACGCCGTACTCGCCGGACTGCAGCGCGGAGACAAAGTTATCGTCTCCGGCACGCAGTTCCTGGTGGACGGCGCGCCAGTACAGCCGATGGGCTAAGCCAGTTTCTGCCCGTCAAAGCTGGCCGCCCACGGCGTGTGACGGATACCAGGACGGCGCCTCGCCGCCCCACTACGGAAGGATGAGCTCCCTTGTTCGTTGATTTCTTTATTCGCCGGCCCGTCTTCGCGACCGTCTGCGCCTTGCTCATCATCCTTGCAGGCGCCGTCGTCATTCCCAGCCTGCCCATATCGCTCTATCCGCAGCTCGCGCCGCCGCAGGTCACCGTCAGTTCGAACTACGTCGGCGCCAACGCGCAGGTCGTCGAGTCCGCCGTCACCATCCCCCTGGAGCAGCAGATCAATGGCGTGCCCGGCATGCGCTATATCACTTCCACCAGCGGCAGCGACGGCACGAGCCAGATCACCACTACCTTCAAGACCGGCTACAACCTCGACATCGCCGCCGTAGACGTGCAGAACCGCGTGTCCACCGCCACCGGCCAGCTGCCCGCGGAAGTCAACTCCACCGGCATCACCATCACCAAGGCCAACAGCAACTTCGTGTTTGCCGCCGGCTTCTATTCCGAAAACGGCCAGTACTCCAACCTGTTCCTCAGTAACTACCTCGACGTCTATGTGAAAGACGCGCTCAAGCGCATCTCCGGCGTCGGCGATGTGCAGATTTTCGGCGAGCGCAGATACGCCATGCGTATCTGGCTCGATCCTGCGCGCCTCGCCGCACGCTCCCTCACCGCCTCCGACGTAGTGAGCGCAATCCAGGAGCAGAACGTAGTCGTCGCCGCGGGCCAGCTTGGCCAGCCGCCTTCAAACGGCAAACAGAATTTCCAGATCACGGTGAATGCCGCCGGCCGCCTCAATACGCCGGAGCAGTTCAACCAGCTCATCATCAAGAACACGCCCAACGGCATCGTCCAGCTTAAGGATGTCGGCTACGCCGAGCTCGGCGCCGAAACCTACGCCAGCGGCCTTAAATACAACGGCATCGAGACCGTCGGTGTGGGCATTCAGCAGCTCAGCAATGCCAACGCGCTTGAAGTCGACCGCCAGGCAAAAGCCGCCCTCGCTCAGCTTGCCAAGAGCTTCCCGCCGGGCATGAAGTATGCCATCGCCTTCGATACCACCACCATCGTCGGCGACTCCATCCGCGAAGTCATCCAGACGCTGGCCGAAGCGATCGTCATCGTCATTGTCGTCATCTTCTTTTTCCTCCAGGACTGGCGCGCCACTATCATTCCCGCGGTCACCATCCCGGTCTCGCTGGTCGGCACCTTCGCCTTCATCAAGCTATTTGATTTCTCTATCAACTCGCTCACGCTCTTCGGTATCACCCTCGCCACCGGCCTCGTAGTCGACGACGCCATCGTGGTCATCGAAAACGTGCAGCGCCATATCACCCAGGGCGACGGCGACGCGCACACCGCTACGTCCATCGCCATGTCCGAAGTCACCAGCGCCGTCATCGCGACCTCGCTCGTGCTCATTTCCGTGTTCGTGCCGGTGTCCTTCTTCCCCGGCACCTCCGGCATTCTCTACAAGCAGTTCTCGCTGACGATCGCATTTTCCATCGCCATCTCGGCCTTCAACGCCCTTACCCTTTCCCCCGCGCTCGCAGCCATCCTGCTGCGCCGGGAAGAGCACAAGCATGGCCTGCTCGGCGCCGTGGATACCGGCATCAAGCGCACCTCCGCCGGCTATGCGCGCGCCATCCACCTCGTTCTTCGCCTGCGCTATTTCATGCTGGTCCTCTTCTTCGTCGGGCTCGCGGCCACCGTCTACATGTACCGGACGGTACCCACCGCCTTCGTGCCGCAGGAAGACCAGGGCTACTTCATGATCCAGATCCAGGCGCCCCAGGGAGCCTCGCTCTCCTACACGGAATCCCTCGCCGACAAGGCGCAGTACCTGCTCAGTCAGAACAAGCTCATCCAGGGGTCGTTCGCGGTCAGCGGCTTCAGCTTTGCCGGCAACGCGCCCAACTACGGCCTGATTTTCGCCAGCCTTACCCCGGTCAATGAGCGCAAGGGAAAGGGCCAGTCCGTGGCTGACGTCGTGGCCGCCCTCCGCCCCAAGCTCATGATGATCCCCGGCGGCCTCGTCATTCCCTTTGAGCCGCCCGCCATTCAGGGAATTGGTGCCTTCGGCGGTTTCCAATTTGAATTGCAGGACCTCGGCCGCAACACCCTGCAGGACCTGGACCGGGTCGCGCATACCATCGTCGCCAAGGGCAGCCAGACACATGAACTCACTGGCCTCTTCACCTCCTTCACCGCCAGCGACCCGCAGGTCCTGGTGGACATCGACCGCGAAAAGGCCAAGGCCCTCGGCGTTCCCTTTGACCAGATCACCAGCGCCCTGCAGGTGTACATGGGCTCGGTCTACGTCAACAACTTTGACTTCAACAATCGCTCCTACCGGGTCTACGTGCAGGCCGACCAGAACGCCCGTCGCACCTCGCAGGACATCCGCCAGTTCTACGTTCGGTCGAGCACCAACCAGATGATTCCGCTCGACAACCTGGTCACTATCCGGAACTCCTCCGGGCCCCAGGTCATCAGCCATTACAACCTTTTCCGTTCGGCGGAGATCGACGGCTCAGCCGCCCCCGGCCTCAGCTCCAGCGAAGGCCTGGCCGCGATGGAACGCGTTGCCAAGGCCAACATGATGCAGGGCATGAGCTACTCCTGGACCGGCCTCGCGCTCGAAGAGATCGAATCCAGCGGCAAGGCACTGCTCATCTTCGGCCTCGGCATCCTGGTCGTGTATCTCACGCTCTCCGCGCAGTACGAAAGCTTCGCGCTGCCCTTCATCATCCTGCTCGCCGTTCCCATGGCTGTCCTCGGCGCGCTCACCGCCCAATCCATGCGTGGCCTCGCCAATGACATCTACTGCCAGATCGGCCTGGTCATGCTCATCGGCCTTTCCGCCAAAAACTCCATCCTGATCGTGGAATTCGCGGAGCAGCTCCGCCGTCAGGGCCGCTCCATCGCCGATGCCGCCATCGAGGCCGCCGAGCTGCGCCTCCGGCCCATCCTCATGACGTCCTTCGCCTTCATCCTCGGCGTCCTCCCCCTGGTCTTTGCCCGCGGCGCCGGCAAGCTCGGACGCCACTCCGTTGGCACCACCATCGTGGGCGGCATGTTCCTCTCGACCGTGCTCAACCTCTTCTTCATCCCCGTGCTGTACGTCATCCTGAGCACGATCCTGGCGCGCTTCTCCCGCCATCAAACCGCCGCCCCGGAACGCGTCGCCATCGAAACGTCCGCCGACTAGCGCTCCCAAACCCGGATGCTCCACCCGCTGCCCAACCCCAGCGTGGTGGAGCGCCCCCGAGGTGCCATCCCGCGCGCACCCCCGGCGATGTCATCCTGAGCGGAGTGAGCCGTGCCGTTCGGCTCACGCAGTCGAAGGACCTGCGGTTGTCTCCAGCGTGTCATCCCGAGCGGAGCGCAGCGCAGCCACGTGTCATCCCGAGCCCAAGGCAGCCACCCACGGTGTCATCCCGAGCGCAGCCGAGGGATCTGCTTCATCCCACCGCCGCACCCGGGTGCCCCATCCTTTGCGCCGCGCAACCGTGTCCGAAAGGAAGCACTCAAGCGCAAAGGGTGGGAGACCACCACTACCCTGATCCCGAGCGTAGCGCAGCCACCCGTGTCATCCCGAGCGCAGCCGAGGGATCTGCTTCTTCCCAACCCCACACCACACCCGCGCAATTCACCACCCCGTCCCGGCCCCCGCAAGGTACCATCGGTAGCGCAGTTCCGACCGCTACCTATGTCCCGCTTCCAAACCACCAAAGCCGTCCTGACCGATAGCCACTTCCTCATCCCGGCCGTGGTGCTCGTGCTGGGCCTCGCGCTGCTCGTGGTTTTACGATGATCCGCCCCGCCTCGCGCCACCCGGCAACCCACGCCACCGAGTTGCTCCCATGAGCACCACCGCGCCCCAGCGCCCCCCGGCTACCGCCCAAACCCTCCACCGCATCGGCGTAGCCTGCGGACTCACCGCCGGCGTCTGGCTGGGCGCCGCGGAAGCCCCCACCAAGCTGGTCAACTCCGGCTTCTCCCCCTTCGCCGTTTCCCTTTGCATGGTCGCCGGCGTCTTCGTTGCCCGCTGGAGCTTCCCCACGCTCCTCCGCGGTACCCGCTACGTCTTCCGCGACCTCGCAGCCAAAAAGCACCTGATCGTCTGGGCCATCCTCGCCGGCGCACTCTGGGCCGTCGCCAATACCCTCACCGTCTTTGCCATCCGCGACGTCGGCCTCACCATCGCGTTCCCCCTGTGGAACACCAACTCCCTCGTCGGCATCCTCTGGGGACGCCTCCTCTTCGGCGAGCTCAAGGGTGCCGGCCGCGCCACCATCGCCAAAGTCGTGCTCGGCGCCGTCGCCATTGTCGCCGCCGCCGTCATGCTCGGCTTCACCACCGTCCACGCCGGCGGCCCCGGACTTCACCGCTCCCTCGCCGGCATCGCCGCCGCCTGCGGCGCCAGCCTGCTCTGGGGAACCATGTACATCCCCTACCGCAAGGCCTACGTCAGCGGCATGAACCCGCTCTCCTTCGTCACCGCCTTCACCGTCGGCGAACTCGGCACCGTCCTCACCCTGGTGCTCGCGCTCGATGGCGGCCTCCACGCGCCCGTCTTCCATCTCGCGCAATCCCGCCCGCTCCTCTTCTGGCTCTTTCTCGGCGGATTCGTCTGGGTGGTCGGCGATCTCTTCCAGCAGTTCGCCGCCAAGTACCTCGGCATCGGCCGCGGCATCCCGCTCTCCAATACCAATCAGCTCTGGGGCCTGGCCTGGGGCGCCCTCGTCTTCGGCGAACTCCGCGGCGCGGACGCCACGCGCATCCTGCTGGTCATCCTCGGCTCCGTGCTCATGATCCTCGGCGCCCTCGCCATCAGCTCTTCCGTCGCCGGCGCGCGCGAGCACACCTCTGTCAATGCCTCGCTGCTGCGCGAATGCGAACGCTACCGCCTCGACTACGCCCAGGTGCTCCGCGCCTACCACGGCGCGGAAGAAGCGCCGGACGCCCGCGCCTGGTGGGACTACCTGATCATCGCCGCGGCCGTGGGCATCTTCGTCTGGCTGGGAGGACACGCCGTTGCCCCCGCCCTTCCCATGAATCTCCACTGGCTCGCCGCCCTCGCCGCGATCCTCGCCGCCTCCCTCCTCGCCTGCGGCTGGCTCCTATGGCGCAAAACCGGCTTCTCCTGATCCCGCGAAGGTGCGCCGCCGTGCGTGCTTCGCAGGGCACACCGCTTCGCGAAAGAGCTAGCCAGGTTCGGCCCGAGGCACTATCCTCTTTGAACATTCTCCGGGGTTCCGCTTCCGGCGAAGAGGGACGATGCTCTCTTACCTGCTTGCTGTACTTATCCTGCTCTGCCTAGCTTCGTCTCCTGCCGCTCTTGCTCAGGCCCAGGTCCTCGGAGCGGGTACACCGCAGCCGCCTTCTCCACCACGCACCTTGGCGGGAGTCGTGGTCAACAGCGTCACCGGGCGGCCCATCGCGCGCGCCTTGGTGCAGGCTGGGCAGCATGCCATGTTGACCGACGGGGAGGGCCGCTTCGAGTTCCAGGACGTCACTGAAATTTATTACCCGACCGCCACGAAGCCGGGCTATTTCCCGGGAGAGTTCGGCGGAAACATTTTCGGTGCTTCGGCGAGCCAGGCTGGCCCGGTAGAGATCAGGCTGGTTCCGGAAGCCATCCTCTCCGGCCTGGTGACCGACGCGCACGGCGCTCCGATCGAGGGCGTCACGGTACTGTTGCGAACGCTGGCGGTGAGCAACGGGCTCAAGCACTGGGAACAGCGCACGTCGACCAGGACCAATGCCGAAGGGGAGTTTCGCATCGCGGAGTTACAGGCAGGCGAGTACGCCCTCCAGACCGCGCTCAAGCTCGACGGACCTCCCGAGGGCCAGGCGGTCGCCGGGTTTGCTCCGGCCGAGTATCCGGTGCTCGGCGCAAACGGCTCCGGAGCACTGCACCTCCGCGCCGGCGATCACCTGGAAGCTAATATCGGCACGCGATTGGAAAAGCTCTATCCGGTATCCGGGGTGATTGCGGGTTTTCCTGTCAATGCCGGGTGGAACTTCACCGCACGTACCGCGACCGGCCTGGAGATGAGCCCGGAATCGCGGCACGATGCCCAGACCGGCGCGTTCCGCACCCTGCTCCCCAGCGGCACGTTTGAGTTGCGCGTGCAGGTATACCTGCCGCCGGCGATGGACGCTGCAGGCCGGCAGATGCCGGGCGATCCGGGGCAGCAACTGATCGGACGTCGCCAGGTCACGGTCGCGCAGGCGCCGGTCAGTGGCGTGAGCCTCACTCTGGAGCCTATGGCGGCGCTTCCCGTCGAGGTAACGCAGGAGGGGGCAGCTGAGTTGCCGGCCGGTGAACCCCCGAACCCTTCGCAATGGAACCTGGTGATTGTGCCGGCAGAAGCGGAGGGCTCTGGTATGCTGTACAGCGCCCAGCGTGCCGCCGGGCACGGCGCACCCGGCCGAAATGATCAGGCCGACGGGCCGCTGGTCATTCCCAATGTCCCCCCGGGACAGTACTTCCTGGAGGCGCAGCCGCCTCCGCCCTGGTACGTTGCCTCTGCCTTCTGCGGGGGAACGGACCTGACCCGCGAACGCCTTGCCATTACAGGCAGTGCCGCCGGCTGCACGCTGCGCGTGGTGCTCCGCGATAACACCGCATCGATCAACGTATCCGTGCCGGATACAAAAGAGAGACAGCCCGTCTACGTCTATGCCATTCCGCTCAGTAACCTGTCTCGCGATGTGCAGGTTTTCACAACCGGCATGGACGGCACGGCCAAACTGGACAGCATGCCGCCGGGACAATACCTTCTCCTTGCTTCGCGCCACGCAGCCCAGTTAGCCTTTCGCGACGCGGACAGCCTGCAGCGGTATGCAGCGGAGAGCCGGCGCGTTGACCTCACACCAGGCGCCAACGCCGAGGTTCACCTCGACGTAATGGCGGGAGAGCCGTAACATGCCGGCCAGAAACCCTTTACACCCTTTCACGATTTGCGCGGTGCTGTTGCTTTGGCTCGCCGCCTGTCCTGCTGGCGCGCAGCGTACGGCCGCTTCGTCGCCCAACACCGCCGCACAGTCTGTGAGCGGGTATCGCATCAGCGGCCGCGTGGTGGACGCGCGCACCGGCGCCGCGGTTTCGCGCTGCGCGGTGGAGATTGTCGACGTCAAGCAAGGGCACGGCTCCCGCACCGTGCTGACGGGCGACGATGGCCGTTTCGCCTTCGACGAAGTCCCGGCCTCCAAGTACCGGCTTTCCGCAAGCAAGCGGGGATATTTGACGCAAGCCTACGAGGAGCATGGCAACTACTCGACGGCGATCGCCACCGGCCCCGGACTCCTCTCCGAGGATCTGCTCTTCAAGCTCACGCCGGGCGCCATCCTCGCCGGCACCGTCACCGACGAGGCCGGTGAGCCGGTCCGCCAGGCGCAGATTAAGCTCTTTCATGACCAGGACACGGATGGCCTGCGCAGCACGCAAATGCAGGCCACCACCGCCACCGATGACCGCGGCAGTTACGAATTAGCGGGCATCCGGCCGGGATCGTACTTCCTCTCTGTCTCCGCGCATCCCTGGTACGCCGTGCAGCGGAACGGCCTATTCGGCTCCGGCACTGACGCTGCCGCGCTCGATGTCGCCTACCCCACCGCCTATTACCCGGACACCACAGACGCCGATGCAGCGACCCCTATCCCCGTCAAAGGCGGGGAGCACCTGCAGGCTGACTTCACTCTCCATCCCGAGCATGCTCTGCACCTGCGCATCGGTGTGCCCGATAGTGCAATGAGAAGCGGCGGTATCGGGCTCTCGGTCAGCCACTCGGTCTTCGGCGCACCGGAGCTCCTGCCCGTCTCCGCTCAGCCCGCCGGACCGGGGGTATGGGAGATAGACGGTCTGCTTCCCGGTCATTACGACGTGAGCTTGACGGAAGGCATGGCGGACCGGCAGACCACCACGCAGTTCTCTGCCGATGTAACGGAGGCATCGGCCGAGCTCGCCAGGGAGGAAGGCCGGCATGAAATCGTGGTGAAGGGTAAGGTGCTCTCGGCGGAGGGCAAGTTGCCGCCGCAGTCGGGCATAGCGCTGGTCGTAGCGCACTCCCGCCGCGCCTACTACGCCCCTCTCAACGATGCCGGCGAATTCACCCTCAGCGTGCCCGCGGGGACCTATGAGGTGCTGGGCCAGGTCAATCGTCACTACATCGCAGACATTTCAGCAACCGGCGCCGCGCTCCTCGGGCGCGTCCTCACCCTCAAGGCAGGAACCACCCCACAACTCCAAATCGCGGTCGGCAACAGCTACGGGCAGATCGATGGCACCGTGCTGCACGATGGACATCCGGCGAGCGCAGCCATGGTACTGCTCGTGCCCGATCATCCCGGCGAGAATCACATCCTGTTTCGCCGCGACCAGAGCGATTCCGACGGAACCTTCACCCTCGCCGGCATACTCCCCGGCCATTACCGGCTCGTGGCCATCGAGCGCGGCTGGGAGCTTGAATGGGCCAACCCCCAGGTGCTCGCGCCCTTTCTGCTCAAAAGCCGGCCCGTGGATGTACGCGGGAATGACCACCTGCAGGGAACCATCGAGCTGCAGACGCGTTAACCGACGCATCTTGCGCCGAAGCTCGGAGCGTGGCCACGCTACCGGCGCGGACCGTCATCCTCGTGCCGCAGCGAAAACAGCAGCCGCACGTTCCTCCGCAGCTCCGTCCGCATCCCGCTCCGGAGCCGTTCCGCGCTCGTGGGCTTCCCCGCCATGAACCACAGCACGATAGCCCCGATCACCACGATATGGGACAGGACGAGCAACACTCCCACCCAGTCCATGACGTCCAGTGACATCGCGAACCCCCATCCTTTGGATACCCCAAATCCGCAAACGGCCACGCAATTTCGCGCCGCTGCCCAAAGTACCGCGCCATAAACTTTGGCGTAGTAATTCCCGGGATCTGTCACACTGGAAATAGGGGATCAACAAAACGCGGCGGCCCGCCAACCAAGAGATTGGACCTAGCTCAGGCGAAAGACAACGGCTTGGACGCCGGACGAGACGGGACGGCAGAAATACAAATGTAACCAGAAAGTACACATCCGGCACCATTATCGGTGCAAACAGGCCGTGTAACTCTCCTGGAAAGAGGACTTTGCCTCTAAGTCTTGCGCCAACAGGACTTTACGACTGCCGCCCTGACCTAAGTCCCGCTTCAAGAGGACTTTAGCCCTGAAGTCCCAGGGGGGTGGGGGGTGGGCCAGGAGTTAACCCCGGATCGCCGCCCACGCCGCCCCGGCGAGCGTCACCAGCACGTACCAGCCCACCACCGCGGTGGCTGCTTGCCCCCGCCGCAGCCGTCCTACGATGGCGCAGCCGATCACCAGCAGCACCACAATCCAGATCGAAAAAATATCGATCGAGCTCAGCAGGTTCACCAGCCAGTGCGGCGTCTCCGGGTCGAGAAAGAAGCCCGGATTCGTGCCCACCGGGTTCTGAATATTGAAGCGGTCCGGGTCCGGTGCGATGTACAGCATCACCGCTGCAAACAGGTACTTCAGCACGTTCGGCAGAAATGCATAATTCACCAGCGCGAACATTTGCCCGAAGCGCGCCTGCCCGCCGAATCCGAGATTAAGCGTGCCCATCAGCACCCCGGCAATGATCAGCAGCACCACCAGCGTGATCACCGGCGTCGCGTACGCGCCATACCTGAACCCGGTGGTCATCTGTCGCAGCACGTTGGCGCGCTGCTCCGGCTGCAGGTTCTCCACCCGCTGCTGCTGTGCCGGCGACTGCGCCAGCGCAGTCTGGGCGACATGGTCCCAGCCAATGCGCTGCGTGATCGCCACCGTGAACAGGATGCTGATGATAATGCTCAGCACATAGGGGGGCCACCATCGCGCGCACCGGCGAATATCGGTGAACGTCTTCGACGGCGCGACAAACACATCGAGGATGCGCTCGCCTTCGGACAGCGGCTCCTGTTGCAGTGCCGGATCCGGACGCCGCACCGGCGCTCCTGTCGAAACCACGTCACCTGGCAAAGGGGTCAACTGCGGCGAATCGCTCATGCGCTGCTCCGTTCGGGAAGTGGCCGCAGTGTAGCGCGAGATGTTTGGAGTGAAAAGAAGAATCGTGTTTGAGCTTCGTCCGATACCGAAGCTCAAACACGATCATGCGGCCCCGCTTCCGGAGAAGCTACCGCACGCGGCTGGCCAGCAGCGCCGCAGCCCCGCGTTTGGGGCCGTCCGCGAGGGTAGTCCCGGCTTCCGCGTGCGTCGCGTAGCTCTTATAAACCGTGATGTGGAAGCACGATTGGTGGAACTCTTCCTCCACGTCAATCTTGCCGCTCGCCTGCAGTGGATACAGGTACGCGCGCATCCAGCTCACTTCCGACGGCGACAACCCTTTCTTGGCAATGTCCACCGTCGCGCCCGTAAGGTGCGGTGAAGCGATATCACCCTCGGCCGGCGCGGCGTTGCCGTTAATCCGCAGCAGGTGCCGCTGGTACTCCACCGTGCGTACCGCGGAGTTGATCTGCAGCGAAGTATGGAATCGCGCATAATGCACACGCGCCAGGTCCGAAAGGAAGTACCCCGTCCATCCTCGGCAGAAGCGGCGGTTTTCCGGCAGCCGCTCGTCCACGCGCAGGCCTTGGCTCACGGGCAGTACTACGAGCGCTCCGGAGTGGCGGAGGTTCTCGATGGCCGCATCGTCCTCGATGCGCAGTAACCCTTCCTGCTCCGCACGCTGATTCTGACGTACCAGCGACTCGTGCGACCCACGCAGCGGCGGCAGGTTCACATAGTGCAGCGGGACCACCGGTACGCCGAGCGATGCGGTCTCGCGGGAGTCGTCCGGCGACTCATCCGCGACTGAGTCGATAGCGGCCTCGCGTGCGGCGGCCCGCACCGCCTCCGTTCCATGCCGCCGGGCGCGGTGAAGCGCCTGCGCCGTATGTAACCGGCGGTGATGTTTGTGGACGCGCGCGGATGCCGCGTGCGTTTCCGTACCGCGCGTCTCACGGCGGCTGTGCAGGGAGACCAGGCGCGCGCGCAACCCGCGACGGCCTGGACGTGCTTCCGTTGAGGTGCGATGTGCAGCATGCCGGTGCGCGGCAGCCAGGGCAGTCAGTGGTGCAGCCCCCGCGATCAACAGCGCGAGGAGAAAGGTGGTGTGTACAAAACGGCGCATGCTTGGTCGAAGGTGCGCGAAGAATCTGCCAGAGGTCTTGAGCATACGAAGCCTGGTCTGAAGCGGAAAGTGCCGACTCGGGTACACCTGTGTATTGCCTGTGGATCAGTAGCGCCGTACCACTGCGGGCGGAGGCGGCCCATGCCGCCCGCCAAGCGCCCAGTCCAGCGCGGTGCGAATATCCGTGTCCTGCGCCTCGCCCTCGATGCGGCAGATGGGGGCGCCCGTCTCGTCAACGATGACCGTGGCCGGCACTACATTGCCCAGCTTCAATTGCTCAAGCGTGTCCAGGCTGGCGCCAGTCCACACGGGAAAGTGCAAGTGAGCTTGCGAGACAGCCCCCGGGATGTCGCCCCGGGACTTCTTCTCGTCCAGCGAAACCGCCACAAACGTAACTCCGTTTCCGGCATACGCTTGGCTCAGGCGGGAAAGGCGCGGCAGTTCCTCGCGGCACGGGCTGCACCAAGTGGCCCAGAAGTTCACCACCGCAAGGTGCCCGCGCAGGGATGAGAGCGTGCGCGCCTCGCCTCCCAGGTCGCGCAGGTGCAGATCCGGCAGCGGCTTCGGCCCGGCAGCGGAGAACGCAAACGCCGGCGCGAGCAGCCAGGCCAGCCCCGTTATCCGCAATACTGTTATGGCTCTGCTCACCTCTGCAACATACGCGAGGGTCCCCGGCCGGGCTATCCACCAAAAGGTGGATCGTCAATTCGTATCTTCTGGCGATGCGCTCTGGACAGGCGCACTGCTAGTGTCGCTCTGGAACGAACAAGGCTCGCGCCTAACGTTCCCGGCCCGGTCTCGCAGAAGACCGGCCTATCTATTTTGCGAGGCAAGGCAGGCGCTATGAAACGTAAGCAGGCACTTCTCTGGGTCGTGGGCCTTCTGGCTCTGGTCATACCTATTTCCGCGCACGCGCAAGGCTGCATCGTGGTGCACAATACGCAGCCGCTCGTTTCGGGTCTGAACCCGACAGAGCTGCCCAACAAGCTGCATGGACTCACCGTCACCATCGGGTATCGCACCTACAACTCGTTCCGCCACTTCTCCGGAGAAACCGAAGAGGTGCAGCGCGAGTTGCTGCATACTGAAGTCCGCAACCACGTAAACCAGTTCGATGTGAATATCAATTACCAGCTCACGCCGCGATGGAGCCTCATCGCGGATGTGCCCGCCATGGAAGCCACCCGCAACCAGATCTATCCGCCCAAGGGGATCTACCGCATTGGTGGCCTGAGTGATGTCACGGTCGGTGCACAGGCCTGGGTATGGCGGCCGCCTACGGAAAATGGCGGCAACATCGCACTCTCCGCCTCGCTAAAGCTGCCTACCGGTATCAACGACGCGACCGGCACCGGCCGTCTCTCGAACGGTACCGTGCAAAAGGTAACTGCAGACCAGTCCATTCAGCCCGGTGACGGCACCTGGGGTTTTGTGCTGGCCACCCAGGCCTATAAGCGCACCTACTTCCAGACGATTGGATATTTCACCGGAGCTTGGACCTTCAATCCGCAGGACACCACCGGCGTGGCCACGTTCCGTCCCATTCCTCACGAAACCGTTATGTCTGCGCCCGACCAGTACCTTTGGCGCGGAGGCTTCTCCCGAGGTGTACCCAAGGCGCATTGGCTGGCCGCCAGCTTTGGCGGGCGCATGGAAGGGGTGCCGGTGCGTGATGCCTTTGGCGCAAGCAACGGCTTTCGCCGACCGGGGTATGTGATCTCGATTGAGCCCGGCATCACCATCCAGCACCGGCGCGACGTGCTGACCGCGAGCGGGCCCTGGGCGCTGGAGCGCAATCGCAAGATCTCCACCAGTGACCTGCAGAACCACTCGCATGGAGATGCCGCCTTTGCGGACTACTCGGTTCTCGTCTCCTACTCGCATACGTTCTAGTGCATGGAGGCAGGAGCAGCCGCACGCTCCTCCTGCTTCTCCAATCTAGGAGAAAGCGGCTGCTCCGGCCTCAGCGACTGCCTGGTCCTGCGCACCCATGCCGCCGCTCACACCGATGGCGCCGACCACCTTGCCTCCGCGTTTCAACGGGACGCCGCCCGCGAAGATCATCACCTTGCCGTTGTTTGAAGCATGAATCCCGAAGAACTCACCACCCGACTGTGAGTACTGCGCAAGATCCTTTGGTCTGAATATCAAACGCGCGCGCCGTCCACGCCTTCTTGATGGAGATGTCGACCGAGCCCATCCAGGCGCCATCCATGCGCACATGCGCCACCAGGTTGCCACCTTCATCCGCCACCGCGATGTTCATCGGCTGGCCGATTTCGTGCGCTTTTTTCTCCGCCGCCGCTATGACGCGGCGCGCTGCTTCGAGCGTCACTTCACTCGCCATCGTTCGCTCCTTGATTTCATTGATATGCCTGCTCCGGCGATGAGATCCGTTGTGCTGGCTCCGGGGCTGCTTTCACTTCGATGCAACGAGTGCCCAAACGTACTCGCACTGTGTCAACGCAGCCGGCTTTGATAGATAGCACACTCTTCGACCGTGCTCCCGACGCGGTCCGCAAGATGATCCTCCGGATCCATGGTCAAGGTCGCCTCGGAAATGCGCTCCAGAAAGGCAGTATTATCCAGCACGCCGCGGAGTTCCGGATTGATGTACACCACGTACACTTCGCGCGGATGCGCCTGCAGCGAGGCATCCAGATTGCGCAGCACCTGCTGGAGCACCGGCTTGCAGAACGGGTGGTAGAAGAACAGCACCAGCGGCTCGAGTGGAAATTGAAATTCGGTCGCATCCTCGTTCAGCAAGATGATCGGCGCGCGCAGGTTCTCGCGCGGCGTAAAGCTTCCGATGTTTCGCGATGCAATGGCGTGGAGCTCGGGCGCAATCTCGATGCCGATCACCTCTCGGAATGGATACTCGGCGGCCAGCAGGACGGCGCGTCCTTTACCCGAGCCGATGTCACAGAAGATGAAGCGCGCGTGCTCGATCTGAAGACTGCGCATGGCCGCGTGGAAGACCGAAGGGGCGATCCCGTAATAAGCCGTGTTCCACGTGTCATTGCGCCGTCCGCTGGCCAGGTGCTCGCCCCAGATGAGTCCACTGGTTTCGACGCCGTGCTGAGCGTCATAAGGATGTATGGCCGTATCTGCGTGCGCAGGCGCAGATTCTGCCGCGGCACTTCGCTGGGAGGCGGGACGGAGCTTTTGTCGCAATCGCTGAACAGCGGTCTTGAAGGTGGGCACGGCGCCCTGGTTCACCCACATCTGGCGCCAGCCACGAAGCGCGCGTGTAGAAAGCATGCTCCACTTGTAATTCCCCAGCGCCAGCTTCGCAATTGTTGCGTAGAAACTGCGTGCACCGGAGTGACGATATTGAGCCGTGGTTTACTTTCGCGAAGAGCTTGAGCGATTCGGTAATCAGGTAACTTGGCTCGTTACATTTTTCGAACTGCCCCCGCCTAAAGGTCATGATCGCAATAACTTGCAAGCACTTCGCTGCTCGGCTCCGAGCGCCGTCATTACCTGCGTACTCGTTTTTCTGCCGTTCCAGACGTGCGGAGTTTGTTCCCAGGTAAGTGAGGCTGGGCAATTTCTTCCAGAAATTTCTTTTCCATTCCGACCCTTCATGGGATTCTTCTCTCACACCGCGACCCATACAGCAGTGCAAAGCACGGGAGGCTTACCTTGAAGAAGATGATCGCAACACTCGCATTCGCAGTCGCATCGGCCGCAACCTGCATGGCACAGTGCCAGGGCAGCCGCGTCAGCGTGAGCCAGGAGATCCACGAGGCAGGCTCGACGCTGGTTGGCACCGTGGAATACGCGCAGGCGGTTCCCGACTCTTCCTTCCACATGGACGGAGTCAATTACACAGTCCATGTGGACCGCGTGATCAAGGGCAAATTGATCTCCACCGATGTGGTGAAGGTGTTCAGTGAGAACAGCCCGACAAAGTTTCCGATGCAGGTAGGCAAGCAATATCTGCTGTTTGTGCACCTCAACTACAACACGTACGAAGTGGACAACTGCGGCAACTCCGGCCTGCTTGAAGCCGACAACATCGGGAATGTGAAGCAGTTGATGCAGTACGCAAAGCGGTAGAAAGACGCTGCAGGTTTTGTTTGCGGCAGGTGGATCGCCGCGCTTCTGCCCTGAGTTTTATCTCGTGTGAAGCACCGCTCGACGCGGTGCTTTTCGCGTTTTTGGGGAGCGATTATCCGCGTGATTTTGGGTGTACTTGAACGTGCTTTTGCGCGCGTTTTGGTGTCATTTTGCGTGCATTTTTGCACGTTTTTCGGCTGCCAAAGTGGATAACGAGGTTGGTTACTTCGCTCCTGCTCCTTTGTCGGAGGCCGCGAGCGGGACTCAAGTTTGTCAAGTGCCTCGAGGGGCTGCGCCCAGGGGCGTGGCGGCCGGTTTGATGACCGCGGTGAGGCACGGAGGTAATGCCCGGGGTCAGGCGTCAGGGGTCAGGGGTCATCGGAAAAGCAGATCCCTCGGCTGCGCTTCGCTTCGCTCGGGATGACATAAGCTGGTGCGCTTCGCTCGGGATGACATACGGTGACGCGTGGGATGACACGTGAGCGCGGGATGACACGGGCTGGTGCGCTTCGCGCGGGATGATACGGGTGGCGCGGTTACGGGCATTTCGCGGGTAGGGTCGGCTGAGGCCTGGATTCTTCGCTCCGCTCAGAATGACGAGGGTCCGCGAGGATGCCTTGACTATCTACAACGTTGAGGTGTAGATAGTCGTGGTATGGGGAAGCCGAGTGATCTGGTGCAGGGGACGCTGGACCTGCTGATTCTGCAGACGATCTCGCTGGAGCCGAAGCATGGCTGGGCGATCGCCAAACGCATTCAACAGATTTCGAACGAGGTGCTGCAGGTGCAGCAGGGCTCGCTGTATCCGGCGCTGCACCGGCTGGAGCAGCAGGGTTGGATCTGCGCGAAGTGGAGCGAGAGTGAGACGGGCCGGCAGGCGAAGTTCTACTCGTTGACGCCGGAGGGTAGGGCGCAGTTGGAAAAGGAGCGGGAAAGCTGGGCTCGGCTTTCGACGGCGATCAATTTGGTGATTGAGAGCGCGTGAGGGTTCTCAGGGGTCAGAGGCGGCGGGTCAGGGGTCGGCGGGTCAGGGCGTCAGGGGTCAGGGGTCAGGGGTCAGGGGTCAGGGGGAAGCAGATCCCTCGGCTGCGCTTCGCTCCGCTCGGGATGACACGCGGCTGGTGCGCTCGGGATTACAACGGTTGGCTCCGGATCATACGACGCTGGTGCGCTCGGATGACATGGGGCTGGTGCGCTCGGGCTGACAAGCGCTGGCTCCGTTCAGGATGGCAGTGGTTGGCTCCGCTCGGGATGGCAGTGGTTGGCTCCGTTCGGGATGCTTGGCCGCTCGGATGAGGGTGGTTGGCTCCGTTCGGAATGACTCATCGGGGCGGTTCTGGGTGGGTTCCAGGGGAGGCGGATATGCGATGGGTGGGGCGGATGCGGAGAGCGGGGGTGACGCTGTTCCGGCGGAGGCGGGAAACGGAGCGGCTGGATGCGGAGATGCGGTTTCATCTGGAGCGGCAGACGGAGGAGAACGTGAGGAAGGGGATGGATCCGGAGGAGGCGAGGAAGGCGGCGCTGCGGGCGTTTGGGAATCCGACGCTGTTGCGGGACGAGGCGCGGGCGAACTGGTGGTGGGGCGGGATGGAAACGTTGCTGCGCGATGTGCGCTACGGGATGCGTACGCTGCGGCGCTCGCCGGGATTCGCGCTGATGGCGGTGGTGGTGATCGCGCTGGGGCTGGGCGCGACCACATCGCTGTTCACGATCGTGCGGTCGGTGCTGCTGAAGCCGCTTCCCTTTCGCGATCCCCAGAACCTGGTGATGGTGTACGAGCGTTTTCGTGCTGCGACGGGGCCGGGCGATCACTTCAACGTAGTGGCCCCGGGAGACTTCTATGCATGGCGGGGCAAGACGCACGGCTTTGCCGAGATGGCGGCGTGGCGAGACTGGAAATTCAACCTAAGCGGAGCCCGGGGGGAGCTCCCGGAAGGGGTGGAAGCAGCGGCGGGCAGCTACAACCTGTTTTCCGTGCTAGGGGTGCAGCCGGCACTGGGCCGGAGTTTTACGGCGGAAGAAGACCGGGTAGGCGGCGACACGGCGATGTTGACCTGGAGCTTCTTTGAGCGGCGATTCGCGGGAAACCCGGCGATCGTGGGCCAGCAGATCTGGCTGGATGCCAAGCCGTACACCGTGGTGGGCGTGCTGCCCAGGAGCTTCGCGTATCCGAGCGCCCACGTGCAGCTATGGGTGCCGTATGCGTCCGTGGCTACGGCGGAGCAGTTGGCGAGACCAGACAATCACCAGAGCTACGTGGTGGCGCGACTGAAGCCGGGAGTGAGCCGGGCCGCAGCCACGGCGCAGGTGGACGCGCTGCAATACCAGATCTATCAGCAGAATCTTGGCAAGCCGGTGGCCGAGGATGCGGTTTCACGGCCGATGATTGAGGACGTTGTCCACGACGTGAAGACGCCACTGACGGTACTGTTGTGCGCGGTGGGATGCATGCTGCTGATTGCGTGCCTGAACGTCTCGAACCTGCTGGTGGCGCGGGGGGCAGCGCGACGGAAGGAAGTGGCGGTGCGCAGCGCGCTGGGAGGAAACCGGCTGGCGCTGATCCGCGAGCAGATGACCGAAAGCGTGCTGATCTGCCTGGCAGGAGGGGCACTGGGGATTCTGCTTTCCGTGGCAACGACGCATTGGCTGGCCGGGCACTGGCGCGACCTGCCGCGAGCAGAGGAGATTCATGTGGACGGGGTGGTGCTGCTGTTCGCCGTGGGCGTGACCTTTGCGGCGGCGCTGCTCTCCGGGCTGCTGCCGGCGATCTCTTCCACAGGCACGAGCGTGCTGGCGGCGCTGCAGGACGCTTCGCGTTCGATTGGCGGCAGCCAGTCCCGCGCGGCGCTGCGGACGACGCTGCTGACGGCGGAGATCGCGTTGACGGTGCTGCTGCTGGTAGGCGCGGGGCTGCTGTTCAAGAGCTTTCTGCAACTGCGCGGTACCGATGTGGGCATCAAGACCGACCACGTGCTGACCATGAGTTACAGCCTGCCGGAGAAGCAATACAGCAAGCCGGAACAGATCGTAGCCTTCCACGAGCAGTTGCTGGCGCGCGTCCGCCGCCTGCCCGGCGTGCTGGGGGCAGGGCTGGTCACGGTGCCGCCGGGTGGCGGCTGGGGCGGCGACGAGGTCTTCACCATCCCCGAGCATCCACCCGTGCGCACGGTTCTGCAGAATGACACGCTGGACCGGATGGCGGACCCGGGCTATTTCCATGCGCTTGGGATCCCGCTGTTGAGCGGGCGCTTTTTTACCGACCAGGACCGGCTGGACCGGTCGCAATACGTGATCGTGAGCAAGCGATTGGCGGACCAGTACTTCCCTCACGAGAGCCCGCTGGGCAAACACCTTCGGATCGATTTTGACCACCAGCCGAAGACGTACGAGATCGTGGGCGTGGTGGGAAACACGCTGCACTATGTGGACCAGCCCACAAAAGCGACGACGTACTTCCCTGCCTTTACGGGCCTGGCGGGACATGAGATGTCGCTGGTGGTGAGGACCGCGGGGGACCCGCAGGCGATGGCGATTCCGATACAGAAGCAGATTGCGGCGCTGGATCCGGGCCTTCCTGTCACCGACGTGATGACCATGCAGCAATTGATCGGGCAGTCCACGGCGACGGCGGCCTTCAGCGCCACGCTGGTAGTGGCGTTTGCGGGGTTGTCGCTGCTGCTGGCGGCGGTGGGGCTGTTTGGCGTGCTGTCGTACCTGGTGACGCAGCGGGTGACAGAAATTGGCATCCGCATGGCGCTGGGGGCGCAACGCGGCGAGGTGCTGCGGCTGGTGATGCTGGACGGGCTGCGACCGGTGCTGCTGGGGCTGCTGTTGGGCGGCTTGGCGGGCGGATTTGTGGGGGTGCTGATCCGCTCGCAGTTGTACGGGACGCGGGCGGTGGACCCGATGGTGTTTGCGGGGATGGTGGCCTGCTTATTGGTAACGGCGATGGTGGCGTGTGCGGTGCCGGCGCTGCGCGCGTTGCGGATTGAGCCGATGCAGGCGCTGCGGGTGGAGTAGGTCAGCGGTCAGGGGGTCAGGAGAAGCAGATCCCTCGGCTGCGCTGCGCTCCGCTCGGGATGACACCTTCGTGTTTCGGGGCCGGTGGTGTGGTCGTGCTCGGCTGGGGTTTGGATTCTTCGCTGCGCTCAGAATGACGGGTCGGACGGGGAGACGGTACTTGCATCCCGTCCTTCGCGCTCGGGACGCGTCTTTTGTTGGTGCGATGGCGGGCGCGAAGGATGGGGCACCCGGCTTGGTGGTGAGGCGAAGGAAAGCAGATCCCTCGGCTGCGCTGCGCTCCGCTCGGGATGACACGATGGGCGGGATGACACCGGCTCGTGCGCTCGGATCGCACCGGCTCGTGCGCTCGGGATGACAGTGTGTGGGCGCGGGAGACGCAGGTTCTTCGACTGCGTGAGCCGAACGGCACGGCTCACTCCGCTCAGGATGACATCTCCGGGTGGTGCGCTGGGGTGTAGGTGGTGGGAGTGCTCGGGGTGCAGGTGATACCGCAGGTCCTTCGACTGCGTGAGCCGAACGGCCACGGCTCACTCCGCTCAGGATGACAAGTGTGTGGTTGGTGACACAGCGAAACAGAACAGCATATGGGCGGAAAGGAAAGGCCCCACCCGGAAGGAAAGGAGAAGCCCCACCGGAAGAGGTGGGGCCTTTTTTGTGAGCGGCGGGTGAGCGGTGGGCGAGCGGCGCGTAACTCGCCGGTGAGTGGGTTGTGGCCGGATTGGAGCCGTCATTGGAGGAGGGTGCCGTTTTCGGGTTCGATTTTGGCTTCCTCGGGCGGGATAACGACGGCGGCGGCGACTTTGTCCTCGTCTTCGAGGTTGAGGAGTTTGACGCCCTGTGTGGAGCGGCCGGCGGCGCGGATGGTTTTGGTGTCGATGCGGATGATCTTGCCGTACTGGCTGATGACCATGAGTTCCGAGGTTTCATCGACCAGGAGGATGGCGGTGACCTTGCCGTTGCGGGCGGTGGTCTTGAGGTTGATGACGCCCTTGCCGCCGCGGGTCTGGAGACGGTATTCGTCTACATCGGTGCGCTTGCCGAAGCCCTGGGAGGTGACGGACAGGATGAGGCAGGGGCAATTGTCACCGTCGCCGTTCTTTTTGCGCTGCTTGGGGGTGACGGCGAGGCCGACGACGTAGTCGTTTTTGCCGAGGTCGATGCCGCGGACGCCGTAGGCCGGGCGGCCCATGGAGCGGACATCGTTCTCGTCGAAGCGGATGGCGATGCCTTCGTGGGTGGCGAGGAAGACGACCTGCTCGCCGTCGGTGATGCGGGCGCCGATGAGTTCGTCTTCGGGCTCGATGCCGATGGCGATGATGCCGCGCGCCATCACGTTGGAGAAGTCCTTGAGCGGGGTGCGCTTGACGGTGCCGTTGCGGGTGACGAAGAAGACGAACTTGCCTTCTTCGGTGAGGTTGCGGACGGGCAGGATGTTGCGCACGGTTTCGCCGGGCTGGAGGTTGAGCAGGCTGGCCATGGACTTGCCCTTGCCGGCGGCGCCGACGTCGGGGATCTCGTAGACCTTGAGCCAGTAGACGCGGCCGGTGTTGGTGAAGCAGAGCAGGTAGGCGTGGGTGGAGTCGACGATGAGCTGCGAGACGAAGTCTTCTTCGCGGGTCTTCATGCCGAGGCGCCCGGTGCCGCCGCGGCGCTGCTGGCGGTAGACGGAGATGGGGGTGCGCTTGAGGTAGCCGGAATGGGAAACCGTGACGGCTACCTGTTCGTCGGCGATGAGGTCTTCAAGCTGGAGCTCGGCGGTTTCGTCGAGGATCTGGGTGCGGCGGGGGTCGCCGTATTCCTTCCGGACGGCTTCGAGCTCCTTGATGATGACAGCGCGGAGCTTCTTTTCCGAGGCGAGGATGGCTTCGTATTCGGTGATGCGGTCGCGGACTTCGCGGAGTTCGTTGAGCAGCTCGTCGATGGAGAGCTGGGTGAGGCGATAGAGCTGCAGTTCGAGGATGGCGTCGATCTGGCGGTAGCTGAGGATGAGCGTGGCCTGGTTGGCGGTGGCGAGATCGACCGCGTACTTGGCGGGGTCGAGGGTGACGCCGGCGAGTTCGGTGCCGCGCAGGGTGATGGAGGTGCCGGCGAAGAAGCGGAAGAGGTTCTCGCGGGCATCGGCGCGGGAAGAGGAGCCGCGGATGATGCGGATGACGGAGTCGAGGTGGTCGAGGGCGATTTGGTAGCCGAGCAGGATGTGCTCGCGCTCGCGGGCCTTGCGCAGGAGGTAGGCGGTGCGGCGGCGGACGACGTCGACGCGGTGGTCGATGAAGTGGCGGATGGCGTCGGGCAGGGGAAGCTCGCGCGGCTGGCCGTTGACCACCGCGAGAAAGATCATGGAGAAGCTTTCCTGCATTTGCGTGTGCTTGTAGAGCTGGTTGAGGACGATCTGGGGTTCGGAGCCGCGCCTGAGTTCGATGACGATGCGCATGCCGTCGCGATCGCTTTCGTCGCGGACGTCGGAGATGTCGTCAACGATTTTTTCCTGGACCAGCTCGGCGATGCGCTCGATGAGCTTCATCTTGTTGACCTGGTAGGGGATCTCGGTGACGACGATGGCCTGGCGGCCGCCGGAGATGTTTTCCGTGGCGGCCTTGGCGCGCATCTGGAAGCGGCCGCGGCCGGTGGCGTAGGCGTTGGCGATGCCGCCGCGGCCGTAGATGAAGCCGCCGGTGGGGAAATCGGGACCCTGGACGTGCTTGAGGACTTCGGCGAGGCCTGCCTGGGGGTTGTTGACCATCTCGATGGTGGCGTTGACCACCTCGGTGAGGTTGTGGGGCGGGATGTTGGTGGCCATGCCGACGGCGATGCCGTTGGAGCCGTTGACGATGAGGTTGGGGATGCGGCTGGGGAGGACGGAGGGCTCCTCGGTGCTTTCATCGTAGTTGGGGACCATGTCCACGGTCTCCTGCTCGATGTCGGCGAGCATTTCGCCGGCGATGCGCATCATGCGGCACTCGGTGTAACGCATGGCCGCGGGCGGGTCGCCATCGACGGAGCCGAAGTTGCCCTGGCCGTCGATCATGGGATAGCGGAGGCTGAAGGGCTGCGCGAGGCGGACCATGGTGTCGTAGATCGCGGAGTCGCCGTGGGGATGGTACTGGCCCATGGCGTAGCCGACGACCTTGGCGCACTTGGTGTACTTCTTGTTGTACTGCAGGCCCATCTCGTGCATGGCGTAGAGGATGCGGCGATGCACGGGCTTGAAGCCGTCGCGGACGTCGGGAAGAGCGCGGCCGATGATGACGGACATCGAGTAGTCCAGGTAGGACCGGCGCATTTCCTCTTCAATGTTGATGGGAATGATATTGGCGGCGCCGGGGCCGGTGGGAGGCGTAGTGCCATCGCCGCCGCTGCCGTTTGCGCCCAGGGGAAGCTGGGGATTCTGATCGTCTGCCATAGGAAAGGGCGAGGCTCACGGGAGGGCCGGACGGCCCCGGGCGGAGTGCGCCCAAGGCTATGTAAAATCAGCGATTTCCGGTGAGGTCTCTGCTCTTTATTTTAGCAAGAATCGGGGGCTTCCGGCGGGTAAATGCGCCCTGGGGGGCGGTGGGGCATACGGGTGGGCAAGGGCGTCAGGGGTCAGGGCGTCAGGGGTCAGGGGTCAGGGCGTCAGGGCGTCAGGGGTCAGGGGTCAGGGGAAAGGGAAAGCAGATCCCTCGGCTGCGCTGCGCTCCGCTCGGGATGACACCTGGTTGGCAGAGCGCGCGAGTGTGCCTTGCGGCGGTGGCGAAGAGTGCGCTTTGCGGCGGCTACAGGGCTGGGAAGGCGATGCTCGCGAGGGAGAGGGTGGCCTGGAGGGCGATGACGGCGACGACAGCCCAGCGGAAGAGGGTGCCGCGGGGGGATTCGAGGGCGTCGGCGAAGACGCCGGCAATGAAGGTGAGGAGAAACGGGAGGGCCCAGAACCAGGGCTCGCCGAAGGCGCCGGTCATGATAATAGGAAAGAGTGCCAACACAACCAGCAGCGGGGCCGTGTTGCCGAAGTAGTGGGAGCGGCGGGTGGCAAGATAGAGTACCGCGGCGGCGAGGGTGGCGACGACCAGGCCGGCGTCAGGCAGGTGCCAGAGGGCGTGGGCGGCGTGGGCCGAGCTCCACGTCATGCGGGCGGCGCCGCTGCGGAAATAGTAGGTGAAGGCGTCGGGCGAAAAGCCGTAACAGGCGAAGAGCGCCAGGATGGCACCGAGCACGCTGACGATAAGGATGAGGGGCACAGTGGTGCGGCGGCGCTCCGCGAGGTAGACCATGAACAGGGTAGCGAGGGGCAGCACCAGCAGGATGGCGGCGCTGTGCGCGGCGGCCACGATGCCGAAGCTGAGGGCGAGCAGGACGATGCGCGGACGCCACTTGCGCGGCGGGCCCTGGAGCGCATGGGCGACACCCATGGCGGTATAGATGGCCGCGAAGGCGCCGAGGGCGACGAGGATTTCGGCATTGGGGGACGTGGCGGCGCGCACGACGGGCGGCGAACAGCAGTAGAGGGCCAACGCTACGTAACCACCGCGGTTGCCAAAGAGCCGCCGCGTGACCCACCACAACGCTCCGCCCAGCACCAGCGCGGCGAGGGTGAAGGGCAGGTGGAGCAGCAGGTGCACGTAGCGGAGCTCGTGCCGCATTTCCCACGTGGAGGTGTCGCGCGACTGCCCGGCGACGAGGCGCTGCAGCGTGAGCGGCAGGCCGGCGAGGCGGTAGGTGAGTATGCCATCGTGGATGTTTCCGCAGGTAGTGAAGTAGCCGGCGATGGGTGACGGGCGCTCCCACATTTCGCGACCGCAGCGGGCGTACTGGTAGTCGGTGTCGGAGAGCTGCTGGTGCCCGTTGACCCACAGGCACTGGCCGAGCAGGAAGAGGAGCAGCAATGCGGCGAAGCGTTGCGGGCGGTCGAAGCGAAAGCGGCGGACGCGGGTTTGCTGCTGGACGGGTGGGGCTTCGGCTGATTGTTGGACGGGGGGCATGCGGGTGCGGTTTGTGTTTCCAGTGTACAGGGCGGGAGGCGCAGGGCGTCAGGGTCGGGGGCCAGCGGCAGGGCGTCAGGGGTCAGGGGGTCAGGGTTCGGGGGAGTCCCACCCTTCGCGCGTGAGTGGTTGCGTGTGATGGCGGCAGCGCGGCGCGAAGGATGGGGCACCCGGGCTGTGCTGGGGAGAAGCAGATCCCTCGGCTTCGCTCGGGATGACACGTGTGCTCTCGGGGTGACAGGGTAGAAGGCACCGCAGGTCCTTCGACTACGTGAGCCGGTACCGCCGGCTCACTTCGCTCAGGATGACAAGTTGGTGGGTGCCCTCAGGATGACAAGCTGGTGTGTACGCTCCGGATGACAAGCTGGTGGGTGGCCTCCGGATGACATCTCCGGGGGGAGCGGGATGTGGTGACGGGCCCGCTGCGCTCAGATTGACGGGCGAGGGCGGAGGGATGGGCGTTATACTCGCGGGCGCGAAAGGGGACGGTATGGAAGAGGTGATGCAGGGGGATGTGAGGGTGCGTCGGGCGGCGCCGGAGGATGCGGGGATATGTGGCGAGATCTGTTACCGGGCGTTCTCCGCCATCAGCGGAGCGCATAACTTTCCGTGTGATATTCCCAATCCGGATGTAGCGAAACATTTCCTGTCACTCCTGTTTTCGGTCAGTGGCTTCTATGGCGTGGTAGCGGAAAGGGCAGGCCACATTGTGGGCAGCAATGTGCTGGACGAACGCTCGATCATTGCCGGGGTCGGGCCGGTCACGATCGATCCGGAGGCGCAGAACCGGGGGATAGGGCGGGTGTTGATGGAGGCGGTGATGGATCGAGCGAGGGAGAGCCACGCTGCCGGTGTGCGGCTGGTGCAGGCTGCTTTTCATAATCGCTCGCTGTCGCTCTACACCAGGCTGGGCTTTGATGTGCGCGAGCCGCTGGCGTGCGTGCAGGGACGGACGCGGCAGCGCGCGGTTGCGGGATGCACGGTGCGCGCGGCCACGCCGGCGGATGTGGAGGCGTGCAACGCCCTGTCCCGGCGCGTGCATGGCTTCGACCGCGGAATGGAACTGGCACAGGCGGTGGAGCGGCAGACCGCGCTGGTGGTGGAACGCGGCGGGCAGGTGACCGGTTACGCGTCGGAGCTGTCGTTCTTCGGGCACGCCACGTGTGAGAGCAACCAGGATTTGCAAGCGCTGCTGGTCTCCGTGGAGTCGTTTGGCGGCTCGGGAATCCTGGTGCCAGCGCGGAACAGCGCGTTCTTCCGGTGGTGCCTGGAGAACGGGCTGCAGGTTGTGCAGCCGATGACGCTGATGAGTGCAGGGCTGTACAACGAGCCGGCGGGGGCGTGGCTGGCGTCGATAACGTTCTAAGAGGTGGGTGCGGGTGGTGGATGGCACGCAGGAAAGAGGGAGGCGTGAGGCCCGCGTGTTGGCTGGGGGTGGATTCTTCGCTTCGCTCAGAATGACGGGTGCTGGAGCGGGTAGTGAGTGGCCTCCCACCCTTTGCGCTTGAGTGCTTCCGCTCGGAGACGGTTGCGCGGCGCAAAGGATGGGGCACCCGGGTACGGTGATGGGATGAACAGCAGATCCCTCGGCTGCGCTTCGCTCCGCTCGTGATGACACGATGTGGGCGGGATGACACGTGGCGGCTCCGCTCGGGATGACACGGTTGCGCTTTGCTTTAATGACGGACTGGTGGTGAAGCGCGGATCGGGGACGTGAGGTTTGGAACGAGGGGCTTGGGTAAACGGGTTGGGGGGCCATCCTTTGCGGGGTGAACGCTCAGGATGGGCTCCGGGTCTTGAGGATGTTCAGAAGCGTGCCAGGTAGATGTCGGGGTTGCCGGCGGTCTGGATCTGGAAGGCGCCTGCGAAGCCGGAATTGAGGCCCAGCGTGTCGGCGGCGAGGGTATCGTAATCGCCGATGTAGTTCGCGCTGAGGAAGAGGTCCTCGTTTTGCACCGGTGTCCAGCTGCGCACGGTTTTTCTGCTGTCCGCCCAGTGGACGCCGCCATCCGCCGACTCAGAGCAATAGCGATCCACCCGGCGGTTCAAAGGATCATTGCGGCGGTCGTAGTAACAGGTGGCGATGCGGCCTCGCGCATCCACGGCGATGCCGGGCATGAACTGATCGTGGCCCATGCCGCTAAATCCCGGTGCTACCCGGCTGATAGGGATGCCGCGGGACCAGGTGCGGCCGTGGTCGGTGGAGCGAACGAAATACACGGCGCCATAGCCGTAGACGGCCGGTAAGTCGCCCATCAGTTTCAACGTGAGGTCCGGAACCTGGAGGTCGCGTCCATCGGCCCAGGCCATGTAGAGGGTGCCGTTGGCCGGGTCCGCGGCAAGACTCGGAAATTCGTTGGCAAGGATGCCGACCTGCAGAGCTCCGTAGCCGCCTACCGGCACCACGTTCGCCGCTGTAACAAACCCGCCGAAGGTCTTGGCACCATCGGTGGAAGAGGCGAAACGCAATGCACGGGAATTGCCGGAACCGTAGAGCTCCCAGGTAACGGCAACGCGGCCAGTGTTATCCACCACGACCTGCGAACCGGTGATGCTGGCCCCACTGCTCGTTGCCGGGTCATAACACGCATTGCTGACCGCAATGGGATTGGTCCAGGTAAGGCCGCCGTCCACGGAATGCACGATTTCGATGGCGGTACGGTACTGCCCGGCACAAAGGCCGGTCTTGTTATAGGGGGTGGAGTAGTCGTAATCGGTGTAGGTCATATACAGCTTCCGAGGGTCGTGCCCATCCACGGCGAGCCACTCGGCGTCATAGGTGTGCACCTCGGAATCGATGCGCGTGGGGAAAATGGGCTCCTGCCAGGTGACGCCGCCGTCGCTGGAGGTGGATAAAACAATGCCGGTATAGCAGATTTGTTCAGTCGGCGGGCAATAACCACCCAGGGATGCGTAATAGAACTTCTGTGCCGAAACGCACTTGAGTACGGGATTGAAACCGATCAGGTCTCCGGCTTCGGTACCGGGATTGAGGAAGGGGAGGGAGTGAAAGCTGCGTCCCGCATCGAAGGAGCTGGCGACGCCGCCCATGCTCCCGGCGACAAGGCCCGCCGTGCGGAGTTCGGCTCCAGTGTCCTGGTAACCGACCACGACGGTGCTGCCGCACCATGCGGTAGAGGACTCGTCCTGCGAAAAGCCGCCGAGGAGAGAGAGCCGGTAGTCGCGCCGAGGATCGCTGACGTGCACCACGCCGGGCGCAAGCTGGGCATCGAGCGCAGGCAAGGCCATGGCATCGGCATCGGCTGCGAGCCGCGGATCAGGCGCGGGAGCCACGAGCGCGGCGGAGG
Source organism: uncultured Acidobacteriaceae bacterium (assembly GCA_963795775.1). GTDB lineage: Bacteria > Acidobacteriota > Terriglobia > Terriglobales > Acidobacteriaceae > CAWCJL01. The sequence goes on from CAWCJL010000002.1 coordinate 757,802, forward strand.
ACTGTTCAGAGATGGTGCTGGCTATTCGATACAGGTCCATGGCGCCGCTCGAAAGGGTGCGGCGCAGGGCGGGCGGCATACGATCAATCGAGCGAACATACTGCTGAAATTGCCTGACCTGAGTTGGGCTGGACTGCGCAGTTGCGGATGCGGGGCCCAGAACAAGCATGAGCGACGAGAGCAAGAAGGCGAGGAAAGACGCGGCGCCAGGGATGGATCGATAGAGATGCACGGAAGCTCCTGTGGATAGTTTTGGGCTGGTGTTTTCGCGTCCGGCAAAGGACCGGGCGCACGGAGCGAGGGGCCGGGCTCAGAGGCGGGAAGACTCCGAGGTGAATCCGCGGGAGAAGCGGACCGAGTGAGAGTACAGCACAATACCTTGATTGGCGGGAAGAGAAATTGTAACTACTGGTGCGCCATAAAGCGCCGCGCGGTGTGGATCGGCATCTGTTGCCTTCACCGATCTGCATGGAAAGCGAGGTTGAGTCCTGGAGTTGGTTCTGCCCCGGAACAGAACAGCTTGCGGATACCGCGGCGAAGCGGTATCCGCAAAGAAAAGTGAAGGGTGGAGGCTAAAAGCGGGCCAGGTACACGTCCGGGTTGCTATTGGTTTCGATCTCGAATCCGCCGGCAAAGCCCTTCTGCATGCCCAGTGCGTCGACAGCGGTGGTGTCGTAGTCTCCCAAATAAGTGGGCGCAACCAGCACATCGCTGGAAACTGCGGGCGACCAGCTCTGCACCGTCTTTCTGTGGTCCGTCCAGTGGACGCCATGATCGCCGGAAACCGAGCAGTAACGGTCGATATTCAGATTGTCTGGATCGTTGCGCCGATCGTAGTAGCAGACCGCCAGCTCGCCGGTCGCGTCCACGGCCAGCCCCGGCATGAACTGGTCGCGCCCGATACCGGTGTAACTGCGGCTGGTGCCGCTCACGTCCCTGGGGGCAGACCATGAGGCTCCATGGTTGGTGGAACGGCTGATCATCACATCGCCAAAGGCGTAGGTGGGTGGTGAGATACCAAGGAAGGCCGCTCCCACATCGATGATCTGCCTGTTCCGCCCGTCCGCCCAGGCGACGTACAGTTCGCCCGTACGCGGGTCGGCAGCCAGGCTGGGGAACTCATTGGTCCTGATCGCGCCCTGGAGCAGGCCAAAGGTTCCATTCTGGACTCCTGTGGCTGTCACCTGGCTAATGGTCACGGGCGCGGCAAAGGTCGCGCCGTGATTCGTCGAGCGGGCAATGCGCAGCGCACGCGAGCCATCCGGCAGATAGACCTCATACGCCACAAAGACTGTGCCAGATTTGTCTACGACGACTTGCGAGCCTTGCAAGAAGGTGCCAACGCCGCGGTCGTCGGAACACCCTTCGTCCACCTGCGCCGGTTTGCTCCAGGTGGATCCACCGTCCTCGGAGTGCACGACTTCGATGCCGAGGCGGACCGCACTCACGCAATCGGAACCGCCGTAGTAGCCGGAGATGTCGTAGTCCGTGTAACTCACAAACAGCTCCTGCGGATTGGAATGGTTGATGGTCATCCAATCTTTATCCAATGTATGCAGGCTCCCATCCTTCGCGATGGCAGGCAGGGGCGCGCTCCACAAGACGCCACTGGTTTGCGAGGTGCTCACTGTAATGTCGCTCTGGAGCAGCGTGGTGCTTGGATCGTAAGTCGAGTACAGGGAGGAGTAATAGAAATTCTGTGCCGAGCCACACGCCACCGCCGGATCGCCCCCCAGGAATCCCTTTGGATCCGTGCCCGGGCGTTAAGTAGTCGAGGGATCGAAAGGTGCGTCCGCTATCTACGGAACTGGCTACCCCGTTGAAGCTGGCGGCCCCGCCGGTCAGGACCAGGGTGCGCAGATACGCACCAGAGTCGTTGTAGCCAACCACCACCGTGTCGCCGCACCATGCAGTCGAGCTTTCGCTTTGGGTGAATCCCATGATCAGCGACAGTTTGAAATCGCGGTTGGGATCGTTCACGTGCGTCACGCCAGCGGCCAGGGGCGCGGCCAGGGACCTTTGAACGCTACGGAAGGTGTGTTCCTTCAGCGCCGGGTCCTCCACCAGGGCGGAGCCCTGCCCGCCCGCGCCTTTCTGACTGAGCACGGCCTTCGCGAGGCCATACATGTTCTGCGTGCCGGCGGACAGGAGGCTGCGCTGAGGCGCGGGTATCCTGTCGATCGCCTGCGCAAAGTGTTTCAGATGTTCCTTTTGAGAATGGTTAAGCTGGGCATGAGAATACGCCGCTGTTACGGTTACGAAAAGCAGGACAGCGAGGGATGCGGGAGAGAAGGTACTGCGGAACGGCATGGTGAAACCTCCTGCTGAGAGCTGGCGGCTGAGGTGTTGCGCCAGGCATCCCGGGTAGGCGCAGGCGCGGCTGGTGTGGAGGCAAACAGGGGCCGCAGGGCTTGGGGGAAGCTCTGAATCAGGGGAGCGTTCCCGGCGAGGGGAACGGGGTGACGAGAGTACAGCACAATTTCTTGCAGCCGAAAAGGGCAATCGTAACTGCCGCGATGCAACCGCTATCGTTAGTACCGTCCAGCTCTGGTTACTGCCTCAGCTCTTCGGATCTTCCAGAGCCCGCCGCAGGCTTCCTGCCGCGAGGGCCAGGCGTCGCTCTGCTTCCTGCCGCGTCCACCCCTTGGTGTGCATCAGGACGGCCACCTTGATAGTGCCGGCCCGAGCCAGCAAGGCCGCCGCGTCCGAGCGGGAAAGCCCGGTCATTTCCGCGACGATGCGCTCGGCTCGGTCGCGCAGCTTGGCGTTGGTGGGCTGCACGTTGACCATGAGGTTGCCGTAGACCAGGCCGCGGCGGACCATGACGCCGGTGGAGAGCATGTTGAGCACCAGCTTGGTGGCCGTGCCGGCGCGCATGCGGGTGGAACCGGTGACGACTTCGGGACCGGGGACGGGGGAGATGGCGATATCGGCGGCGCTGGCGACGGGGGAGCCGGAAACGCAACTGAGGCCCACGGTGAGCGCGCCGAGGGAGCGGGCAAAGGCAAGGGCGCCGAGGACGTAAGGGGTGCGTCCGCTGGCGGCGATGCCGACCAGGGCGTCAGCGGGGGCGAAGCCGGCAGTGCGGAGGTCGGCCTCGCCCTGCTCGGGAGAGTCTTCGGCGCCTTCGACGGCGTGACGGAGGGCGTGGTCGCCGCCGGCGATCAGCCCCTGTACCAGGCTGGGCGGGACGTTAAAGGTGGGCGGGCACTCGGAGGCGTCCAGCACACCGAGGCGGCCGGAGGTGCCGGCGCCGATGTAGAACAGGCGGCCGCCGGCCTCGAGCCGGGCGGTGATGGCGTCCACAGCGGCCGCAATGGCGGGGAGTTCGCGGGCGACGGCGAGGGCGACTTCCTGATCGGCGGCGTTGATGACCTGCATGAGCTCGAGGGTGGGGAGCTGGTCGAGGCGCTCGCTGGCGGGGTGGCGGGCTTCGGTGGGCAGGGCGGCGAGGGGCTGGGCCATGGCGGGATGGTAACGCAGGGGGTGGGGGCAGGGGGCAGGGATCAGGGCTGTGGTGGGGAGAAGCAGATCCCTCGGCTTCGCTCGGGATGACATGTAGGCGCTTGGGGACCGGTAGAAATCACCGCAGGTCCTTCGACTGCGTGAGCCGATACGGCCGGCTCACTCCGCTCAGGATGACAAGCTGGTGGTGCGCTTGGGATGACGTGGCGAATGCGCTTGGGATGACAGGTGGGTGCGCTTGGGATGAAGGTGATACCGCAGGTCCTTCGACTGCGTGAGCCGATACGGCCGGCTCACTCCGCTCAGGATGACAAGCTGGGTGGTGCGCTTGGGATGACGTGGCGAATGCGCTTGGGATGACAGGTGGGTGCGCTTGGGATGGAGGTGAAACCGCAGGTCCTTCGACTGCGTGAGCCGAACGGCACGGCTCACTCCGCTCAGGATGACAAGTGTGTGGGTGGGGGCGGAGCGTGGTGGGTGCTCTTGGAGCGTGGTCGATGCGGAGCGTGGTGGGGCTGAGCGTGGTGGGTATCTGCTTTTGTACTAGGGATGCACGGGTCCGCGCTTGACTGCGGGGAAGGACGGGGAGTGTTCTGGAAGAGTAACGCTCCGCGAGAGAGGATTCTGCCTCAATGACGCCCCAGAATGCTGCACCTGAAAGATACCTGATTGCCTTTGTTATCCAGGGCGATGATGTGTTCAAGATCACCGCCGACCAGATCATCCAGACGCCGGGAACGGCGGGTGGGGCGACATTTGACGGGATTGCCAAGCTGAAAGCGGCGGCGGCGCTGATGGACCTGACGAACCGGCACAATGAGCGTCCGGAGGAGCTGCGGCAGATGGCGCGCGAACTGGTGAGCGAAGGGATGCGCATGCTGGCGCGGGCCAGCACACCCAGCAAGATCATAAGCTCGGCACCGGCGCCCGCGACCAGCGAAGCGAAAATCGCGTAGACTCGTTCCAGAAAGAGACAGAAGCGGCCGCGGCCTGGGGATGCGTGAGCGAATCCAGGCGCCTGCCTGCAGCTTTTGCGCTGCGCTGCCGTTCCGAAGTGTGCGGCGCGTTCCCCCGTCAGCCTGGGCCAGAAAGCGCGGGAGGGCGGGTTTCTGCTGCCGCAAAATCCACTCAGGAATGGGAAGAACCAAATGCCGTTGTGGAACGAGCTTGAAGGAACACGGATTGCGGATCGCTATCCGCTGAAGACGTTGTTGCGGTCGGAAGGCCGGACGGCATGGTTTGAAACCGAGCGGCCGGAGGGTGGCCGGGCAGTGATCAGCCTGGCGGAGGCGATGAACGACGAGCCGGTGCTGCTGTCGCGGCTGGAGGCTGCCAGCCGGCTGAAGCATCCGAACCTGATCGCGATCTTCGATACGGGCTCGGCGATGGTGCCCGATCCACAGGCGGGGACGCCCCATGCAGAGGGGGACACGCCGGTGGTGTACGGGGTAATGGAGCCGTTCGACGAAGGGCTGGCGGACGTGCTGCGCGACCGGCCGCTGACCGCGGACGAAACCCACGAAATCCTGGAAAGCCTGCTGCCGGCGCTCGAAGCGGTGCATGCCGCGGGGCTGGTGCATGGACGGGTGGAGCCGGCCAGCGTGCTGGCGGCAGGCGAAACCATCAAGCTGCGCAGCGACTGCCTGCATACCAGCGGGGACGAGGCGGCGCGGCACGAGGACGTGCGCGGGCTGGCGGCCACGCTGTACCAGGCGCTGACCCAGCGCAAGCCGACGGGGAATGTGGATACGTCGCGGCTGCCGGCGCCGTTTGCGGCGATTGTGCGCAATGGCTTAACCGGGCAATGGACACTGCTGGATGTGCGGCGGGCAATCAAGGGGCCTGCGGTGGAGACGGCGGCGCCGGCGGGGGTGCGTCCGGGCACAACGACGGCGGGCACGGGTGCATCTGCGGGACCGGCAGCGCAGCCCAGGGCCGAGGCGGAACGGAAGCCGGTGGCTCCGTTGGCTGGGGCGCCGGCCGTGGAGACGGCGGCTAAGGCGGGTCCGGCTGCGGCAGCAGGCGCGGGGACAGGGGCCAGTGCTGCGGCGGCGGGAGCGGCTACGGGAACGGCGGCGGGCGCAGCCAAGGGCGCGGGAATGGCAGAGGCGTCCAGAGCAAATCAGGAGGCCGCAGACAGGGCCGCGGCAGACCGCGGGGCCACGAGAACGGGAAAGCAGGACGGCGCCCATTGCGCCGGAGAGGCGCACCGGGCCGGCTCAAGCGGAGGGGGTGGGGCGGCGGTCCAAACCGCCGTTGGCGGCGATCGCGGTGGGAGTGATCGTTCTGCTCATCATACTGTGGGCGATCTTTGGGCGGCACCATGGAAATGGTGGGCAGGTGAAGACGGTTGCGCCGGCGGGACCTCCGGCGGCAACGGCGGTTCCGGGCGGCACCAGTGTGCGGCCTCCGGAGGCGGTGGGCGAGTCCATGGGAGAGCCGGGCGCGGGGCCGGCCCAGCCGGTGCGGCCTTCCGGACTGCACGGCAAGCCTACAGCGACCACGCCAGCGGGCGACGCCAGTGGGCGGCGCGACGGCAGCCGCAGGGGCGCTTGGAGGCAAGGCGGTGTGGCACGTGATCGTCTATACCTACGACCTGCAGGACAAGGCGCAGCGCAAGGCGGATGAGCTGGCACAGCAGCATCCGGACCTGCATCCACAGGTGTTTTCGCCTACGGGAAGCAGGCCCTTTCTGGTTACGCTGGGCGGCGGGATGACCAGGGATGAGGCCTTTGCGCTGCGTAACAAGGCGCGCTCGGAAGGCATGCCGCGGGACATCTACGCGCAGAACTGGTCGAAATAGAGACAGAGTCCGGCGAGCGGTAAAGAGCGGCACGGTGCGGCGCAGTTGGGTTGCATCGTGCCGCTTTCTTGTGGGCGATGTGGGAATCGAGATCGCCACATTGCCGGGTGCGGGGTGTGCCGGTACACTCAGAGCGTGGGGCGTAAGGAAAGCGAAAGTGAGCGGCTGGTTTCAGCGGCGCGCGGCGATGAAGACAGCTCATTTGAGCTGAAGCTGCGGCCGCGCAAGCTGGGTGAGTTTATCGGGCAGACCAAGGCGAAGGAACAGCTCGCCATTGCGCTCGAAGCGGCGAAGTCGCGCGGCGAGGCGCTGGATCATGTGTTGCTGTTTGGGCCGCCTGGGCTGGGCAAGACGACGCTGGCCTCGATCATCGCCAACGAGCTGGATGTGGGCTTCCAGCAGACCTCCGGGCCGGCGCTGCAGATCCAGGGTGACCTGACGGCGATCCTGACCAATGTGCGCGACCGGCAGGTGCTCTTTCTGGATGAGATCCACCGGCTGCAGCCGGTGCTGGAAGAGAAGCTCTACACAGCGCTTGAAGACTACAAGCTGGACATCATCATCGGGCAGGGGCCGGCGGCGCGCACGCACGTGATGGACATCAAGCCGTTCACGTTTGTGGCGGCGACTACGCGGCCAGGGCTGCTTTCGTCACCGTTGCGGTCACGTTTCGGCATCCTGCTGCGGCTGGAGTTCTACACGGAGGAAGAGCTGCGCTACGTGGTGGAGCGGTCGGCGGAGGTGCTGGGAGTGCCGATCGATCACGATGGCGCGTCGGAGATCGCGCTGCGCTCGCGGGGGACGCCGCGCATCGCCAACCGTCTGCTGCGGCGCGTGCGGGATTACGCGCAGGTGCGCGGGTCGGGGCGGATCGATCGCGACACGGCGCAGGCCGCGCTGAAGATGCTGGAAGTGGACGCGCACGGCTTTGACGAGCTGGACCGGCGGCTGCTGCGGACGATTATCGAGAAGTATGATGGCGGCCCAGTGGGGCTGAACACGCTGGCGGCCACGCTGGGCGAAGAGGAAGACGCGCTGGAAGAGGTGTACGAGCCGTTTCTGATCCAGATCGGGTTTCTGAACCGCACGCCCCGGGGGCGGGTTGCGACGCGGCTGGCGTATGAGCATCTTGAGCTGCCGATGCCGCGGAAGGCGAATCTGCTGTTTTAAGGGCGTGGGTGGGGTAGGATTCTTTGCTCTCCACCCCAGCGAGCAATTGCGGGCTCGTCGGGGACCCCGGTGCGCTCAGAATAATGGATGGGCGTTCGGGAGGAACCGCAGGTCCTTCGACTCGCTACGCTCGCTCAGGATGACATGTCGTGGTCGGGACGGGCGGGGGAGAAGCAGATCCCTCGGCGTCCGCTCGGAATGTCACACCCCTCCCTATGACAGGGTGGCGCGCATGAACATGCAGGACGGGAATGACTCGCGGTGTGGCGACTGGGTTCGTCACCCGTACAACATCTTTTGACAGTGAGGGTGCCCGGCTGCACACTGGTGCAGGCTGGAGATGCGGGAGACGAACGATCCGGACGCAAGGAGGCGTGAGGCGATGGTGAAGATTTCAAGGTGGATGGCCGTGGGGGCGATGGCGGTGTTGACGCCGCTGTTGGGAGCGCAGATGTCCAACGATGCCGGCAAGAAGCCGATGCCGAGTCCACCGGAGAAGGCGGAGGTGCAGCTTGGCGGTAAGGACGTGAGCATCAGCTACAACGCGCCTTCGATGCGCGGGCGCAAGATCATGGGCGGGCTGGTGCCGTACGGGAAGGTGTGGCGGACGGGGGCAAATCCGGCGACCACGCTGAAAACGGCGGCGAACCTGAAGATTGGCTCGGCGGAGGTGCCGGCGGGAACCTACACGCTGTACACGCTGCCGTCTGCGGACCAGTGGAAGCTGATCATCAATAAGCAGACGGGACAGTGGGGCACGGAGTACCACGAGGATCGCGACCTGGCGCGTGTGGACATGGAGAAGAAGGCCCTGAGCACGCCGCAGGAGCAGATGAGCATCAGCTTTGAGAACACCCATGGCAACAGCACGGAACTGCACGTGAAATGGGAGACTACGGACGTGTGGGTGCCGGTGACGGCACAATAACTTCCGCTGATGCCGGCGGGGAGTGCGGTGCATCTAGTAAAGGTGTGGCTCCGGAGTGGGGTTTAGCCGGAAGGAAAGCAGATCCCTCGGCTGCGCTGCGCTCCGCTCGGGACGACAGACCGCCCAATGCACTACGTGAGAGCTGTTCTGTAGGGCCGCCATTCCGGCCTTTGTTTTCCGGCTCCGCCGCGCTGGCGGGGTAGCCTGTTTTTGCCCAATCGAAAGGATTCGCCACGATGGCTCGTCAGTATTCGCCCTCCTCCGCGCTGCCAATCGCGATTTACTATGAGCAACCGAACTGGTTCAAGCCGCTGTTTGCGGAGCTGGAACGCCGCGGCACGCCCTACGTGAAGCTGAGTGCCGTGGAGCACAGCTTTGCGCCGGAGAGCCATCCGGAGCGGGAATACGCGGTGGTGTTCAACCGCATGAGCCCGTCGGCCTGGAACCGCGAACACGGCGACCAGATCTTTTACACGCTGGGCTTCCTGGAGCACCTGCAAAGGCGCGGCGTGCGGGTGATCAACGGGCTGAAGGCGTACCGGACGGAGCTTTCCAAAGCGGCGCAGTTGGCGCTGCTGGAGGAGCTGGCACTTCCCTACCCCAGGGCACGGGTGATTCACCGGCCGGGGCAGGCGTTGGCGGCGACGGAAGGCCTGCGCTGGCCGGTGGTGGTGAAGCCGAATATCGGCGGCAGCGGCGCGGGGGTAAAGCGCTTCGACTCGCCGGAGCAACTGGCCGCGGCGGCGGAGCAGCCGGACGGGCTGGCGTTTGGCATGGACTCGACGGCGCTGGTGCAGGAGTTCATTCCCGCGAAGGACGCGCATATTGTGCGCGTGGAAGTGCTGAATGGGAAGTATCTGTACGCGATCAAGGTACATATTACGGGCGAGACATTTGACCTGTGCCCCGCGGATATCTGCCGCACGACGACCGGGGTGGAGCTGAACCGCGCTGCGTGCGCGCTGGATGCTCCCAAAAGCGGGATCAGCGTGGAGGGCTACCAGCCGCCCCCGGAAGTGATCGCCGACGTGGAACGCATCATGCAGCATGCCGGGATCGACATCGGCGGGGTGGAGTACATCACCGACCAGCGCGATGGCGAGCGGCTGTATTACGACATTAACGCGCTTTCGAACTTCGTGGCGGACGGGCCGCGGGTGATCGGCTTTGATCCTTTTGCGAAGCTGGTGGACTGGCTGGAAGCAGAAGCGGCAACAGCGAACGAGAAGCGCTTCCATGCGCCCGTGGGCGACAACCCGACCGGCGAAGGAAGCCCGGTGGACGCCGAAGCTGTTCACGGGCTGGTGTAAGGCGATGCGCTACGGATTCTGGATGCCGGTGTTCGGCGGCTGGCTGCGCAACGTGGAAGACGAGGGGATGGAGACGAGCTGGCAGTATGTCCGCTCGCTGGCGCAGCGCGCAGAGCAGATCGGCTACGACCTCTCGCTGATTGCCGAACTGAACCTGAACGACATCAAGGGCGTGGACGCGCCCTCGCTGGACGCATGGTCCACGGCGGCGGCGCTGGCCGCGGTGACGGAGCGGCTGGAGATCATGGTGGCGGTGCGGCCGACCTTTCATAATCCGGCGCTGCTGGCCAAGCAGGCGGCCAATATCGACCAGATTGCCCAGGGGCGACTCACGCTTAACGTCGTGTCGAGCTGGTGGGCGGACGAGGCGACCAAGTACGGCGTGAAGTTCGATTCGCACGACGACCGGTACGCACGCACGTCGGAATGGCTTGACGTGCTGAACGGGTGCTGGGGGCAGCAGCACTTCAGCTACAGTGGCCGTTACTATTCTGTGGACGACAACGTGCTGTCGCCAAAGCCGGTGCGGCAGCCGCGGCCGACGCTCTACGCCGGGGGCGAAAGCGAGACGGCCAAGGAACTGATCGCGAGCAAGTGCGACGCCTACCTGATGCACGGCGATCCGCCGGAGAATGTCGCGCCAAAAATTGCGGACATGCGGGCGCGGCGAGAACGGCTGGGCCTGCCGCCCATGGTGTACGGCGTGGCGGGCTACGCGATTGTGCGCGACTCGGAGGCGGAAGCGCAGAAGGAAGTGGCGCGCATTACGGATGTGAGCCAGTCGGCGCGCGGCTACGCCAACTACCAGCAGTGGATCACGGGATCGAAGCTGGAGCAGAAGATTTCGCTCGAGGACTACTCGGTGTCGAACCGCGGGCTGCGCAGTGGGCTGGTGGGCACGCCGGAGCAGGTGAGCGCGCGGCTGGAGGCGTTTGCGGCGGTGGGGGTGGACCTGGTGCTGCTGCAGTCGAGCCCGCAGCGCGAGGAGATGGAGCGGTTTGCGGCGCAGGTGATCCAGAAGCCCGCAGTAGCTGCGGATTAGCGACCCAGGCCGAGGCGGGAAGCCAAGCGGTCCGGCAGGCCGGCGGCGCGGATGCGTTCCTGGGCGCGGGCGAGGTCGTAAGGGATGCGGAAGAAGGTAACGGCGGCCGCATCGTCGTCGTAGAGGGCGAAGGCGGCGCGCCAGTCGCCATCGCGCGGCTGGCCGACGGAGCCGGGATTGAGCAGATGGCGCGCGCCGGCGCGTAAATCGAGCTGAAACGATTCTGTTTCCGCGGCGGATACGAATTCAGGAACAAGCCGAAACCATTCACCGCCGCTGGTGGCGAATCCGCCCTGCACATGAGTGTGGCCGAAGAAGGTGACGGGCGGAAGGGTCTCGGTAGTTCCGTACAGCGCGTCTTCCACAGAAATCATGTAAAGGTCTTCGTCGGCGGGGGCTCCGTGCACGCAGCTTACTTCGGGGTGCGCCTGCACGGGGCCGCGGGGCAGCGAGCGGAGCCAGGCGTGGTGGTGAGGCGTGAGCACCCCCCGCGTCCACTCCACCGCACGGGCGGCAATGGGGTTGAAATCCTCGAGCGAGGTGAGGCCGGCGCAGGCGCGGTCGTGGTTGCCGCGCACAAAGACGCGGCCGAGCTGCGGGACGAGGTCGAGGACTTCGTTGGGGCAGGCTCCGTAGCCGACGCTGTCGCCGAGGTTCCACACCGTGTCATGCGCGGGCGCCGCATTGAGGACGGCGTCGAGGGCATCGAGGTTGGCGTGGATATCGGAAAGGACAAGGGCGCGCATGGGAAAGAGCCGTCGCCCAGCATAGCAGCCGGGCGGCACGGCTGCCCTTCCGATAGAGTGCCGGGCAGGTTACTGCCGGACCCAGTGACCCGGGGCGCTTTCGCGCAGGGTGCCGGCCTGGACGACAGGCGCGCCCGGCGGAAGGCTGGCCAGGGGACGCCTGCGATCGGTTTGCAGTGTGGGGATGGCGCCGAGCAGGCTGCGGGTGTAGGGGTGGAGCGGGCTGCGGAAGACCTGGTCCCGATAGCCCTGCTCGAGCAGGTAGCCGTGGCGCATGACGGCGACCCGGTCGGCGACATCGGCCACCACGGCGAGGTCGTGCGAGATGAAGAGCATCCCGAGGCCGTATTGCTGCTGAAGAGTGCGCAGAAGTTCGAGGATCTGTTTCTGCACGGTGACGTCGAGCGCGGTGGTGGGCTCGTCGGCAATGAGCAGCTCGGGCCGGTTGACCAGTGCCATGGCGATCATGATGCGCTGGCGCTGCCCCCCGGAAAACTGATGGGGGTAGTCGCTGTAGCGGCGCTCGGGCTCGGGCAGTGCGACGGCTTCGAGGCCGGCGATCACGGCCGCTTTGACCTCCCGCCGGGTGAGGGTGGGCTGATGCACTTCGACTGCTTCCGCGATCTGCCGGCCAATGGGCATGACCGGGTTGAGGGCGGTCATCGGTTCCTGGAAGATCATCGCGATGCGCTTACCGCGGACCCGGCGGAGCTCCTGGGGAGCAAGGCGCAGGAGGTCGCGGCCATCGAGCAGGATGCGGCCGGTGGTGCGGGCGGCGGGGTCGAGCAGACCGAGGATGGCGAGCGAGGTGACGGACTTGCCGGAGCCGGATTCGCCCACCAGGCCGAGGACTTCGCCCTTGTCGATGGTGAAGCTGAGGTTGTGGACCACGTCCTGGTGGCGGAAGGAGACGGTGAGGTCTTCGAGGGAGAGGAGGGGCACGCGTTTGAGGTTACTACGGTGCCGGCCACCGAGTGCCATGGGAATCCCGGCGGCAACTCTCGGAAGCCCAGAACCGCAGTCAGGCTCGGCTATCGGGGCAGCGGACCCGGCGGCACATGCTCCTCGAGATAACGCACGATCAACGTGTGCACGTGCAGGCTGGTGCCTGGACCTTCGGAGATGGAGTGCGTCCGATTCGGATAATCCATGAAGGTGAACGGCTTCCCCAGCTCGATGAGCTTGTTCACCAGCAGTTCCGTTCCTTGGAAATGCACATTGTCGTCCCCGGAACCATGGATGATCAGCAGATTTCCGGTCAGGCCGCCAGCGAAGTTGATCGCCGAACCATCGTGGTAGCCCTTCGCGTTCTCAGCGGGCAGGCCCATGTAGCGTTCCTGGTAGATGGTGTCGTAACGGGTCTGGTCCGGAACCGGAGCCACTGCAATTCCTGTGCTGAAAAGACCCGGGTAGCGGAACATCATGTTCAGCGTGTTGGTTCCACCGCCGCTCCAGCCCCAGATGGCCATCCTCTGGGTATCCACGTATGGGTGCTCGCGGGCAAACTCCCTTATGGCAGCGGCCTGCTCCTGGGTGGACAGCACGCCGATGGCGCCATAGCCCGCCTTGCGCCATGCACGCCCGCGGGGAGCAGGCGTGCCCTCATTGTCAAAGCCCAGGACGATGTAGCCTTCCCGCGCGACCGCCTGGGAAAAGATGTGACCGTACAGGAGATCCCACTTGTCCTGCACTATTGCAAGCCACGGCTCTCCATACACGGAAACAAACACCGGATACTTTTTGGCCGGATCGAAATCTGGCGGCTTGATCACAACAGTGCTCAGCCGGACTCCGTTTCCTACAGGGGTTTCCGTGAACTCGACCGGCGGGGTGACCAGCGACTGCGCCTTTTTGGCAAGCGCCTCGTTCGTCTCCAGCGTGCGCATGACCTTGTGATCCCGCAGTTGCACAACGTCGAAAATGGGCGGATGGGCGGCGCTTGTATAAGTGTGCAGCGCCCACAAGCCGTTGGGAGCAGCGGTGTAGTCGTGAATACCGCTTTGGTTGCCGGGCGTCAATCGTTCGGGAGTTCCGCTTCCGTCAAGACGGGACCGGTACAGGTACCGGCGGATGGGATCGGAAGGAGAAGCGGTGAAGTAGTAATAGCCTGCGGCTTCGTCCATGTCGACCGAGCCGATGACGTCCCCCGGAAAATTCGTAATCAGCCGAAGCTGGCCGGTCGCCCGGGAGACCAGATAGGCGTGGCGCCAGCCATCCCGCTCGCTGAGCCAGAGTAACTCCCGCTCCGGCGCTGCTGCGGTCTTTCCCCGGCTCTGCGGTATCCAGGTAAAGTCCGGCATTGCCGAGAGCGTATCGACCGTATCCAGATAGGCCGCATCCTTGTCCTCAAACAGCAGCCGCACATCACCGGTGCGGGCGTTGGCGAGAAACACACGATCGTCATTCTGTAACCGGTTCAGTAGCTCGACCGCGATCTCGTCGGAGTCCCCGACCCAATCCATACGCGGGACGTACTGGTTCCGCGGATCTCCCGGCAACTTTACCCAGCGGGTGTCCCCGCCCTGTACAGAGACAACACCTACGCGTACGGCGGAGTTCGTGGTGCCGGCCTGGGGGTACTTGTAGCGAAATGTCTGCGGGTACAGCTCCTTCGTGTCATTGATCAGCGTGTATTCCTGCACGCCGGACTGGTCGAACTGCCAATACGCGATCGATTGCGAATCCGGACTCCAGCGGAACGCATCCCGCAGGAACAACTCCTCTTCGTTCACCCAATCCGAGGTACCGTTGATGATCTCGGACGAGCCATCTTTGGTGAGTTCCCGCGGCTTCCCCGTCGAGAGGTCTTCGACATACAGGTTGTTCTCTCGCACATACGCCACCGAGCGGCCGTCCGGAGAGAACTTCGCGAACATCAGCGAGGACGGAGGCGCGTCTGCGCCGAGCCTGGTCAACTTGCCGTCGGGCAGATGGAGCACCCAGTAGTCGCCCCGCGTATTGGCCCGCCATACCTTCTGCGAATTGGTGAAGATCAGCAGGCGCGTTTTGTCAGCGGACCAATGGTAATCCTCAATCGAAATCGGCTTATTCGCGCCGGACGGGATAAGCTGTTTCGCCCCCACCAGGACGGTTCGCTTCCCGGTTGCCGTCTCGTAGGCCACCAGGTCCATCTCCTCGGCGTTGGCCGCCGAGGGCTCGAGCACGGTGTAGCGCTCACCCTCATCCAGCCAATGGCTTTCGGCCGGAACTTTCTGTTTGTACTCATGCTTATTGATGAGCGCGTCGAGGGTCCGGGAGAAGGCCTCCGAGGGCACCTGCGCGGAACCCTTGCCCGCAGCCTGCGCTCGGAGCGGGGGGCAGGCCAGTAGGCAAAGGCACAGGACCGCGCCAAGCTGAGGACTTGATCGAACCAGGCGCGGAAGGGTTGGCCACATAGGTTGCGATTCTAGCGCACGACCACGTACCGCTTGCACCTCCCATCGGTAACGCTGCCTTGCACGTCGGGCATTGGCACCTGGCGGGTTTTCCACACCTTCGTTGGCGTGCCCGTTCCCCAAAATTCGCCAGAATAGAAGTAAGGGTGAGAGGAAACAGCAAGGCCTGACAGTGAAAGCTCCTCTAAGTCGTTTTCTGAAAGGACTTTGCGCGTAACTGCCTTGTTTACACCAATTTAGCTGGACACCCCCGGCCTAAGTTCTTTCCTTGGAGGACTTTGGGCCAAAAGTCCCGGGGGGATGGGGGTACCTGGACCTGAGCGCTAAGCGGCTTGCCGCCACTTGATGTTGCAGCCCAGGCTGGCCCGCTGGTCGGGGGAGATGGGCTGGCCGGCGAGGAGGGCGTCGATGGCGCGGCGAAGGTCTTCGCCGGTGATGGGGACGCCGTTGCCCGGGCGGCTGCTGTCGAACTGGCCGCGGTAGACGAGGCGGAGGTCCGAGTCGAACAGGAAGAAGTCCGGCGTGCAGGTCGCGCCGTAAGCGAGGGCGACGGACTGCGATTCGTCGTAGAGATACGGGAAGGTGAACCCGAGCCTCTGGGCCTGCTCGCGGAGGCTGGGCGGGGCGTCATCCGGATAGGTCTCGGCGTCGTTGCTGCTGATGGCGACGATACCGAGGTCGGACTCTGCGTATTCGCGGCCAAGCTCGGCCAGGGACTGCTCCAGATGCTTGACGAAGGGGCAGTGGCGGCAGATGAACATGACCAGCAGGCCGCGGTCGCCGCGCACATCGCGGAGGGACACGATGACGCCGTTGAGGACGTTGGGGAGGGCGAAGTCAGGGGCTTTGGTGCCCAAGGGGGACATGGCGGATTCGGTGCGGGCCATGGGGAGCCTCCTATGGGTTGGATGCGCAGGGTGGGGCTGGGCGGATGTGGAGTGATGGATGGGAAAAGCAGGTCCCTCGGCTACGCTCGGGATGACACGGCGTTCGGGAAGACGGCCTTGGTGCCGGGGTGGACGGAAAGCGGGTCCATCGGCTGCGCTGCGCTTCGCTCGGGATGACACAAATGCGGGGAGTCGGCTGGGCTCGGGATGTGGGTTCGGCCTGGAGTGGGCTTGGATCCTTCGCTTCGCTCGGGATGACGGCGGGTGGTGGTGGGGCCCGGCGAGGCGTAAGGGCAAAAGGCGCAGAGGAGACTCTGCGCCTTTCGACTGGCCTGAGTGAGGGTTACTCGGCGCCTTCGGCTTTGACCGTCACTTTGATGTGCGCAGTCACTTCGCGATGGAGCTTGACGGGGATGTGGAACTCGCCGAGCTGCTTGAGGGGTTCGTCGAGCTGCACCTTGCGGCGGTCGATGTGGAAGCCCTTGCTTTCCAGACCCTGGGCGATCTCGGACGAGGTCACGGAGCCAAAGAGGTGTTCGTTTTCACCGACGCGGCGTTCAAAGGTGAGCGCCACCTGATCGAGCTGAGCGACCAGGGCTTCGGCTTCCGCCTTTTCGCGCGCGGAGCGGCGGACGGCGGACTGCTTCATCTGGTCGATGACGTTCTTGTTGGCCGCGGTGGCTTCAATGGCGAGCTTGCGCGGGAGCAGGAAATTGCGGCCGTAGCCGTCGGCGACTTTGACCACGTCGCCGCGGTGGCCGAGCTGGTTGACATCTTCTTTGAGGATCACTTCCATGGAGCTTTCTCCTGATGTGTGAGGCCGGCTTTGGCCTCCGGATGCGATGCCATCCCAAGCTAACCGCAGGTCTTTCGACTCGCTGCGCTCGCTCAGGATGACAGAGGTATGGGCCTAGAAGCGCGCGGCGAACGGCAGCAGGGCGATGTTGCGGGCCTGCTTGATGGCGCGGGTGAGGCGGCGCTGGTGCTTGGTGCAGACGCCGGTCAGACGACGCGGCACGATTTTGCCGCGCTCCGCGACAAAGCCCTGGAGGAGCCGGACATCGCGGTACGGAATGGCGTCGATCTTCTCCACGCAGAACTTGCAAACCTTCTTGCGGCGGAAGAACTTACGTCCGCCGGGTCCGCCAGGACCGCCGGGGCCGCGACCGGGGCCGCCAGGACCACGGCTTCCGGGGCCGCTGGGACGCTCGCCGGCTGGCCGATCGGGACGATCGGAGGCGGGGCGCTCGGGACGATCAGAAGCGGGGCGGTCACTGCCGCCGGTGGGGGTGGGGGTTGCTGCTGGTGTGCTGGTTTCGTCAGCCATGAAATTTCCCTTTCTCTTTTCCCGTTTGGGATCGATCCGGCGATGAAGCTGGACCGGCTGATGTGGTTGCGGCGCAAGTGCTACCGCAGGTCCTTCGACTCGCTTCGCTCGCTCAGGATGACAAGTGTCCCGAGCAAAGTACTAAGCGTTGGCGGCGGTTTCTACGGCGGCGGCGGCCGAAGCGGGCAGACCGGACTCTTCGGCGGGCTGGGCGCTTACCTTCTTGCGGGTGGCGCGGATGGCCTTGATTTTGCCGATGCGCTTTTCTTCCTCGTCCATGCGGACGGTGATGAACTTGATCACCGGCTCGGAGACGCGGAGGCGGCGCTCGATCTCGGAGACCAGCGAGCCTTCGGCTTCAAAGGTGAGCAGCACGTAGGTTCCATCGTTGAACTTGCGGACCATGTAGGCCAGCTTGCGGCGGCCGAGCTTTTCAGTGGACTTGAGGGTGCCACCGCCATTGGTGATGGTCTGCTCGAAACCGGCGATGAGCTTGTCCACATCGGCTTCCTCGATGTCGGGGCGCACGATAAACATCACTTCATAGACACGTTGCATAAGGTATCTCTCTTCCTGAACTCGAAACTCTTTCTGCTACTTACCGCTGGTCGTCCCCGGTTCCCCGGCGGGCGGTTCGCGGCGATTAAATTCGTTCATCGCGGCGCCGATGCCTCGCGCGATCACTGTCTCGACGGCGCGTGCTGCGCGATCGAGCACTTCGTCCAGGACCGCAAGATCCGGCTTCCGCATCGGCGTGAGCAGGTAATCCTTCCCGCGCCGTCCTGCCGTCGCCATCCCATCCGGTCCCACGCCAATCCGTACCCGGGCCCACTCGTCGGTGCCGAGCGCGCCGGAGATGGAACGCGCTCCGTTGTGCCCGCCGGCAGAACCGCGCTCGCGCACCCGGAGGGATCCCAACGCGAGATCCAGTTCGTCATAGAGCACGAGCAGATCCTGTTTTGGATCGGCATCGAACTCGTTCAATAAGGCCGCCACGGAAATCCCACTGAGGTTCATGTAGGTTTCCGGCTTGGCCAGGACGACGGTCTGTCCGGCCAGTTGCGCCGTTGCCGTCAAAGCCCGGCAGCGGCGATTGCTGACCGAGACGCCGCACTGATCGGCGAGGCGGTCGATGGCGAGGAACCCTGCATTGTGCGGCGTCCACTGGTATTCGATCCCGGGATTGCCGAGGCCGACCACCAGGAAGGCACGCCGCGCCGATGAACGTTCCTCCGCCAAGCGCTACTTCTTGCCGCCCTTGGTATCGCCAGCCTTGGCCTCGCCGCCTTCGGCTGTTTCCGTCTTGCCCTTCTTGACCACTTCCGGTTCTGCTGCTCCCGGGGCGGCCACGGCATCGGCCGCGACGACCTCTTCCTTGATCACCGTGACGTGGGCCACGGTGGCGCCCTCTTCCGTGAGGAACTTGACCGAGCCGCTGTGCGGCAGGTCGGAGACGCGGAGGATGTCGTTGAGCCCGAGGCCCGACACATCGACAGCGATATGGCTGGGGATGTCGGCCGGGAGGCACTCAACTTCGATCTCGCGCAGCACCTGGTCGAGGATGCCGCCCTGCACCTTTACGCCCACGGGCGTGCCTTCGAGCAGCACCGGCACTTCCACGCGCATGACCTTGTCCATGGCGATGCGCTTGAGGTCCACGTGCATGAGGGTGCCTTTGATGGGCTCGTACTGCCAGTCCACGATCATGGCCTTGGCGGCGGGGCTGCCGGCGACCTGAACGTCGATGATGGTGTTGTGGCCCGACTCCGAGTGCAGAATGCGGAGCATCTGCTTGGGATCGAGCTCGACGGCTACGGAGGGCTCCTTGGCCCCGTAGATAACGCCGGGGATGCGGCCGGCCACGCGGACGCGCCGGGCTGCATTCTTGTTGAACTTGCCCTCGCGGGGCGTTGCGCTGATGAGTTCCTGGGTTGCTGCCATGTTTTCCTTTCGGGCAGGGAGAGTCAGGGTTCAGGAGTTAGGGATCAGGGGTCGAGGGCAAGCCCTGTACACCCGATCTGCACACCTGCGCTGCTGCTCTCCCCTCCCTTTCCATGTACCGGGCAGAAGCCCGGCGAGTTCGTTAAGCATCTGCTCCTTTTTCCTGTTTCCTGTTTCCTGTTTCCTGACCCCTGAACCCTGGTTTCCTGAACCCGGAGTTCGATCGTTCAGTTGAACAGCGAGCTGACGCTGGTTTCCATGTGAATGCTCTCGATGGCGGCGGCCAAAAGACCGGCAACGGAGAGCACTTTGATCTTGGGTACCCGCTTCGCGTCATCCTGGAGCGGGATGGAATCGGTAACCACCAGCTCCTTGAGGCGCGATTGGGCGATGCGTTCGATGGCCGGCCCGGAGAGCACGGCGTGGGAAGCGCAGGCATAGATTTCCGTAGCGCCCTGTTCGAGCAGCGCGTCGGCGGTTTTGACCAGCGTGCCGGCGGTGTCCACGATGTCGTCGATGATGAGGCAGGTGCGGCCGCGGACATCGCCGATGACGTGCATGACGGAGGTGACGTTGATGTCGGTGCGACGCTTATCCACGATGGCCAGGGGCGCTTCCATCTTGGTGGCGAAAAAGCGGGCGCGCTCCACGCCGCCAGCATCCGGCGAGACGACGGTGAGGTTGGGCAGGTTCTTCTCGCGGAAGTAGCCGACGAGCACGGGGCTGGCGAAGAGGTGGTCCACCGGGATGTTGAAGAAGCCCTGGATCTGGGCCGCGTGGAGGTCCATGAAGAGTGCGCGGTTGGCGCCGGCGGTCGTGAGCAGATCGGCAACCAGCTTGGACGAGATGGCGACGCGTGGGCGGTCCTTGCGGTCCTGGCGGGCGTAGCCGTAGTACGGCACCACGGTGGTGATGCGGCCGGCGGAAGCGCGCTTGAGGGCGTCGATCATGATGAGCAGCTCGATAAGGTTCGAATCGACGGGATAGCAGGTGGGCTGGACGACAAAGACATCGGCCCCGCGGACGTTCTCCAGGAGCTGGAAGTAAATCTCTCCATCAGAGAACTTCTGCATCTTGGTTTCACCGAGAGGCACGCCGATCTGCTTGCAGATCTCTTCGGCAAGCGCACGGTTGGCGGAACCGGCAAAGATCTTGAAGCGGCGATCTTCGCTGAGCCGACTGCGCTTGCGCTCGGGCGCGGGACGTGGATTGCGCTCTGTCCGCTCCTGCACTGCACCATTCTGCCCTGCACCGTTCTGCTCTGCCACTGATGCTGCCAGGTCCTGTTTCATCACAGATCTCCCAAGCTGGTTTGCGTTGGTTGCTCCGTCCCGGAAACTGAGACCGCAGCCGGGAAAGCTGCTGCGGTGAAGGATGCACGGGAGACGATTCTCCCCTGCGAAAGCTGGCTGGGCGACTAGGATTCGAACCTAGACAAAGTGCTCCAAAGGCACTTGACCTACCGTTAGTCGATCGCCCAATGCGGTTACCGCGATGGAGGAGGCGGGTGCCGGCGGTTCACCGGCAATCGACGTCCGAGCCCATCGCGCGCCAGTACGCCTCCCGCCCCAATGTCCGCGCGCGCAGCGCAGGGACACCGAGCGCACTGAGGCGTTCGACGGCTTTGCCGGCCGCCTCCGGGTTGCGGTAGAGGCCGAAAAGGGCCGCACCAGAACCAGAGAGCGCCGCATAAAGCGCCGCGTCCTGCGGAAGGCCGGGGGCCGCCAGCAGACGCTTGATCTCACCGAGAAGGGGATGCTGCGGAAACACGACTTCTTCGAAGTCGTTGGCAATCCCGGTGCGGACAAGCGCGAGCAGCGGAGTCTCGGCCAGGTCTCCCCGTCTCTCCACATCCCCCTGGGGGCGATGTGGCGGGAAGACACCGGAGGAGTGCGGTTCGCTCCAGGCAGCAGCGATCGACCGACTCAACCTATCCAGTGTAGCGGTGGGGGGCGCCCCGGTCAACGCGCTTGTGGAATCACCCGTGCTGGCGTGGGTGGGGGTGCGGGCGTCCCAGGCGCGAAAGGCGGCGGGGGTGGAAACGCCTATGGACGGGACGGCGACGACACATTCGGTGGCGGGGAGGTCGGGGAGGGGGTAGACCTCTTCGCCGCGGCCGAGGCCGAGCACGGTGCCGCCCAGCAGGAAGAGGGGGACATCCGAGCCGACGTGTGCGGCGATGCCGAGACGCACCGGTCCGGGAAGGCGGAGTCCGAGCTCACGTTCAAGGGCGAGGAGGGCGGCAGCGGCATTGCCCGAACCGGCGCCAAGGCCGCCCTGGACGGGCAGGCGCTTTTCGATATGGATCTCGACTTCGGCGGTGAGGTCGAGCTCCGCGAGGGCGCGCGCGACGGCCCGCCACGCTGTGTTGGTCGGGTTGGTGGGCACGCGCGCGTCGTTGGTGGTGAGCTCGATGCGGGTGCAGGGGGCGCGGCGCGCGGCCACGCGGACGCGGTCGTGGAGGTCGATGGTCTGGTAAAGGGTGGTGAGCGCATGGAAGCCGTCCGCACGCGGGGGACCGATGGCGAGCCCGAGATTGATCTTGGCGAACGAGCGGAGTTCTGTCGGCATGCAGTTCGATTCTAGCGAGGGAGCGGCGCAGGGCTAGGGCGCTAGCGGGAGAGCGGCGGGGGCCGTGGTAGGCTTTGCTCGCGACTGCCGGGCCGAAGGCGCGGGGCAGAGCGGGGGCGAATGCGCATGGCGAGAGCGACGGGCCGAGCCGCTGCGGAGGGCGGGATGGCGAAGAACCGAAGGTGGCTCTGGGCGACGCTGGGCGGGCTCGTCCTGCTGCTCGCGGTATTCGAGTTTTTCGACAGCTTTTACGCGCCGCTGGTGGGTACGGTGGGCGACCGGGTGCACCGCTTCCTGCACCTGCCGCTGGTGACGGTGGGCGACGGTGCCGATTACCACGATCTTTCTGATGAAGGTCACGATCTTTCTGATCTGCCTGGCCTTTGTCGCGAACGGGGCGCTGCGGCTGCTGCAGCATCGGGTACTGATCCACACGCCGCTGGGGCTGCCGCAGCAGTACGCGGTTGCCAAGGTGATCTCGTACCTGGTATTTATCTTCGGGCTGGCGGTGGGGCTGGAATCGATCGGGCTGAACCTGAACAGCCTGGTGGTAGTGGGCGGCGCGCTGGGACTGGGCGTGGGGCTGGGGTTGCAGCCGGTGGTGGCGAACTTTGTCGCGGGACTGATCCTGCTCTTCGAGCAGCCGATACGGATCGGCGATCGTATCGAGGTGGGCAACACGTTTGGGGATGTGGTGGATATCCGCGGGCGCAGCACCTGGGTGCGGACGAACGACAACATCGTGATCATTGTGCCGAATTCGGACTTCATCACCAAGCAACTGACCAACTGGACAGTGAACGATCGGCAGGTACGGATATCCGTGCCGGTGGGCGTGGGCTATGCGAGCGATCCGGAAGAGGTGCGTGAGGTACTGCTGGGGCTGGCGCGGGCGAATGCAGCGGTGCTCGCCGACCCGGCGCCGGATGTGATCTTCCGGGCGCTGGGGGACAACTCGCTGAGCTTTGAGCTGCGGGTGTGGACGGAGACGATGCTGCAGTCGCCTACGGCGCTGCGCAGCGAGTTGTACTTCGTGATTTTCAAGAGCTTCAGCGAGCGCGGGATCGAGATGCCGTTTCCGCAGCGCGATCTGCATTTGCGATCCGTGGATGCGGGGGTGATGGAGCAACTGCAGAGTCTGCGTGGGGGCGCGCAGGGTTAATGAATTTCGCCTAGCCAAGGAAGCATGGGGCGATCAACTCGAGCAAGAACTCGATAACTGAAACAATCTTTCGTCGCATGTACCGGAACCTAACACCCGAGTATGCTCCTGCGGAGCATAGCCCACCCTTCGCGCTGGAGTGCGTTGCGTTCGAGAATGCGACGCGGCGCGAAGGATGGGGCACCCGGGGTTCTGACCGGCAGTGGTTAGACGTTGATGGCGAGGTTCTCCACGGCGCCGAAGCCGTCGAGCATGGCTTCTGCGAGGGTGGGGTGGGCGTGGATGGTGAACATGATGTCGTCCACGGTGGCTTCGAGTTCGATGGCGGTGACGGCTTCTGCAACCAGCTCGGTGGCCTGGGGGCCGATGATGTGGACGCCGAGAATTTCGCCGTACTTGGCGTCGGAGACGACCTTCACGAAGCCTTCGTGCTGGCCGACGATGGAGGCCTTGGAGTTGGCGGAGAAGGGGAACTTGCCGACCTTGACCTGGTAGCCCTTTTCCCTGGCCATGGCTTCGGTCAGGCCGACACTGCCGATCTGCGGCTCGCAGTAGGTGCAGGCGGGGATGCGGTCGCGGCGCACGGGGCGCGCGGGCTTGCCGGCGATCCTGGAAACGGCGACGATGCCGGACATAGCGCCGACGTGCGCGAGCTGCGGCAGGCCGGCGACGATATCGCCGATGGCGTAGATGCCGGGCTCGTCGGTCTCCATCCACTCGTTGGTCTTGATGAAGCCGCGCTCGGGTTTGATCTTCGTAGTTTCGAGGCCGATGTTTTCCGTGCGCGGGGCCCGGCCAACAGCGACGAGCACCTTTTCCGCTTCCTTGGTGACCTGCTTGCCGTCGGAGGCGGTGAACGTGACCTTTACGCCACCATCGGTCTTCTCGACCTTGTCCACGCGGGCGCCGACGTTGGTCTCGATGCCGCGCTTGCGGTAGACGCGGGCGAGCTCCTTGCTGACTTCCTCGTCTTCGGCGGGCACCAGGCGGGGGAGGTATTCGACGATGTTGATGTCGGAGCCGAAGCTCTTGAAGATGGAGGCGAATTCCACTCCCACGGCGCCGGCGCCGATGACAATCATCGACTTGGGAATCCTGTCGATGTTGAGGATTTCCATGTTGGTGAGGATGGTGGAGTCCGGGGTGAGGCCGGGGAGCATGCGGGCATCGGAACCGGTGGCGATCAGGAGCTTCTTCGCTTTGACAGTGGTGCGCTTGCCGCCGGCTTCTTCGACATTCACAGTGAAGACGCCGTCTTTGGCGGGGCCGGTGAGGCGTCCGTAGCCGCGCACCGTGGTGACCTTGTTCTTCCGCATAAGGAAGTCGAGGCCCTTGGTGTGCTTCTGGACGATCTGGTTCTTGCGCTGGAGGATGGCCGGCCAGTTGATGGTGACTTCGCCGACGCCTTCGATGCCGTACTCTTTCGCGTGCTTGAGGTGGTCGTAGACTTCGGCGTTGAAGAGGATGGACTTGGTCGGGATGCAGCCCCAGTGGAGGCAGGTGCCGCCGAGCTTGTCTTCTTTCTCGATGAGGGCGGTCTTGAGCCCGTACTGTCCGGCGCGGATAGCGGCGGTGTAACCGGCTGGGCCGCCGCCGAGGATGGCGACGTCGTAGATGGTGTCTGCCAAAGCGAGTGCTCCGTGCTGAATGGCCCGGGATTTGCGCCCGGTGTGGGGACGGAGCGCTGGGAGCCAAACAGGTTATTTTACGCGAGATACATGGGGCCGCTCGTGGTGCTCGGAGGATGACGCATGCGTTACCTCCCCCGCCCCCTGGACTTTCGGGCTAAAGTCCTCTCCGGATTGAACTTAGGCCGGGGGTGGCCGGCTAAAGTCCTCTTGGCGCAAGGGTTAGGGGCAAAGTCCTCTCTGGATTGGAGTTATGAGGGCTGTTTGCACCGGTTTTGGGGCAAGGTGTTGCTGGTGAAGTAACAATTGCGTTGTGGTGCGGGCAGAAAGCAGATCCCTCGGCTTCGCGCTTTGCGCTGCGCTCGGGATGACACGTGTCGGGGCGTTCACTATATGAGCTCCCTATTCCTGAATATGAGCCCCTATTTCTATTGTGGCAGGTTGGGGGAATTAGTACGCCAGGGAATTGGAAAAGCGAAGATGAGAACGAGCGTGCCTCCCAAAAAACATCCTCCTCCTGGCCCGGAGAATGGGGCACCCCATGTTCAGAAACCGCAGGTCCTTCGACTGCGTGAGCGCGGGACAGCTGGCTCACTTCGCTCAGGATGACAAAGATTGAGGTCAGGTATCAGGCCAGAGAAAACCGCAGGTCCTTCGGCTCCGCTTCGCTACGCTCAGGATGACAGGTGTATGGGGAGTGCGGGCGTGAAGCAGATCCCTCGACTGCGCGCTGCGCGCTCCGCTCGGGATGACGCGTGTGCGGGTAGTCCCGGCAGAAAGCAGATTCTTCGATTGCGCAGTTCGATACTGCCGGCCTGCTCCGCTCCAATGACAGCGCGAGACGGGAATCGTTGGGAGCGAGCGTTGCTCCATAATGGAGGCCCATGGGCAGCGCCCGGCGATTTCGGTCTTTTTTTCGCGGCGACAGTTGGATGGTCGCGGTGATGCTGGCCATGGTGAGCCTGCCGGCGGCGCTCACGCTGCACACCGTGCGTGTGCCGGCGGCGATCGATGTTTCGGGGCGCAACCCATCGCCTTATGGATACACGGTGAGCCTGTTGCTGTTCCTGGTGCCCATCGGGGTGATTGGCGGATGGCTGATCCCCAGCGATGGTGTGCGGATTTCAAAGCGGGCCTTCCTGCTCACGATTGCGGCGCTGTTCCCGGTGGGCGCGATCCTGGATTTCTTTTTTGCTCACCGCTTTTTCACTTTTCCGAATGCGAAGGCTACGTTGGGCGTGCATGTCCCGACGATGGGCGGCTCCGTTCCGGTGGAAGAGTACGTTTTCTATCTCACCGGCTTTGTTGCGGTGTTGCTGCTCTACATCTGGCTGGATGAGTACTGGCTGCGCGCCTACACAGTGGCGGGGACAGCCGAGCCGCGCGCGAGGTTCGACCGCCTGTTGCGGTTTCATCCTCTCTCGGTGGTCTGGGCCGTGGTGCTGATCGGCGCAGGAATCGTGTACAGAAACACGTTCGCGCATGCCGGGCCGGGGTTTCCGGGCTACCTGACATTTCTGGTTCTGCTGGCCTTACTGCCATCGTCAGTGCTGTTTCCCTCGGCGCGACCGGTGATCAACTGGCGCGCATTCAGCCTGACGATCTTCGTGATGCTCCTGACGAGCCTGTTGTGGGAGGCGACGCTGGCGCTGCCGTACGGTTGGTGGGGTTATCAGCGCGCGGAGATGGTGGGCATCGACGTGACCGCCTGGGCCGGGCTGCCGATTGAAGCGGTGCTGGTGTGGATGGCGGTGACCTATATGACGGTGATCGTGTACGAGACGGTGAAGCGCTGGAAGGCTTCGGGAAGGCCGGCGCGAGAGGCCTTCCTGGGGCGCAGGCGGGGTAGGTGAGGCCGTGAAGGCGATACGGGTGAGATGGAGGCTTTGAGGTGGGGAGGATGAGGTTTCCGCCAAGCAGGGGTCTGCCCGGTTCGCTTTCGGAACGCAGTGCGGAGTAAAGACAGCCCGGCCGCAAGAGTGGTTGTGATTCGTCTATACCGGGCGGCCGCGGTAAAGGACTGTCCGGAGCTGGTGAGGGGTTCTGAAAGCGAACCGCAGGTCCTTCGACTCCGCTTCGCTACGCTCAGGATGACAAACAGTCGTAAGCGCGGCGCTTTGCGAGTATGTTTTAGCGAGCCCAATAGCTCCGGCGTCGAGGAAGAAATGCTGCTTTGATGTCGCCTGACCTTTGCAGTGTCATACCTCGGCTGTCCACTACTGCAGAATATTGCCCATTGCAGGAAGTGTCCTCCGATTGCACCGTGAACCGGAGAGTCTTTCCCCGAAGTTCCACAGGAACTAACACCGGGGTGCTCGGCACGCCTTCTGCACACTGCACAATTGCGTAGGCAGAGTGGTACTGGGGAATGATGGTGATCTCCGATCCCACCAAATCTCCAGCTTCATTGATGTATTGAAGACTGCTGAACGTGCCAAACGAGGGGCCATGGCGTAGCTTCGGCGAGGATTGCGCAACAGAGACAAAAGGCAGGAAAAAGGAGACCGCAACAGTCGTCCAGACGAGAACGCGCATGCTGGAAGAGTAGTTGAGAATTGTTCATTGTGGGTGCTAGACTGCGGGGCCTGATACGACGCGGCTCGGTTTGGTGCGCCTAATTTGGGCGAAGGCTGGAGACTGCGCCTGCTGGGGCCTGTTCCCGATGGGGCGAAGGACGGCAGAACGAACGGTCGTGGTGCGGCTCCCTGCCGCCTGGGTGAAGGACTGTCCGGAGTTGGTGAGGGGTTCTGAAAGCGAACCGCAGGTCCTTCGACTCCGCTTCGCTACGCTCAGGATGACAAGTGTGTGGGGAGTACGGGCGGGAGGCAGATCCCTCGGCTGCGCGCTGCGCGCTCCGCTCGGGATGACGCGTGTGTGGATAGTCCCGGCAGAAAGCAGATCCTTCGGCTGCGCAGGCCGATACTGCCGGCCTGCTCCGCTCAGGATGACAAGTGTTGCACGGGTGTCAGATTCCACAGATCACACGGTTCGACAGGAAATGCGGTCTGCGCTTGCGCGCAGAGCCCACCCTTCGCGCCGGAGTGTTTTGCGGGGTGAGGTGCTGTCTTGCGCGAAGGATGGGGCACCCGGCGAACCACAGGTCCTTCGACTCCGCTTCGCTGCGCTCAGGATGACAAGTTTGTGGGGAGTGCGGGCGGGAGGCAGGTCCCTCGGCTGCGCGCTCCGCGCTCCACTCGGGATGACAGCGGGTGGGCGCGTGCCAGAGGCTTTGCGCAACTCGCGGAAGAGGGGGGGGAGGGCGCCGATTTTATTTCAATTTGAGGTGATGCGATGAATGAGAAGAGTGCGAGGACGTACGCCAGCAGGGAGATACGCAACGTGGCCGTGGTTGGTCACGCACACAGTGGCAAAACGACGCTTATAGCGGCGCTGCTGCAGGCCGCGGGGATGACGGAGCGGATGGGGCGGGTGGAGGACGGCTCTGCGGTGACGGCGTATGACGAAGAGGAAGTGGCGCGGCGGACGACGATGTCCGCGGCGGTGGCGTATGCGGAGTGGGACGGCATCAAGGTGAACCTGGTGGATACGCCGGGATTCCACATGTTTGCGCATCAGGCGAAAGCGGCGCTGATGCCGGTGGAGTCGGCGGTTGTGGTGGTGAATGCGGTGGGCGGCGTGGAGCCGCTGACCAAGCGGATGTGGGGTTGTGCAGAAGAGGTGGGACTGCCGCGTGTGCTGCTGGTGAACCAGATGGACCATCCGCGGGCGGATGGTGCGGCGTCGATTCGAGCGCTGCAGGAGGCGTTCGGCCGGCAGGTTGCGCCGGTGCAGTTACCGATTACGGAGGGTGGGAGCTTCCGCGGCGTGGTGGACCTGGTGACGATGGAGGCCTTTACCTACGAGGCGGACGGAAGTGGACGCGGCAAGCGTGGTGCGATTCCGGAGGCGCTGGCCGGCGAGGCGCAGAGCCTGCACGAGGCGCTGGTGGAACTGGTGGCGGAGGGCAAGGACGAGCTGATGGAAGAGTTCTTCCGCGAGGGCACGATTCCGACCGAGCACCTGATCGAGGCCCTGCATGAGGCCATTCGCGAAGACCGAATGTTCCCGGTGCTGTATGCGAGTGGCGGACGGAATATCGGCACCGATCACCTGCTCGACTTCCTGAAGGTGTATGCGCCGGCTCCGGGTGAGCGGAGGCCGCTGGTGGCACACACCAAACCGGTTGCGGAGGACACGGACGGCGCCGGTGTGGTGGAGCGGCACGAGGAGGATGGGGAGCCGTTGTCGCTTTATGTGTTCAAGACGATGACAGATCCGTTTGCCGGGCGCGTGTCGATCTTCAAAGTGTTCAGCGGGGTGCTGCGCAATGACGCGACGGTGGCGAATTATGCACGGAATACGACGGAGCGGTTTGCGCACCTTTCGGTGATGCAGGGGCGGAATACCGTTGCGGTGCAGGAGCTGCATGCCGGGGACATTGGCGCAGTGGCGAAGCTGAAAGAGACGTACACCGGAGACACGCTGGGCGCGCCGGGGCAGCCGGTCTTCTACGAGCCGGTAAAGATGCCCGAAGCGGCGATGACCTATGCGGTGGAACCGAAGACGCGCGCGGACGAGGATAAGCTGGCCCCGGCAATGCACAAGCTGATGGAAGAGGACCCGATGGTGCGCTTCTTCCGCGACGAGCAGACGAAGGAGTTCCTGATTGCCGGTGCGGGGCAGCAGCACATCGAGGCGCTGATTTCAAAGTTGAAGCGGCGCTACCACACGGAGGTGACGCTGAAGGCGCCGAAGGTGGCGTACCGCGAGACGATCCGCGCGAAGGCGGACGCGCAGGGACGGCACAAGAAGCAGACCGGCGGGCACGGGCAGTTTGGCGATTGCAAGATTCGCATTGAGCCGCTGCCGCGCGGGGCGGGGTTCGAGTTTGCCAACGAGATTTTTGGCGGGGCGATTCCGCGCGGATTCATTCCGGCGGTGGAGAAGGGCATCCAGGAGGCAGCGGCGCGGGGGCACCTGGCCGGGTATCCGATGGTGGACTTCCGGGTGGTGCTGTATGACGGCAGCTACCACGATGTGGACTCGAACGAGCTGTCGTTCAAGCTGGCGGGGCGGCTGGCCTTCCGCAAGTGCATGGAGACGGCCAAGCCGGCGCTGCTGGAGCCGGTGATGCGGGTGGAGATCGAGGCTCCGGAGGAGTGCGCCGGGACGCTGATGGGCGATCTGAACAGCCGGCGGGGTCGCGTGCAGGGCATGGATGGGGGCAGCGGGACGTGCATTATCCGCGCGGAGGTGCCGATGGCGGAGATGCTGAGCTATGGCGCGACGTTGACGGCGGCGACGCAGGGGCGCGGGTCGTACCACATGGAGCTGGCGCACTACGATATTGCTCCTGCGGCGGTTACGGAAAAGGTGCTGGCGACGGCGAAGCGGACGGTGGAGGAGGACGAGGCGGCGTAGGGGTTAGGGGTCAGGGGTCAGGGGTCAGGGGTCAGGGGAACCGCAGGTCCTTCGACTCGCTACGCTCGCTCAGGATGACAATGTGTTCGCTCGGGGTGACAGGGTGTGATCGTGGAGCGGGAGGCAAAAGCAGATCCCTCAGCTCGCTGCGCTCGCTCGGGATGACACGAATGCGCTTGGGTGACACGGTTGCGCGTGGGTGGCACGGTGGGCTCGGGATGACACCGGTGGGCGCGGGACGACAGCGGTGGGCTCGTTCGCTCGGGATGACACCGTGGGCGCGGGATAACAGGGGAGCGCCAGGATGCGGGCGCTCGGGATGATGGCGGGCTGAAGAGTGCGGGAACACCTGGCTACGCTTGTCGAGGATTTCCGGCGTCACGGACGGCAGACGGCGGTGGTGACGCATGCCGGGAACCGGCGGTTTGCGACGTCGTGGGCGGAGCTTGCGGAGTGGAGTGCGCGGTTCGCGGCGGAGTTGG
Organism: uncultured Acidobacteriaceae bacterium; assembly: GCA_963795775.1. Lineage (GTDB taxonomy): Bacteria > Acidobacteriota > Terriglobia > Terriglobales > Acidobacteriaceae > CAWCJL01. The sequence continues at coordinate 788,080 of CAWCJL010000002.1, forward strand.
AACGGCGCGGTATCGGGCAGGGCGAGCGCGTGCTGCTGTGGGGGAACAACAGCGCCGCGTGGATGGCGGCGTTCTTCGGCTGCGTGCTGCGCGGGGTGATCGCGGTGCCGCTGGATGCGGCGGGCGATGCGGGCTTTGCGGCCCGGGTATGGCGGGAGACCACGCCGGCGCTGCTGGTGGGCGATGCGGGGCTGCTGGAGCAGCTACGGCGGGCGGGGGCGGAGAGCCCGGCGCTGCCGTTTGAGGAGTTTGCGGCGCGGTTGCCCGGTCCGGACTACACGCCTGCTGCGGGGCTGCGGCGCTCGACCGCGCTGCAGATTGTCTTTACCTCGGGCACGACGGCGGAACCAAAAGGCGTGGTGCATACGCACGGGAACGTACTGGCTTCGCTCGACCCCATTGAGCAGGAGATAGCGCGCTATCGCAAATATGAGCGGCTGGTGCATCCACTGCGTTTTCTGCATACGCTGCCGCTGAGCCATGTGTTCGGGCAGTTCATGGGCTTGTGGGTCCCCCCGTTGCTGGCCGCCGAGGTGCACTTCGAGGCGCGGCTGGAACCGCCGCGGCTGGCAGGGCTGATCCGGCGCGAACGCATTTCCGTGCTGGCGGCGGTGCCGCGCGTGCTGGAGTTGTTGCGGACGCACCTGATGCAGCTTGATCCGGGGCTGAACCAAGCGCTCTTGCAGAGTGCGGGCGCATCGGCACTGCGGCGGTGGTGGCGTTTTCGGCGGCAGCACCGGCTGTTTGGATGGAAATTCTGGGCGCTGGTGTGCGGGGGCGCGACGCTGCCGGCGGTGCTTGAGGAGTTCTGGACGGGGCTGGGGTTTGCGCTGATCCAGGGCTACGGGATGACGGAGACGACGGCGCTGGTGACGCTGAATCATCCGTTCCGGAGTACGCGTGGGAGCATTGGGAAACCGCTGGCCGGGCGGGAGGTGCGGCTGGGACCGGATGGGGAGATCCTGGTGCGCGGCGGCTCGATCGCGGACGCCGAGTGGCGCGGGGGCAGGATGCAGCCGCGGAGCACGGACGAGGGTTGGCTGGCGACTGGGGACCTGGCGGCAGAGGGAGCAGGCGGTGCGCTGGTCTTTGCCGGGCGGAAGAGCGACACAATTGTGACGGCGGCCGGGCTGAAGATTCATCCGCAGGATCTGGAAGGGGCGCTGGTGGGGTCGCCGGGGGTGCGCGCCGCGTCGGTGGTGGGGCATGGGTCGGCTGCGGGGCCGCAACCGGTGGCGGTGCTACTGATGGAGGCGGGGGCCGGGGAGAAGGCGGCGGAAGTGGCGGTGGAGCAGGCGAATGCGAAGCTGGCTCCCTTCCAGCAGATACGGCGCTCGCTGGTGTGGCCGCAGGCGGACTTCCCGCGGACTTCCACCGGAAAGGTACTGCGGCGGGCGGTGGCGGCGTGGGTGGAGCAGGTGCTGGCGGGGGGCGATGCGAGCAGCACGCCGGGTAACGATCCGTTGCTGAACGCGCTGCGCAGCCTGCCGGGGGCGGAGGCGGAGGGGGAAATCACGGATGCTTCGCGGCTGAGCGAGGATCTGCACCTGGACAGCCTGAGCCTGGTGGAGCTGCAGAGCACGCTGGAGTCGCGGTTCGGGGTAGAGGTAGGCGAGCTGGGGTTTCAGCAGGTGCGGACGGTGGGCGATCTAAGGCGGCTGCTGGCGTTGCCGGCAGCGCAGACCACGGCGCTTGCGGAAAGCGGGAGGACGGGTGGCGAGGGGCGTCCGGTGCGGCAGATGCGTGCGGAGCCACAGCGGGGCAGGTATCCGCGGTGGCCGTGGTGGACGCCGGTGCGGTGGCTGCGCACGGCATTTGTGGAGGCGGTGGCTCGGCCGCTGGTGCGGCTGCTGCTGCGACCGGCGGTGGTGCGTCCGGCCGGCACGGCAGAGGCGATGAGCAAGCCGATGCTGATCGTGAGCAACCACGTGACCGCGTTCGATGTGCCGCTGGTGCTGTATGCGCTGCCGCGACCCGCGCGGGACCGGGTGGCGGTGGCCATGGCGGCGCACCTGCTGCTGGGCTGGCGGCATGGGCGGGCAGAACGCTTCCGCTTTCTGGGCCTGCTTACGCCGCTGGCGTACTGGATCCTGACGGCGCTGTTTAATATCTTCCCACTGCCGCAGGGGGCGGGGTTCCGCGCCAGCTTTGCGCACGCGGGCGAAGCGCTGGATCGCGGCATGCATGTGCTGGTTTTCCCGGAAGGGGTGCGCTCGCCGGATGGCACGATGGGGCGTTTTCAGTCCGGCATCGGGCTGTTGACGCAGCAGTCGGGCACGCCGGTGCTGCCGGTGCTCTTGCAGGGGCTGGGAGAGATCAAGCTGAAGCAGCGGCGGTGGTTTCGGCCGGGCACGGTTACCATTTCCGTGGGTGATCCGGTGAGGATGCGGCCGCAGGAGAGTCCGCAGGAGTTTTCGGAGCGGCTGCGGGCGGTGGTGGCGGGGTTGGGGGGTTGAAGGGGCAGGGGGCAAGGTTAGCGGTCAGGGATCGAGGGCTCAGGGGGCAGGGGCAGGGGCAGGGGTCGAGTCCCACCGTTCGCGCTTGTGTTTGTGATGGCCGTAGCGGGGCGCGAAGGATGGGGCACCCGGGCTTTGCTGGGGAGAAGCAGATCCCTCGCTTCGCTCGGGATGACACGACGGCCCTTCGCTCACGATGATGAGTTGTGGTTGTGAGCGGGCGAACCGCAGGTCCTTCGACTGCGTGGGCCGGCGCGGCCGGCCCACTTCGCTCAGGATGACAACGTTTGGAGCGGGCGAGCCGTTCGGTAAAGCAGAGCGGCGTCAAAGCAGAGCGTTCGGCTCGCTCCCCACCCCAACACGCAACTTCGGCGTGCCGGAGACCCCGCTGCGCTCGCTCGGGATGACACGATTGGTTGCGGCGATCACGCGCTTCGCTCGGGGTGACACGATGGCGTAGCGCTCACGATGACAGCATAACCGCGGCGATTACGATGACGAGTTGTGGTTGTGTGAGCGGGCGAACCGCAGGTCCTTCGACTGCGTGGGCCGGCGCGGCCGGCCCACTTCGCTCAGGATGACAAATGTGTGGGTTGTGCGAGCGGCTCAGCAAAGCAGAGGGGGCGGCTCGCTCTCCACCCCAGCACGCAACTGCAGAGTGCCGGGGACCCCGGTGCGCTCGGATGACAGTGGCTAACGCAGCAGGGTGGCGGCTTCCTTGGCGAAGTAGGTGACGATGAAGTCGGCGCCGGCGCGGCGGATGGATATGAGGGATTCGAGGATGGCGCGCTTGCGGTCGAGCCAGCCGTTGGCGAAGGCGGCCTGCAGCATGGAGTATTCGCCGGAGACCTGGTAGGCGCCCATGGGGACGTCGAAGCGTCCGCGCGCGGCGTGGATGACGTCGAGGTACGGGAGGGCCGGCTTCATCAGGATCATGTCGGCACCTTCGCCCAGGTCCTGCTCAATCTCGCGCATGGCTTCGCGGAGATTGGCGCCGTCCATCTGGTAACTGTGGCGGTCACCGAACTGCGGCGCGGAGTCGGCGGCATCGCGGAAGGGTCCGTAGAAGGCGGAGGCGAACTTGGCGGCGTAGGAGAGGATGGGCGTGCTCTCGTGGCCGGCTTCGTCCAGCTCGTCGCGGATGACGCCGACGCGCCCATCCATCATGTCCGAGGGCGCGACGATATCGGCGCCGGCTTCTGCGAGCGAGACGGCGGCCTGGGCGAGCAGGCCGAGGCTGGCGTCGTTGTCGATTTCGTACGAGGTCTCCTTTTCGCCGACCGTCTGGCGCACCACACCGCAATGGCCGTGGGAGGTGTACTCGCAGAGGCAGACATCGGCGATGAGGACGAGGTTCCTGGTCGCGGCACTCGCCTTGAGCGCGCGGAGGGCCTGCTGCACGATGCCGTTCGGGTCATAGGCGCCGCTGCCGTGCTCGTCTTTGCTTGCCGGCAGGCCGAAAAGGAGCAGGCCTCCGAGGCCGAGGGCTGCGGCCTGATCGGCTTCTTTGAGAGCTTCGTCGATGGAGAGATTGAAGACGCCGGGCATGGAGGCGATCTCTCGCCGGACGCCTTCACCGGGACAGAGAAAGAGCGGGTACACCAGCGCTCCGGGGTGGAGATGCGTTTCACGCACGAGCGAGCGCATGGCGGCCGTGGAGCGCAGGCGGCGCAGACGGGTTTGGGGGAATTCCATGGTTTTAGTGTAGATGGGCGGGGTGGGGGGTCAGGGGTCAGGGGTCAGGGGCAGGCGAACCGCAGGTCCTTCGACTCGCTACGCTCGCTCAGGATGACAAGGGTTGTAGTAACGCTTGCTCAGGAATGAGAGCGTGCGGGTGTGCGAGCCGGCGGGAACAGCAGTTCCCTCGGCTCGCTCTCCACCCCAGCACGCAACGGCGGCGTGCCGGGGATGGCCTTCAGGGAGTCTGGGGCATGGAAATCTGGTCGTACTCGATGGCGGAAGGGGACGGCAGCAGCACCCACAGGGTGTAGATGGCGAGCAGGGTGCCGGTGATGGGCTTGAGCAAGGTGAGAAACGCGGTCACGATGGCGAGGATGCGTCCCCAGGAGGCGCGGCGCATAAGGCCGATGCCGGTGATGACGCAGAGCAGGGCTCGCAACCCAATGACCACCGAGACAAACGGCAACAGCCAGGAGAATTGCGCAACCAAGGCCGGGTGATGATGGAAATGCCCGGCGAAGGGGGCCAGTCTCCACGGGCCGGTTCCGGGACCGATCATTGCTGCGAGGAACGGAAGAGCGACGAGCCAGCCGAGGACGGTCCAGGCCGCGTATACCAGCCACAGCACGCCGAGGGTTTGCAGGTTGCGATGCACCCGCGTGGGGAAGAACGCGGTCTGCATGGGCATGGGGGGCACGGGTGGTGCGGCGACCGCAGCGCCGCAATGGGTACACGTTCGGTTTCCGGGTTGTAATGGCTGTCCACACACGCTGCAAAACATAAGGGGCCTCCTGGCGGCTGCCGCGCCGGCCGGAGGTGGCGTTTTGTGAGGAAAACCGGGCGCTCCGGACCGGCGCTTCAGTGGTTGGTACGCAGGGGCAGATGCGCGGGTTCCCTTGCCTGTGGCCGGCGCACGGGCGGTACATTGGAGGGGTGAGCCTGTTTCCGGACATCCCTTCGCCCCTGACCGAGTTGAGCCGCAGCACGCTGGAGTGGGACCGCCTGCTGGACCTGCTCGCCTTTTATGCCACGGCCGGGGTGACAAAGGATTGGCTGCGGGCGCTGGTGCCCTCCGCCGACGCGGCATGGTTCGGCCGCGAGCAATTGCTGGTGAGCGAGATGCGGGTGCTGCTTTCTGCCGGGGTACGGCCGGCGCTGGGCGGACTCTTTGACGCAACGCAGCTCCTGGCGAAGTCGCGCATTCCAGGCGCGGCACTCGAAGCCGACGAGCTGCGCACGCTGCTGGCGTTGATTGACGACATTGCGGCGTGGCAGGCGGCGATTACGCAGCTCGGGGACGATCTGCGGGAGCGCAGCGCGGGCCTGCGCGCGCTGGCGGCGCCGCTGGAAGGAGCGCCGCTGCGGCACCTGGTGGAGTCGCTGCGCAAGCGGATGAATCCGGATGGCACGCTGGCGGACGACGCGTCGCCGGACCTGCGACGGATTCGGCGCGAGATGGAGCGGCAGCAGCGTGTGATCGAGGAAAGCCTGCGGCATGCGCTGCGGCGCCTGTCTGAAGGCGGAACGACGCAGGAGGACCTGATCACCATTCGCGGGGAGCGCTTTGTGATTCCGGTGAAGGCGGAGTGGAAGCGGCGGGTTCCGGGCGTGGTGCACGGCGCGAGCTCGAGCGGGCAGACGGTGTACCTGGAGCCACTGGAGACGATTGAGCAGAACAATGAGCTGGTGCGCCTGCTGGATGAGGAGCAGGCGGAGATCCACCGCATTTTTCTGGCGATGACGCGGGAGATCGGGGCGCAGGCTCCGGCCATCAGCGCGGGAGCGGCGATGCTGGCGCGGGTGGATTCGCTGCAGGCGCGCGCGCGGTTTGCGCAGGAGTACGACTGCGTGACGCCGGAGGTGGCGCAGGAGGAGAGCGGCGGCGCGCCGGAGTGGACCGAAATCCGGAGCTGGACAGAAATCCGGAGCTGGACCGAAGGCCGGAGCTGCATTTGGAGAAGGCGCGGCATCCGCTGCTGGAGCGGCGGCTGCGGGCGAGCGGGGGCACGCTGGTGCCGCTGACGCTGGCGCTTACATCGGAGGCACGGCAGTTGATCATCAGCGGGCCCAATACCGGCGGCAAAACGGTGGCGCTGAAGACGGCGGGGCTGCTGGCGATGATGGCGCAGGCGGCGATTCCGGTGCCGGCGGAGCGCGCGGTGCTGCCGGTGTTCCATTGCTTTCTCGCCGATATCGGGGATGCGCAGTCTATTGAGCAGAACCTGTCTACGTTTTCCGCGCATATCGTGAATCTGAACCGGATTGCAGAAAGCGCGGACGAGCACTCGCTGGTGCTGCTGGATGAACTCGGCTCGGCGACGGATCCGGAAGAGGGCGCGGCGCTGGCGGTGGCGATCGCGGAGCATTTTCTGCGGCGGAGGGCGTGGTCGATTATCTCGACGCACCACACGTCGCTGAAGGTGTATGCGGCGCAAACGCCCGGGGTGCTGAATGCCGCAGTGGGCTTTGATGAGCGGACGCTGGCGCCTACCTACGAGCTGCGGCTGGGCGTACCGGGGGCGTCGGCCGGCATTAACATCGCGCAGCGGCTGGGGCTCCATCCGGCGATCATCGCGGAGGCGCGGGGACGGCTGTCGCACCAGACGGAGGACATCGGCAACTTCCTGGACCAGTTGCATAGCCAGCTCACGGCGGTGGCGGGGGAACGCGAGCGCCTGCGCATGCGGGAGCAGGAGGTGGCGCGCGAGCGCAACCGGCTGGAGGTGGAAGGGCTGAAGGAGTGGCGGGCGAAGGTGCGCGAGCTGGAATTGCAACTGCAGTCGTTGCTGAAAGATTTCGAGTTCCGCATGCGCGAGTCCGTGCGCGCGGTGGAGGACCGCGCGGCGCAGCAGAAGCTGTCGAAGGAAGCGGAGCGCAGGCTGTCGCGGCTGCGGCGCGAGTTCAGCGAGCAGTTCAGCACGACGGCGCTGGCGCAGCACACCGGGGCGGACAAGGGCGATGCGCATGCGCAACCGCACCTGGTGCGGCATGTGGCGCCGGGGGACACGGTGCGGCTGAAGTCGCTGGGCAAAACGGGAGTGGTGCAGCGGCAGCTCGATGGCGATGCGTATGAGGTGGCTATCGGCCCGATGAAAATGCGGGTGCCGCGCAGCGATATTGCCGAGGTGATCGGCGCGAAGATGGGGAGCCCGGTGGCGGTGACACCGCTGGAGGCGGCGCGCCGGGGTGGCGTGTCGGTGTCGATGGCATCGTCCGGCGACGAGATGCGGCCGGAGATCAACGTGATCGGCCAGACGGTGGACCAGGCGACCGACGAGGTGGAGCGGTATCTCGATCGCGCCTTTCTGGCCGGACTGCCGCGGGTGCGAGTGGTGCACGGCACGGGCATGGGCGTGCTGCGCAAGGCGCTGCGCACCATGCTGAGCCGGCATCCGCACGTGGCGGTGGTGAGTGAGGCGGAGCAGGTGGAAGGCGGTGCGGGCGCTACGGTGGTGGAGCTTCGGCAGTAGCGGGTGCGGTGGTTAGCTTTGGCTTGGATTCTTCGCTCCCCCACCCCAGCACGCAAAGACCACTCCCGGGGGCCCCGGCTGCGGCTCAGAATGACGGGGAAAACGAAAGCAGGTCCCTCGGCTCGCTACGCTCGCTCGGGATGACAGGGGCGGGGTAGGAGATGGCTGGCGCAATGCGTTTTCGTGCGCTGGAAATGGGGTCGCGGGGCGGCTGGTAGAGTGGGAAAAGCATGAAAATTCTCAGCGCTTCGAGCGCTCTTCCGCCCCACTACTACACGCAACAGCAAGTGTTTGCGGCCCTGAACGAACAGTGGAAAGGCAAGCTCGATAATCCTGAACTGCTGGCCCGGTTTCATTCGCGCGTGGGCGTGGACGGGCGCTACTTCTCGCTGCCGCTGGAGGCGTACACGGACCTGGATCGCTGGGGCAAGGCCAATGCAGTGTGGCTGGAGGTGGCCGAAGACCTGGGCGAGAAGGCGATCACCTGCGCGCTCCAGCGTGCGCACATGGACAAGAGCGCGATTGCGGCGCTGCTGACCGTATCGGTGACGGGGATCGCGAGCCCTTCGCTGGATGCGCACCTGGTGAACCGCATGGCGCTGCCGACCCACACGCGGCGCACGCCGATCTTCGGGCTGGGGTGCGTGGCGGGGGCGTCGGGACTGGCGCAGGCGGCGGATTACGTGCGCGCGTATCCGGACAGAGCGGCGGTGCTGTTGTCGGTGGAGTTGTGTTCGCTGACGTGGCAGCGTGGCGATCTTTCGGTGGCCAACCTGATTGCCTGCGGGTTGTTTGGTGACGGCGCTGCGGCGGTGGTGGTGGCGGGCAGCGATTTTCCTTTGCACGGCACGAGCACAGGTCCGGAGATCCTCGATGCGGCGTGCAACTTCTATCCGGGCACGGAGCAGGCGATGGGCTGGGACATCTCGGAGGAGGGCTTCCGGATTGTGCTGTCGCCCGAGGTACCGGCGATCATTCGCCAGCATCTGCCGCAGGATGTGGACGGCTTCCTGGCGCAGCACGGGCTCAAGCGATCGGACATTGGAAGCTGGATCATGCATACCGGCGGGCCCAAGGTGCTGGAGGCGATGTCCGGCTCGCTGGGGCTTCCGGACAGAGCGTGCGCGGCGTCCTGGGATTGTCTGAGGCGGGTGGGAAACCTGTCGTCGGCATCGGTGCTGCTGGTGCTGGAGGACGTGATGCTGCATCGGCGTCCGGCTCCGGGCACGTGGGGGCTGCTGGCGGCGCTGGGACCGGGTTTCTGTTCGCAACTTCTACTGTTACGTTGGTAGCGCGGCGCTATTGCGCGTCGGGCAGCAGGGCGGTTTCCTGCCGCAGGCGCGCGCTCTGCAAGAGTTGGCATAGCAGCGCGCAGCCGTGTTCCGCGCCGAAGCCTAACAGGGACGTGTGCCCGGTATGCAAGGCAAGCAGGGCGCGGAAAAGCTCGGGGCGGCGGGCCAGTGCATCGAGCGCGGTGCGCCCGAAGGCGGGCCAGCAGTCCATGGCGAGGAGCACGCGCGCCATCTGCCGCGGGGCGCGGGCCAGCGCGGCGTGGCCCTGCTGGTAGAGACCGGGATTGCCAGCAGCGGAGCGCGTGCGCGAGCAGGAGCGCCTGACGGAACGCCACGGCGAGCCCTTCGCCGGTGATGGCATCGACGGAACCGGAGATATCGCCGATGAGGAATGTGCGGTTTGCGTAGACGCGCGGCAGGCGGCGGTTGGAGGTGACGGCGCCGCGCAGCCCCGAAGCAGCGGATGCCTTCTCCAGGCGCGCGGTGAGCGACGGAAACGCCGCGAGGGCGGTGGAGAAATCGGCATCGCGAGCGGGGGTGCGAGCGAGCAGCGCGACGCCAATTTCCCGCGTGCTTACTGGCGTGACGTAGACCTGGCAGGCGGGGCCCCAGTAGACCTCAACGGCATCGCTCCAGGGCGGCACGGCGAAATGCCGGCGCGCGGCGAAGCGCACGCGGCCGGTACGCGCGGGAGCAAAACCGATGCTATGCGCCAGCGTGGAGCTGTGGCCACCGGCAAGCACCAGCCAGTCGGCGTGGTATGACTGCCCACGGCTGACGAGCGTGCGATCGCGCTCGAGCGAGACAGGCGCGTTCCAGAAGAGCTGGACGCGGAGGGCTTCGGCCCGCTCGACCAGGCGCTGCTGCAGGTGCGTGCGGCGGAGGCCGAGTCCGTGGCCGTGTGCGAAGGAGGCGGCAGCGGTGCGCGTTGCGCCCTGGAAGCGGATGCCGTGGAGGGGAAAGCCTTCGCCGGGTGCGAAAACGGTGCCAAGTGCACGCAGGGCTTCGAGCGCGTCGGGCATCAGGCCTTCGCCGCAGGCCTTATCTACCGGCGGCTGCTGCCCGTCGAAGAGCGCACAGGCAAAGCCGCTTTGCGCGAGGGCGATGGCGGCGGCCAGCCCAGCCGGACCGCCACCGACGATGGCTACCTGAAAGCGGCGTGTGGGATCCATAGCGGAGTTCCAGCAACCATTATGCGCTCCGCAGCACTCTTCGATAGCAGCCGCCGTGGGCGCGGCCGGAGGAGGCACCAGCTCTGAAACGGATTCTGCAACAGGAGCTTCTGGACAGGGACGCGGGGTCTGCCCAGGAGGTACGGTCGGCGCTGCGATCGCTGCGCTGGGTCAACCGGCTGTTCGGCGGCAATCGCATGCACCTACGGCTGCTGCAGCGGGTGCTGCACGGCGTGACGGCGCGACCGCTGCACATCCTGGAAGTGGCGGCGGGGCGCGCGGATGCGCTGCGGTGTGCGCTGCTGCGCTTCCGGCTGCCGCATGCGGCCGTGCGCGTGACCCTGTTGGACCGGAGCGCGCAGCACCTGCCGGTTCCCGCGGAGTGGTCCGCACCGCTGCCCCGGCCCGAGTTGCTGCCGGGGGATGCGCTGAGCCTGCCGCTGCCGGACAAGAGCGTGGACGTGGTTTCCTGCTGCCTGTTTCTGCACCACCTGGACGAGCCGCAGGTGCAGTGCTTCTTTCGCGAGGCGCTGCGGGTCGCGCGGGTGGCAGTGCTGGTGAACGACCTGGAGCGGCGCTCATTGCACTACATGCTGGCGTGGCTTTTCAGCCTGGTGGACCCGAGCCGGCTATCGCGCCACGACGGACCGGTGTCGGTACGGCAGGCGTACACGCGCGCGGAGTTGGAGGCAATGCTGCACAAGAACGGTTACCGATTCGAGGTGTTCGGGGGCTATCTGTTCCGGCTGGGAATTGTGGTGTGGGAGAGCAGTTCGGGGTGCGATGCGGGCACTGCCACGGCAAGTTATTGAGGCGGGCAGCGGGCCCCTGACGTGTGCTAGTATCAGGCGCACATTGGGCGTGCTCCGTCCGGAGGCATTCCATATGATTCGCATCATTACTGTGGAACGGGAATACGGCAGCCAGGGGGCGGAGTTTGCGCACCGTCTGGCGGACCGGCTGGGCTGGCGACTGATCGACAAGTGCCTGGTCGAGGAGATTGCGCGCAAAACCGGCATGGATCGCTCCATGGTGGCGAGCTGCGACGAGCGACTGGATCCGTGGTACTACCGGCTGGGAAAGACCTTCTGGCACGGAAGTGTGGAGCGCATGCCGGCCATCATGTACGAGAAAGAGATATTCGACAGCGAGCGCATGGTGAACCTGGTGCGCAGCTATTTGAAAGACCGTATGGCCGAGGGCCACTGCGTGGTGGTGGGGCGTGGCGCCGCGCATGCGCTGGCGGCACAGCCGGGCGCCTTCCACATTTTCGTGTATGCCTCGATGAAGAGGAAGCTGGCGTGGTTCCGGGACCAGTTCCCCGAGCACGCGGACGAGGCCGAAGAGGAGCTGGCGGCAACGGACCGGCGGCGCGCAGCGTACATCCGCCAGTTCTATGACCAGGACTGGACCGATCGCCGGGCGTACCACTTGATGATGAACTCCTGCATGGGGTTCGAGGCGATGGTGCGGGCGACGCTGGAGGCGACGGCGCTGGCGGCGCATGTGCCGGCCCGGGTGGGGTGAGATTCGAAGTTCGAGCTGCTAGCTTCTAGCTAGAGGCCAGGGGCTGTTCTTGCTGGCAGCTGCATTTGCTGTCATTGCTAGCAGCTGCGTTTCAGCAGCCGAAAAAGAGGCGAGACGGCGGCCAGCAAACAGGACTAGAATGGCTCCGCCTGGCTGCCAGGCTGGACCTGCCGGCCAGCGAAGGAGGCGCTATGTGCAGACTGCGGTTATCTGCAAGCTTCCGTCTGGGCCTTGCGATTGTGGCCCTGCTGTGTGTGCCGGCACCGGGAATACTGGCCCAGCCCACGTTGTTTGCCAAGAGCGTTGTGCCGTCGCCGGAACAAGCCCGAGCCGAAGCGCAACGGGAGCAAGCGCAGCGCGCCCCTAAGCCTACTCCGGAGCAGATAGGGGACATCCTGGTGGCGCGCAGGCAATATGTCGCAGCGATTGCGGCGTATCGCGAAGGGGCCACGGACACGGCCGTGTACTGGAACAAGCTGGGCATCGCGTACCATCACCTGTTTGCGATCACGGAAGCGAAGCGGGACTACGAAAAGGCTTTGCACCTGAATCCCAGGTATGCCGAGGCGATGAATAACCTGGGCACGATCTTCTACGCGCAGAAGGACTATAGGCAGGCCGAGCATATGTACCGGAAGGCGCTGAAGCTCACGCCGGATTCCGCGGTGTTGTACAGCAATCTGGGTACAGCGCTGATTGCGCGACGCAAGTACAAGAAGGGCGCGGAGGCGTACCAGCGTGCGTTTGGACTGGACCCGAAGGTCTTCGATCCGAACTACGGCGGCAAGGTGGAGGAGAACACTCCGGCTTATGCGCGGGGCAAGCTGAACTTCTACATGGCGGAGACCTATGCGATGGCTGGCATGAAGGACCAGGCGCTTTTGTATCTGCGCCGGGCGCTGGCCGAGGGTTTCGATGACAAGAAGAAGTTGATGGAGGACAAGGAACTGGCGGTGTTGCGGGAGACGCCGGAGTTTCATTTGTTGATGGCTTCGGTGCGGATTGAGTAGGGGGTCCTTCCCTTGCCCTCCTAGATGAGGAATTATGTGGGTCTGCGACTTGCGAGGACAATCGCGCGCCAAATTCCTGTAGATAGATAGTTACTCGCAAATTATTTTTGCAATAACTCAGGGCCGCTTCCCTGGTGGGTGCGGCCCTGAGTTTTTTCCTGCTTCAGTGTGACAGGTTTGGAGAATTGCTATGGCAAACGGTGCTGCTTTGTGCGGTCTGCGCTTCTGCGCAGTGAAGGGAAAAAGCAGATCCCTCGGCTACGCTCGGGATGACAACGGTTCTCGGTGAGGTTCTGCAGGTCGGGGACGGGCGGGTGGTTGGTGCGGTGGATGGCGGGGCGGATGGCAGCGTGGTTGGCGGGCTGGATGGGCGCGGAAACGGTAGGGCGAATGGTAGGGTGGGGTGAAAGAGGTTGATGGAGGTTGGGACGTTGCAGGTGCGAATGGCGGAAGCGGCGGATACCGATCGATTGATGCGATTGATCAATGCGGCGTTTGAGGTGGAGCGGTCGTTCAAGTCGGCGGACCGGGTGGACATGCGGGAACTGAAGGAGCTGATGAGGACGGGGCGGTTTCTGGTCCTGGTGGACGAAGCGGGCGCGCTGGCCGGCTGTGTGTACGTGAGGGTGAACGACGAGGACGGCGAGCGGCGGGGCTACCTGGGCCTGCTCTCGGTGGATCCGGCGCGGCAGGGCCTGGGGCTGGGGCGGCGGCTGATGGATGCGGCGGAAGCGCACGCGCGGGAGCGCGGTGCGCGCGTGATGGACCTGAGCGTGGTGAACATCCGGCACGAACTGCCGCCGCTCTACGCCAGGCTGGGTTACGTGGAAAGCGGGACAGCGCCGTGGCCTGCGGAAAAGGCCGGGCACGTGAACACGCCGGTGCACTTCGTGGTGATGTCGAAGACCCTGTGAGGGCGGCTGCCTAGATGGCTGTCTGTGCGGCGCGAATTGCCGGAGAGCGGCCGGAGACCTGGGGCGAATAGCGCAGGCAGTCTGCCTTGACCTGTACGAGGCCGAGCGGCTCGACATAAGCGGTGACGATGTGTGGCTCGACCTCGGCGGGGATTTCTCCATTCAGCCAGACGACGCGGCCGAAGTTGAGACAGCCCTGCTTGCCGGCGTCCTGGGCTTTGTAGGGTGTTCGCTGGACAACGATGTGTCCGCATTCGAAGTGGGCGGGTTTGCGCACGGAATTTGCTCCTGGTGTGGTGACAGTAGCGGAGCGGGTGCGCGGACGAAATAGCACGATAGTCGAAGCGTGCAGATTCCCGAAATGGGCCTGTTGGCGCGGGTTTGCCCGATGGGCGAAGGCGGTTAGAAGAGATGCCGGGTGAGGCGGCGGACGCCTTCGAGCGCTGCTCCATAGACGGCGTGCGCGGCGAGTCCGCCGACGTGCATGGCGGGCGGGACCCTGCGGGGTGAGGGTGCGAGTTCGAGCAGGGGCAGCGCGGTTTCTGCAGCGCCGAGAAAGAGCAGGCTTCCGAAGGTGGTGCCAAAGCCGGAGGTGGCGGCGGGGAGGTACTCGGCGGTGAGTCCGTAGGCAGCGCCGGCGAGGGCGCCGAAGAGGTAATGCATGTAGGGAATGGCCTGGTCCTTCTGTTCGCGGGTGAGGTCTTTGCCGGTGAGCACGTTGGAGAGGCGGGTAGCGGACTCGGCGTGTGCGTAGGCGTAGCCGCGGAGCTGGGCTTTCTGCTGTTCGCTGAACCGGGGCCGGGCGTTGAGCGCCCATTCGGCTTTCTGGGTCGTTTTGATCGAGGCTTGCTGGAAGAGATCGAGGACAAAGGTGGCGACGGCGCCGCCGAGGAGGCCGGCGGCGAGACCGGCGAGGGGGCGTGCTTTAGCTGTGGGGCTCATGGGCGACCTCATCCCCTGTAGAGATGAGGGGCTTGGGAGTGAGGATGCGTTGGCTGGCTTTGGTCTCCCACTCTTCGCGATACGGCTGCTCAGGATGGGCACCCTGTTCCTCGGGGTGAGGCTGGGGTGGCGGATAGCGTAACAGCGGAATAAAGAGGACGGGGGAGTCCTCCTCCCGAGAGATGCTTCTGAGCTACTGCGGGACGCTGGTGAGCAAGTTGCCGTTCAGGTGAACGCTGGTGTTGTAGATGGGATTGTGACCGCCGGCATTGGGAGTAATGGCGGCCGCGGTGGAGACACCCTGAGAAGGTGTGTTGGTGGTGGATGTGAGATTGCCGGTCCCGGTGTTCGGCGTCCACTGCTGGTAACAGCCGCCGCTGCTGACGATGGTGTAGGTGAAGTTCTGGATGGAAGTACTGGCGTTGTTGTTCGTGCTGCCGTTGTTTTTGGCCTCCGAGGTTGAGCTCTGGTTCAGCGGGCAGTCTGTGCCGGATCCTGCGAGGGTGATCTGGCCGCCGTTCTGGCTTTTCGTGGAGATGGTCAGGGTAAACGTTGCGTATTGGCAGTTGCCCTGGCCGGTGCCGTAAAGGTCATTGATCTGGTAGGTGAAGGTGGACTGTTGGAGCTTGGACTGGTCGCCCGGAGAGGCCTGCAGGGTGCCCTGGTAGGTGCCGGGGGTGGGTTGATTGCCGTTGTAGGCGAGAAAGCCGAAGCCTTCGCCGCGGGCGGCTTTGATGGGGGTGCTCCCGGAGCTGTCGGAGCCAGCGAGGGCGAGGATAGGAGTGAGGAGCAGTCCGGCGACTGCGATGAGCGTACGACGCTTTCGGCATGGTGTTCCTTTCGCACAAGTGTGCTGCGAGATTCGTGGGAACACTGTAGGAGCTTGGGGTGCGGGGTAGCAAGGGGGAAAGATGGCGGCAGCGGGGTTGAGACTGCGCGTAGGATGTGGGGGCACCCTGGGAAGAAGCCTGGTGTTCAGAAACTGAGGCGGCGTCCGATGAGGAAATATCTTGAGTTAGTGGTTCTCTTTGCCTGCGCATTGATGGCGGGAAGCGCGCAGGATCATGATTCGCAGAGGTTTGATGCGCGTGCGCTTTTCCAACCCGGCATGACGGAAATGCAGACCGCGCGCGAAACCTGTACCAAGGTTCCCGGGCCGCAGTTCGGCGCATGCTTTGTGCAGCAGATGCAGGCGGGGGGTGCGTCGCCGCAGGCGGTGGCGTTCATGCACGCCGTCCACAACGACGGATTCATGCGTGATTTCAAGGATACGGGGCGGGTGGACATCGCGTTTGTGTACTACCCATTTGCGGCCAATGAGAACCAGCACTGCATTTTGGTGAACGGCACGCCAAACCTGGTGGATGTGGACGACTACGAACTCCTTCCCAAGAAGGAGGAGTTGGGGAAGAACCCGACCTATGCTGCGCTGCTGGGGAAGTATCCGAATATCGCTGTTTTTCCGGGTGACCGGTCGGGGACGGGGTTCATCAGCGCGGAGCGGTTGCCGGATGGCGGGCAGCGCTTCGTGGTTCCCTATGCGCTTGTGAACGGATGCCATGCCTGCGCGCGGGTAGGTGCACTGCGGCTGGCGTTTGAGTTTGATGCGGCGGGGAAGTTTCTGGGGACAAGGGTGGCGGGGGTCACGGAGGGGGCGCCGAGGCAGTAGATAGGGGGGACAGCTTATATGTTCAGCGGGGGCTTATGGGAGAAGACCGGTCTGCGCTTCGCGCAGATACCCACCCTTCGCGCTGAAGTGCCGTGTGGCCTAGAGGTGTTCTGAAGCGCGAAGGATGGGGCACCCGGCGAAGTTGGGCGTTCTGTTGTTCGCTGAACCTGGCCGGGCATTCAGCGCCCATTCGGCCTTCTGTGTCGTTTTGATCGAGGCTTGCTGAAAGAGATAGAGACAGAGCTGGCGAGGGTCGCCGAGAAGACCGGCAAGTCGGCAAAGGGAGATGCAAGGGTATTTCGGGGAAAGCTATCCGCAGTTGATAAGATTAGTGCGAACTGGGATCAAGCGAGCGTGCCACCCGAAAGAGAGGAAGTATCCGCCCTTCTTGAGGACGCTTTCGAAGGAGCCCTCGTTCTAGCGGAGTCTTTAGGAACCGCCAAGCACTAGGAGACGGATCGATTAGCTATATCAGCGGGCCCGCAAGGACCTAAGTAAGTCGGAATATTCTCTTAATAGGGGCGGTTGCTATTCAGTCTGGTCAGTAAGTCTTTCCACAATCCTAAACGCACTAGAACATGCTTATTTTTATTCTCCTGCGATAAGCCCATAAGCCCGCATCATTGGAGGAATTGAGTTGGTCAGGAAATGTTTTGTCATACAAAGATTCGACGGAGGCCGCTATGACCGGTTGTATCACGAAATCTTCTCGCCTGCCATTGAACTTGCCGGTTTTCAGCAATATAGAGTTGATCAAGACCCTGGTGCTTCGATCCCCATCGAATCGATCGAGCGCGAAATAAGTGAATCGGATGCTTGTTTTGCAGAAATTTCCGAAGATAATCCTAACGTTTGGTTTGAGCTGGGATACTCAATAGCACGAGAGAAGCCGCTTTGCCTAGTGTGTTCGAGCACAAGAACAAGATTTCCATTCGACATTCAACATCGGCTGGTAATTAGATACCCTAGTGATTTTGATGAACTACGGACTCGTATAGCAGACCGTATGAAGAGTGTGGTTCTGAGTGGCTTATCTCTGCAGATGAATGCAAATACCGTGAAGGGCATGTCTATTGCCCGGGATACGAGTGGCCTTAAGCCACACGAGTTGCTCGCGCTAACTATCGTCTTCCAATCTCAATTTGTAGGATCCATCACTGGATGGTCTTTACAGCAAGACATGGAAAGGGGCGGGTTCACTGCAGCGGCTTCCGGCTTAGCAATAACAGGTCTTCGTCGCAAGGGCTTCATCGACGTTAAACGGGAAAGAGATTCCGATGGTGAGAGAATCGATCTGGAGGTGACCCCGGAGGGAGAAGAATGGCTAATGGAGCACCAAGATCAGTTAAATCTTCAGATCGAATATCCCCGCCAGAAGAAAGCCTCGGAGGATTTTAATTTCTAGGTCAGCATCTACTACAAGCTATCGAAGAGCCACCGCGAGGGTGGCTCTTTTCTTTTGCGCCGAAGGCGCGTATGCCCGTGCGGCCAGCACTCAGATGCGCATGGGCATGATGATGTAGCGGTATTTGGTGTCGTCGGAGGGGTCTTCGGGGCGCATCTGGCCGGCGGACTGGGCGTCTTTGAATTCGAGGCGGACTTCGCCGGTGTTGCCGGTGGCCTTGAGGAAGTCGAGGAGGTAGGAGGAGTTGAAGCCGACGACGAGGGGGTCGAAGGCGTAGGGGGACTCGATGGTGTCTTCGGATTCGCCGCTCTCGGTGGAGGAGCTGGAGATTTTGAGTTCGTTGCCTTCGAGGCGGATCTTGATGGCGCCGGAGCGCTCGTCGGCGAACTGGGCGACGCGCTGGATGGAGCCGGTGAGTTCTTCCGAGCGGACGATGATGAACTTGTTGTTGTCGCGCGGGAGGACGGCTTCGTAGTTGGGGAACTGGCCGGTCAGCTTGCGCGAGGTGAGGACGCGGTGGCCGATGCGGAAGAAGAGCTGGTTTTCGTCGTCGGCGAACTCGAGGAACTCGACGTCGGAGTTGGCGATGAGGGACTGGATTTCCGCGAGGGCTTTGCGCGGGATGAGGGTCTTCTTTTCGCCGCCGGGGAGAGCGCCCAGGGACTCGCCGGTCTTTTCGACGTGGGCGAGGCGGTGGCCATCGGTGGCGACCATGGCGATCGACTCGGGCTTGAGGATGAGCAGGGCGCCGTTGAGGGTGTAGCGGGACTCTTCGTTGGAGATGGCGAAGATGGTCTTGGCGATCATGCTCTTGAGGGTGGCCAGGGGGAGGCGGATGACGGCGGCCTCGGGGAACTCCGGGACTTGGGGGAAGTTGGCGCGGGCCATGCCGACCATTTTGGTATTGGAGCGGCCGGAGCGGATCTGGACCCAGTGGTTCTCCATGAGCTTGACGGAGATTTCGCCGTCGGGGAGGAGCTTGATGTAGTCGTAAAGCTTGCGCGCGGGGATGGTGCAGGCGCCGGCTTTCTTGACTTTGGCGGCGCAGGAGGTGCGGATGCTCTGGTCGAGGTCGGTGGCGGTGATGGTGAGGCGGCCGGGGCGCTCGGGGCTGTCGCCGGGCGTGGCCTCGAGGAGGAAGTTCGACAGGATGGGGATGGTGGTTTTGCGCTCGACGACGGATTGCGTGGCGGTGAGCTCGCGGAGGAGGTCGTGGCGGCCGATGCCGATCTCCATGGCAAAGCCCTGAACGGTGTGCTTGTCTGCTTCGAGTCCTACGCCGGGCATGGTGTGCTCCCTGGGTGCTGTGTGCGTGTCGAGGTTGACCCACTGTACACCGGTTGGGCGGGGCGGTGGGTAACGAATCTGATTGTAGCGGCGGAGGGGGCGTGGAAGACGCGTCCGGGATGCGGAAATCGGGGCGGCGAAGAGGGGTGGACGCGAAACGCGGGTTGCGTGGGGCAGGGCATGGCGGGGTCCGCGACGGCTACGACTACGGGGTAAGGAAACTACATACAAAGTGGTATTGAGATACCGTCGTAGCCGTCGTTCGCTGCGGAAAAGTGGAGAAGTCCGAGGAATACGCGCCAGGAGCGGGGGGACGCAGGGTGCGCGTTTTCCAAAACAGGACGGCGGACCGGAGGACGGCGAGGAACACGGGGTCGAAAGCCGGGATGGGCTGCCCGGTTGTCCTCGCGACCCACAGCGGCGTGGGCGGGGTGTGGGGGAAAACCGGCCGACGGGGGTGGAAAAGGTGCGCCGGCGCAGTGTTAACGCGGGTGTTCGGGGGGCGGGCTTTCCACACGGGGGTGGATTTGCACGGTTTCCGCAGGCGGTGGTGTGGGGTGAGCGCTTTCCCGCGTTGGGAGAAAAAAAGCAGATCCCTCGGCTCGCTTCGCTCGCTCGGGTTGACACATTGCCGTTGGCGGAGTCTTGGGTGGGGCTAGCAGACCGCAGGTCCTTCGACTCCGTGAGCCGAGACAGCCGGCTCACTTCGCTCAGGATGACAAGATTAGGGGTCAGGGATCAGAGATCGGGGATCAGAGAAACCGGAAGTCCTTCGACTCGCTCTCGACTCCAGCACGCAACTGCGGCGTGCCGGGGACCCCGGTGCGCTCGCTCAGGATGACACGGGGATTTGTAGCGGGCCGCGCTAGCGAGAGGGGAACCAGGGCGCTACTTCTTTTCGCGCTCCCAGTGCTCCTCGTGGCGGTCGTCGCGATAGAGGACAGAGGCGACGCGGCCGGCGGGGTCGCGTTCGAAGGTGAGGCGGACGGAGCTGCCGCTGGGGTAGAAGAACGTCGTGGGGCTTTCCGGGAGCAGCTCGTTGAGGTCGCCGGTGCGGTTCTTGGAGAAGAGCTTGTCGCCTTCGCGCAAGACGGTGAGCTCGCGCACCTCGCCGTCGTAGTAATCGCCTTCGTAGGCGGTGTAGACCTCCGGGTTCACCTTGGCGGGCACGGGATGGAGGGGGACGGTGACGCGCTCCGCGAGCGAGGGACCGGTGCCGACCTGGGAAAGGGTGTGGGCGAGGAGCCACTGCGGCAGGGTGCGCTCGGCGTAGGCCTTGTCCCAGGCGTTGTGGCGCCAGCCTTCGTATTCCCAGAAGCGCACATTCCCGCCGCTGCCCGCAAGGGCGGAGAACATGATCTCCGACTGTTTGGGGGAGACGACGGAATCGAGGGCGCCGTGGAACATCCACACGGGTGTTTTGCCGATGGCGCGAACGTAGGCGGCGGGCAGGCTGGGCTCATGCCAGCGCTGCGGCTGGTAAGACCAGAAGATGCCGCCGGAGATGGGGACCAGGGCGGCGAAGCGGCCGGGGTAGTCCTTGGCTATTTCCCAGACGCCATAGCCGCCGAGGGAGAGGCCGGTGAGGTACATCTGGTTGGGATTGCCGTGGAATTCGCGCACCTCGGCTTCGAGGGTGGCGAGGGCCATGGACATCATGTCGGGGTCGGTCCAGTGGTGGTGGTTGTAGGGGACCTGCGGCATGACCACGAGGAAGGGCCAGCGGTCCGGGTGGGAGCGGATGGCGGAGGGCAGGCCGACCTGGGTCTCGTCGAGACCGTCTGAGCCGCGTTCGCCGGAGCCGTGCAGGAAGAGGATGACGGGCCAGCTCCGGGTACGGTCGTACTGCATGGGGAGATAGACCTGGTAGCGGTAGAGGGTTCCGTTGAGGACGAGCGAACGGTTGAGAAAGCCGGTGTCCTGGGGCGGCGCGGCGTGGGTTCGTGCGTGGGCCAGCAGTGCTATGGCGAAGATGAGCAGGAGTGTCGAACGGGAGCGCCATCTCGCCATGAGGGGAAGGATATCGCAGTGCCTGGCAGGCTTGGGTCCCGGGTTGATGCAGTGGCGCGGATCGGCGGTGTGAGGGAAGGGTGGGACCTCGAGCAGCGGGTCCGGACATGCCGGATGTCCGCTGGCTCGAGGGCGCGGGCAGGAGCTACATGGGCGGGACGACCGAGACGGCAACCGTGACGGTGTGAACCTGGTTGCCGCTCTGGGCCAGGATGGTCACCGGTACGGTCTGGGCGACGGTGCCTTTGGCAGCGGTGAGGACGAGAGTGGAGTTGAGGCCGTACGGCGTGAGGGCTGGCGGACCAAAGGTGGCAGTGACGCCAGCCGGGAGAGCCGCAGCCTGCAGCGTGAGTGGATTGACAGCCGCGCTTCGCGAGGACAGGGGCATACTGCTGACGCTGGGGTTGTACGGGCGCAGGTTGAGATTAACGGTGGTCTGGCCGTTCACCATGGTGTAGGTGCGATTGTCTGCGTGGACAGCGAAGTCGAAGGCGGTGGGATCGGGCACGGAGCAGCTCTGTGCGGCTTGAGCCGGAGACCAGACGGACTGGAGGTCCTGGCCGGTTTGTGCCTGCCAGCCGGTGAAGGTGAACTTCTTACCGCCGCCCAGAACATACGGGTTGGTCTGCAGGGGGTCGTACCACTGGTTGTTATTGGAGACGAGGGTGCTGGTAAATGCAGTCCAGTCCGTGCCGGTCTGGTAGGTAGTGAAAATGCGCTGCTGCGGGCCGCCGTTCTGTAACTGGTTGCCGGTCATGGTGAGGTTGGAGGAGATGACGTTATAGAAGACGCCAGTCTCCCAGTCGGTAAACGAGCGGCCGCCGGCTTTTCCCGCGAGATATAGATTTCCCTGGTAACCCGTCAAGAATCCGTTGTTGTAAAAGGCATTTCCGGAAAGGGAGATGTTTGAGGAGTTAATGAGATTGAGGCCGAGGGTTCCGGCGCAGAACGCGCTGTTCTGGATGGCGATCGGGCCGTAGTTCAGCTCTACCTGGAGGTTAGCGAGTTCGTTCTGGGAAACGGAGGCGCCATTGACGACGATGTTCCGGTTATCCGTATCGAACCACAGACCCTGCGCGTGATTCCGGAACGAAGAGAACTGGTTCACGGTGGCGTTGTGGACGAGCATCAGCTTCATGCCACCCATGCCCCAGTCGTAGAGAGCACCCTGAGCGCCGCGCCAGTTGTTGTAATCGGTTTCGTCGTTTTGATACAGCGCGTTCTTTATTTCAAAGGATGCCAGGCCGACGCCGCCGTTGTAACTTGCGGAGGAGTTCTGGATGGTGGTGTTGGTGCTGTAGTGAAGACTGAGACCGCCCCAGTTATTCCAATTGGCCTGCACGCCATCAATCAGCACGTTGCTGCTGTAAGTAACATTGGCTCCGTGGAAGTTGATACAACTCGCCGCATGGCGAAGGACAAGTCCGCGCAACACGGTATTGGTGCGGTTGGTTATGTCGACGGTCTCGGGACGGGTGGCTACTTCGACAAGGGCAGTGCTCATGTTCGTACCCGGCACAGGCCAGACCTGTAGCAGGCCGGCGTTGTCGTCCACAAAAAAGGTGCCGGGAATCATCTGCGAGGGATCGATAACCTGCGTGAGCGGCTGGCCATTGATGAAAACCATTTCGCGCCGCAGGACCACTGGCGCGAGACCGGCGGGCCAGCCGGCCGGCTCGGCGCACAGGCCGAAGTTGTATCCCCAGGGGTGGGTGTAGATTGCGGGATTACTTGTGCCCTGGTACCAGTTGGTGAAGACGTCGGAACCGGAGATGACAGCGGTGCCTGGCTGTGCGGCTTCAAAGGCAACGGTGGCGGTGGTGTGTTTGTATTGTGCTCCAAGGGTGAGGGTTTCGCGGTAGATGCCTGGATTGACGATGACCTTCGTGCTGAGGCCGCGCGAATTAAAGCTGAGCGCTTTGGAGGTGGCCGCCGCAAGAGTGCGCACGGGGGCTGCCTGGGTGCCCAGGTTGGTGTCCTGACCGATGTTTGCGTCAACGTAAAGAAGCGTCTGGTAGCTTTCAGGAACGCTTGCCTGAGCGCTGGCAATGTGTGCGGAACTGGCAATAGCGAACGCGAAGACAAAGGCCGCCGCGGCCTTAGTCAATGTCTTATGTCTTTCCTGTTCTGATGCCGATGTTGCCGAGAAAAAGTGCCGCATAAAATCATCTCCTGCAATGCAAAATGTGCGGTAATCCGGCTGATATCGAATCCACTGCTGAAGCGATCTGAAGCAGACATGCAGAGCGAGGCAGGTGAAGCCGGCGGGATAGCCGGCGTGTAAGTAAAGCAATGTGCGGAACAGTGCCCGCGGAAAGCTCCTCACGCCAGGGCGTTCAGGAGTTACAAAGGATGAATAACTGTCTTGGTTCTTGAGGCTAGGATAGCTTTGGGCTCAGGAGCGGCCATTGCGCGAAGGTGGTAGCGGGCCGTGGAGATGACGCAGAAATCCGCGAGTGCGGGAGACTCAGCGTCTCGGAAGTATCAGTAACAACAACTAGTTACGAATCTAAGCGCGCGACGAGAGATAGTGTTCCGTTTCGGGAAAGCGGGGTGACGCGCAGAATATTCGCGAAGGAGAGTTACAGAAGTTACTGAGGGACCAGAGGTGTTGGCAGGCGGCGGACGGACTCCGGCCCATTTGGGGGAGAAGACGGGAGAGTGGCGAGGAGCTCGCTTACGGTCTGGTGCAGTACGGGGTGCTGCAGGTATGGCGCGATCTCAAGCAATGGGGCGAGCACGAAGCGGCGCTGATGAAGGCGGGGATGCGGCAGCGTGAGCCCGGGTTCAGATTCCGCGAGCTGGTCATAGAGCAGGAGATCGAGATCGAGGGTGCGGGGGCCGTTTTCTACGGAAAGCGCGCGGTCACGGCCGAAGCCCTGTTCCACTTCGAGCAATGCATGCAGCAGATCCCGGGGTGGGAGTGCAGTACGAAGCGCGAGCGCAGCGTTGAGGAACGGGGGCTGCGCGATGCCGCCGACCGGGTCGGTCTGGTAGAGAGACGAGGCTGCCGCGATCTTTCCCAAGGCGGAGAGGCGCTGCGCCGCGGCCTGTAGTGTGCGTTCGGGTGAGCCGGCGGGAGAGGGGAGATTCGCGCCCAGGCCGATATACGCGGTGTGCAAGGGGGTGTCCTGCGCGGCGATGGGGAAGGGCGACATGCGGGCTAGGAGGCGCGAGCCGCAGGGTAGGATGCCAATATGCGGATCGCTTTTTTTGGAGGCACCTTCGACCCGCCGCACCGTGGACACATGGCGATTGCAAAGGCCGCGATCGAGCGACTGGGGCTGGACGAGGTGTGGATGGCTCCGGCGGGGGTGCAGCCGCTGAAGCGGGGCGTGCCGCACACGCCCTTTACCGACCGCCTGGCGATGGTGCAACTGGCCTGTGAGGGAGAGGGAAAGATAGTGGCAGCGGCCATTGATGCCCCGCGGACGGATGGATCGCCGAACTATACCTACGACACGCTGTTGCGGATACGGGAAGGGCTCCGGCCGGCGGACCGGCTTTTTCTGCTGATCGGCGCGGATTCGGTGGAGACCTTGCCCAAGTGGCACCGGGTCCGGGAGCTGTTTGGGGTGTGCACGGTGGTCATTGCGGGGCGGCCGGGTACGGCGCTGGAGGTGGTCTGTGGGGCGCTGCCGGAGGGGATCGGGTGTACGGAGGAGCCGGGCGGTACCGAGAAGCTGCGGGCGTATCAACTGCATGGGGATGTGGCCCCGGGTGCATGCGTGTATGTGCTGCCGGACTTGCAGTACGAGGTATCGGCGACGGCGATCCGGGAGGCGCTGCGGAGCGGGCCAGAGGGCAGTACGGCAGGAGGGCGGGCTGGGGCCGGCGAGTTGACAGAACTGGTGAGTCCGCGGGTAGTGGCCTATGCGCGGGAGCACGGGCTGTACCGCTGAGCCGCGGCTGCTGGCGCGTGGCGGGGACAGCAGGCTAGGATAAAGCCTTTACGAGGAGCAGGATTCAAGGATGGCATCTGCAAGCATTCCCAACAGCACGCGCCAGATGGTTCTGGTGGCAGCAGCAGCCTGCGAGGACAAGAAGGCGGAGGAAACACGCATCCTGGAGCTCGATCCGGCGGATGCGAGCTTTACCGATTTCTTCCTGATCACCAGCGGAACCAACGAGCGGCAGACGCAGGCGATTGCGGATGAGGTCGAGCTGCGGCTGAAGAAGGAGTTTGGGAACTATCCGAATGCGGTGGAAGGCCGGCGTTTGGGTGAGTGGATCCTGATGGACTACGTGGATTTCGTGGTCCACATCTTTCTGGCGGAGAAGCGCGCGTTCTACGACATCGAGCGGCTGCGGAAGTCGGCACGCCCGGTGGATGTGGCGGAGCTGAAGGCGGCGTTGACGAAGAAGGTGGAGGCGGCGCGGAAGAAGGCGCCGGCGAAGAAGGCGGTCGCTACGAAGGCTGTTGCTGTGGCAAAGAAGGCCGCTCCGAAGAAGCTGCCCGTGAAGAAAGTTGCAACGGCGGCGAAGAAGGCTACAGGCAAAAAGGCACCAGCCAAGAAGGCGGCCAAGAAAGTTGCTGCAAGAGGGCGGAGTACGGCCGCGAGGAAGCGGAGCGAGTAGCTGGGAGTCGTGTTTGGTTCCGAGTTACCTCCCCCCACCCCCAGACTTTTGAACTAAAGTCCTCACAGGATGAGAGTTAGGCATAGGGGTGTCCCGTAAAGTCCTGCGAGCATTGCAGTTATACGCAAAGTCCTCTCAGGCAAGGAGTTACGACGCGAAATTGCAGCTTCCGTGGTGCAAGATAGTGACTATGTAGTTACATTACGCTATCGGGAGCTTCTGATGGTTCTTCGCTTTGCGAAGGAATCACGAGCGCCTTTTGTTTGTGCGAGAAGTGGCGTGGCAGGCGCATGCATCTTTATTCCCTATCTCTATTGTGACAGAGCGGGGGAAATACTACGCCAACATATCGCAACACTGATGGTTCTTGAGCCGAGATGCACTTCGTGAGCGGTCCCGGCATGGATTCGTCGCTAGCCCACCCCAGCACGCCAACTGCAGGCTCGCGGGGGCCCCGGGTGCGTTCAGAATGACGAGCACACCTGTAGCGGCCAGAGAAAGGCCTAGCTGCGAGAGAACTGCCCTGGATACAAAGAGCGTGAAACGAGCCGGAATGCCTATAGGCGCTCCGACTCGTTTCGTGTTTAGAAGATAAATTTAGCCACGAGCTGCATGGTGCGGCTGTTGCTGGAGAAGACCTGCTGCGGTTGGTTGAACAGGCCCTGATTGGGCCGGACGTAGCTGGTTACGGTGGAGGTGGTGTACGCGAGCCCGTTGATCTGGTTGAGGTAGCCAGGGATGAACTGGGGGTGGTTGAGAACGTTGTAAGCCTGCGCCTGGAACTCGAGGGCGTAGCGTTCGGTGAAGTTCACGCGCTTCATCGCCGTCAAATCGACATCGTCGATGGGACGGGTAGGAACGGTGTTGCGGCTGGCGTTCGGAATGGTGCCAGGTCCGGCGGTGATGTACTGCGCGTTCGGATTCTTGGCGAGATAGCCGACGGTATCGCCCGCCGTGTTCTTGAGGGCGGTAACGGCGGACCCTGTGCCTTTGACACCGGCCGGGTTGACGATGGTGCGGTCGCCTGCGGAATCGCCATTGAGATTGGAGTCGGTACCGCTTTGCGCGGTGAAGAACTCCGGCGATTGGTAGGTGTAGATGGGTGCGACTTCCCAGTTACCGACCACATTCTTCAGCAGCCAGTTGCTCTGTTTGAAGAACGGGATGTCATAGATAACCTCAGCGGAGAGACGATGGGTGTGGTCGAGGGCGGAGCGGGAGTAATCCCCGGCCACGTTCTGGGAATCCTGGGGGCGGCGGGGGGTGAGGACGGTGGAAAAGACCTCGGCGGTCGCATCGTCCATGGTCTTGCTATAGGTGTAGGCAACGTTCATCTGCAGTCCGGCCTGGAAGCGACGGGTCAGGTTGAGAGCGCCACCGTTGTAGTTTGACTCCGAATCGGGCTGGTACGAGGTGATGTTGGAGTAGGACGTGGTGTCGTCCAATCCGGTCGGGCCGAAGCCTGCGGCGCGGGCTGCCGGGGTAAAGGCGTTGATGTTCTGGCCGGCTGCATCGATCTGCTGGAGGCCGGAGAGGGTGTTGGGCAGAGCGTCCAATTGCGCCGGTGAAGGAGCAGCCATGAACGTCGGGAGAGAATTCGCCAGGGTCACGGGCGACTGCTTATTGTATTGGACCTGGGTGGGCAGGTGAATGCCACGGGTGCCGACATACCGAGCTTCGAGAGTGTAGTTCTTGGCGAAGACCCGCTCAACGCTGAGGGACCATGTTTCCGAATACGGGAGGCGCTGATTCGGAACATAGGCAGAGGTAGCAGCGCGTTGTGCGGCTACGGTGGGGAAAGTCTGGAGGGAGCCGGAGCCGGGCGGCAGGCCGCCGCTGGCCAGGAAGTTCGGCGTGGGAGCGGTCGGATCAACGTCCTCGGTGGAGGAGAACTGCGGGGGCGAAGAGAGAATCCCCAGGTTGTCGAACAGGACGTCATAGGCCATGCCGAAGCCGGCACGAACAGAAGTGTTCTGGTTTGGCGCCCAAGCCACGCCGAGACGAGGGGCGAAGTTCTTGTATTGGGGTTGGGGGGAACCAAAGGTGAGGTAACCCGGAGCGCTTGCCGCGGCGTTAAGGCTCTGAACGCGCTGACCAGCCGGCACCGAGGTGAACTCGTAGCGGAGGCCGTAGTTGAGGGTCAGGGTAGGCCGGATGCGCCAAACGTCATTGGCATAGCCGTAGAGAGCGGTCTGGTCGCCGTAGTAGATGAAGTTGCCGCTGCTGCGCTCGCCGAAGGTGGTCGGGCTAATGTCGTGGAGGTAGTCGTCCAGGGTGGCCCACTCGTAGTCGCCGCGGACGCGCTGGGTGAAGGTCTGGGGCGAGATGTACTTGCGTCCGTCGAAGCCGAAGCGGAAGGTGTGATTGCCCTTGGTCCAGCTTATGTTGTCCACGACCTGATAAAGGTTCTGGATGGTGGACTGCGGCGCATTGGGATCGGGGCCGACGTTGAGGCCGCCCAGGTCGTCGAAGGTGAGATTGGGGAAGGAGTCCAGCCCGGGGAAGCTGAAGTTCCCGGACGGGGTGGTGTTGTAGTAACGGTTGTAGCCAAGCCGAATCTCGTTGGTCAGGTTCGGGGAGAAGTTGTGGAACTCGGAGATGGCAATCAGGTGATAGCGGTAGGGAATGGGCGTCCAGAACGTCGCGAGTACCGCGGCAGTGTCCTGGGTGTCTTCCTTGTTGTAGATGTACCGCAGCCGGAGGTTGTCCTTCTGAGAGATGGTGTAATCGACGCTGTTGGTGGAGTAGGTGTAGTTGGTAAACGCGGCGCCTGAGACGCCATAGGTGCCGATGGGAATGGTGAACGCTGTTCCGGTGCCGTTCGGACCGCTGTAGGCGGTGGTGGAGGAGGCGCCGCAGGTGTCGGAGCCAGCCGCCGGAGCCGGCTTCACATATTTCTGGATGATGGAGAGGTTATTGGCACTCAGCCCCGGGATGCGAGGCAATGGTAGCCAAGCCTGCCGCGGTGGGGGCGCAGGTACCGTACTGCTGGTTCTGGCCGTTGGTCTGGCGCTCGAAGTTGGTGAAGAAGAAGAGGCGGTCTTTCTTGATGGGGCCGCCGATCTGGCCGCCGTACCGGTTGTTGTCAAAGCGCGGGTTGAACGGGGCGTTCACGATCGCTCCGCTCGGCGCGACATAGGTGCCGTCGCCGTTGGGGGTGAAGCTGCGGACGGTGGTCGCGTCGATCGCGTTCAGATTGCGGTTCTGGAAGTATTCGTAGAGGCGGCCGTGGAAGCTGTTGGTTCCGCTGGAGACAATGGTATTGAACTGACCGCCGGCGGAGTGGCCGAACTCCGGTGAGAACTGGTTGGTGATAAGCGTGAACTCGCCGACGGCATCGTTGGGTACCTGGACCAGGGGGCCGGTGACCGACTTGTCGTTGTTGTCGATGCCCTCGATCATGAAGTTATTCGCACGGGGCCGCTGACCGCCAACGGAGGGGCCGGTGCCGGCGCCAAGGCCACCACTGGTCGAGACACCCGGGCTGAGCAGCGACAGGTTGAGCACGCCCAGGCCGGTTGAGGAGGTCGGCAGGTCCTGCAGTTCCTTTGTGGCAAAGGTCTGCGCGAGGGACGGGGTTGTGGTGTCGATACTGACGGCGGCTTCGGCCGAAACCTGGACGCTCTGCGCGGCGGAACCCACGGGCAGAGCCAGCTTGGCTTCAGACGAGCGGTTCAGCTCGACTGAGAATCCGTGGAGAGCAAAGGTAGAGAAGCCGGGTGCGCTCCCGGTAATGGTGTACCTGCCCGCCGGGAGGTTGTCGAAGCGGAACTCACCCTTGTCGTTTGCGGTCGTGTTGGCAGTGACCTGGGTGCCCTCATTGGTAGCGGTCACGGTCGCATTCGGGATGGCCGCTCCGCTTGCATCGGTGACGTTGCCGGTGATATTGCCGCTCACGGTCTGTGCGTGCACATACTGCGGGGCTAAAGCGACGGAGGCCGCGCCTACCACGAAAGCGGCGGCAGCAAGCAGTCCACGCATCTGATTTCGAATTGCCATTTACGGGTACATCCTCCCTGGGTTCGACAGACCTATAGCGGAGAGAACCAAAATGATCCAAGCTTTGCGCACAGGTAGTCGCTGGAATAACATGCAATCACTGTGCCAAAACTCCGCGACGAAAGGATAAGCCTTCTCCCACTTATGTATGAAGAAGTTACGGCGAAGACGGCCGGAGGATGCGTCACGAAGATGCCCGCGAGGCCTATGGAAAATGGGATATTCGGACTTGCTGGGTTCGGCTTTCTGGATAGAGGAACGCGGAAAGTGGTTTGCAGACGGGTTGCGGAATCGAGTGCTGGGGGTGAGGAGCGGTGAAGGTCACCGTGGCGGCAGCGTGGAACAAGCCTAAAAGCGCGGCACTGGAGCAGGTAGCAGCCGACTACCTGAAGCGCCTGGGGGCGTATTGCACGGCGGAGGCGCCGCTCTACCGGTCGGAAGCGGCGCTGCTGGGCGGGGTGCTGGGCCTTCAGGAGAAGGGCGCGAGCCGGCTAGTGCTGCTGGACAGCCGAGGCCGGGGGCTTTCCTCAGAACATTGGGCGGAATGGCTGCGGCGGGAGCGGGACGGCGGCTGCCAGCGCGTGGTGTTTGCGGTGGGGCCGGCGGACGGGTGGTCGGAGGAGGCGCGGGAGCGGGCAGACATGCTGTTATCGCTCGGGCCCATCACGCTGCCTCATGAACTGGCGCGGGTGGTGCTGCTGGAGCAGGTGTACAGGGCCTTCACCATCCTGGCGGGACATCCTTATCATTGCGGGCACTGAGAGGGCGGCCCTGGCCTCAGCGGCCGGGGGTGTAGGAAAACAGTTCGCGCAGGCGACGCCGGCGAGGGCGAGGCGAAGGAGTGGCTGCGCTCGTGTATATCTAGGAGGTTATGAGCGAAGCGCGACGCGGACTGGTGCTGATCAATACGGGGCCCGGCAAGGGCAAGACGACGGCGGCCATGGGCACGGGGCTGCGGGCTGTGGGCAACGGGATGCGGGTGCTGATGCTGCAGTTCCTGAAGGGGTCGTGGCACTACGGCGAACTGGACGCGGTGCAGGCCTTTGACGGGAACTTTGTGATGAAGCAGATGGGGCGCGGGTTTGTGAAGGTGGGGGGCGCCGAGACCGATCCGGAAGACGTGCGGCTGGTGGAAGAGGCATGGGAGGAGGCGCGTACGGCGATCCTTTCCGGGGATTGGGACCTGGTCATCCTGGACGAGATCAACTACGCGATCGGGTACGGGATGCTGGATCCGGAGAAGGTGGCCGAGACGCTGCGGTCGCGCCCGGAGATGGTGCATGTGATCCTGACCGGGCGGAATGCGCACCCTAGCCTGATTGCGGTGGCCGACACCGTGACCGAAATGCGGCAGGTAAAGCACGCGTACGAAGGCGGAGTGCTGGCACAACGCGGCATCGAGTTCTGAAGCGCTTTCCGCACCTCGGGAGCGGAAATGTGGCAGCAGAGAGGAAAGGAAGCGGATGACCTGGTTCAAGCGGCAGGAGAACGAGATAGAAAGCTCGCAGGAAAAGCGGGTGCGCACGGAGGGGCTTTGGGTAAAGTGCGAGGGCTGCCGGCAATTTGTATTCAAGGCAGACCTGGCAGCCAACCAGCAGGTGTGCCCGAAGTGCGGCTATCACTTCCGCCTGGATGCGCGCGGGCGGATTGAAGGCTTGCTGGAGCCGGGGTATGAGCTGGTGGACCTGGGGCTGCGGTCGACGGATCCGCTGAAGTTTGTGGACCTGAAACCGTACAAGGGACGGCTGGAGAAGGCGCAGAAGGATACGGGGCTGAACGACGCGATTGTGAACGCAATCGGATCCATGGGGCCGCACCGGGTGGTACTGAGCGTGATGGAGTACGCG
Organism: uncultured Acidobacteriaceae bacterium; assembly: GCA_963795775.1. Classification (GTDB taxonomy): domain Bacteria; phylum Acidobacteriota; class Terriglobia; order Terriglobales; family Acidobacteriaceae; genus CAWCJL01. Next base: position 819,338 of record CAWCJL010000002.1, read on the forward strand.
TTCATCGGCGGCAGCATGGGCAGCGTGGTAGGCGAGACGATTGCGCGTGCCGTGGACCGGTCGCTGGCGAGCGGCGACCCACTGATCATTGTGTCCGCCTCGGGGGGCGCGCGCATGATGGAGGGCGTGGCGAGCCTGATGCAGCTGGCCAAGATATCCTCCGGGCTGGCGGAGATGGACAGTGCGGCGATTCCCTACATCTCGGTATTGACGGATCCGACAACAGGCGGCGTGACCGCGAGCTTTGCGATGCTGGGCGATCTGAATGTGGCCGAACCGGGCGCGCTGATTGGCTTTGCCGGGCCGCGGGTGATCGAGCAGACAATCCGGCAGAAGCTGCCGGAAGGATTCCAGCGGTCGGAATTTCTGCTGGAACACGGGATGCTGGACGCGGTGGTGCCGCGGCGGGAGCTGAAGCCGTACCTGATTCGGGCGCTGGACTTCATGGGGCGGCCGCCGGCGCTGAACGGGGCGGGAGTGTCCTGAGGTTCGCCAGGATGGATGCGAGAAGCGGGAACCGCAGGTCCTTCGACTGCGCAGGCCGTGGGCCTGCTCCGCTCAGGATGACAGAGAGATCGCTTCGCCAGGATGGATGCGAGAAGCGGAAACCGCAGGTCCTTCGCGGCAGGCCGGTAAGGCTGGCCTGCTCCGCTCAGGATGACAAGACAACTTGCTGCGCCAGGATGGATGGGGAGCGGAACCGCAGGTCCTTCGACTGCGCTGCGCTCCGCTCAGGATGACATGAGAGCTCGCTGCGCTCAGGATGACAAGACAACTTGCTGCGCCAGGATGACAAAATTGCCATAACAGGTGCATATGGGTCATTCGGGCGCGTACCTGTGTGCCTGTTTTCGCCGCCAGTAGTATAGAAAGATGGATTACGAGGCGGCCGTAGAACGGCTGTATGCGCTGGGTGCGGAGCTGCACACGGTTCCGGGGCAGCCGCGGCGGAAGTTCGAGTTGGGCGAGATGCGCGTGCTGATGGCGGCGCTGGGCGATCCGCAAGCAAGCTTTCCCGCGGTGCTGATTGCCGGCACGAACGGCAAGGGATCGACGGCGGCGACGCTGGCGAGCATTCTTTCGGCGGCGGGCTACCGCACCGGGCTGTATACCTCGCCCCACCTAGTGCGGGTCAACGAGAGAATCCAGGTGTTGGACGGACGGGACCAGGCCGCGACGGAGCCGCGGCTGATCGCCGACGCCGCGTTTGCGGCGTGCTTTTCCCAGGTGGAGCAGACTGCGAACGCGCTGGTGGCGGAGGGGCGGCTGCCGCAGTTTCCCAGCTTTTTTGAGTGCCTGACGGCGATGGCGTTTGTCTATTTTGCGCGGGCTGGCGTGGAGATCGCCGTTCTGGAGGCGGGGATGGGCGGCCGGCTTGATGCAACCAACATTGTGGAGCCGCTCCTTTCGGTGATCACGGATATTTCGCTCGACCATACGGAGTGGCTGGGGTCGACGCTGGCGGAGATCGCCCGGGAGAAGGCCGGGATCCTGCGCCAGAACGGGGTGCTGGTGACGCTGCCGCAACATCCGGAGGTGAACCAGGTGCTGGGCGAGGTGGCCGTGGGCCTGGGGGTGCGTGGGGTCAATGCGGCGGACTTTCTGCCCGGAAGACTCGAGGGTACGGGCGCGCGCAATGCGTACACGGTGATGGTGGACGGGGAGGAACTGAAGGTGAGTTCTCCGCTGGCCGGGCGGCACCAGCAGCGGAACCTGGCGCTGGCGATTGCGACGGCGCGGGAACTACGGCGAGGCGACAGGCTGGAAGGGTTGGCGGGAAACAAGAGAAACAGTCTTGGTTACAATATTAGTGTTTCTGCGATGGCGGAGGGCATACGCCGGGTCCAGTGGCCGGGCCGACTGGAGCGCATCCCGCTGGACGGTCGGGAAGTTCTGCTGGATGTGGGTCACAATCCGGCCGGGGCATGGGCGCTTCGGGCAGCCATTTCCGGAGAGCCGGCGCGACCGCGGACGCTGATTTTTGGCTGTTTACGGGACAAGCCAGTGGACGAGCTAGCGCAGATACTGTTTCCCATCGTAGATCGCGTGGTACTGGTGCAGGTGGATTCGCCGCGGGCCAGTTCCCTTTCGACCATGATGGCCGCCGCGGAGCGGGTAGGCGCGGTGGCCGAGGCGGCGGCGGGCGTAGTCGAGGGGCTTGAACGGGCGGTGTCGCTGACTCCGGAAGGTGGGCAGATTGTGGTAACAGGTTCAGTGTTTTTAGTGGGCGCGGTGCGGAGCGCCCTGGCCGCGCAGAAGGAGCCAATGCCGGCATGAGCCCAGTCGAGGAACAGCAGGTTTCGAGGCTGGCATTGCCGCCGCTTGCGGTGCGGTTGAAGTCGAATGTGCTGCAGGCCCCGGTGTTCTTTCTGGCGACTGCGGCGTTCGGAACGGTCTCGCTGCTCGCTTCGCTGGTGGACAAGAGCGGTCGTTGGCAGCATGCGATCGCGCAGCGTTGGGCCAAGACTGTGCTGAGGATCAGTGGGTCGCCGGTGACGGTGATCGGCGGCGAGAAGCTGCGGCGCTACCCGGTGGCGGTGTATGCGTGTAATCACCTGTCGTACATGGACACGCCGGTGATCTTCAGTGCGCTTCCCTTCCAGTTCCGGATTCTGGCGCGGCACAATCTTTGGAAGTTGCCTTTTGTGGGCTGGCACCTGAACCGGTCAGGCCAGATTCCGGTGAATGCGGAGAATCCGCGCGCGTCGGTGTCCAGCCTGACTTTGGGAATCAAGGCGCTCAAGGCGGGCATGCCGCTGTTCGTTTTCCCCGAGGGCGGCAGGAGCGAGGATGGCCACCTGGCGACATTCATGAGCGGGCCGGCATTTATGGCGATTCGCGCGGGCGTGCCGCTCGTGCCGCTGGCGCTCGTGGGCACCTACGAGCTGCTTCCAATGCATGCGCGGCATTTTCGGTCCAGGCCGGTGAAGCTGATTGTGGGTGAGCCGATTTCGACCGAGGGTTGCACGACCAAGATGGCGGAGGAGCTTACGGCGCGGCTGCGCGAAGCTATCCACACCATGTACTACGAGCATGCGAGTCTGGAGCCGGGAGCGCCGGCGGAGGAGGCGGCTGAGAATTGGCGATGACAGAGCGCGTACGGATCGCGATACCGGAGCCGACGGCCGGTAATCCTGAGTATACAGAACGGAGCTGGCCGCAATACGCCCAGGCGGTCGAAGCGTGCGGGGCGGAGGCAGTGCGGATTCCGCTTGCTGCGCCGCCGGATGTGCAAGCCAAGCTGGTGACCGGCTGTGCGGGCGTGGTGTTGCCGGGTAGTCCGGCGGATGTGAACCCGGAGAAATACGGTGAGGAGGCGATCGCGGCGTGCGCAAAGCCGGATCCCGCGCGGGACGCCACGGACGAATTGCTTCTGCAGGACGCCTTTAATCTCCACAAGCCGATTCTTGCTATCTGCTACGGATTGCAGTCAATGAACGTTTGGAAGGGCGGCTCGCTGGTTCAGGATCTTGCGCCGGGGCCGGTGAACCACAAGCCGGGGCGGGAGGTGCGTCACGCTCACGTCCTGAAGACTGCGCCGGAGGGCAATCTGGCGAGTCTGATTCGGCAATCTGTTCAGGGTCGGGAGTGCTGGGCTAACTCCAGCCATCACCAGGCGGTACGAAGCGTGGGCGACGGGCTGAGGGCGGTGGCATGGTCCGATCCGGATGGGGTGATTGAGGCAGTGGAGGCGAGCGAGGGCGGGTTCACCTTGGGCCTGCAGTGGCATCCTGAGCGGACGGCGGACACGGACCCACTCTCGCAGGCCATCTTCCGGAGATTCGTGGATGCTGCCGGGGCTTGGCAGCGTGGGCCGGGATCGAATCGGGAATGAGCCTTACGGGGCCGGCGATTGCGGCGGCTGCTGGGGGAGCCGGGCTGCGGGTGCCGGATCGCGAAGCTTGTGAGCGGCTGGCGATTTACGCCGAGCTGCTGATGCGCTGGAATGCACGGCTGAACCTTTCCGCGATTCGCTCCCCCGACCAGGTACTGCGGCGACATCTGCTGGAGGGAATCTTTGCCGCCGAGAACGTTGCGCCGGGGACGGCGAGCCTGCTCGATTTCGGGTCCGGAGCGGGGATTCCGGGTGTTCCGATAGCAATCTGCCGGCCGGAAGTCCAGGTGACGTTGGCGGACTCGAACCAGAAGAAGGCTGCATTTCTTAAAGAGGTGGGCCGGAGGGTGGGTGGCTCGTTGCGCGTTCATGCTGGGCGGGTAGAAGAGATGCCGCCGGCTGAGGTGTTCGGGGCGGTAACGATGCGGGCGGTGGATCGGGCAGGGGCGATGCTGACCAGGGCGATCGAGCGAGTGGCGCCGGGTGGCGAGCTGCTTTTGCTTACAACGGCAGCGCGTTTTCAGGAATGGGAGCAGGCGCTGCCTGGTGGATTGGTGTGGCGCCGGGTGGAGCAGCCGAGCGGGTCGGGACGAGTGCTCCAGATCGGGTCCAAGTCCGCGTAACGATGGCTTTGGGCGGCTTGGGCTGGAAGGCTGCTGATCGGTTCGTTACTCCGGGTTGGGACGGGGGTGTTGAAGTGGAACAGGCCCAAATGTTCCACGTGGAACACAGGCCCGAGCTGTTCCACGTGGAACACTCACCCTCGCAGGACTGACCACCCTGGCAATTCTCCGTTATGCACAGTCTCCTCCGTTGAGAGAAGCCCATTTGTCAGCTAAGGTGAAGGTACATGCCTTCCGCTGCAACGTTTGCCATTGTCAACCAGAAAGGCGGGGTCGGTAAGACCACCACCGCGATCAATCTCTCGGCGGCCCTGGCCATTGAGGGCCTGCGCTGCCTGGTGGTGGACTGCGATCCCCAGGGAAATACGACCGGAGGGCCTGGGCATTCGCCCGAGACGACGAACGCCCGTCTATCTACGAGCTGCTCACTGGCGAGAAAGACGCCGACTTCGGTGCTGCTCCCCACGGAGCTGGAAACGCTGAAGCTGGTGCCCGGGAACCGCAACCTGATCGGTGCCAACTTGGAGCTGGTGGACGCGGACCGGCGCGAATACCGCCTGAAAGATGCCCTCGAACCGCAGAAAGCCAACTTCGACTTCATTCTGCTGGACTGCCCGCCGGCGCTGGACTTGCTCACGCTGAATTCTCTGGTCGCTGCGGACCGGCTCCTCGTCCCGATGCAGGCTGAGTACTTTGCGCTGGAAGGCATCAGCGAGCTGCTCAGCACTCTTGCAAAAGTGCAGGGGGCGTTCAACCCCGGACTGGAGATCGAGGGCGTCGTCCTAACGATGTATGACGAGCGCACCAACCTCGCCCAGCAGGTGACGGAGAACCTCAAGGGCTTCTTTGGGGACAAGCTCTTCAAGACCGTGATTCCGCGGAACGTGCGCCTGGCGGAGGCGCCCAGCCATGGAAAGCCGGTAATGCTCTACGATGCGCGTTCTCGCGGTTCGGACGCATACCGCGCCCTGGCAGAGGAATTGCTGGAACGCCGCAAGGTCGAAAGCCCACGCGCGTTGGAGCGGAAGCGCCAGGCGGCTCAGCAGAAGGGCAAACCGATCCGTTTCTGGCCGTACTCGTAATCTTGGAGGCAGCGCACATGAATACAGCGACAGACGTATCGAAGCGGAAGGCGCTGGGCAAAGGCCTAGAGTCCCTGCTCCCGACCAGGAAGCCGGTACCTGCAGCGGAGCCGGAACCGGGAGCGCAGCCGCAGGGTCAACCGGCGCAGACTGGATCGCCCAGCGAGCTTCCGCTGGAGAGCATCGAGCGGAATCCATTCCAGACGCGTAGTAGTTTCGACGAGGCGCAGCTTGCCGAGCTGACGGCATCCATTGCAGCCACTGGCGTCGTCCAGCCGGTGCTGGTACGTCCGCTGGCGAATGACCGTTACCAGTTGATTGCGGGCGAGCGTCGCTGGCTGGCCTCCAAGCGGGCCGGCAAGAGCACTATTCTCGCGGTGGTGAGGGCGGTCTCTGACGAGCAGGCGATGGAGATGACCATCGTCGAGAACCTTCAGCGCAGCGACCTGAACGCGATGGAGCAGGCACGGGCGTATGAGCGGCTGGGGCGGGACTTCCACATGACGCAGGAGCAGATGGCGCAGCGGACCGGTAAGGATCGCGCGTCCGTCGCGAACTTCCTTCGCCTGCTCCGCCTTCCGCCGGAGGTGCAGGTGCGGGTGGAGAAGGGTGAGCTGAGCTTCGGGCATGCGAAAGCGCTGCTCGCCCTGGAGTCGCCGGAGTCGATCTTGAGTGCGTCGAAAAAAGTGCTGGCGTTGTCGATGTCGGTGCGCCAAACGGAATCGTATGTGCAGGGACTGCTCCACCCTGAGAAAAAGCCCGACCAGGTCAAGGTGAAAGAGCCGCTCGACCCGAACGTGCGTGAGGCGCGGGACCTCTTGCAGCGTGCATTGGGCCTGAGGGTGAATATCGAAGACAGGAACGGCCGCGGCAAGGTCGTGATCGAGTACTCGCGTTTGGAAGACTTCGACACACTCGTGATGCGGATCACGGGTGAGCAACTGTGACTGTTACCAATACCGGTGCGCGGCTATTGCTTCGTGCAAGGGTTCCGGTCATCGCCGTACTTGCTGTCCTGGCGTACTGGAGTCCGTGGCTCAATGGATCCAGCGGAGCGGATGCGCTGACCTGGCTGGCTTTGCCGAGCCTGGTTGCAAGGTCATCCGCAATCGGTATCGCTACTGCAACCGTGCTGGTTACGATATTCGCGGGGGTGCTGCTGGGTGTGGGCGCGCTGTTGCGGGTCGTTGCGTCCGCTGGGAGGCAGCGCGTAGGCAACGGGGCCCAAGGGGCCGCGGTGCGTTGGCGCCGAATCGCGGATGTGGGCGGGTTCCTTTTCGCGCTGGGCGCGGCGACGCTGATGCCGGTGAGCGGTGCGCTCGTGTTTCTGGCATCCCTGGTCATCGTCCTGGGGGTGGCAGCGCTGGCCGAAAAGCGGGCCGGAGTAACCGGGAGTTCGGCTTACGTCAACGCGGGAGCGCATCCGCGAGTATGGATACAGGCGCTGTTACAAGAAATCTTTTTTGTCGGATTTGCAGCCTGTTTTGCGGTGCTGGGGCATCTGTACAACGCACACTTACTGTTACGTGCGCTATTGATCTGCTTCGGCGTCTGGCTGGTTCTAAAGGCGGGGATGCCGGGCGGCCGTTTGCCGGGACAAAATGTAACGGGCGCGGAATAATCCGGCGCCCGTCGAATGCTTCTGCGTGCTGCAGCCGAAAACGCCTGATCCATATGGCGCTTCAGGATAGTACGGCTGTTACTTTTTCGGCGGTGCGATTGCGTCCTTTGCAGCCTTGGCTACGCGAAACTTGACGACAGTCTTGGCCTTGATCTTGATCTGTTCGCCGGTCTGCGGATTGCGTCCGAGGCGCGCTTTGCGCTCCGCCTTGACGAGCCGCCCGAGTCCGGGGATAACAAACACGCCGTTCTTCTTGGTTTCCTTCACGGCGGTTTCGGTCAACAGATCAAAAAAGCCGGCGACCTGCCTGTTCGTGAGCTCCAGCTTTTCGGCCATCTGCCGCACTAACTGAGTTTTCGTTAATCCTGCTGCCATTCTGTGTAAGATCCTCCTGATCGAAGTTGCTGTATCAGCCTCAGAGTTTCAGTGCCTGTCGGGCACTACGCATACTCGCAAACGCCAGTGTTTATGCGGGTTCCACGACTGCTACCGCCGTTACCTTGCGGCTTTCACAAGAGTTTGTCAACGGCAAAATCCCCATTTCCACAGGAAAGTGCCTGTTTTGCTAGGGTTTTCGCACGTTTTCACGCGAGTTGTCCCACTTTTGTGGGATCCAGTGCACGATCGGCGCGGGCCTCTGATCCGCTAGGGAAGCCCAAACAAGGGCTTCCGTGATGCGCGCGCAGACGGTGCGAGAGGGGTGTTGAGCAATTCGATAAGCGGGCTCGCAGCACGGAAATGCCGGATAACATTCTGCGCAAAGTCCGTTGCAATCGCGGCGTCATGTGGGAGTACGGTGTAAACTCCCCACTGCTGCTGGCGGAGGAGATCGTCTGCGGCGTGGTCCTTGGGAAAGCCTTTGGGAACGCGGCTGAGCGGTGCTCCCGCTTCCACCTGGAATAATCGTTGGAGGGCGGGTCGGCGCAGGGCGCGGCGCACTTCCCCGTGATGTTCGAGAAGGAACTCACGCACTCTGCGCAGCTGCTCCCGTGGCGGCATGTAAATGCCGGCGGCAATGTGCACGTCCTTCCCGGAGATGTGCAGGTAGTAGCCGGCGCCGGAGGTCTTCGGCAGCCCATCGCGCGTCCACCAGGCGGCAATATGCGATTTGTATGGGCGCTTGTCCGTCGAAAAACGAATGTCGCGGTAGATGCGCATCAGGCTTTTTTCCGGCGGACGCACATGCGCGGGCGCGAACTCGGTCATGGCGTCTGTGACGGCGGCGATTATCGCCAGCATGGGCTGGCGCACTTCTCCTTCAAAGACGGCGCGGCGCGCCTGGAACCACTCGCGCTGGTTATTGCGCGCAAGCTGGCGCAGGAAGCGAAGGCCTTCCGGCGAGAAGTGGGATGGTGCGGGAGGATGTGCGCTGCCCGTGTTCTGCTGGTTGCCGGCCATGCCATTCAATGTAACCAATGGCCGGGGCTGGAATGAAGAGACCGTCGCCTCCTCAGCGACCTCAGCGAGTCCAGGGAATGGGGTACGGAAGAACCACCGCGCCCGCTAATGTGCCTTGGCCACGAGCATCAGCGGGTTCGGCACGGTACGGCACAGGTCAGCCGACGCGGGTGTCCAGACCATGCTATCGGAAAAAGTAACCGAAACGATGGCTATATCGCGGACGGCAGTCAGGCCGTCAAGCTGGAATTCAGACTCATCCACCTGAAGCGCGCCGAGCTGGCGAGAAAGATAGAGATGGCGAACGGCGTCGCCGGGCGCTCCTGGAATGGCGGGGCGTGCCCCGGCATGCGGAGCAGTGCCCCGCACTTCCAACTCCATCGCGGTGATTGCGCGGGTGTCGCGGTTTTCAAAGCGGATAGAGACTGCCTGGTGTGCGCCGTTGGAAATTGCAGGGGCGCGCCTGGGAGAAGCGTTGATCAGGTCTCCGCTGACGCGCTGTTCCGCCTGCAGGACGACGGGGCACGTTTGACTCAACGAAGTCGCGCTGTGAGCGACCGCGGGCGCGTTCTGCCCGCAGGCAAAGGCGGCGCTCAAAAGCAATGGCATCAGGAAGGCGGGAGTGGATCGCATGCGAACCTCCGCCGGTCACAGAAGGCCGGATGCGTCCAATCTACGCCGTGTGCCGAGGGGCGTTCAACACTGTCAGCGGATGGCGGCCAGCGCGGTGCGGAAGAGCGTTTCGAAGCTCTCGCCGGCGGCTTTGTCGCGCGCCACGGCGGTCTCGATGGCCTTCTGCGCAGCCGGACGCTGGTACCCGAGGTTTACCAGGGCGGAGAGTACGTCGTCCGCGGCGGGGCCGGCCGCCGTCGCGGCGGGCGCGGTGGCCATGTCCTCCAGCTTGTCCTTAAGCTCGACGACAAGGCGCTCGGCGAGCTTTTTGCCCACGCCCGGGATGCGGGTGAGCGTGGCGTGATCCTGACTGCGCAGCGCGGCGACCAGCCGGTCCGTGGGGAGGCCGCTCTGGATGGTGATGGCGAGTTTGGGGCCGACGCCGCTCACGGTAATGAGGCGCTCGAATACGCGCTTCTCTGCGCGGTCCAGAAAGCCGAAGAGCGCGAGCGTATCTTCGCGTACCTGCGTGTGGATGTGGAGGGCGACCTCGCCGCCTTCAGCGGGCAGCGCGGTGAAGGTAGAGACGCTGATCGTGACGTCGTAACCGACTCCGCCCGCGTCGACGATGGCCTGCTGCGGTTGCTTGGAGAGGAGTTGCCCGCGAAGATGCGCGATCATGCGGCGATTGTAAATGGCCTGAGATTGAGTCTGTAGACTTCAAGCCTCCGCCGAGTCAGGTGAAGTGACGTCTGAGAAGCGCGCTTCCGATAGCTAATCTTGCTTTTGTCCTCCAAACAAAGCTCGCTGAGCGACTTGCCCTGATCTCGCCAGTCGGAAGTTCCAGGGCGCTGGCGATCAATAGACACAAGCGGACTTTTCAGGACTAATTTGCAAATCGCGCGCTCAGTGCTGATGGACTGCATGGGATGTCCCCCTATGAATCACAGTACCTGAGCGGTAGATAATGAAGGGGATGATGATTTCCTCCTGCACGTCTTCTGCCGAAGAATACAAGCGGCGACAGCTCGTTCACGAGCGCCAGGCCGAAAGATTAGAAGCGAGGCACGTGACGCTCGGGTATGTCAAATTACTCCTGGTGTTCACGATTCTGGTAATGGCCTGGTCATCGTTTTACCGTCACTACAGCTCCCCACTGCTGATCGTTATCCCCGCTGTTCTGTTCGTTGTCACATTGGTCATGCATAACCGCGTGCTGCGGCATCAGTCCACGGCGATTCGTGCAGCTGAGGTTTATCGCAAAGGTTTGGCCCGCATCGAGGATCGTTGGCCGCGAACGACAGAAAGGGCCGTGCCTGCGGAACTGGTGGAGTCAAGCCTGTATGCAAGAGACCTGGACATCGTTGGCAAGGGAAGCCTTTTTGAGCTTTTGTGTGTTGCTCGCACGCGCATGGGTGAGCAGCGCCTTTTGGAATGGCTTCTGAAGCCGGCTTCATTGGAAACGATCTATCAGCGACAGCACGCGGTAGCCGAACTGCGCGACCGACTCGACTTTCGGGAACGAATGGCCGTTTCAGGAGAGGACGTTTCCATAGGCATAGAACCTGAATTCCTGAGAGAGTGGGCAGGATCATCCTCAGGATCAATGCGCCCATGGCTTCGATGGCTGGCGGTGGGTCTCGCAATCCTCGCGATTTGCGGAGCATTCATCTGGCTGAAGTATGGCCTGTTTCTGCCTCTGCTTGGAATACTGCTGGTCGAACGGTGCCTGGCCCATTTCCTGAAGAGCCAGGTAACGGCAGTCTTAAAAGGAATCGATAAGGCATTTGAAACTCTGAAACTGTTTTCCGCACTCCTGCGAGAGCTGGAACAGCAGACGTTTCAGACGGACTGTCTCAACGAGATCAAGCGCGATCTCCTGTCTCACGGGATTGCCGCCTCGGATGCAGTTGCCGGTTTAGGAAGCCTGGCGTCCTACAAAGACAGCCTGAACAGTTTCGTGGTCAGAATATTGGATCGTCCATTGATGTACTCCCTGCAACTGGCATTCGCCGTTCAGCGCTGGCGCAAAGATCACGGGAGTGGGGTCGGCGTGTGGCTTGATGGCTTGGGGGAGTTCGAAGCGCTTCTGTCCATCGCAGGCTATAGTTATGAGCATCCAGACGATCCATTTCCAAGCTTTGTAGACGGTCCGGCATCCTTCGAGGCGCATGAGATCGGCCATCCGCTCATTCCTTCGCAGGTGTGTGTCAAAAACAGCTTGAAGATGGATAGCAATACAAAGGTGTTGTTGATTAGCGGTTCGAATATGTCGGGGAAGAGCACGTTGATGCGCACCGTAGGCACCCACACTGTACTGGCGATGTGCGGTGCGCCGGTAAGAGCGAAGCAGATGCAGCTCACACCGCTTCGCGTTGGAACGAGTCTGCTGGTTAACGATTCGCTCATGCATGGAACATCTCGCTTCTATGCCGAAATCAAAAGGCTCCAGCAGATATGTGAACTCGCCCGGCAAGACGGTCTGCCGGTGCTGTTCCTGCTGGATGAACTGTTGCAGGGAACAAATTCGAGCGATCGCCTCATTGGCGCGCAGGGCATTATCCGAGAGTTGGCGCACTCTGGTGCGATCGGTATCCTTACTACGCACGATCTTTCGCTCACCGCAATTGAGAATGGTGAGGGCTGGATCAAGAACATGCATTTTCAGGATTCAATTTCGAATGGCACGATGCAGTTCGATTTTCGATTGAGGGGCGGTGTCATAACAAAGAGCAATGGAGTGGAGCTCATGCGGCTCGTCGGCCTGAACGTGTAGGAGACTATGCGCAAGAGTGCTCGAAATAGTGGCCTCCTGCTGCTAGAGCTTCAGGTTATTACCTGACAAACGCGTTTCTCGTCAGGGATGCATGTGAATTGACGCCAAATCGCCAATGCATTCACTGAGCCGGATCGGTAACGGTTTGTCGGCTTGTCGGTATCAATGCATCCGAAATAACCCGGTTCGGAGGTCACAAGGTGCTTCGCACGGCCGGAGAACGAAACGGTTCTTCGATACTCAGCGCACTGAAACTGGTCTCCTTCTTCCTGGCAGTGAGTCGTTAACGCGTTACCGGAATCCTCGCGCGCTCGGGACAAGAGCCAATGACTGGAGCCGCCGGTGATGCGTTTAGCGGCGGCGGTAGAGGATCTGGAACTCGTAGCCGGGGTTCGGGGGGAAGAGCGCGGCGACGCTGCGCAAGCGCTCGGCGAGCGCCGGGGCGGCGAGCAGCGGATATTCCCGTTCGCGCAGGTCCATGTAGTCGAAATCCAGAGTGAGCGAGAGCATGTAGATGGCGAGCGCGTCGGAAAATGCGGCCTGCACGTAAGCGATCCGCGCCTTCTCGTCCGCAGCCTCACGGGTGGATGCGGCCTCGCGGGGGCGCTCCTCTGCAATTCGGGAACGGCGCGACCGGTCGGGTGGGGCTGGTTCGGCGCGGGTGTTGCCCAGCGCGCGGGCGCGGCTTTCCCAGGCGTCGTGACTGGTCTCGCCGCGGACCTCGGCAACGGCCTGCGACCATACCAGTTCGCCGAAGTCGCGCGGGACGCCGGCGATATCCACAAAGTGGTGGCCCGCGTTGATGAAGAACTCGAAGGCGAGCGCGAACTTGTCCTGCATGAGCCGGGTAGAGATGAAGACGCAATCGGCGCCGGCGAAGTGGACGTTACGGTGACAGATGGCCCGGTCGCTGAGCTCCGCCGTGTAGCCGGAGGCGATGAGCGTTTCGCCGTGGGAGTGGGCGTCCTCGACGATGGCGCCGTCCTCGTGCTCGTGGATGGTGAGCGGAACGAAGTAGTAGGCGCGGTGCGCGAGCGCTGCCGCGACGGGGCGCGGAACGGCGTTCAGGATGTGCTGCAACTCGCTTTCCGGCGTGCGGATGTCGGAGAAAAGGGCGTAGCAGACCCCGTTGGCCGCCTGCTGCACGGCTACCTGGCGCGCCACCTGTGCGGCCGGGAGTAAGTCGATCTGGGCGGTCTCAGTCATTCACTTGTATTCTAGCTCCAGAAGGTGGTTCCGCCATGCTTACGCCTGCTGCACCCGCACTCCGTTCTTCGGCACGTTTGTTCGGCATTCCCTTTGGCGATCTCGGCTTGTTCGCCAATCTGTTGATTGCCTTTGCGCTTGGCTTTATGACGTTCTTCGGCGTGACTTTTGTAAGCATATTCGGCCTGATGATTTTCAACGCCGCCACGCACCACCACATTGGACTGGATGCCAGCTACAAGTACATCGCGCTGCCGGCAGGGCTGCTGGTGCTGGTCGCAAGCCTGGTGGTGCTGGTGGGGTTCTGGCTGCGCAACCGCCTGACCGGGCACCGCGACGCCTGAGGACGAGAGTGTGGAACTGGTAACAATCACCGTATCCGAAGCGGAAGAGGCGAGTATGGCTCGGCGGCGCGAGTGGTGCGCGCAGCTTGAGGCTGGGGGCGTCCTGTTCTTTCCGCAGACGCCAATCGCCATTCCCGAGAACGACGTGCAGTTCCTGCGCGGGCAGCAGCAGACGGACAGCTCGCTGCACAAGAACATTGCGTACAAGCCGCATGCCGACGCTCTCTCCGGCGTGGATGCGAAAACGGCGGACACGGCGGCCGTCGATCGGCTGCGCGGCATTATGCGAGAGTATTCGCGGTCGGTGACGGAGTTTCTGACCGGCTTCCTGGCTCCTTATGAGGCGCGCTGGACGCTGGACTACGCGAGCTTTCGCCCGCAGGAGGAACAGGGGCGGGACCTGCCGCTGCGCCGTCGCAACGACCTGCTGCACACCGATGCATTTCCCACGCGGCCCACGCACGGCGCGCGCATCCTGCGCTTCTTCAACAACATTCATCCGACGCGGACGCGCGACTGGGTGGTGAGCGACCCGTTTCGCGCGCTGGTGGGGCGGTATGCGCCTGCGGAGATTTCGCTGCCAAGGCCGGACGGCGGGCTCGCCGGGGCGCTCAAGGGCGCAGCGCGGGCTGCGGGACTGGGCGTGGCGGTACCGGCGCTGAAGCGGTCACCGTACGACGAGTTCATGATGCGCTTCCATAACTTCCTGAAGGAAAACGGGAAGTTTCAGCAGGAGTGCGCGAAGTATCCGTTCCAGTTCCCTGCCGGGTCGAGCTGGATGGTGTACACGGACACGGTGCCGCACGCGGTGCTGACCGGGAAGTACGCGCTGGAGCAGACCTTCCTGGTAGCGCCGGAGGCGATGGTGGCGCCGGAGCATGCGCCGTTGCGAGTGCTGGAGGGGATGAGCGGGGCGCGGCTGGCTTAGCGGCGGAGATCACCAACCTCACGCGACAAGTACGACGCTTTCAGCCGCGCTATGACTTCGATGAAAGCAGAATGGCAGCGCTCGCTGCTGGAACTGCGATCTTGTCTCCTTGCAGGTGTTCGGTCGCCTGTGCTCTCCATCCGCCTTGCGCATTGACGGCGCTGCCGCCCAGCGTGATGCCGGACTTGCTGAGGACCGTTGGGGCAGTCAACCGGAGCACTTTGGGTGATGGAAGCGCAAGCTGCGATAGAGAGACCCGCGCCAAGGCGGTAGAGCTTCGGTTGATAAGGACCAGGGAGTGAATGCGGCCGTGCCGGCCGATGGCGTAAGCGGCCAGGTCCGGGTTGCCGGGGCTTAGCTGCGTCTGCAGCATTTGCGCTCCGGCTGCGCCAGCGGCGGCGAAAGCGAGCATGCCGTAATACGGGGCACCGGCTTCGGGGCGACCGCTGCTGTCGTATCGGATGGGCGAGTAGGAGCTGACAAAGCCGAGCTGGTTGACGCCGGTCTCGATATTCACGCCGGCACAGCCGTACTGCGCCAATAGCAGCATGTAGTTCAGGGTCCAGAGCGCGTCGGCGAAGGTGTCGCTGAGGCCGGGGCGGCCGCCGCCGAAGAAGGAATTCGTCTCGCACATGCGCCACGGGATGCCGCTCTTGCGGGAGGCCTCGCGCAGGCGCCGCAGGCGCGTGAACAACTCCGGGTCGGGCTGCATCAACTGCGCCAGCGTGCCCTGCCGCTGGTCGCCTCGGTAGTAGTGCGTGGTGAGCAGTTGCACGTCGCCGTGCGCCTGCGCGGCCATGTGCTCGACCCAGTCGACGGAGGCAGCCGTATCCGGAGCAGCGAAGCGCAGTCCGGGAACTGCGGCCAGCAGTTTGTGACGCCAGGTGGAGTATTCCGCGTGGTACGCGGCGAAGTCGTAAGGCGGCGTGCGCAGCGGCTTTTTGCCACGGCTGTAGTTCTCTACTTCGTTGCCGAGTTCGATCGCGAGAAGGCGAGGTCCGAGCATGCGCTGGACGTCCTTTGCTTCCGTGATTGCGTCTTCGATGGTGCCCTGGCCGAAGTTCACACTCCAGATGGCACGCCAGCCAATTGCATCGAGAAAACCGCGGAGCTGGACGAGACTCGCGCGACTGACCACGGTGTCTTTGGGGTCCGTGCGGACCGGCCCTGCAGCCACGTAGCGCGTATAGTCTGCCACGATGCCGCCGAAGCGGAGGACCCCGCTCCGGCCCAGGTTGCTCACGAGCCGGACATAATCGGTGTTTTGCGCGCTTAGCAACTCAGGCTGTGCGGCGGACGACATTTCGTATCCCAGGCCGGTGAAGTTGTCCGGCACGGAGGCGAGCGGCTGGCCGGGGAGGATGCGGATGGACGTGGAGATATCGCCCTGACCCAGCGAGCGCAAGCTGCGGGCAAAGGGCAGGCCTGCCGTGAGGAGCAAGGCACGATGCATCAGGGCGCGGCGGGTTAGCAAGGGGAGTCCTTCATGAAGCGGTTAGCGCTGACTGGCGTCGCCGCTGGCAACGCGGCGCGTGAACTCGTCCGAATGGCCGCGCGGCACGCTCAAGGAATGCCAAGTAGTGGAGCAGAAATGCTTGGCGAGGAGGACGATTTGCCCGCAGTGGTATGCATAGTGGGCCACCTGGCGATTGATCGCCTGCATGACGGAGTGCGGCTCGCCGCGGATGGTGACGGTGCGGGAGAGGTCGGCATCGGAGAGGGTTTCGAGGGCTGAGAAGAGGCGCTGCCAGCCGTCCTCCCACTGCGCCAGCAGAGCGGCGCGCGTGGTGGGAGGCTCTTCGAATTCGGTGTCGCGATTGCGGTCGGGCTTCTCGCCGTCGGTGGTGAGGAAGTCTGTCCAGCGCGAGCGCATGTTGCCGGCCATGTGTTTCACGATGATCGCGATGGAGTTCATCTCCGGATCCAGCGCGGCGTTGAGCTGTTCGTCGGAGACCTGCGCCATCGCCTTCTCCGCGAGCTGTTTGTAGTAGCGAAACAGGGCGAGCGAGTCCTCGACGTAAGAGGTGGTGAACTGGAGCGCCATGTGCAGGATTGTTGCGTTTCGGGCTCGCAAATGGCAAGGGCGAGTTGGGGGGGCCACATCAGAGGGTGAGCTCTTCGGCGGTGCTGAGGGTGGGGCACCCGGACTGGATGCTGAGCGGAGAAATCTATGTGGCTATAGCGGGAGGCGCGGCTGTAGCGGGAGGCGCCCCAATTGTTTTCGCATACAGCTCTGCATGGATCCCCGCTTCGCTCAGAATGACGGTGAGGGCTTCTGCGGGATGGGCGAGTGAATCAAGAGTGGGTGCTATGCTCCTCCTTTGCTGGATTTTTCTTTGGAGGCTATTCGCATGAAACGTTCGCTCCGGGCGGCGATGCTGCTCGTTTTTTGCTCCGCGCTTCTTCCGGCGTTTGCGGCGGAGAAGACGAAGAAGGCTGCGCCTGCCGCAGAGGCGCCGGCGTATGAACAGGCGCAGCCAGCGACCGAGTCGCTGGACCTGGGCATGTACGCGCGGATTCGCGAAGAGGGGCTGACGCATTCGCACGTGATGGAGTTTGCCTCGGCGTTGTCGGACAACATCGGCGGGCGGCTGACCGGCTCGCCCAATATGCAGAAGGCGAACGACTGGACGCGCGATACGCTGACGCATCTGGGTCTGCAGAATGCACACCTGGAGGACTGGGGCGAGTTCGGCATGGGTTGGCAGCAGGTGAACACGTGGGTGCGGATGGCTTCGCCAGACACGGCGCCGTTGATCGGGCAGGCCACGCCGTGGTCGCCGGGCACCAATGGCGCGGTGAGCGGCGAGGCGGTAAACGTGGTGATCGACGAAGAAAAGGATATGGACCAGTACCGCGGCAAGCTGGCCGGAAAGATGGTGCTGCTGGGCGAGATGCGCGCCGTGCCGCCGGTGGACAAGCCGCTGTTTGAGCGCTACACGGACAAGCAGTTGGAAGAATTGGCGGAGTACCCGAGCGAGACGCAGCAGGCCGATTACCAGAAGCGGCTGGAGCGGTACCTGAAGCGCGCCGCGCTGCGCGATAAGATTGCGGCCTTCCTGGCGGAGGAGAAGGTGGCGGGCGTGCTGCTGCCCAGCCGCGACGGAGAGAACAGTGGCGGGAGTGGGGGCACGTTCTTTGACGACAATGGCGCCGCGCTGGGAGCGCAGCCTTACAAGCGGGACAAGGCGGTGAAGGTACCGGTGGTGGTGCTGGCGATTGAGCACTATGGGCGCGTGTACCGGCTGCTGCAGCAGCACGTTCCGGTGACGATCGAGATGAATGTGGAGACGAAGTTTACTGGCGACCAGCAGCATGGCTTTGACACGGTGGCGGAGATTCCGGGAACGGATCCGCAGCTCAAAGACCAGGTGGTGATGGTGGGCGGCCACCTGGACTCGTGGGCGTCCGCAACAGGCGCGACGGACAACGGCGCGGGCTCGATTGTGGCGATGGAGGCGGTGCGTATCCTCAAGGCGCTCGATGTGCATCCGCGGCGGACGATCCGCATTGCGCTGTGGAGCGGCGAGGAGGAGGGGCTGTTCGGATCGCGCGGCTATGTGAAGCAGCACTTCGGGTCGTATCCGATCTCTATGGCGCCGGACCAGATGAAGCTGCCCGAGTTTCTGCGCAAGGCCGCCGGCCCGATCGAGACCAAGCCGGAATGGAAGACGCTGGACACTTACTTCAATGTGGATAACGGCAGCGGCAAGATCCGCGGCGTGTACCTGCAGGGGAACGCGGCGGTGGAGCCGATCTTCCGCCAGTGGATTGCACCGCTGCGCGACCTGGGCGTGACCACCATCACGATGCGCAACACGGGAGGCACGGACCACCTGTCGTTTGACGCGGTGGGGCTGCCGGGCTTCCAGTTCATCCAGGATCCGCTGGATTACGAGAGCCGCACGCACCACTCCAACCAGGACCTGTATGAACGGCTGCAGCCGGGAGACCTGGCGCAGATTGCGACGGTGGAGGCGATCTTTATCTACAACGCGGCGATGCGCGACCAGATGATGCCGCGCAAGGCGTTTCCGCATCCCGAGCTGCGCGAGCAGCAGTCCGCGCCGCTGAAGGACCTGTTCCCGAACGCAACGCCTGCGCCGCAGAGCGGGCCGGCGGTGAAATGAAATAGGCATACAGGCGAAAGACCGGTAGCGCACGCACAACCCGCGCGGTACCGGTTGAGCCGCGGAATTGCTGAGTTTTGCGTATATTCGCCTGCGCTCTCCCTCGGCTAGATGAAGACGTGCGCTGGGCCGTGGAACGCGGTGCTCTCGACGCGCGCCCATGCTCCCCCATATTCTGGAAGTGTTCACTATGTCCTCTGAAAATCAGATTCAGGTCACGCTTCCCGATGGGTCGGTACGCGCAGTCGCGGCCGGCTCTACTCCTTATGATGTGGCGATGAGCATTTCGCCCCGGCTTGCGGCGGCAGCGGTGGTGGCGCGGATTGCACCGAGTGCGGCGGAAAGCAACGGGCACGGGCGCGAAGCGGGCAGTGGAGCCGAGGTGGAGATGTATGCCGCCCCGGATGCGCATGCGGAGCGGCTGGTGGATTTGCGCACGCCGCTGACAGAAGACGTGCGGCTGCAGTTGCTGACGGAGAAGGATCCGGAGGCGCTGCAGGTGGTGCGCCACTCGGCTGCGCACGTGATGGCGACGGCGGTGCTGGAGCTGTTTCCGGAGACGAAGCTGGGACACGGGCCGGCGACGGAGAACGGGTTCTTCTATGACTTCTACCGCCCGACGGCGTTCACGCCCGAAGACCTGAAGGCGATTGAACAGCGCATGGGCGAGGTGGTGGCGCGCGACGAAAAGTTCGTACGCGAGTGGGAGCCGCGCGAAGAGGGCCTGGCGGAGTATCGGGCGCATGACGACTTCATGAAGGTGCACTTCATCGAGAAGTTCACGGCGCCGGGCGAGGAGATATCGCTGTACCGGAACGGCGACTTTGTGGACTTCTGCCGCGGGCCGCACGTGCCGTCCACGGGCCGCGTGAAGGCGTTCAAGGTGCTGAACCTGGCGGGGGCGTACTGGCTGGGCGATGAGAAGAATCCGCAACTGCAGCGGATTTATGGCACGGCGTTCTTCTCGAAGAAGGAGCTGGACGAGCACTTCGCGCGCCTGGAGGAGGCGCACCGGCGCGACCATCGCGTGCTGGGTAAGCAACTCGACCTGTTCTCGATCCAGGACCTGGCGGGAGCGGGGCTGATCTTCTGGCATCCCAAGGGCGGCATCATCCGCATGCTGATGGAAGAGTGGATGCGGACCGAGTGTATCCGTCGCGGATACGAGATTGTGTATACGCCGCACGTGGCGCGGGTGAACCTGTGGCAGACCAGCGGGCACGAGGGCTTTTACTCGCAGAACATGTTCACGCCCATGGAGCTGGACGATGCAGATTATCGTGTCAAGCCCATGAATTGCCCCTTCCACATCCTGATCTACAAGAACTCGCCGAAGAGCTACCGCGATCTTCCGGTGCGGCTGGCGGAGCTGGGGAACGTGTATCGCTACGAGCGCTCCGGTACCATGCACGGGCTGCTGCGCGTGCGGGGCTTCACGCAGGATGACGCGCATATTTTCTGCACCCCGGCGCAGATCGAAGACGAGGTGGTGGGCTGCATTGACTTCGCGCAGGCGGTGCTGAAGACGTTCGGCTTCCACGACTTCAAAGTCGAGCTGTCCACGTGGGATCCTTCGGACCGCAAGAGCTATGCGGGCTCCGACGATAAGTGGGAGCTGGCGATCAATTCGCTCAAGAACGCGCTCGAGCGCAAGGAGATTCCCTACAAGGTGATTCCGGGCGAGGCAGCGTTTTATGGACCGAAGATCGACATCAAGCTGGTGGATGCGATCGGCCGGTTGTGGCAGCTTTCGACCGTGCAGTTCGATTTCAACATGCCGGCGCGGTTTGATATGGAGTATGTGGGCGAAGATGGCGAACGGCATCAACCGTTGATGGTGCATCGTGCGCTGTTCGGCTCGGTGGAGCGATTCTTCGGGGTTCTCATTGAGCACTATGCAGGCGCGTTCCCGCTGTGGCTTGCTCCGGTGCAGGTGGGGCTGGTGCCCATTGCGGAGCGGCACAATGCCTATGGGGAGAAGCTGCTGGCGCAATTGAAGGGCGCGGGTCTGCGCGTGGATCTGGACGGGCGTAATGAAAAGATGAACGCGAAGATCCGCGACTTCACGATGCAGAAGGTGCCGTACGTGCTGGTGTTTGGCGACAAGGAAGCCGAAGCAGGCACGGTGAGTGTGCGGGTGCGCGGCAAAGGCGACCAGGGCTCGGTGCCCGTAGACGAGTTCATCGCGCGTGCACAGAAGCTGGTGGACGACAAATCGACTGAGCTCTGAAGTGCGTGCCTGTGCCCGCGGCTGCCGCGGGCTTACACGGATTCGATGGTCTGGGAATGCGGGTTCCAGGTAACTGACTTCTTGCGGAAGTAGGACTCGTTGGCCATGTGGCAGGCGAGCGCTGCGTGATGGCCGAAGACAGCATCTTCCACCACCGGCTTGCGGGTGCGGACGGCGTCGAAGAAGTTCAACAGGTGAGGCTTGAGCTCGTCGAAGTCGGGCCCGCGGAATGAGATCGACTCGGGCATGGGCTCCTCGCCGATCTTGGGCGTGTGCTCTGCCTTCCACTGTGCTTCATACTGCTGGCGCATGGCGCGCGGGAACGAGTTCGCGTAATAGCTGGGTGCGGTGTCTTTGCCGGACTGCGGCGTAAAGCTGAGGCCGAACTCCGTGACTTCGAGGATGCCGTGGTGGCCCTGGAAGCGATAGGTCTCCGGCATCTCGGTGCCCTGGTTCAGGCGCATGTACACGGGCAGGTCGCCGTAGTAGAAGAGCGTGGCCTGCACGTCCGGCATGTCGCGGCCATCTTTCCACACGCGAATGCCGCCGAAGGATGTGGCCTGGGTGGGCGGCTCGTTGCGGTTCAGCATAAAGAGCATGCCGCTGATGAGATGGACAAGCAGGTCGCCGGCGACGCCGGTGCCGTACTCGCGCCAGCAGCGCCAGCGCGCAAAGCGGTCGGGGCTGAAGGGGTGCTTCGGCGCGGTTCCCTGCCACGTATCCCAGTCGAGGTTGGCGGGTGAAAGATCCGGAGGCGGCGGGTAGACCCACGCGCCGGTGGGATCATTGCGGCCGAGCCAGCCTTCGATCAGCGTGAGCTCGCCGAGTTGGCCCTGGGCGATGATGTCCTGCGCCTTCTTGCATATTTGAGAGCTCACGCGCTGCGAGCCGATCTGGACGATCTGCCGGGTCTGCTTCGCGGCTTCGACCATCTTTACGCCGTCTTCCGCGGTGTGCGACATGGGCTTTTCGCAGTAGATGTCTTTTCCAGCGTTGACCGCATCGACCACGATGCGGCGATGCCAGTGGTCCGGCACGGCGGCCACGATGCACTGGATGGACTTGTCGTTCAGCAGCTCTTCGTAACGGCGCGTCACGGGCAGGTCTGCGCGCACAATCTCCCGCGCGAGCACGTGCCGGCCGTCGTAGAGATCGCACGCCGCAGCGCACTCCACACCGGGGAGAGTGATGGAATCGGTGAGCAGGGACGAGCCCTGCATGCCGATGCCGATCATGCCGAAGCGGACGTGGTCGCCGCTGTTGACGGGCGCGCGCGTGGCGGCCGGTGCCGGCGTGGTGGCAGGCGCTTGTCCGGTGTTCTGGGCGGAGCCAAGGCCGGCGGTGAGGCCAGCGCCGGCGGCTGCGGAGTATTGGAGAAAGCGGCGGCGCGAAACGGGCGGCGTAGGCACGCGGGTCCTTTCACAAACGAGGCGAATTACTTGGAGAGAGGCTTGATCGCGACTTCCTTGAAGAAGACGATGTCGTTGTCGCTGTGGTTCTGCAGGCCGAACCAGCCTTTGAGCGGGCGCGGGCCGCGCTCCGGTTCGAAATCGAATTTGCGCGCGGGGGTAGGCTGGCCCTCGGTGTAGTCGGTGACCTTCTGCCCGTTGACGACGACGATGGTCCGCGGGCCGTCGAGCGTGATGTCCATGGTGTTCCACTCGGGCCCGGGTTTGCCCGGCTTGGCGAGCGGTTTGGTCAGCGAGTAGAGCGTGCCGGTGACATGGTATTCGTCTTCGCCGGAGGTCTCGGGATGATTGTCGATCTGGACCTCGTAGCCGTAATGGACGGGCATCCAGGGCTCGCGCGGCTCAATGGGAATGCGGACGAAGACACCGGAATTATCGTTCTTGTCGCGCATTTTGTAGACGACGCGAATGGTGCAGTTGCCCACGGGACCGCCGGTCCAATAGAGCAGACCCATGCCGCCGTGGGTGCGGATGAGGCCGTTCTCGACCGTGTCTCCGCCCGGGCCTACGTGCTTCCAGCCGGTGAGGTCCTTGCCGTTGAAGAGCTGACGCCATCCCGTATCCTGGGCAACGGCGCTGGCGCAGAAGGTCAGCAATGCGAGCAGAAGAAAGAGGGAGTGCAGGCGGGGTACGGTCGTCCGGTTGCGGCCCATAGGCTCCTTCGAAACGCGGGTCTGAAAGGGCCCGCGTGCGATGGCAGACAGCTTACTGCATGGCAGGGGCTCCCGCCTACCTGGAGCATGGAAATGCGTCGGGGGAATCCGCGACGAAGGCTAACGGGATTATGGGCAGAAGCTGGGGCTGCGCTCTTCATGTAGCCGGTCGGGGAGCAATTGTTGCTCGCTCGACCGGCTGGTCAGGTTCACTTCAGTTCAGTTGCTGGATAAGGGTTGATATCTGCCCTTCGTCCTGGATCACGGCAATGACATCGGATATATCTCCGATCGGGCCGCCGTCATTCACGTAAAGCGCATAAGCCAGGCGACGCCCGCTGCGCGCGTCGATGTAGCCGGCAAGTACCTGCGCCTTGATCTGGCCATCCTCCAGGTAGGTGCCGGTCTTGGCGAAGACTTTGCCCCGGGCTGGGCTGTCGATACCGATCTCCGCGAGCGAGCCATCCACGCCCAGGATGGGAATAGCGTGGAAGTACGCAGGGAAGGCTCTCCGCCGGCTCATGTTACGGAGCAGGTTCACGGTCGTTTCCGCGGAAGCACGGCTGTCCGGACTGCCGCTGCCGTTGGTGGGAAACAGAAAGCCGTTGCCGTTCAGGTGATACTGCTCCGTCAGGGTGTCACGCTCCACATTGAGGGCTTTCGGCATGGTGTTCACGCCGTTGGCGAGACCGAAGAGCATCAGGCTCAAATTGGCACCGAGATTGTGACTTACCTTCAGAATGAGCTTCGTATATTGCTCATACGGAGCCGATAACAGCTCGGCTACCCTGGTGTCGTCGCGATAGGAACTCGCCGGCGGGAGCTTGCTCGCCGGGTTTGGCGCAACCAGTGGCGCATTTACCGTGACGCCAGCTCTTCTCAGAGCCTCGATGAAGATGGTGCGCGCGAATGCAGCGGGGTCCTGTGGACCCTGGGGGTCGTCGATGCGGAAGGTCTGGACCAGCGTTTTCACGCCCGGAAGAGGAGGGGTATAGCCGACGGCGATCTGTCCGCTGACGACGCCGTGATGTGCATCCACATGGGTCAGGGTCACTCCGGTCGTTTTTCCGGCGGCTACGGTTACGACATCACTGGTGACCTGGAAGGCTGCGGTGTGCGGTCTCCATTCCACGCGGGCCCGCTCGCCGGGCTTGGTCGGCAGGATGGTTACGTCAATGCGATTGTCGTTCACGATGATGGGCGTGATCTGGAGTTTCTGGTTGGGAACCCGGAAGGCCTTGAACAGGCGATCGTCCACGATGACATCGCCGGAAATCTTCTTGATGCCGGAAGCGGCGACCTGATCGGCGAGTTTATCGAAGCCGGCAAGAGGGTTGGGCCTGGTGAGAATGGCGCTGCCCAGATTGTTCGCGTCGCAATGATCGAAGTCGGTGACCGCGACAGTGCCATTGCCGTTGTCGCGGCCACCCATCGTCAGGTCTCCCTTGGCAACCAGGATCAGATCACCATCGAGATCGCCGGAGCCATCCACCTTCCCATTGCGGAAGACCGGCGTGATGAACCGGTGATTGGGGCCGAGCTTTGTCAGAGTGACGCCGACCGAATACAGCTTCCGCACGGAGCCGGTGAGCAGCTTGTCGTGCGAATGCAGATCGTAGATCACGTGGCCTGACTTCATGTCCACCACGCGCAATCCCCAGGTCGCCTGGGAATAGCGAGATTTTTCCATGATGGCGCGGATGGCTTTAGGCAGCTCGCGATGACAACTGCCGGCAAAGCCGGTAGCGCCAAGGCCGAGCAGGAGAACAGCAAAGGCAATAGAGCGGAACGCTCGTGAGGACAGCGTGAACACTGCATGGTGCCGGGGGCCTGTCTGGTCGTGCATGCAAACTCTCCTGGCTGGAAAGAGACGTTGTCGTGCGATGCAGGCTTGAGGGGGATTACGCACCTGCTGTCCGTTGCAGCGCAGCGGCGCGGCAAGAAGTTGAACTGCCCTTTTGCGCAGCGACGCTGAGAAGATCTCTCCGAGCCCTCTCTTTATACGCTGCATTCCACGGGGATTCGAGAGTTTATATGTCTCCCTGCGTGGCAAGGTGGTGCACGTCAATTTTGTGCTCGATTTTTAGCGTGCCGGCGTGGAAGAATCTGGGCCGGAAAGAAATGCCGCTCATGCCGATCTGTAGATGACGCGGATGCGTTCGCCTCCCCCGCGAGCGAAGGTAAACGAAATAGACGATTACTTTGCCCCAGGCTGGAGAGTGATAGCTGTGAAGTCAAACGACGGAGTGGCGCCGACGAAATGCATCCTGCTCACTGCAGGGCTGATTGCCCTTATGCTCTTTCCTTGTGCCTGGGCGCAGAAACGCACCAGCAACGAGCGCAGTTCAGGGGATTACCGCTCCAGAACTATCTACTTTCTCCTGGCTGACCGCTTTCACCCGCATCAGCCGTATGATCCCTATGTCGATCCGGAGTATCCGACGGCAACCAATCATGTGAACTGCTTCGTGGTGGCCTGCAACCAGGAAACGGAGTTCCGCAGCTACTGGGGAGGAGATATCCAAGGCGTCATCCAGAAGCTGGACTACTTGCAGGACCTCGGCATTTCTTCGATCTGGATCACACCGCTGATGGAAAACGTCAGGGCATATGTTCCGGATACCGGCTATGGTACTGGCTACCATGGCTACTGGGTACAGAACTACTATCGCGTGAATCAGCACTTCGGCAACTGGGAAGATGTCGAAAAGCTCAGCAACGAGATGCACGCCCGTGGCATGCGATACATGCAGGACATCACGCTGAACCACTCCAATCCTCTGGACAACCACGTCTACGGGAAGTTGTTTGAATCTACCGACAAAGATCGAGTTTTCATCCAGAGTTATGAGCACGATTACGACCACGCCACAGGCCAGCGCTTTTACAAGCACTACGAAAGCTATCACGCTTGCAAGGAGGCGAAAAACCTCCCCGACTATCAGTGGGACTACTGGCAGCTACACCATTGCCTGCTCGCGGACCTCAGCGGTTATAACCAGCGGGATCCGTCGGTTGCCGATTATCTGCTCGGAGCAGGCAAGCTATGGATTGATCACGGCGTCGATGATTACCGGCTGGATGCGGTCAAGTTCCCATTCCCCGAGTTCATTGCGAGGTACACAGCCACGATGCGCGAGCACCTTGAGGCGCTGGACCGGCCGTCTCCCTACATTGTTGGCGAGTGGTCGAGCGGTGGGGTGGGCGACGCGAAGTCCCTTCGATTTGCGAACAATTACAAGTACTTCGGAACCAACATTCTCGATTTCAAACTTGCCGTAGCGCTTAACCAGTTCATTGGCGGAGCGTACGAGGATTCGTCGCAAAGGCTCGACGGGCGCGCCCTGGACAGCCTGCTTCGCCAACGCATAACTGCCTTCCACGGGCGAGATAGCTGGCAGGGAACGTTCCTGGATAACCATGATCAGATCCGGACGCTGGGCCGGCTGAAGATCATTGGCGTGGCCGACGAAGCCGAGCGCGAGCGGCGCATGGACCTGGGTACTGTTCTGCTGATGACGCTGCGCGGCATTCCGATCATCTACTACGGCGACGAGCAGTATCTGGCTTACTACAACGCGGACGTGACGAAAGCTCCCGACGTGAACTCTGGGAGCGACGATCCGTACAACCGTCCCGGGCTTAACCGCTGGAATCAAAATACACCGGCGTTCAAGACGATCCAGGCGCTCGCAAACCTAAGAAAGCACAACCCGGCTATCTCGAAGGGCAAATACGTCACCATTTACGCGAGCAGGAATGTCCTCGTGTTCGAGAGGATTCACGAGAAGGAAGTAGTCCTTGTCGCGGTAAATCGCGGAAAAGATACCACCCTCACCCTGCCGGGACACCTTTGCCTGGACAAGGGCGTCCACACCGGGCTGCTGAGCGAGGCGAGCGAAGCGAACCGGGGAAACTATCTGTCTGTCGAATCCGGCAGATCGGTCCTACACCTTAATCGGTTGAGTTCACTCGTCATACAGCCGTAAGACCGCCCGAATGCCGATCTGCGGATCTCCAGGCGTCGGACCGAATCTACTTGCCGA
>CAWCJL010000003.1:0-827250 GCA_963795775.1 uncultured Acidobacteriaceae bacterium
GGATGTACAGAGGGCACGGTTGGCATGAAGATGTGTGGATGGTGGGAGCTGAACTGATCGAAGGGTTGGCGGCGTCTCCACGCCGGCGTCGCCGCAGTGCCGAAGAGCGGCGGCTGATTGTGGAGGAGGCCTTGGAGCCGGGAGCATCCGTGGCGCGGGTGGCTCGCAAGCACGGGGTCAACGCGAACCAGGTGTTTGCATGGAAGCGGCTGTACGAGAGCGGCCGGTTGGGAGCACCGGCAAGCGGGATAAGCTGCTGCCGGTCAGGGTGGTGAGGAGCATGCGCCTGCGAAGGAACCAGCCGGCTGAAGTGGCTCCGACACCGTCAGGCACGATCCATATCGAGCTGCCTGGGCGAGCGTTGATCAGCCTGGAAGGCAGTGTCGATCCGGCGATGATCCGTGCTGTGCTGAGGAGCCTGGGAGCGTGATTGCGCTGCCGGCGGGCACACGGATCTGGATCGCGGCGGGCGTGACGGATATGCGGCGCGGCTTCCATGGGCTGAGTGCGCAGGTGCAGACGGTGCTTGAACAGCAGCCGTTATCGGGACACGTGTTCGTGTTCCGTGGCCGCCGCGGCGACATCGTGAAGGTGCTGTGGTTCGATGGCGACGGGCTGTGTCTGCTGGCGAAGCGGCTGGAACGAGGGCGCTTCGTGTGGCCGCAGGCAAGCAGTGGAACGGTCTCGCTGAGCCCGTGCGCAGCTATCGATGCTGCTCGAAGGCATCGACTGGCGAGCGCCGCTTCGGACCGCGCAACCGGTGATGAGTGTGTAAGTGTTTCGTCCAGTATTCATGCGGCTTTTCGTTGTTCTGTTGCACTGTTCTCGTGGCATACTGCGGGCATGATCGAGCCCTCGCTGCCCGGATCTCGAACAGCTCGATCTGGAAGCCGCCGAAGGCGCTGCTGATCGCGCAGCATGCAGACAGCTATACCGCGACCCTGAGCTCGCGTGCGGCGAGATCGAACGGCTGAAGCTGCTGGTCGAGAAGCTCCAGCGCATGCTCTTCGGGACGAAGAGCGAGAAGGTCCTCCGGCAGATCGAACAGCTGGAGCTGCAGCTGGAAGAGCTGCAGGCTTCCAGCGCTGCCGAGGAGCATCGAACGACGCAGTCCGGGCCAAGCAGGCTCCTGGCCGCCAAGCCGTTCCGCCGTCCACTGCCCGAGCATCTTCCGCGCGAGATCCACACGCACATGCCGGACCATGACGCCTGCCCCGACTGCGGAGGCAAGCTCAGAGAGCTGGGCGAAGATGCGGCCGAGATGCTGGAGTATGTGCGGGCTTCGTTCAAGGTCATCCGCCATGTGCGCCCGAAGCTGAGCTGCGTGGCCTGCGACCGGATCGTGCAGGCGCCTGCACCTTCACGGCCCATCGACCGCGGCCTCGCCGGCCCCGGTCTGCTGGCGCACGTGCTGGTATCGAAGTACGCGGATCATCAACCGCTCTATCGGCAGTCGGAGATCTATGCCCGCGAAGGCGTCGATCTCGACCGCTCCACGCTGGCCGGATGGGTCGGCGCCACCAGTGATCTGCTCGCGCCCTTGGTCGATGCCGTGCGCAAGCATGTGCTCTCCGCCAGCAAGCTCCACGCCGACGACACGCCGGTTCCGGTGCTCGCGCCAGGCACCGGCAAGACCAAGACCGGCAGGCTCTGGACCTATGTTCGCGATGACCGACCGTCAGGTGATACAGCTGCACCGGCCGTGTGGTTCGCCTACTCGCCCGATCGCAAGGGCGAACATCCCAAGCGCCATCTGGAGCCCTTCACCGGAACGCTGCAGGCCGATGCCTACGCCGGCTTCCATCACCTCTACGACACCGGCAGGATCAGCGAAGCCGCGTGCTGGGCGCACGCACGGCGCAAGTTCCACGAGATCCATGTCGCACATCCATCGCCGACGACCACCGAAGCCATCGAGCGCATCGCCGCCCTGTACGCCATCGAGAAGGAGATCCGCGGCAGCACGCCCGAGCTGCGCAAAGACGTCCGGCAGACAAGAGCCGCGCCGCTGCTCGCAAGCATGCACACCTGGCTCGAGAACACGCTCGCGAAGCTCTCGAAGAAGTCGGACACGGCGGCCGCGATCCGCTACGCGCTCTCGCGCTGGCGTGCCCTCACGCGCTACCTCGACGACGGCACACTCGAGATCGACAACAACGCCGCCGAACGCGCGTTGCGCGTCGTCGCCCTCGGCCGCAAGAACTTCCTCTTCGCCGGCTCCGATGCACGGCGGAGAACGCGCCGCCGCCATGTACTCGCTGCTCGGCTCCGCCAAGCTCAACGGTCTCGACCCGGAGATCTATCTCCAGCACGTCCTCGAGCGCATCGCCGACCATCCCATCAGCCGCATCGAGGAGCTGTTGCCCTGGAACGTGTCGCTCGACTGCGACCCGGATCACCCACTCATAGTTAAGTGTCCACATAAAATTACGTGGACACTTAACTACCGCACACACCCACTGCTACGCCCTCACTCGCACCAACGGTTCAGACCAAACGCTTACTATTCAACGGTTCAAGTGAAAGGTAGGCAGAGGACAACGGGTGTTCTTCGATCCGCTTCCATACTGCGGATGCCGAGAGGCCCAGCGACAAGCGTTCTGGCGCTGTTGTGCTCCTTAGAAAACAAGCCATGCGAATCGCGACATAGTTCGTATTCCGAGCCAGCCAAGGATGCAGGGGATTAGCAACCAAACGGCTCTTGAGCAGGCCGTCCACGAACTCACGTTCTTGAGGATTCAGAAACCCTTGTTGCCAACGTCTCAAATTGGCCATTTTGTCCTGAACGTTGCCCTTGGATACGGCATACAGGGCCAATGGCACGTCCATGAAGAAGTAAGGCGTTTTCATGCCAAGCTCTAAACACGCAAGAAGGGCCTGATCAAACGTGATATGCGGGGCGGCCAAAGCCAACGAGTTGTGTAGGAAGCTACGCACGACGGAACCGCCATACGCGAAGTTATCGAGTTGGATACGGATCCACCCAATGCATTCTGTAAGCGAGAATAGGGCCGACCCAATCAGGGCTGGCTTTGATAGGTCACAGACGACATTTTTCGTATCCAGACGCGGAACCAACCATGAGCCCATGATTGGGATTAGTGATTGCGGAAATGCTTCCGGAATGAATTCGGCAACCCAGTTGAGGAGATAAGCGCGTAGGTCCTGACGCTCCGGTACCGGACTGATCGCCATATCCTGCAAAAAAGCCTGCCACTCCTCCTCGCAAAGAAGACTGATTCGGTTTAGCTCGATGGCCAGAGATGGCGACGCAAATTCGTTCATTTGTCCGGATTACCTCGTCGATTATGTTTACCTCAGAATCTCTTCATACGGTTGGAATCGAAGGCTATGCACCATCATGAAACCGCGTTGAACCCAGGTATCTCCGAAGCCACACCTTTAGGAACAGCCGGATCGTGAGATCCGGCTGTTGATTCCAGGGGGTTTACCGGCCAGCTTTGGGGAGCCCTTTAGAGACAGCGAGCAGGCGCTTGTGGATGTCGTTGACCACCCTGCGCTGGCGCGGAGTTCCTTCTCGAAGGCGGAGGGCGCAGGCGGGACGGGCTGGCCGGGGCGGCTGGGCGAAGAGAGAGCCGGCAAGGAAGGCGAGCGCAGCGAGAAGAACGTGTAAGTTCATGCGATCTGTTTCTCCTGGAGTGGAGGTGGTTGGTCGCGCAGGACGCGATGGATGGTGGCCCGGGAGACGCGGTGGAGTTTTGCGAGTTCGCTCAGGCTCATGCCGGAGGCGCGGTCACGGAGAACGCCGGTGCGATCGATCTCGACCGGCTTGCGGCCGATGTGCCGGCCTTCGAGGCGGGCCCGGCGCATGCCGGCGCGCACGCGCTCTACTATAAGGTTGCGCTCGAGCTCGGCGATGGCGCCGACGATGACCACCATGGCCCGGCCGAGCGGCCCGCCGGTGTCGATGTTCTCGCGGAAGCTGACGAACTCGATCGATGAGATGGTTGAGCTCATCGAGCACTTCGAGGAAGTGCCGGACCGAGCGGGCCATCCGGTCGAAGGCCCAGACCAGCACCACATCGAAGCGGTGCCGGCGGGCGTCGGCCAGCAGCTGATCGAGACCGGGGCGCTGGGCTTGGCGCCGGAGATGGTGTCGGTATACTCGCGCACGATCTCGAAGCCGCGCTGCGCGGCCATCTGGCGCAGATCGTAGCAACTGGGTCTCGGGATGCTGGTCGACGGTCGAGACCCGCAGATAAAGGACGGCGCGCTTCATCACCGGCTCCGCTTCAGGCTTCCCCTGGGATAGTTCTCCTCACATACTGCTGGATGAACTCAAGCAGCACATCGGTCATGTTCTTGCCCTGGCTGGCGGTGGCCGCCTTGAAGGCGTTGTGCAGAGCTCGACTTCGACGTTGAGGTTCATACGTTTGACTCCTGGCTGTTCCGGTTCCGGTGCTTTCCTTGGTCGGGCGATGGCTCACCTCCTTCTCTCAGAGGTTGAGCTTATCTATATATGAGTACGGAGGCCAGCCGGTCAGGCCGGCTGGCCCTGGTAGTGGCGGGTCGTGACGGCGATCGAGAGGATGTCTTCCTCCGAGTTCTCAAGCGCGGAGGCGATGGCCCGCAGCTGGGCTGGGTCCTCAGGGACCCAGCCGTCCTCGAGGGCGTTCCACTGGGACAGCTCCATACCGGCGAGCCGGGCGGCGGCTTCGGTTGAGAGGTGGAGCTTGCCCCGGCGGGTCGCGACATAGAAGGCCAGCAGGCGGGAGAAGTGGAAGTGAGGCGGCGAAGGCGGCAGGTAGGACATGTCGATATGCATACTCATGTACTCATCATAGTTCGAGGACCGCCCTCTGCCCAAGACTTAAATCGCCCTTTGGGCAGGAAAACAGGATGAGTATCTACTTATGCCGCTCCCGGCCCGGCTCTATGCCCTGCGCGCGTTCGCGATCCAGGCAGGCGGCGGAAGCTTCTTCGCCAACTTCACCGGCAACCCGGCCGTGCTCGGCAACAAGTTCTACAACTACAACGGCATGGGCCTTGGTCAGGGTCAGCTGGGGCAGTACACGAACGGCCAGCTCACCGGCGGCGAAGTATCGACGCCTGAAGCGGGCAACTACAACAACATGAACGCGGCCCCGATGCTGCCGAACTACCTCGGCATCCCGTTCCGCATCCTGGTCAGCCCCTTCATCAAGTTCGACCCCGAGACCCGCGAGACCGACGTCATCATGTTCAACTCGCGCAACCTCGGCGCCCTGATCGGCGAGGCAAGACCCGCACGTGAAGAGCTGGGAAGACGGGCAGCACAGCATCAACAACATGTTGATCCGGATCTCTCAGGCAGGAGACGTACGGCTTCGGCATCCTGAACGAAGGCCAGGCAAGCGCGATTGCCCGCAACACACAAGATCCGCCCGAACGAGTTCACGATGCCTGCCCGCAGCGTGTTCAGACCTGGTCTCTCTCTCCCCGCGGGCCAAAAGCCCCTCGCGCATGCGGGCCCGAGCCCCGATCCGGGTCCTTTCGAGATTCCTGCGGCAAGTCTGCTCAGACCCGCTTTCTGCAGGACATCACCCCACTTGATGCTCAGATGTCGCACTCCATCTATCGATCCCTGCCATGGACAGAACAGCCGGCTCTCAGCGTCGAAGTTCTTCCATGCAAGTACTGCTTGGCCGGAACAGAGCCGATCTGATGCGGAGCGGATCGGTACCCGAACTCCACGGGCCGGATCCGAGCCCTGTATCAGCGAGCCAGAAGGGCCCTCGTGCACGCGGGCCCAAACCCCGCGCCATCCCTCTTGGACCCGTTTTCAGCCTCAGTTCCGGCCGCTCTCCCAACGTAAGTAGAAGGACGGGAAAATCGGGCCTACGAGGGTGGGGAAGCACTTTTCCCTACGTAGCACTGATACTTATGAACAATCCGGAGCCCAAAATCGCCGCTTTAGTATAGGCATTTCATCCCAAATGTGCTGATTTTTAGGAACGATTGACGGCCGAGCGGCTCCGGACACTGTGCGCTGCATACGACACCCTACAGAAGGTGCAGCCCGATACGATTCAGCTCTTCCTCACTGAACTCGATCAGAGCTTCGCCTTCGGCTCTCGTTCGCAGTTGATGACGAAGATCTCCCCACTTTCTGCTCTCAACAGGGGAAAGTGCATTCAATCTGTACAGCAGAGAAGTTGGTCTGTAGGGCCCAAAGACTCAAGTTCGTGATCTGAGAAGTCCACGATTCTGCGGGCATCGCCTCTGTTTATCAGCTCAGAGGTGAAGTCTCTCCATCTTGACATCTGCTCACGCCGAAGCGCCTTTGGCTCATCTCCAGAGGCTTGCCTTCTCAGCATGGAAGGAATTCTGTATGGCGTTCCCGGCACGATCCTCCATCCAGTACTGGATCAGGTATCCATCCCGTCGAAGGCATGCAAGTAGAGCGTGCGCCTCGCAGTGGCAGCCATCTCAGACACTACAGACTTCGCACTCCTGAACATGCCGTCGGAGGATGAGCTCTGCTCCGTGCTCGACCTCATGCACCTTGGCCAGGCGCCGTTCTGACTGACCGCGGTTGGCCGACTCCCGAGCCAATTCCATTTCAGCGATCTCCTGCTCACGATGCATCAAGTCGAACTTGCCCTTTAGCTTCTGTCCCATTTCGCAAAGCATGCCGCACCTCCATAAGGAGCCGCCAGTCTAATGCAGAATCGAGCCTGAAACGAACAGAAATAAAGGCCGGTCTTGATGACCGAGGTACTCCTGGTATTTACCGTTTCGTTACAGGCACCGACCTTGCACTTGAGGCGCGGAGCTCACCGCGCCGGCTAGTAAACATAAGCGCGCCAACGTGTACTGATCGCGGATTCCATTTGCGGTAGACTTGCTCCGCTATGACGCGCTACAACCAAAAGCGATCTAAGCCGATGCCCGCTTGGTTTGAAAAGCTTCCCAAGAAGCTGCAGATCAGTTTGCTCCTGATAGTGACCATCGGGGCCGCGGTGATTGCGCTGTTGATGGGTCTTCATTCCGTGAAGACGGGGAAAGACATTGTGCTGGGTAATTAGCACGTGAGTGCCGTAGAGTCATTCTTCTTCTGCGCCACATGGCTAGCCATCTCCGGCGGCTTGTTTGCAGTGATGATGGGCTGGGTGAAGAGCAGCAAGGAGGAGCACTCACAATTATAAGTTGGATGTTTGGTGATCCGAGCCAGACCCTGCCACATAGCGCCCGCCGACTTTGACAGTTCCTCATCGTCTGGCACATATCAAGGCGACTCTGCGTAAAACGGCGCCACAAGAATTACGATTTGAAGCAAATCTAGGGTGTTTTGCTTATGGTCGCTATGGTTGAGCTCTTCTACCTTCAGAGCAGAGAAACCAGATGCCAAACCATACCCAAGCACCAAACACTTTCGGAACTGTGCCACAGCAGTTCCATGTCATTCCTTACGTCAATGCTCAGGCCGCAGCGGAGTACCTGGGCTTTTCACCTGCCAAGGTCAAACGAATGGCGCGGGAAGGGGTTCTGCCAGCCCATCCATTGAATGACGGCAAGCGCCGCTACTGGCGTTTCGTGCTGCACGAGCTGAGCGAGTGGCTGCTCCGCCGTTCGAATCAGGGCGTGGAACTTGGCTAGACCTTTCACGCGGGTACACTTCCTGCAGCCACCAGTGCGCCTCATGGAGATGAACCAATGAGCGCACGTTATCAACAAGGAAGCCTCAAGCGCACGAAGCGAAATCGCCAGCCGGATGTTTGGACTTTTAGGTACTACAGCATGGATTCTCAAGGACAGCGCCGTTACAAGAAAGTCGTGATGGAACCGTCCTTCAGTTCCCTGCCCGGAAAGACGCCGAAAAGGCCGTGTCCGCGCTTCGTCAAAGCATCAACGAACATATCGCAGCACCTACCACGGTCAGCGAGCTGCTGGTTCACTACATCCGGCATGAACTGCCCAGAAAGGCCCTTTCCACTGCTGAGGGATATCGGATTTACTTTCGGCGCTACATCGAACCGAAATGGGGCTCACACCCGCTGATCACCGTTCGCGCAGTCGAAGTGGAGCGGTGGTTAGAAAGTCTCAGGGACCGTAAAGGCGCGCCGTTGGCGCCCGGCACCAGGGCGAAGATACGGAATATTTTGTCCGCAATCTTCTCACATGCCGTCCGGCATCAACTGACCACCAGCAATCCGATTGCAGGCGTTCGTACGTCTGCCAAACGGCAGCGCGTACCGGAGTTCCTCTCCCCAGATGAACTCCGGGCGCTGTTATCGGACCTGGACCCGCGTGAACACACCATGGTGTTGCTCGTTTGCTTGACGGGGCTGCGCCGCGGTGAACTGATGGCACTCCGCTGGCAGGATATAGACTTCGCAGAACGGCAGGTCAATGTGACGCGTTCGGTCTGGCGCAACCATGTGGGCAGGACCAAGACTCCGGGCAGTGCCAAGCCGGTACCTTTGCCCTCTTGCGTTTCTCACGCACTGTCGATGTGGAGGAGTCAGTCGCCGTATGCAGGCGACAGCGACTATGTCTTTCCTTCTCTGCAGCGCCATGGTAAACAGCCGCTCCAGCCTGACATGTTACTCAAACGACACATCCGGCCCGCCCTGAAGCGCTTACAGATCGAAAAGACGATTGGCTGGCACTCCCTTCGACACGGTCTTGCGACGATGCTCAGACAACTTGGAGCAGACATCAAGACCTCTCAAGACATCCTCCGGCATGCAAACAGCCGGATCACAGTGGACCTCTATCAGCAGACAGTAAGCAGTGAGAGGCGCGAGGCGCAACGGCGGGTGATGGAGGTCATCCTCCCAACAACGAACGAGGGTGCTGAGGTTCAGCACCCTTCAGCACCCTCGTTTCCATAGCTTGAGATTTGGATCGCCGATAAATCTCTTATTCGGAGAGACTTAGTGGCGGGGACGACGGGGCTCGAACCCGCGACCTCTGCCGTGACAGGGCAGCATTCTAACCAACTGAACTACGTCCCCAAACCGGTAAGCCGAAGGTGCCGGGCGGCACCGATCAGCAAACTGAAGGTAGTGTACCAGAAGCGGTCGCCACGCAAGGCGACAGCGCCAGAAAACCGTGCCCGCAGGCACCCGCTTGCAACAGCACGAAGAGTCGTCGCACGCGTGGCGGTCACCCACTTTCATGGGATACCGGATCGGGAGCACAATTCGCCGCGCTCCACGTAGTATTAGCCCTGCTATGACATACGTCCTTTCGCTGGACCAGGGCACGACCAGTTCGCGCGCGATTCTTTTCGACCATGAAGGGAGAGTGCGGGCCGATGCGCAGCATGAGTTTGCGCAGGGCTATCCGCAGCCTGGATGGGTGGAGCACGATCCGTATGACATCCTGACCTCCCAACTCAGCGCTGCGGTGGAGGCGCTGACGCGTGCCGGAGCGCGCCCCCGCGACATCGCCGGGCTCGGCATTACCAACCAGCGCGAGACCACTCTGGCGTGGGACCGGGAGACCGGCAAACCGGTCTACAACGCCATTGTCTGGCAGGACCGGCGCACTGCTCCCCTATGCGAAAGATTGCGGGCGGAAGGCGCGGAAGAGATCGTGCGGCAGAAGACCGGACTGCTGCTCGACCCATACTTTTCCGGCACCAAGGTCGCCTGGATTCTCGACAACGTTCCGGGGGCACGGGGTGCGGCCGAAGCCGGCAAACTGGCCTTTGGCACCGTGGATAGCTGGCTCATCTGGAACCTGACCAGCGGCAAGCGCCATGTAACAGATCGAACCAATGCGTCACGCACACTGCTCTACAACATCGTTACGGATCGCTGGGATGCTGACCTTCTGAAGCTGCTCAATATCCCGGAGAGCATGCTGCCGGAGGTGGTGTGGTCCAGCGAGCGCGTGGGCGAGGTAACGACGACGCTGGGCCTGGGATCGATCGAGATCGCGGGCATCGCCGGGGACCAGCAGGCGGCTATGTTCGGCCAGCTCTGCCTTCGGCCCGGCGACGCGAAGAATACGTACGGCACTGGCTGCTTTTTGCTGCAGAACATTGGCCCTCAGTTCGTGCTGTCGCAGAATCGACTGCTCACCACACTGCTATGTTCCGCAGAGAGCAAGCTCGAATATGCTCTCGAAGGCTCCGTGTTTATTGGCGGGGCTGTCGTGCAATGGCTGCGGGATAATCTCAGCCTGATTCGCACGTCGAGCGACGTCGAGGCGTTGGCGGCGAGCGTGAACGACAGCGGCGGGCTCACCTTTGTGCCTGCATTTGTGGGACTGGGAGCGCCGCACTGGGACCCCTACGCACGCGGGATGCTCATTGGGCTGGAACGCGGCACCATGCCCGGGCACATCGCCCGTGCTGCGCTTGAAAGCATCGCCTTCCAGGTTGCCGACGTGATTGACGCGATGAACGCCGATGCGAAGCAGCCGCTGCAAGAGCTTCGGGTGGACGGCGGCGCCGCTGCAAACGACCTGCTGATGCAGATCCAGGCAGACCTGCTTGGCATTCCGGTGGTGCGCCCGCCGGTGGTGGAGACGACCGCCCTGGGAGCGGCGTACTTGGCCGGACTGGCCACCGGATTCTGGGATGCTCCACAGCAGTTGTGGTCGCAGCGCGAGGCCGGGCGGCGTTTCGTCCCCACTTGCAAACCCGAGCAGGCACAAAAGGCCCGAAGCCGCTGGCGAGAAGCCGTACAGCGTTCGCGAAACTGGCTGGATACGGAGCAGGCACGATGAAGCGTGAAGAGATGATCGCGCGCGTAAAGGCGCGCACGGAACCGTGGGACATGGTCGTGATCGGTGGCGGAGCCACCGGCGTCGGCATCGCTGTCGATGCCGCGACGCGCGGCTTCGATGTGCTCCTGCTGGAGCGCGAAGACTTCGGCAAAGCCACCTCCAGCCGCAGCACCAAGCTGGTGCATGGCGGAGTGCGGTATCTCGAGCAGGGCAACATCTCGCTGGTGATGGAGGCGCTCAAAGAGCGCGGCCTGCTGCGCGAGAATGCGCCTCACCTGGTGCATGACCTCGCGTTTGTCGTCCCGAATTATTCCTGGTGGGAGGCTCCCTTCTACGGCATCGGGATGAAGGTCTACGACCTGCTCGCCGGAAAATACGGCTTCGGCCGCTCGCGCATTCTCTCACGGGAAGACACGCTGGAGCGGCTTCCCACCATCCGCACCGACGGACTCAAGGGTGGCGTTGTCTACTACGACGGCCAGTTCGATGACACACGCCTTTTACTTCACCTCGCGGAAACCGCCGCCGACCACGGCGCGACACTGGTGAACTACGCCGGCGTGGTCGCGATCAGCAAGGACGAGGAAGGCTTCGTCAACGGCGTGGTCGCGGTCGATGCGGAGACTGGTGAACGGCTGATCGCGCCCGCTCGCGCTGTCATCAATGCCACTGGCATCTTCACCGACGAGATACGCAAACTCTCCGACCCCGAGGCGTCCGGCATGGTGACGCCAAGCCAGGGCATCCACCTGGTGTTCGAGCGTTCGTTCCTGCGCGGCGACAGCGCCATTATGGTGCCGCACACCAGCGATGGCCGGGTCCTGTTCGCCATTCCCTGGCACGGTCATACGGTGGTGGGGACGACCGACACGCCGATCGATGCTCCGAGCTACGACCCGCTGCCCTTTGAGCAGGAGATTGAATTCATTCTTGAAACGGCGGAACGCTATCTGAGCCGGCCGCCAAAACGGGAAGACATTCTCAGCATCTACACCGGCATTCGTCCACTGGTGCGCCCGATCGGGGGCAACGGTAAGACCTCTGCTATCTCGCGCGACCACACGATTCACGTGGACAACTCCGGGCTGCTCACTATCGCCGGCGGCAAGTGGACCACGTATCGTCACATGGCGGAGGATGCAGTCGATCACGCGATCATGCTGGGCAAGTTGGCGGACGCGCCGTGCGTTACGGAGCATCTCCACGTGCACGGGTATATGCAGGATGCGGAACGGCTGGGCCCGCTGGAGGTCTACGGCTCCGACGCGGAGCATGTGCGCGCACTGGCCGCAGCCGATCCACAATTAGCCACGCCGCTCCATCCCGCACTTCCCTACACCGGCGCGGAGGTGGTGTGGGGAGCGCGGCAAGAGATGGCGCGCACTGTCGATGACATCCTGTCCCGGCGCACACGCGCGCTCTTCCTGAACGCGGCCGCGGCGCGCGCCATGGCACCCGCAGTGGTCCAGATTCTGGCGCGCGAACTGGGCCGCGACGACGCATGGATCGCGCGCGAGCTGGCCGCCTTCGACGCGCTTTCCAGTGGGTACATTGCAAAATAGCGCGCCCGCACGGTAGTGTGTGCATGGCCATTGGTCAATCCTTGCAGTTCGAAACCATGGAGGAATAGCCACCCGATGCGGTCACCGATGCTGGGCGAGTTCATGGGCACGCTGATCATGATGCTGCTGGGCAACGGCGTGGTCGCGGGCGTGTTGCTCAAACGTTCCAAGGCCGAAGGCTCCGGATGGATCGTCATCACCACCGGATGGTGCTTCGCTGTGCTCGCCGGAATCTTTACGGCCACGCTTTTCGGCAGCCCAGACGCGCACCTGAATCCGGCCATCACGCTGGCCTTCGGCATCAAGAACCACAGCTTTGCCACGTTGCTGCCCTATGCCTGTGCGCAGCTTGCGGGCGCATTCGCCGGCGCCGTGCTGGTCTGGCTGCACTACCATCCGCACTGGGCGCCTACTGACGACACGACCAGCAAACTGGCCTGTTTCTGTACCATTCCGGCCATTCGATCAACGGCGTGGAATGTGCTAAGCGAAGCCATCGCGACGGCAGTGCTGATATTGGTTGCCGGCGCTATCAGCTCCAAGCTCGTGCTTTCGACGGGTGCCGCGGCTGGGCTCAGCCCATACCTGGTGAGCTGCGTGGTGTGGGGTATCGGGCTCTCGCTCGGAGGCACCACGGGCTACGCTATGAACCCCGTGCGCGACTTCGGCCCACGCTGCGCGCATGCCTTGCTGCCCATCGCTGGAAAGGGCGGCTCGGACTGGAGCTACGCACCAGTGCCGATCATTGGCCCGCTGCTCGGTGCGCTGCTGGCCGGGTTCGTGCTTCGCACGCTCGGAGCCTGATGCGGCCCCGCTTGCACTTATGCGAGCGCCTCTGCAGCCGCCCGCGTATTGATGGTGCTCCACCGTGTTCGCCTTCGGAATCAAGGATTCACCTGCACCGAGATTCCCGTCGAGACATGCGGATTAAACAAGCCCGCGCCGTAGTACGAGGCCGTAATGACGTGGTAACCGCTGCGCAGCTTGGTGGTTGTAAAGTGCGTCGTGCCGTTGGTCAGCGTGGCCGTGCCCAGGGTGGTAGGGCCATCTTTGAACGCTACCGTGCCATACGGCGGACCCACACCGGGGACAGAGGCCGCAATCGTCACAGAGAAGGTGACGGAATGTCCCGCCGTGATCGTCCTTGCGCTGCTGGCGAGCACTATACGCGTGCCTCCCTGGTTGTAAAGGATGATCGGGGCGGCGCTGCCGGGGTGAGAGACGACGAGGTCGGCGGCGCCATCGCCGTTGAGATCGCCGACACCGAGCAGGCCTGACTGAGAGCCGTTCTGTGCGTTGTACACCTCCGGAGCACCCAACTTGCCATTTCCCAGTCCCGGCAGGAGCAGCAGATTGCCGCTCTCGGTTGTAGCGATGACATCCACGTCGCCACGCCCGCGCAGGTCGGCTGTGGTTATGGCATTGAGCGGATCGACGCCCGTAGCGTAGTGCATCGCCGGCTGAAAGGTACCGTCACCTTTGCCCAGCAGAACGGATACTTTTGTTGTCCCAGCGACTACCAGGTCGAGATTGCCGTCACGGTTGAAATCGGCATAGGCGAGCGAGAACGGACTGGAGCTCACCGCATACTCCCGTTGCGCTTGAAATGTTCCGTCACCCCTCCCCAGCAGTACGCTCACGCTGTTGCTCCCCTGGTTCACAACGACGAGATCCGTCTTGCCGTCGTGGTTCACATCGCGCTGCGCCAGGAAGACCGGTTGTGCGCCGACCGCATAGTCCACCGCGGGCCCAAAGCTTTCGCCACCGTTGCCCAGCAGGACCTGCACCGTGTTGCCGTTCAGGATTGCCACATCGGACTTGCCGTCGCGGTTGAAGTCTCCTCCCGCAAGCACCGCCGCCGTAGTACTGCTAAAGCTGCGCGTGGGCGAGGAAAAGTATCCATACCCGTTGTTGAAATAAACCTCAACGTCATTCGGCGGTGATGTATAGGTGCCGATCGCGATCGCATCCAGGCTGCTGTCGCCGTTGTAGTAGCCGAGGCCGACCGAAGATGTGGCGTTCGGCCCGAGGGAGGGCGCCGGGAACTTGCTCAGCCCGATGCCAGTGCTGCTGAGAGCCGGATGGAGAAAGGCGCGATGATCGCCGCCACCGCATATGGCCGGATCTGGAGAGGCAAATGCCAGCACGTCGGCGATGCCGTCGTGGTTCAGATCGGCAGGCGGTTCGAGGGCCTGCACATAGGCGTCGAGTTCAAGGGACGCAGGCAGATGGAAATGGCCGTCGGGCAGAGCCAGATACACAGTGGGCCCATTGATCGTTCCGTAGATCACATCGGCATGACCGTCGCCATTCACATCGGCAGCGATCATCCCATATCCGCTCCCGTCAGCCTTGTAGTTCGAGGCAGCACGCAGCCTGCCTGCGCCGTCGTTCAACAGGACGCTGAAGGAAGCGCTATCGTTATTGCGTACCAGGATGTCGGGCCTGCCATCGTGGTTGACGTCGGCCGCGAGCGGCGGCCCAGAAACCATGCCAAGCCTGTACGAGCGAATTCCACCAAAGGTGCCGTTCCCATTTCCGGGTGCGACAAAGAGCCCCGTGCCGGCACAGCCATTGGCCTTCTGGTCGCTGGTGGCCACCAGATCGAGTTCGCCATCGCCGCGCAGATCAACGGCGATCAGCCCACCCATGCCAACGTTGGCCGTGATTCCCGGGAAGCTGACGTTTGCGCCTTCGTGAAAGCTCCCGTCACCATTGCCGAGAAACATGCGGACTTGGGAGGTACCATCGGCCACGGCCAGGTCTAGCCGGCCATCGCGATTGAAATCCCCCGGCACTAGCAGGCCATAGTTCGAGGCGTTCGATCCCGGAACTTCTGATGTCGTGACGGCAGCGCCGAATGTGCCATCGCCCCGGCCGGGCAGTACGCGGATTGCCTGGCTGTTCATGTCCCAGACCGCGAGGTCCAGCTTGCCGTCACCGTTAAAATCCGCCGTGACTCCCGTCGGGCAATAGGCATGGCACACCACCGCGCCCGGAGCGAGCAAGCGGAAGGTGTCGTCCTGCTGACCCGCGAGAAGCTGCACCTGCCCACTGGTATTGATCGTTACCATGTCGAGACGGCCGTCGCGGTTGAAGTCGCCTTTGGCGGGAAACACGCCATTTGGACCGCCCAAGATGGTGTACATCGAAGGCAGCTTGTACGCCACCTTGACCTTGCCGAAGGTGCCATTGCCCAGGCCCGGGAAGATATTAATGTCCGTAGCCGCGATGTTCGGGTCTGCGTTGACCACGATGAGATCCGGCACCCCATCCCCGTTCATATCCGTAACGGCGACGGGATCGGAGTACTCGTAGGTGGATGGATAAATGGGGTGAACCAGGGGCGCAAAGCGGTTTTGTAACTGCGCATTCCCCGGAGGCACAAAACATGGCGCTAGGAGCGTGAGTGCGACGCAAGAGATGAACGAGGGGTACAGCTGTGTAAAACGGAAGGCAGAAGACATGGCAAGCTCCAGAACAACGTGGGCGTACAGGGGAACCCGAGGGAGCGGAAGCGTGGCTCGCTGGAACTCTACGCAGCGCAAATGGCGTTGGTCAAGCAGGCTCTTAGCACCGCTTTTCAGCGAAATAGCTATTGGTCCAGGTCAAAGATCAGCGTCTGGATGTCTGCGTGCTGGGTTCGTAGCAGCGGCGGCTTGCAGAAGTCGCTCACCATATGCGGCGAATCCATGCCGGCGTCTATGGGCTCGACTGCGTGGAAGCATCCGGTATACGGTTCCCATGCGGTGGCAACGTAATAGCGCACGCCATAGTCGCGGAGCGTAGTTCGCAGGTCGTCCTGCCGCCGCACGTGCAGGAGAAAACCGCGATCCATCATGAGGCCCTCCGCCTGCACCACCGGATAGGGCAGCAGGTACGCGGTCATCCCGGCACGGTCCCCCATGGCGTAAATGCCCGGATGCGTCGTCGCGAAATCGTGGACCTCTTCTGCGGTCTGGTAGAAATCGGCCTGCCCGGGAATCCAGGCAAGCGTGCCGGCGCGCACCACCGCGGCCAGCGCAACCACGACCGCGACGGCGCGCGGTCCCCATGCGGCTACCCGCCTGATCTCCGGCGAGACACGTGCAGCGGCAATTGAAGCTGCGCTGCCAAACCAGAGCGCCACTCCGCCGCAAAGTCCCACGCGGAAGATCCAGTAGTACCAGGGCCACATCTCCCAATCGCTGCGCAGCGAAAGCACAAAGACCAGAAGCCAGGGAAAGAGCAGCATCGCGGATAGCACGGCGCGCGCAACCGGGCTGAAGCGCCGAAGCACAAAGGGCAGCAACGTCACGCCCGCAATTGCGACCGCCAGGTTGAGCTTGGCGAAACGCGGCACATCCAGCACGCTGTACCAGATGACC
Organism: uncultured Acidobacteriaceae bacterium; assembly: GCA_963795775.1. Lineage (GTDB taxonomy): Bacteria > Acidobacteriota > Terriglobia > Terriglobales > Acidobacteriaceae > CAWCJL01. Next base: position 16,613 of record CAWCJL010000003.1, read on the forward strand.
GGCGCAGGCCGGTAGCCCCAACGCAACTGCTTGGCGAGGCCGGAAACCGGCATCCACAAACCAAAGTGCATCCGGTTAAAGGCGAAGTAGGCCACCAGCGGGAGGAGCCCCATCGCCAGCCAGGCGGCGGACCGGAGCGTTATATTCCCACGCACGGACGGCGCAATCAACAGCAGGCACCCGAGCAGAATGACAAAGAGCAGGCTATCGAGGCGCGCCAGCACCAGCGCCGAAGCGAGCAGTCCTGCTCCGCCCCACCAACGTGGGCGCCGGGCCGGAGTCCAGCCCAGCACGTACACGCAAAGCGCCAGCGCCAGCGGAAGCGCCAGTGTGACCTCCATGCCGTAGAAGAAGAGGTCCAGCGAATTCAGCGCGACGTAGGCCGCAAGTACTGCAGGAACCCACCCATGCACGCCTAACATGCGGAAAATACGGAGCGCCAGCGCATACACCGCGATTGCGGCAACCACACTGGTGAGGGCCACGAAGCCGAGGATCCACCGCGGCGCCATGGACACGCGACAGAGCGCCGTCAGCAGCAGCAGCCATAGCGGGTGGTATCCGTTCGTGCGTACCAGCCCGTTAAAGGTCGAGCCGTGACCGGTCGCAAGGTTGCGAGCCACAATCAGGTAATAGAAGAAGTCATCGCGCATCCAGGTCATCCAGGGATAACGCGCCAGTTGACCAGGCCAGAAGGGCCGCGAGGCGATGCCGAGCGCAGCGCACGCGACCAGTGCGCCGGCAAGGGGATCAGCCGACTGCATGTTTGCTGGCAGGGTGCGGGGGAGCCGGCATGGGTTGTTGTTCAGCGTACACCAAGGGTGGTGCGGGAAAACTTAAGGCAACGTCCTCTGGTCAGGCGATACGCGGCACCTCGAAGCGATAGCCGGCGCCGCGCACCGTTTTCAGGAAACGGGGATTCTCCGGATCCGTCTCGATCTTTTCGCGGATGCGCCGCACATAGACGTCCACCGAGCGAGGCGTCACAAAACGCGCATCGCCCCACACCGCATCAAGCAGGTGGTCGCGGCTGAAGACGCGTCCCGGATGCCGCGCCAGGTAATCCAACAGGCGGAACTCGGTCGCGGTCGTGGTGGTCAGCTCGCCCCGCACCTTCAACTGCATCGCGTTAGCATCGATCACCACGTCTTCAAAGCTCACCACGGAAGGCGTATCCGGCCGCTCAAAGCGTCGCAGTACCGCTTTTACGCGCGCCACCAGCTCGCGCGTGGCGAAAGGTTTGGTGATGTAATCGTCAGCCCCCAGCTCCAGCCCCAGCACGCGGTCATTTTCCGCCGCCCGTGCGGTAAGAAAGATGATCGGTACCGTGCTGAGCGCCGGATGGCTGCGCAGGCGGCGGCACACATCCAGGCCGTCGCCGCCGGGAACCATGATGTCGAGCAGAAACAAAGCCGGGGCCTGCCGTTCGGCGTCCGGAATGAGGTTGGCCGGGGTACCGAAGGCGCGCACCGCGAAGCCGGCACCCTCCAGTTGATGTTGTACCAGCCGCGAAATATCTGCTTCGTCTTCAAGCACGAAGATGGTTTGGCTCAATGACACACCCTTTCAGCCGTGCCCCGTCTGGCTGGCAATCCGAGGGCCAGCCGTTCCGCGAAGGCGAGCGGTTGCGGTTAGCGTACCCCACAGGGGCGGCTGATTTTGCGAAAGGAGTGTGAATACCAAGGCTCCTTGTGTGTGGCGCGAATCGAGTTCCTATCAGTTACTTTGGACAGTGTTGGCGCGGACGACGGTAATGGTATACTCCGCAAACTACGGTGTACGTAGTAAGGGAACAAAGGTGAGGTGGCATAGTGTCTCCGGCCGCAACAGTGCTTTGTATCGACGACGAGGTACTTGGTCTGGAGATACGCCGGGTCGTGCTCGAGCGCGAAGGATACACTGTCTTGACTGCTCACGACGGAGCCGCCGCGCTGGCCTTGTTTCGTACGCATCCGGTGGATGCAGTGGTGCTGGATTACGCCATGCCGGGTATGGACGGGGCCAGGGTCGCCCAGGAGCTTCGCGCCATTCACCCCAACGTCCCCATCCTGCTGCTCTCGGCCTATCTCACCCTTCCCGGAGAGGTCACCGGGCTTGTGGACATGATTATCAATAAGGGCGACGGGGCGCTCCCGCTGCTCGAAAAGGTGAAGGAGCTCGTCGCTTTCAAACGATAGCCAACCATGCACAGCCATCGTCCGGTCGAATTGACCGAGTTTAACCGCATTCTGCGGTCTACTTTGCTTCTGCCTGTTGCCCTCCTCGCCCTGCTAGCCGGGCTGTTGGTCTGGCAAATCCAGCAAACGCTGGAGATCCAGCGCGAAGTCAACCATAGCGACAGAGTTATTAGCCAACTGAATACGCTGGAGCGTCTCGCCGTCGATCAGGAAACCGGCATGCGTGGCTACCAGCTCACCGGACTTCCGGAGACGCTGGAGCAATACCACCAGGCAGCAGGGCCGATCCAACAGACGGTCGGGAGTCTTGAAGCTCTGACCGGGGAAGACCGCAAGCAGACCGCGCGTCTCCAGACGCTCGAGCAGGCCCTGCGCTCCTGGCAAAGCTTCGCTGCTGCCACGATCGACGGGCGCAACCAGGCCGCCGACCAGGGGGATGAAATCACTCTGCGCGGCAAAGGCATGATGGACGCGCTACGTCGTCAGGTCCGGGAGATGGTCGGCACGGAAGCGGAGCACCGCGACATGCTGGCGGCGAAGGTACGCCGCCGCCTCGACGGCTTTCTCGGGGTGGTGCTTATTCTGGCGCTCGCCTCCGGCATCCTGATCGGCATCTTCACCAGCAGCCGGCTGCGCCTTGTGTCGCGGACCTACGATGCGGCCCTGCAGCAACTGAGCGATAAGAACGAAGAGCTGACCGGAAGCCAGCAACTGCTGTTGACCACGCTCGAGTCAATCGGGGATGCCGTCATCACCTGTGACGAAACCGGCTGCATCCGCTTCATGAACGCCGTCGCGCAGCAACTTACGCAATGGCCGCTCGCGGAAGCTACCGGCAAGCCCGTGAGTGAAGTGATGCACCTGGTACACGAACTCACGCGACAGCCGGCCAGTCCCGTGCTCGAAGAAGTCACGCAATCGCGCAGTGCCGGCATTGAGAGCCATAACCTGCTGATCGCTCGCGATGGCACGGAATATGTGATCGACCACACCACGTCCCCGCTGCGCAACCCGGATGGCACGGGTGACGGCTTTGTTATTGTCTTCCGCGACGTCACCGAGCTGCGCCGCGTCGAAGCCACGCTGATCGCCAACGAGAAGCTGGCAGTTACGGGACGCCTGGCCGCGAGCATCGCGCACGAGATCCATAACCCGCTCGATTCGGTGTCCAATCTTCACTTCCTCCTGGGCGACGAGCACAATCCGCAGAAGCGCGCAGAATACCTGGCGCTGGCGCAGCAGGAACTCGGCCGCACGCTGCAGATCAGCCGCGCCATGCTAAGCCTCTATCGCGAATCACAGGTGCCGGTGCGCGTGAATCTGCAGGAGTTGATCGGGAGCGTCCTGCTGCTGCTCGATCGCAAGTTGAAAGATCAGGACATCACGGTGGAGCAGCAATACACCCAACCCACGGAAGTGCAGGGCTTCCCCGGCGAACTACGGCAGGTATTCACAAACCTCATCGCGAATGCTGCCGAAGCCGCCGGCACGCACGGCCGGATGCGCATCAAGGTTCGGCCGGCCACACCGCAGGAAGGACGCGCGGGCACGCTGGTCGAAATCAGCGACAGCGGTCCGGGCATTGCGCCGCATGTCGAAAAGAAGCTCTTTCAGCCTTTCATTACTACCAAGGGCGAACGTGGCACCGGGTTGGGCCTGTGGGTTAGCCTCGGTATCATTCAGAAGCACGGCGGCACGGTGCGCATCAGCAACAATCTTCAGGGCGATCTCCAGGGAGCCCTGGTGCGCGTGTATCTGCCGGAAAGCTCCGTGCTGAGTGAGGCTACCGCTCCGGCGCTGAGTTGAGTGTCGGCATCCAGCAGAGCTCGCAAGAGATTTCACCGCTTATGATTTGCCCGCCCATGTGGCGCGTCCGAATTACGCGAACGGCTCACCCGAGCTTTGAGGATCGTGCTGCACGAGAAACAGGCCGGCGGCCAGTCCGCGAGAGAGCGCCAGATGGTATACATTTGCAACTGCCGCCTGATCATATCCCGCATCGGGCCAGGTATTGAGCAGATTCCGCAGCCGCGGCAGATCCAGCATGTGCTGCGCCAACGGTGATTGCTCGATGCGCGCCATGGCCGCTTCCATCCGCGCGCGCTGCGCTCCCATGACCAGGTACCAATCGGCCGCCTGGAGCCCGCGCGTGGTCCGTGTCAGCGTGGACGCGGGCAAATGGCCCTGCATGGCGCGGCGCACCAGCGAGCGTGTCTGGTCGTCTTTCAGAAACTGCTCTGGCGGAATGGCATAACAGAACTCGAAGACGCGCTTGTCCTGTGTCGGATCGCGATTCTCGATACCCCATCCGCATGCCGCCGCACCATTGGCCAAGCCGGGATCGTAATACTCGTAGAACTTACGGCGAAAGGCCTCAGTTCCTCCACTGCCGCCGTGGAACTCGGCGAACGCTGCTTCCTTCACCCCGAACTCTTCTGCGCGCTCGGGCCGTAAGACGGAATGGCTCAGAACGTGACGGTGCAGTTCGGGTCGGAGCGCCTGCAGCAGCCACAACGGCATGAGACCGGCTGTAGCCCAGGACGCCGCACCACGCCAGGAGGTATAGCCGCGCGCTCGCAGACGCTGCACCCGACGGAAGAGAGCGAACCACCGGACGGCGCGGAACATGTCGCCGAGAGCAGGCAGACCGCCGAAGCTGATGGTTGCGTTTCCGGTCACTCCCTGGAGCAGTACGTCGAGTCCCCGTCCGCGTGCGTCGTCCAGGATGGCGTGCACCCACATCTGGTTCGTGGGGTTGAATACCGGCTCGTCTGCCAGGGCACTGGCGCGGAGGACATTTGTGACCATGTCCTGGCCAGCCGTGCTCACGCAAACGTGATCGATATTGGGGTAGAGCGCAGCTACTTGTGCGGCTGCCTCGCGCTCGTCGCCGAACCGGCCGCGCGGCGCACGGCCATCGTACCCCGGCAGCGGAACGGCGGTGTACGCTGTGAGGCGGTGTCCTTGGCGGGCCAGGCATTGGGCGGCAATCGCCGTCACCGACGCGCTGTCGAGACCGCCACTCAACTCCGATGCAACGCCCGCTGACGTCCGCACTCTGGACGCGACCGCTGCGCCAAAGCGATGGTGAAATTCGGCGATGTAGTCCTCATCACGCCCATAACGAATCTTGCTCGCGTCTGCCGGATGCCAGTAGCGCTGCAGCTTGATCCCCTGCGCGTCCACCGAGAGCGAGCAGCCGGGCGGCACCCGCTCGATCCGTTCAAAGAAGGTTTCGGTGCCCAGCGGCGGGACCACTGCGAGAAAGCGTGCCATGCGTGGCTGGTTCAGCCTTGCGCCGACCTCCGCAAGCTCCTGGAGACCCTTGGGCATCGAGGCGAAGGCAAACGATCCCGGCAGATGAGCAAAGAAGAGCGGCTTTTCTCCGGCATGGTCGCGCGCCAGGAAAAGCCGCCTCTGTTGCGCATCCCAAACGGCAAAGGCGAATCCACCGAGCAGGTGCGTGACACACTGCTCACCCCAGCGCTCCCAGGCCAGCGCGAGCAAGTCTTCATCTGGCAGCGTGTCTCTGACAGTTCTGTCAAGCGAGAGCAGGTCTGCGAGATCCTCGCGATTATCGAGACGCACATCCGCGACCAGCAGCCGTGGGGTTGCCGGCTGCTTGGCGACTGCATCGTTGCGGAGAGGGGCTTCTTTGGAAGGAGCGAGACGAGCGTATCTGGCAGAGCCGAGAGCCAGGGCGCCATTGCACTCTTGCTCGATCTGCGGAGTAGGCGAAGCCCCAAAGCCGCGGAGCATCGCCCGGCAGCGCTCGCCGGCAGTACCCCCGGACAGTAGCTGCGACCTGGTCAGCCAAACGCCGGCGATCGCTTGCATGGGCTACTGCGCCCCTGCGGTCCTCAAGGACCAGAAAGCACGTGATTTTGTAAGTAGGTGAAACCGGTGCCGAGAGGGCAGGAGCAGAGCAGGAAGCTCAAACTCACAAATGCGCGGAAAGAGCACCGGAATGCGCGGGCAAATACGCGGCAAAAGAGGATCGTCATTAGAAACACCGGCCACACTCGCTTCCTTCCCCGTGTGGCTAGTAACGACGACCGGTGCTGCAGCAGTCAAGAGATCAATTACCGCGTCAACGAGCTTACGCGGAAAGGTGGGTCAGGAGTTTGTCCCCCGGAATCTGCTTCAATCCGTGCTCGGCACTCTCCAGCTCAAGAATGTCGAGCACGGGCTTCGTCCAGTCTTTTCGCTGCTTGACCGGTTGCGATGCCTGCTGTTGGGCATTCGTACTGGCAGTGTTGTTCATCTATCCTCCAAAACAACTGAGAAACAAAGACGCCGCGTACACGAGTTCCCCGGCGCAACCGGCCGTGGTGTCCTTTTCCACTGGCTTCGGTTTTGGTCGAAAGTGTTGCCGGAGCGTACGCCGGCACTTTCCGTATCCGTAATTCACTGGAGCCGCGAACCCGGACACTCCGCGAAGGCAGGCGGACACTACCACGCCGGATCTTCGCCCCACTTCTAGAGTATACGTCTTCCGCTCCATTAGAGTTGGACTGGCTTCGAAAGGTTTGACCATGCGGCTCTCGTCTCGTCAGTCGTGCCCTTCGCCCGCAAACTGCACATATTCTGGTGACCCCCCGGAAGCAAGTCAATCCCTTTCGACAAATTGTTCGTGACCCGCACCAGCAGCGCCATACCTCTTAAGAGTAGCGGTGCTCGCTTCAGATTGCACCATTTACGCAAAGTCTTTCGTCACCACGGTACTCTTGCAGTATGGCTACAGGTCACACTTTGTGTAATGCCCCTTTCAGGGGAGAGAATGCCTGAGTACAACCTGTTCCGGCTCGGGCCGTTCGTGCTCCGATCCGAGATCGACTTGCCCGAACTCTCGCCGGCAGCGCCACATGCCGCCGCGCAGATTACCGTTCGCAAGGCTACCGTTCCGCATCACCTGGCCGCTCCCCTTCTCAACACGCCCGTATGCGAGGCCACGGCTGAGGAGTACCTCCTCCGGGTCGCCGGGACCGCTCAGTACTACGTCGCTCATGGCCGCGAAGTGATCATTCAACCCGACTCCGCCGCGCCCGCCATGGACGTCCGCGCTTACCTGCTGGGCAGCATCTTTGCCGTGCTCTGCCATCAGCGCGGGCTCCTGCCGCTCCACGCCAGTGCCGTTGCCACCAGCACGGGCACGATTGCGTTTCTTGGCGACTCCGGGTCCGGCAAGTCTTCCCTCGCCGCCGTGCTCGGCCGCCGCGGCTATCGCATCGTCGCCGATGATATCTGCCTCATCGATCCCAACGCGCCACCGCCGCTGCGCGTTTTACCTGTCGCCCCCTGGCTTAAGCTGTGGGACCAGACTCTCAATCACTTAGGAGAGGTATCGGCAGAATTCCCGAAAGTCTTTAGCTCGGAAGAAAAATTTCGTCTCGCGCTGGATCAGCCGCAGGACCCGCTCGCTCTGGTGGAGGTCGTCCTGCTCGCTCCGTTTTCCGGCTCTCCGGTCGAAAGCAGCGCTGCCGCTGAGCCCGCCGCCTTCCGCCCGCTCAGCCGCGCGGCAGCAATCGGCGCGCTCATGCGTTTCACCTACCGCAGCTACCTGCCGCAGCAGACGGGGCAGGCCGCTTCGCATTTCCAACGCTGCGGACGCGCCCTTGAAGGCGTTCGTGCATTTGAGCTTGCCCGGGCGTGGGGTTTTGCCCACATGAATGCGGTTGTTGACGCCCTGGAAATGCACATCGGGCAAGAGCACCGGCCACGTTAACGAAAAGCGCGCAAAATCATGGGCCTTCCCCAAAACGGGGCACCGGGCCGCCGTTGCGCCAGGGATCGACGGGCGTGAACAACGGCTCGGTTTCGCCACCCAGCACGGTGCGATCTCCTACTCGCAACCAGGTATGTGCGCGTAGCTTCCCCTCGGCGGAGCGGCGAACGCCATAGATGACTTGGCTTTCCACGCCACGGATCCGCAGCATCACGTGCGCCGCCAAGGCTTGCGGAAAGCATAGAAACCGAAGTGGGGCATGTCGCGTGGCGGCCAGCACGGCCCAGCACACCCGCTCGACAGTTCGCGCCTCCGCCGCTCGTTCCCTAGACGCACCCGGTTGCCCAGAGCCTCCGCGGCGTACCCAGCGCAAAATAGCGCCCGCCGGTGCGAGGCGAAGTGCCAGGCGCGCCCCCACCAGCATGCAGCCGGCTTCCGACAGTAATAGGTGGTCCGCGATGCGGACCTGCCGGCAGCGTGTCCAGTTCTGTCGCAACCTGCGCCACCAGTGCCCGCCGCGGCGCACGGGCTTCTCCCGCTCGCTGCGATGCCCCAGGTGGAAGAGCAGCCACTCCACCGGGCTCAGGACGGCGTAAAGCGGGAACAATGCATCCGGCAGGTCGAACCGCTCCCATACGCGGGGGCGGAAGAGTACGCGCCGCAGTATTTCGAAGCGATATCGCGCCCCGGAGCGCAGTCCCAGCTCGTAGCGTTTTGCGCTCCAGCTTCCCAGCCCCGCCGGGTTCGGCCGGAAGCGGCACTGGTGAAATTCCTGCAGCGCGTGGTGCAGAATACGTGTGACGGTCCGCTCCCCTTCCATCAGTAACAGAGAGTGAGGTAACTCCTCGCGCTCTGCCAACCCGAGTCGGCAGGCGAGCAGCAGCGCCGCTGCCAGTTCCGGGATCACGTCTTCGCGCCTGGCCAGGCTCAGAACCGCATCGCGCTCCACAGTCCCCGCCTGCCGCCACAAAGCTGCGACGTCCGCCAGTGACTTCAGACGAGCCCAGCCATCCAGCGCGCCATGGACACACAGGTGCAGCAGGCTCCCAGCCAAAGGCAGGGTGGAAAAATGCTCGCTTCCCAGCTCGATGTCTGTTACGGCCGTAGCTGCGCCCAGCGCGTTCCCCGGCATCTCAGGGTTGCGGAAAAGGCGCCAGTGCAGGTCAACCTCGAACCCTGCCTCGCCAGGAGCATATGTGTAGTCCTTGGCGTGCTTGCGATAGGAAGCTCGCCGTCGCGGCGTCAGGCGACCTCTAGGCTCCTGCCTCTCAAACCCATCCGCCGTCAGCAGCAGGTCCGCCTCTCCCTCCTGCCCCGGCGCAATCAGCAGGTCGATATCGCCCACATCCCGCAGGGTGGGGTCCCCATAGGCCCGCAGCGATAAGGGCACGCCCTTGAGCACGCGGGTGGCGATGCCAACAGTCCGCAACAAATTCTGCAGGCGTGCGGTCTCTGCGAGGGAACGCATGGCCGCGTACGCGTTGCGGGTTGCGCTGCTGCGCCACTTGGCGTGCACCGCCGGCGGCAGGTTGATACCAGCCAGCGTGAGCGTGCGATAGGTAAGCGGCAGCACGCGGTGGTGGGCCGCCAGCGCCAGGACCTCCTCCCAGTCCGGGGCCGCTGCAGCCAATTCCTGCAGGCTCGCCGCTTCGCGAGCAGAAGGAGGCCAGTGCAAAGCGCTTACCAGGAGGCGGACCTCCAGCGGAAGCGCGTTTTGTTCAGGGCCAGGCATGGCGGGTACAGGTATCATAGGGCAACGGGTGCGCTTCTCTGCCCTGAACTGCCGGCCCCAGGTAACCATTGTGACCCGTCCCTCTCCGCTTTCCGCCTCGGACATCGTCCGCTGGCGCGACACCCCGGTTGCCACGGAAGTGGACCACGAAGTGGTGCTAATGAGCCTGGAACGCGGTCGCTGCTACGGACTGGGCGAAACCGGCAGCGCGGTGTGGCGCAAGCTCGTCCAGCCCATCCGCATCGCCGAACTGTGCCGCCAGTTGCAGGAGGAGTACGCGGCGGAGCCCGCTACCCTGCTGGCCGACGTGCTCGATCTGCTGGAGCGCTTGCGGGCCGAAGGCCTGATCGAAACCGTCAATTAAGCGGCTCTCTTCCTTGCGAAAGATCTGTGTGGCCGCAGAGATGCCATCCAAACTGGCATGATCCTGCGTCGTGCATCGTCAGTCTCGCACCCCGGCTCCACTGCTCCCCAGCCCGCCTGGCCCGCCTTCCAGAAGACGCAGAAAGAGGTCCCGCTGCCCTGTTTTCTGATCACGCAGCCGGCGCACGCGCGCCTGGCCGGCGAACTTGCTACCCGCCTCTTGCCCGAGGCATTCGGGGATCTGCCCAAAGATGTGCTCGCGGCGATTCGTCTCCACGACATCGGTTGGGAGGAGGCCGACACCGGCCAGATACGCACGTTGGCCGAGGACCATGCAGCCCAGCCCTGCTCGTTTACGGATATCTCTCCGGAGATCTCCACCGAAGCCTGGCGCCGCTCGATCCGGCATGCCGAATCCATCTCGTCGGCAGCCGCCATCCTCACCAGCCGCCATTTCTGCTCGCTTGCGACGGATAGCGAGCCGCACCATCAGGCTTTTCTGGAAGAGGAAACCGACCGGCGCCGGCCGATCGAGGAGCGTTTCGGGCAAGAAGCCGACCTGACCCGGTGGCTCGGCGCGCTCGGCTTCTGTGACCTGCTTTCGCTGACACTCTGTTCCGGGCACGATTGGCCGGTCACGATTCCACTCGCCCACCCCAATATGCCCGAAGCGCGGACGGCGAAGACCGTGACGGTGCGCTGCGTGGACGGGCGACTCGAGGTCAGCCCGCCGGTCCTGAAGAGAGAAGAGACTCCGCTGGAAGTTCCCGGCCAGGCCCAAATCGCAGCGGGCGAGCATGGCGCGATCGAGACATTTGTCTGGGAGGAGGCTGGCGTTTCGTAGGTCCGGGCGGCGTGGACCGGATTGACGAGCGGTCGCACCGCGAACAGAGACTGTGGATTGGGAGTCCTCCTACCTAACGAGGTGGTCAGGCAGGATCTAGCCTAATCAGGCCGTAACAACTGCAGTTTGTCGCGCCGGTTCCGCTTCAGGTTAGCGCTTGCGCGCCGCCGGCTTCGCTTTGCCAGACTTCGCGCCCGCCTTCTTGGCTGGCGCTGGCCGGCTGGTGCGCTTGGCGGATGCCGTCGTTTGGCCCCGGCCGCGGGCAGCGCTGCCGCCCTTGACCGCTGACTTTTTAGCAGCGGCCTTCTTCGCCGGAGCCGGACGGCGCTTCGCGGGGACGGCTTTCGCCGCCGCCTTGCGGGCGGAGCCACCATGGCTGGTCTTGGCGGGCGCCTTGGTTCCCTTCGCGGCTCCCTTGGCCGGGGCGGTCACCGGCTTGCGTTGTGTGCTCGCGCCATTGCTGGTCGTGCTCGCACGTACCTTTGTGCCGGCCAGCCGCGAAGCGGCCTGCACCGGCGTAGGCATTTCCTTCGGCGGTGCCTTGCGTTCCGGTACGGTCTTCTTCGCTCCCGCCGTCTTGCCTGCGCCGGACGCCTTCGCCGGTGCGGGTGTTCCTTCGGTCTGGGCAGCTATCTCGACCGGTGGCAACGGCTCGTCCGGCGGGCCTGTCCGGCCCACTGCTGGGATATCCCGGCGCGCTACCTCTTCGTGCATCTCTTCCTGGCCGGGTGCCTCGACCATGTCCTGGATTTTTTCGCCATCCTGGATCTTTTCGCCGTGTTCTGCCACTGGACTCGCCTCCGCTGCTGCCGCTGCCTGCTTAGACGCTTTTTTCGAAGCGCGCGTGCGGCGGACCGTAACCGGCGGCGGCGGAGCCGGCGGGGAGTAGGGCTCGAGGAAGGCGCGCATCTGCTCCTCGTTCTCCAGGCGATTATCGATGGTCTGATAGAAGAGCTCTTCAAGCAGTTCGGGATAGCGCTCCAGCTCGGGCGTAATCCGCATTTCCTGCATCAGCGCGGTCGGCACCTTCTGCTTGGCCGCCGGCCAGACGTTGAAAAAGTTCTTGAACTTGTTCTGTACCGCGGCGCCTTTGCCCGTCAGTCCCAGCCAGAGGATCGCCTCCGGGTTGGCGCGCATGAACAGCTTCCACGCGCCGGAGGGCGTGCTGGCCTCCTTGGCCGTAAGCTGTTTCTGGAACTCTTCGGCGTCCGCGTCCAGCCGCTTCCACTCCGCCACAAACCCCGGCCGTACAAAGGACTTACGCAGCGCCTCGATCTCTTTGGGCTGCATCTTGGCGGTCAGCAGCTCCATGGCGGCGGCGGACGTGTCCGGGCGAATACCCTGCATCTCCAGGCGGGTCAGCAGTTCGTGCATCTGCTCCAGCCCCTGGACGTCCGCTTTCGCAGAAGTCCAGAGCGGGCAAAGCTCCTGCATCCATCCGGCGGCCTCCATCGCCTGCAGGATGGCCAGCGGGCTCTCCTCATGCCCGATCTCCTCGAGTTCGTACCCCTTTTGCCAGTGGGAAATGGCGGTGCTCGCGTTCTCTTCGCGTGCGTTGTCAAAACGCTGCTGGGTACGCTCGTCCATCTGCCAGCCCAGGCGGGCCATAAAGCGGGTGGCTCGGACCATGCGGATCGGGTCTTCGAGGAATCCGTAGTTGTTCACCAGACGGAGGGTCCGCATCTCGATGTCCGCCACGCCGTTGGTCGGGTCCATCAGTAGGCCATAGGAGCCTTCGTTGAGAGACAAGGCCATGGCGTTCACGGTGAAGTCGCGCCGGCGAAGGTCCTCGTGGATGGAGGCCCACTCGTATTCCGGCTTGCCCGGCTTGGGAAACTCTTCTCTCCGCGTGCTCGACAGTTCCAGCCGGACGCTACCCGGGAAGCGGAAAAATAGCGTCTGCGAGGGCGTATGCTCGCCCCAAACGGTCGCGCCTGCCTGAACCAATGCTTGCTTCAGGTTAAGAGCATTTCCTTGAACCGATACATCCAAATCGCGAACAGGAGAGCCGCTGGTCAGATCGCGCACCGCGCCGCCGGTCAGGAAGACGGTCATGCCCTCTTCGCGAGCGGCATCGCGTATGGATGTGAGTGCTGCTCGTTGGGAAGGGGAGAGGCGATTTTCCAGCAGATAGATATAATCGGGCATGCTGTGCCTGTGCGCTCGCTTCGGAATGGCCGAACGGGAGCTATCTCTCTCTAAATGAACAGCTTAGGGCCAACGCAATATGGAACGCAAAGGATTAACTTACCATAGAGCGCCGCAGTTGGCTACCGTGTTGCACAGTTTTCGCTGCACCAGACGACCGCTGTTACGCGCCGTCCCTCTCCAGTCCATCCCACCGGGAGGCGCCCAGTGTCCCCCAGCCTGAAAAAGGCCATCCTGCGCTCCTTCGGCCGCGACTGGACGGCCGGCTACCTGGCCGCCCGAGGGCTTCGCCGAGAACGGCTCGGTCACCCTGCTCGACCTGGCAGGCACCACTCTCCAGATACCGCTCGCCTCGACCAAGTGGATCTGCTTCGTCCGGCAGTTCAACTCGGGCGAGCCGCTGAACCCGGAGCGCCTGCTGCGGAAGACCTATGCTTCCCGACCCCGCATGGCCGGCCTGTGGCTCCGGCTCCGGCTGCGCGATGGCGACGCGCTGGAAGGGCTGGGCGCCAACGACGCCTCCCTGCTCGAGCCGGCCGGTCTCTTCCTTGCCCCTCCTGATATCCGCTCCAATACGCAGCGGATCTTTGTTCCCCGCACCAGCATCAGCGAGTTGGCAGTAGTGGCCGTCATCGGCGCTCCACCAATCACGCGGACACCTGCGCCAGCACTCCCGACGCTGCAGGAAGACCTCTTTCCCGAGACCTGAGCACCAGCCTTGCCGGGCGGGATGGTTGACGCGCTGCTTTACAATCGCCCTATGCAGTTGGACGAGCTCGCGGCCCTTCTCGGTGCTTCCCTGCGCGGCCCCGCCACACAGGTCATCACCGGGGTGGCTGGTATCGAGCAGGCCGGTCCCGGCGACCTGACCTTCGTCGCCAACCCCAAATACGCCGCGGCTGCTCGCCAGACCCGAGCCGGCGCCGTGCTGGTGGGGGAAGATTTCCCGGAGATCGCCGCTCCCACCCTGCGCATCGTCAATCCCTACCTGGCCTTCGCACGCGCTGTCGAGCTCTTCCACCCCGCGCCTGTTTACCCTCCCGGCATCCATCCCACCGCGATCATCGATCCATCTGCGACCATCGGCCGCGATGCACATATCGGGCCGTACGCGGTGCTTTCGGCCGGCGTTTCATTGGGCGACTACGCCGTGGTGCTTCCGCATGTCGTGCTCTACCCAAACGTAACCGTGGGGGATCATCTGCTGGCGCACGCACACGCCGTGGTGCGGGAAGGCTGCCGCCTCGGCCATCACGTCACGCTGGGCAACGGCGTCGTGATCGGCGGGGACGGCTTCGGTTTCGCCAAGCGCGAAGACGGGAGCTGGCACAAGATTCCGCAGTCCGGCCCCGTGGTCATCGGCGACTACGTTGAAATTCAGGCCAATAGCTGCATCGACCGCGCCAGCATCGGCCGCACCGAGATTGCCCGCGGCGCGAAGATCGACAACCTCGTCCAGGTGGGGCATGGGTCGAGCGTCGGCGAGAACACCCTGCTGTGCGCCCAGGTAGGGCTGGCCGGGTCTACGCGCGTGGGACGCGATGTCGTCCTCGCCGGACAGGTCGGCGTGGCAGGACACTGCACCGTAGGCGATGGCGCCGTCGCTACCGCGCAGTCCGGCATACCGAACGACGTCGCTCCGGGCAAGGTGGTCAGCGGTTATCCCGCGATGGATAATCGGCAATGGCTGCGGGCGTCCGCCGCCTTCCATCGCCTGCCGGAACTGCTCAAACAACTGCAACGCGCCACACGCACTTCACCCTCGTCGTCTTCTGCAAACCCGGAGAACTCCCCGGGAAAACTGGAGCGGCCTTGAACGCGCATTTCGCATCGTAAGGATTTCATGACGGACATGGAAGGACCCACCCCCGAAGAACAGGACGGCAGTGCCGTTGCCGCCGCTGAACCACCCATCCGCGTCCTGCTGCTCGACGACCATCCGGAGAACCTGTTATTGCGCTCCACCATTCTGCGCAAGCACGGATACCTGACGGAAACCGCTTCTTCCATCGAAGAAGCCGAGAAGCTGCTGGAACAGATCGATATCGCCGTGCTCGATTACCATCTCGGCGCCGGGCAGTTCGGCACCGAGGTCGCCTCCGAGTTGCGCGAGCGCCGGCCGGAGGTGCCCATCATCATCCTCTCCGCCACGCTCGAGCGCCGCTTCGGCGGTGTGGAAGATATGCACCTGCTTAAGGGCTACAGCTCGGTGGACGACCTGGTGACCGCGCTGCGCTCCTTTGAAGCCAAGCGCCGCGGTAAACCGGTGGTGGTCAACGCCCGCGACTTCTTTTACTCCCGCATCAGCATGGCCATGGGCGATGATGTGGTGTTGGAAATTCTGGACGGCGCTGGGAACTGGCAGTATGTGAACGAGACCTGCGCGCGCCTGTTGGAGCAGCCGCGGGATTGGTTTCCCGGCAAAAACATGTTCGTCGAAATGCCCGACCTTGCGTCCGACTGGCGCGAGATCCTCCGCACGGTTGCGGTCGAGCGCGAAACCTACATCGACCGCACGTATCGCGGCCTGCTGAACCTTCCGCGGAAGGGTGAAGAGTGGGTGTGGAACGTGCTCGCCTTCCCTATCAAGCTCCACAACAATCAGACTGGCGTGGTGCTGACGGCGCGCATCCTCCAGCGCAAGACCGTCCTGTGATGGCGCACATGTTCTCCCGACTCCGCCTACCGTCCATCGCGCTCGCCGGTATCGCCTGCGCTCTTGCCGGCTGCCATGCGCGGCCGTACCGCGGCGCTCCGCTGAGCGACCGCATGGTCGTGACCGTGCGCAACGAAGGACCCGACATCCGCCAACTCGAGGTGGACTACCCCAGCGCCAGCTTTGGAAAAGATCTCCTGCCCAGCGGCGCCACCTACCGGTACCAGCCGAAGATCATCGGATCCGGCCCGATCAAGATCACCTTCACCGACCAGGGTGGCAAGTCCCATACCGCCACCGGGCCCACCGTCCAGGAGAGCGAGCACAAGGACCTGATCATTTCCATCGGCCAGAACGAAAGCATCGTCTTCGAGGCGGATACGGAACGCACGCATTGATTCATCGCAAGCAGCATTCGTTCATCAAGTTCTGCTGCGTCTTTGGAACGTATCAGTTTTCAGTGGATCGCTATGCGA
The DNA here is from genome assembly GCA_963795775.1 of uncultured Acidobacteriaceae bacterium. GTDB lineage: Bacteria > Acidobacteriota > Terriglobia > Terriglobales > Acidobacteriaceae > CAWCJL01. The sequence continues at coordinate 32,734 of CAWCJL010000003.1, forward strand.
ATCTCCGATGTCCTGAAGGAACTGTGCTGCAATAAAGAGCCCGCACTGTAGCAGTGCGGGCTCATGCGTTATTTGGAATGACCGCTGTTTTACCGCACCACGCTCTGAAACAGGTTCGACTGCAGCAGGCTGGCGAACTGGCTGTCCGAGGAAGCGAAGCTTACCTCCAGCTTGCCTTGGCTGGAGTCGATCTTGGTGGCGTCAATCGCCTGCTTCTCGATGGGCGTGCCGCTCATCTTCTTGTAAAGCGCCGCGGCATTCAGCAGCGAGGCCATGGTGGCGGCGGAGAAGGTATCGGGCGTCAGCACATCCAGATTAAACTTCACCCCGTTCTGAAAATCCATGGTGTACCAGGAGCTGAGGAGCCGCTTCTTCAGGGTGTCGTAGTCCGCCATGCCGGAAGCATCGCCCAGCAGAGACCGCATCATGGTCTGCGTTCCCTTCTGGTCCAGGATGCTCCAGATGGCCTGGTTCTGCACCGTCTGCATCATGTCCGTCATGGTGCTGTTACTGAGAAAATTGGGCGCCAGGCCATCGCGTGCATCCAGTGCCGCTTTGAGCGAGTCGCTCTGCCCGAAGACCATCGTCGTGGGATTCAGGAACACGACCTGCATGCCCGACGCGCCCATGGGATAGATCTTGTTGGTGCGCAGCATCGTGGGCTTGATCTTCTTCTTCTTGAAGTTGGCCAGGATGTCGTCCAGCGGAAACTGCCCCTGGGCCAGGCCCAGGATGCGCGTCATCTCGCTACCGCTCTTGATGCGATAGGAGGCAAACGCCAGTTGGTCCACATCGTTGTTCTCGTTGAAGCCGGAGGCGCGCAGCGCGTCTTCCAGGCTCTTCAACTCGGGCGGCATCACGCGCGCTTTAAGCTGCATCGCCGCCGGGGAGTTCTGCATGGCGCGGTAATCGACCGCGATCAACTGCTGGACCTCGCGCGGAATTGCCGCTCGCGCGTCCCCGCTCAACTCGGCAGCCTGCGCTCCCGCTGCTCCTGCCAGCAGACACAAGGCTGCTGCCATCGCGGTGCACGCACATGCCTTCCAAGACTTCATACCCATTCCGTAACTTCCTTTCGAGGTGCCGGCCAGCACCGCCCCTGCTCCCAAAGAACACCGTTGTGGTTCGCTGGTTGTGGAGCCTGTTTCACCATTTTATCGCCCCGCCGTAGCAGGCGGCATGTCACTTCCGGGGTATGTGCCGATCCCGGCTGCAGAACTCTCCTCTGCGGAGGGCCACGCCAGGGGCGCGCGCAGTCGCTCTTCAATCACCTTTGTCTCCCGGGTGAAGCCGTGTAAATGACGCACCCAGGTGTCGCCCTGCTCAAGTGCGGCCTCCGGCACCAGTCCGATCAGCTCGCCTTCCACCACGTGCGCGCCGCGTTCACCCGCCAGGCGCTCAAGGGCGGCCTGCACCTCCCCCGGAGGGCTGACGCGGAAATCGGTGATGTTCATCGAGATCTGCGCGCGGCCGCGCACCAGCGCTCCCAGCGCCTTCACGCCCTTAAAGCCGCCCGCCGAATCGCGAATTTCCCGCGCCAGCGCCCGGGCCAGCGCGACATCCGGCCGGTCCAGAAACACATTCCAGGCGATCAGAAACTTGCGCGCGCCCACCGCCGCCGCCCCCGCCGTGGGATGTAGGTCCGGTCCGCCAATATCAGGACGCCGCGCCGGTTCCCGCTGCACTGCTACCCGGAGGCCTTCAAACTGCCCCCGCCGCACATCTTCCAGCTTGGCCCGGTCGGGGCGCGCCGCGGCTGCTTCGTAGAAATAGACCGGCACACCATAGCGACGCCATATCTCCGCCCCGGCCGTGCGTGCGAACAGCGCGCATTGCTCCAGCGACACACCCCGGATGGGCACAAATGGGATCACGTCCGCGGCGCCAATCCGTGGATGAACGCCGGATTGCGCTGTGAGGTCGATGAGGCTGGCCGCTGTGCCCGCCGCGCACACCGCCGCTTCGATCACCGCCTGCGGCGGCCCGGCAATGGTGACCACGGCACGGTTGTGATCGGGGTCCTGCGACCAGTCCAGCAGGAGAACGCCCGGGATGCGCATAGCATTCACGATGGCCAGGATCTTGGTGCGGTCTACACCTTCCGAAAAATTCGGAACGCATTCGATCACTGCATCTGTCATGTGCGTCGCTGCCGCCCCGCTACTTCCACCAGGTATACCCCACCTGGAACTGCACGGTTGCATTCACACCCGGATTGGAATCGCCCAGGCTGGCGTTCGAAATGTGCACGGCATTTGCGCCAAAGGTGATGGAGCGGTTCGGCTTGAGGAAGTACTGCAGGCCCACGCCGAACTGTGGCGTGAAGTTCCACACGCTGGTGGCCTGGTGCCCCGGCGGGGGATACGGCCCCACGGGAGGAAATTTGTGGTTCGTCCAGACCATCCCGCCGGCGCCCTGCACAAAGGGCAGCACGCGCCGCCCTCCTACCAGGTTCCAGCGCAGGATGATGGGCGTGACGCTGATCCCGTTGTAAGCGCCGCCCGTGCGGTATGGGCCGGCCACGGCGAATTCATCGGCGCTGATCTGGGTCACCGTGTAGCGATCGAACGCGGGTGCGTATCCCTGCCACCAGGGCATCAGCTCGGCTGCGTACTCAAACTGCCCGCGCAGAAACCGCGGCCCGGCCGGACCGGTGAGCAGTTTGCCGGCATGGAGACCGGCGCTCAACACGCGGTATCCGCTGCGGTCGCTGCCCACACCAAAGCCGCCGTTGAAGAATGGCCCCCACTCCCACGGCTGGCGGCTCAATGTCTCCCGTGCCGGAGCCGAAAGCTTCGTGGTCCCCGCGTTCGGAACCCCGTTCGATGTGCTGACCGCAGTCGTTTGCTGCGCGCTGCCCATCGGCGAAAACACAAGCAGGAGCACCGAGAGGGCCAGGGCGGCCCTGAACGCACAGCGATGCTTTTGAGTCATGGATTCCTTTTGTAATGCATGGCAGGAGTGCCTGCCGCCCTGGCGCGGTGGATCATGGCGCCCGGCAGACAAGGGCAGAACAGAAAGGAGGCCGCCGGTCCTGAGGACCACGGCGGCCCATCTGGTGCATGGTGCTCGAAGAGCTATCCTGCGACCTCTTCCATCTGCTTCGCGTCCATTTCGAAGTTCGAGTAGACGTTCTGCACATCGTCGTGGTCTTCGAGTACATCGAGCAGACGGATCATCTGGTTTGCGGCCGCGCCTTCGAGCTTCGTATAGGTGCTCGCAATCATGGTGATCTCCGCCACCGAAGGCTCGATGCCCGCTGCCTTGATCGCCGCCAGTACGTTTTCGTAAGCCGCGGGGTCGGTGAGAATCTCCCAGGTATCGCCTTCGTCGCTGAGATCGTCGCCACCGTTTTCAAGGACGAGGTTCATCAGCTTCTCCTCGTCGGCGTTCTCCTTGGGGACGGCGATGAGCCCCTTCTTGGAGAACATGAAGCGGACGGAGTTCGACTCGCCGAGGTTGCCGCCGTTCTTTGAAAAGGCGTGCCGTATTTCACTCACCGTGCGGTTACGATTGTCGGTCGTGGTCTCGACAATCAGCGCAACGCCACCGGGTCCGTAGCCTTCAAAGGTGATCTCTTCGTAAAGCGCTCCGGGCAGCTCGCCGGTGCCGCGCTGGATCGCACGCTTGATGTTGTCCTGCGGCATGTTCTCCGCTTTGGCCGCCAGGATAGCCGTGCGCAGGCGCGGATTGCCGTCTGGGTCGCCGCCGCTGCGTGCCGCCATGCTGATCTCCTTGATCAGGCGGGTAAAGATCTTGCCGCGCTTGGCGTCGAGCGCGCCCTTCTTGTGCTTGATGGTGGCCCATTTGGAATGGCCTGACATGCTGACCTCGAATGTGCTTTCTAGGTTGTGTTATATGCCTCGCCAGCAGGAATACGCAGCGCATCTGTGGGGCACGGAACACCCGAGTATAGCATGCGGATTTCGCCATGCCGGAGGTTCCGCGCAACCCCTTCACCGGCCGCGCGGACCTCCGCCAACGACCTCCGTTACGGATGCGCAACGACGCGGATGTGCGCCATCATGCCTCCGTCCTCATGCTCCAGGATGTGACAGTGATAGACGAAGTCGCCGATCTCCGCAAACGGGATCTCGACCCGGACGGCATGAACTTTACATACACCGCGCCTCCAGCTTTCGACGCTTCCGTCGCAGCCTTCACTGCCGTGGAGCAGCGGCACGTTGTCCATCACGCCCCGGCCATCGCCTTTCGGCGCATTCTGCGGGAGCACGGTGAAGCGCGTCTGGTGGATGTGGAAGTTGTGGTCCTCCCCAGCCAGGTTTACCAGCTCCCAGCGCTCGGTCACAGGCTTGTTGCCGTCGGCCAGCGCCAGGCAGACAGTCACGGTGGTGTGATCAAAGGGCACCACGTCGCGGAAGGTGCCGGGCACCACGGCTCCCTTTGCATCCAGTTCCTCGTAGCCCAGGCCAAAACCATCCTGGATCCCGGTGGGCACGCCGAAGAAGATGCGCCGGGTGTGCCCGGGCGCCAATTGCCGGCAGGCCGGGTCAGCCAGACTTTGCGCATGCTTCGCAAAGGCGGCCATGCCCTGCGCCGCCTCGGGCGCGATGGCATCCTTCAGCCCAGGCACGGAAATCCGCGCCGGCGACCCCAACACTCCGCCCGCCTGCAGGATCTCCGAAGCCACCGGCTTCGACCTCAAGAAAGGCCGGCTGCGCCGCCGCAGCAGAGGCGGCGAACTCGACGCGCATCAGCCCCACCGCAGGCCAGTCGTCGCCATCCGGTCCCGTGCTCAGCGAATGCGTGATCAAGGTAGCGTGGCGGCTCCCCTGGGAGTGCGAGGGCACCCAGATCTCGGTGCGCGCGCTGGGCATCATGCGGATGCTGGTGGCGCATACCGGCTGCGAGCGCCGTCCCGGTGCAAACGTGGCGCCGCAGGAGGCCGGCTCGATCCGATTCCCGAGACGCTCTTTGGTCGACGCGTCATCGGCGCGGCTGCCGGAATCGATCGAGACGCCATCCAGCGACAGGAGCTGCATCGGCAGCAGCGCCCCGGTGTCGTCATCCCGCAGCGACAGCGAATAACCCGCGCTACCGGAACCGCTCACCATGCGCCAGACCTCGCCTTTGCCTGCCATCCGCACGGACGGGAAGACCTGCCCGTTGACGGAGAAGATCCATTTGCCGCCCGTATAGTCCGTCGTGCCGCCAGGGTCGCTCTGCTTGATACCGGCGCACCAGCCCGGCCGCACCACGTTCGCGTGTTCCGGATCGGGCTCACAAAATGCCGAGTCCTCCTGCGTAAGCACTGTGTTATTGTGCTGGACCTCCATGTCTTTCAGGAGCAGGTGGCGCACCGTCACGGAACTGTCCAGACCATAGCTCCCCGCCTGGACACCCAGGTAGTCACTCGCCTTGCCCACGGTGATCACGCCCGACATACCCGCCGAAATCTGGTTCAGCGACAGCCCGTGCACGTGCGGATGAAACCAGAACAGGCCGGAAGGATGATTCTTTGGAATGTAAATGTCATAGTCGATCGGCTTGTCCGTGTAGACCATGCCGGCATGCTGCATTGCGGGCTTCTTGCCCGCCGGATACCCCAGCACGTAAACGTAGTCGCCAAAGGTGCGGTCGGTTTGATCCGCCTTGCGCGGCTCCACGATCAATCCATGGGTATGGAGGTTGGTCGGATTAGCCTGAAGCATCTCGTTTTCCATCTCGTCCGGTCCATGCGCGTGATCGCTGTCCGGAGGCGCCGGCGGGAGATGGTTGATCAAACGAATTTTGAGGTGATCGCCCTGCTGCAGTTGCAGCCGCACGCCGCCGTAGGGCGACAGCGTGGCCGACCCCGCCGGACAGGCATCATGCACCGCGGCCGAGCGCTGGCAGACCTCGTACACCCACGCGGTCGGGTGCATGCCGGCGAGCTCGATGGGCTTGGTCTTCGCGATCATCAGCACATTGAGCACCCCGTTCGTGCTCGAAAACGTAGGCAGATCCCGCAGGGAATGGTTCTGCGCGGCGGCGACACCGCCGCACACGGACAAGGACAGCAACCCGGATAACAGCCGTCTCATAACGCTCCTCGGCAAATCGTGAAAATAAAGCACTGTTACGTATGCGAACTGCCGCAATCTCTATCGAGACACACGCGCGCGTCCGCCGGAGCATCGCTGCTCCAACCGCTACTGCACTCAACTGGGGGAATGGGCCGGGACTGCATTCCTGCCCTTGCAGGGAAGCCGCTGCTCTGCCCGGGGGCTGGACAGAGCTACTTTCTTGACGCGACGAAACGTAATCTACATCGAGACGAGAGGGGATTCAAGACAAAACAAACGCTTCAGTTACACAATTCCCGAACTCCTGCCGGTTTTGGGACGGCGGAAGGCGTAGATGACCGCAAGCAGCGGTGGGGCGAGCAGAACACCCCAGAATGGAATCACAATCCCGAGCACGATGGGCGCGAGGATGGAGGCCCAGATGGGCACGCGTGTCACTTTTTTCATGAGCAGCGGCTGGATCAGCAACTGGTCGATCACCACGATGGCGGCATACACACACAGCAGCCAGATCAGCCGCTCTTCGTCGTGTCCGGTAAGCAGGACGCTGAAGGTGGGTCCGAGCAGCGAGATAACGCCACCGAAATTGGGCACAAACGCCATCAGACCGGCGACCAGCGCCCATGCGCCGGCCAGTGGTACATGCAGGATCTCGAGCCCGATAAACCACAGCACCGCCACACACAGCGCCTCGATCGAGGTCGCCTGCCACCACTTCAGCAATGCGCCGCCAGCGGTGCGCAGGTGGTCGCCCGCCGTGCGTCCCCGCTGCAGCTTTCCTTCCAGAGTCACGGGAACTCGGGGCTCTATCTGCACTTCACGCCGTTTCACTGTGGTCTTTTCCGGCGGGTACTTCGCTCAGTGACTGTCGCGCATGCTGCACAACGACGTGCTCATTGCGAATGATCTCGCGGAAATTGTCACTCGTCAGGGCCCAGTCCAAAACGTCCACCTTGAAAGGCAGAAGTGATTCATCAAACGCGTCGGCTAACTCTACCGACTCTCCCGAACTGAGCGGTGCGTTCCCGATGATGGCCAGATCCAGATCAGACATTCTCTTCAAAGATCGCCCGTGCACCCGTGATCCAAAGGCCCACACTTCACGTTCCGGAAGGACGGCAGCAAGGATTTGCGTTACGATGCGCCGCTCCTCAGGGGCGAGTCTTAGTTCGTGAATCCATTCATGCATTGAGATGCCGCGTGCGCTCCGACAACTTTTGATAAAGAAAGTCTGCTTCGGGCTGAAAAGAGGGGATTTCGGAGAGCACCTCGCGCGCCAGTTCCTCACTGTAGGCATGGCTACTCCTGTTGCGAGCGTTCCGAAACTCTTTCCAACGCGGCCAGCCGGAAAGCAGCAATCCTTGTTCATCGGCGGTACGGATCAACTCCGGAAACGACATCTGATCCACCATGCCGGCGGTAGGCGCCGCCAGATCGAGAACACGCTTCAGCAGGCGTACGCTCACCTCATAGATGAATTCGAACCTCTTGATCACAGAATCGCGAAGATACTCTGAGCGGTCCTGTTCGTAGGTTGCCATAGCTTCCCGCAATCGGTCGCTTGCGTTCCTGAGCGGGTCCAACTGCAGCACGGGCATGCGTGCCATTTTAGACCGTCTTTCGGCTCGTGCCTGCTACCCTATAGCTATGAAATTCGGCGTTCTTGTCTTCCCCGGCTCGAATTGCGACCACGATACCTACCACGTGCTTTCCGCCATTGCACATCAGCCCGTCACCTTTCTATGGCACGAGACGGAGAACCTGGAAGGCTGCGATGCGATCCTGATCCCCGGCGGGTTTGCCTATGGCGACTACCTCCGCACCGGCGCCATCGCGCACTTCGCTCCGGTGATGCAGGCGGTCAAGCGCTTTGCCGCGCAGGGCGGGCCGGTGCTGGGCATTTGTAATGGGTTCCAGATCCTGTGCGAGTCCGGCCTGCTGCCTGGCGCCCTGATGCGCAACGCCGGCCTGAAATACATCTGCAAGCAGGTCTACGTGCGTACGGAAAACGCCGATACGATCTTCACCAACGCACTCGAACCGGGGCAGGTGCTGCAGATTCCGATCGGACACATGGAAGGCAATTACTTTTGCGCTCCCGAGGTGCTTGCGGAGCTGGAGCGCGACCACCGCATCGCCTTCCGCTACTGCAACGCAGAGGGCGAGATCACGCCAGAGGCCAACCCGAACGGTTCGCTCGGCAACATTGCCGGCATCCTGAATGAGGGCAAGAACGTGCTCGGCATGATGCCGCATCCGGACCGGTCTAGCGAGCAGATCCTGGGGTCCGCCGACGGCTTCCCCATCTTCCAATCCATGGTGCAGGCACTCGCGGGCACGGCTAGCGCTCGATGATCGACATCCACCACCACCTGCTTCCCGGGCTGGACGATGGCGCGCGCGACCTCGATACCGCGCTGGCCATGGTCGAAGCCGCGCTGGCCGACGGCATCACGCACGTCGTCTGCACCCCCCATGCCAGCCACCAGTTCCGCTTCGATCCGGCGGTGAACGCAGAGCGCTTCGCCATGCTGCAGGACAGGGTGCGCACCCGCTTCGACGATGCGCTCACGCTCGGCCTGGGCTGCGACTTCCACCTGATGTACGAAAACATCGAAGACGCGCAGCGCTATCCCGACAAGTACACCATCAACGGTCACCGGTACCTGTTAGTCGAGTTCCCGGACAGCGCGATCGCGCCCACCATGTCCCGCACCTTCTACGAGCTGGCGCTGGCCGGCATGATGCCCATCATCACCCACCCGGAACGCAATCCGATCCTCGCCCGTCAGCCGGAGCGCATGGCCGAGTGGCTGCGGGGCGGCGCATTGATCCAGGTGACTGCGTCTTCGCTGAGCGGCCGCTTCGGCCCGCTTGCGGAGCGCACCAGCCACTGGTTGCTGGAGCGCAACTGGGTACATTTCCTCGCCACCGATGCGCACAATACCACGTCGCGCCCGCCGCATCTTCGCGCGGCGCACGACCTGGTAGCCGAGCGTTATGGCGAGGAAACAGCCGAGCGGCTTTGCCTGCGCAATCCGCGGGCTGCGTTCTTTGGCGAGCCATGGCCGGCACAGCCGGAACCGGTCGGCATGGACCAGTTCGCGGTCAAGAACGGCCCCGCGTCCGCCAGGAAGCCCGGGCTCTTTGCTCGGCTCTTCCGCTCGCATTCGTAAGTTGCCAGTCAGAAAAGCTGAGGCGAGCCGTGGCGCTCGCCTGGAGCGCGCCCGCTTACGCCGCGCTCAGTGGACCTTCTGCTCGCTGCCTTTGGCCATGAGCGTCCACTTCTCCTTGTCACGGGAGAACTCCTGGCGGTACTCGATGCTGGTGGGCGAGGACCACACGTTGACCACGCGGAAATACACCGGCTTACCGCCGTTCTCGTCTTCCCAGGGGAAGGTCCAGGTGTTCCCCTGAATCAGCAGCTTGCCCGAACCGGCCTTCGATCCGTCCGACGGAATCGGGTAGGTGGTGTAGACGTCTTTCGCCGCATCGTAGGTGAAGACGATCAGCGCCTTGGATTCGCCATTCACAAACTGATCGCAGGCGTAGTAGACACCGCTGGCCCAGCAGTCATTGCGGATGGTGGTGGTCTCCTTGCTCGCTTTGCTGAACGGAGTATGGAAGTGCTCCGCGGTGAGCTTCCAGGTGCCGGCGTAAGCGGCGATCGCGTGAATGCCCTTCGTTGGGCTTTGCGCTCCGGCTGTGTTTTGCACGCCTGCCGTAGAGACAGACAACAGCAGCCCTGCCGAGCAGATTGACCATCCTCGATGCATCGCACCCTCCACTTTTTCCCGGCAGCTTTCTCTGGACAAGTTCTCCGGGCAGCGTTGCGGTGGGATTTTACGCCCGGCGCCGTTCGAGCGCGGTCAATCCGTCGGGGGCTACACGGCCCAGCAGGTGATTCATCAGGGTGCGCACGGTACGCAACACGGGCAAATCGGCCATGGTGACGGCACCCGGAAAGCGGCGATTCATCTCCGCATGCAGCCGGATCATGTCCACCTCGCTACCGCCTGCGGCATAGAAGTCTTCGTCCAGGCTGATGTCATCACGGTGCAGCAGTTCCGCCCAGATCGCGCGCACCTGTTCGGCGTAGGCCAGATAGGTGCTACGGTCCACGCGCCCGGGCCGACGCCTTTCCCGCCGCTCATGCCAGGCTTCCGCTTCCAGTCGCGCCCGGTCCACCTCGCCGGCAGCATTCCGGGGCAGCTCCTGCCGCAGGTGGATGCGTGCCGCTGATGCCAGCGCAGGCAGCCGCTCCGCCGCATAACTCCAGAGCTGTTCCGCCGCGAGCCGGGCACGTGCCTGCGGGGGCAACTCTGGCGATGCGGCTGCACCCTCATCCGCAACCAGCACCGCAAAAGCGGAGATGGGCGCGCCTGCCTCACCGGCTGGAATTACCGCACATGCGGAGACCGAAGAATGGGCTCGGAGCAACGCTTCCAGCATCGCCGCCTGCTCCTCGCTCGAACTGGCGGGTGCCATGGAGGTGGCTTCGGCGACCACCTCTCCCTGTGGTAAGTCGGAAGCCGGTCTATGCGCAAACGGCAAAGCTCCCGCGAACGCTTCCGCAGCATGCTCGAGGGCAGGGCTCGTGCTCTCGTTCAGTGAGCTTCCGGCGGAAAGCTCGACGTACCCCGAGCCATCCAGGGCGCGCGGGCTGTACAGAACACGCAGTTTGGAGCCGCGTGCCGGCAACCAGCGCAAGGACGCATCCGCGTGTGCGTCGGGCAAAGGATCTCCGTACAGGGCCAATTGGGCCAGCCCGGCAAGAGCGTCAGCATTCGTATCCGCTGTTGTTTTGAATATGGGGACAGGAAGAAACAACGAGGTCACGCGGTAGTGGCGCAACAGCATCGGCAAATCCTGCATCGCGCCTGATGCGGCCGAGGGCAGGGCCAGCGTATACCCCCCGAGCAGCGCGCCCCACAGCTCCAGCGCATGCACGGGGGCGGTGAGTGGACTGCTCAGGAACAGCGTTTGTGCACCGCGCAGTGCAAAAAGCTGCGGCGAAGCGGCCAGTTCCACCAAGCTCCGATGCGCAAGTGACACGGCGGCTCCTGTCCCGTTGTGTAACAGCACCGCCGCACTATCGGGATCGAGCGCCGGCAGTGCGCTCTCGGCTTGCAGCGGCATCTTCTCCCGCTCAATCTCTGCCAGGTTCACCCGTGGCACTTGGGGAAGCAACGAGGTCGCCGAACCAGCGCCGTCTTCCAACACCGCGGCAACTGAGTGCAATGCGAGATCCATGCCCGCGCCAGAGCATTCCGGCATCACCGGCATATACGTACCACCCACCAGCAAAATGCCAATCACGGCCGCAATCGTCTGAAAGGTGGGGTGCACGACGATGGCCACCACGTCCCCGCTGCGCACATCCATGCGCTTTAGCCGGACAGCTATATTCTGGGCCCGCAGCAGAAGTTCGGCATAGGAGAGCGCACCCTCTCTGCCCAGGAGGGCAGTAGCCTGGGGACAGCGCACGGTGGTCTGCACCAGCAACTCCGGTAGCGTAGACTCGGGCCGGCACTCTACGGGCCACGCTCCGTAGTGTTGCCCAAAGCTGTCATCTGCTCCGCCGTCCCGATTGGGCACGCGTTGCTCCTCTTTCGCCGTCCCGCATACAGCGCCCGGTCCGGTGCTCAAGCATCCAGGCAAGTCGGTGTGTTGCATTGTTATGCCACAGATGACCCTGTCCGCGCCGCTCCCATTTGGTAACCCCGCCGTAACACCCAGAGTTACGGAGGACATGTAACTCTCCTGAAATCTTCTGAATATCCAATGCGAAATCCGGCGGGAATCCCTCATTTCCCTGCGCTCCGCAACTTTGTCGACGCTGGGCGGTTCGAAACCGGGTTCTCACCGCTCTGGTAACCGAAGCGTGCACCACTTCGTAACCGCATCGGGTTTGCCCATATAGGATGGGAGTGCGGCAGGCGCATCGGTTTTCCGATCGCGCGCTTCCCTTTTTCCATATGTCAGCTCTTGTGGTGGAAACCTTCCCCGTCGGCCCGCTCCGCTGTAACTGCACCATTCTCGGCAGATACTGCGACACACGAAGCGATCGTGGTGGACCCGGGCGACAACGTCCTCGAGATCGTGGAGCGGCTCGCGCGCCACCACTCACGCTGCAGCAAATCGTCGTTACGCACGCGCATATCGATCACATTGGCGGGGCCGCCCGGCTCAAGGCGATCACCGGCGCGCCCGTTTTCCTGAACGAGAAAGACCTGCCACTGCTGGCCGCCATGGATATCCAGGCGGACTGGCTGGGCATGCCTCCGCCGCCCGTTGTCGCGCTCGACGGCGGAGCCGAAGATGGGGCTACCCTGGGGCTCTCGACCATTCCACTCCACGTCCTGCATACCCCGGGCCATACCGAGGGCAGCATCTGCCTCCACCTGCCGGAGCATGCACTTCTGCTGGCCGGCGACACGCTGTTTGCCGGCACCATCGGCCGCACGGACCTGCCCGGGGGCGACATGCGCGCCATCCTGCGCTCGCTGCATGACCGGCTGCTCGCATTGCCCGAGGAAACCCGCGTCATCCCCGGGCATGGCCTGGAAACTACCATCGGCCTCGAGCGGGAGATCAACCCGTTCCTTCAGCCGCGCTACCGGCCCTAGCGTTACCTGGCCGACCCGGGCTGCGCATTCCCAGCGCTGCCAACAGCCGGCCCACGCCTTCCCGGAACTCGGCCGCCGCGCCGAGCAGGCTCACCACCAGCCAGCCTGCTTCCGGAAGGCCGAAGGAGACTCCCGCATGCACGGCCACGCCCGCCTCCCCAAGCAGCGCCAGCGCGACCTCTTCGTCGGGGCGCAAGGCCGGGATGCGCAACACGGCGTACCATCCGCCTTCCACCACCAGCCGGGTGACCGCAGTCTGCTGCCCCATTTGCCGATCCAGCTCCTCCAGGTTCCCGGCCACCCGCGCCAGGATCTGCTGCTGCAACGCGTCTCTTTGCCCGAGCCAGGCGGGCAGCGCATGCTGCACCGGCGCGTTCATCGAGAGAAACGTGTCGGCGATGACCTCCAGCCGGCTGGTCGCTCCCTGCAGCACTGGGTCCGGTCCGCAGCACGCGAGCCACGCCGCCTTCATTTGCGGCAGGCCGACCACCTTGCTGACCCCGCTGAGCACGAAAGTAAGCGCCGGGTGCGCCCCCGCGACGAAAGTCTGTGCCGCTGGTGACTCGGTCCCGTGACCGACCGGGTAATCCAGGAAGACCTCATCCACGATCAGGGCCAGCCCGTGCGCGGTACAGATCTGCTCCAGCAGCGCACGCTCCGCCGTCTTGGTGTAGTGGCCCGTCGGGTTGTTGGGGTGGACAACGAGAATGGCGCGCGTGCGCGGCGTGATGCGCTGCTCCAGCGCGTAGCCATCCAGATGCCATCCGTAGTCGTAAAAGAGCGGATAGGGCCGGAGCTGGACATCGTCGATGGTGGCCAGGAATTCGAAAAGCGGATAGCTGGGCTGGGGCACCAGTACCTCGTCGCCCGGATTACAAAGCAGCCGGAACAGAAAGCTGTACGCCTCGCTGGTGCCGGTGGTCAGAAAGATTTGCTCCGGCATCAGGGGCAGGTGGGCATTGGGTGGCACATGCTCAAGGTAGTAGCGCACCACTGCCTCCCGCGCGCGCAGCATCCCGCGCGGGTCGGGGTCGTAGTCCAGTGCCGCCGGCGCGCGGAGCGGTTCGAGCAGCGCGGCCGCGTCATAACCGAAGCCGCAGCGTGTCGGGTTGGACGCCGTAAGATCCAGCACCGACTCGCCACGGGTGCGCCGCTCGCGCAGCAGACGAGCCCACTCGGTTTCGTCCGTCTCCCAATTGCATCGTGTGGCGAAGCTGAATGCTTTCTCACCGCCGTCCATTCCATGAGCCTATCAACACTCGCTGGCTGCGGCGGCTCCGCGAAATTGAAATGCCACCGCCGGATGTTCTAATACCAGCAGAGCAGTCCACCTGACCAAGCAAGGAATTCATGGCAATACGGGCCGTTATTTTTGATTTCGGAAAAGTTCTGAGCGCTCTTCCCGATGCGGATGCGCACACTGCATTAGTGGAGGCCGCCGGCGTTCCGGATGCGGTTTTCGAAGAGCACTACTGGGCGCACCGGCACGCGTATGACGAGGGCATTCTCAACGGAGAAACCTATTGGCAAAATGTTGCGGAAGGCGCCGGATTTACGCTCTCTCCTGAGCGCCTGGCCCACTTCCATCTCCAGGACAACCTCATGTGGTCGAACCTGAATGCGCCGATGGTGGCGTGGGCACACGCCCTCCAGCAACATGGCATCAAGACCGCCATCCTCTCCAACATGGGCGATGCCGTGCAGGCGCACATGGAGCGCGAGTTCGCCTGGCTTGCCGGCTTTGATCACCTCACCTGGTCCCACGAGTTGGGTAAGGCCAAGCCCGATCCCGCCATCTACCAGCACACGCTGCAAAAACTGGGCGTCGCACCGGAAGAAGCGCTGTTCATCGACGACATGCCGCGGAATGTAACCGCAGCACGCGCACTGGGCATCGACGCGATCGTCTTTCAAGATGTTGCCCAGCTTCGCCGCGATCTTGTCGCGCGTGGGCTCGATGGCGTCCTTCCCCTGCCCACTCCCTGACATCACTCCCGAGGAACTCCGAATCAGCGTCGGGGCACCACGCCAGTTTGTGCCCCGGAACCGTCACATTCTCCCGCGCAGTTGACCCGTTCCAGCTCCGCGGCATCACAGTCCCGGTATAGCCACTTTCTCGCCGCCATCGCGGCAGCAAGCATTTCCGCATCGCGCGGAACATAAGGGGACCACATCGACGTGATATCTGCACGCCCGTTAGAACTCTGGGGCGGCGCGGAGTGTACGGTGAACCGGGTAGGAGACCGGTTTTTTGACCAGTACGCGCGCTCCGGCCACCTCCGACGCCCCCAGGATTTTGAGCGCTTTGCTTCCCTCGGCCTGGCGGCCCTGCGCTTCGGCTTGAGCTGGGAGCGCTATGTGGAGCAAGGCTCGTGGGAATGGTACGATACCGCCCTCGGCGCCATGCGACAACTGGGCACGGAGCCCATCGCCGGCCTGGTGCACCACGGCAGCGGACCGGTGGATACCGACCTGCTCGACCCGGCATTTCCGTCGCGGCTGGCAGAGTACGCCGGCGCCGTGGCTCGGCGCTATCCCTGGATACGTGACTACACGCCGGTCAACGAGCCGCAGACCACCGCGCGTTTCAGCGGTATGTACGGACACTGGTATCCGCACCACCATTCGGTGCGCAGCTTTGTGCGCGCACTCTTTCACGAGCTTCAGGGCACGGTGCTGGCCATGCGGGCCATTCGCGAAGTGCGCTCCGATGCACGACTGATCCAGACCGAAGACATCGGCAGGACATGGAGCACGCGCCCGCTTGAGCACAAGGCCGCCCATCGCAATCAGCGCCGCTGGTTGGCCTTCGACCTGCTCTGCGGCCGCGTAGGTCGCAGGCATTCACTGTTCGGCTTCCTGCGCGAGTACGGCCTCTCCGAAGCAGAGGTTCTGTGGTTTCAGGAGAACCCCTGTCCTCCCGATGTTCTCGGCGTCAATTACTACGTCACCAGTGATCGCTTTCTTGATCATCGCCTGGCTCTGTACGCACCGTTCATGACCGGCGGCGATGACGGACGTGAGCCCCTGGTCGATATCGAAGCCGTGCGTATTTGCCCGGATGGCATTGCCGGTGCAGGCGGCGTGCTGCTTGATGCATGGAAGCGCTATCGCCTTCCCGTTGCGCTCACCGAAGCGCATCTGGGCGCACCGGTAGAGGAACAGATTCGCTGGCTCGCCGAAGCCTGGCATGGCGCACAGTCGGTGCGTGCCGCGGGTGGCCAATGCCTGGCGGTATGCACATGGGCGCTGCTGGGGTCCTACGATTGGTGTCATCTGGTCACGCGCGAAACCGGCGCGTATGAGCCGGGAGCCTTCACGCTGTCCAGCCCGGATGCGGAACCGGTGGAGACCGAACTTGCGACCGTGGTGCGGCAACTGGCACGCGGCGAGCAACCGCGCCATCCAGCGTTACGCCACAGCGGCTGGTGGACCCGGCCCGAACGCCTCCTGTTCCCTTCGGAGGAGGAGATCGGGGATGTCGAATTCACTGCAGCCTGATTGACCCTGCAAACACGGGCAGGGCTGTCGCTCCCTGCCCGTTTTGCTGATGTCGCTGCGTATCGTGCTTACGGGAAAACCGAAAACAGGTCCCGCAGGTCCTTCTCGTGCGCCGCATCGCGCATCAGCGGATACACCCCGAAGATTTCCTGGAAGGTCCGCAGCGCGGAACCGTGCGTGTAGTGAATGTGGTTGGAGTAGCCGTTCCCCTTGGCGAATGGAGAAAGCACGATCATCGGAATCGGCCCGTCTCCCTTGCGCGCTTCGTCCCAGATGATGAACAACGCGCCGCCGCTGCGATATGCCGTGGAGTTCAGGATGTGCGGCACCTCCTCGGAGAGCCACTTGTCCCCTTCCGCAATCCGGTTCCCACCATTGCAAATGTTGTGCATGTCGTGGCACTCACTCGGGACGATGAAGTTATAGCGGGCGACCTTGTCGTCAGCCAGGTCCTTGTTGAGCTGTCCGAACGGCCGCACATGCGCAATGCATTTCGCCGAGTGCCGATCATTGCCGTTGGTATTGTCATTGAAGAAGACAAACGGGTCGTGCCAGTGATCAAGGGGGCACGAAGTCCCCGTGGAGCCCTCGTCGTACGATCTCCAGGAAATGTTTGCCTTGGTCAGGAAAGCGGTCAGGTGCTCGTGCGTGCTCTGGTGATCTTTCAGAGCGGATCCGTCTTTTGTGATCCCGAAGTTCGTGCCCGCCTCCAGCCATAAGTAGTTCGGCAGGCTGGGATGGTTGTGCGGCGGGTTCCAGTAGTTGTTCGCGTGAGAGGCTTCCGGAATCAGCGTGTAATTGATATACGGGGCCAGAGGATTTCCTTCCACCTTCGTCGTGGAGTAATCATTCGACCAGTTGTGATTTTCCATCATGATGACAAAAACGGTTTTGATGTGATGGAGCGCACTGTCCGGCGGAAGCACCGAACTTTCTGTTTGCGCTGCCGGGGCCCGTGCGCATGTAGCAACAAGGAAAGTAGCCCCAAGCATCAGCATGGAACACTTCCAGGTAATTCGCTTCACGTCTGTACCTCCCTTTGCGAGTCGTGGTGCTGTTGACTCAGCATTGAGGTCACTCTACGCAGCCCGGATGAAGGCACCCTGAATTGGGCAGGGGCAAACGCCAAGTTTTCTTGTATGTACGCGCAGCAGTTGCAATTGCAAATTTACCTGCTACGGCCGGTACTTTTTACGAGGAGGCTGCTTCGAGTTTGTGTCCGAACCGGCTGGTGAACTTCTCCAGCACACCGCTCATGCCAAACAGCGGATACACCAGCGCCAGCAGCAGCAGCATGGCGCCGGCGCTGCTGACGAGCTGCCACCATAGCGATGCCATTTCGGTCTTGGTCAGCATCCAGGCCGCGAGCGGGAGCGCGGCCACACAGACAGCCGTGAGCCTGGCCATATAGGTGAGCGTCAAGCGCTCCACCGTGGCAAAGAGCCGGAGATTGAGCCGGAGGATGTAGATCAATTGGTAGACTTCGACGGCCAGCCAGGTCCACAGGAATCCCAGCATGCCGCCTTCGAGCTTGACTGCAACAATGGCGATGCCCACCAGCGCGACATAACTGAGAAACATCATGCGCGCGAGTTCTATATGTGTGTTGGTCGAGAACTGGAACTGGTACTTGTGCTCCTTCGCACAGGTCACAATGGAGACCGCGGCGCACACCACGTAGGGCGCAATCGAGAACAGCCCGGGCTTGTGCAGCCACACCCGCAGCAGAAACGGCGAAAGCGCGAGCACGCCGATATTGACCACCGGCACCAGCGCGAAGACCAGCCGCTCGGAAAAGTTATAGAGCAGCGCCAGCCCCGGCCAGTCGTTCGCGCCGAAAAGTCGCGTGATCTCCGGGCCCATCGACTGCGTCAGCGCGTTGAGCAACTGCCGGCTCATCGAGAAGATTGTGCGCATCACCGAGAAGGCCACCACCACCACCGGACCGACCAGCCGCTGCAGGATCAGCACCGGCAGTTGATACGAGAGAAACGTGCTGGTGAAGATCAGCGCGAAGTAGCCGCTGGGCCGCAGGATCTTGGGCACGGCCGATCCATCCCAGTAGCGCAGAGATGGATAAATCTCGGGCGCGGTGCGATGGAGATCAAAGAGCAGGACCACGCCACAAAGCGCGCAAACCAGTAATTGCACCAGCGCGAGCGCATGGAAGGAAATACGGAACCACGCGCCGGCCGCGGTCGCCAGCACCAGCAATAAACGCTGCAGATTGGCCCAGTGCGTTCCATGGTGCGCCTGGCCCACCACCATGAACGTTCCGGAGAAATACGTGAATAGGATATTGACCAGGATCTGCAGCGCCAGAAAGAACAGCGCCCAAGTTGCATCGCCGCGCCCGATCGAGAGCTTGAGCAGTTGCGTGACCGGCAGAACAAAAACTACGGTCGAGATCACCGCCCCGCCCAACACGATACCGATCAGCAGCCGCAGGGCTGTCGATTGCTGTACGTGGAAGTCGCCCAGCTCGCCGCGGTTATAGCGAACGGTGAGGTCCTGGTTGACAAAGGTCTGCACGCCGAAGTTCAGCGTGCTGAGGTATGCCACTGCGACAGAAAGCGCCAGCCACTGTCCATAGAGCGCAGTCCCGTACCGGTAAATAAATACCGGTGGCAGCAGCAACTGGCTCACGATGGAAATGGCATTCGCCGTGAACAGCGCCGTCAGGTTTTTGAGAATGCGTTGGGGGCTGCTCATGGATCTGTCGCTTCCCTGCGGTCGAACTCCAGAAGACAGAACCTCGGAGGCGCGTCCAGATCATTGTAGGCCAGGCGCGTACTGCGATGTTTGGAAACAGCCGGCGGAAGTTACATTTTGTAGCGGCCCAGGTCCTCGTCGTTCAGTCCCTCGAGCCACCGCCGAAGCTCCTCCGGCGAGGTGTCCGCGGCGCTGGGCGCCAGCTTGGCCACCCGCAACACTTCCTCGCTGACGTAGATCGGGCAATCGCAGCGCAGCGCGATAGCAATCGCGTCGCTGGGGCGGGCATCGATGGTGACAAACTCGTTGGCCTGCCGCATCCAGATCACCGCATAAAAGGTGTCGTTACGCAGGTCCGTCACGACGACCTTTTCCACCGACGCATTCAGCCCCTGGATGAGGTTGCGCGCCAGGTCGTGCGTCATCGGCCGCGGGGTGGCGGTCTTTTCAATCTCGAGCGCGATCGCATTCGCTTCGTAAAGGCCCACCCAAATCGGCAGGACCGTATCGCTCTCCAGATCTTTCAGGATCACGATGGGCATGTTGCTGTTGGGATCCATGACCAGCCCCCGGATCTTCATTTCGACGTCCATCGTCATCCTCCTTCTGCCTTAGATGGCTCGACCGACCAGGCTGTTCGGAAAACTCTGCGTCACTTCCACCGGCACATAGCTGCCGGGTGCGGGCAGAATCGGGCTGTCCACGGTGAAGTTCAGGGTAAGGTTCTGGGAAGTGCGGCCGATCACCTGCCCGCGGGCCGGGTTGTGCCCTTCCACGGCCGCTTCGCACAACGCTGCCCACGCGGCGCGCATAGCTTTCGCGCTGCCATTCCCGCTGCCGATCGAGCAGAATCTGCAACCGCCGGCTCTTCTCTTCTTCCGGAATGGCGTCGTCCATGCCCAGCGCCGGGGTATTCGGCCGCGGCGAGTACTTGAAGGCGAACACCGCGTCGTACCGCACCTCACCCAGTAGCGTGATGGTCTGCTCGAAGTCTGCCGGCGTCTCTCCGGGAAAGCCGACAATGATATCGGTCGTCATGCTGATCGGCCGCCGCGCGGCTTTGATCCAGGAGATACGCTCCAGGTACTGCTCCCGCGTATATTCCCGGTTCATCTGCGCCAATACGTGCGACGACCCGCTCTGCACCGGCAGGTGGACGTGATCGCACAGCGTGGACACGGCGTCGATGGCCTCGACGATCTCCCGCGTGAAGTCGCGCGGATGCGACGTGGTAAAGCGTACTCGCCGAATACCTGGGACCTGCCCCACGGCCGCCAGCAGGTCCGCAAAGCTCAGCCTGCCTTCCGGATCGTGGTAGGAGTTGACGTTCTGGCCCAGCAACTGGATTTCGGTGTAGCCCGCGTCGGCCATCTGCCGCGCCTCGTTCAGCACGGAAACCGCAGTCCGGCTGCGCTCTTTGCCGCGCGTGTACGGCACCACGCAGTAGGCGCAGAACTTATCGCAGCCTTCAATGATGGTGATGTAGCCGCGGTAAGGATTCGACCGCGCGGTGAACTCCGTCTCAAACGTCTGGTCGGTCTTGCGGTCGTCCAGCCCGGTAATGCGGGTTTCTCCCGCTTCCAGCCGCACCAGCATCTCCGGCAGCTTGCGATACGAAGCCGACCCGGAAACCAGCGACACGTAGGGCGCACGCTCAAAAATGCGCTCGCCTTCCTGCTGCGCCACACACCCCAGCACGCCAAAACGCTTGCCCTGCTTGTGCAGCTTTTTGTAATCGTTCAGCCGGTTAAAAACCTTCTGCTCCGCTTTATCGCGAATGGAACAGGTATTGTAGAGAATCAGACTGGCGTCTTCTTCCGACTGCACCTCCGTGTACCCTTGGGTCCGGAGGGTGCCGATGACCTTTTCCGAATCGTGCACGTTCATCTGGCAGCCGAACGTTTCGAGGTAAAACGTCTTCGGAGAAGCCGTGCCTGTGTCTGTGGTTTCTACAGCCATACTGGAGTGAAGTATAGCGCAGAGCCCAGCCCTGCCCTGCGCGGCCCATGACCCCATGAACATGCTCATTGACGATGCCGATCGTGCACGCTGGAACGCCATTTACCGCTCCGGCTCGCACACCGCGGGCGATCCGGACCGCTTCTTCCTGGAAGCGTGGCGCGATTCTCTTGCGGCTTTGTTTGAAGGACGCGTCCAGCCTCTCGCGCTCGACATCGCCGGCGGCGTGGGGCGCCACGCACTCTGGCTGGCCGCGCGCGGCTGGCGCGTCGTGCTGAACGATATCAGCGAGGAAGCCGCACGGCTGGCCGGCGAAGCGGCGCGCGCGGCGCACCTTTCACTTTCCATTCGCGCCGAAAGTGCAGCCGCGACACTCGCCTGGGCGGGTGAGCAGGGCCTCCGTTTCGATCTCGTGCTGGTGCTCTTTTATCTCGACCGGTCGTTGTTCCCCGCCTTGGCGGAGGCGCTGGCACCGGGCGGCGTGCTGCTGATCAAGACCCGGACCGAGGACCATCCCCGCTTTGCCGCCGGCAGCCATCACCCGGAGTACTTCCTCAAGCGCGACGAGCTGCACGGCGCCTTTCCCGGTCTGCGCGTGCTGCACAGCCGCGAAGAAGCCGGCATGGCCGAGCTTCTGGTGCAGAAACTATGAAGCGCACCCCGATTGCGCACGGAACCCAGAACGGCTGCTTTGGCTGCGGCCTGGAGAATGAATCCGGGCTGCGGCTGGAGTTTCACCCAGCCGAGGACGGCGGCGTGATCGCACACTTCGAGATCGATCCCCGCTTCATGGGACCTCCAGCGCATGCGCACGGCGGCATCATCGCCACCATTCTCGACGAAGCCATGAGCAAGGCCAACCGCATCCGCGGCGTTTTCGCCATGACACGGCAGATGGAGGTCGAATTCCTGCGCCCGGTCCCCCTGCTGACGGCACTCGAGGTACGGGGCCACTCGGAAACCGCCGGCGCCCGCAAGCACGGCTGCACCGCCGCGATTACCGATGCAAAAGGCCACACCTTGGCCAGGGCGAAAGGCCTGTTCATCGAAGTCAAACCGGAGCGGTTGCTGCATCGTCAAACGGAGCCGCCGGTCAGCGGCAGTAGCGAGGAACAAACTGCTAGACTAAAGAGTTAGTGAGCGATGCTCGCGAAGGAGCAGCACCATGGCAGAAGTCAACGGACACGGCCACATCGGCGAGAACAGGAACGGGTTTGAGACACACGGGCTGCGGCTGAAGATCGGCCTGGCCGAGATGCTCAAGGGGGGCGTCATCATGGACGTCACCGATGCTCAGCAGGCCACGATTGCCGAGCGCGCCGGCGCGGTTGCCGTGATGGCGCTCGAGCGCGTGCCCGCACAGATCCGCGCGGAAGGCGGCGTGGCCCGCATGGCCTCGCCCAAAAAGATCCGCGAAATCATGGCCGCCGTCTCCGTCCCCGTTATGGCCAAGTGCCGCATCGGCCACTTCGCCGAAGCGCAGGTGCTGCAGGAGATCGGGGTCGATTTCATCGACGAATCGGAAGTGCTGACCCCCGCCGATGAACTCCATCACGTGGACAAGCATGCGTTCAAAACGCCGTTCGTCTGCGGCGCGCGCGACCTCGGTGAAGCTCTGCGCCGCATTGCGGAAGGCGCGGCGATGATCCGTACCAAGGGTGAAGCCGGCACTGGAGACGTGGTCCACGCGGTCAAGCACATGCGCCAGATCGTGAAGGACATGCGCTCGCTCACCGTGCTCGGCGACGAGGAGCTGTACGCGGCCGCCAAGGACTTCAAGGCGCCCTACGAACTTATCCGCATGGTGGCGAAGACCGGCAAGCTGCCCGTGCCCAATTTCTCCGCGGGCGGGATTGCCACGCCGGCCGATGCCGCACTGGTGCGCCAGCTCGGCGCCGAAGCCGTCTTCGTCGGCTCCGGCATCTTCATGCAGGACTCCTACACCTTCGCTCCGCCGGAAGAAGCCGAGATCCGCGCCCGCGCCATCGTCCGCGCCACGACCCACTTCGACGACCCCAAGGTGCTGGCGGAGACCAGCGAAGAGTGCACCGGCGCCATGAAGGGCCTCGCGATCGCCGCGATCGACCAAGCCTCGATGCTGCAGACCCGCGGCTGGTAGGACTGAATCCGCACCAGACATGAAGGCGCGCTGCGGCGCGCCTTTTTTCTTTGGCGCAAGTTCTCGGCGATCCGACGCCTCCGCGGCTGTGCTACGGTTGCGGGTGCCTGGGTTTTGCGAGGAGTCCCGATGCTGCGCGTCCTTATGTGCTTTGCTTCCCTCCTGTTGGTATCTGCTGCGTATGCGTCCGGTCCGGCGGACCGCGTCCCGACCAATCCAAAGGACATCACCTCCGCCCGGCAGCCCTCCACCGGCGCACTGAAGGTGACCGATGTGCTCGACACGGTGCGGCTCGGCGGAGCCACATGGTCTCCGGACGGCAAGCAAATCGGCTACATCAGCAACGCCTCGGGCCGCTACAACCTGTGGCTCATGCAGGCGGACGGCAGCGGTCAGCACCAACTACTGAAGTCCGACGACCGCCAGTCGGAGCCCGTCTTCACCCGTGATGGCACGCAAATTCTGTATGCGCAGGACCGCGGCGGCGATGAGATGTATGACCTGTATGCCGCTCCGGTGGCAGGCGGCACGCAGCGCAACCTTACCCATACCGATACGACCAGTGAAACGCACCCGCTGCTCTCACCCGATGGCAAATGGATCAGCTTCGACAGCAAGGAGAAGACCTCGCCCTCGCAGAACATCGGCGTGATGAATCTCGCTTCCGGAGCACGCCGTCTGCTCACGCACGAAAGCAATCCCAAAGCCAGTTGGACCGCGGTAGCCTGGAGTCCGGATGGGAAGTGGATCTACGCCAACCGCGTCGTCGGCGTGGAGGATGCGGACATCTATCGCATCAACTTAGCCACCGGCGCGGCAGAGAAGCTGACCTCGCACACCGCGCGCGAGTTGGTGACGGCGAGCGACCTGTCGCCCGATGGCAAAACTCTGCTCATCACCTCTGACGCAAAGGGCGGTTATGCCAATGTTGCGCTGCTCGACGTCGCTACGAAACTGCGCCGCTGGGTGACCGATACCCAATGGGACGCCTCTTCCGGCGAATTCTCTCCCAAGGGCGATACCTTCACTTACCTGCTCAATGCCGATGGCCGCGCAGCCATCCGCTTTGTAAACACGGCCACCCTGGCCACCAGCGACCGCGGGCTGCCTCCAGGACTCAATGCCGATGGCGCCAGTCCGCGCTCCTTCCGCGCAGATGGGAGCTTTCTTTTCTCGCACCAGGACTCCACACATGCGCCGGATTTGTATCTGCTGGGTGCACATGATGACATCCGGCAGATCACGCATAACGCCAGCCGCGGCCTGGCTGGTGCCGTGCTCCCCGGGTCACAGCTCATTGCCTACAAGAGCTTCGACGGCCGCCTCATTTCCGCCTTTCTCTGGGTGCCCTTCGGCCTGAAGCGGGACGGCACCGCTCCGGCCGTCGTAATGCCGCATGGCGGGCCAACCGGGCAGACCCTGGACACTTTCAACCCGCGTGCGCTGTTGCTGGTGTCGCGCGGCTTTGTGGTCATCGCGCCCAACGTGCGCGGCTCCACCGGCTACGGAATGGAGTTCCAGAAGGCCAACTACCAGGACCTGGGCGGCGGCGACCTGAAGGACGAGGTTGCCGGAGTCAATTTCGTCACCGCAACTGGTTACGTGAACCCCAAGAGGGTGGGCATATGGGGCGGTTCCTACGGCGGCTTTATGACACTGATGGCAATTGGGCGCACGCCCGCGCTGTGGTCCGCCGCGGTCGATGAATACGGCATCCTCGACTGGTACACCATGCTCCAGCACGAAGACCCGCTTCTGCAGGAGTATGAGAAATCACTGCTCGGCGATCCGGTGAAGGATAAGGCCGCCTATGAAGCAGCCTCGCCACTCAAATACATCCGCAACGAGCACGCACCGCTGCTGGTCCTCCAGGGCGACAGGGATATCCGCGTTCCCAAAGAGGAGGCCGAGCAGGTAGTCAGCATCCTCAAGAGTGAAGGCCGGACTGTAGATGCGGTGTACTACCCGGAAGAGGGTCACGGCTTCGAGAAGCGGGAAGACCAGATCGACGAGTTAACACGTGCGGTCGGCTGGCTGGAACGCTACCTTAAACCCGAAAACGGAAGCGCTGCGCCGGCCGCAGGCGCCGCGGGAGGTAAGGCGCAACCGCTACACTGAAAGCAATGAAACTGAAGACAGAGCAGGCGGACGCGGTTCGCCCGTCCGCCCCGGGACAGACTTTCCCGGACTCCTCCGAAGCAGCCTCGCCCCGCATCGGCGTACTCGCCATCCAGGGTGATTACGCCGCGCATGCCGCCGCGCTGCGCGAATCCGGCGCCGAACCCGTGCTGGTCCGCAAGCCGGAACAACTCGCCGATCTTGACGGCCTCATCATCCCCGGTGGCGAGTCCACCACGTTTCTCAAGTTCCTGGAGCGCGACGGCTTTCTTGATACGCTGCAGCAGTTCACTACGGCGAAGCCCTCATTTGGCACTTGCGCCGGCTGCATCCTGCTGGCCCGCGAAGTGCTGCATCCTGCGCAGCAGAGCCTCGGCGTCCTCAACGCTACAGTCGAACGCAATGCTTACGGACGCCAGATCGACAGCTCGATCGAAGAAACGCCGACCGCCATTCCCGGCGGGCCGCTTGAGGCCGTGTACATCCGCGCGCCGCGCATTGTGAAGACCGGGGCCGAGGTGGAGACGCTGGCGGAGCGCGACGGCTTCCCCGTGCTCATCCGCCAGGGCAACCTGCTCGCCGCCACCTTCCACCCCGAACTCTCCCGCGACCGCCGCGTTCACCAGTACTTTGTGGACATGGTCCGCAGCGCCAAAGCCGCGAAAGCGCGGGAGTAGAGTGGGGCTATGGAGTTCTCCGAGGTCATCCCGGTACTGCGGATCTTTTCGGTAGAGAAGGCGACGGAGTTCTATCTCGGCTACCTGGGCTTCCATGAGGATTGGCGCCATACCTTTGAGATCGGCGCACCCGTGTTCATGCAGGTCTCGCGCGGTGGCATCCGGTTGCGCCTGTCTGAGCATCACGGCGATTGCTGCCCCGGCGCTGCCCTTTTTGTGCAGACCGAGGGTTTGGAAGAGTTCCACGCCGAGTTGGTTGCGAAGCCGTACCCGTATATGCGCCCCGGCCTGAAAGACGCCTTCCCCGCAGCCCGGCAGGTCACCGTCATCGATCCCTTCGGCAACCGCATTCACTTCCGGGAAAATCGGCAGGTCTAGTACGGGATGCAGCCGCCGCTCTTTGCCGCCCTGAGTATCAGCCCCTGGTGGATGCCGTCCAACGCTGCCCTGCATGGCTTTGCGATGGATCGCCTGATGCGTCGTGATCTGGTCGGTGATGCTCGCTTGCCTGGTGCTGGCCCATTTGCTGCTGCTGGTTGCGCTTCTCCGTCGTCGCGCACGCACGCCGGCAGCCAATCTCGGCCTGGCGCGCCGAAGGCGTCCCGCTACTGTTTTTCTGCGCCCTGTTTGCATCGATGACCTGGAGCGCGCACCGGCTCTGGGCACGCCAGCGATTTGAGGGGCCTTCTCCGACGGCGCTCCAGGTCGAAGCGGTCGGCCAACAGTTCCAGTGGTACTTCCGCTATCCCGGCGCAGATGCCACATTCGGCGCGACTAAGCCGGAGCTGATTTCTGCCGCATATGGCAATCCACTCGGCCTCGATCCGGCCGACGATCACGGCGCCGACGATCTCGTTACCAGCGAACTGGTGCTTCCGCTTGGCAGCGAGGTGGACCTGCAGTTACGCGCTCACGACGTCATCCACGGCTTCTTCGTGCCCGCCATGCGCCTCAAACAGAATGCAGTGCCCGGCATGGTGCTCCACGTCCATTTCACGCCCGTGGCAGCCGGCGTCTACCCGATCCTGTGCTCGCAGGTGTGCGGGCTGGGGCACGCTCGCATGGAGGCCCAACTGCGGGTCGTCAGCCCGGCCGTCTACGATGCGTGGCTGGCGCAGCATGCAGCCGCGCGCCGCGCGCTTGAGGCCGCACAGTGAGCACCGAGCCCTTCCGGGCGGCCGATGCTCCCGCCCTGCGCCGGCATTGGCTCCGCCGTATATTCACCACGGACCATCGCACGCTCGGGATCGAGTATCTGCTGCTGTCGCTCGCTGCTCTGGTTGCCGGGACTCTGCTCTCGCTGGCTATGCGCGTCCACCTGGCGTGGCCGGGGCTGCCGTTCCCCTGGCATGGCCCGGTACGCCCCGAGGAGTACCTTTCGCTCGTCACCATCCACGGCACGCTGATGGTCTTTTTCGTGCTCACCACCGCGCCCCAGAGCGGCCTTGCCAGCCTGGTGCTTCCGGAACAGATCGGAGCGCGGCGCATGGCGCTGCCCTTGGCTGAACGCGGTCAGCTTCTGGCTTACCGCAGTCGCGCTCGTAGTGCTGCTGGCCGCATTCTTCGTGCCCGAGGGCGGCCCCATCTCCGGCTGGACCAGCTATCCCCCGCTCAGCGCGGTGCCCGCCGCAGGACCGGGCCAGGGCCTCGGGCTCGACCTGTGGCTCCTGAGCCTCGCCATCTTCTGTATTGGCGCATGGCTCAGCGCCATCAATCTGCTGGCCACCGTCACCGGCGAACGGGCAGCCGGCATGACGCTGGGCCGCATGCCCCTCACCGTCTGGTCCTGGTTCGTATCCGCGCTGCTCATCCTGCTTGCCTTTGGCGCACTCTTCGCCGCGCTGCTGATGCTCTTCTGCGACCGGCACATGGGCACCAGCTTTTTTATCCCCAATGGCGACCTGGTCAGCAGCGTGCTTCTGCGCCGCGGCAATGGATCGCCGCTGCTCTGGCTGCATCTGTTCTGGTTCTTCGGGCACCCGGAGGTCTACATCGCCATCCTGCCCGGCATGGGCATCGTTTCCGGCATCCTTTCCGATTTCAGCCGCCGTCCGGTGGTCGGCTATCGCAGCATGGCTGCGACCACTGTGTTAATCGGCCTGCTTGGATTCCTGGTCTGGGGACACCACATGTTTGTGAGTGGCATGAACCCGTACGCCGGAACGGCATTCGCGCTCACCACCATGGCCATAGCCGTCCCCAGCACCGCCAAAGTGCTCAGTTGGATCGCAACCGTATGGCCCGGGCGTTTGCAACTCACCACACCGATGCTCTTCGCGCTCGGCTTCGTCTCGCTGTTCATTACCGGCGGACTCTCCGGACCCATCCTCGCGCTGCCCGCGCTCGATGCCTATCTCCACAACACCTTCTTCGTGGTGGCGCACTTCCACCTCATCATGGCAATGGCGGGTGCGTTCTCTCTCTTTGCAGGCGTGTACTACTGGTTTCCGCTGCTCACCGGCCGGATGATGAACGAGAGGCTGGGCAAACTCCACTTCTGGCTCACCTTTCTTGGCGCTTACGCCACATTCTTCCCTATGCATTTGGAAGGGCTCGCCGGACGCCCGCGTCACTACGCAGATCTGACTTCTCCAGTGGGCGGACTTGCCGGACTGATGCCGGCGGAGCGCGGTATCACCTACGCGGCGCTCTTTCTTGCCACCGCGCAACTGCTCTTCTTGTTCAATGTCTTCTGGAGCATCTGGCGCGGAACACGCGCCCAGGCCAACCCGTGGAGAGCGACGACTCTCGAATGGAGCATGCCTCCACGCGGCGTCGCAATCACCGTACAACGCGGTCCCTACGACTACGGCATCAAGGGCGGCGAGAAGGATTTCAAAATGCAGTGGGAAGCACTTGCTGAACAGGAGTAATCTCTTTTTACGGAGTCTCGCAATGCCCGCGACCTTTACCCGGACCCCCACTGAAACCGAGCGGAAAGACCCAGGAATTGGCGGCAGACCGCCTGTAGACCGCCGGCCCACCGGCGGGGGTGGTGGGGATGAGAACTGGGAAAATCGGCGACCGGGCCGGCGTGGTCCGCGGGAACTCCTGGGTCGTTACCGGCTCGCTGTCTTCTTCGCCCTCGCGGGCGATCTCATGTTCTTCGTGGCGCTGGTGAGCGCCTTTTTTGTGCGCCAGACCTCCGGCCACTTCGACGCGCGCAACAACTACATCATCGACTGGCACCCGCTCTCGATTCCGCCCATCCTCTACATCAACACCGCGGTCATCCTGCTCAGCAGCCTTACGATTGAAATCGCACGCCGCCAACTCTTTCGCGAGGTGGACGTGATGGATGAGTGGCTCGGGCTCGGTCGTCCCATGGTGAAGCGCGCCTTCCCGTGGCTCGTCGCCACGGGCGTGCTCGGTGTGCTCTTCCTTCTCGGGCAATGGATTGCCTGGACACAACTCGCCGCCCAGGGCGTGTTCTTCGCGTCCAACCCGAGCAGTCACTTCTTCTACCTCATCACCGGGACCCACGGCGTCCACCTGCTACTCGGCCTGGTAGGCCTCACCGTCGCTGCGGCCGGGCTGTTTCTTCTCCGGCGTGTGGAGATGCGGCAGATCGTGGTCGATTGCATGGCGTGGTACTGGCACTCCATGGGTATTTTCTGGATGTTTCTCTTCGCCCTGCTCGTGCTGTGCCAGTGAGCTTCCGCCGGTTCGCTCTCGCCTTTTCCACTGCGATTCTCGCCGCTCTCCTCCACGCCACTCCCGGCAATGCGCAGGGCTGCAGCATGTGCCGCGATGCGACGGCCGGAAGCGCTCCGCAGGTGCGCGCGGCATTGCGCAAAGCTATCCCGATCATGGCCGTTCCGGCAGTCGCGCTGTTTGTGGGCGTGCTTGTAGTAGCTCAGCGGTCTCGTCCCGGTTCGAATAACCCCGGTTCAGACAACCTCGGTTCCGACAACTCCTAAGCTTGTTCGCTCCGGCGCAGAACTGCGGTGGTGCCGGTTCGCAGCAGCAAGCGGCCGCACGGCTGCTCTGCTCTCTTAGAGCCATATTGGAGGAAAAGATCGGAGATGGGGGCCGGCGTGGGGGAGGGATTTCGTTATAGCCGGATGATGTGGAAGTTGCCAACACTGCTGGAGGAAGTGCCAGACACTCCCGCCATTCTTGAGCTGGCAGCCGTGGCCTGAGGAAAGCGCGCTACTACCTGGTGATTGTTATCGAAAAAGAGATAGACCCCGTTCTGCTCGGTAACGGAATCAGCTTCGGCGCTGAAGGCGACGGATCCGTCGCTACGTTTCACTTGATAAGTTGCCATGCGCGAAGTCTAACAGCCGTGTCAAATGGCATAACCCGCTACGGGCAGAGATACACGCCGTTGTAACTTGCATGCCGAAGCTGACGAGCTTCTTGGCGGCTAGGCGTGCATCGCGGGTAGTTTTCTAAGCACAAACACAAGGACGGCGCTGCACATGGCGCCACACGATGGCCAGCCCTGCAAATGAACAGCGCCCCCCGATCCTGCTGCCTACAAACAGCTGCCTAGCAACCGTTGCTTAGGAACCGCTGCCTACAAACGAATGATGTGATACGGATCGGTGCCGGTGCCGGTTCCGCTTGTTGCTTTGCCGGCAGCGCCAGGCGGATAAGCCGGCCACATTGCGATCGTCGCCTCGTCTTCATCGACAAAGACGAAAAAGCCTTCGCTCACCCCAACATCGGCAGCGTCGATCTCAAACACGCACTTATCGTTACAATCCTTCACCTTGTATTGCGCCATAATGCGCGCAAGTCTACTCGGAGCCTCTCCAGGAAACAACAGGAAAATCGGCTCCGGCAGGCTGGCCTCAGCGCGCATCTTCTGTGAAGCGGTCCTTGACCTCGACGGTGAATTCCTTTGCCTTCGGGTCCACAATCTTGTACATCGCTGCGTCGGCGTGCTTTCCATGCACGTCAATGAGGACGTAATTGAAGACCGGGAAACCGGCGTCGTGGTACTGGTCCTGCGGCCCGCGCACCACCACCGGATACGGCTTGGCGCCGCCGCCGCCGGAGATGATGTGGGTAATCCCGTTTACTTCAAAGCGCTCGTAGGTGTGGATGTGCCCGTTCACGACGATGAACTTCTGCCGCGCGGTCAAGGCGCGCGCTTCGAGATAGCTCCGGAACTGCACCATCTCCGGGCTGGGCAACCCGGCAATGAACTCGCTCTGCACATCCGCGATCAATGGAATGTGCGCCATCAAGAAAACAAAATCGATCCCCGGCGGAACGTGATCGAGTTGTGCCCGAATCCAGTCTGCCTGCGGCCCTTTCGGCCACATGCGCTCGGTGGAATCCAGGGTGATAAGAAACACGTTCCCCATGCGCACCGAGTAGAAGGAGTGGTTCTCCACCTGGGGGAACGCATTGAAGTAATTTCGCCGCCCCACGTGCCCGTCGGAAATCACCTCGTGATTGCCCAGGGTGGGAAAGACACGCAGCCCGTTCTTCCACCAGGACGCCGCCTCCGAGCGAAAGATCCTCCAGTCTGCTGCGCTGCTGCCGTACAGCGGTATATCGCCGGTGATAAACATTGCGTCCGGCTTTTCCGAGGCGACCTTTTCTGCCAGCCAGCGGCGCACCCGCGGCCAGGTGTCGCTGGTGTTCTCCGGATTCGTGAAGCGCATATCACCGTACACCAGGATGCGCAGATTCTGCCCCGGCTTGATGTCCGAAACCGTGAATGTCGGCCGGTTGAGCGGCGGCATCGTTCCCTGTCCCAGGGAACAGACCGGTGCGCAGAAGACCAGGCTGCAGAAGAGCAGCGGCCAGAAGCGCTGGCCCGAGATCAGTTGACGAAGGACGCCCGCGTGCCGGCTGAAGCTTCGCCTCGGGCGAGTCATAAGCCCGGGCGGCCCGCGCCGCAATGAACCGCGCGGTGCGCGCACCCCGTCCGCCGCGTGCACCCGCTGCCACCGCCGACAAAGTGCACCACCTCGAACCGATCGCCTTCGCTGACCACCGCCGTGTTCCAGTCCGGACGGCGCACGATTTCGCCGTTCTGTTCGACGGCAACCCGGTCTCCCTTGAGTTCCATCGCGGCGACCAGATCAGCCACGGTTGCAGAAGGAGGAAGGCCCGGGAACTCCCGCGCATTCCCGTTGATAGTGACGCGCATAAAGGAAGGGTACCAGCAGACGACGCGCTTCCCGACCGCGCCCGCTCAGGCCTGTCCGACAGCCGGCGGCAGCAGGCGACCGAAAAACCAGTTTCGTGCGCGCACCCGCAGCGGAGGAATGACCGGGCACTCGAAGTACACCGCCCTGTTCGCCTGCATCAGCAACTGCATGGCCTCGACCTGCGGGTCGCGCGTGTGGATGGAAGGCAGTGCACCGCTCGCGAGCACGTATTCGTCCGCCAGATACTCCACCGCGTGTCCCAGGACTTCGAGCGCCCGTCCGCTCACGGGAGGAATGCGCCTCCGCACCTGGGCCGGCGCGGGCATCGTAAGTACCGGCGGCAGCACCGCGCCGGCGATCCTGCCCGCCGCTCCCGCTTCCCGCTGTGCCGCTTGCATCCCGCTTGCTGCTCGCAGAGCTCTCGCCATGGCGCTGTCTCCTTACCGCACACCTCCTTTATCGGAGGCAGGCGCGGATGCATGAGCGGTAACCGCGCATTCGTCACTTTTTCCATGTGACCTGGCCCAAAACGGGAGCCCGGGCCATCGGAGACAACCGCTGACCACCAAAGTCACGCCACCGCACGCCGCACCCGCGCTTCGCTTGACGGCAGTTGGGCGAGTACTTAGAGTCGAAAGATGAGGGCGGTGCGCGCGCCATCAGCAACGCGCCCTGCTCCCCGAGGATTCCGCCGCATGCACACGCCGAATTACTTCTGGAATTACCTCCCCTTGTTGTTGCAGATCCTGGTTGCCGTGGGCTTGGGCGCAGGCATGGTGGCGGGCTCATTTTTCATCGGCAAGCATCGCCGCACCCGCGCCAAACTGGCTACCTATGAATGCGGTATTGTGGCCGAAGGCGACGCCCGCGGACGCTTCTCCGTTCGCTTCTACATGGTCGCCATGCTCTTTATCCTGTTCGACGTGGAAGCGGTCTTCATGCTTCCCTGGGCCGTGATTTACCGCCAGTTGCCGCATATCACCGGCTCCCGCCTGTTTGGCTTTTGGGAGATGCTGGTGTATCTCGGCTTTGTTGTCGTCGGCTTCTTCTACATCGTGAAAAAGGGCATCCTCGATTGGGCCTCCGACCGCGGCGACCTGTAACTCAACCCCGGCCGGCACGCAGCACAGGACAGAGCAACACAGGACAGATAGGAATCATGCTCGGAATCGAACTCTACAATCGCGAAGCCGTCCTCCAGGAGCACGGTGACAACCCGGCCATTGCCGCGCTGCTGGCCTGGAAGCCGGAAGCACTCGAAAACGCCAAGTGGGACCGCAACGAAATCACTCTGCTGATCGCCCGGGACGACATCCGCGAAGCGGCGGCGGTGGTGCAGCGCGCCGGTTACAACTTCCTCGAAGACGTGACCTGCGTGGACTGGGTGCCGGTCGAGCCGCGCTTCCAGGTCACCTACCACATCCTGTCGCAGGGCATGAAGCAGCGCGTCCGCCTGGTAGCCCTGGTCAGCGGTGACGATCCGGAGATCGCCAGCATCGTTCCCGTGTGGCCGTCAGCCAACTTCTACGAGCGCGAAGTCTTCGACCTCTTTGGCGTTCGCTTTGGCGGCCATCCCAACCTGCGCCGCATCATGATGCCCGACGAGTGGATCGGCCATCCGCTCCAGAAGGATTATCCCGTGGAGGGATACCGCTAATGCCCCCATCCAGCACGCTTCCCGACGCGCCGCCGGTCAAGACCCCGGGCCGCAACCTGCCGGACGCCGCCAGCTTCACCATTGCCCCGCTGCTCGAGCCGCACCAGCAGGAGGCCGGCCAGAACAGCACCATGATCCTCAACATGGGGCCGCAGCACCCGTCCACCCACGGCGTGCTCCGGCTGGTGCTGGAGATCGACGGCGAAACCGTCCTCCGCGTGGTGCCCGATATCGGCTTTCTGCACACTGGTATCGAGAAGACCTGCGAGGCGAAGTTCTACCAGCAGGTGGTTCCGCTCACCGATCGCATCGACTATCTCGGCCCCATGTCGAACAACCTCTGTTACTGCCTCGCGGTCGAAAAGCTGCTCGGCCTGGAGCTGCCGGAGCGGGCCATCTATCTCCGCGTGCTGCTCAACGAGCTCACGCGTATCCAGTCGCACCTGGTCTGGCTGGGCACCCACGCCATGGACATCGGCGCGCTGACCGTCTTCCTTTACTGCTTCCGCGAGCGCGAAGAGATTCTCAAGATCTTCGAGCATGTCTCCGGCCAGCGCATGATGACCTCGTATTTCCGCGTCGGCGGCGTCGCCCTCGAGCCCCCGGTGGACTTCTACGAGCGCGTCCAGAATCTGCTCAAGATCATGCCCGGCCGCATTGACGAGTACCAGAACCTGCTCAGCGGCAATCCCATCTGGGTGAACCGCACCAAGGGCGTCGGTTATCTGTCGCCGGAAGACGGCATCGCCCTCGGCGTGACCGGGCCGCCGCTGCGCGCCAGCGGCGTGGACTGGGACCTCCGCCGGGACATGCCCTATTCCGGCTACGACAAGTTCCAGTTCAAGGTGCCCATCTCGACCGATGGCGACGTCTGGGCCCGCTATGTCATACGCATGGACGAGATGCGCGAGTCGGTCAAGATCTGCCAGCAGGCTCTGGACGGCATGCCCGAAGGCCCTCTCAAGGCCGACGCGCCCAAGGTCGTGCTGCCTGACCGGGAAAAGATGAAGACCCAGATGGAGTCGCTCATCTACCACTTCAAAATTGTCACCGAGGGCTTTACCGTGCCCCCCGGCGAGGTCTTCCAGGCCATCGAATCTCCCCGCGGAGAGATGGGCTACTACGTAGTGAGCGACGGCACGTCGAAGCCCTACCGCGTGCACATGCGCAATCCCTCGTTCGCCACGCTGCAGGCGGTCAACACCATGTGCGCCGGCAAAATGCTGGCCGACGTGGTCGCGGTCATCGGCTCGATCGACATCGTGCTGGGAGAGATCGACCGCTAATGGTAACTGCTCCGGTTACGGAGGACGTCCGCACGCTCCAGCGCGAGCTCTGGACGTCCTTCGTCTCCGTCCTGCGCTCGTATCTCGCAGCGCACACCCTGAACCGGAGCGAGCAGGCCATCCTGGAAGTCAGCGCCGACAGCCTCCTCGTCCGCGTGGGCGCGCGCACGCTGACAATTGAATACCCAACCGCCGCTTGTCATCCTGAGGGGAGTGACATTGCTCGTCATCCTGACCGCAGTACCCTCGCCTGTCATCCTGAGCGGAGTGGGCCGGCACCATCGGCCCACGAAGTAGAAGGACCTGCGGTGGATTTCGCCTGTCATCCTGAGCGAGCGCAGCGAGTCGAAGGACCTGCTGACCCCCGTCATCCTGAGCGAGCGCAGCGAGTCGAAGGACCTGCTTCTGATTTTCAGCCCTCCCCCGCCGCCGCCTGGCAGCGCGAAACCGGCCCGCCAACCCCCTTCCACTTCGACGAACATGGCAGAATCGTGACAGGCGGCCACGCACAAGAGATGGACATCGTCGCCGAACAACTCGCCCGGGAGATCACTACCCCATGAGCACAGCATCGCCCACCACACCCGCTCCCATCCCGAACACTATCTTCTCCCCCGCACTCGCCGCGCGCTTTGACAAGCTGGTTACGCTCTACCCCGTCCGTCGCTCCGCGCTGGTGCCCATGCTGCTCTACGCGCAGGACGAGGTCGGCGCGGTCACGGACGCGGTCATCCACGAAGTAGCCGAGCGTGTGGGCGTTACGGAGCTGGAAGTGCGCAACGTGCTCAGCTACTACTCCATGCTGCATACGGAGAAGCGCGGCAAGTACCACGTCCAGGTCTGCACCAACATCTCCTGCATGCTGCGCGGCGGCTACGAGATCCTGGACCACTGCAAGCAACGCCTCGGCATCGAGAACAAGCAGACCACCCCGGACGGCCTGTTTTCACTGGAAGAAGTGGAGTGCATCGGCGCCTGCTGCTGGGCTCCCGCCGCCCAGGTCAACTACGCCTTCCACGAAGACCTGACCCCGGAAAAGATGGATCAGGTGCTGGAGGAGTACCGCGAGAAGGGGTGAGATCTCGATTCGGCAGGTTGCTGAACGTGCTCCCAACCGCTGATTATTCGTAAGTATTCGGATCGCCAAGCCGAAAGTTATTCACAATAGCAGCATGCAAGACGTGACCAACAGACTAGTTTCTGGGCAGCAGCTCGCCCTCAAGCGACTGATGCCGGATGATTGGCCGCTATGGCGGACGCTGAGGCTGGAGGCACTCAGGGATGCGCCATATGCCTTCGGCTCCAAGTTAGCTGATTGGCAAGGAGCAGGTGATTCCGAAGAGCGCTGGCGTGAACGGCTCTCTTCTGTTCCCCTGAACCTCGTTGCAGTTCTCAACTACAGTCCGGTCGGAATGGTAAGTGCCACGGAGCCCGATCAGAATGGAATTGTTGAGCTCATCTCGATGTGGGTGACGCCTCCAGGTCGCGGGCATAGGGTTGGAGACGCTATGATCTCGGCAGTAATGCAGTGGGCTGAAGAGCAGCAGGCATCCTGTGTCTCTCTGAATGTCACTGAAGGCAACGAATATGCCATAGCGCTCTATCTCCGGCATGGATTTACGGATGCAGGCGAGTTGCTGCCAGCAACCCTAGACGAGGCTGCGGAACGGCATTTCATCCGGAATCTTGCATCGTGAAATAGAGGCGTTCTGCCTTATCCGACTTTATGCAGTCAATCGGCGCAGAGCGCAGGTCGCAAGGGTAGCGGCAGCGGCATCCCCGGAAAGGGCAACTGGCAAGTCCCACAGGCCTACGCCTTTGGTGAGCCCACGGCGCGCATAGAAACCACCATAGCTCCCGGCTACGGCGCCCAACACACCTAGCGCGATGCCACCGGCAATCGGACGACGAAAAGCAGTAGCGATCACAGCACCCACCAGGCCGCCAAGTGTTATGCGTCCGGCTAAAGGGATGGGAGCCGTACGCTTCGGTGTGCTCGGCAGCGTATCACCGACATACTCGCCGAGTGCCGCAATGCTAAGGAGGCCTACAGCAGCCGGATGCGAGAGCCAGGAGGCCCAGGTGCCGTTAACCGGAAGTTTGCCCGTAGCCGCAAACCAGCTCGTCAGGGCGACAGGGGTAAACGAACGCAGCCCCGTGCTTACCCCGAGCAGCGGGGTGGCAACATGAGCGACAAGTGCTGAGTGTTCCATGAGGACTCCGACGAAGGTGTGTACTAAACAGTGTAGGATGCTTCCTCCAGAGTGCTGCGGAATCCTGACCGTGTCTGCCCATTGAATAAGGCTTTCTTCTCTGCTGTAAGACTCCGGCCGCAAAATCAGCCGCTGCGCAAGCCCTCCCAAATAGCCCTATACTGATACCACGACCATGCCGACACTCGTCTCGCACCCCGATGAAGTCAGAGTCCTCTCCAAGCGCTTCGGCCAGGGCGCGGCCGATATCGACAAATACATCGAGCTTGGCGGCTACACCGCGCTGCGCAAAGCCATCGAGCAGGGCCCCGAGTGGGTCATCAACGAAATGAAGGCCTCCGGGCTGCGCGGGCGCGGCGGCGCCGGCTTCCCCACCGGCCTCAAGTGGTCCTTTGTGCCCAAACAGAGCGACCGCCCCAAGTACGTGCTGGTGAACGGCGATGAGTCCGAGCCCGGCACCTGCAAAGACCACGTGATCTTCCTCCATGATCCGCACACGGTTATCGAGGGGACCATGATCGCCGGTCTCGCCATTGGCGCCAAGATGGGCTTCGTCTATCTGCGCGGCGAGTACCGCTATCTGCTGCAGATCATGGAACGCGCTATCGCGCAGTGTTATGAGCGCGGCATCCTGGGCAAGAACATCTTCGGTTCGGAGTTCACCTTCGACGCTATCTCGCACACCGGCGCCGGCGCCTATGAAGTGGGCGAAGAGTCGGCGCTGATGGAGTCGCTTGAAGGCAAGCGCGGCGTCCCACGCATCAAGCCGCCCTTCCCGGCCGTAGTCGGCCTCTACGGGGGACCCACCGTCATCAACAACGCCGAGACACTCGCTGCCGTCCCCCACATCCTGAACATGGGCGGCGCGGAGTACGCCAAGATCGGCACGGAGCGCAACGGCGGCACGCGCCTGTTCGGCATCAGCGGCCACGTCAACAAGCCCGGCGTGTACGAGCTGCCGATGGGCTACAACCTCAAGAAGATGATCTACGACGTGGCCGGCGGCATCCCCAACGGGCGCGCGCTCAAGGCGGTCGTCCCCGGCGGGTCTTCCTGCCCGGTGCTCAAGGCGGACGAGATCGATGTCGGCATGGACTTCGACCAGATGGGCAAGGCCGGCACCATGCTCGGCTCCGCGGGCGTGGTCGTGATTGACGACACCACCTGCATGGTCGAGTTCGCGCTGCGCACCATCAAGTTCTACCAGCACGAAAGCTGCGGCTGGTGCATTCCCTGCCGCGAGGGCACCGACTGGCTGAAGAAAACGCTCACGCGCTTTCACGCAGGCGGCGGCGTCGAGAAGGATATCGACAACATCCGCTACCTCGCCGAGAACATGCTGGGTCGCACCTTCTGCCCGCTGGGCGATGCCGCGGCCATGCCCACCATCGGCTTCGTGAAGAAGTTCCGCAACGAGTTCGAAGACCACCTCAACGGCCGTCCCTGCCCGTATTCGCACGAGAATGTGGACGAGCTTGTGGGGGCGTGAAGGCGCGGGAGATAATCAAGGTTATTGAGGCGGACGGCTGGATCTTCCATTCGCAACGCGGAAGTCACATGCAGTTTATTCATCCGGTAAAGCCGGGCAGAGTGACTGTACCGTTTCACGGGAGCAAAGACGTTCCTAAGTATGTGATCGCAAACATACTGAAGCAGGCGGGTTTGAAATGAAACAGACTTTCCTAGTTGTGTATGCGAAAACTGATTCGAATTTCAGCGGATTTGCGCCCGACATTCCCGGCTGTTTTTCCGTGGGTGACACCCTCGAAGAGATGCGCTCCAACCTGCGCGAAGCTCTCGAATTTCATCTGCAAGGCACGGCCGAAGATGCCCTCCCCATGCCCACGCCCACCACGACTCAGGTGGATTTCAAGCCAGAGGACTTCGCCGATGGCGTCCTCTATTTCGTAGTCGAGCAAATGGATTTAGACGTACCAGAAAGCCGGCCAACACTCGAAGGTGTCGCTACCGGCGAAAGGATTTCAGCATAACCATGCCTGACGTCACCTTCACCGTAGACGGAAAAAAGCTCACCGCCCCCGCCGGCACTCTCCTGATCGAGGCTTGCCGTGCCGCCGGCATTGAAATCCCCGCCTTCTGCTACTACCCCGGGCTCTCGCTCCAGGCCGCCTGCCGCATGTGCCTGGTACGCATTGAGAAAATGCCCAAGCTGCAGACCGCCTGCACCACTCCGGTCGCCGAAGGCATGACCGTGCAGACCGAGACGGACGAGATTGTCCAGGCGCGCAAGGCCACCATCGAGCTGCTGCTCGGCAATCACCCGCTTGACTGCCCGGTGTGCGATGCCGGCGGCGAGTGCGAGTTGCAGGACATGACCTTCAAATACGGTGCGCCGGAATCGAAATACGTCGAGATCAAGGCGCACCGCGAAGAGCAGCAGTGGTCGCCGGTCGTCTTTTTCGACCGCCCGCGCTGCATTCTCTGCTACCGCTGCGTGCGCGTGTGCGGCGAAGGCATGGACGTTTGGGCGCTCGGGGTGCAGAACCGCGGTCAGTCCAGTGTCATCGCTCCCAATCGCCAGGACCACCTGGAGTGCGAAGAGTGCGGCATGTGCATCGATGCCTGCCCGGTAGGCGCGCTCACCTCCGGCTCCTATCGCTACAAGACGCGCCCGTGGGAGATGAACCACGTCGCTACGATTTGCACCCACTGCGGCGACGGCTGCAAAACCACACTCGGCGTTCGCCGTGCCGATGACGGCATGGAGATCGTGCGCGGCGATAACCGCGACAAGAGCGGCATCAACGCCGACTTCCTTTGTATCAAGGGCCGTTACGCATTTGACTTCGCCAACCGGGGAGACCGCATCACGAAGCCGCTTATCCGCCAGGCCAATGGCGAGCTCGCCCCCGCCACCTGGGAGCAGGCCATCGATCACGCGGCGCGCCGGCTGCGCGAGCTGCGCGACAGCCGCGGTGGGCAATCGATCGGCGTCATCGGCTCCAACCGCACCACCAACGAAGAGAATTACCTCCTCCAGAAATTTGCACGCACGGTGCTCCGCACCAACAACATCGATCATCACCGCACGGCGGATTACGTCTCCTTCGCCCGCGCCATCGCCGCGCACGGCGCGCGCACCGCTTCCCTGCGCGAGTTCGCCTCCGCGCCTGCCATCCTGCTCATCGGCAACGATCCCACCGAGCAGCATCCGCTGCTTGCCTGGAACCTCCGGTCGAACGTGCGGCAGAACAAGGCCCGGCTGTACATCGTCAATAACAACCGCATCAAGCTCCATCGCCAGGCGCGCGCCTTCCTCGAGATTCAGCCCGACGGCTACGCCGATGCGCTTAGCTTCCTCGCCGGCACCGATACCGACCTGGCCGGAGTGGAGAATGCTGCCATCTTCCGCGATGCGCTTCGCAACGAGCCGAGCCTGCTAATCGTCTTCGGTTCCGAGTTGCGCGACGGCACCATCGACGCGCTCGTCCGCTACGGGCTCTCGCTGCCCGACACGAAGTTCGCCTGCCTGGGCGACTACGTCAACTCGCGGGGCGCGGCCGATATGGGCCTGCTTCCCGATACACTCCCCGGCTATGCCCCGGTGCAGGGTCGGCACGCCTTCGCCGAAGAATACGAGTCGCTACCGCAGGAGCCTGGCCTCGACCTCGTGGCCATGTTCGATGCAGCGGCAAGCGGCCAACTCGGCGCGCTCTATGTCGTCGGCTCCAACCCGGTGGCCCGCTACGGCGTCGATCCCGCGACCCTGCGCAACACTTTCCTCATCGTGCAGGACATGTTCCTGACGGAGACCGCGCAGCTTGCCGAAGTGGTCCTGCCCGCGGCCAATTTGTACGAAAAGGCCGGCACCGTCACCAACACTTATGGCGACCTCCAGGCTGTCAAGAAGGCCGGCGACCGCGCCGGTGTGCGCAGCGATTTTGAGCTGATCGTCCGCTTGGCCGACCGCATGGGCGCCCATCCGCGCAAGCTCGTTCCCTTTGGTTCCGGTCTGCGCTCTGACACCGGGCAGACACGGGGCGCGCAGATGGGCGAAGCCGACCGCCATGCAGTATGGCTTACTGCGCACCAGATCGAGCCCAAGACCAGCCCATTTGATCCCTTCGCCACCTTTGACGAGATTGCGCGACTGGTGCCCGGCTACGATCAGTCGCGGCTGAACCTGCTCGCCGGCAATGACGTACACACGGAGTTGGTGCAGATTGCCACGGAGGGCGCGCTGCCGCCCACGCCCGGCCGCGACCTCGTGCTTCCCTCCGACGACACGCTGTTCACCTCCGGCACGCTTGGCCGCTATTGCGAAAAGCTGCACGAAGTGATGGAGTCCCACGCACCAGCCACTACCGAAACTGCCGCGGACTAACTGGATACGCGCTAGACAGGGCAGCCGTGGACCTCATAGGTCTGCCGCTGCCCTTTCGTTTGAAGGCCCTCTACGAAAGAGGAAGTCCGCAGGCAGCGCCGACGGGCCGCGCAGGTGCATGCTCCCACCGCGGTGCCAATTGCCACTGTAAGCCCAGCCGCCAGGCGCGGCCCGCTGCCATCGCTGTAGTATGCTCGCTCCCGTATGAAATGGCTCGTCCCCGGCTCGCTCGCGCTTCTGCTTCTTCTGTCTGGCTCTATCCTCAACGGCAAGGCGCAGCAGCCCGTCTCCACGGGACAGGACAGCCGCCCGCACCTGGACGGGATCTGGCTGGCCAGCATGCCCGGCCCGCAGCCGCTACGCCTACAACTGCATCTGCACAGCAACGCAGCCGGCGCGGTCACCTGCAATGCCGATGCTCTCGAAATGGACGTCCCCGCCATTCCCTGCTCTGACGTCCAGGTGCAGGGGAATGCTCTCTCATTCGCCCTGCCTGCCCTGGGCGGCGGATGGAACGGGGTCCTGGCTCCCGACGGAAACTCCCTCACAGGTTCGTGGAAGTCGTTGCGCAGCGGCAAGGCAGTCGCGCTCAGTTTTAAGCGCGAGGCCACGGCGATCACCCTGCCTCTTCCCGTCCCCCGGGCAAAGCAGTTGCGCGGCGCCTACGGGCCATTCCGGGCCAACAACGACCTGCTCTCGTACCGCTTGCGCGTGCGTGTCGATCCCA
The DNA here is from genome assembly GCA_963795775.1 of uncultured Acidobacteriaceae bacterium. Classification (GTDB taxonomy): domain Bacteria; phylum Acidobacteriota; class Terriglobia; order Terriglobales; family Acidobacteriaceae; genus CAWCJL01. The sequence continues at coordinate 74,816 of CAWCJL010000003.1, forward strand.
CCGCGAAGTCCATCCGCGGCGACAACCAGATCCGCTTCCGCATGCTTGCCGAAGCCAAACGCATCCAGATCGATCTCTACCCGGATCTGAAGATCGAGCGCATCGTGATGAACGGAAAGCCGCTCACCTATACCCGCGATGAGGGCGCGATCTTCATCGACTTCCCGGAAGTCCTGCACGCCGGCAATGAGTACGCCATCGACTTCTTCTACTCCGGCAACCCCAAGCCCACCGGCCGGTTTGGCGGCCTGACCTTTGGGCAGGACCCCGCCGGCAATCCCTGGATCGTCACCTCGTGCGAAGACGACGGCTCCAGCATATGGTGGCCATCCAAGGATCAGTGGCGCGACGAGCCGCAGGACGGCATGCTGATCGAAGCCGAGGTGCCCGACGGTCTCACCGATGTCTCAAACGGAAAATTCGTGAGTGAGACCAAGCTGGGTGACGGCTACACCCGCTGGACCTGGCAGGTCCACTATCCCATCAACAGCTACGACGTCTCGCTGAATATCGGTAAATACGCGCACTGGAGCGATACCTACAGCGGCGTTCCCGTGGACTTCTACGCACTGCCGGCGGATCTTCAGAAAGCGAAGACCCAGTTCGAGCAGGCACGCGGCATGCTTGACGCCTTTCAGCACTACTTCGGCGAATACCCCTTTATCCGTGACGGATACAAGCTCATCCAGGTGCCCTACACCGGGATGGAGCACCAGAGCGCCGTCACTTATGGCAACGGCTTTCAGAACGGCTATGGCGGCCGCGACTGGACCGGCGTCGGCATCAGCCCGCGCTTTGATTTCATCATCGTGCATGAAAGCGGACACGAGTGGTTCGGCAATGCGATCACCGCGCGCGACGTCTCCGACATGTGGATTCACGAAGGCTGGGACACCTATATCGAGAGCCTGTATGTGGAGTACAGGTGGGGCAAGGCCGACGCGCTCAAGTATGTGAACGGCTACAAATCAAAGGTGCTCAACCTGCAGCCCATCATTACGCGGCATGGCCTCGATCAGCAGCCCACCGAAGACCAGTACTTCAAAGGCGCGCTCTTTCTCAACACGCTGCGCAGCGTCATCAATGACGATACGAAGTGGTTTCAACTGATCCGCGACTACTACCAGCATTTCAAGTATCAGACCATCCTGACGGAGGACGTGGTCGCCTTCTTCAACCAGCGGACCGGCCTCGATCTTTCGCCGGAGTTCAACCAATATCTCCGGCACACCGCCATCCCGCTGCTTCAGTTGCGCTTCGACCCGACGGTCGGCCGCGTTTCGTACCGCTGGAAGGTAGACGAAGCCGTTTTCCGCATGCCTGTCGCGGTGGGCGATCCGGCGCACTGGCAGAGAATCGAGCCCACGGTGGACTGGCAGGTGATGCCCACATCGCTCACGCCCGAGCAGTTCCAGGTAGCGACGGATCTCTTCTACATCAATGTGGAGACGGCAAGCGGCCCGCCCGATGAGAAACCCGGCACCGCTGCGGACGGCAGCGAGCGGTGAAGTAGGCCGAAAACCCCTGCGGCGATATGCGCTCTATGTGCCAGCCGCGCTGCTGTGAGCGCAACCGCCTATTTTCTCACGCGCTGCACCCCGGAACGAAACCTCGCGCATCTATCTGACACGCAGGCCCGCTACGGCCCATTCGCCCTCTTCTTTGCGGTAGAGTAAACACTAGAAAGTGAACCGACCCAGTGACCTTCCTCACCTTTTTCCTGCTCAGCGTGCTCAAGATTGCGGTCGTGCTGGTCATCTTTCTTACCGCCGTCGCGTATACCGTGCTGCTTGAACGCAAGGTCGTCGGACGTATTCAGAACCGTTGGGGACCAAGCCGCGTCGGCCCCTTCGGGCTGCTACAGCCACTGGCTGACGGACTCAAGCTCTTCCTCAAGGAAGACCTGATCCCCACGCACGTCTACCGGCCGCTCTACGTTCTGGCCCCGGTGATTGCGCTGGCCTGCGCACTTACCTCTATCTCCGTCGTGCCCTTTGGCCGCAGCCTGCGCTGGCACGGCGTGGATATGTTCCAGATTGCAGACGTCAATATCGGCCTGCTCATTATCCTGGGCGTCACCTCCATCGGTGTCTACGGCATTGCGCTCTCCGGCTGGTCGTCAAACAACAAGTACTCGCTCCTGGGCGCCCTGCGCGCCACCGCGCAGGTCATCAGCTACGAGCTGGCGCTTGGCTTGTCGCTTATTGGCGTGGTGCTCCGCGCCGGCTCGTTGCGCCTGCGCACCATCGTGGATAGCCAGTCCGCCCACGGTGCGCTGTCCTGGAATGTCCTCGGCGGCCTGCAGATCGTTGCTTTCTTCATCTATCTGATGGCGGCCTATGCCGAGACCAACCGCTCGCCCTTCGACCTGCCCGAGGCGGAAAGCGAACTGACCGCCGGCTACCACACCGAGTACAGCTCCATGAAGTTCGCCATGTTTTTCATGGCCGAGTACGCCAATATGATCACGGTCGGCTGCGTCGCCACCCTGCTTTTTTTCGGCGGCTGGACCAGCCCTTTCGGCCATCTCTTCGGCACACCGCACAATATCTTCCTGCTGGCCATTCTTCCCGTCTTCTGGTTTGTGCTGAAGGTCTTCTGTTTCCTGTTTCTCTATATCTGGGTGCGCGGCACGCTGCCTCGCTTCCGCTATGACCAGCTTATGGGGTTCGGCTGGAAGTTTCTTCTGCCGCTGGCTATCGCCAACATCGTCTTCACCAGCCTGTGGCTGGCGCTTAAGTGATTTACAATCGGCCTTCGGGCCGCAACCGGCTCGGCAGTACCAGCAAACCGTCATTGTGAGCGAAGCATGCCGGCAGCATCGGCCTGCGCCAATCCGTCGTCCTGAGCGAAGCGAGCCAGCTCGTCCGGCTCACGCAGGATCTGCTGTTAGCCGCAGTAACTAGACAACGCTACACACCATGTATCTAGCCCTCTTTCTGATATTCGCAATCCTGTGTGTGGCCGGGGCGCTCAACCTGCTCCTGCAACGTCACCCGATCAACAGCGCGCTTTCGCTGATCGTGGTTATGACCTCGCTCGCCGTGCTGTACCTGCTGCTGGGCGCGGAGTTCCTTGCCGCCGCGCAGGTCATCGTTTACTCCGGCGCCATCATGGTGCTCTTCACCTTTGTCATCATGCTGCTCAATGCCGGAGAGGAAGAACGCACCCGGGGCAGCCGCGCTGCGTATCTCGTGGGCTTTCCCGGCGTCGCGGCTCTCTTCGGCCTGCTCACCTATGTGTTTCTCTCCACCCGCGGCAACCTCGGCCGGGCACGCCTGGGAGATTATCTCGTCACCACCGGTGATCTGAGCCGCGTGCTCTTCCGCGATCTTCTGCTGCCCTTTGAAGTCACCTCCGTCCTCATCCTCGTCGCTATCCTCGGGGCCGTTGCCCTCGCCCGTAAGGAGCATTGACGTGTCCGTTCCTATCTCGTGGTATCTCGTGCTCAGCGCCATCCTTTTTTCCATCGGCGTCGGCGCCTTTCTAATCAAGCGCAATATCATCACGGTCTTCATGTCGATCGAGCTCATGCTGAACGCCGTGAACCTGACCTTTGTCGCGTTCGCCCATCAGTGGCACCAGGTCAGCGGGCAGATCTTCGTCTTCTTCGTCATGGTCGTCGCCGCTGCTGAAGCCGCCGTCGGCCTTGCCATCATCATCGCCATCTTCCGCACCCGGAACACGCTCAACGTGGACTCGGTGAACCTGATGAAACTATGAACGGCTCTCCTTCGCTCCATCTCTGGCTTATCCCGGTGCTGCCCTTCATCGGCTTTCTGCTGAACGGGCTGCTCGGCCGCCGCCTGTCGCGGGCCGGCGTCGCCGCTATCGCGCTGCTGTTTACCGCGCTGCCGTTTCTCATGGTGCTCAACGTCTGGGCCCACTTCTCTTCGCTCACGCTGCCCCATGTCGAGCGCCTCGCTCCATGGATCCAGACCGCTACCTTCCATGCCGACTTCGCCTTCTCGCTCGACCAGCTCACGCTGATCATGCTGCTCATCATCACCGGCGTCGGCTTTCTGATCCATGTCTATTCGGTCGGCTACATGGCTCATGAAGAGGGTTTCTGGCGCTTCTTCGCCTATCTCAACCTCTTCATGTTTTTCATGCTCACGCTGGTGCTGGCGGAAAACTTCCTGCTGCTATTTGTGGGCTGGGAAGGTGTCGGTCTGGCCTCCTATCTGCTCATCGGCTTCTACTTCCAGCGGAACTCCGCGGCGGATGCCGGCAAGAAGGCCTTTATCGTGAACCGCGTCGGCGACTTCGGTTTTCTGCTCGCCATGTTTCTGACGATCGTTCACTTCGGAACGCTCAGCTTCGGCGAGGTCTTTTCGCAGATCACGCAACATCCCGAGTGGCACGGCGGCTTTCTGACCGCCATCGGGCTGCTGCTGGTGCTCGGCGCGACCGGCAAGTCCGCGCAGATTCCGCTCTACATCTGGCTGCCGGACGCCATGGAAGGCCCCACACCCGTCTCCGCACTCATCCACGCCGCGACCATGGTCACGGCGGGCGTCTACATGGTGGCGCGCTCGCACGTGCTCTTTGACCGCGCCCCGCTCGCGCTCGCCGTCGTCGCCATCATCGGTGCGCTCACCGCGTTTTTCGCGGCCACCGTCGGCATTGTGCAGACGGACATCAAACGCGTCCTCGCCTATTCCACTATTTCGCAGCTCGGCTACATGTTCATGGCCTGCGGCGTGGCCGCGTACTCGGCCGGCATCTTCCACCTGCTCACGCACGCGTTCTTCAAGGCGCTGCTTTTCCTCGCCGCGGGCTCGGTTATCCATGCCATGAACGGCGAGCAGGACATGCGCCTCATGGGCGGCCTCCGCAAGGACATCCCCATCACTTTCTGGACCATGACCGCCGGCGTCTTTGCCATCGCGGGCTTCCCGCCCTTCTCCGGTTTCTTCTCCAAGGACGAGATCCTGGCGGACGCCTTCCGCGCGCCCCACATCGGGCCCATCCTCTGGTTCATCGGCTGGATCACGGCCTTTCTCACCGCCTTCTACATGTTCCGCCTGTGGTACCTCACCTTTTTCGGCCAGCGTCGCTCCGAGGATCCCCACCCGCAAGCCCACGGCAGCCAGGCCGAGGACGCGGGACAAGCCCATGCGCATGGCGTGCACGAGAGCCCGTGGGTGATGCTGGTTCCGCTCATCATTCTCGCCGTTCTCTCCGTCGCCGGCGGATGGATCGGCATCCCGCAATCGCTGGGCGGCAACAACACATTCGCTCACTTCCTGGACCCGGCCACGCACACCACGCCGCTCTCCTATGAGCAGGTCTCGGTGGCGATGAACACCAACCCCGAAGCAGCCACGGCGGCCAACACCACCCAGCCCGCCGAAGCCCCCGAAAGCCCTAACACCGAGCGCATTCTCACGCTGCTTTCCGTGCTTGCCGCGATCGGCGGCCTGCTGCTTGCGGACACACTCTACCGTCGCAAGCCCGAGTTGCCCGACCGCATCGCCGGCCGGCTCCATGCGCTATATCGCCTGATCTGCAACAAGTACTGGGTCGATCAGTTCTACGGCCTCATCATCGTTCGCCCGCTGCTCTTTCTTTCGCGCTATGTGCTGTGGGGTGCGGTGGATCGCGGCGTGATCGATGGAGGTGGCTTCCTGCTGGGCGGTGGCGCCCAGGGCGCTGGTTCAGCGCTGCGTCGGCTTCAGTCGGGTAACATCCGCTCTTACGCCGGCTGGCTGGCCATCGGCGCTGCCGCCATCCTGCTGCTCTCCTACTTTGGATTCGGAGGCGCCCATGCATTCCTCCGTTAACCGGCGCATCACCGCTCGTTGTTCCGAGCGCAGCGAAGAATCCACATGGACCCAGGTCCGGAAAGAATCAGCCCACATCCTGTGCGCCCGATTTGAAGGAGCCGCCACACGATGAACAGCTCCATCCTCACTCTCATCGTCTTCTTCCCGGCCGCGTGCGCCGTCATCCTCGCGTTGCTGCCCAATCGCGGCAAGCTCATCCACGGCTTCGCGCTGCTGGCAACGCTCCTCACGTTTGTGTTCAGCCTCCATCTGCCCTTCCACTTCGACGCCGCGCATCCCGGCTTCCAGTACGAGGTCAACCGCCTCTGGATCGCCAGCCCCGCCATCCACTACCACCTGGGCGTGGACGGCATCTCCGTCTGGCTGGTGCCGCTCACCGCCTTTCTAATGCCGATGGGCGTTCTCGCGTCCTGGCGGATCATCGATCGCCGCGCCAAGGAGTTCTACTGCCTGTACCTGCTCCAGCTCACCGCAATGCTGGGCGTCTTTGTCTCCCTCGACCTCATCGTCTACTACGCCTTCTGGGAACTGTCGCTGGTACCCATGGCCATCATGATCGCCATGTTCGGCCGCGAGCAGGGCGGGCGCGCTGCCACCAAGTTCTTTCTCTACGCCTTCATCCCCTCGGCGCTTTTCCTGGTCGGCATCCTGGTGCTTTACGCCCGCACCGGCACCTTCGACTTCGTCGAGCTCCGCGCCGCGCTCGCCCACAACCCCGGCCTCTTCAGCCCCGCGGCGCTTTCCTGGATCGCCTTCGCCTTCCTGGTCGCCTTCGCCGTCAAGGTCCCGGTTTTCCCCCTGCATGGCTGGCTGGGCGACGTCTTCACCGAAGCGCCCTCCGCCGTGGCCATGATCATCGCCGGCAAGCTCGGTCTCTACTCGCTCATCCGTTTTCACGTGGAGCTCTTCCCCACGCAGGCCCGGCAGATCGCTCCCCTGATGATCACGCTCGCGGTCATCGGCATCCTTTACGGTGCGCTGGTCGCGCTCATCCAGCGCGACCTCAAGCGGCTGATCGCCTTTGGCACGGTGTCAAGCCTCAGCTTCGCCACCCTCGGCATCTACACCTTCGCGGTCAATGGCATTGACGGAGCGGTCTTCCACATCCTTTCGGAGTCCATCTCCGCCGCCGCCATCCTCATCCTTCTCGGCCTCATGTACGAACGCTACGGCACCTACGAAATCAACATGTACGGCGGCCTTGCCGCCAAAACTCCGCGTCTCGCCACGCTGTTCGTCATCACAGTGCTTTCGCTCATCGGCCTGCCAATCCTCAACGGCTTCGTGGGTGAGTTCCTGGTGCTGTCCAGCGGCTTTGCCGTGAGCTATGGCTGGGGAGCCGCCGCCACCGCCGGCGTCATCCTTTCCGCTGCCTACATGCTCTGGATGGTGCAGCGCGTCTTCTACGGACCTGACTCCGCCATGATCGATCGCAACCCCGTCCCGGACCTCGTGGCCCGTGAGCACCTCGCCCTGTGGCCGGCTGCCGTGCTCATGCTGATCATGGGCGTTGCCTCTCCCTATTGGATCCGCGCCATCGGACAGGGTGTTCCCGCCGTGCTCCATCACCAGGCCCGCCGTTATGTCACGGTGGTTCACATCCAGCCCAATATCGCAAGGGAGGCACAGTAAATGGAGACCTCCAGCGTCGCCCGCATTCTTCCCGAAATCCTGCTCACCGTGGCCGGCATCCTCATCATGCTCGCCGACCCGTTTCTGCCTCCAGGCCGTTCGCGGAAGCCAATCGGCTGGTTCAGCGCTGCCGCTATCGTGGTGGCCCTGGGCGCCAGCATCTGGCAGATGGGCCTGCCCGCCGGAACCGGCTACTACGGCGTGGTCCGGACGGACGACTTCAGCGCCTTCTTCCACATCGCCATTTGCGGCACCGTGCTGGTTGCCATCCTTGCCGCCATTGACAGCATGCGCATCTCCACCGACGCCGGCCCGGCGTCGCTCACGCGCAACGCAAACGAGCTGAAGCCCCTCGGCGCCAATGCCTCCACCGGCCCCGCCGAGATGACCAGCCCCTCGCTCCCCGCGCCCGACACCATCCCACCCGCGCCGCTCCACACCACCGAAGCGCAAAGCATGGGCGAGTTCTACGCTCTCATCCTCTTCGGTACCGTGGGCATGCTGCTCATGACCTCCGCGGTCGAACTGCTGCTGGTCTTCATTGGTCTCGAGATCTCGTCCATCTCCACCTACATTCTCGCCGGGTTCCGCAAGCACACCGGCCGCAGCCCCGAAGCGGCCATCAAGTACTTCCTGCTCGGCTCCTTCGCCACGGCGTTTTTCCTCTACGGTATCGCGCTCACCTTTGGTGCCACCGGCACCACGCGCATCGGCCCCATCGCCGCCGCGCTGCCCCACACCGCCACTCCGGGGCTCGCCATAGTAGCCATCGCGCTGATCGTGATCGGCCTGGGCTTCAAGGTCTCCGCCGCGCCCTTCCATGTCTGGACGCCCGACGTCTACGAAGGTGCGCCCTCCCCGGTCACCGGGCTGATGTCCACCGCGCCCAAGGTCGCCGCGTTCGCCGTGCTGCTGCGTATCGCCTACGGCGCGTTTCCGCTGCTGCAGCACCACTGGTCCGGCCTGCTCTGGATCATGGCCGCGCTTTCCATGACCATCGGCAACCTCGCTGCGCTGCGCCAGCAGAACGTCAAGCGCATGCTGGCCTACTCCGCGATCGCGCATGCCGGCTATCTTCTGGTGGCCTTCACCACCTACTCGCACGCCGCGGTGGCCGCCGCCAGCTTCTATGCGCTCTGCTATGCCGCCATGAACGTCGGCATCTTCGCCATCGTCAGCCATGTGGGCGGCTACAACGACACCCTCTCTACCCTGCGCGACTATCGCGGGCTGGCCTACCGCGCGCCCGTGCTCACGGCAGCAATGGCGTTCTTCCTCCTGTCGCTGATCGGCATTCCCTTTACCGGCGGCTTCTTTGCCAAGTTCTACGTCTTCGCCGCCGCTCTCCAGCACGGCATGGTAGCCCTCGCCGTCATCGGCCTGGTGAACAGCGGCATCGCGGCTTTCTACTACCTGCGGCTCATGCTCACGCTCTATAGCCGGCCGACGGACAGCGCTCCCGTCTTCTCCGTCCCAAGCATGTCGGTGGCTCTTCGCATCGCGGTCTTTCTCTCCGTCTCCGCCACGCTACTCCTCGGCGTCGCACCACGTAGCGCCCTCACCCTGGCCCAGCGCGGCGCTGACACGCTGTTCGAAGCGCCCGCGCCACAGCCTGTCCCCGTCGCCAGTGCCGCGACTGCGCCCGAATAGAGCGCCAGCTACCATGCTTGTGGGGGTCACATAACCTGTCATCCTGAGCGGAGCAGGCCAGCCTCACCGGCCTGCGTAGTGGAAGGAGGTGCGTTTGCCCTCACTCGCACCACCACGAATCCGGGTGCCCTATCCTGAGCAGTCTTCCGGCAAAGGATGGGAGACCCTAGCACTCCCCCACTGTCATCCTGAGGACAGTCGAAGGACCTGCTATACCGTGACAGCAGACCTGACTCGAGTTTCCAATGACGAACCCCAGTCCGAAAGAAGCTCCCCAGCCCCCGAGCATCGGAGCTCTTTCAGCACCTGAAACCCTCCGCAGGCGCATCCAGACCGGACTCCTCCAAGGCTTCAGCACGGCTATCACGGCCGTTCTCGCCTTCACTGTCGCGAACCGCTTGGGTCTGCAGGAAAGCTACTGGGCCGCCATCAGCGCCATTGTCGTCATGCAGTCCGGCCTTAGCGACACTGTCAATTCCGCTCGCGACCGGCTCGTCGGCACCGCAATCGGCGCCCTCATCGGATGGGGCTGCGCCCTCGTATGGCATCGCCACATTGCCGTTTACGGAGCGGCGGTTTTTCTCGCCATGTTCACCTGCTGGGCCCTCCGCCTCGGCAGTGCCGGACGCCTCTGCGGCGTCACCGTTTCCATCATCACCCTCATCACCCATGTGGGCCGCACCTCCGAAGTGGCCCTGCACCGCTTCCTCGACGTCTCCCTCGGCATTCTCGTCTCTGTCGCCGTCTCACTCCTCCTCGACCGCGCCGCAAAAGCATTCGCGCATCACCGGACCACGACCTAGATCGCCACGTCGCCCCAGCCCAGCTTGACGTGAAGAATATGAGACCCGTCACTCCCCCTTGAGCCGCAGGTCCCGGCTGGCGAACGCCAGCATCGCCAAACCCAGAAACGCCGTTGCCAGCAACACGGATTCCAGCACGCCCCAGCTAAATCCTGGTGGTGCCGGTCCGGGACCGCGCAGCATGCGCACTGGGGCGGCCAGGGATAAAGCAGTCACCCCGTCCGGCACCCAAACCAGGGTCGCGACCGGCAGCAGGCCCAGTCCCGAAGCCACAATCCTCGGCAGATACACCGAAGCCAGCAGGCTGACCGACGCCACCCAGCTCCCCAGGGCGACTAGCGCTACGCAGACCCGGGCCGCCACGCCCGCGTCTACACCAATCAGTTGCGCGCTCAATCCGCAGCACGCGGCATAGACCACCAGCGGCAGCACCGCCGTCAGCCACAGCGCAAGAAAGTACTGCTGCCGGCTGATTGCCCGGCTCAGCACCAGCGCCGCGCGGCGAGACCGCTGCTCGTTTTCCAACAATGCTCCCCCGGTGAACGCAGCCAGCGCCAGCCCGTACCAGCACTCCTGCCCCATCAAGCCGGTCACGTCCTCCGGCGATGGCCTCGCCCCGGCCATGAGCACCAGGGCCATCATCCATGGCCACAGCAGCAGAAGAAGCCACAGCCAGCGGTTCTGCAGGATCAACCGTTGCGCAATCAGCAGCAGCTTCATCGCTCGCCCTCGCGCACCGGCAATACGGTTGTCCACTCGGCAAAGAGCTCCTGCAGGCTCCGCTCCGCCGGGCGCACGCTCACCAGCTCCCCGCCATCCGCCCAGACCTGCTCAATCGTGCGCCGCTGCTCTTCTTCCGGCAGTACCCACCGGGTCACGCCCGGAGGACCGCCGTTGCGCTCAAAAGCGGCAAACCGGCCCCGCAACACGGCATTCTGCGGCAAGCCCCGGACCGTGATCTCTACCTGACCCGGTACACGAAGAAGCTCTGCCAACTTGTTGACATGCATGAGCTTGCCGGCGTTGAGAAAGGCCACGCGATCGCACAACTCCGCCACTTCTGCAAGCTGATGCGAGCTGAACAGGATGCTCTTCCCTTCGGCCCGCAGCCGCCGCAGCAGCCCTCGGATCTCGATCACGCCCGGCGGGTCCAGAGCCGAGGCCGGCTCATCCAGAATCAGCACCTCCGGATCATGCACCAGCGCTGCCGCCAAGCCCAGCCGCTGCTGCATGCCCCGGGAAAACTTGCGCGCGTCACGCTTCCAGTCACGCAGCCCGACCGCTTCGAGCAGGCCTTCCAGCCGGCGGCGTTCCGGAGGCTTCCGGTTGCTCAAACGCGCGGCCAGCACCAGCGTATCGACCGCGTTTCCCTCGAAGAACACCGGCGCATCCGGGACATAACCCACCCGTGCCCGCGTGGCCGCGTGGCCAAAGGGCTTCCCCATCAGCGTTCCGTGGCCTGCCGTGGCATGGAGAAACCCCAAAGCAAGCTGTATCGCGGTCGTCTTTCCCGCACCATTCGGCCCCAGCAGGCCCAGCACCTCGCCCGGCCCGAGTTCAAGCGTGAGTTCGTCCAGCGCAAGAACGCGCCCGAATCGTTTCGTGACACCTTCGAACTGCAGCGGAGCGGTCATGATTCCCTCATCCCGGCGAGCGAGACCTTGACACTCGCCAGGCTGTTACACTGTCGGCTCTCTGCTCTCAACCGTTGCGCTCTACCCGGAGACTGCGATGTTTCAGATCTTTTTCGTCGTTCTCGCTGTGCTGGCCGCATCCGTTCACCTTGCCTTCTCTCACGACGAGACGGGCTAGCCGGGGTGGAATCCTCGGCATTTACCTGCTCTATCTGTTGCTAATCTACGTCGGCATCATGGGAGTGTTTACGGCGTATGCGCACGTCTTCCGCCCTTTACAAACTTCCGCTTCGATAGGGTGGACGCCAAGCCCCTACGAATACGAGGTCGGCATGGCCGATCTGACGGTCGGCGTGCTGGGTGTGCTTTGCCTTCTGTTCCGCGGAGACTTCTGGTTGGCCACCGCCATCGCCAACGCCGTATGGCTTCTCGGCGATGCTATAGGACACGTGCAGCAAATTCGTTTGCATAACAACCACGCTGCCAACAACGCGGGCATCTTCCTCATCACCGAGTTCATTGTGCCGGTCGTGATTCTCGCCCTCACCCTCTACCATAGGCGCAGCACAAGAAAGGCCTCTCTCGCTTGACTTGTGGCACAGTTACCTCCCTTCCGCGGGAGTTCCAAGCGAGACGGCGTGCTCTTTTGTAGCCAGCCCTAAGTCTTTGATCAAACCTTTTTGCATTTACCTTTACTCGTCATCGGTGCACAATGGTTTGCCGCTTCAAGGGCTTTTATCTCCGCGGTGAACAAGAGAGTGTCTATGCTTCGCATGCTAGCAAGCGTCACGTTGGCTTCGACCTTGTGTTTCGCCCAGGGCGCCTCAACCGCCTCGTCGACTGTGTACCTCGACCAGGACAACCCCTTCACGCCTGACTTCACCGCCGCGCTGACGAAAAAGCAGGTCCCCGTTGTTGTCACGACCGACCCGGCGAATGCTCGCTACACGGTCACGTTCAGTATGAACAAGAACAATGGTTCTATCTTCCAGGGCATCACCAGCGCCATCAACAACGGTACATACGATCCTGGTGGCTGGGATCGCGCCACCATGCAGGTCGTCGATAATCAGAGCAAGACGGTGGCGTTTAGTTACACCTGCAAGAAGTACAAGGACAACTCCGGCGACCCGATGAAGTCAACCGCCGAATGCCTTGCAAAACATTGGAAAAGCAGCCTTGGCAAATAGTGCCGGATTGTCTGCGGCATGGGTTCAAGTTTTCTGAATGACCGTAGTTAGCTCAGATGGGTCCCAGGCGGCCCGGTCGGGAGAAGGTTTCCTACAGACGGCAAGCCCCCGGCGCCTGGCCGAGGGCTTACGTACTCGGATCGCTGCGTTTCCTACGAACGCACCTTCACAAACACGATCACCAGCGTAAACAGCGAGAGCGACTCGATAAACGCGAGGCCCAGCGTGAGCAGCAGCAAAATGCCGGGGCGTGCTCCCGGGTTGCGTGCCAGCGCTTCCACCGCGGAGGCCGTCGCGCGACCCTGACCGAGGCCGCAAAGACCGGCCGCCAAGCCCATGCCGAGTCCGGCTGCGAGGGACGCCAGGCCGGCAGCACCAGCCACTCCGTGCTCGATACCCGCGCCGCCTGTGGCCTGCGCGTATGCTGGAGCGGCCAGGAAAAGCGCGCTCAGGATCATAAAGAGATATTGCAGTTTACGCATCGTGTTTCTCCAAAGGCTCCCCTGTGATTGACCGGTAGTGGGTGGTTGATGCTCACCGTGCTGGCACCCTCACGCTGTCCGGCTGATGCAACCCGGCGGAAGCAGTCTCCGGGTCGAAAGAACTGGCTGTCCATGCGCACGCGGCTCAACCGCACATGCCCTGGACAGCCCTGAAACTCAATGTTCGTGCGCCGTAGCCTGCGCCACGTAGATCAACGCCAGCAGCATGAACACATATGCCTGAATCACTGAGACGCCCAGGTGCATGCCCAGGAAAACTGCCGGCAGCGCGATCGGCACCAGCGAAAAGAAGACCAGCGTCACCATATCCCCCGCGAACATATTGGCGTACAAACGGACGGTGAGTGAAAGGATGCGGGCAAAGTGCGAGATGATCTCGATCGGCAGCATCAGCCAGGAGATCCACCAGATCGGTCCCAGGAAGTGCTTGATGTGCCCGACAATGCCCTGTTCCCGCACACCGTGCCAGTTGTAATAGAGGAAGGTCAGGACGGCCACGCCCAGCGGCACCCACGGCTTGGCTGTGGGGGACACAAACCCCGGCAGCAAGCCCAGCAGGTTGCACAGCAGGATAAAGATGAAGATAACCGTGGTGAACGCGACGTAGTGCTCGTACCCGTGCCCGATGATCGCTTCAGCCTGGTCGGCGACAAACTCGTGCAGCATCTCCGCGATATGCTGCACGCCCCGCGGCTTCTCCACGCTCAGGCTGGCCCGCACCAGCAGGAAAAAGAGCAGCAGTATTCCGAAAACGACCAGCTCCATGGCAAAGGAGTTATCGATGGGCGCTTCCGGATACTGGGGCTGTACGTGGACCAGCCCGAGCACGGTATTCGCAACCCCGGCGAAGTGGTGGTTCAGAAATCCGGTTACAGGTAACTGTGCTGGTTGCATGTACGTGTAGGAAACTTTCTCCAGATCAACTTCGAGCGGCTAGAGCGACCAGGAGCGCAGCAGCCGGATGGCCTCGATCATAAGCGCCACCACCGCCAGTCCCAGCCCCGCGCAAAGCGCGTAAACCGAGCCACTTAACCCTCTGAGGCTACCATAGAGCAGGGCCGCGGCGATTCCCAGGCGCAGAAAAAACCACAGCAGCACCGGCACAATCGGCCGTGGCGTGCCGCCCGCATTAAACCGGCTCAGCACCGCCATCATCAGCCGCTGCCATTCGAAAATCCCCGTTCCCGCAATCACCGCGCCGACCAGGAAAAGCAGCGCCGATTGCCAGCCCGCCGCCAGCCACGTAACCGGAATCCCGACCGCGGCCAATATGCCGACCGTCCGCATGCTCCGCCCGAGCGTCAGCTTCAAATCATTCTCGGTGAAGTCGGCCACGCTTCCCGGCGTCTTTTCTCCCTCGCTCAGAGCGCTACTCCTTGGAATTCGCCAGCACCACGCGGAAGATCTGCACGAATCCCGCAGCAGCCCCGAGCAGCAGTCCCACTATGTAGATCCAGTGCTGGTGAAGCCAGTGATCCAGTCCCAGGCCGATCAACCAGCCGACCACAGTCGCTGCGGGCAGCAGAAGCGCAAGCTGGATCAGGCTCTCCACCTGCACCAGCGATTGCAGCGTGCCGTCGCGGCGCTTCCCTCTTGTCCCCTGCGAGTCCCCGGTCCCCATCCTGTGCCAACGCTCCGCTGCGCAATGTCTGCGTTGTTATACACCATCGGGAAGCGGGCGGAATCGCTCGGTATACTGCAAACAGAGCACCCCACCTTCCACCGAGGCCAAGATCCGTGTTCGAGTCAGAGTTTGAGCGCAAACAGTTTGCGCTCCGGCAGGAGAAGCTGCAACAGATCGCCGAGCTCGGTCAGCCTGCCTATCCCAACCACTACACGACCACGCACACCATCCCCGAAATCCGGCAGCAGCACGATGCCGACACCGCGGAACAGCTCGAGGCCCGGCGCGTCGAGGTCTCGATCGCCGGACGCATCATGGCCATCCGGGCGCAGGGCAAGGCTGGCTTCGCGCAGTTACAGCAGGGCGGCGCGCGCCTGCAGATTTATGTGCGCCTCGACGCAGTGGGCGAGCAGGGCTTCCAGATCTACAAGTTGCTCGATCTCGGCGACCACATTGGCGTAAAGGGCTACCTGTTCCGCACCCGGACCGGCGAGCTTACAGTACACGTGGACAGCCTAACCTTTCTCGCCAAGGCGATGCTCATCTTGCCGGAGAAATACCACGGGCTATCTGACGTGGAACTCCGCTATCGCCAGCGCTATCTCGACCTTTTTATGAACACCGAGGTGCGGGATGTCTTCGCCAAGCGCGCCCAGGTGCTGCGCGCGATCCGCCGCTTCTTCGACGCGCGCGGCTACCTCGAAGTGGAAACGCCGATGATGCACCCCGTCGCCGGCGGCGCAGCAGCACGGCCTTTTCGCACGCACCACAATGCGCTTGACCTGGAACTCTTTCTCCGGATCGCGCCGGAGCTCTATCTCAAGCGCCTGGTGGTCGGCGGTCTCGACCGCGTTTACGAGATCAATCGCAATTTTCGCAACGAGGGTATTTCCACCCAGCACAACCCCGAGTTCACCATGTTGGAGTTCTACCAGGCCTACAGCAACTACCACGACCTGATGGACCTGACGGAAGAGCTGATCGTCGCCGTGGCGCGCGAGGTGAACGGGAGCACGATGACGGAGTTCAACGGGCACACCATCGACCTCGCTTCCTGGAAGCGCTACTCCATGCGCGAGGCGATTGTGGCGTTTTGGCCGGAAGCGGCTGGCTCCGCGCCTGCGCTTGAGGATTTCGCGGACGCCGCTCGGGTGCGCGAAATGGTGAGCCGCCTGCGCGATGCGCGCATCCCGGTCGAGATGGAGCCAGGCGAGCCGGCGGGCAAGACGATTGCCACCCTTTTCGAGGCCGTCGCCGAGGACCATCTGATTCAGCCGACGATCATCTACGATTTCCCGCTCGCCATCTCACCGCTGTCGAAGACCAAGCCGGACGAGCCCGACTGGGTAGAGCGCTTCGAGTTCTACATCGGCGGTTTCGAGCTGGGCAACGCCTTCAGCGAGCTCAATGATCCTGCGGAACAGCGCCGTCGCTTTGAGCAGCAATTGCAGGAACGGGCGCGCGGCGATGATGAAGCGCATGGAATGGACGAAGACTACGTCCGTGCTCTGGGCTATGGATTGCCGCCGACGGCAGGTGAAGGCATCGGAATCGACCGCCTCACCATGGTACTGACGGGAGCACGCTCGATCCGGGACGTGATCCTGTTTCCGCTGTTACGCCCGTCCGCCGAAGAAGCAAATGCCGGTGAATCCGCCACGGGAGAGGTGGCGGTCCAGACGCCAGAGCGGGAGCTAGCGCCTTCCGGCCTTCCCCACGCGTTTGGCAATCTGCGCCAGCGTCGTCTTGCTGAGCTGCTCCACCAGGCAGCGGCGCCCTTCGGCAAAGGCCTTGCTCAGTTGCGTATTCACGACCGTACCGGTGCCGCTCGACACATCCGGCACATGCAGCGACGCATTTGTTTCCACGGACTCATACACGTCCGCCAGAGTGATCTCTTTGGGCGAGCGTGCCAGGCGCGAGCCGCCCGACGGCCCCTTCTGGCTGTGGATCAAATCCGCCTGCTGCAGCGAAGACAATACACGCCGGATAACAACGGGATTAGTATTCAGTTCGCCGGCAAGATCGGATGAAGTTTGCAGCGCATCCGGATTTGCGGCAAGAAGGACGAGCACGTGTACACCAGTAGCGAATCGTGTGTTTGCAGCCATGAGGGGAACGCTATCATAAGACCTTCCGAACATCTATAACAACGGGGCGTACACATTGGTCACAGAACTACGTCACTGTTACAGACTCAAAGCCTCGACAGTTCAAGTAACTTCCGATTACACAAGTAATCACCAATACCCAATCCTGAAGAAAAGGTGAATCTCGTTGCGCATTCTGTTTGTTGGCGATGTCTTCGGCAGTCCCGGCCGCCGCATCGTGCGTGAGCACCTCCCTCACGTGATCCAGGAGCGGGCGGTCGATCTCGTTGTGATCAACGCGGAAAACGCCGCGGGCGGCTTCGGCCTCACGCCCCCCCTGGCCGATGACCTCTTCGATCTCGGCGCACACGTCCTGACCACCGGCAACCACGTGTGGGACAAGCGCGAAATTATTGACTACTTCCAGTCCGTGCCGGAAGACAGCCACGACCGTCCGCGCCGCGTGCTCCGTCCGGCCAACTACCCGGCCGGCACGCCGGGATACGGCGTGTACGAAGGGGTGCTGCGCTCCGGCGAGAGCTACGCAGTTCTGGATCTGCAGGGGCGCGTCTTTCTGCCGGCAATCGACGACCCCTTCCGCAAGGTGGATGCCCTGCTCGAGAAGATTCGGTCCCGGGTGATTCTGGTGGACTTCCATGCCGAAGCCACCTCGGAAAAGGTCGCGCTCGGATGGTATCTGGACGGCCGGGTGACCGCCGTGCTGGGTACGCACACGCACGTTCCTACCGCGGACGAACGCGTGCTTCCCGGCGGTACCGCTTACCAGACCGACGTGGGCATGAGCGGACCTTATGACAGCGTGATCGGCGTGACCAAGGAGCTGGTACTCCAGCGCTTTCTCACCGGAATGCCGGGCAAGTTCGAGCCCGCGCGCGGCGACGCCCGCATGTGCGCTGCGCTGATCGACTGCGATCCGTTGACTGGGCATGCTTCGGCCATCAAGCGCCTGATGCTCGGCGAATAGACGGCCGGGGTTCCACTTTTGCGTTGGCAGCCGGGGCAGACTTGTCCACAAGTTTGCGCCGGGATTGGCGCGGGCGGAGGCATACTTTCCCGCGCAATCCCCTCTAAGCAAGTAAGGTCCCGTGTCCGTCCAGGTTGTTTTGGACGCGCCGTATGGTGCGCTCGGGGTCTCGCTTCTGACGAGGAGGTCCGTCTGCAGAATCTTATTCTTGCTTCTCTCGGACGCGACGAGCGTGCTCGCCTGGATCCCTTCCTGGAAGCCGTCGTTCTCACCGCCGGCGATGTCCTCGTAGAAGCCGGCAAACCCATTCGCTACCTCTGGTTTCTCGAGGATGTGGTCGGCTCGGTGGTGCAGATCACGCCCAGTGGTGCGCATATACCCTCCGGACTGGTGGGTTACGAAGGGGTCGCGGGGTTTGAGTTGTGGCTACGCCACAGCCGGTCACCGCTCTCCTCGATCGCCTACATCGGCGGCAATGCACTACGGATGCGGGCCGAGGACTTCGACCGCGAAGTGCTGGGCACGCAATCGCCTCTCAATCATCTGCTGGCCGACTATGTCTTCGGGTACATCACGCTCGCTTCGCAGATCAGTGTCTGCAACCGGCAGCATGGTCTTGAAGAACGTCTGTGCCGGTGGCTGCGCATGATCAGCGTCCGCATCCCAGAGAAGAAGTCCTTCCACCTGCGCCCGGAGTTCCTCGCCTCCCTGCTCTTCACGGAGCGTTCCACCGCCACCATCACCGCCCGTGTGCTGCACAACGCCGGCCTGATCGACTACCAGAACGAGCACATCCGCATTCTCGATGAAGCGGGCCTGGAAGAAGGCGCGTGCGAGTGCTATCCCCTCTTTCATGCCCAGTTCAATCGCGCACACCGCCAATCCGGCTGAGCCCGGCCGCGCACCCTGGCATCAGGGTGCGACCACCAGTGCCACGTTTGTTGTTCCGGTAAAGTTCACGGTCCCGGCGCCGCTGGCGGTAACTGTCACCGTATAGCTTGGTGCGGGGCTTCCCCCCTGCGTCCCTGTCGCGGGCGCTGCGGCCGCTGCGGTGCTCGACGCTGCGCCGCAGCCCGTAAGCCCGCAGCCTAACCCCAACGCGAGGGCACCCACCAGGACAAAGAGCCCGCGCCCGTAGCGGCGCCGCTTCCCGGCGCAGTATCCAGCACTCGCCAGGCCTCCCGGTAACATGAAGACCGCCGCAGAAAACGGCGCGGGGAGCTGCTCTGCCGGGCCGCGTCCGAGCGCAGCAGAGACTCCAGCGCTGGCCACGGAAATCGTAAGCTGACTCAATACCGGAGCCGTTGTGCCCGGGGCGACTACGATCGTCGCCGGAGCGAAAAGGCAGCTCGCCCCAGCAGGCAAACCGCTGCAGGCAAATTGCACTGTTCCGGCAAACCCGGCGGGAGCTGTCAGCGTGAGCCCCAGGGATCCTGAACCCTGCCCCGCGGCGATGGCCAGCGACGACGCGGACGATTGCAGCACGGCTGGTGCTGCCGGGAGAACCGTCAGGCTCACCTGGGCGGTAGCTGCCGCATAGCTGGCCGTGTCCTCGGGCGTGAATTGCACGCTGAGGGTTTGCACGCCGGCGGGCAGAACCGTGCCCAATGCGGGCGAGTAGCGGAAGACCCCAGGCACGGGCGCCGTGGCATTGAGTTGTGTCTCGCTCAGCGGCGTGCCTGGCGTAATGTCCGCCGGCGTCGGCCAGGTGACGGTTACCGGGTGCGGCGTCGCAGCGGTTGCCGTTCCCGCCAGGGGCACAACGGCTGGTCCAGCCGAAGAAGACGAGATGGTGAGCGAGCCGGTGATGCTCCCCGCCGTCAGCGGCGCGAAGTGGAGCGCGATCCCGCAGCTTCCGCCCGGCGCAATTGCCAAGCCCACACTGCAGGATGCATTCGCGCCTTCGTCCATCGCGAACGGCCCGGCTACCGTCAGGCTCGCGATCGCATATGGGACGTTGCCATAGTTCACCACAGCCGTCGCACTGCTCCCGCTCTGCTGGCCCGCCACCGTGGCGGCAAATTGCATGGACTGTGGTTGTGCACGGTGCAGCACGGTCAATGCATTGCCCCCGTTCGTCTGTGAAACCAGCAGCAGGTCGCCGCCCGGGGTCGCACCGATACCTTCCACGGCGCCCCCGGCCACCGCGCGAAACTCCGCCCCGCTCGCATCCAGCAGCAACGCATCCTGAAGGTTTGTAACACATGCGGCGCCAGATGCCGGCGTATAGCTCCCATCCGGAGCGAGGATCGACGTCCCGTAGCAGGTGCGCACGTGGAGAGCGCCCTGCGCATCGACCGCGATGCCCCCGGTGGGCCCGGTCGTCAGCTGCGTGCCGGGCAGATAGCTGAAGGTGCGCACCACATGCTCGGTGCCGTCCGGCTGTCGTGCGTACACATGCAACGAATCGGTGCTGTAGACCACACCCTGTCCGTCGACCGCCATGCCATTCAGCCCCAGATGCGTCGCCAGCAACACGGTCGCGCCCAGTGGATTGCGGCTTAGGATCTGCCCTTGGCTATTGCCAAGATAAAGGTTCCCGGCGCCATCGATGGCCAGCGCCACCGCGGTGCCCACGGGCGTTACAGCAGCTCCGGCTTTAACCGTGAAGGCTGACGCCGAGGCTCCCAGGAAAATCTGTCCATTGCCGTCGCTCACCACCGGCACTATGCCCGTGCTTGGCGGGAGAGTGCCGAGTGTTTCGGTGGTTCCCGCACCAACCGCCAGCGCCGGCGCGAGCCCTACGCCCTCTAGGTACGCGGTCAAAATCGGCTCTCCATTGCTGTCCGCCAGCAGAAGCGCGCCATTGCGCGTCCCGGGCGCTAGGGGAGAGAAGGAAACGGCCACAGTGCACTGTTCGCCCGCCGCGTAGCTGCGGATCTGGCACGCGCCTGCATCGCCGGTCGCCACGCGGAAGTCCCGGTTTTCCGCACCGGCTAGCACCGCGGCGATTCTGCCCACCGCTACCGGCGTGGCGAACTGGACGACATAGAAGTGGGTCTGTGCTTTCCCGATAGCAAGCGCACCGAAGTTCTGCGAAGCCGAGGCCGAGCCAAGCACGACGGCAGGCGTGCCGGTGCCCGAAAGCAGCACGGTCGCCGAACCCCCGCCACTGTCACTGAAGAGCAGCGTCCCAGCACGCGGGCCGGCTGATATTGGCGAGAAAGCAAGCGTTATGTCACAACTCGCGCCTGGGGAAAGCACCGCTGCCGCGTGATCGACCGAGCAGGTGGAAGCGATCTGCGGGAAATCCGCAGCATTGGCTCCGCTGACCCGCGGCATGCTGACCGTCACCGCGGTGCTCCCGGCATTCACAACCGTGAGAACCACCGGCGTACTGGTGCTTCCTTCCACCACCGCGCCAAAGTCATGCATTGCAAAGCTGTATTCCACGCCGCCCGCTAGCGCATTGACGCCGGTCCCGGAGAGCGGGATTCCTGTGCCGCCGGTGCTGAGTTGCAATATGCCCGCGCGGAGGCCGAGAGCGCCGGGAGCGAACTGGATCTGGAGCGTGCACTGGGCTCCTGCGGCAAGCTGCAACGGGCAGGTACCGCCGGCCACGCTGAATTCTCCAGCGTTTGCTCCCGCTACTGCGGGCGACAGCGTTCCCGGTGCGGTTCCGGTGTTCGTGACGGTGAGCGTCAGAACACTTCCCTTGAGCCCGACCAAAACATCACCCCAGCCCAGGCTCGAGGGTTCCGTCGCGAAGACCGCCTGCGAGGCAAATCCCGAGCCGGAAAGCGTCACCGTCTGCGTGCTTCCGGGGAGACCATCGCTGCTGTCCGTCAGCGTGAGAGCACCGGCCGTGTTGCCCGCGAGCGTAGGTGCGAAAACCGCTCCCACCACGCAGCCGCCTCCGGACTGGAGCGGCCCTGCTGTCGTACATGTGGTGGAACCCGCGTCCAGCAGAAAGCCCGGCGTCATCGCGAAACCACCGAAATCGAGCGGCTCGTTGCCGGCGTTGCCGACATAGAAGGGCATGGGTCGGCTCTGCTGTCCCACAAGCGTTGCAGCAAACGCAGGCGCGGCTTGCGGGTCTGTCCGGTGCAAACGAAAGACTTGTGCGAGAGCCGGCATCCCCGCACCCGGACTGGAGGCAGTCGCCGCCGCCATATCACCATTGTTTGCGAGCGCAAGCGCCGTAGCGCCGAGCGTTAACAGGCGATCTCCCGAGGTGAGTATGGAGCTGCCAGCCAGTTGCGGCGCGGCGCCTGCCTGAGCCTGGCAGCTCCGTTCGGCAGGTAAAGGGTACCGCCGGCGTCTACCGCCGCGGAGTGCACGGCCGAAAAGTCGCCGCTGGCGAGGATCGCGGCCGTGCCGTCTGGAAGAATCCTCCGGACCGCGCGATTGCTGAACACATAAACTGCGCCGGCACCGTCGGCCGTCATTGCCGGCCCGACCACCTCCCCTGCGGGCAGAGCAAGCAGAATGGACGAGGTGCCGTCCGGGGTGACCCGGCGCACGTCGGAGAGGCCGGATTGCGGCGCCGTCTCGGCCGCGAATAGATCACCGGCCGCATCAACGGCCACGCCCACGGCGCGCGGGGGCACGGTGGCCCCCAAGGCGGTGATGTTGGCCCCAAGCCGCTGAACCTGCACGCCATCCGGACCGATGGTCGCGATGGTGCCGCTCTCGCATGCATAAACGTAGCCTGCGCCGTCCGTTGCCAGGCTGCTGATGCCCACGTTGCTCAGCAGCGTGGTCGCGCTGCCATCGGAAGCGTGCCTGACCAGCCCTCCGCCTTCGTTGGTGTAGAGGTTACCGTTTCCGTCGAGCGCGATGGCACTGACGACGGCCGCGGGCGTGAACGTGGCGCCGGGCCCGGTGGCCGGTGTTCCCGGGATAAAAAGGAGCCGTGGCGCCAAGCCGCTGCCCCGCAGGTAGACCGCGGCAAGCGGCTGCTGATTGCCATCCAGCAGCACTACCGCGCCACGATTTATCCCCGGTGCGTCAGGAGTAAACGTCACCCCCACGGTACAGCTCGCGCCAGCGGCATAGGCACCCGGCTGGCATGCTGCGGGGTCCGCCGTGTTGGCAGCCACAAAGGCACCTCCTGCCCGGCCCTCGCTCAACACGCGCACGCCGCTTATCTTGGCTGCCGCCTGAAACTGCAGGGTATACAAGGAGGTCCCGCTGGTCTGCCCCAAAGTCAGCGCGCCGAAGTCCACTGCTGAGGACGACTCTGAAACCAGCTTCACCGGAGCGGGGGAAAGCGGCGAAAATTGGGCGCGGGCAGGCAGGAGCATGCCACCGAACAGAAAGAGAAACGAGCCAACCAGACGGGGGAATTGCGTTGCCATGCACCGATCCTCTGGAGTCAGATCTCCGGGCCGGAAGCAGTGCTCCTTGCGAAGCCCCGCTTCGCCGCCGGAACAGGCGTCCATCGTTGGGTCAAGCGAAACACGCCATCGCTGGCCGGAGCCCGCGCTATTGCAACGGCACGCGCGGCCAACATCTTGACTACATCCCGAGACTACGGGCGGCAGCTGCGTCTTCGGCCTTATCGATCGTCACCGCATGCTGATCTATGGCGGGCTCGGTAAGTGACTTCGATCACGTGCCGGGGCGCAGACCGCCCGAAAACAGCGCGTCTGAGTTCGCATCGGCAGCCGCCGGTCATCTCTCCGGGAGCAAAATGGTGAGTTACTCGCACGTGCAGGTTCCCAAAACCGCACACGCCAAGCGCTCCGCGGGTCTCTCCTGCGGAGAGCAGCAGGAGCGACAAAACCCGTCGCGCCTTTGATTTCACCAAACCTTCCGTGCCCGCCATGCGGCCAGGAACGCAAGCCTCGCATCTTCCCAAGCTGTGGGCCGCGAGTTTTGTCGCGGTACTTCCCTCCCAAGGAGATTCAGAATGACGGACTACCGCGTGCGCGCCGGTGAAGCTCAGGAAGACCAGGTAACGTCCTTCCTCGAAAGCTACACCTCGAAGATTCCCTCCAGCTTTTTCCTCGGCGCTGCAATTACCTCCATCCTCGGCTCCCTTATGGCCAAGATTCAGGGCAAAGATGATCTGGCACTGTTCATCGGCCAGTGGCCGGCACCCTTCCTGCTACTCGGGATCTACAACAAGATGGTGAAGCAGCACGGATCCGACGCCATCACCAAGAGCGAGTAAGCGCGCACCCTCCCCCCTTAACGCCAGCATCGCCTTCACGGTATGCTGGCGTTTCCGTGTCCACAGATTTCCAGCCGTCCCCCGATGCCCCGGCGCAGACGCCCGTCATGCGCCAGTACGCGGCAGCCAAGCGTCAGCATCCCGACGCGCTCCTTTTCTTTCGGCTAGGCGACTTCTATGAATTGTTTTTTGACGATGCCAAAGTCGCCGCGCGCGAACTGGAGATAACCCTCACCGCCCGCGACCGGGAACGCCAGGTGCCCATGTGCGGTGTCCCCTTCCACGCCGCGGAATCCTACATCGCTCGCCTGCTGCGTAAAGGCTACCGGGTCGCGCTCTGCGAGCAGATGGAAGACCCCAAGCTGACGAAAAAGATCGTGCGCCGCGAGGTCACGCGCGTGCTTACGCCCGGCACCGCGCTCGACAGCAGCCTGGGTTCGGAGAAGAACAACTACCTTGCCGCGCTGCACTGGTCGGCAGACGTCTTCGCGCTCGCGTTGCTCGATCTGTCCACCGGCGATTTCCGCACGACCGAGTTCCGCGGCCCGTCCGCCGAGCAGCTCTGTCTTGATGAGCTGGAAAAAAATCGCCCGTCGGAGCTCCTCTACGCGCGGGACACACCCCTCTTCTCCCGTACCAAAGCCCCGGCCAGCCCCGGCGAGTCCCCTGCCGCCTCGGCACTCAACAGCACCTGTGCCCGCACCGCCGTGGACCCCTGGGTCTTCTCCCCCGATTATGCCCTCCCGCTGGTGGAGCAGCAGATGGGGGCCAATTCGCTCGACGGCTTCGGGCTTGCCGGGCACGCGGCTGCTGCGATTGCCGCCGGCGCCCTGCTGCATTATGTGCGCCACACCCAGGGCGAAGGCGGCCTGGCGCACGTGGATACGCTGCGCTACTACGAGCAGGCCGGCCACCTCGAACTCGACCAGGTCACGGTGCGCAACCTGGAGCTGTTCGATCCGCTGTTCTCGGATGGCAGTGCACGCAGCACGCTCTTCTCTACCCTCGACTGGTGCCAGACCCCGATGGGCAAACGCCTGCTCCGCGCCAGCCTGCTGCGCCCGCTGCTCGACCGCGAGGCCATTGAGGCGCGCCACGCAGCCGTTGCGGAGTTGCACGCTGAGCTGCTGCGGCGCGAGGACCTTCGGCGCGCGCTCACCGGCGTGCTCGATCTGGAGCGCATGCTGAGCCGCATTGCTCTCGACTCGGCCGGCCCGCGGGATATGACCGCGATCGGCGCTTCGCTTGGCCGCCTGCCAGAGGTGCGCTCGGCGCTCGCCGCGCTGCAAGCGCCTCATTGGCAAAGCTGCGCCACCCGCCTCGATCCGCTCAACGACCTTGCCGATGCGATTGCGCGCACCTTGGTGCCCGAGCCTCCGCTGACCCTGAACGACGGCGGCGCCATCGCCCCCGGTGTCGACGCCGAGCTCGACGAACTGCGTACGCTTAGCCAGAGCGGACGCCAGTCCATCGCCGCAATTGAGGAACGCGAACGGGAGCGCACCGGCATTGGCTCCCTCAAGGTCCGCTTCAATTCCGTCTTCGGCTACTACATCGAGATCACCAAGGCCAACCTCAAAGCCGTTCCCACCGATTACGAGCGCCGCCAGACACTGGTCAACGCCGAGCGCTACACCACGCCCGAGCTCAAGGACTACGAAACGCGCGTGCTCACCGCCCATGAACGCTCGGTTGAAATCGAGAAGCGCCTGTTCGCGGCGCTCCGCCAAACCATTCTGGAGGCCGCGCCGCGCCTGCGCCGCACCGCCGCAGCCCTGGGCGAAGTGGATATGCTGGCCAGCTTCGCGCACCTGGCCGCGCTCAAGCACTACACGCGCCCGCAGCTCACGGACGAGTGCGTGCTTGAAGCCGCGGCCGCGCGTCATCCCGTGGTGGAGTCGCGCATGGAGGCGGTCGGCGAAGGCCGCTTCGTGCCCAACGATCTCTACGTAGCCGCCGATGGGCCGGCCGTTCTCCTGATTACCGGGCCTAATATGGGCGGCAAGTCCACTTATCTTCGCCAGGCGGCATTGCTCGTGATACTCGCGCAGATTGGCTGCTTTGTTCCGGCGGAGCGCATGCGCTTCGGCCTGGTGGATCGCATCTTTACCCGCATCGGCGCCAGCGACAACGTGGCCCGCGGCCGCTCCACCTTTATGGTGGAGATGATCGAGACCGCCACGATCCTCAACACCGCCACCGCTCGTTCGCTCATCCTGCTGGATGAAATGGGCCGCGGCACCGCGACCTTTGATGGCCTGTCACTCGCGTGGGCCACGCTCGAGCACCTCCACGCCCGCACTGGTGCGCGCACTCTCTTCGCCACGCATTACCACGAGCTCACGCTGCTCGCCGATCACCTCCCGCGTCTCAAAAATCTGCGTGTCGCCGTCCGCGAATCGCACTCCGGCATCGCCTTCCTGCACACCATTGAGCCCGGCGCAGCCAGCAAAAGCTACGGTATCGACGTGGCCAGGCTCGCCGGCCTGCCCGCTTCCGTCATCAGCCGCGCGCGTGAAGTGCTGCGGCAACATGAGCACTCCGAGAAGCGCACCGTCGCTGCCGAGACCGCCGCGGATACGTTGCAACTCACTCTCTTCACTCCCCTTTCGCAGCGCATTCTTGATCGCCTGGCGGAGACCGATACCAACGCACTCACACCGCTGCAGGCTCTCAACCTCATCGAGGAACTCAAGAATGAACTTCGCAGCGGCGGCAGTTGACCGTTAGGCTAGAACGGATGAGTTTGCGAAAAGACGTAGGACAGTTACTCATCGCCGGCCTGTCCGGCGGCGAGCTTACGGATACGGAACGCGCCTGGTGGCGCCTGCTCTCGCCCGGCGGCGTGATCCTGTTTCGCCGCAATATCCAAAGTGCCGAGGCCACGCACGCGCTGCTTTCCGAGTTGCGCACCTTGAGCGACGGCCCGCTCCTCCGTGCCGTGGACCTCGAAGGCGGGCTGGTGGATCGCCTGCGTAACCTGCTCGCCCCTATGGCCGCCCCCGCCGTCGTGGCCCGTACCGGCAGTCGCCAACTTATGCGCGAGCACGGCCGCCTGATCGGGCGCAGCGCTCGCCTGCTCGGTTTCAACACTACCTTCGCGCCGGTCCTTGATCTGCATACATCGCAGTCCGCCGACGTGCTCCGTACCCGCACGGCCGGCGAGACTCCCCGTGATGTCGTCACCTACGCCAAGGCCTTTCTAGAGGGCCTGCGCAAGGAAAAGGTGCTCGGCTGCGGCAAGCACTTTCCCGGCCTCGGCGGCGGTACGCTCGACTCCCACCACGCCACGCCAGCCATCGAGCGCACGTGGACGGAAATGTGGCAGCAGGACCTCGTCCCCTTTCGCGAACTCCGCCGCGCACTGCCCATGATCATGGTCGCGCACGCTCGCTATCCGCAGGCTTCGCCGCGCCGGCAAGCGGCCCTGCCCGCGTCCATCTCACCCTTCTGGATTTCCCGCGTGCTCAAGCGCCGCCTCGGCTACAACGGCCTTATCGTCTCCGACGACATGGAGATGGGCGGCATCCTCAACCATTGCTCCATCGAAGACGCCGCGGTCAGTGCCATAGCCGCGGGCACGCACCTGGTCGAAATCTGCAAAGACCCCAGCCTGGTACTGCGCGCGTATGAAGCCTTGCTGCGCGAGGCCGAAACCTCCCGCAGCTTCCGCCACATCGTCCAGAACGCAGCAAACAAGGTGCGCCGGAGCAAGCGTCGTCTGCTCGGTCGCGATGCGCTGTCCGCCCCTCCCACCCCTGCCGAAGTGCGCAGCGCGCGGGAAGCCGTCGTTGCCTTTTCAGCGGAGGCGCATCGCCGGGCGGCGCAGCGTCCGCTGGACAGCACGCCGGAACCAGGAGCATCCATTTGAGCGCAGCTTCCCGGCGCCGGACCTCTGCCCTCACCGTCGCCGGCGTAATGAGTGGCACCTCCGCGGACGGCATCGACGTTGCCCTTTGCCGCATTGCACCCGCGCGCGGGGGCCACACCAGCGTCGAGCTTCTGCTGCATCGCTCCTTCCCCTATCCCGCCCCGCTGCGGCGCGCCGTGCTGGCTGCCATGAATGCCGAACATACCTCGGCGGCTGAACTTGCCAGGCTGAACTGGCGGCTGGGACAGGCTTATGCGGAATCTGTAACTGACACAGTCACTTCGTCGAGCAGCCCCATCGACCTCGTCGGCTGCCACGGTCAGACCATCTATCACCAGGCCGTGCCCGCTCCGTACGCCGGCCGCGCCGTCGCCTGCACCTGGCAGTTGGGAGAGCCCGCACTGATTGCCGCCGCTGCCGGCGTGCCCGTTGTTTCAAACTTCCGCCCGGCGGACATGGCAGCCGGCGGCCAGGGTGCGCCGCTCGTTCCCCTGCTCGATGTCGTGCTCTTCCGTCATGCACGGCGCGGCCGTGTGCTGCAGAACCTCGGCGGCATCGGTAACCTCACGGCCATCCCGCCGCAGGCCAGTCTCGGCGAAGTCCTCGCGTTCGATACCGGTCCCGCCAACATGGTGCTTGATGCACTGATGGACCGTCTCTTCGGCCAGCCCTATGATCGCGGCGGACGCGTCGCGGCACGCGGCACCCTCAGCCAGCCGCTGCTGCGCGTGCTGCTGCGCAATGCCTACTATCGCAAAGCTCCGCCCAAGAGCGCCGGCCGGGAGCAGTTCGGCACCGCCTTCGTCGAGAAGCTCCTCGTCGAAGCGAAGCGTCTCCGCTTGCGTCCAGAAGGCATCGTCGCCACCGCCGCCGGTCTCACCGCGGCGAGCGTCCGCATCGCCTACGAGCGCTTTGTCGCTCCGCGCATGGACCAGGCCCGGGTGGACTACATAGTCTCCGGAGGCGGCGCGCGCAATCCCACACTGCTCCGCATGCTCACCGAAGAGTTGGCCCCTTTCGGCTGCACCGTGCAGACCAGCGACCACTTCGGCCTGCCCGCGCAGGCGAAGGAGGCCGTTGCCTTCGCCCTGTTGGCCTATGAAAGCTGGCACCGCCGTCCCGGCAACGTACCCACAGCGACCGGCGCTGCCCGGCCCGTCGTTCTCGGGCAGATCACCTATGTGTAACCGTCCCGGCGCTCTCTTCCGCATTGCGAACCACGCCCTCGCGCCTGGCCCTTGCCGCGCTGCTCTGCGTCACGGCCGCTCTCAGCGGCTGCGGGTACTCGCGCCCCGCGCCTGGTACCGCAACCGTCCTCATCGAGAGCAGCCCCACGAATCTCGACCTGCGCATCGGCACCGACGCGCAGTCCGAACACATCGGCGCACTTATCTTCGACGCTCTGGTGCGCAAGGATGAGCACTACAACGTGCAACCCTGGCTCGCGCAAAGCTGGGACCACCCCGGCCCCCTCACCTACATTTTTCATCTCCGCTCCGGCGTCCGCTTCCACAATGGCCAGCCGCTCACGGCGCGCGATGTGAAGTGGACGCTCGACACCATGCGCAACGGCACGCTGATCACCGCGAAGTCCGGCGCATTCGCAAAGATTGACCGCATCGACACGCCGGACCCCGCAACTGTCGTCATTACTCTGAAGAAGCCCGACCCGTTTCTGCTGTGGAATCTCTCCGACGGCGCGATCGGCATCGTCCCCTACGGCAGCGGAAAGAGCTTCGGCCAGCACCCCATCGGCACCGGCCCCTACCGCTTTATCTCCGCCGAGCAGGACAAGGACGTGCTGCTCGAGCGCAATCCGGACTCATGGCAGCCGCAACCGGCGCTGGCCCGCATCCGCTTCAACGTCGTGCCCGATCCCATCACGCGCGCGCTAGAACTGCAGAAAGGCTCGGCGGACGCGGACATCAATTCCCTCTCTCCGGACATGGTCCAGGCCCTGCGGGAGCACTCACGTCTGCGCATCGAAACCGTTCCCGGCACCAGCGTGAACTACATCACCTTCAACCTGCGCGATCCGAACCTGCGCGATATCCGCGTGCGCCAGGCCATCGCCTATGCGATCAATCGTCCGCTGCTGGTCCATACCCTCTGGCGCGACCAGGTCCGCCTCGCCGACAGCCTGCTGCCGCCCGGCCACTGGGCGCGTCCCGACGGCATGCAGACCTACAACTACGACCCCGCGCAGGCGAACCGCATCCTCGACAGCGCGGGCTACGCGCGCGGCTCCGACGGCACACGGCTCCATCTGCAGATGAAAATCTCCACCTCCGACGAGACCACGCGGCTGACAGCCCTCGCCATCCAGCAACAACTTCGGGCAGTCGGCATTGCCCTCGAAATCCGCCCCTCGGAGTTCGCCACCTTCTATGCGGATATCACCAAGGGCGCCTTCGCGCTCTACACCCTGCGCTGGAAGGGCGGCAACGAAAGCCCGGACATTTTCCGCTACGCCTACACGCGGGAGTCTCTGCCGCCCCATGGCGCCAACCGCGGCTACTATCTCAATCCCGCCGTAGACGCCGCCATTGCCGACGCCGCGAACGCGACCGACCAGGCCCGGCAGCGCGCCGATTATGTACGCGTCCAGCAGATCCTGGCACACGACCTGCCCTCGCTCAACCTGTGGTACCTGGACACCATCATCGTCCACAGCCGGCGCCTCGAAAACGTCCACCCGTCTCCTTCCGGGGACTACGATTTCCTTCGCACCGCGACGCTTTCCGCATACTGAGGCAGGGCCGGCGACTCAACCCTGCAAGCGCGCCCCGGTGATATCCTCAAACTATGTGGCAGGTCCAGCAGAGCTTCGCATCTTCAGGCTTGGCGCGTAAGCCCTCCGGCTTCTGGCGGACGCTTGCGGTCCTGCTCTGCATGGCGCTGCTTCTGCTCGGCACCACGGTGCATGTGGCCCACGGCCATGCTCCCGGCTCCAGTTTGCATGACGACTGCTCGCTCTGCCTCAGCGTCCACGCGGTCGTCGCTGTCCTCGCCGCCGCGGTACTGCTGCTCACGCAGACCACTGCTCCGTTTTTGCGGCGACCGGCGCGCCTGCGCACACTGCGCTCGATTGCGTGTCCCTACTGGAACCGCCCGCCACCCCGGCAGTGCTCTTTCTCCTAGTCAGCTTTTCCTTCACCACAACTGAATAGCCCTTTAGGAGCCCTGCATGTTTCCCCACATCTGGCGTCCAGCCGCATTTCTTGCTGTCGCGGTCAGCGTCACCGCCGCTGCAGCTCCTGCGCCTCCGCAGGCCATCAGCGATTCCGGAAGCGTCACCGGCACGGTGACCGACTCCACGGGTGCCATCCTGCCCGGCGCCACGGTGGAGATCCGCAACCCCATCTCCGGATTCGACCGCAAGGCGCAGACCAATGCCACCGGGCAATACCAGTTCAGCAACGTCCCTTACGGCAACTACCACACCACTGCCGATGCCACCGGCTTCGCGCCCAGCGAGCAGGACATCATCGTGCGCAGCGCCGTGCCCATTACCCAGCAGTGGCAGCTCGATGTAGCCGGGTCCAGCACCACCATCAACGTGACCACGGATGCCAACGATCTGGTCGAGAAGACCCCCACCGAGGCGACGAATATCGACAGCACCGTCATCGCCAAAATCCCCACCCAGGGCTCCAACTCTCAGCTCAGTTCCCTGATCACGCTGTCCACGCCGGGCGTCGCCGCCGACTCCAACGGCCTCTTCCATCCGCAGGGCGAACACTCCGATACCAGCTACAGCATCGACGGCCAGCCCGTCACGGATCAGCAGAGCCGTATGTTTTCCAACCAGCTCGCCCTCGGCTCCATTCAGGCCATGCACGTCATCTCCGGCGTGGCCCCGGCAGAGTTCGGCGACAAGGCCAGTCTGGTCGTCGAAACCACCACCAAGTCCGGCCTGGGCAACAATCAGCCGCACGGCGCCATCTCCGGCGGCTACGGCTCCTTCGGCACCTCGACTCTCGATGCCAACCTCGGCTTCGGCAGCGCAAGATACGGCTCCTTCACCTCGGTTGATGGCATCAACGCCGGACGCTTCCTCGATACACCGGAGTTCGTTCCGCTGCATGACCACGGCAATGTCGGGAACATCTTCGAACGCCTCGATTACCAGGGTTCCGGGAAGAACAGCGCTCACCTCGATCTCGGGTTCTCCCGCTCCTGGACGCAGATCCCCAATCAGTTCGATCAGAATGCCGCCGGCCAGGACCAGCGGCAGGAGATCAAAAGCTTCAACTTCTCCCCCAGCTACACCCACCTGTTCAACGCGTATACGCTGCTCAGCGCCAACGCATGGGTGCGCCAGGACCAGGTGCACTACTATCCCTCCGGCGACCTCTTCGCCGACACGCCGGCGACCTTGAAAGATACCCGCCGCCTCACCAGCATCGGCACCAAGATCGATCTGTCCTACGACCGCGGCATGAACAACTTCAAGGTCGGCGCCATGTTCGAGCACACGCCGCTGGCGGAGTCCTTCGACATCGGCATCACCGACCCGGGCTACAACGCTCCGTGCCTCAATGCGAACGGCACTCCCATCACCAACCCCTCCGTCACACTCCCCTGCAATGCCCCGGGGGAGCAGCCGAATCCCAAGTACCTGCCCGGCGTGGCCAGCTACGACCTCACCCGCGGCGGGTCGCTCGCGCACCTCGGCGGCACTACGGACATCAAGGAAGAAGCGCTCTACTTACAGGACGAACTACGCTGGCGCAACTGGACCGCCTCCGCCGGCGTGCGCGCCGATAACTACAACGGCATCTCCAGCCGTTCCATGGTGGAGCCGCGGCTCGGTGCCGCATACACAGTCCGCCCGACGGGAACCGTTCTCCGCGCCAGCTACGGGAAGTTCTTCCTCACTCCGTACAACGAGAACCTGATCGTGTCCAGCCAAACGGGCCTGGGCGGTCTCGCGAACAAGCTCGGTGCCTTTGGCCAGTCCGCGCTGCGCCCGGCCAAGCGCAATCACTTCACCGCCGGCTTCGAGCAGCCGCTCGGTCGCTACTTCGCCGTCCAGGCCGACTACTTCTGGAAATTCACGGATCGCGATTACGACTTCGACGTCCTGCTCAATACCCCGCTCGCCTTCCCCATCCAGTGGAGGAAGTCCAAGATCGACGGCTACTCCATGCGCGTGAACCTGGCGCAGAACCACGGCCTCACCGCCTATTCCGTGCTGGGCCACACACGAGCCCGCTTCTTTGGACCCGAAACCGGCGGCATCATCTTCAACGATCCCTCGAAGGCCACATCCACTGCCCCGTTCCGCATCGACCACGACCAGAACTTCCAGCAGACCACGCACCTCCAATACCAGCCCCGGGCGAAGGCCCCCTGGTATGGCTTCAACTGGACCTATGAAAGCGGGATGGTGGCCGGTGCGGCGCCATTTGCAACCGACACCACGACCCCCGTGGACCTGACCTATCTCACTCCGGACCAGCAGGCCCAGGCCGAGATCACCTGCGGCGGTGTGCGCGCCACCCTGAGCGCTCCGCTCACCTCATGCGCCCCCAACCAATTGTCGTCACCGCTGCTACGAATTCCCGCTCCCGGCACCCAGAACCCTGACCGCAACCCGGCCCGCATCGCGCCCCGCAACCTGTTCGACATGTCGGCCGGCCTGGACAACATCTTCCGCACAGACCGCTTTAAGACCAACCTCAGCTTCACCGCGGTAAACGTCACCAACCAGTACTCGCTTTACAATTTCCTCTCCACCTTCAGCGGCACCCACTTCGTCACGCCGCGCGCCTACACCGCGCAGATGACGCTCTCGTTCTAGCGGCCGTTCGCAAAACACAACGCGCAGAGCCGGATGGGATTGCTCCCCTCCGGCTCTGCGCGTCTTCTTCGATCACGGACTGCGGTCAGCGCTTCTGCAAGCGTGCCTCCGGCGCCACGCGCGGGTCCACCGTGGTCTTCCCCGTCTCATAACGAATCAACTCCACCTCGCGCTCGCGGTACGGCTTTCCGTCCGGATAAAGCACGTCGTGGAACCACACCGTCGGCTGAATGAGCACATACGGCCGCTCCCATGAATCCCACGGCAGATTCGTCTGCGTCTTGCCTTCCACAAATCCCCAGTTGATCGCCCCTACGTGATACTTCTTCGCCAGCGGCAGAATGGTGTCGAACGTACTGCCCGCGCCCCGTGCCATGTACTCCGTGCACAGCAGCGGCCGGTGATACCGCATCAGCGTCTTGATGCGCGCCTCAAACTCCTCCGGCCAGCCGTAATTGTGGAATGAGATCACATCCGACTCAGTCAATTGCACCCGCTCGATCGCATTCAGCTTTTCGAGCGACGACCAGTCGTCATGCCACACCCCGCTGGTCAGCGGCTGTACCGGATGCGCCGAGCGCGCCCAGATGAACACCTGCGGGAGCAATAGCGCCACCAGCGCGTTCTTGTTCCGCGGATCTTCTTTCCCGTAGCTACTGTCATTGCCGTTGTCCGGCTCGTTCCACACGTCCCAGGCCAGAATGCGGTCGTCCTTGGCAAAGGCGCCGACCACGCCTTCCACGTAGGCCTTCAACCGCGGATACTCCGCGCGGTCACGCAGCCCCTTCTCTCCTGGACTCTGGACCCAGCCGGAGTTATGCACGCCCGGAATCGGCGGATGCTGCGGCCCCAGCTTCGGGTTCGGATCCCAGCAGGAATCGAATAGCACCAGCACCGGCCGGATATGGTGCTTCGCGGCAATGCCCAGAAACGTGTCAATGCGCTGCTTGAACCCGTCTGCGTCCTGCTCCCATAGCAGGTCGTGGAGAAACACGCGCATCGTGTTCATCCCCATGCCCTCGGCCCAACCCAGTTCCTTATCGATCTCCGTCGGGTCAAAGGTGGCCGCCTGCCACATCTCCAGCTCGTTGATCGCGTCCTTGGGGACGAAGTTGCTGCCCACCGGCCAGCTTTGCTTCTGGTACCAGGCGTCGGCCTTCTCTTCGCTCCACCGCGCATCCTGCTGCGCGCACAGGTGCGCTGCTCCACAGACCGTCAGAACCCCCATCAGCACAACCGACCGCACACTCTGTTTCAATGCCACCCTCCTCCGCCCGCTATTTCTTCCGCCGCAGCGTCACCACGGTCACGCTTTCATGCGGAAAGACATGCGCAAATCCGTCCTGCTGCACTGTTTCGGCACTCGGCTGTGGCGTCACGTGCTCCGGCTCGTCATCGTCGTTTCCTTCAAAAATGCTCGCCGCAGCCAGCGTCTGCACCTCCGCCTTGCCGGCCGGCACAAACCCCTTCACTCGCACCGTGGTGGCGAAGTCCCGCGTGAGGTGGCGATTGATGCAGAACAGGGTCAGCGTATCGCCGCTCTCGTTCAGCGCGCCCACCACGTCCAGGTACGGCACATTCTCAATCTCCGGCAGCCGCGTTACACCCTGCTTCACGCTGTAAGCGCCCGCGTTGCTCTGCACCTCCACCGGCCGCGTCGCATCCGTGCCCGCATACATACGAAACGCATAGTACGCCGGCGCGCCATACACCTGCCCGCGCTCCTTCCAGATGCCGCCAAAGCCCACAATCCCCGTCATGTCGGAGATGGGCACCACCGGCGCGTTGCGCATCAGCATGTTGAAGAAGCCGGCCGCTCCCAGCGCCCCGCCCATGTTGGTAAAGTTTGGCGCCGCCGTCTCCCGGCCAACATACAGCCACTCGGTGAACGCGATATGCGCCTTGTCCGCGAAGGCCGGCACGCTGTTGATCTGTGCCTGCATCTGTTGCAACTTCACGCCCAGTTCGATGGGCAGAGCAAAGGTAGCGGCCGCGATGAAGTCCGGCGTCGGATGCTTTAACTCGACGTGGTCATCCGTTACCACGAAGTGCGTGGACAAATAATCGAACGTGCCCGCGGGGTCGGTAAGCTGCGCCGCATTCCAGTCGTGGTACACGTCCGGATCCTGCCCGGTGGCAATCAGCTTCGCCTTCGGGTCTACTTCGCGAACCGCCTTGCTGAAGGCGAGCGTCCGTCCGGGCAACTGCGCCAGCGTGGGCGCGCCCAGGTTCCAGCTACCCCACAGCTCGTTGCCCAGTTCCCATAGCAGCCCGCCCGCCGGCTGGAACTTCGCGTCCACATACTTCACCCAGTCGGCTGCTTCCTGCGGGGTGCCGCTGCCCAGGTTCAGCGC
This sequence comes from uncultured Acidobacteriaceae bacterium, assembly GCA_963795775.1. Lineage (GTDB taxonomy): Bacteria > Acidobacteriota > Terriglobia > Terriglobales > Acidobacteriaceae > CAWCJL01. Next base: position 110,865 of record CAWCJL010000003.1, read on the forward strand.
AATCTGCGGCGTCGCGCCGATCAGCTTGCAGAAGGCCAGAAACTCGTCAGTACCGAAGGTGTTGTATTCCGGCATGCCCCACGCGATATTCAGCATACTCACGCGCTTGTCCGCCGGCCCGATGCCATCGCGCCAGTGGTACGCCGAGGTAAAGTTGCCGCCAAAGCGCACGATGGACGTATGCATGTCGCGCGCCATGCGGACCATATCCGGATCCATCCCCTCGACCGCATCCGCCGGCATCAGCGAAAGCTGATCCAAATCCACCCGCTCGTCCCCTTCCACCTCCACCACGAAGTCCGCCGGATCCAGCCGCTCGAGCTTGCCCGCCGGAACGTCCAGCCGAAAGGTGTACTTGGTCCACTCCGCCGCTGCTGCATCCACGTGTGCGGTGGCCAGCGCCTCCGGCGCGTTTCTCTTGTGGATGGAAATGGTCAGTCCGTTCGGCCCGCTCAGGTGCTTCGCATACAGGCTGCCGGTGTACTGCTGCGTGCGCGCGACGGGAAGGAAGACCCGCTGTTTGATGCCGGTCGGCTCACCCGGAACGCCGATTACCTCAAGCGAGCGGTTGGAGTTGGCGGCATCGCCCCAGTGCGGCTCATAGCGATTTCCCTGCGCTGCATTCACCGGCTCCCAGGGTAAGGGCAGCCCCAACTCCGAGGCATGCCGCAGCTCCGGCACGGCCCGCACCAGCGCGGCGATCTTCGCTGCGCTCCACAAGTTCTCTTCGAGCGATGGATTTTCCAGGATCTCCGCCCACAGCAGGTTGGCCGTCGCATTCCCGATCGGCTCCATCCCGATCGGCTCATAGAAGCTGCCGTAGATGGATCGGGGAATGCGGTAGCCGGCCACACGCGTCGCATCCACTTGCACGGTTGGGTGGTCGTTCAGTGGAGCCGTTTCGGTGATCTGCGCCGCGCCAGTGCATGGCAGCAGGAGCGTCAGCGACACACATGCAACAGAAGCAGGCACGAATGGCGAAACGGACAAGGTTCTCTCCAGCAAGAGTGCAATTTTGCAAGCGCTTACACTTCTACGCCAATTCGTATCCGCGGCGCAAGCGCTTCTCCGGAAGCTGGGCATCGCTCAATGCACCAGGTAGGCGCTGGCCGCAGCCAAAATCCCGAGCACGGCGAATGCCCCGCCGAAGTACCAGTACGCGCGCTGCCGGGTCAGCAGCGTGATCGAGGTAACCACCAGCCCGATCTCAAGCAGCGCCTCCGCCAGGTCAAACCGGCCGCCCCGCCGCTCGGCCACAGCGACTGCGCCCTCGAACTCCCGCGCCTTGTCCTGCTCTTCCTTCAGATCCTGGTTCCATTTCTCCAGGTGCGCCCGATAACCGGCGGCCAGCTTCTCCGCCTGCACCTTGTCCTGGGTTGCGGCCACGCTCAGCAGGTCAGAAATCAGCAAGGTGTCGTTCTGCCGAATCCGATGCGCCTGGTAGTAGTTCCATTGATCGCTCGCCTTGGCCTGCTCCAGCACAGCTTCCGTATGCGTGCGATGCCCCAGCACCGTCGTGATCGCCACCAGGACGGCAATCACCGCCATACTGAAACTCACCGGCTTCAATGATGTTTCGTGCGCCGCATGTTCATGCTGCTCGTGAAGCTCACTGACCTCGTTAGGTTCCATCCCCGCCTCCGCCTCGCCCCTCCGGCACCTTCCGCTCTAGAGTTGCGCCTTTTGGAGCGCTACCAGTTGCTCATAGAGATGCATCGTTTGCTGCGCGATGGCGGACCAGCTAAAAGTCTCTTCCACGCGACGCCGGCCGGCCAGGCCGAACTCGCGGCAGCGCGCGGGGTCTCCCAGCAGCTCCGTTGTGCGGGCTCCCAGGTCGCGCGCAAAGCGCTCCGGGTCGGCCGGGAAGCCGGTGACCGGATCAGCCGCAAAGGGGACCAGATAGCCGGTCTTGCCATCCACCACCACTTCCTTGATGCCGCCGGTGGCACTGGCGACCACCGGCGCTTCACAGGCCATCGCCTCCAGATTGATGATCCCGAACGGCTCATACACAGAGGGGCAACAGAAGACGCGGCAGTTGCTGTAGAGCTCGATCGCTTCCGGCTTGGTCACCATCTTTTCAATCCACACCACGCGCGGATTGCGGCTGCGCGCTCCCTCCACCTTGGCGCGCATTTCCGCTGCAATTTCCGGCGTGTCCGGCGCGCCCGCGCAGAGCACCACCTGCGTTCCCTCGGGCATATAGCGGATCGCATCCACCAGATGTGTCACGCCCTTCTGGCGCGTGATGCGGCCCACAAACAGCACATACGGGATGGTTGGATCGACGCCGTATTTCACCAGCGCGTCCTGCCCGGTGGTCTTGCGGTACTCGTCAAGATCGATGCCGTTGTAGATCACGTGAATGTGGGCCGGATCGATATCGGGATAGGCCCGCAGGATGTCTTCCCGCGTTCCCTGCGAAACAGCGATGACGGCGTCCGCGGCCAGAATGGCGGTGTGCTCCATCCACGAACTCATGCGGTAGCCGCTGCCCAGTTGTTCGGCCTTCCAGGCGCGCAGCGGTTCCAGGCTGTGCGTGGTCAAAACAAATGGAGTGCCGTACAGCTTCTTGGCGAGGAAGCCGGCCATGGAGACGTACCAGGTGTGAGTGTGCACCACGTCGATGCCTTCGAGCGCCTTGACCTGGGTGAGGTTGAGGCTCATGGCTTCGAGCGCGCCCTTGAACTTGCCCTCGGTCCCCTCGGTGATCTCCCGCCAGGGCTGTTGGCCGATGACGCGAAGCGTACCGCCTGCGGTGCGCTGTTGTTCGCGCTGATCGCCCCAGCAATAGACGTCCACGTCCATACGCTTGGCCAGCTCCCGGCTCAGGTACTCCACATGCACACCCGCTCCGCCATACACATTCGGCGGATACTCCCGCGTAAAGATTCCCGCTCGCACTGGTCGCCTCCTTTTCCGCTGCGTCCAAACGTGTTCGTAAATCGTCTCGTAGGATACAGCGTTGCGCATGCTGCAAACATGCCGCTCCAAAAACTTGCATGAGATTCGGATTTGGGAAAGAGCATCTGCGCGCCATATACGCGAGCGGCGCGACTCACGTATCCTAACTTCACACTATCCCCTGGTTCAGTTCGTACGCCCAATTCCCATTCAAGGATTTGCCGCATGTTTACGGCCCTTCCCCGTCTGCGCCTGTCGCCTCGCTCGCGTTTCGCTGCTGTACAGATTGCGCTGTTTTCGCTCGTCGCCCTCACCGTTGCCGGATGCGGCAGCCGGGGCGCCTACTCCTCGCAAAATCCGGAGCAAACTGACGTTGATCCCCCGCCTACATCCGTTTCGCTGAGCGGTACGAGTTTCGACTTCGGCAGAGATCTCGTCGGCAATCCGCTCACGCAGTCGGTGGTGACGGTCAACAACACTGGCTCCTCTCCGTTGACCATGAGCCCGGCGTTGACCGGCGATCCCGCGTTCTCCGTCGATCCGACGAAGTCCTGCGGGCTAGTGCTTGCGTCCGGTGCCAGTTGCTCGGTCACAGTGCTGTACGCTCCCTCGGCACCGGCCACGCAGACGGCCACGCTGAACTTCAATTTCGGCAACGTGCCCGCAAACACGCCTTCCACCGTAAGCGTCACCGGAACGGCAACCGTCCTCTCCGCCAACCCGGTCTCGGGCACGGCGAATCCGCAGGTAGCCCTCTACAGCTTCACGATGCCCTTCGACGGAACCGTCAACGTGGAGTTCGGCAAGACGACCGGGTACGGCTTTGTGACCTCGAGCGAAACCGCGAAAGCGGGCACTCCGGTCAGCATGGAGGTGGCGGGCATGCTGGCAAACACGCCGTATCACATGCGCGCTGCCCTTACGCGCAGCAATGGCACGACCTTGTATGACACCGACCGTATCTTCATGACGGGCAGCCTGCCGGCCGACTTCCCTCTGCCGATGAGTGCCACGGCAATGCCCGGCCTGACCCCGCAGCCCGGCATCGAACTCTTCAGCACGATTCGCGGGTTGGGCGCGTATGCCACGGACCTGGCCGGCAACGTGATCTGGACCTATCTCTTCCCGGATCGCCAGTCGGATTCCAACCTGTATCCGATCAAGCCGTTGCCCAATGGCCATTTCCTGGCGGTGGTGCAGCCGGGGATCAATCACCCGCTCAGTTCGCCGCCGGCGCCGGATCTGCTGACGCTGGTGCGCGAGATCGACCTGGCCGGCAACACCATTCGCCAACTCACGGTGCAGCAACTGAATGCCAGTCTGGCCGCGGCAAACAATCCGCTGGTGTTGTCTTCCTTCCACCATGACATTTCACAACTGGCAAACGGGCACTGGCTCATCCTGGCCACCACGCTCAAGACCTTCAACGATCTCCCCGGCTACCCCGGCGCCACCACTGTGACCGGAGATGCGATCGCGGATGTGGACGAGAATTTCCACCCGGTGTGGACCTGGAACAGCTTCGACCACCTGGATGTGAATCGGCATCCGATGAGCTTTCCCGACTGGACACACGGAAACGCCGTGGTCTATTCCGCCGATGACGGCAATCTGCTGTTCTCCATGCGGCACCAGCATTGGGTGATCAAGATCGATTACCGCAACGGCCAGGGCTCCGGGGATGTGCTGTGGCGGCTCGGGTCCGGCGGCGACTTCAAACTGGTGGGCGGCACCGATCCAGTGGACTGGTTTTACGCGCAGCATGACCCGAACTTCTTCTCCTCCAACACCACGGGCGTCTTCACGCTGGGGCTGATGGACAACGGCAATAACCGCGTCACCTCGCCGGGAGTGGTGTGTGGGGCCACCGGTGCGCCAGCCTGCTATAGCACAGCGCCGGTTCTGCAGATCGATGAATCCGCCAGGACGGCAACCTTGGTTTCGCACCAGACATTTCCGCCGGCGCTGTACAACTCGTTTGGCGGAGGCATCGAACTGCTGCCGAACAACAATCTGCACATCGCCTTCTGCGGACTGGTCGGGCTCCCCGCCTCCGTGGTGTTGGAAACCACGCAGGGCACCACACCGCAGACGGTATTGCGTCTGCAACTGAATACACCGACCGCGAACATTTACCGTGCCCTCCGGCTGCCCAGTCTGTACCCGGGCGTCGCCTGGCCGGCACAGTAGTAGGCCGAGCGCGGGCCGAGGGTGGATCTCGGCTCGCGGTGCCTAGCTCCGCGCGCCTCGCCGCTAGCATTCTCCCCGATTGTTGTATGGTGGAGGACGCACCCAGCGAGGACCGCTCCACCATGCTCAATGCCGCACTGTTCCGCATCGCTCTCCTGCTTTGCTCGCTTCCCTTTGCGCTCGCTGCCTCAGCGCAGGTCACGGCGCCGCAGCGGACCATCCCCGAGACCGACACCAGCTTTATCGATGCGCATGGAACAGCGCACGTGACGCGGGTAGTCCCCGTGCCCAAAACGGTGAGCCCGGAGGCGCAGGCCTACATCGCGCGGCCCATCTCGGACAAGCCCACGCACCCCACCATGGCGGAAACGCGCGCGCAGGCCGCGGCCTCGCAGAGCGGCCTGGCTGCGTCCATGCACGCTACGTATCCGGTCACGATGACGAACACGACCATCGGCGGCGTGCCAGTGCGCGACGTGATGCCGCCTTCCATCCCGGAGAATAAGCGCGACCGCGTCCTCATCAACATCCACGGCGGTGGCTTCACAGGCGACTGGGGCTCGGAATCGGAAAGCATCCCGGTCGCTTCGCTGACGCACACGCGGGTAGTCGCGGTGCTTTATCGCTTGTCGCCCGAGCACAAGTTTCCGGCCGCGGTGGACGATTCAGTGGCCGTCTACAAGGATTTACTGAAGACCTACAAGCCGCAGAACATCGGGATCTACGGCACCTCCGCCGGTGCCTTCCTCACCGCGGAAGTCAGCGCCAAGCTCAAGCAGTCCGGCCTGCCCCTGCCCGCCGCGCTCGGTATCTTCTCCGGTGGCGGCGACTTCAGCCGCAAGGGTGACACCCAATCCATCTACGGACTATTTGGCCTGGGCGGTCCGATGTGGCCGGGCGGCCCGAGCCCTTACGTCGCCAACACCGACGTGAAGGATCCGATTCTGTCCCCCATTTATAGCGACCTCCACGGGATGCCACCCACGCTCTTCCTATCGAGCACGCGCGACTTCCTGCTCAGCAGCACGTGCCTGCTCCAGCGTGCCTTCCTGCGCGCGGGCGTCGAATCACCGCTGGTCGTCTTTGAAGCGCTCAATCATGCCTTCTGGAACGATCCCAGCCTGCCGGAATCAAGAGAGGCGTACGGCATCATGGCCGCGTTCTTCGACAAGCATCTCGGTCACTCCTGAGCACTCTGGGCCGAGGCGCGCCCCGGGTGCTGGGAAACGGAGAGGACATTGCCATCCGGATCGGAGAACCACGCCACCTTCGCGCCGCTGGGGCTCGCCCAGATGCCGTGCTCATTCTGTCCCGGCATGCCGTACTGGTGAAAGGTAACGCCGAGCGCGGCAAGCTCGTTCACTCTCTGCGCGATGTCCGGCACTTCCCAGCCCAGCACGGTATAGCGGGCCGGGGTGACCGTCTCCATCTTGGCCAGGCGGATCATATTGCCGTTGGCTTCCATCGCCAATGCGAAGCCATCGTCTTCCAGGAAGCGGAGCCCCAGCACATTCTCATAAAACTGCCGCGACCGTGCCGCATCCGTGATCGCCAGGAAGCCGATGATCTTGTAGCTCGACAGGCCCATCCAGCACCTCCGCTTTGACCAGCGCAGTCATGGTACGCCACGTACTGCGGCGCAGCTCGCTTTAAAGAGCGAGCCCTCCGTCCACTGCCAGCACCTGCCCGGTGATGAACTTCGGCCCGGTGGCGAAGAACAGCATCGCGGCCGCCACGTCCTCCGGTGTGCCGTTGCGCTTCATCGGCGTCTTCGCCGCGAAGTGCGCGTAGTCTTCATCCACCTCGCCGTTCACAATCATCCCCGGAGCCACGCAGTTCACGCTGATCTCCGGGGCCCACGCCTTGGCCATCACCTGGGTCAGCATGTGCAGTGCTGCCTTGGACGTGCAATAATGCGCGTGCGTCGGCCAGGGATGCATCCCACCCAGCGACCCGATGTTGATAATGCGGCCGCCCGCTGTCTTCAGGTGTTCGTACGCGGCCTGCGCCATCAGCCACGGCCCCCGCGTATTGGTTGCGAACATCGCGTCCCAGTGCGATACCTCGATCGCTTCCAGCGCAGCCGTTTCAAACATGCCGGCATTGTTTACCAGCAGATCCAGCCGGCCGAACGCCGCGAGCACCGCGGCCACCGCGGCCCGCACGCTCTCCGGCTCGCGCACATCGCACTGTACAGCAAGCGCCCGCACGCCACGCGCCTCCAGGTCGCGCACCGTCTGCTGCGCTTCGGCCTCCGATCCGCGATAGGTGATCGCTACATCCATCCCTGCCCCGGCCAGTTCCAGCGCCAGCGCCCGCCCGATGCGCTTGGCCGCCCCTGTGACCAAAGCTGCTTTCCCACTCAGTTGACCCATATCCACCCATTCTATGAGCACGCCGCCGCGACGCCGCGATTTCGCGCCGCCGCTCACTCCAGCCGGCATTGCTGCATCCTTTCATCAGCAGCACACAAGGTAAGATGAACCTGTTCATATGCACCGGGAGAGCTTCGATGATTGATCTTTCAACACTGGAAGTCTGGTTCGTTACTGGCAGTCAGCACCTGTATGGAGAAGAAACGCTCAAGCAGGTGGCGGAACACGCGCAGAAAATCGCAGACTCGCTCGACCAATCCGGATCGCTTCCGGTGAAGGTGGTCTTTAAGCCTGTGATGACCACGGCCGAGGACATGCACCGTCTCTGCCTGGAGGCCAACAGCAGCGACAACTGCATCGGCCTGGTCACCTGGATGCACACCTTTTCTCCCGCGCAGAACTGGATCAAGGCCCTGCGCGCGCTCCGTAAGCCCATCGCGCATCTCCATACCCAGTTCAATCGCGACCTCCCCTGGTCCACCATCGACATGGACTTCATGAACCTGAACCAGGCCGCGCACGGTGACCGCGAGTTCGGCTTCATCGGCACGCGCCTGCGCCTCAATCGCAAGGTGATCTTCGGCTTCTGGCAGGATGCGGAGACACTCGGGGAACTCGCTACCTGGGCGCGCGCTGCCTGCGCCTGGCACGATTGGCAGCAGCTCAAGGTGGCGCGCTTCGGCGACAACATGCGCCGCGTCGCCGTGACCGAAGGCGACAAGGTCGAGGCCAATATCCAGTTCGGCTACGTGGTGGACGGCTACGGCATCGGCGACCTGGTCGAGCACATGCAGAAGGCGAAGGATGCCGACATCAAGCAGCTCGCGGCAACCTACGACTCCACTTACTCGGTCGCCGAGCCGCTGCGCGAAGGCGGTCCCCAGCGCGAATCACTGCTCCAGGCCGCCCGCATCGAGCTCGGGCTGCGCAGCTTTCTCGAGGAAGGCGGCTTCAACGCCTTCACCGACACCTTCCAGATCCTGCACGGACTCCCGCAACTCCCCGGCCTGCCAGTGCAGCGGCTGATGGCCGACGGCTACGGCTTCGGCGCCGAGGGCGATTGGAAGACCTCCGCGCTCGTCCGCGCGATGAAGGTGATGGCCCATGGCCTGCCCAAGGGCACCTCCTTCATGGAGGACTACACCTACCACATGCAGGGCGCGGGCGAGGTCCTCGGCTCGCACATGCTTGAGATCTGTCCCTCGATCGCGGACAAAAAGCCGACGGTCGAGATTCATCCGCTCTCTATCGGCGGCAAGGCTGACCCCGTCCGGCTGGTCTTTGACTCGAAGACCGGCCCAGCCGTCGTCGCCTCGGTGGTCGATATGGGCGGGCGCTTCCGCATGGTGGCCAACAACGTCAACGTCATCCCGCCCGAGCAGCCCCTTCCGAAACTCCCCGTCGCCCGCGCGCTGTGGGTTCCGGAGCCCGACCTCAAGACGGCTGCCGTCTCCTGGATCTACGCCGGCGGCGCGCACCACACCGGCTTCAGCTTCGACCTCACCGCCGAACACCTCCGCGACTTCGCCGATATGGCCGGCATCGAGTTCCTGCTAATCGACAAGAACACGACGGTGCCCGAGTTCAAGAAAGAACTCAAGTGGAACGATGTGTACTACCGCATCGAGAAGGGCTTCTAGTCTGTTTCAGCGCCGCATCTGAGGACAGTGCCGTCATCCGGAAGGAATGTCGGCACTTTTCTTTCTGCACAGGGCATTCAGGTGAGTAGCTGCTCAGCCAGCCGGTCGAGCAGACCTTCCGTGCCGTCGCATAGACCCGTATGTACCGGAGAAGCCTGGATCATCGTGCTCCGCGCAGAGATGACCCAATGGAAGCGCTCCCGCTGCGAAAGACCCGCAATCGGGCCGGAGGCCGGATCGCCCGCGCACACCCGCTCAATCGCCTCCAGATGCTTGTGAACCAGCTCCAGATCGATCTCCGGCCACAGTGCCCGCAGCCGTCTCTCGTCCACATGAATGCGCGCCGCGAGATACCGCTTCTCCAGGCAGAGGAGCACGATGCCGGCGTTGATGAACTCCTGTCTTTCCACGCGCGGCACCACGCGGATCGTAGCGTAATCAAACGAGGCGAGCATGAGCGCGGATCGCCTCCTCTTCAAAGATGGATCGGGCCGCAAGCCTCCGCCGAAAGAACTCAAGGTAGCCTGCCTTCTTCTCCGCCGCACTTCCGTCACCGGCGGCTTCCAGCCACTCGTCCGGAACCTGCTGAACAATCTCGGCCAGGAGTTCCTGCGTCAATCGGCTCCCCGCCAGTGTGGAAGCTTCGCGAATTTCGGAAGCCCACGGCAGCAGAACGTGTTCCCGGATCGCGGTGAACGGCGACTCCGCCTTCTCCCGCATCGTCGGCCAGTTGTGATGAAAAAACAACGCCGCCCCGTGGTCGATGAAGTAAAGCTTGCGATGCCAGATCAGCAGGTTGGCATTCCGGGCCGTGCGGTCCACGTTCTCCGTGAACGCGTCGAACCAGACGGCCAGCGAAGCCTCGTCCGCGGGCGCCGTGTCGCGTGCTGCAGGGTCGAACATCGCCGCGCCGGGCAGGTAGTCCAGCGCCAGGTTCAGGCCCACGCTGCTCTTCAGCAGGTAGCGAATCTCCGCGTCCGGCTCATTCCGGCCTAAAGCCGCATCGACGGTTACAAATACCAGCTCGGGGATGCGCAGACCCAGCGCGCGGCCAATCTCCCCGGCTATCAGTTCTGCCACCAATGTCAGCGCACCCTGGCCTGCTCCCCGGAACTTAACCACGTACAGCCCACAATCATCCCCTTCCACAATCGCCGGAAGCGAGCCGCCCTCTCGCAGCGGCAGCACATACCGGGTCGCATTCACGGTTCGCAGCATCGATGGCTAGTGTAGCCGGTCAGTGCGGCCGCACTCTCCGCACCGTCTACACAACCGGGAGGGGCTGCCGCTCCAGCGAAGCACGATCCCATTTCGCCAGGTCCGCCGCAGCATCGTACGTGCTCTGCAGAAAACTCAACAACGCCGCGTCCGGATCGGGCGCGGTGCGCACATCTTCATACTTCAGCAGGAACTCCCCCATCCCGCTATCGAACTGCGCCGCCGCAGGCTGGACCTTGGCCTGCTGCAAGCCCACCGGCGAAGGCGCGGCGTAGCAGTAGAACGCTGCCTGCCCGTAGCCGCCATTGCCCGGCCAGAATCCGGCACTGATCACCTCGTGGGAGTAGGCCTCGCGCGTCACCGGATCGGCTCCTTCGCGTTCCGGCGCGCGCCGCCCGGAGAAGCGCGTCACCGCCAGATCGAAGCTCCCCCAGAAGAAGTGCACCGGGCTGATCTTGCCGATAAAGCCCGATGAAAACTGCTGAAAGATTCGATCTGCCTGCACCAGCACACGCCAGAAGCGGTGCGCCGCATCCGGGTCATACGAGGCATGCTCACTATCCTGCGCAAACGGGATCGGCTCCTTCAACTCAACCGGCACCGGATAGAGATGGACAGACACGCCCAGGGCGGCCAGGCAGCGCAGGTACTCCGCGTAGAAATCCGCTACCGACTGCGCGCGCAGCGGTATCGACAAACGTGCGCCGCTGCTCAGGCTGAAACGCAGGTCGTGACTGACGAAGTCGAATTCCATCTCCAGCAGCTCATCCCCGTACGGCATCGCCGATGTACTCAGGCCCCGCGCACTCACGTAGAGCGGCACATTCCACCAGTGGGCCTGCAGAGGGCTGAGTGCCAGCCGGGTCTTACCCACAATCTGCGTCCACATGTGCAGGGTATCGGCGGTCTTCGCCCACTGCGTCCAATCCAGCTCGGGCCACCGCTTTTGCGCTGCCGCGACTTGTGCCTTCAGGCTGTCTTCCACGCTTCCCCCCAGTCACGGCACCTGCACTTTTGCTCCGGATGCGAGCGCTCGTCTAGGCGCGATGCTACGTGGACATCGGCCGGCCGTAAACGCCCGAGCCGGTGAGCGTCCGGCTTCTGGTCTTGAACGAATGCGTGAGATGAAAACAGCACTTTGCTCGGCAGACCTGGCAAGTATATGCAGGCCCACTCACCCACGAGGGGTTGACGCGCGGGTGCGATAGCACTTTTGTGGAAAGGCCAAACCCGCCAGATCCACCTATAACTGAGCCACCGCGTGCATGCGATCACAATGCGCCTGCCGGTCAGGAGTGTCCATGAACAGACGGCGGTTTGGCGTGTTCCTTGGTCTCGCGATGCTGGGCTCGGCCGCTTCGCAGGTGTTTGCAGCCGACCACGATCACCGGGGCGGTGCCGACGAAGAGCACGGCCACGGACCCGAGCACGGCCGCGACTTCGAAGATCGCGACTCGGACCGGCATGATTTCGACGGCCATGATCACGCGCCGCGCAGGCATGCGAATGACGAGCATGCGATTCACGATCACGGCACCCATGCGCATATGCACGGCTACGGTGATCATCGCGGAGGCACCTACTTTCGCCTTGAGGACTACCGTCCACTGGCCCGCTACTACGACGGCCCACGCACACTGCCCCCTGGCCTGCGCCATCATTACTACCGCACAGGCCAATTACCGCCGGGCTGGCAAAGGAAGTTCCGTCCCCTTCCCGCAGTCGTGGTTGCGCAACTGCCGCCCGTGCCGGTTGGCTACCAGCGCGGTTACATGGACGGCTACGCCGTCGTGATCGATCCGCGCACCCGCGTCATCCTCGATGCCGTGGATATCGTCGCCGTCCTCGCCCACCACTAAACCCACCGCATCACCCCCGCAACGCGCCCTTCTGCATCTCTGCCGGCGAGCATCAGAGTGAGGGAGCATGGCCGAGAAAAACGCGCTCGCGGCTGCCCCCGGTAGTATCCGCATCGGCTGCGCCGGATGGTCGATTCCCCGCCTCTATGCAGCCGATTTCCCCGGCGAAGACGCGCACCTGCTGCGTTACGCCCGCGTCTTTTCCTGCGTCGAAATCAACTCTTCGTTCTATCGTTCGCACCGCGAAACGACATGGAAGCGCTGGGCCGACTCGGTCCCGGAAGACTTCCGCTTTTCCGTCAAAGCTCCCAAGCTCATCACCCACGAAGCAGCACTGGCCTGCTCCCCCCAGCAACTGACTGCGTTCCTTGCCGAGGCCGGCTGCCTGGGAGAAAAGCTCGGTCCCCTGCTCTTCCAGCTTCCGCCGAAGCTCGCCTTTGTCCCCGAACTGACCACTGCCTTCTTTACCCTGCTGCGCTCGCTCTCGGCCCATCCCGCCGTGCTCGAGCCGCGCCACCCCACCTGGTTCACGCCCGAAGCGAACGAACTGCTCACGCACTTCCGTATCGCGCGCGCCGCCGCAGACCCGTCCATTGCCGGCGAGCCGCTTCGCCCCGCAGGCTGGCCGGAACTCGCCTACTACCGACTGCATGGCTCGCCGGACCGCTACTACTCCGCCTACACCCCAGACTTCCTCAACGAGCTCGCGGGCACGCTCGTCCATCAAAGTGCACACGCGGCAGTCTGGTGCATCTTCGACAACACCGCTTCCGGCGCGGCCACCGGCAATGCACGCACACTCGCCGCCCTTGTACGCCGCGCCAGCGAATCAGCCTTCACTACGGACTAAGCTCCCCGCATCGCCCGCCTGCCGCCAGGCACGCCCAAACATCATTTGCGCCCCAAACACAACGAGCGGCCCGTAAAAGGCCGCTCGAGTCTCAAACCGCTGCCCTGAGACCTACTGCGGCGCCGGCGTCTTCTCCGTAGCCTGACCGCTCTGGTCGCCCGTGGCATTGCCCTTGTATATCGAGTATTGCGAGACTGGCCGCTTCATGCGAATCGTGATCTCTTTCGCCTTGGTGTCGACCAGGTAGTCATTGCCAAAGGTCTGAAAGCCGTCCGCAATGATCTGCAGGCGCACCGTGTCGCCGATCGGGATGATGTCGAGCGCGGTCTTGCCCTCATCATCGGTCTTCAGCTCCATCGCGCCCTTGTCCTTCCCGTTCTCAATCGGATGAAAGATCACCGCAGCCCGCGGAATGGGCTTGCCATTCGACTCCCGCACCACCGTAATGGTCACGTTCGCCGTCTCCGGCGGTGGCGTGTACTTGCGACCCCGGCGCTGTGCCTGGACCAGGCTCCCGCCTGCCCCCAATACCAGCAGCAAACATCCCAGAACTGCCCTGCGCACCCATACTCCAAACATGCCCTCATTCTAAGCGTTCCGCTTCCTGCCCGTCACTCGCCGGGTTTGGTCCGGAACACGCGTGATTCAGCGCATCATCTCTCCCTGGCAGAGCACATTATATGAGCGCTAGTAGCTCAAATTGTACGTCCAAACCCTTGACTCCCTCCCCCAAAAGGCGTACATTAGCAGTTGTTGGGCGGGACTGCTAATAGAAGTCCACCGCCCTCCCAATCGCACGACTTTCAACACCAAAGAGCACGCGAGACCTTACCTCTCGCGTGAAGGAGAAGCAAGGAATGGCATCTGCAACTGCATCCGTAGCGACGTCCTTTACCCCGCTGCACGATCGCATCCTGGTCCGCCGTATCGAGGAGACCGAAAGCGTTCGTGGCGGCATCATCATCCCCGACACCGCCAAGGAAAAACCCCAGGAAGGCGAAGTGATCGCCGTTGGCAAGGGCAAGTCGAATGATGAAGGCAAGGTATTTCCCCTCGACGTCAAGGCTGGCGATCGCGTCCTGTTCGGCAAGTGGGGCGGCACCGAGATCAAGATCGATGGCGAAGACTTCCTCATCATGAAGGAAGACGAAGTCCTCGGCATCCTCCGCAAGTAAATCCGGCTCCCCGGCTAACAGATTGTCATCCTGAGCGGAGCGCAGCGAAGTCGAAGAAGCCTGCGGTTCCCCTCAAGCGTAAGCAAGATTCCAGTTCAGCATTAGGAGATACACCACTATGGCAAAGCAAATTCTGCACGGCGAAGATTCCCGCCAGGCGATCCTGCGCGGCGTCAACACCCTCGCCGACGCTGTAAAGGTCACCCTCGGCCCCAAGGGCCGCAACGTCGTCATTGAGAAGAAGTTCGGCTCCCCCACCATCACCAAGGACGGCGTCACCGTCGCCAAGGAAATCGAGCTGAAGGACGCGCTCGAGAACATGGGCGCCCAGATGGTCCGCGAAGTCGCCTCCAAGACCTCCGACGTCGCTGGCGACGGCACCACCACCGCCACCGTTCTGGCCCAGGCCATCTACCGCGAAGGCGTGAAGACCGTAGCCGCCGGCGCCAATCCCATGGCCCTCAAGCGCGGCATCGACAAGGCCGTCGAAGCGATCGTCGGCAAGCGCGATGAGCACGGCAACGTTCAGGGCGGCGCGCTGAGCAAGTTCTCCAAGCCCGTCTCCGGTGACATGATCGCGCAGGTCGGCACCATCTCCGCCAACTCCGACTCCACCATCGGCAACATCATCGCCGAGGCCATGAAGAAGGTCGGCAAGGACGGCGTCATCACCGTCGAAGAGTCCAAGACCCTCGAAACCCAGCTCGAAGTCGTCGAAGGCATGCAGTTCGATCGCGGCTACCTCAGCCCCTACTTCGTCACCGATCCGGACCGCATGGAAGCTGTCCTCGAAGACCCCTACATCCTCATCCACGAGAAGAAGATCTCCACGATGAAGGACCTGCTGCCCATCCTCGAGCAGTCCGTGCAGACCGGCAAGCCCCTCCTCATCATCGCGGAAGACGTGGACGGCGATGCACTCGCCACCCTGGTCGTCAACAAGCTGCGTGGCTCGCTCAAGGTCGCTGCCGTCAAGGCGCCCGGCTTCGGCGATCGCCGCAAGGCCATGCTCGAAGACATCGCCAAGCTGACCGGCGGCAAGGCCATCACCGAAGACCTCGGCATCAAGCTCGAGAACGTCAAGCTTGAGGACCTCGGCCGCGCCAAGCGCGTCACCATCGACAAGGACAACACCACCATCGTCGAAGGCAAGGGCGATCAGAAGGCCATCGAGGGCCGCGTCAAGGAGATCCGCAACCAGATCGACAAGACCACCTCGGACTACGATCGTGAAAAGCTCCAGGAGCGCCTCGCCAAGCTGGTCGGCGGTGTCGCCGTCATCAAGGTCGGTGCGGCTACCGAAACCGAGATGAAGGAGAAGAAGGCTCGCGTCGAAGACGCCATGCACGCCACCCGCGCTGCCGTCGAAGAAGGCATCGTCCCGGGCGGTGGTGTGGCCCTGGTCCGCTCCGCATCCGCGGTCGACGATCTCCTCCAGAACCTCCATGGCGACGAGAAGATCGGCGCTCAGATTGTCCGCCGCGCCATCGAAGAGCCGCTGCGCCAGATCGTTGGCAACGCCGGCGAAGAAGGTGCCGTGGTTGTGGGCAAGATCCACGACAGCAAGGACAGCAACTTCGGCTACAACGCCGGAACCAACAAGTACGAAGACCTGGTCGCCGCCGGCGTCATCGACCCGACCAAGGTCACCCGCACCGCCCTCCAGAACGCCGCTTCGATCGCCGGCCTCATGCTGACGACCGAAGCCATGGTCTCGGAAATCCCCGAGCCCAAGCAGGCCGCCCCCATGGGCGGCCACGGCGGCGGCATGGAAGGCATGTACTGACGCTCGCCGCGTCGGGCATACGCGGCTCCGCCGCAACACCCGGCCAGCAGTCGTTCCACAAGAAAGCCCTCGCGCAAGCGAGGGCTTTCTTATCCTATTGAACACGAATGCTGCAGCGATCCTCTGCCTCAAACCTCAATAGCAGGCTTAGGCTCAGTCAAGAGCTTCGAGAGTAAAGCTCGAAGGTCACCTTCAACTGCGCCGAGCAGATTCGCCTGAACCAGCGACAGCCGCATCGGTTCTACAGTTTGTGGCGTACCCGCTCCAGCATACTTTTCGAAGGTCGACCCTGCCTTCTTTCGCTTAGACCGTACTTTGCCGGCATCGCCATGATCGACATCGTGTCGAAGGTCGGTTCGGAGTGCATTCACATCGCTAAAAGATATGGGTACTGGTTCGTCTAATCGGCTTCCTGTGCTTTCGCGAAATACAAAGTACAGGTCATCGATCATATCCCCGTACTCTTTGTACGTTCCCACTGGTTTGCCGAGACGAACGAGGGCTTGCGAGGTCTTGTTTGTAGCCTTGAAAAGATCCGCGCCAGTAACAGAGGCCGTTCGCTCGTTGATTTGAACTATCAACCGCATGATGCTCTTGCCGAGTTCTACTACTCGTCCATTAACACCACTCTCAGCAATAACGGAAACATCAAAGCGCTTGGCTAGCTGCGGCGATAACTGGAAAAGCTTTCGCAATAAGATCTGATGACGTAACTTAGCTCCACTCCTGACGTTTGCATTTACTGATCTCTGGAAATTCATGAAATCAGTATCAGTAGCCGCTTGACCAAGTTCCATCTGAACTCGCAGTTCATCGCTGAAGCTTTCAAAGAAGTCCCGGATCTCACTTTCAGCCCCTTCAAGATTTCCAGTTGATACCAACCTGCACGCAAGCGTGATTAACGACTGAACCGTTGTTCGAGTTTTGAGGTTACTCCCCTTGTTCTTGTAAGCTCGATGCAGAAGGTCAAGAGCAGTCTTAATCCTTTTAGCTACAGCAGAGCTAGATGAGAAGTTGTTATGAGCCTCGAAAACACTTCTCACATCTTCAAACCTAAGCCCCGCTTCGAGCCCTTCGACCTCTAAGACGACGCACTTTGCAGCTATGTCAAAATGGGAATACCTAGTGTCCGGAACAGCTATTGATTCGCTGAAGAATGGATCTTTTGAAAGCTCTTTGCAGAAATCGCGCATCTTGCTATGAACGGAGTTTAACTTCTCACTGCTGGTTAGTGGAAGACCTTCCTGCAACCGCTGAAAAAATTCCTTTAGCTCTTCATCACTTGCATCTCTATGAGATCGAATTCGATTTCAAAATCATCAAATGCATCTGCTACACGTTGAGGAAGCTCTCTGTAAAATTTCTTTCCCCGTAACGCTTCACTTGTAGCCGTGCCCAAGCTAAGCTCGTTAGAGCAAAAGTCAAATATCGCAGCCAATCGCTGCTGTCCGTCAACGACTTCGTATTCGTCCTCCGAAATCTTCACGAAGTAGAATTTAGGAAGCCTCCAACCCTTGATGATCGAATCAATGAGGCGTTGTTTCTTGCCTACATCCCAGACCTTTTTGCGTTGCCAATCAGGAATTTCGTATCTGTCACGCCTACGAAAGACCTTGTCTACAGCACGCTTTTCAGTGCTCATTTTCATGCAAATACTCCGAAGTCATTCAACGATATCACTGGGAGGGCATAAGGAAGATCAGCCGGGTGCCCGATCCTGAGTGCAGCGAAGCTGAAACCAGAAGACACTCAGCTTGGTCGCTTTCGAATGCACGAAATCAGGTCACGACACTGCGCCCGGCCCCCATACGCCAACCAGATCCGCCCCGAAGACGTTGTGGGCGCGTCGAACGACAGCGCCGCTCAACCAGCACCACCCACGTACCACGGCATGGAACTCGGCACTACTCCGCCGCCAATCCAACTCACCACACAGCGGCACCGCGGAGGGTGGGCGTATCCCGTCGCGCCGCAGGGGCTCATTCACGTTTTCTTTGCCTGTCCCGCGACCTAAAGCTCCCCCATAATCTTCCGGTACTCCTCCTCTGTAAACGCCCGTACTGTCTCCGTAGTCAGGCTGCCCTTCCCCACCAGCGTAACCCGACTCCTCGGGCGCAATTCGACCCGATGTTCCGGAAGGGCAGAGGTGGCAGGGGGAAGACAGGTCTCATGGGCGGCTATGGCCGTCCGGAATTCCATCTCTGAAACCGGCGAAAGAGTAGCAAACAGACGCTCCTCCATCAACGCTCCCTCTTCTAAGAGGAAAAGTGCCGATTCGTTCCCCTCAATTCGCTATACTGGAAACAGAGATGGAAGAAGCACACCCCAAGCCGCCCCCCAAAGGGCGGCTAAGTCTTTTGCTGAGAGGACTTTGCGTGTAACTGCTTTCCCAAGAGGACTTTAGCCGGACACCCCAGGCCTAAGTCCAATCGGGAGAGGACTTTAGCCCGAAAGTCCAGGGGGGGTGGGGTAAGAGCAACATCCCTGACCCCAAGCAGGCAGCCCCCATGGGCGGCCACGAGGGCGGCATAGCCCTTACCGGACCGCTCCGATCACACCTTACCAAACTTCTTAAGTGTGTTATACAAAGTCGCCACAAGTACCGTATTTAACTTGTTCTCCGCGTCGGAGGTCCGGCTGTTGACGAATATCGTGATGATCACACCGGACTCAGGAAGATATGCGTAGACTGCACGAGAGCCGAGACCCGCACCCTGGTATCCCCAGAACCGTCCCAGCGGCTGCATGGTCAACTGAAAGACGCCCAGCCCAAACGCCTCGGGATGCTTGGCCGAGGTTTCCTTGATCGGTTCACCGCTGGGAATCTCGACCAGGGTCATCAGTTCCTTCCGCTGCTTCGGAGGCAATACGTCGCCTTCGAAGAGATGGCGCACCCACCTCGTCGTATCCGCCGGCGTGGAGACGATCCCTCCGGCGCCTTGCGCCCATCCCATGCTGAAATCCTTCGTGTCCTTGCCCAGCAGCTTGGCCAACCCTTTGTCATCCGTGTTGAGGTAATAACCCGAGACCAGCCGCTCCATCACCCAGTGGGGATAGAAGTACGCATCGTAAAAGGTGTTATGCAGATCATTGATTGCGATCAGGCGGTCTAACTCCGCCTGGTAGCTATGCCACCGGCTCGCCTTCTCGATGATCATTTCCAGAAGGATATAATTGGTGTTGGAGTAACTCCAGTTGGCTGGCTTAGAGAGCGTCGGATAAACATAGGCCACTAACTGCTCGGGCGTAGTTTTGATGTAAGGATTCTCTGCGTAATCATGTTCCTGTGCGGGGGTATTATCATAGCTCGGGATTCCGCTCGTCATGTTGAGCAGTTGGCGGATCCTTACCTTGCCCCACGCCGGGTATTGCGGCAACCATTTCTCCAAATTGTCTTCGATTGAAAGTACATGCTCGGCTTCCATCCTCAGGATGATCGAGGAGGTAAACGCCTTCGTATTGCTCCCAATTTGAAAGAGGTTCTCTGGAGTTGCCTCATCTCCGTCGTGATAGCGCGTCGTCCCGACGGCCATTTTGATCTCCTCAGGATCTCCGCGAAAGCTGACGGCCAAGGAGAGCGTCGAGAAATGTTCGATCGCAGAGCGATCACATGAGTAGTCCTCCAGATCGCGGTGGAGCGCTTTCTCCAGCGCTTTCCTTTCAGAGTGCAGCGGTGCTGCCGGCAAGCTGGTATAACCTGCGAAGCTTATGGCGAGAACTATAAAGCTTACTGCGTGGCGCAAACGCCGCAACTGAGGGAAGGAGCGAAGGGAAAACATTGCCGGCCTCTTTCTCACGTTTGATTTCGGCTCCAGATCAGCCTTAGGGTTCGGAAAGGAAGGAGATTTGGCGAGTGCGAAAACCTTAGCACCGGCCCAATCGATCCGCAACAGATTTCATTACCTTATTGCTGGGTACCCCTCCTTCGCGCCGCCACGAAGTTGGGATTCACAAGGAACTGAGGTGCGAAGGGTAGGTTCTGTGCCCGAGAGCAGATGTCCTTTGTTCCGGCCCCGAGTGGGAGACGAAACAGCTCGCGACTCTCTGCCAGTCTCACGCCATACGAAGCCTGAGAGTACCGGGACATCCTTTACGTTTTAGACCGGAGACAAGGTTTACAAGCCCCTTGCGGTGAGAGTGGCTCTGATTGCGGGTTTTCGGCGGGCTTTGCCGGTTTTCAGATTAATGATAGTCGTAGCCGTAGCCGTGGTAATGTGGGAATCCCCGCAGGGATTTCCAAGGGGTGTGGGAAGGGTGGAAAGCCGGCTTTATGGCTTTCCAAGCTTTCCATACCCCGGCATTTCCATGGCTTGTTTTTCGGTCGAGTGCGGCGCGGTGAACGTAAACATCCAGTCAGTCACTGGAACATATGGGAAGTCTTGGGGGGAACCGTATGGACACGTTCCTAAGCCTCGATCGGCCCTTCCAAAGAGCAACTCATATCTCAGAGGAAACGGAGAAGTCTCAGATAGCTCGATTGTTGCCGATAACGGATCTTTCCACTCTTTACTTGTGCCTCTAGTACCCCAGATCACCAGCCCGGTAAACAACAGTGTGTGCAGTGAAACCCTTTCCGCTGTGCACGGGATAATATCGTCGACCCAATTGTATGGATTCCATTCATCTGCGGTTTCAAGCTGTCCCTGGAGCAATCGAGCGAGCCAGTTACATACAGGACGGAGGTTCTCATCTTCCGAGATTCTGTCATTCTGTTTCTGCAGGAGGTAATTGCGCACCGCTTCGGCGAGAGACTTGTCTACGTTCGTGAGTTCCCGGTCTGTCATGAAAGCTGTTCTCCCACTCAGGTCGATGAGTCGCTCAGGGTTGCGATCAGGGCATTGAAAGTCGAGGAGATGCGTCACCATCGATCCACATCATTTTAGTTTGTTCAGGCTCGAAGGGCCGGGCGGAATCTCATTTCCGAACTGTTGAACTCGCCCAGCTCGGTGTTGCAGAAGAAGACGCGGTGTACGTCCTCGTCCATCTGCTCGAGCCCGATCTCCTCGTTGCGGAATACTTCGCTGACGAAAACCCGGCCCTTATGCCAACTGATATCTCCACTATTATTCACCCGCCGTGTCTGGAACGATCTGGGATATTGAAAGCTCGCTACCCTGCTGGGGAGCAGTCGGGTGCTGGGCACGTAGATGCTTCCCGGCGTCTCGTTGGTAAGCGCCTCGTGCGGGCGCTCATGGTTGAAGACGAGGCGGAAGCGATCGAACTTCTTCTGTTGCGCCGTCACTGTCCGTGCTGGTGGTTTGGCCGTGTCCTCCTTCAGCGTGCGGTGCATCCGTTCATGTCTTCCGTTCTGTTGCGGGTGTCCTGGCTGAATACGTTCGTGAACGATGCCGAGCTTCATCCATCCCAGCGACAGCTTCGACAGACCCAGCAGGCCGACGCCCGCAAACGGCGCTCCGTTGTCGGTGCGAATGCGTTCTGGCACGCCGAACTCCCGCATCGCAGCATCGCAAACAGCGCTTACTTGTGCCAGGTCCATCCGGGCGACGGCTTGGCAGCGGATCAGAAATCGGCTGTGTGCATCGGTGATGGTGAACGGATCGCAGCGATAGCCATCGCCTGTTAGAAAGTATCCCTTGAAATCCATGCACCAAAGTTGATTGGGCGCAGTGACCATCGAGAACGGTTGCGAGCTGGGTGTGGCGCGCCGTTTCTTCCTTTTAGGGTTGGTGAGCCCGGCCCGGCTGAGGATCTGCCCCACGGTGCTCGCCGCCGGCCAGCTCACGTTCGGGTTCATGCGCTCCAGTCTCGCCTTGAGCTTCCTCGCTCCCCAGGAGGGGAACCGCTTCCGTAGCGCAAGGACCTCGTTCTCGATCTCGGCCGATGTTGCGTACGGGGAACTGTGCGGCGTACGCGTCAGATCGAGCAGGCCCTCAGGCCCAACCTCGTCGTAACGCTTGATCCACTTGTAAGCAGTTGGACGCGAGATGCCGTACTCGTGACAAAGATCGGTCACGGACATCTCTTCCTTCTGATAGCTCGATAAGAACTGCAGGCGTTGGTCCACGGTTCGAGTCTCTTTCCAAGGCATAAACGCATCTTCATGCGTCAAGCCAAAGCTGGGAAAGCCAACTGTTCTCCGCCATGGTGTAAACCATGTCTCCGGTCTGTTTTGTAAAGCATCTCCCCGGTATGCTCAAGCCCACCACCCCTCACCCCGGCACACCCGCCCACCGGTCCATTCAATTCACTCATATCCGGGTACCCCATACTCCGCACCATCGCGGAAGAGTGAGCGTATCCGGTCGCGCCGCAGGCGCTCATTCAGGTTTTCTTTTCCTGTCCGTGACTTATAGCTCACCCATAATCTTCCGGTACTCCTCCTCCGTAAACGCCCGTACTGTCTCCGTGGTCAGCCTTCCCTTTCCTAACAGCGTGAGCGTCGCCTTGGCCATCGCTTCGTCGTTCGGAGCTTCGGAGATGGTCACCATGTCATATCTCCCGGTCGTCATATAGAAATGCAGGATTTTCACGCCGCTCTCTTCAAACAGCTTCCTGCCCGCGTCCAGGCGCGACGGGCTGTTCTTCATCTCCCGTGCCCCCTCCTGTGTCCACCGGGAAAACGTCATGTAAGTCGGCATACCTCACCTCCGCGCGGCATCATAGCCTCGCTTCTCTCAAAGAAGCAATCGAATTGCGGAGCGCACGATAACGCCGACCCAGAGCCGCCGGCTGGTTCCTTGTTGCGTAGCATCAGCTCAGGTGATTCCGCCGATCCGCGCCCTGGCCTTCGACGCGAGTATCAAACACCAATCTCCAAGTCGCCCCAGAGTGGACCGTTGCGTTTCACGAACTTGCGGAAGCATACGAAAAAATCGACGGTGGAAAGGGCAGGAGCTACGCGGCAGGTCATAATGCGGCTCTTCAGCGAGAGATGACTCTCAGAGATCAACGGCCCTACTTGAAGCAATACAACACAGGTGCCGGTGGGCCTGCAAACTCTCCAAATCCGCAAGGGGGGATCATAATCAAGAAATGACCATGAAACTTTTCAAACAGCTTGGCTTCCTGGCGCTGATCCTCTTTCTGGCGGCCCAGACTGGGTACGCGACGACGCCTGTTGTGCAAAAAGAAGTCTCCGTGAGTCGCGCGTTGGCGGGACAAGTTCTCGTCAAAGGAACGGACGAACCAGCAGACGGAGTTACCGTCGAATTGCGTAGCTCTGATTGGAAGGATGTGCTTGCGTCGACGAAAACCGATGCGAAAGGCCATTTTTCTCTTGAAACGCCGAAGACGGGAAAGCTGTTCTACATCCGAGTATCGGCACCGGGCATGGACATCTACGAGCTTCGGGTGCGCATCAACAAACACTCGGCACAAGAACTAGCGATCCGTCTCAGTGTCGCCACTTGAACGGGAAGCGGCCATCGCGGGGTGTAGCGACAAGTTTTCCGAACGGCAGAGGATGCCAGTCACAAGGCCGGACAATGACAGGAATGACTCTGGCTTCTCCCCGCTCATTACGTCGGCGCACTCGCCGGCCCTCCGCCAACTCGTCGCTGCTGCCGATTGTGACCCGCGCGGTATCACCTCGCCCCGCAACGGATCGCTAAGCCGGCCGGATCATGCACAAGGTCCGGCGCATTATGAGTGGCTGAACAAAGCACGACTCTCGCGATCTGCGGGGGCGGCAGCGCGCTGGTATCTGCAGTGCGCTACTCCCCCGGGCCGGGTACGAGCTTCTGCCTATGCTGCTTATTGCGGTGTTCCGACAAAGCCGTGGGAGATGCCCCCAGCCGTGTTCCCGTAAAATCCAACAATGCGGCCGTTGTCATTCACGCCGTTCACGATGGTGGTACCGAAGCCATTCGGATCGTCAATAGAGCTGAATTTTCCGTTAACCCAGGAAAATCCATGGGAGTTCCCCGCCCCGTCCGTATAAGTGCCAACGACCTCGTTCTTATTACTCAGGCCCAGCGCCTGGGTCAGAGTGGAGTGGGGGAAATCAAGGGTGTGAAACGAACCATTGACGAGTACGAACCCATGATTTTTCCCCTTGCTATCAATGTAGAAACCGGAAATTGACTGCCCGTCATTGATTCCGGTAGCCTGCGCGCTCACCGCTGGCGGTATGAATAAGCGCAGGAAGACTCCGCCGTTCTTATCCCAGATGTACGGATGGAAATTGCCTTGAGCATCCTGGAAATAACCGGCAGCCTGATCGTTATCGTTCACTCCCAGAAGTTGGTTGAAGGTCGTTCCGGGGAACCCCACTGTCTGAAAGCTGCCGCCAATGTGAATGAACCCGTGCGTGTTGCCCGCCTTGTCCACATAGAAGCCGTCCGTATCGCCGCGCTTATTGATTCCAATCACCTGAGTTTGAGCGGAATTCGGGTAATTTTCGGAAGCGAAATTGTTTGGCAGCACCAGGACAAACCCTTTGTTAGGATGTGTGGCGCTCAATCCGCTGCCGTGATACCCGGCGATAAGCCCGCCGGCATCGATACCCAGTAGCTGAGTGAAAGGGTCATTGCCGAAGTTCACGGTTTCAAACTTATAGGCAACATCACTGCTGACTTCTGAATCATCGGTGCTCTGGGCGAAGGTATAGGCGAATGCACATCCGAGAGCTAAAAGGGTGGTGGCGACAACGCGTTTGTGGTTCATTGTTGTGTTCTCCTCTGCCGTGTACGTGATGGTGGGTGCCGTGGACTGATCAGGGAAACTGTTGAGCTATCGGAGGGCCATTTCTATATCCGCTGAATCGACCTGTTTTGCCCCAAGGCGATTTCCTTCGCCGATTCATCTGCAGGACGGAGCCCGACTATCAGGCCCAGTTGCAACCGCGATAGACCACGCTGCTGGATTTCTTAATTTTGTATGAAGGGCCTGGATCACTGGTTTGGGAAAACCAATGAAATCGCGGGGGATTTACAGCATCGCGCAACTAACAAACCGAGCAAGCGCGATTCCCTGCCGCATAGACTAACCCCGTACACGAGAAATCGCAGAAAATATTTTCGGTAGCGGAAGCGAGCCGCGCCTATGTTGAGTCGCCGCGGGGGGCATCTGCTGCAATCGCCTCATCCATAGGCGGTTCGGCAATGGCCACCCTCGCGTTCCTCCATCAGACAGAATGCAGGATCTTCACGCCGCCGCTCTCTTCAAACAGCTTCCTGCCCGTGTTCAGCCGCGACGGACTCTGGTTCGTCTAGCGTGGCACTGCTGCCGCCCACCGGCAAACGGCATGGGGTGGGCACACTCTCAGCACATTAGCTTCCGCCACATAGACCGAGAACGGAAATCTCGATCGTAAGATTGGAACTGGAGACGCCCTCTCCTGTCTGGACAACCACCGGAAGGTAGTAACCCGACTGCTCGGGGGCAATTGCTGTAAGCGCGGTATCACTCACGGACGAGTATGCGGATGCTGACAAGGGCGTACCGTCGATCAGGACGCCGGAGACGAGCGAGGGATACAGCCCTGTTCCGTTGATCGTGAACTTATGACCTGCGTTGACACAGGTCGGATATACGCTCGATACCACCGGGTCTTGCAGCGCGAAGGTGTTGCCGAAGGGCCGAGGAACGAGTCCTTGTAAGTTCACGCTGAGTGTGGGGTATGTCTGAAAGTAGATAGGTGTTTGCTCTATCGCCGAATCGAAAGTTAGCTGGTCTTGTCCTTCCTGGTAATCCCCAAACGGCACTTCCCAAATCCACTGGTTGTAGAAAGTAGCCAGGTTCCCTGCCTGCGGCTTTTTTATGACATATTTCCAGCTCGGTTGACTCGAAGTTGGATTACTCGTATTTGTAATTGCGGTTTGCGGGCACGTGATGGTCTGAGAATTCGAAATACTAACGCCTCCAGTCAGGGCTGCGTTGAGTCCCTGCAACTGGTTCCAGCCTGCGCTTCCTCCAATGCTCCAGCTTGTACTGCTGGTGGTTGAGGTTGTGCAACCCGTTGATCCTGGACTCGTCTGAAGCAAGCTTGTTTGTGTCGCACTGGAAGCGTAGATGGAGCTGCTGGCCTGATCTATTGTTAGTAGGACCTCGTTGGCATTTCGGTAATCCATCTCCTGCAGGACATAATGAAAATCCGCCTGGTTCCTCAATTCGCTATACTGGAGACAGAGATGGAACATGCACACCCCACGCCGCCCCCAAAGGGCGGCTAACTTTTTTGCTGAGAGGACTTTGCGTGTAACTCCTTTCGCAAGAGGACTTTAGCCGGACACCCCCGGCCTAAGTTCAATTGGGAGAGGACTTTAGCCCGAAAGTCCTAGGGGGGGTGGGGTCAGAGCATCCCTGACCTTGCCCTCGGGCATAATCAGAGCAGCACTCACGATGACTCACACCCTGCTGCTCGGCCTTATGGCCACCGGACTCGTCGCTGCTGCCTGTAGCGGCTTCGCGCTGTACTTCGTCCCGCAGTGGATCACGAATCGCCGGCCGCATCATCCGGAGACCCCGGCGCGTGTGCATCGCTGGCAAAGTTGGAGCTTCGTGGCGCTGCTGGCTGGCGCCGCGCTGGTGCTGACCAGTGCCCTGCTGACGAACCCGCTCCGGCGGCCACCTGCACCGATAGCGATCGGCACCTCAACCGAAGACGGCGAGACGGCAGCAGAGGCTCCGCCCAGCCGAACGCCGGAGGACGACGACCCCACGCTTACCGATATGACCCCGGCTGCGCCAACATCAGGCAGCCACCCGGCCCGGCCAACCGCGCCGGCGCCTCCGGGTAGCCCGGCCCTCAGCCCGCAACTAAACGCGAATATCGAAAGCGTACTGCAGGCCTGGGCGGCAGCCATGCAGTCCAACAATCCGGAACGGGAGGCGGCGTTCTACGCCGGCCGGCTCGATCGCTATTTTCTGTACAACGGAGTTTCAAAGCGCGCCGTGCTCCAGGACAAACAACAGTTCGTCCGCTCGGGCAAACGCCTGGTGCGCTTCCAGTTGGCCGACATCGCGCTCCAGCCTGTCTCTCCAACCGATGTGAAGGTGCGCTGCGTAAAGCAATGGCAGCTTGCGCCACCAGATGCTGGGCACGCGAACCCGTCCCGCCTGGAACTCAGGAAGATCGATGGCGCCTGGAAGATCACGACAGAGCAGGATCTGAAGTAGCGGGGCCTTCCCGGCCCGGCAGAGCTTAGGCGGTGATGCTCTTGCGAAAGGCCGCCATCCGGCGTGTCTGGTGCGCGACGTACAGGAAAGAACCAAGAATGACGACCCGCGCCAGCAGACCGGCCATCTGCAAATAGACCGTCTGCGTAAGGTGCGGCGCCACCAGGACGAAAGCCGCGCAGAAGGCAGTAATCAATGAAGGTACGGCAAAAGAAAACAGTAAGTATCTGGACATGACCGCAGTCTACGAACTGGGCGGAAATCGCCCAATTGCCCGAAAGGGGAATAGACCCGAGTACCAGCGTGTACCTGCTGATATGCGACCATACCTCCATGGCCAGCGCGATCACGAATAATACCCTGAAGCACCGCTTCGAAACCGAAGCGAGCCACAAGACTGCTTTCCTGAATTACCGGATCAGCGGTAGCGAGATCACGTTCACGCACACCGAGGTTCCCGCCTCGATCGGCGGTCGCGGCATTGGCACTGCCCTGGTCAAAGCCGGGTTGGACTACGCGCGGGAGCACCAGCTTCGCGTCATCCCGGCCTGCCCCTTCGTGGCGGATTTCCTTCAGGCCCATCCGCAGTACCAGTCGCTGGCCGGCTGAACGGACCTACTTCGGCTCCCGATCGCAGATCAGGAACCAGTCCTCGGTAGTGCAGTGCCAGTTATCATGCGCGTCGGCGCGCAGCACCGGATCCACCGGGGTGTCCGGGGTGCGCCCTGTCTCGTCAATCAGGATTGCGTAATCGGTCTGCGGATACACCAATTGCCGGATCGCCGGCGAAGTGAGGAGGTCCTCACGCAGGATGGAATAGACCTCGATATCCATCGGAATCATGCGCCCGGTGAGCAGGTGCCCGGGCTGCGCGCCGAGGGGGATGATGGGCAGATCGAGCCACGGTGTATTGAGCAGCACGCCGTTGGCCCGTCGAGGAAAATGCGCTCCCGCCCACTGGTAAGGATCGAAGAACAGTTGGAATTTGAAGCTTTGCAGCGCGGCCGGCAGCACCAGTCCGACCGGGCCGTGGTGACCGAGCGGCACATGCTCGATCTCTGCAACGCGCGCTGCCACCGGCCGCACCTTGGTGCTAATTACCGCGAGTACGACGACAGCAGCAACCGCGCTATAGACGACCAGTATCCTCTCCCAGCGCCGCGTCAGTACGGTGGAAGAACTCGCAGCCGCAACCGCCGCAATCCATATCACGATCATCAGCCGGTCACGGAAAAGGTGCGAGGCGTTCAAATCTGGCGGTATCACCGGCATCGCGATGATCATGATGACCGTGAAAATCAGCCAGCGCGGAAGGGGCACGAACCCCGTCCGCCGCTGGCGCATAATCTGCATCCCGGCCAGCAGCAGCGCGAGCACGAGCACGAGAAACACACTTATGCGATAGAACAGGATGTCCGGCTGGTGTCCGCCCATCACCAACAGGCCATGCCCGTAGAGAAGCCAGTGCACCGAGGTCCGCTTTGAGGGCACGGGCTGCGTCTGCTGCGCGATGTGCTTCACCGTAAAGGCCGAGATATAGAGAGCGCATCCCAGCGTGGTGGCCGCGAGTAACAGCAGGTCATAGCTCCAGTTGCGCTGCCAGCACACCTGCACATCAGTCAGACGGCGCTGCCGCCAGAGATCCACCCGTCGCATCGCCAGATCGCCCGCGCAGAAAACGACGACCAGTCCGAAGGGAACGGGATGCGTCATGGTCATGGCGATCAGCAATGCGGCAAAGCTGACACGCATGCCCGCGCGCGGAAGCGCCGGAGGCAGAAACTCCAGGCGGGTCCAGATGCCGATGGCCCATGCGGCCATGCCGAGCGAGAGCGTGAAGTTGACAAAGCCCATGAACAGCGGCCAGTTGAGCAGGACAGGAAAGACCAGCATGGAGACCACAGCGCCGTTCCGGCTGCGGGCCATGCATAAATAACGAAGGCCGAATGCGAGGTTCGCAACCGCCATTGCGACGACTATCTTATCGGCCCAGATGATCGGCACCAGCCGCGACAGCGCGATCAGAAGATAGTAGTAGAGCGAATATGGCGGGAAAAGATGGCGGATGGAGTAGTACTGCTCATACAGCGGGGAGTCATGCGCCAGCAAGTGCGTGAGCACGTTGGTAAAGAACAGATGCATAGGACCGTCCTGCGACGGAAAGATGGGCAGGAGCAGCACCCAGAGGCAATAGAGACCTACCAGGCCGGAGTAAAGAATAAGAAGCGAAGTGCGTCTGCGCCCTTCCTCGGCGGATTCTGAAGCTATGGGGGAAGACACAGTAGCGCTCAATCGAGGTGAAGGCTCCAGGGAGATTTTGTCTTGGTGTGGGTAAGTTCAGGATACCATCGCGGCGGGGACGCAAAGATGATTCAGGGCTTGTTCTCAGGCGTGCGGTGCGCGCGTCGCCTGCGGAGCAAGACCTAACTCCAGCATGGCCATCTGGAGGTCTTTCCACGCTTCTTTTTTCTGGCGCGGATCGCGCAGCAGAAAGGCCGGATGGTAGGTAACGATCAGCTTCGTTTCCCGGCATGCGTGGAGGCGTCCGCGCAGAGCGCTCAATGAGGATTTCCCGCCAAGCAGATAGGTTGCCGCCGTCGATCCAAGAGCGACGATGACCTCCGGCTTTACCACATCGATCTGCTGCCATAAAAACTGCATGCAGGTTTGCGCTTCGTCCGGCTCCGGTACGCGGTTCTGCGGCGGCCGGCACTTCACGATGTTCGCGATGTAGACGGCCTCGCGGGTCAGGCCCATGGCGGTGATCATGTTATTGAGCAACTGCCCGGCACGGCCAACAAACGGCACGCCTTGCGCGTCTTCATCGGCACCCGGCCCTTCGCCGACAAACATCAGCCGCGCATGCGGGTCGCCTGTGCCGAAGACGATCGTGTTGCGATGGAGAGAAAGCTTGCAGCGCGTGCAATCACCGATCAGCGCGCGTATCGCGGCCAGAGCAGCGTGGCGGTCCTGGTTTGGCTCAGCTTCACTCCCCAGGATGGGAAAAGCTTCGGCCTCAGCGGGAACCAGCGATGCCGTTTCGGAAAGACTCGGAGCTGCGATCGGGACGGCGTCCACGAGCTCAGGAGCCAGCGTGGCGATCGTGGCAGCCTGCTCGGCGCTGTCCCGCGCGCGCCGGTAGAAGTCATAGACACCCAGTTCGCGATAGAACTCCAGCCGCGCTTCCACTTCGCGCCGGAGGGCTGGATCAAGCGTCACCCTATTTCTCCTCCACCAGCAGCGATGGGCTTTCGTCCATTTCTGCCACCAGGGAGGGCGGCCGGCGCAGCGCCGTTATCTCGTCCAGAATGCGTTCCGCCAAAGCCTGCTTGGTCATTTCCGGCAACTCGACAGACCGGTGCGGGGTCAGAAACGTTGCCGCATTCCGGTCCGCATCGAAGCCCCTTCCCTCTTGCGAAACGTCGTTCAGCACCAGCGCGTCCGCGCCTTTGCGCAGCAGCTTGCCCCGGGCATGCTCGAAATGGTTCTCCGTCTCCGCGGCAAAGCCAACCACCAGGGTAGACGGATCTCGCTTCTCCACAATTTCGCTCAGGATGTCGGCCGTTGGCTCGAGCTCGAGCGTGATGGCCTCGGCTCGCTTGATCTTCTGCGCGGTATAGATGCGCGGCCGGTAGTCAGAAACCGCCGCAGACATGATAACCACGCTCGCTTCAGGCAGTTGCGCCAGGACGGCGGTGCGCATCTCTTCGGCCGAGGTCACCTGCACCACCTCACAACCGGCAGGAGGGCGAAGTGCCGTGGGTGCGCTGATCAGAATGACGCGCGCGCCGCGCCGCGCCGCCGCCTCCGCCAGCGCGTAACCCATTTTGCCACTGGAACGGTTGCCGATAAAGCGCACCGGATCGATGCGCTCGCGTGTGCCTCCAGCGGTCACCAGTACAGTTTCGCCGTCGAAGTCGTTGCGGCCCTGCAGGGCTCCGAGTACCGCCTCGACAATGGTTGCGGTCTCCGCCAAGCGCCCACTGCCCACCATGCCGCAAGCCAGATAGCCGCTGGCAGGCGGCACGATGCGCACGCCGCGCTCCTGGAGCATCATGAGGTTAGCGCGTGTGGCCGGATGCTCCCACATGACCACGTTCATCGCAGGCGCCACGATTACGGGCGCCGTGGTGGCCAGGTACATGGTCGTGAGGAAGTCGTTCGCGAGGCCGTGGGCAAAGCGGGCCAGCAGATCCGCAGTGGCCGGCGCAACCACGAGAGCGTCGCTGGACTGCGCCTCCGCGATGTGCTCGACGGCAGAATCGGGTTCCGCATCCGTGCCCGCTTTGGGCCACAAACCCGTGATCACCTTGTGACCGGTAAGCGCAGCAAACGTAAGCGGCTGCACGAACTCGAGCGCCGCCTCCGTCATCACCACGTGCACGTCGAGTGCCTGCTGTTGCAGCGCACGCACCAGCTCTGCCGCTTTATACGCGGCCACGCCCCCGGAGACCCCGACGGTGATCTTCATCGCGTCTCATTCTACTACCAGCTCCGGCGGGCGCAGCGGCTTGGAACACCGTGTCTAAATGGCGAGAATGGGCCGGAACTCGTTCGGGGTCGGCTCGGCCTGGACCTCGGTAATCGGCTTGCTGGTATAGTTCACCAGGCCGGCGTCCAGTTCGTCCTGCGCCACGCGGCAGGCCTTCCGCGAACCCGAGCTGACCAGGGGCTGCGAACCGCTCTGCAGTTGGCGAGCGCGGCGAGCCGCGACCAGAACGTAACGGTAGTTGCTGTCGAAACCTTCTTTGATCTCCATTTTGCCCTGTTCCTCCAAAAAGTACTGCCCTACACAGGCGTGGTTTCCACCTGTTTGGTTTCTTCCTGCGTCACAGCATGAGCCCTTATGGTTCCGTTAAGCAAGCCAAAAGAGACAAGCACCGGTCGCAAACGTGCATCGGAGTTCCCCTGACGACAACTCTCCGCAAGCGCCACCGTCCGGGCTTCCTCGGGCGTGAGGCGCGAGCCCCTGCGGCGCGCGCGCTCCGCATACACAATTGCGGCCAGCTCCGCCACCGCGAGGTCCAGCACATCATTGACGAGAATGTAACCGTACTCGCGGTAATTCTCGATCTCGTGCCGCGCCTTGGCCAGGCGGCGCTCGATCACCTCTTCGGAAATGCTGCCTTCAGCCCGGCTGCGGTTGCGGAGCCGCATGGCTAATACCTCCGGGTTTGGCGGCATGACAAAGATGCTGACTGCGTCCGGGATCCGTTCCCGCACCTGCTTTGCGCCCTGGACGTCGATGTCCAGCAGCAGGTCCTTCCCTTCTGCCTTGGCATCAGCAAGCGAGTGGCAGGCCGTGCCGTACAGATTGCCGAAAACGTCGGCCGTCTCCAGGAACTCACCCTTGCGCTCCATGCCCTCGAACTCTTCCCGGGAGATGAAGTGGTACTCCCGGCCGCCCTGTTCGGACCCGCGCGGTGGACGCGTGGTGTACGACACGGAAAACTGCAGATCGCTCACCAGCGAGCGCAACTGGTTCACCAACGTCGATTTGCCCGAACCGGAGGGCGCCGAAATAATGAAGAGTATCCCCGCCAAGCTACCTCGCTGTCGTTATTGCTGCCCGGAACCGGTCCCCCGCTTATCCACCCTGGAAGATCGCCCCCGCAAGGGACCACCGCCTATTGAAGCCGTCGCCTACTCGATATTCTGTACCTGTTCTCGCGCTTTTTCGATATCGGATTTCATCTGCAGCCCGAGCTCCGTCATCCGTGTGCCCTCACCGCCCACGCCGGCCACCTTTGACAGTAAGGTGTTGGCCTCGCGGTTCATTTCCTGCAGCAGGAAATCGAGCTTCTTGCCCAGCTCGCCACCAGCCTCCAGTTGTGTTCGGAACTGCGCGACGTGCATGCGAAGGCGCGCAATCTCTTCGGAAACATCGCTCCGCTCCGCCAAAATCGCCGCTTCCTGTAACAGGCGCTCGCGATCGACCTGCGTGCCGAGTAGGGCCGAGATGCGGCTTTGCAGGCGGGCAAAGTGCTCCCCTTCCGCGCGCCGGTGTATCTCGGCGGCAGACTCCACGTGCTGCTCCATGCCGTGCATCAGTGCGTGGAGTTCGCCAGCCAGCGCCGCACCCTCCTCCGCTCGCATCTGCTGAAAGGCCGCAAGAACCTCCCCGATCCCACTCAGCACCGACTGCTCCAGGCTCTGCACGTCGGCGGCACGGTCGTCGGGGTTCGGCCCGCTCCCTCCGCCATTGCCGAAGACCCCCGGGAGCCCGAATAACACGTTGAGGTCGGGCGCGCCGCCCAGGCGATGCTTCTTGGCGGCGGCGATGAACGCAGCCACATAAGAGTCCAGCAGCGCCGCATCGTAATGTGCTTCCCGTCGCACTGCCCGCTCGAGTGTGAGTGTCACTTCCACGTGCCCGCGAACAACGCGCTCCTTGAATACCCGGCGCAACTGCATCTCCAGGCCGTCGGTACCGGCCGGGAGGCGGAAGTGGAGATCGAGGAAACGATGGTTAACGCCCTTGATGGTCAGCGTCCAGCCCAGCGCCTCGTTGGCGCGTCCGGTTCCGCGCGCAAAGCCGGTCATCGAAAAAACCGGCCTGGTCGACGCTTGCATCGCGGGCGTCATGCTTCCACCTGCGCGGCCATGGAGGCCAGGTGCCCGGCATCAGCAAACTGCAATTGATACAACCGCTGATATATCGGTGATTCGCTCAGCAGCTCTTCATGCGAGCCGATGGCAGTAATCCGCCCCGCTTCCAGAACCGCTATGCGATCGGCACGCCGTACGGTGGACAGGCGATGGGCGATCACGAACGAGGTTCGCCCCTGCATCAGGTTGGCAAGCGCGGCCTGCACCAGCGCTTCACTCTCGAGGTCGAGCGATGATGTGGCCTCATCAAGGATCAGGATCGGGGCGTTCTTCAGCAGCGCGCGCGCGATCGCCAGGCGCTGCCGCTCGCCCCCGGAGAGCCGGAAGCCCTTTTCGCCGATCTCCGTGTTGTACTTCTCCGGCATGCGTTCGATGAAGTCGTGGGCCAGTGCGGCTTTGGCCGCGGCCTTTACACGCTCCAGCGGCACATCCGGCTGCCCGTAGGCGATGTTGTTGCGTACCGTGTCATTAAACAGAATCGTCTCCTGTGTCACGTTCCCGATGAGCTTACGAAGGCTGTCGATCTTCACTTCCCGGAGGTCGCGGCCGTCAATCAGAATGCGCCCTGCGGTCACATCAAAGAAGCGCGGAATGAGGTTCACCAGGGTGGATTTCCCGGCCCCGCTCGGGCCTACGAGCGCAATAACCTCGCCGCGCCTGACAGTGAGGTTGATCCCGCTCAGCACTTCCGTCTCGGCATCACCGTCACGGTAGCTGAAACAGACATCCTCAAAGCGGATGGTATCGCGCAGGCCCTTGGTCGCCACGGCGCCCGGCATCTCCCGTACATCGTCCTGCTCGTCCATGAACTCGAAAATATTGGACGATGCACCCACTGCCTGCTGAAAATTGTTATAGAAGAGCGCAAACTTGCGCACTGGATCGTAGAGCTTGAAGACCGCGATGATGAAGGCCACGAAGGTGCCGGCGGTCATCACGCCGTGCTGAATGCGTCCGCGCCCGATAAGCAGAAGGAAGGCGATGGCGATGGCGCCGATCGCGTCCATCAGGGGAGAGCTGATCGCCTGTGCTCGCACGGAGCGTAGATTGGCCCGGAAGAGTCGGCGCGCGGCTTCCTTGAAGCGCAGCATCTCCCAGATCTCCATGTTGAAAGCCTTCACAATGCGATTGCCGGTCACCGTCTCGTGCAGGATGTTCTGGATTTCCGCGAGCTTGTCCTGCCCGTGCCGCGTGGTGTGCCGGACCCGGCGGCCCACCCGGCGCGCCGAGCTGAGCACCACGGGCACAAACAGCAGCAACACCCAAGCCAGCTTGCCGCCGATCAGCACCACCACACACGCGGTAAACAGAAGCGTAAACACCTGCTGCAGGAACTCCGACAGCACCGACGACATCGCATACTGTACCCGCTCGATGTCGTTGATCAGCGTAGAGAGTATGGTGCCGGTGGCGTGGCGCTGAAAGAAGGAAACGGAGCGGCGGAGGATCGCCTGGTAAAGGTCGTCGCGCATGTCGGTGATCATGCCGAAGCCTGCGTAATTCACCAGGTACGTACCGGTATAATCGCACACGCCCTTGAGGATGGTGGAGACCACCAGGCAAAACGCCACGACGGTCCACGCGTTGTGCAGGTGCGACGGCACAAATTGCTGCAGGCTGATATGGAACCGGCTGCCGAAAAGCCAGATCTGCCGGTCGGGCGAGTTGGGATTCAGCACACGGTCGAAGATGGGGCCGACCAGGAGCAGACGGAACGCGTCCAGCAGGCCCACTGCGGCCATGAGGAACACGGACGCGATCGCCTGCACGGAATACGGCCGCACATAGAAGAGCAGCCGCCCAATGCGCCGCATCCCCGTCACGCTTCCGCGCTCCGCGTCCCGGCGAGCGGGAGACACAGCACGGTAGCCGGCCGGCTTGCCGGCTGAGGCGACCAGAGATGCTGGAACTTCATGGGTCTATTGTACGAGCCCCGAGGCGGCTATCGCCGGGGCTCTGAGTGACTCTTTCGGGGCAGCGCTGGCCCGGGTCTGTGGAGCGGGGGGCCTTTCACCGGGGCATATCGCGGTGGGCCGTTTTCACGCGGTATCCCTGCTTGGCCAGGCGCTTCCGCATTTCCTCAGCGATCATCACGGAACGGTGCTGCCCGCCGGTGCACCCGAAGGCGACCGTAAGATAACTCTTGCCCTCCTGCATGTAGTGCGGCAGCAGAAAGAGCAGCAGGTCCGTGGTCTTGTCCAGGAATTCCGCCGTTTGCGGGAACTGCCGGATGTAGCGCGCTACCTTGGGATGCTTGCCGGTAAGCGGCCGGAATTCCGGCACGAAATGCGGATTGGGCAGAAAGCGAACATCGAACACCAGGTCCGCCTCAAGCGGTACCCCGTTCTTGTAACCGAAGCTCACGGAAGAGACCAGCAGGTGCCGGGCATCCTCGCCGCGCTCGAATTTGCTTTGGATGAAGGCACGGAGCTCATGCACGTTGTGCTGCGAGGTATCGATGGTTTCGTCCGCGACGTTGCGGATCGGCTCGAGCAGCTTTCGTTCCGCGTCGATGGCCCTCACCACCGTCTCGGTCCGGCCGAGCGGATGGGGGCGGCGCGTTTCCGAGAACCGGCGCAACAGCACCGCGTCCGAGGCTTCCAGAAAAACCACCGTGGTGGGCAGCACGGTGCGCACCTGGCTCAGCAGTTCCGGGAAACGGTCCAGCCCCTGCCCTTCCCGCACATCGACCACCATGGCGGCCCGGGTGATCTCCGCCGACTGTCGCACCAGGTCCGCGAAAGCGGGCACCAGATCGAGCGGCATGTTGTCCACCGAGTAGAAGCCGAGGTCTTCAAACGCCTTCAGTGCCGAAGCTTTCCCCGAGCCTGAAAGTCCGGTGAGAATCACCAGCTCCCGCCGCTGCTCCGGCCCCAATTTGGCGCCATCGAGCGCCAGCTTTCTCGGTGCCTGTTTCTTCCCTGCCGTGGGGACGGCTTTCCTGGGCATGGCTCATCCTAGCATTCAAGCTTCACGGGAACATGGCTGGGCTTCAGGAGGCTTCGATCAATTCCATCGTGCCGTCGCGCTTCCGGTGCAGCACGTTCACGACGCCTACGTTGTTACGAAATACGAAGACGTCCCGGTCACGGAACTCGGCTTCCTTGACCGCCTCTTCCAGCGTCATGGGACGCCCCGCCACTGCATGCGTGGAATGCACCACGTGCGGCTCTGCAATGTGCGCCCGTTCGGCCGGGGAGTGTACGGTGACAGGAACGCCATTAGGGCCCTTCCGGCTGTCCGCCGTGACCCCGGACCCGTTTCGCCCGGCGCGCGCACCAGGCTTCCCCACCCGGGTGGCTGCTCCATCCTTCGCCACCGCGGCTGCCTCTTCTGCGGAGATCACGCGGGGTGCGCCGGCGTTGCGACGCGGTCGCGTCAGCGCCCGCTCCACCACGTGCTTTTCTTCCTTGGGCTGGCGCTTCTGCGCGCGCTGGCGGTCCTTGCGCCGCACCGCCTGGGACTCAACCTTGCCCAGCGCGTCACGCAACGCCGTTTCCATACTGGGGGATTCGCATATGCCGACCACCTGGTGCTGCCGGCATTGCACCGTGATCTCCGCAATCTGCCGGTATTTTTCGGCTGTCAGGACGACATGCGCGCTGCAGGCATTTCCGACAACCTTGGCAATGCGGGCCAGACCTTCTTCCGCCAACTGCCGCAAGGCTGTCGTGATGACAACCTGTCTTCCGGTGTACTCCACCTGCATTTGGGGAGGTCCTCCTCTTTCAGGAAGATGCAAGAGCGCTATGGAGAAACTATCGTAACGCAACAGCGGGTCGGCGGCTATGGCCGAATTCTTCGCCGGCTACCACCTGAGCACAGCGAGAAGTGACTTCGCACGCCGAATGGTGCGCCAGCAGATTCCCCGTCTTCGCTCGGGACGACAGAACCAGCGCCCGACGCGCTCTCATTCGCTTCGCTACTGGCGGATGCGCCGCTGGTGCGTGCTGGGAATGCGGAGATCCTCACGATATTTCGCCACCGTGCGGCGGGTCACCTGGATACCCTGCTGCTGCAGCATGCTGGCGATCAGGTCATCGGTGAGCGGCTTTTTCGGGTCTTCTTCTTCGATCAGCTTCTTCACTTTCCGCTTCAGCAGCAGCAGCGGTGTGCTCGCGCCTTCCGGCCCGTTCACCCCTTCGGAGAAGAAAAAGCGCAGTTCGAAAACGCCCTGTGGCGTGTGCACGTACTTGTTGGAAACGGCGCGGCTCACCGTGGAAGGATGCACGCCGATCTCTTCCGCGACTTCCTTGATCATCATCGGCTTGAGCGCATCGACGCCGTATTCGAGAAACTCCGTCTGCCGGCGCAGAATCGCCTCGCAGGTGCGCAGGATGGTGCTCTTGCGCTGCTCGATGTTGCGCATCAACTGCAACGCCGAACGATACCGCTCCTTCACGTAATCCTTCACTTCGCGCTCGGTGCCGTCCTGCGTCAGCAGCTTGCGATAGCCCTGGTTCAGCCGCAGTGTGGGCATGTCTTCGTCGTTCATAACCACGACGTGGTCGTCCCCGCGTTTGACGAAAGCGACATCCGGCTCGATCAGGCGCACATCGGAACGGTTGAAGCGCTGCCCCGGGCGTGGATCGAGATTGCGGATCAGGTCCACCGCGGTCTGCGCCTCCGCCGGGGTGACTCCCACCGCCTTGCTCAGCTCGCTCAGGTCTCGCTTCAGCAGCAGCGGAAGCGCTTCATCAATGATGCGATGCGCACACTGGAAAGCCTGGCGCTTGCAGTGCACCCCCGCCGGCTCCGCCTCGCGAAGGTGTCCGGGCGAGTGCGGTGCCGCCGGCTCGCTCTCCTCCGCAGAGGCGCAGTTGGGTGCGATCCCATTCTGCTCCAGATCGCGGTCCTCGGCGGGTCGTGTATGGCCGTTCGCAGGATGACGCGCAGGAGAATAGACGGCTTCGAACTCCCGCCGTTGCATATCGATCTGCAGCAGCAGGCACTCGCGAAGGTCACGCGTGGCCACGCCGCAGGGGTCGAGCTTCTGCGCAAGTTGGATGGCTTCGGCCAGGAGCGCACCGGCCTGGTGTCCGTTCATCACTGGGGTGGCCGCGCCGTCCCGGATCCGTTCCCGCAGGAAACCCTCGATCAGTTCATCTTCGGTGGCAACCAGGTACCCGTCTTCATCGAGATTGCCGATGATGTACTCGGCTGCATCCCGCAATTCAGTGCGGATCGGAAGCGATCCCAATTGCCAGAAGAGGTGATCGGTAAGCGTGCTGGGCTGTGAAAGAAAATTTTCGAAGGAAGGCTTGTCGCTCTGTTCAAAGCTGTTGGGCGTACGAAAGCCGGGATCGAGATATTCCTGGAAGTAGGACCCGAAATCGATCTCGTCGAAGGGATCGCGCTCTGCCTGCGTAGTTTCGGCTGCCGCTGCCGTTTCCTCGACAGGCCGGTCACGCTCTGCCTGGCGGCCCTCGACATCATCCAGCAGAGGTACGCTTTCTTCCAACTCCTCCAGAATCGGGTTCTCGACA
The DNA here is from genome assembly GCA_963795775.1 of uncultured Acidobacteriaceae bacterium. Lineage (GTDB taxonomy): Bacteria > Acidobacteriota > Terriglobia > Terriglobales > Acidobacteriaceae > CAWCJL01. Next base: position 150,036 of record CAWCJL010000003.1, read on the forward strand.
ATCTCGGCGTTGATCATCTCTTTCAACTCGAGCTTGTTCAACGCCAGCACACTCACCATCTGCATCAGGCCAGGTGTAAGGATCTGCCGTTGCGCCACTTTAAGGCTTAGCTTCGGTTGAAGGAGTGCCATTGCTTCCTGAATTCTGGGGGACTGCTGGATTTTCGATCAGTGTACAGGGTGAGGCCCGGAGGAGGGCTAGAGAAATCCTTCGGACCCTGACCACGGTAACGCGAGCTCTGCTTTGCGGGAGAACGTGACCGCTAGTGCAGCGAGAAACCCTCGCCCAGGTAAATGCGCCGTACCTCCGGATCGCGTTCCAGCGCGCCGGGCGTCCCAGCGCGAAAGATGCGGCCCTCATTGATGATGTAGGCGCGGTCGGTCACGGAAAGCGTCTCGCGGACGTTGTGGTCCGTGATGAGAACGCCGATGCCGCCCGCCTTGAGATCGAAGATGATCTCCTGCAGGTCCAGCACCGCAATGGGATCGATGCCGGAGAACGGCTCGTCGAGCAGGATGAACGAAGGCTGGATACAGAGACAGCGCGCGATCTCCACGCGCCGACGTTCGCCGCCGGAAAGCGCGTAGCCGCGCGTCTTCCGGATGTGCCCGAGGTTGAGCTGGTCCAGCAGCTTCTCCGTACGCGCCCGTCGCATCTCCCAGGAAATGGACTGCGCTTCCAACACGGCGAGGATGTTTTCTTCTACCGTGAGCTTGCGGAAGACCGAGGGCTCCTGCGGCAGATAGCTGATACCGTACTGCCGCGCACGCAGGTACATGGGCACCCGGGAAATATCGTGCTCGTCAACAAAGACGCGGCCCGCATCCGGTGCGATCAAGCCAACGATCATGTAGAAGCTGGTGGTCTTGCCCGCGCCATTCGGCCCCAGCAGCCCAACCACTTCCCCTTGCTCAATTTCCAGACTGACGCCGCGTACCACCTGGCGGCCCTTGTAGGATTTCGCGATTTCGTCGGTGTACAGCTTCTGCATGCTTACTTCGATACTCGCGTCTCTGTGATCGCCGGTACGGCGCCACCGTTGACCATGACGCTACCATCGCGATTGTTGAAAATCAATGCGTTACCAGTCACGGTACCATGCGCCGCATCGGTCAGTTTTGGCAGGCTGCCGGGGCTACCGGTCAGCAGAAAGCGCCCGTCTTGCGCCGTGTACACCAACTTGACACCGCTGCCCTGCCGATCTGCTTGCGTCACATGGACATTGCCCTCGGCCACAATGCGTTCGACCGATCCTTGGGGGCTGGGCATCGTCAGCGGAGTGGGCGCAGCATCGCGCCTGGAAGCTGCCGGAGCCCCAGCGGCCGCAGTGCGTAGAAACACCAGGGCCGTGTCGGCGCGAAGCTGCGCATCGCCCTCCTGCGCAAGCACGGCCCCGGTAAAGCTGGCCTTGTGGTCTGCGGCTGCATACAGGAGGGTTGCGGCCTCAACCCGCACCATGCGCGCGGCCGCAGCATCCGGGTGCTTCTCTTCCTGGCCGGGAAAGATGGCCAGTACGGGTCTTGCTCCTGCAGCAGCTTTGCTATCCGCGAGGAGGCCGTGCGCCAGCAGGGTCTGCCGCGTTCGCGAGAGGTCGATCTCCGGCGCCGAAATCGAGGCGGCACCCTGCCATAAGCGGGTCCGTGTGGCGCCAAAGGAGGAAAAGGTCAGCTGGTCGGTGGCGCGCTGCAGGTATGCTTTCTCCGCTGCGATATGCAACGGTTCGCTCGATATCGGACCGCCTGCTGCGACTTCCGGCTTTGTGCTCTTCCCGGCCTTTGCGGCCGTTTCCGGGTTCGCGGTTCCCTGTGACGTTGCGGGTCGGCTTGCGGCTTCCGTTTGCTGCTGGCGGTAGGTCGCACGCACCGTTCCGGTAGCAATCACATCGCCGGTAAGACGGTTGAAGTCGATGGTCCCCGCCGACAGCTCGGAAAGGTTTTCACTCAGGCGCGGCGCCCCTCCCTGCAGGCGCACTGTTTCGCTCCGTCCGTCATACACGGCTTCCTCTGCCGTAGCCACAGAGCGCACCGGCTCCGTGACGCTTCGTACTGGTTCGGAAGTCCCCTGTGCCGCGGGAATCGTCCCGTGTGCTGGCTCCCTTCTGTGCGCAGGCGGCGCGATCTGCACCATCTCCACGCCGCCCCGCTGCACTGCGTGCGCAATCGCATTCGCGCCCAGGGCGCTTCCGGTCCGGCTGCCGCGCCCTCCAAGCTTGGTATGGAAACTGCCGGTTTCCGGCTTTGCCGGCGTTGCTCCTAGGGCCCCCGCAGCAGCGAAGCTGACCTCGAGCGTGTCGCCCCGGCTGCTCTGGTCCAGACCCGCGGCAGTGTGATGGCTCCAGCGTGTATTTCCCGTCCCGCGGAGCGTTTTCAAAACACTGCCCGGACCGAGTGCCGCCTCCAGGTGATCAGCGGCGAGGGTGGTCTCGTGTTCATCCTCACCGTGAGCTTTGCTTTTGTTCGCGACCGGGCCAGCCACTGCGACGCTATGCTCGCGGATGGAAGCATTTCCGTCCGCAACAATAGAGCGCGCTTCTGCACGTGCGTTTGGCCCGGGCGCGAAGCTGATCTCCATCTTTGCCGCGCTCGCCTGGCGCAAGGGACTCCCTGCGTTCTGCCCCATCGCGTCCGCGACCCCGGACGTTCTGGCCCTCTCCATCACCTGTGCATTGCCGATCAAGCGAAGCCGCTCGAGAGCGCCGCCGGGCCCCAGGGCGACCGTACTGGCCCCAGCGCTTCCCGCCAGCGCGCGATCCGGTTCCGTGGCCGCAAACTGCACGCCGCCGTCCAGCGTAGCGCGTTCCGCCTCACCCTTGGCGTTCATTTCCATCACGGCAGTCTGCGCCCGCACCGCCTCGCCCGCTGCGCCATCCACGCGCACGTCCCCGTGCCCCTGCATGCGCTCCACCGTTCCATCCGGACGGAAGAGCACCGAGGCAACTTCTGATCCCAGGGTCTGTCCGTTCATGGTCGCGCTCTCGCCGCGCAACGTGAGCAGCCGGCTGCCCCGGTTGAACTCGGCAGACCGCGCACGCACCGAAACCGGGCCACGCTCGAGCACCGCATCGAAGACCACATCGCTGTCCAGGTGAAGCACGCCGGAAGTGGCGTTGTAGGACGCTCCGTGCGCGCTGCCGCGCAGATTCTTGCTGCCCTGGCCCTTAGAGGCGAACTCCAGCCTTTCCCGCGTTTCCGCTTCGCCGGTCTTCTGGTGAAATACCAGCCCGCTGGTCTTCACGTGGACCGGCGTCCCGCCGTGGTCACCGGCGGCTGCGCTCGGCATGGTCACATCAATGTCAACCTCGCCCATCGCGCGTGCTGTCGCCGTGGCGGGATCAAACTCAAATTCGCTGCCGTAAATGCGATCGCTGGGCGCGTTGTTGTTGTCGAAAACAGTGATGCTGACATCATGCAGGAGAGCGCGGCCGTTGCCCTTGTACTGCACCGCTTTCGAAGCATGCAGGGTGAAGAAGGTGTGGCCCTTGTCCGACTTCGAGATGGTGAAGCCATTGGTGGACTGCTGTATCTCCAGGCCCAGTCTCGCGGGCAGGTCGCGCCCGATATGCCGCACACGGTAGCGCGCATAGGCGAAAAACAGCACGATGGCGCTTACCAGGATAGCGGCCAGGATCACGATCGAGGTGCGCAGCCGCTCAATTGTTATGCGCATACGTCCAATCTACTGAATGCCGCTCGCTTAGCGGCAGACTACACTATAGGGGTGGCTGATCAACTTTACCTGAGCCTCTGGTTTCCCAACTTTCGCCTCGCCGCTCTGGGTCCCGCGTTGATCGCGGTCTTACGCGAACTGCGCGCCAGCGCCGGAGCTACGACGGTGACAGCGGCCGCGGCCTATCCCATCTCCTGGCACGAAGCCCCGGTGTACGCGCGTGTGTATGACGCCGAGGAAAGCGATGCGGCCACACCCGAGCACGCCGTTCTTGAAGCGCTGGAACTGCTGCACGACGACTTCGCCTACGAGTTCGAAGTGAAGTGGGATTTGTGGATTCCCGAATCCGCCGACGGCGACCCCGCCGAAGCAACTGGCGCCCATCTGGACACGCTCTGGAAGGAAGAGGCGCGCACCGTGCGCGTCACCGGCTATGGGCCGGAGTTCGACGAGGCTGCCTATGAGCAGAACGGCCACATTCGCGTGGACTTCGGCACGGACACCCCGTTCCTGCTGGAGGAAGTCACACTCGACCGCGAAGCCGCGCAGTACGTGCAGCGCAACATTCAAAAGCTCATTGACTTCACCCACGGCGTGCAAAAGCTCGGCATCTCCAGCCGTCTGCTCTGGTCGGAAAGCGGCGAAAGCCTGGCGGAAAAACTCATCGGGCGGTTGCAGCAGTTGCAGTGATTCCCGCCCTGCGCTCCATTTTCATTTCCTCCTTTCTCCCGTACGCCCCTGGGCGCCTGAGGCTAAACTGAACCTATGCTGGATGAGACTTCCTTTCGCCGCTCCGCCGACGCAGCTATCGATGCACTCAAGAGGAGCCTGATCGAGGCTGAAGAAGAAGGCGGCTTCGAGACCGAAGAGCAGAACGGCGTGCTCAACGTACTGTTTGAGGACCCGCCGGGCAAGTTTGTGGTGACGCCGAACACGCCCGTCCGGCAGATCTGGATCTCCGCGCTCTCCACCAGCTTCAAGCTCGATTGGTCGGACGAAGCCGGCGCATTTGTGCTGCCCAAGACCGGGGAAACCCTGAAGCAGGTGATCGCCCGTGCCATCAACCAACACCTGGGCACGGAGGCGGTCACGCTCGCCTGACCGCTTCCATGCCCAAGACGCTCTCCGTCGCAGTGATTACCTTTAACGAAGAAGCCAACCTGGCGCGCACACTCCGTAGCGTCGCGTGGGCTGACGAACTGGTGGTCGTGGACTCCGGCTCGACGGATGACACCCTGGCCATTGCCGAAGCTTTCGGAGCGCGCATCTTTGCAGAGGACTGGCGCGGCTTCGGCCAGCAGAAAAACCTGGCCATTTCGAAGTGCCGCTGTGACTGGGTGCTGTCACTCGACGCCGATGAGGAAGTAAGCACAGCGCTGGCCAGTGAAATACGCGCGCTGCTGGGTGCTCCCGAGCCGCCTCCCAACTCCCTTTACACGGTGCCTCGCCGCAACTATTTCCTGCGGCGCTGGATGCGTTACGGCGGCTACTACCCTGACCGGAAGCTGCGCCTCTTCGCGCGCGGCAACATCTTCTTCGAGCACGCTCTGGTGCACGAGACCATCCCGGCCTCGCTGCCCACCGGCCAACTTCGCGGAGACCTGCTCCACCACGCCTATTACACGCTGACCAGCTATATCGAGCACATGAATCGCTACAGCACGCTGGGAGCGGTCTCGATTTCGGAGCGGGAGAAGCACAGCCGCAGTCTGCCTGCGTTTTTGTGGAACCTACTGCTGAACCCGTTTGCGACTTTCATCTACAACTACTTTCTCCGCCTCGGCTTTCTTGATGGCCGGGAGGGCCTGCTGCTGCACCTTTATCACTCGGCCTATGTGAGCTGGAAATACGCCAAGGCCTGGGAAGCGGGGCGGAACCCGAAGTAGCGGCTTTGGCCCGACAGTGCGGTATGGACCAACCCTGCTAGCCAAAGCCGCGCCCCTTCCCCTATGCTGAAGGGTTTCCCCGAGGTGCATAGCCCATGCCGAAGAGCCCGGCTCCCGCGACCCCTGGCGACCTGGTCGCAGACGACCTCCTCAATGCTGAGTTGACCGAGGAGCGCCACCCCTCCCCCGCCGAACGGCAGTGGGCCGAGCGTACCCTCGCTCCTGCCCTGGCAAAAGCACCTGAGCGTCCCATTGGCGCTGCCTCTGGCGTGAACCTGGACGAAGCCGGCAATGCGCGGTTTACCACCATCTCCGGCGTGCCGGTGCGCCGCCTCTATACCGAGGCCGATCTCCCGGAGGACTTCAACGCCGCACCCCAGAAGATATCTTGCTCAGCCGGGCCAGCCGCCCTACACGCGCGGCATCCACCCCACCGGCTACCGCGGCAAGCTCTGGACCATGCGCCAGTTTTCCGGCTTCGCCTCGCCGGAAGAGACCAACCAGCGTTACAAATACCTGCTGGCCAATGGCGGAGGTGGACTCTCTGTAGCTTTCGATTTGCCGACGCTGATGGGCTACGACTCCGACGCGCCCGAGAGCGAAGGCGAAGTCGGCAAGTGCGGCGTTGCCATCGATTCGCTCGAGGACATGGAGATCCTCTTCTCCGGTATCGATCTCGAGAAGACCACTGTTTCGATGACCATCAACTCGCCTGCGTCCGTCCTGTGGGCCATGTACCTGGCGGTTGCGGAGCAGCAGGGTGCCGACTGGAAAAAGATCTCCGGCACGTTACAAAATGACATCCTGAAGGAATACATCGCGCAGAAGGAGTACATCTACCCGCCGGCTCCTTCCATGCGCCTGGTCATCGATACCTTCGAGTTCGGCTCGCTCTACACGCCGCGCTTCAACCCCATCTCGATCTCCGGCTACCATATTCGCGAGGCCGGCTCGACTGCGCTGCAGGAGCTCGCCTTCACCATTTACGACGGGGTGGAGTATGTGGAATGGGCACTCCGCCGCGGGCTGGATGTAGACGACTTCGCTCCGCGCCTGTCTTTCTTCTTTAACTCACACAACGATTTCTTTGAAGAGATTGCGAAATTCCGCGCCTCGCGCAAGATCTGGTATCGGCTGATGACCGAGCGCTTTGGCGCGAAGAATCCGCGTTCTACCTGGATGCGCTTTCATACCCAGACCGCCGGGGTATCACTTACGGCGCAACAGCCCAAGAACAACATCGCCCGGGTCGCCATCCAGGCGCTCGCGGCCGTGCTCGGCGGCACGCAGTCACTGCACACGGACGGCTTTGACGAAGCGCTTGCGCTGCCCACGGAAGACGCCGCCCGCATCGCCCTGCGCACGCAACAGATCCTGGCCTTTGAATCCGGTGTGGCGAACACGGTGGACCCGCTGGGCGGATCGTATTTCGTGGAGCGCCTTACGCTCAACATGGAGCAGGGTGCGTTCGACTACTTCGCCAAGCTGGACGCGATGGGCGGCATGGTCAAGGCGATTGAGCACGGCTTCCCGCAGAAGGAGATCGCCGAGGCCAGTTACGTCTATCAGCGCGCCGTTGAGAAGCACGAGAAGATCATCGTCGGCGTGAACGAATATGCGGTCGAAGAACGGTTGCCGGAGATTCTCTACATCGGCGAAGAGGTGCGCGAATCGCAAACGGCAAAGCTGAAATCACTTCGGGCGCGGCGGTCAAACGAAGCCGTAGAGCGCACGCTTGCGGCGCTGCGGGATGCAGTCCGGCAGACTCCCGGCAAGGCCGAGCGCGGCCAGCTTTCCGCGGCGAACACCATGCCGTACATTCTCGACTGCGTTCGCGCCTATGCCACGGTGGGCGAAATCTGCAACGCGATGCGCGAAATGCTGGGCACGTATGAGGAAGTCAGCATCGCCTGATCCGGGGACTTGATCGCGCCTGTCATCCTGAGCGGAGCGAACGATCCAGATGACGTTGTGCTCCGTAGCGGCTGGTTCGGAATCATCCGGGTGCTCCATGGACTGTTGGACGCACTCAGAACCACGCCGCCGGCAGCTCGCCACAACGTACATCCCGAGCCCACCGGTGTCATCCCGAGCCCACCGGTGTCATCCCGAGCGTAGCCGAGGGGATCTGCTTTCCTTCGAAGGTGCGCATCTAGTTCGCGCACCATGGAATGGCCAGCGTGTGACGCTGCAGCAGTACCGCTCCTCGCGCTCTGACTAGACCGTAATCAGCACCTTGCCATTCGCACCCTGCTCCGCGCGTCTCTGCGCTGCCCCCGCATCTGGGAGCGGAAACTCGGCCGCGACCGGGATCACCAGTTCGCCGCTGAACACCTTTTCGGCCAGCTCGCGGAGGCGTTTCGCATCCGGTTTCGCCCACACCTCGCCCACTTCGATAGCGCGGCCGTCAGCGCCCTTGGGCTTGCCCAAAACAGTGCCCAGCCGGCCGCCTTTGCGCAGGTGCGGCAGCAGCTTTTCAATAACGTCGTGGTTCACGGTATCGGCAATCGCATCCACTTCGCCCAGCTTGGCGATCTCATCGTCGCTGTCGATGGCGATCAGTTCCACGCCCATCTGCTCGGCCTCGGCACGCTGGCTCGCGCGCACTCCGGCGATCACCTTTGCGCCGTGCTGCCGGGCGACGAAGACCGCAGTGCGTCCCACGCTGCCCACGGCTCCCGTCACCAGGACCGTCCAACCCGGTTGCGGCTGCACGCCGTTCTCGATCAATTGCGCGCCAGTGGTCAGGACCAACGGCAGGACGCCGGCCGTTTCCGCCTTCATGCCGTCGGGAATCGCAGCGAGATCGGTGGCCTTGGCCACCAGGTACTCGGCGTAAGAATGATTCACCAGCCCCAGCACGCGATCGCCCTTCTTCCAGTTGTTCACTCCTTCACCGATTGCTTCCACCGTACCGGCTACATCACGTCCGAGGATGAACGGGAATTCGAGCGGCATGATTCCCTTCATCGCGCCCTCGCGCAGCTTGTAGTCGATCGGATTCACGCTGGTGGACACGACTTTGACCAGCACCTCGCCGGGACCCGGACTCGGCCGGGGCGCTTCGCCGTATTGCAGTTGATCCACGCCGCCGTATCCACGCAACAGCACTGCTTTCATAGCAAACCTCATATGAGAAAAATTCGGCACACTGGCTTGGATGGTGGCGCGCTGAATAGGAGTCTTTTCTTGAAACAGGTGCGGGACCTTCGACAGAGCAGTTCGGCAAGTGAACGCACTCATGTCGTCCGCATCAGATCGTCATTCGAAGCGCAGCGAGGAATCCAGACCGATGTGCGCTTGGTACATTCTGTTCGGACCTCTGCAATGCTGCGTGGATTCTTCGCTCTGCTCAGAATGACGGCAGCTTCGGCGGTGACCGCATTCTTCGCTGCGCTCAGAAGACGGACCCTCTTCTGCGACCCCCTCAAAAATGCCGCAGCGTCTCCTCCGCATGCACCTCGGGAGAACTCGCGACGCGCGCCGTCTCACGCTCCAGCGAGCGCGTCACCAGGTCGCGCGACCCGAGGCCAACCGCCAGCGCCAGGGCAAGAACGATGCCGCCAAACAGGATGCCGAACGCCAGGTCCACCACCTCTTGCCCGATGCGCAGATGATCCAGCGTCATGGCGGCCGTCAGCACCAGCACCAGCCACTTGACGCCCAGGCTCAGCAGGCGGGCGTACTGGAGGTTCATATTGACTGCGCCGATCAGGACGCCGCGAGAAAGAACGCGGGCGACGATGCTGCCGACGATCAGAATGACAGCGGCTCCGATCAGCTTCGGCAGATAGCTCAGCACGCCGACGGCGATCAGTGAATTGGCGGACGCACCGAAGGCCTCAATGCCAACAGCGATGCCGATGATAAACAGCACCCAGAAGACCAGGCCGGCGATTAGCCGCGTGGGCGTCTGCCGAGGTGACCATTCGGAAAGCGCGCTGGTACCGCGGCCGGCCCGCTCGTCAAAACGCAGCGCCGTCAGGCAGCGCCGCACCACCCACGCCAGCCCCCAGCCGATGAGGGCGAAGATCACCACCGCCACCACGAACGCGAAAATGCCGGGCAACAGCGCTGCCAGCCGGCTCATTACGCGCTCCATTGAATCCCCGAGCGTATTGATCACTCCATGCCACATAAACCCTCCTGAAGCCGCCGCTATGGATTAAAGCGGTCTGGCCAGCGCCACCGCTGCAACAGATATGGTTTCACCGCTTCGAAAGCCCGCTGCAGCCGTTCTCGCCGCTCCGTCAGCTCGCTTTCGGATGCACCCCCGGCCTCGCGCACATACGACGCCACCCAACCCAGGTAAAGCGGCGTCAACGCGCCCAGCAGGTGATTGCGGCCAATAGTACGCAGACGATGCGCCAGGACGAAATCGTAGACGATCTTCGCCCAAAGATCGTCCGGCATTTTGAAGGTCTCCGGCGTCTGCCGTCCCAACCGCTTCAACTCCAGCAGCGTCACCGGGGGCAGCACCAGGCCCCACACCTCCTGCAGGTTGCGCTGGCCCAGTTGAAACGCTTCCACCATGGGCCTGGGGTCGATCGGGTGCTCCTCCCCTGCGGCCCTCACCGGTATACCGTAGAGCGTTACGGGCTGCGATCCGCGCACACGCTGCCACACCGCCGCGTGGCGCTCCGTGTCAGTAAAAAGCGGTCCCAGGATCTGCGTAAGGATCGTGCTCAGGTCTATGCCTTCCGCAGAGAAATCATGGTGCACCGGCAGGCAAGTCTCGGCGATGGTGCGGTCGCGGACGACTGCTTCGGTAGCCGGCCACAGCAGCGGCGCCGCGCTGGCCTGGTGACTGCCCGTGGACCTCTGCATACCCCGAGCGAAGTCACCGGAGACGGCGAAGTCGGGTGCGAGCGGCGTCTGCACGCGCTTTCCATAGAGCGCGCGCGACAACGGCTCGAGGATGCCGAGGTTCAGCAGGCCTTCGAAGCGCCCGGCCGGATACACCGGCATATTGAGTTCGCATTCGTGGTTCAGAACCGGCCGTATCAGCGCGCTGATCGCCTCCGGCACGCAGGCCTTGAGATCGGGATGCAGCACCGCGCACACGTTTGCGCCGTGTGCCGCTGCCAACGCAAACAGCGCCTCATAGGCCCCCTCGTGAGGCATCCAGGAGATTTGCGGGTTGACCGGACTATGGGGATCGTATGGCAGCAGGCGTACGCCCGTCGCAAGCTCCTGTTCGCCCCCCTGCGGGCTACCGGGAAATGCGACCGCGATACCGCCCTCCTGTTTGTCAAAGCGGTGCGTGCTTTCGATCGTGGGAAGCGCCTGCCTCGCTGCCGTTACCAGCGCCCCCACGTCCACCGGGCCTGGAACCCCGATCAGGACCTGCGTTCTGGACGCTTCCGCTGTGGCCTTCGCCACCTCTTCCGGAGCTTCTACTCTCACCATACTGTTTCCCGCTTCCCTCGCCTGCCCTATCGTGCCTCACCCTGCCTCGGTTCCTGCCGTGAGCCGCATGCCGCCCTAGATATCGAGCGCCTGTATGCCGGCCAGCGGAATGCGCACCCACAGTGGGCGATTGTTCAACTCGTAGACCAGTTCGTACAGTGCCTTGTCCAGCACAAACAAGTGAAGCATCTCCGCAAATCCGGCCACAGATGCCGGCACGACGGCGGAGCCCTCCGTCGTCTGGCGATAACTCCGCAGGAATGCACCGCACACCGACTGCTCCCACAAGCGCGCCCAGGGCTCCAGGCGCTCCAGGTCGGTGGGATGCCGCGTGGTCCACTTCATGAGCGCCGAAGCGGCAGCATAGCTGAATGACCGCAGCATCCCCGCCACATCCTTCATGGGTGGCTGCTTGGTGCGGCGCTCTGCAAGCGAACGCGCCGGCTCGCCTTCAAAGTCGAGAATGACGAAGTCGCCGCGGGAACGCAACACCTGCCCCAGGTGGTAATCGCCGTGCACGCGGGTGCGCAGCGTTTCCGGTTCGGAGGTGGCCAGGCGCTCGAAGCGCGTCAGCACCTGCCGCCTGCGGCTGAGGATCAGCCCCGCCAGCTCCACCACAGTATCCGGCAAACGCGCCAGGTTCTCCTTCAGCACATCGAAGGCCTCCGCGGCATGGGCCTTCAGGTCTTCGCGCAACCGCTTCAGGTCGGCTGCGCCAAAGGGCTCCGGAGCAAAGGCGGTATCGGTGGTCGGCGTAGCCAAAGCAAGGTGCATCTCCGCCGTGCGCCGCCCCAGCAATACCGCGGCCTCGTGATACACGCCGATGTGCTCGCGCGCCAGCGCGCTCTCCTCGCCTTCCAGCAGCGAGCGTAAAGGAACCTGCAGCGGGGGCCGCTGGTCTTCCGGAATCGGCGTCGTGACCACGTCTTCAAAGAACCGGTCGAGTTCCTCCAGCGTCCATTCCCAGCCGTCGCCTTCGTTGGGCACCAATCCCTGCACCATGGCCAGAGTGGAGGTGAACGCGGGATCCTCCTCATGCCCCGCCGGCACATACTCGATGGCCCCGGCAAAGGGAGCGATGTGGTGGAAGCTCGTATGTTCCGTGAGATACCGCCCGATTTCTGTGTCGGGATTGGGCCCCATCTGCTGCCGGCGGAAGAGCTTCATGATCAGCCGTTGGCCGAAGAGGATGTTCGTGTTGCTCTGCTCGGCGGACCCACGGCGGATCTCCAGCGGCTCGCCTGCGGGCCCGCGCAGCTCGGCCCAGCGCGAACTCGGAATCCCATGCGCAGTTCCGTTTTGCGTTTTCAGTTCGCCGGAGTTGGCGATCAGCTCCAGCAACGCCCGGCTGGTGGTGTCTTCCAGCATGGCGTCATACAGATAGCCTTGCCCCTGGGGGGTCCTCACCTTGCACACCACTGCGGCGCCATGGTGTTCGCAAACGCTATCGCCGCGCTCGCCCAATGCAATGGCGAGCGGCACCAGGTAAGTGTCCGGGGACCCGGAGGCATAAACGATTTCGGCTGTCAGCAGCACCGAACGCGCCTCGTCGAGCGGCGTCCAGTCCTTGATCGTAACCCCGGCAATCTGTTTGCTCTTGCCGCCGAACCAGCGCTGCTTGACCAGGAACTGCGGCAATATGGTCTGCAATTCGCCACGCGCATCCCCGGTAAATGCGCCGTTCCAGTCGCGGTCACCGGCAAGCTGCAGCACGCTCTCCTGGGTGCCGCTCGGTAGCTCGCGTAACAGTGGCTCAGGTGTGCCCTGCAGCTCCAGCCATAGGAATCCGTACTGGCCCAGGGTGATGGCGTACGGTGTGCGCTCGATGTGCGGAAATTCAACGTATCCCAGCATCTCCACCGCAACCATGCCGGCGTACTCGGCGAGATCCAATTGGACCGGCTGCGCGAAACGCGAGAGGTTCGCCACGCACAGAATGGTCGCGTCCGCAGACTGGCGGATATACGCAAGCACCTTGCGGTTGGACGGATGCAGAAACTTGAGCGAACCCCGGCCGAAGACGCTGAACAGCTTGCGCAGCGCGATCATGTTACGCATCCAGCTCAACAGCGACGAGGGATCGCTCTGCTGCGCCTCTACGTTGATCGCCTCGTAGCCCCACACGGGGTCCATAATGACGGGACTGAACAGCTTGGCCGGTGTAGCCCGCGAGAAGCCGGCGTTGCGGTCGCCTGTCCACTGCATGGGCGTTCGCACGCCATTGCGGTCGCCCAGGTAGATGTTGTCGCCCATCCCGATCTCATCACCGTAGTAGAGAATCGGCGTCCCCGGGAAAGAAAACAGGATGCTGTTAAGGAGCTCGATTCGGCGGCGATTGTTGTCCACCAGTGGCGCCAGCCTGCGCCGGATACCGATGTTGATCCGCATCCGCGGGTCCGCGCTGTACGCCAGGTACATGTAATCGCGCTCTTCATCGGAAACCATCTCAAGCGTCAGTTCGTCATGATTGCGCAGGAAAAGTCCCCATTGGCAGCTCTCCGGGATGTCCGGCGTCTGCGCCATGATCTCGGTGATCGGCAAGCGGTCTTCCTGGCGCAGCGCCATGTACATGCGGGGCATCAGCGGAAAGTGGAACGCCATGTGGCATTCATCGCCGTCGCCGAAGTAGGGCCGCACATCACTGGGCCACTGGTTGGCTTCGGCCAGGATCAGGCGTCCTTCATAATCGGCATCGATAGCCGCACGGATGTTCTTCATCACCGCGTGCGTTTCCGGCAGGTTCTCGCAGTTGGTGCCGTCGCGCTCCACCAAGTACGGGATGGCGTCAATGCGGAGCGCGTCCACGCCCATATCCAGCCAGAACCGCATGATGTTCAGCACTTCTTCCAAGACCAGCGGGTTGTCGTAATTCAGGTCCGGCTGCGAAGAAAAGAAGCGATGCCAGTAGTACTGCTGCGCTACCGGGTCCCAAGTCCAGTTCGACTTCTCCGTGTCCGTAAAGATGATACGCGCGCCGCTGTACTTATCCTCCGTGTCGCTCCAGACATAAAACTCGCGCTCCGGCGACCCCTTTGGCGCATTGCGCGCGCGCTGAAACCACGGGTGCTGGTCGGAGGTGTGGTTGATGACCAGCTCGACCATGACCTGGATGTCGCGCGCATGCGCAGCGTCCAGAAATTCGCGGAAATCGTCAAGCGTGCCGTAGCTCGGGTTCACGCCCTTGTAGTCGGAGATATCGTAGCCGTCATCGCGCAATGGCGAGGGGAAAAAGGGTAACAGCCACAGGCACGTTACTCCCAGGTCCTGGATGTAATCGAGCTTGCTCAGCAGGCCGCGGAAGTCGCCGATGCCGTCATTGTTGCTGTCCATGAAGGCCCGCACATGGAGCTCATAGATGATGGCGTCCTTAAACCACAACGGATCCGCGGCGCTTCCCTGCTTCTTCAATGCCGATTCCTTTCCCTGTGTGCTGACTCCCGCCTGTCAACTATTGCGCAGCCCGCAATCTGAGTATTCGCAGGTTCATGATCCCGAGTGCCTGCCGTTCCTGAGGCGAGTGCAGCGCGTAGAACGAACTGCTCACCCTGCCCTTCACCGAACCACTACGGCTACGCCACCCCCCGCCCGATCTCAAAGACATGCGCCGGCATCTCCCAGGGCCGCAGTTCCACATAATTGCGCGCTCCCGTCCAGGTATATGTGCGTTCCGTGAGGACATCCTGAACATTGAACGGCGTCCCGGGCACAATGCCCAGCACGTCCAGATCGAGCGTGACCCACCCCGACTGCACATTAAGCGGATCGAGCGACACTACCGTGATCACCGCATTCGTTCCATCGGCCGACGTCTTGCTGTAGGCCATCAACTGCGGATTGTCCACCGGGTGAAAGCGCAGGCCCTCATTGGTCTGCAGCGCGGGGTTCGCCCGTCGCGTCCGGTTCAGTCGCGTCATCAACGGCCGCAGATTCCCCGGCGTGTCCCGGTCCCATTGCTTGATCTCATACTTCTCCGAGTACAGGTACTCTTCGCCGCCCGCCTTGTACGGCGCGTTGTCGCCCAGCTCATAGGCTGGTCCATAGAGACCGTAGTTGGAGCAGAGAGTCGCGGCGAGCACCAGGCGGCTCTTGAACGCAGGGAGCCCGCCCTCCTGCAAACCGAGCGGCAGGATGTCCGGCGTATTCGGCCAGAAATTTGGCCGCATGTACTCGCGCACCTCCGTCTGGGTCAGCTCGGTCATGTAGGTCGTCAGCTCTTCCTTGGTCGTCCGCCAGGTGAAGTAGGTATACGACTGCGTGTATCCAAGCTTCGCCAGCCGCTCCATCACGCGCGGACGGGTGAAGGCCTCAGCCAGGAAGATCGCATCGGGGTAGCTTCGCTTCACCTCCGCCAGGCACCACTCCCAGAAAGGAAACGCCTTGGTATGCGGATTATCCACGCGAAAGATGCGCACGCCGCGCTCTGCCCAGAAGAGAAACACATCGCGCAGCGCGTCCCACAGGCCGCGCCAGTCGGACGATTCGAAATCGAGCGGATAGATGTCCTGGTACTTCTTCGGCGGATTCTCCGCGTACTGGATCGAGCCGTCGGACCGCTTCTTGAACCACTCCGGGTGCTCCGTTACCCAGGGATGATCGGGCGCGCACTGGAAGGCGATGTCCATGGCCAGCTCCAGCCCGTGCTCCGGCAGCTTACTCATCAGAAAGTCGAAGTCCTCAAAGGTGCCCAGCTCCGGCAGGATCGCGGTGTGCCCGCCTTCGGCTGCGCCGATCGCCCACGGGCTGCCCACGTCGTCCGGCTGCGCTTCGGTGGTGTTGTTTCTTCCCTTGCGAAAGCTGCGGCCGATGGGGTGGATGGGCGGGAAATAGAGCACATCGAAGCCCATATCGGAAACGTAACTTAGATTGTCCGCGACGTCGCGCAGCGTCCCATGCTCGCCCGGCTTGCCCCAGGAGCGCGGAAACAACTCATACCAGGTCGAAAACCGCGCCTTCTCGCGGTCCACCCACACGCGCAGCTCGCGGTCGTAGCGGGTTTCGAGCGACGTGTCGGGATAACGATCAATCAGCTCGAGCAACTGCGGATCAAAGGCGGCCTCGGTTGAGCCTGATTCCTGCAGCCGTTTGGCAAATGCGGTCAGCCGCCGGGCATCCGCGCCCTTCGCCCGTCGCGCCCCGGCCTGCACCAACAGCGCGCCGGTCTTAAAATGCACATCCAGCTCCTGCCCGGCATCGGCGCGCTTCTTCAGGTCGCTGCGCCAGGTGCCGAAATGATCCACCTCGCCCACCACGGTATAGAGGTAGGGGCCCATCTGCGTGACCGGGAACTCGCCGCGCCACAGGTCGTTGCCCAGGGCGACCATCTCTGCCGAGCGCCAGTTCTTCTCCGTCTCATGCCGGAAGAGCACGCGGCACCGCACCAGGTCGTGACCGTCGCCAAAGACGTTGGCCTCTACCCTCACCACGTCCCCGACCACCCGCTTGATGGCAAACCGTCCGCAGTCCACCTGCGGCGTAACGCGCTCGATCACCACGCGGCTGCGGCCGATTTCCGGCTTGGGCTTGCTTCTCGCCTTCGGCTTGCTCATCACCGCCGTTGCAGTTTTCGCCATCTCGCTCCCGTCGTCACTCCAGTGCGGTTACCCTGTCAGTACGGAAGATGCGAGTTTACGTTCTTTCGTTCCTTCACTCAAAAAGTTTGGGCCGACAGAGCGTGAACGTCACGCCGAGGGCAGCGGAGCACTGTGCAAACAGCAAGGGGCGGGTCGCGATGCCATTGTGACCCGCCCTCGCCACTTCTATGCAACGGGAGACATCGGCGGCTAGTGGCCGCGCTTTCCGCTGTTGATCAACCGCTCGATCCCGATTCCCGTGATCCCCACCACATCCGGCACGCCGTCTCCATTCACATCTGTAGCCACGGCCGCATCAAGCGAACTCAGCGGTCCTGGGTACTGCGACTGGAAAAAGGTTCCGTTCCCTTTACCGCGAAGCAGGGTCGCGTCCGGCAGCAGGATGTCCTTGTGCCCGTCGCGATCGAAATCCGCCACCACGATAGCGGTGCTGATAACAGGAAGGCTGTAGTCCACCTCGGGCCCGAACGTGCCGTCTCCTTTCCCCAACTGCACGCTCAGGTAGGGCGAGCAATTGCATGAGTAGGGCAGACTCGTGATCATCAGATCGGGAATGCCATCACCATTCAGGTCTGCCGTGGTCATCGTCCCGTATATGGTCGCATCCCCGCCATCGATCAGCGTGGCGACACGGAACGATCCGCGGCCATCCCCGAGCAGACTGAACAGTGCCGGGAATCCTCCAATATCGTCCGCCGGCTGCAGCACGGCCAGGTCCAGATTCCCGTCGCGGTTGAAATATCCCGGCGAGATGGCGAGCACGCTGCCGAGCGGAAACGGAATGGGCTTCCTGAACGTGCCATTGCCGTTGCCCAGCGCCACACCCCAGTCGCCAATCAGATCGAGCTTCTTGTCGTGATTCACATCCAGCAGATACGTTTCCCGGTTGTAGGAATACGGAAGGCTCGGCCCCAGCCCTTTGTGCGTCACGGCCGGCGCGAAGGTACCGTTGCCCCGTCCGAAGAAAACGGCTGTGTCCCCCGCAAAACCGGCCGAAGAATCGTCCTGTGCCGGCAAGCGGCTTCGTGTGACCACCAGGTCGATCTTGCCGTCCCCGTTCACGTCTCCGGCCGCCACGTTGCCGTACTTCATCGCGATCGGAGACTTGCTCACCGGCCCGTAATACCCCTTCCCCGTGCCCAGGAACACGCTGAGGGTGCCTGGACACCCCGCGCACTGGCTGGGATTCACCACCGCCAGATCCGAGATGTGATCGCCGTTCAGGTCCGCTACGACAAGCGAACTCGGATTGAAGGAAAGCGTCATCACCGGACCCGCGAAGTTGTCGCGCCGGTCGCCTTTCAGCAGCGAAAAGGCGGGGTACACCCCTCCGTTTCCTGCGGGCTGATTTCCCACAACGAAATCGAGGTCCCCATCCCCGCTCAGGTCTGCGGCCGCAAAGCTAAGCCCTCCTGCCCCGGCAACATACACGCGCGGGTCGCGGAACGTGCCATCGCCCTTTCCTGGAAACACGGCCACCACGCTGTTGTCTACGTAGGAGCCATCGGCCGGCATTGCGGCGTTCACGACCGCGATGTCCGGGATACCGTCTTTGTTGAAGTCCCTGATCTCGATCCCGCCCGGCCGTATCAGTGCTCCCAGGTCACCACCTACCGGCGGCGGCGGAGTATTGCCGTATAACGATGTCCCCACGTTCGGCGCCGTGCGGAACGTGCCATCGCCCTTGCCCAGCAGCACACCGCTGTTGCTATCAGAGAGCACCACCAGGTCCAGGTGACCGTCCCTGTTCAAATCGGCCGTCCTGGCCGGGAAGAGGTCCTGTGCGTACCGCGAATCGGCCAGCGCATAACGCGCGCCGGGAGTGAACGTACCGTTTCCGTTCCCGGTAAGTATCTCGACGCCGCCTCGCGTTCCGCTGACATAATTGGTCGCGAAGACCAGGTCCATCTTGCCGTCTTCGTTGAAGTCGCCAGCCGTGAGCAAACCAATGGACAGATCCAGCTTGGCAGCAGGGAGAGCGCGAAATGTCTCATGGCCCTCATTCATAAAAACCAGCAGCACCTGCTGGCTGGAGCCAAAATTCTGCGTCAGCGCGAGGTCATTCCTGCCATCCCCGTTCCAGTCCCCGATCACCAGGTCGTAATAGTCATAGTTCGCAAGCTTCGCCGTCCAGCCCGGCTTGAAGGACCCGTCGCCGTTGCCGAGGTAGGTGTGAATGGTCGTGGTGCCCTTCACGTGCCCGTAGGGATCGGGCTGCGGCACAAGGGTGGTCACCACGTCCGGAACGCCGTCGCCATTGATATCACCGACCCGGTAAACCCCGCCCTGAGACACCGCCGCGCCGACCATCCTGGTGACGAATCTGCCATCCGCCTGCTGCAATAACACTGCAAGCCCCGCATCGGTGATGGCAAGCACATCCGCCCGGCCATCACGGTCGAAGTCGGCGGTGGTCAGCACCTGTCCGGTAGCAGTGCTCTTATCGAGCTTGAGCGTGGTGGCGGTTACAAACTGTTGTGCAGATGGTTGTGCAGAGCTCTCGCGAACTGCTGCCAAACCTATCAGAAAGCTGAAAACGAAAACGGCGAAGAGGAACGGACGGGTATATCTCACGAAGGGCCTCCCGGCAGAGCAAAACACGGTGAGTCGTCCAGAAACACGAGGGGGAACGCAAGCAGAGGGGAGGGAGGGGGTGACCGATCTGCGGCAGATAAGAGAGCAACTTGCTGGCAAAGAGTTGCCCGCTCAACCGATTCTTACTAACTCGCGTTTGGCCGGTCGCCGCAGGCTGTTGCGGGCCCACTACTCCAGGTGCAGGAAGATGTTATTCAGTGCTTCCGCGTAGGCAGGGTGCGCCAATACTGCATTCTGCAGGACCGTGTACGGAAGCTCGCCCAGCATGGCGATCTCGATCATCGACATCACCTCGCCGCCTTCGGCCCCGAGCACGGCGGCTCCGAGGATCTGCTCGCTCTCGGCATCCACAATCACCTTTAGCAGCCCGCGAGTCTCCCCGGTTTCGCGCGCCCGCGCGATGCTCGAAAACGGCATCTTCGCCACTTTGATCCTGCGGCCCGAGCTACGCGCTTCGCGTTCCTTTATGCCCACGCCGCCGAGTTGCGGCTCGCTGTACACCACATACGGAACCAGGCGGTCCGCCGTGCTCCGGCTGCCGCCGTCCAGCAGATTCGCCTTGAGAATCCGGTAATCGTCGTACGAGATATGCGTGAACGCCGGACCGCCGTTCACGTCGCCCGTGGCATAGATACCCGGGACATTGGTTTCGAGGCTTTCGTTTACGCGGACAAAGCCATGCGTCATCAAGCGCCACGCCCGCCACTTCGACCTGCAGGTCCCGGGTGTTCGGCTGGCGCCCGGTGGCGACCAGCAGGTGCGTCCCCTCGACCGCGCCACCACTCTTCAGCTCCACCCGAATCCTGCCTTCCGCACCGCTCACACTTGAAGCTTCTGTTTCAGTCCGGATCGCAATCCCATCTTCCTGCAGGATTTGCGTCAACGCTGCCGCCATATCTGCATCTTCCTGCGACAGGATCTGCCGGCTCCTCTCAATGATCGTGACCTGACTCCCGAGGTGGCGGTACATCTGCCCAAACTCGACCGCGATGTATCCGCCTCCCAGGACCACCAGGTGCTCGGGCAAGCTGCCCAGTTCCATCAGGCTGACGTTGTCGAGAAACGGGAACCGTCCGCAGCCCTTCAATAGGCGGAACGCTCGGGCTGGTGCCGGTGTCGATCACGATAGTATCCGCGCGCAGCCGCCGTTCGCCGCCACTGCACAGGCGAACGCGGACTTCCTTCGGGCCGAGAAACGATCCATCGCCGCGCACCAACTCCGGATTGCCTCCTGCGAAGCGCTTCTCGCTGCCTGTGCGGAACTCGGCGACGATGGACCGCATGCGGGCGCGCACGGCCTTCATATCTACCTGCACGCCGGAGACTTCGACCCCGAGCGCCCCTGCGTGCCGCGCCTGGTAGGCACGCTGCGCGCTGGCCACCATGGTCTTGGTCGGCGTGCAGCCGTAGTTGATGCAGGTGCCGCCCACTGCCGCGCGCTCGATCAGCGCAACGCGCTTGCCCGCTTCGGCAAAGGCGGTCGAGAGCGGATTGCCCGCCTGCCCGGAGCCCAGGACAACCACGTCGTAGTGCTCGAACTCGCCTTCAGCACTTGCCATCGCTAAACTTGCTCCTCTGTGCGCTGCGTTCAAAAGCGGGAAACTACGAACAGGCCCAGAAGAATCGTGATCGCGTCTTCACACAATGCGATCGGGAAGTCTTTCACGCGGCCGCCCTGCACAATCTGCCTGCGAGCAGTAAAGCCGGCAAACGCTCCCACCACCGCTCCCACGACCGCCCAGCCCGGTGGGTATGAGCCACGGCGCGCCCGCCGCAAGCGCCAGCGCCGCGGCACACAGCGCCCCGAAAACAATGCGAACCACCAGCGGGCCAGGCGCGGTACGCGGCGGAACGGGCAGCTTATCCGCGACCAACTCGCCGATGGCGAAAAGAGAGAAGACGATCAGCGAAATCACAGACGTAAGAAAGGACAGCCTGGTGCCGCCCAGGCTGAGCCAGCCCAGGTGCGCTCCCCAGCAGACCAGCGCGATTCCGGTCATGGAGCGCAGACCGGTCACGAAGCCAATCAGGAGACACAGCGCCAGCAGAGACATCGGTGTCATGAACAGGGTCCTTTCTGGGTCTCAGCCAGCATACACACGATGGCGCTCGATACTGATGAATGCACGCATTCGCTTTTTGAGGCGCCGCATAGGAGGGATCGCCTTCAGGCTGATTGGCCGGCGATGGCTGCGCCCACCGACTGTCATCCCGAGCGAAGCCGAGGGATCTGCTTCTTCTCCAAGCCCGAACCGGGCAAATGCAAAAGGCCCGGATCTTCGACCCGAGCCCTTCTGCTCTCGTACTCGCCGGCAGCCTAGTCGCGCAGCATTCCCTGTTCCGAAGCGCGCATGCGCACCAAGCGGTCAATGGCATAGGGCGCCCGCTGCGTGGAAGTATGGTAGTGCCGCACCTGCAGCTCTCCCAGCAACCCGATGGCCAGCATCTGGATGCCCGCCAGGATGAGCACGCCCGCCACCACAAACAGAGGCCCGTGCTGATCCATCACGTGCTGGTGCGTGAAGACCTTGAGCAGCAGCAGCAGCATCGAGATCGCGCCGCCGCCCAGCATGCTCAGCGCGCCCAGCGTGCCGAAAAAGTGCAGCGGCCGCGACATATACTTCAGCAGAAAGCGGATGGTCAGCAGGTCGAAGAAGACGCGAAAGGTGCGCGAAATGCCGTAGTGGCTCTTGCCCCGTTCGCGATTCACGTTGCGGATGGGAATCTCCGCGATGCTCGCCCCGTACCAGGAAGCCAGCGCCGGGATAAAGCGGTGCATCTCGCCGTACAGCGGAATGTTCTGTATGACTTCGCGCCGGTACGCTTTGAACGTCGTTCCGAAATCGTGGATGTCCACGTCAGAAAGCTTCGCCATCAGCCAGTTCGCGCAACGCGAGGGGATGCGCCGCATCACGAAGTTGTCGATGCGCTCCTTGCGCCACCCGCTCACCACGTCGTAGCCCTCTTCGAGCTTGGCGACAAAGTTCGGGATCTCTGCCGGATCGTGCTGCAGGTCCCCATCCATGGCCAGGATGAAATCGCCCTGTGCATGATCGAAGCCCGCGGCCAGGGCTGAGGTCTGCCCGAAGTTGCGCCGCAATTTCACCACCAGCACCCGGCTGTCCACGGCCGCGATCTCTTCCAGCAGCTTGTACGTCCGGTCGCTTGACCCGTCATCCACCAGCACCAGCTCAAAGCTATCGCCGATGCCCTCCATCACCGCCTTCAGGCGGTCGTAGAGCGCGGTCACATTCTCTTCTTCATTGTGGAACGGGACAACAATCGAGTACTTCGGCATAGTGCCTTTATTATAAATGCCCGTTGCGAGCTGCCTTCGACCGCCGGTCGAGGGAACCACCCTGCAAACCCCAACCATCTTCCCGGCAGTCAAAGCTCGAAGGTATAGTGATGTTTCGCCGCCACATCGGGGTGCAAACCGGGTTTCCATCCCTTGGAGGATCGTCCAGGATGCAGTCGTTCTTCTCTTTCGGGTCTTCCCTGCCCCTCAGCAGCGCGGGTTTCTGCCGCCCTGTGAGGAGCCGGTAGAGATGAATCCGACCTCACTCCCCCGCACTGTGAAACTGTTCGTTCTTGCGTGGATTACCGTTCTCATTCAGGGTTACCATCTGGGTGTTGACGACGGCGCCATCTATATCCCTGCGGTCAAGAAGATCTTCAATCCCAGCCTTTATCCATTCGGCTCGGAATTTTTTCTAGAGCACGGCAGGCTCTCGCTGTTCGCCCCCATCGTAGGTGGCTCTGCCCGCGTGCTTCATCTGCCGGTGGATCTCGCCATCTGCTTATGGCATGTAGCCGGCATCTTTCTTCTGCTCCTCGCCGGCTGGCAAGTAGCCGCAGCCTGTTTTTCAAGCGTTCACGCTCGCTGGTCGGCAGTGCTGCTACTGGCCGCCGCTCTACCTACACCGGTGGCGGGAACTGCGCTCACCATCATGGACCCGTATCTCACGGCGCGATCTTTTTCCACGCCGATGACGCTATTTGCAGTAGCTTGCTGCCTGACGAAAAAATGGGCCGCGGCCTTCACTTTTGTGGCGCTCGCAGCCCTGGTGCATCCGCAGATGGCCGTGTACGGGCTCGGCTTTCTGCTGTTCTTCTGGCTCTCTGGACGCCTGACCGCAAGCCGGCAGGAATCGCTCGTTCTCGCCCTCCCCGCATTTGCGGCGTTGCCAGCGCGACTGCCACAGGGTTTCAGCTTCAATCCCGTTGAAGGCTCCTATCGCGACGTGCTGCACACGCGCACATTTTTCTTCGCTCAGAACTGGGCATGGTGGGAGTGGTTCGGTGCGTTCGCCCCAGCGGCTATTCTCCTCGTACTATCCGATCTGCCACTGGCCAGAACCCGTCCCGCATTTCGCCGCGTGTGCACGGCCTCGGCGTCTTTGGGACTGTTCTCGATCTTCGCCTTCCTGCTGGTGAATTCGAGCGCGCACCTGGAAAGCTTCGTTCGCCTCCAGCCCATGCGTTCGTTTCACATCATCTATATCCTGCTCTTCCTGTTACTGGGCGGAATCCTCGGGGAATACGTATTGAAGCTGCGCGCGTGGCGGTACGTGGCGCTGTTCGCGCCGCTGGCGCTGGGAATGTTCTTCCTGGACCGTTCCATGTACCCGGGCAGCCGTCACCTGGAATGGCCTGGCAGTTCGTCCCAGAACGCCTGGGTGGAAGCCTTCCGGTGGATACGCGGCAACACGCCGACGGACGCAGTATTTGCCCTCGACCCGCGTTATCTCGCGATCCCGTCAGAAGATCAGCACGGCTTCCGCGCCATCGCGGAGCGTAGCGTCCTCGCGGATGAACTCAAAGACAGCGGTGCTGTTTCTCTGTTCCCTCAGCTCACGGCGGAGTGGAACAGAGAGGAAGAAGCACAGCAGGGCTGGAATCACTTTCAAGCAGCCGATTTCGAGCGTCTGGCCCAGCAATACCCAGTCACCTGGGTCGTGGTACGGCAGCCCGCCCCAACTGGCCTCAATTGCGCGTACAACAACACCGTTGTCGCCGTATGCCGGGTCGGGGTTCTAAAGGACACCGTAGCCCGCGTGCAGATCAAGGACACCCGATAGCACGGCTTTGCTTTAAGCCATGACTCCGGGGTGCTCCGAGCCATCCGGCTGGCAATCCCGCAAGCCGGCCGACACCACTCAGGCCAGCACCTTCGCCAACACTTGAGCGGCCGCATCGCAGGCGGCCCGATCCACGTCGTGATGGGTGACCAGCCGCACCTGGTCCGGTCCGGCCGTGCCCGTCAGTACGCCGCGCGACTTCAGCGCGGCCAGCACCTCCGCCGCGCTCTGCCGCAGCGGGCGGAAGATGACGATGTTCGTCTGCACGCCGCCCGGATCGATCTCGACGCCTTCCATCTGCGCCAGCCGCTCGGCAAGGAAGCGCGCGTTCGCATGGTCCTCGTGCAGACGGCCCGTCATGTCCTCGAGCGCAACCAGCCCGGCTGCGGCCAGCACGCCCGCCTGCCGCATACCACCGCCCAGGGCCTTGCGCACTGCGCGGCCGCGGTCGATCAGTTCGCGCGAGCCCACCAGCATCGATCCCACCGGAGCGCAAAGGCCCTTGCTCAGGCAGAACATCACCGTATCAAAACCCCGCGTCAGCTTTGCCACCGAGACGCCCAGCGCTGCCGCGGCGTTGAACACGCGCGCACCGTCCAGGTGCACCGGGAGGCCCCGCTCCTTTGCGCCCTGCCAAATCTCTTCCAGTACCGGTAGCGGGGTCACCGTTCCGCCTGCCATATTGTGCGAGTTCTCGAGCGAGATCAGGCCCGTTTGCGCCCGATAATAGATCGGCGGAGCGATCGCCCGTTCGATATCCTGCCAGGTCAGCACGCCCCGCTCCCGCGCCGGCACGGTTCGCAGCATGCAGCCGGAAAAGGCCGAGACCATGGCCATCTCCCAATCGACAATGTGTGCGCGCGCTTCGCAGATCACCTCCTGGCCGTGTTGGGTATGCAGCCGGATCGCGATCTGGTTGCCCATCGTCCCAGTGGGGACAAACAGCGCGGCTTCCTTCTCAAACACCTGCGCAGCTCGCTCCTCCAGGCGATTGATCGTGGGGTCTTCCCCGTACACGTCATCGCCCACTTCAGCTTCGGCCATAGCGCGCCGCATAGACGCCGTAGGCTTGGTCACCGTATCGCTGCGCAAATCGATAATGCCCGTCCCCTTTTTCTCCCGTCCTTCCACTTCCGAAATCACCTGTGTCGCCATAGCTCCCCTTTGACTTTCTGTATCTCTCGCCCTTGAGCTTGTTCCTGCCTCTGCTTACCCTGTGCTACTGCCTTCGACTTTGTGTTCTGCCTTTGCCGTTTCTCTGCTTCGCCTTTGACTGTCTCTGTGCTCTCCGTGCTCTCTGTGGTGAACACCTTTCGCGTGTTTCGCGCTGCCCGCTTCTAAACCGTCACCGGCTCAAGCAGGAACTCCGCAAACACAGCATTCGACAGCATCCGTCCACGCGGAGTAAGCCGTACCCGCTCGTGATCCCGCTCCAGCAACTCGCGGCCTGTTAACTCGGCCAGCACCTCATCGTAAGCCGCCACCGCGTTCGCCCCGAACTCCGCGCGCAACGCCGGAAGGCTCACGCCCTCCACGCAGCCGCAGCCCCAGGAACCACGCCTCCTCCAGCTCCTCCTGCGCGTGCAATATGCGGGCATCTCGCTCGAACTTCGCATCAATGTATTCCGCAAGATCTTCCGTTTGCCCCCACCGCACGGCTCGGCCTTCCGCAGTACGCAGCATCGAGCTCGCGTCCAGGCCCACCCCGAGGTAAGGCTGCCGCTCCCAGTAGCGCCGGTTGTGTGCCGACCGGCGGCCCGTACGCGCGAAGTTTGAAATCTCGTACTGGGCCAGTCCGGCGGCTTGAAGGGACGCGCAACCCTGCTCGTACATCTCGGCAATCGCATCCTCTCCTGGCACCAACCCGGCCCCGTAGCGCGCGCCGCCCCCGATCAGCTCCCGCCCCAGCCGTGAGTCCTCATCCACCTCCAGCATGTAAAGGCTCGCGTGGTCCACACCGCTCGCGGCCAGCATCTCCAGCGAGCGTGCCCAGGAAGCGTGCGTCTGCCCCGGCAGGCCGGCGATGAGATCCGCGCTGATCTGCGTCACACCTGCCGCGCGGAGCCGCGTGATCTTCCGCCAGCGCGGACGCACCCGTGTGCGAGCGCCCCGTCGCGCGTGCCTCGGCATCGACAAACGACTGCACTCCCAGGCTCACGCGGCTCACGCCCACTTCAAGCATTGCTTGAAGAAACGCCCCGGAAACCTGCCCCGGTGCACACTCAATCGTGATCTCGGCCTCTGCGGCAACGGCGAACTCCTCTCGGAGGCAGGCGAACAATTCGCGCAGCAGCTCCGGCGCCAGCAGGCTGGGCGTACCTCCGCCCAGGTACACACTTTCGACCACTCGCGGCAGCTCCGCCCCCACCGACGCCGCGAACTGGCCCGCACTCCGAAGTTCCGCGCAAACCCGCTCGATGTAGCGCGCATGTTCCCCCGCCCCATGCACTCCCGAGGCGAAGTTGCAGTAGGTGCATTTCGCCTTGCAGAACGGCACAGAGATGTACACGCCAAGCGTTTCGGTCACCTTTCCATTCTGCCATTCTCGCGGGCAGCCCAGCTCTGCAGACGACATTTCCGGTGCCTGCTCGCATCCTTCAGAATATGGCTGGCGAGTCAAAAGCCGCAGTGGTCGGAGCCGTCGCGGCCAACTTTGCCCTGGCCATCGCCAAGTTCGCCGCTGCTGCTATCGGCAAGAGCTCGGGCCTGCTCGCCGAGGGCATTCACTCCGTCATTGACGGCATGAACGATTCCCTGCTCCTGCTCGGGATTAAAGCGCAGCAAGCGGCCGGCCGACGCGCAGCACCCCTTCGGCTATGGGAAGGAACTCTACTTCTGGTCGCTCGTGGTTTCGGTTGTGATCCTTTCGGTCGGTGGGGGCGCGACCATGTTCGAGGGCATCCACCAGATGCTGCACCCGGAGCACATTAAGAAGCCGCTCTGGTCTTATCTGGCGCTTGCGGCCGGATTGCTGTTTGACGGTTCCAGTCTGCTCTTCGGCTTCAAGCAGTTTCGCAAGCAGAATCCCGGGAAGGGCTTCTGGGAGGCCGTGCAGGAATCCAAAGACCCCACTACCTTCATGGTTATCGGCGAGGACTCGGCAGCGGTTGTCGGTGTCCTGATTGCGGCTACGGGTGTGTTTCTCAACAGCCGCGGCCTACTGTTTGCTGATGGACTCTCCTCGCTCCTGATCGGGGTAACACTCGCCGCGACCGCTGCATTTCTCATTTGGCAGACGCGCGATCTGGTCATCGGCGAGGCCGTTGAGGATGAAATCTCCCATGCGATCCACGAGATCGCCTCGCACGACCGCGCAGTTCCGGAGGCCGGCAACCCGCATACCCTGCACTTCGGCCGGGAAAGCGTGCTCGTCACGATGGATCTCGGCTTCAGGCGGGACCGGCCCGCAGGCGAACTCATAGATGCGGTGGACCGGATCCAGACCGCCATCCGCGAAAAGTATCCGGCGGTCAAGTACGTCTATATCGATCCTGAATCCCTCAAGGAAGAAAGCTCGGATCGCCATCAGCCTACGAGGAAGGACGATCGCGCAGCCTAGAGCAGCCTCTTGCACCGCAATTCGTACTTCGATTGCCCGTGCCTGCCCCACGCTGTAGGGTATGGCCATGCCGTTCACGCGAACCTTGATTCTGGGCACTGGATTGATTGGGGCATCCCTGGGCAGCGCTCTGCGTGCGCGCCGGCTCTGCACAGACGTGATCGGCTGGGACCGCGACGCCGCGCAGTTGGAGACCGCGCTGCGCGTGGGCGCGCTCGATCGCGTGGCCTCCGACCCGGTCGAAGCGGCCCGCGCCAGCGACATCGTCGTTCTGGCCGTACCAGTGCTGGCCATCCTGGAATGGATGGAACGCCTAAGTCCGGCGCTCGCGCCGCATCAACTCGTCACCGACGTCGGGAGCACGAAGCGCGAAATCGCTGACCGCGCCGCTGTTCTTTTCGGAAGAGCCGAGAACGCGCTTTTTCTCCCCGGCCACCCGATGGCGGGAAAGGAATCCGGCGGAGCCGCCCTGGCCGACCCGCATCTTTTCGAGGGCGCTGCATGGTTGTTTACACCCGTCAACCGTACCGCATGCCCCAATTTGCCGGCCCTGGAGGCGAGCGCTGTCTGGCGCAAGTGGGTAACGGACCTGGGCTGTCGCGTGATCGATTTTGACCCCGTCCGCCATGATGTCCTTTGTGCCTGGGTGAGTCATCTTCCCCAGATGGTCTCGACCGCGCTCGCTTCGCTGATGGATGACGAACTGAGCGGATTCACCGAACTGAACTCTATCGGCGGCCGCGCCCTGAAGGAGATGACGCGACTGGGCGCCAGCCCTTTTTCCATGTGGGGAGATATCGCGCATACCAACAGCGAACCTCTAGCCAATGCACTGCTTGCGCTCGAGCAGCGCATTGCGCAACTGCGGGAAAACCTGCGCACCCCGGACCTCCGGAACGAGTTCGCCAGGGCCAACCACTTCCGCTCCCAGCTCTACGGTGCTACCGCCGAAGACCCCTCCGGGTTAGGAGACCGGCCCCTGCGCACCTTAGAATAGAACCAGCCCATGGCCGAGCAGGACAAACAAAAAGACCAGCAGCAAGTTGCCATATCCGAGAAGCCAGCGCACGAAGAAGACGTCGTCGGCAAGGCCTATGACTCGCGCCTGATGCGGCGCCTGCTCACCTACCTGCGTCCATACAAGTGGCAGGCGGCGGTCTCGCTTATAGCCATTCTGCTCAAGGCGCTCGCGGACGTGCTCGGGCCGTACCTGACCAAGGTGGCCGTAGACCGCTATATGACCTCGGCGCCGCGCAGCCACTCTTCGTGGCTCGCGCAGCACCTGAGCAACAATGCCGCTCGCGGCATCACGCAAATTGCCCTCATCTATCTCGGCGCGCTGGTCCTCTCCTACGGGCTCGAGTTCGTGCAGACCTACATCCTGCAGTGGACCGGCCAGAAGATCATGTATGACATGCGCGCGCAGATCTTTCGGCACCTGCAGCGCATGCACATCGGTTTTTTCGACCGCAACCCGGTCGGCCGGCTGGTCACACGCCTCACCTCTGACGTGGACGCGCTGAACGAGATGTTCACCTCGGGCGTGTTCGCCATCTTCGAAGACGTTTTTGTTCTGCTCGGCATCGTGATCGTCATGCTCAAAATGAGCTGGTGGCTGGCGCTCGTCGCCTTCTCCGTGCTGCCGCTCATCCTGCTGGTCACGCGCATCTTCCGCAAGTACGTCCGCGACTCCTACCGGCGTATCCGTTCCGCTATCGCACGCATTAACGCCTTCACGCAGGAACACGTGACCGGCATGAGCGTGGTGCAACTCTTTAACCGCGAGCGCCGCGCTTACCGCGACTTCAGGTCAGTCAACAACCTGCATATGGAGGCGTTCAAGGACGCGATCCTGGCGTATGCCCTCTACTACCCCGCGGTCGAAATCCTCTCCTCGGTAGCCATCGCGCTCACCATCTGGCTGGGCGGTCGCGGCGTCATGCGCAACGCGGTCAGCATCGGCGTGCTGGTCGCGTTCATTCAGTATTCGCAACGTTTCTTCCGTCCCATCCAGGACCTGAGCGAGAAATACAACATCCTCCAGGCCGCTATGGCGGCGAGCGAACGCGTCTTCAAGCTGCTCGATACGCAGCCGGAGATTGTCTCCCCGGCAACAGCCGCGACGCATGTCGCGACGGCGCCCCGGCACGCGCATGCCGCTGGGCGCATCGAGTTTCGCGACGTTTGGTTCACCTACCAGCGCCTCACGCCGGAAGACCGGGCCGCTATCGACAGCGCCACGCCCGCCGACCTCGAAGCCATGTCCGTCGAATGGATTCTCCGCGGCGTCTCCTTCACCATCGAGCCGGACCAGACGGCCGCCATCGTGGGCCACACCGGCGCCGGCAAGACCACCATCATCTCGCTGATGATGCGCTTCTACGACGTGCAGCGTGGGCAAGTGCTCATCGATGGCGTGGACGTGCGCGAACACGATCTCACTGCGCTACGCCAGCGCTTCGGCGTCGTTCTGCAGGATCCGTTCCTCTTCACCGGCACCGTCGCACAGAACATCCGCATGGGCTCGTCATGGATCACCGACGAGCAGATGGAGCGTGCCGCGGAAGAGGTCAACGTCGCCGACTTCATCCACACCCTGCCCCACGGCTTCAACGAGCCGCTGCGCGAGCGCGGAGCCGGCCTCTCCACCGGGCAGAAGCAGCTCATCAACTTCGCCCGCGCGCTGGCGCACAATCCGCGCATTCTCATCCTCGACGAGGCGACGTCCTCCGTCGATACCGAGACGGAGCTGCGCGTACGCACCGCGCTCGACCGCATGGTCACCGGCCGCACCTCGGTCATCATCGCCCACCGCCTCTCCACCGTGCAGCGCGCGGATGTGATTCTGGTGATGCATAAAGGCGTCCTGCGCGAAATGGGCCCGCACCAGCAGCTCCTTGCTGAACGCGGTCTCTACTGGAAGCTCTACCGCCTCCAGTACCGCGACCAGGAGATCGCCGGCACGGCGCCCGGCAGCGAACCCGGCACCGCAGGCGCGGACCTGCCGGAGCCCACTCTCGGCGACGGCCAGCTCCCCACCAGCGCGTTGATGGACGCGCCGCTGCCCGCCGGCACAGACTGAGGTCCACCGTGGCCAGGCGGATCACTCTCTCCGAAGCTCAGATACGGCTCATCGCCAAAGCGCTTGCCGATCCGCGCCGCTACGAAATCCTCAAGCAGATTGGCGCAGAACGCACTGCTCTCCAATGCTCCGCCCTCCGCGAGTGCCAGCCGGTAAGCGCCGCCACCCTTTCCCACCACATGAAGGAACTCGAAACCGCGGGGCTCATCCGCATTACCCGCGAAGGCAAGTTTGCACGGCTCTGCCTCCAGCGTGAGATCCTCAAGGCCTACCTCGACCACCTCGCGCAGATTTAGGAAAACCACTGAATCCTTTTCGGGGCTTGCCGTGTCAATTAGACGGCTGTCGAATTGTCAAACAGTCCCGGAGGGGAACACAATGAGCAAGCTTGCCAACAAAGTAGCCATCGTTACCGGCGCATCCAAGGGCATCGGCGCAGGCATAGCCAGGGGTCTTGCGGCTGAAGGCGCATCCGTCGTCGTCAACTACGCTTCCAGTAAAGAGGGCGCCGACCGCGTGGTGAATGAAATTACCACCCAAGGGGGTAAAGCCATCAGCGCACAAGGGAGCGTTGCGGTTGCGGACGACGTACAACGCGTTTTTGCGGAAGCCACGAAGGCCTTCGGCCGGGTTGATATCCTGGTCAACAACGCCGGCGTGTATGAGTTCGCATCACTTGGTGACATCACCGAAGAGCAGTTCCATCGCCAGTTCGACACCAACGTCCTCGGTCTGATCCTGGCCACCCAGGAAGCGGAAAAGCATTTCGGTCCCGAGGGCGGCAGTGTGATCAACATCGGCTCAACCGTCAGCACTCTCACGCCGCCGAGTTCCGCCGTGTACACGGCCACCAAAGCCGCTGTAGACGCGGTGACCCGCACCCTGGCCAAAGAGCTTGGCCCGAAAAAGATCCGCGTGAACTCCATCAATCCCGGCATGGTCGAGACAGAAGGCGCTCACACCGCCGGCTTTATCGGAAGCGATTTCCAGAAGGGACTGGAATCGCAGACGCCGCTCGGGCGTATCGGCCAGCCCAGTGACATTGCGCCTATTGCGGTCTTTCTCGCTTCTTCCGACTCCGGCTGGCTCACAGGCGAGACGTTGCTTGCCTCCGGCGGTCTTCGCTGATTCTCGCTTTACGGATGCTTAGGTACACACGCAAACAGAACGGCTCTCGCCGGCGATGAATTGCCGGGCGAGAGCCGTTTCGCACTACTGGATTTTGCGGAAGGTGCCGTTGTTGTGCGTGGTCGCCAGGTTCTCGACCACGACCTGGTCGCCGGAGAACTTCAGCCCGCGGCGGCCAACGCCGGTGTTTTCGCTGGCGAAGTAGTAGGTAAACGTGTCTCCATTCCAGTGCTTAAGCTCGTAGTAGGCGCCCATGGGCGGAAGCCTCAGGAACAACTGCCCGCGCTCCAGGCCTATTTCCAGCACGCCGTAGTAGTGGTTGAAGTACTTACCGACATAGGAAGAAAGCGGGCGGCCCGGCGTCGGATCCTTTGGCGGCGGCAGGACGGAATAGTCGGTGGATGCATTCTGTGCCTCTTCCCTGAACTTCTTGAAATATGCTTCTGTGATAGCGAGGTAATCGGCCTTCGCCTCACCGTAGTGGAAGAAGTCCAGGAACGCGAGACCGACAGCCTCCGGCAGACCCACCGGCGTGCTGTTCCCCAGTACCACAATCCCGATCTGCTCACTGGGGATAAGGTAGACAGTGGTTCCGGCTCCCGCGAGAAACGCGCCACTGTGGCCGATACGTAATCTCCCCTCTGGGTCGTGCCCCACATTCCAGCCCAGGCCATAGAAGGCCTGCCCCGGGCAGTCCTTGAACGAAACCGGGCCCGGGATGGAATTACAGATCTCCGGCTTATGCGTCTCCTCGAGCGCTTCGGCGGAGATGATCTGGTGCCCGTTCCAGTTACCGTTCCCCAACTGCAGACGCATCCACTGCGCCAGGTCGCGGACGTTTGAACTCACGCCGCCGGCAGGCGCTTCGGCATCGGCTTCACGCACGAAGCGGTTCTGGTACACGCCGTCTTCCAACACGTGCAGCGACGCCTTGTTCGGATTGTTCTCGTAGTCGGAGAAGCGCGCGCTGGTGTTGAGCATCCCGATGCGCTCGAACAGGCGATCCTCCGCGATGTCCTCCCACGGCTTGCCTACCTTCTTCGCCGCGGCGATGGCGCCTTCGGTGAATCCGAAGTTGCTGTAGTGGTAGGTCCTGCCGAAGGCGCCGGCCAGCGGAACCTCGCGGACCTTGCGAAGAATATACGGCCGCGTATAGCCGAGGTCTTCCAGCAGGTCGCCGGAGTCGGTGGTGGGCAGCCCGCTGCGATGGGATAACAGATCGCGAATGGTCAGCTTCTCCGATGCGCTTGGATCGGAAAGCTTGAACTCCGGATCAAGCTCTTCGATCCGGTCGTCCCACTTCACATCGCCGCTGCTGACCAGCGACGCCACCACGGTAGAGGTAATCGGCTTCGACAAAGAGGCGATTTCAAAGACGGTGTCGGGATCCACCGCGAGCCGCTCACCCACCTTGCGCACGCCGTACCCTTTGGCGAAGACCACCTGGTCCTTGTAGACCACCGCCACGGCAGCGCCGGGCACGTGGGTCTTCTCCATCGCCATCTTCACGTATGCATCGAGCTTGGTCAGGGCATCCGCGATATTTCCCGACGGGCCGGCGCAGCACTCTGCGCAGAAGCGCCGAGCACCGTTGCCATCCCCAACCCAGCAGCAATCAAAATATTTCTGAACATCGTCTTCCTTCTCGGCACGCATGTATGCATGCCGTCTGTATTTTCCTGATTGCAAGATCCCAGGGGAGGATGAAGGCGCGGAGCCTGCGCAGCAGCGCTGCGAGTGTAGCAACGCTGATGGAGGAAGACAACGAGAATCGAGCGGCAAATCCTTGGGATACAGGCGGCAGTGAGAGTGGTAAATTCGCTAAAACATAATAGGGACGGCCGATGCCGCTCCCGGCATGCTGTCGTGCTTCGCCTCTGCCCCGCCTCGTCTAGTGGCGCGCTCCGGAGTTGATAATGCGCACCAAACCTGCAGGATCGAGTGTCACGATATCCGGGTAGCCATCACCATTCATATCCAGCACTACACCGGTTGAGGCATAGTAAATTCTACCGCCGTCGGCCGGCTTGAAACCGCCTGATAGCGAAGAGGCAAAATACTTAGCGGGTGGCGTAAACCTCCCATCCCCCAACCCGCGTCCATAAGTCAACAAATACGGGGTGTTCAAGATTGCCGAATTGGCAACCACGTCCAGCTTGCCGTCTCTGTCGAAATCGGCCACTAGGATGTTGTTCAGAGCGCCGAACGGACTCGGGCCAGCAAATCCCGCCGAATTCACCAACGGCTCGAAGCTACCATTCTCTTTTCCAAGCGCGACGGAGATCACCTCCGTATTCTCACCATTCGGAGATATGAGGCTGTTGGTGAGGATCAAATCCAGAATTCGATCTTTGTTGATATCCACTGCCCGCAGCGAGAAAGCGCCGTAGCCTATATTGTCCTGCTCACTTTCGAGCTGGAATGATCCCGTGCCGTCGCCAGAAAAGAGCAGCAGACTGCTACCGGAACTTTCCCCCTCCACTACAGCCAGGTCAAGTTTTCCGTCGTGGTTGAAGTCGCCCACCGTCAGTGAATCGAGCTCACCGGCATACACGATTGAGGGCAGCGGGATCGGCTTCTGGAAACTCCCATCTCCGTTGCCAAGTGCAACACCCCAATCTCCAATCAGGTCCAGCTTCTTGTCGTTATTTACATCTGCCAGATAGGTGTCGGCGATGTGCGAGTAGCCGTCTTCCGGCGTAATGACGAGACTGTAGTTGCGTGCCGGCTTGAATGTACCATCCGCGTTTCCCAGCAGCACGCTTGTGTCATAGTTGGTCACGTAACCGATCGTATCGGCAACTACCACAAGATCCTGTATCCCGTCTCCGTTTATGTCACCGGCAACAATCTGGCCTCCATAAACCCCGACAGGATAGACCTTGCCCGGCGCAAAATAGTTTTTGCCTGTTCCAGGGAAGATGGTCACATGTGCGGTCTGCTTGCCAAGGCCAGGAGCAGCGTTCACAACAGCAACATCAGCAATGCCGTCCCGGTTGAAGTCCGCCGTCGTAATCGATCCTGCAAGAGTCGTGCTGGTGACTACCGAACTTCTGAAGGAGCCGCCCTTCACTCCGAGAGAGAGGCTGAACCCGTCCCCGTAAGGCGATAACAAATCCAACTCATGATCGTTGTTGAAATCAGCAGCGATCACCTGATCCTGCGAGTCCACGGAGTAGATGCGCGGATTACCGAAGGTCCCGTCGCCATTACCGGGATAGACCGATCCGCACGTCACCAGGTCCGGCTTTCCGTTCCTTCGGAAATCAGCGATCGCGATACCGCAGTAGGCACCAATCGTCCCGCCAGCTTCTATCGGAACGAGCACGTTATACGGAACTGGCTTGCCGAAGCGGAACGTGCCGTCGCCTTTGCCCAGCAGCACAGCCAGATTATTCTCGGTCGCCACAACCAGGTCGCGATGCCCGTCACGGTTCAAATCTCCAATCGCAAACTGGTTTGGGTCTAATCCGCGGCCGGTTGCCAGTGTGAAATCATATGCAGCTCCTGCGGTCAGTCCTCCGGAACCGTTACTGGTAAAGATCTGAATGCCGTTGGTTGTGTTGGCCACCACGTCCAGCCTGCCATCGCCGTTCAGATCAGCGCCGCCCACTACACCAGAAATGCTAGAGGAGCCTTTGTACACCGGGCCGGGAGCCAGTCTTCCCCCGCCCTTATTGAAGTAAACCTGAACACCGCCTTCAGCAGAGACAGCGACATCCGGTTTGCCGTCTCCGTTCACATCGCCCACTACTGGATTGGCCCCGCTCAGAAGAGTCTTATTCTCCAGATAGTTGCGCTCAGGCTGAAAGGTTCCGTCTCCGTTGCCCAGGAAAATACTAAGGGCGCCGTAGCTAGTAATATTCCCGTTCTGATCCGTTTGCCCGGGAGTGGCCCGGACGATATCCAAGTTGCCGTCGCCGTTCAGGTCCGCAAGCGCGAATCCGCAGCAGGTGAAGGCACTTTTCTGCTCGATCGCATGCGAGCTGAATGTGCCATCCCCATGGCCGATCAGCACCTCAAGCCCTGAAGGACTGGTCTTACTACCCGCAACCACATCCAGTTTGCCGTCCCCATTCAGGTCGCCCACGGCGAAACGGCCGAGAGATAGGTTTGGAAAGTCCACCAGTTTTGCGGTGATGAACTGGTTCGTGGGCGTGGTTTGGCTCTGGCACACGGCTCCGAGTGCCAAGAGCACGAACGAGAACAACGGAACACAACGGACACTACGCATGATAGAACCTCCTCATTCACCGGCCGAAAGTGGGATCGAACACGGCGCAATCAGTATGGGTAACGCGAATGGATATTGCCTTGTCCGAAACTGCTCTCGCCATCGCGCCGCCATCTCACGCCCCTTCTCTGCGAAAGTCAAGCCGTGCAAGGAAACTCAAAACTTTTTCGATTGTTACCTGTGCGCCAAGTGGAGATCCGCCCGAAGTAGGTCTCTCATCTCTCCTCGGCTACACCCGTAAAATCGGGAATATGCGTTCCCGTGTAGAAATATCGAGCGCCCTTGAGACGGCCCCGGAGCCGTCGGCGCGCGCGCCGCTGGTGTTTCTCTCCGCCGGCGAGGCCTCGGGCGAGCACTATGGCGCGCTCCTGATGGAGGCTCTGCGCCGCCTCGCGCCGGAGGCGACCTTCTTCGGCCTGGGCGGACCGCGCATGGCGGAGCATGGCCTTCGCCGCATTGTGCGCGCCGAAGACGTGGCCCACATGGGCATCACGGAAATCCTGCGCCACGCCCCCTACATCTACCGGCAATACCGCAGGCTGAAGCGTTCTCTCGGGGAGACGCGCCCCGACCTCGCGATCCTGATCGACTTCCCCGACGTAAACCTGCGGCTTGCTCACGAGCTGCACCGCCTCGGCGTCCCGGTCGTCTATTTTGTTTCCCCGCAGCTCTGGGCCTGGAAGAAGCGCCGCATCCGCCGCGTGCAGAAGTACGTCACGCGCATGCTAGTCATCTTTCCCTTCGAGGAACCCTTCTACCGCGGCCATGGTGTGCCGGTTGACTTTGTCGGCCACCCACTCGCCGACTTGCCGCTCCCCGCCATCTCCCGCGAACACTTCGCCCGCGAGTACGATCTCGATTCTGCGAAAGATTGGGTCGGCTTGCTGCCCGGCAGCCGCATGCGCGAGGTGGAACTGAACCTGCCGGAGATGCTCCGAGCCGCGGCCGCGCTCGGCCCGGCCTATGAGTATTTGCTACCCGTCGCGCCCACGCTCGACCGCGCCCGCATCGCCGCCCTTCTTGCCACGAGCGGGGCTCAGCCCCGCGTCCATCTGACCACGGACGCCCGCGCTACGCTCCACCATGCCCGGGCCTCGATAGTCGCCAGCGGCACGGCCACGGTCGAAGCCGCGCTCATCGGCAATCCCTTCGTGGTGGTCTACCGCCTTTCGCCGCTTTCGCACGCGATCGCCAGGCGCCTGGTCACCGTCCCGCACATTGCCATGGCCAATCTCATCGCCGGTCGCCGCCTCGTTCCCGAGCTGATCCAGGGTGACTTTACCGCCTCCCGCATCGTCCAAGAACTGGTGCCCTTGCTCAACGACACGCCGCAACGCGCCGCCATGCTCGGCGGCCTCGCCGAGGTTCGCTCGCTGCTTCGCCCGGCCCATACGGCCGCAGCGGAGCGCACCGCTATGGACCGCGTCGCCCGCATCTCACTGACCCTGATCTCCCCCGACTGCGGCGTGGCTGCGGCGGAACACACGACTCACTGAATCCATGACGAAAGCCTTCCATATCCGCCTTGCTGCCTTGCCGCGATACGTCCTCACGCTGTCTCTGGTCCTTGCGGCCCCGCTGAGCCTGCGCGCCCAGACGACGCCCGCCGCCCGGCCCACGATCGACATCACCGGATACACCATCGACGCCGAGCTCGACCCGGCTGCGCATACCCTCCAGGCCACCGCCCGGGTCTCCTTTACCGCGCTCGATGCAGTGGACACCGCCAACTTCGAGCTGCATAGCGCCCTTCGCGTCAGCCGCGTGACCGATGCCCACGGGAAGCCCCTTTCCGCCGAGCGCGCTGCCAACAGCACCCTCCGGGTCACGCCGCCTGCCCCGCTGGCCAAGGGCGACACCGCCGTTTACACCTTTACCTACCAGGGCACGCTTTCCGGCACCGAGCCAGGCCCGGTGGAAGGTCTCAAGCTGGCGACGGTGGCGGACCCGATCTCTTACCTGCTCTATCCCGGCGCATGGTTCCC
Organism: uncultured Acidobacteriaceae bacterium; assembly: GCA_963795775.1. Lineage (GTDB taxonomy): Bacteria > Acidobacteriota > Terriglobia > Terriglobales > Acidobacteriaceae > CAWCJL01. The sequence goes on from CAWCJL010000003.1 coordinate 188,252, forward strand.
CATGACCGGCTATCTCACCGACCGCTTCACTGCGGATATCACGGTTCGCGTCCCGAACGGCTATCGCGTGATCGCTAGCGGCCAGGCGGGTGCGCCCCATCCCGCTGGCCCGCGGTCTGCAGCAGTATGACTTCCGCTGGGACACACCCGGTTTCCCCGGCACCCTCATCGCCGGCAAGTTCAACGAGCCGACAGCCGTCGCCGGTTCGACCAACATCCGCGTCTACACCACGGCGGCCCATCAGGCTTCGGCCGCGGATTACGCCAAGACTGCGCTCAAGGAGTTCACCTACTTTACCGATACCTTTGGCGCGCCGGATTCGCCGCGGCTCAACGTGGTTGAGCTTCCGGATGACACTCTGCCCGCTACCTGGGGACCGGAGATCGCTGCCGTCGCCGGTGCGCGTATCGCCGACCGCAACAACTACCGCCTGCTGGCCAACACCATTGCGCACCAGTGGTGGGGTTCGGAGGTCTCTCCCGCCACCCTCAACGACGCCTGGATCACCAATGGCATGTCCCGCTACGGCGAGCTGATGTACCTGGAAGACGTCGCCGGCAAACAGGCGCTCGCGCAGGCCGTGCAGGACGTCTCCGCCGGCGCCCTCGCGTATGACACGATCCCACTCTCCTCGGCGGCGCGCCTCGATCCGTTTTCGCCCCAGTTCCAGTCCATGACGCTTGAAAAGGGCGCAATGGTCTTCCACATGCTCCGCTGGGAGATTGGCGACGATGCGTTCAAGCGGATGCTCCAGTCCGTGCTGACCACTTACAAGGACAAGTCCATCACCTCGAGCGAGCTGGAAAAGGTGGCGCAGGCACAGGGCCCGAACGAAAACCTCACCGCTTTCTTCGCGCAATGGGTAAACGGGACCGGTGCTCCCCAGTTCACGAATAAGTACACCGTCTACCGCCTGGGGAACAACACCGGCTTCCGCACCATCGGGGAGATACAGCAGGATCTCGATCTCTTCAGCATGCCGGTCGAACTGCAGATCGACACCGAGGGCAAGACGGAGAACAAGCGTATCGATGTGACCGGCACCAACTCGCCATTCACGGTGGATACCTTCGGCATGCCGCGCCGGATCGCGATCGATCCCGACAACTGGCTGCTCAAGAACACGCCGGATCTCCAGGTCCGCGTGTCTATCCTGCGCGGGCAGCAGCTCGTGGCGCAGGGCGACCTGGTCGGCGCGCTCGGCGAGTACCAGAAGGCCCTGCAGGCCAACCCGGCCAGCTCCCTGGCCAACTACCGTATCGGCGAAGCCCTGTTTACCCAGCGCAACTACCAGGCCGCGGCGAACGCCTATCGCGATGCCCTGCGCGGCGACGATGACCCGAAGTGGACCGAAGTCTGGAGCCACATCCAGCTAGGCAAAATCTTTGACGTCACCGGCCAGCGTGACCGCGCCGTCAACGAGTACCGCCAGGCCGTCCAGACCAACGACAACACCCAGGGCGCCGTGAACCAGGCCAGAGCCTACCTGCAGAAACCGTACATGCGCGAGGATACCGGGCAATAGCGAATCAATTGCCGCTTAAGCTTCTGTGCGTTGGAAGAGCTTCACTCTGGCCCTCTTTGAATAAGCTCACATTTGCATGGGCGTAGTTTGCTCCTAGGAGACTGATTCCGCCTCTTGCTCCGACGCCACAAGCCAACCGGCCCTGCCGACATCGTCCCTGCTACGATCACCCCACCCGATGAAGCTCCACGCGGCGCACCTCCTGCTCACGATCGACCTGCTGGGTACCTTCGTCTTCGCGCTCGAAGGGGGCTCCGCGGCCGCGATGAATCACCTCGACCTCTTCGGCGTTTTGGTACTCGGCTTCGTCACCGCGGTCGGCGGCGGCATCATTCGGGACCTCCTCATCGGCGCAGTTCCGCCTGCATCCATTCGAGATTGGCGCTATCCCGCCATCGCGCTTGCCGGGGGCTTTGTTGCGTTTGTCTTCTTTGAGCAGGTGCAGCGGGTACCCCCGTCGCTGCTCATGTATCTCGATGCAGCTGGACTCAGCCTCTTCGCAATAGCTGGTACTACCAAAGCGCTCAACTTCAACATGCACCCGCTCGTCGCCGCCCTTCTCGGAACTATCACCGGCACCGGAGGTGGAACGGTCCGAGACGTTTTGCTGGCCCACATTCCCATCATTCTTGTTGCGGATATCTACGCCTCGGCTGCCCTGGCTGGTTCGGTCGTTATGCTCATCGCGCTCCGGCTGAAGATGCCGCCTGCGTGGGCAGCCGGGCTCGGAGGCTCTGTGTGCTTCCTGCTCCGGGTGCTAAGCGTCTGGCGTAACTGGAGTCTGCCGCACATCGCCTGACCGGTCCCAATCCTCAGCCTGGGTTGTCGGCTTCTTTTCCACGGACACCTTCCGCGCCGTCTCCGCCCCAAACACCGGCAGTCCATCTTGTTCCAGCAGTCCGATCTGCACCAGCACCGAGGCCTGGTCCCAGTAGATATGCTCATGCGCCAGCTTGCCGTCGCGGAACCGGATGATGGCCACCAGCGGGATCTCCACCTTCCTGCCCGTTGGCTTTACTCCGGGCAGCATCCACGGCATCTCCACCGTGTGCGTGAAGGAGAAGATCATCTCGTCTACGAGTTGGTCCTCACCCACAGTTCGTGAAACCGGCGTCAGTCTCGTGTCCGGCGGCATGCAGGGAATGAAGTCGCGCGCATAGAAACTGCGCAGCGCGGCTTTGCCATTCCCACCTGTTATCACCGGGATGTGGTTTACGTACGCGTCTTCGACCATGGTGGCCAGCGTGGCTTCCACGTCCCGCGTTACGAATTCGTCCTTGCAGTGTTCTTCCCACAACTCGCTCAGATTCATGCACGCTCCCTCCGCCCTCTCGCAGGGCGCTCCATTCTATCCAAAGGCCGGCGCACGCAATCCGCAAGACTCCTCTGCTCTCCAGAGAGATTCAGCGGAAGTGATAAGGTGGGGAAGGGCTTTGTGACGACCGCCGGGCAGAAGTTGGAAACCTTTTCGCATAGCATCCGCCGGATGACAACCGAAGCGGATGCACCCTCCATGATGCGAACCATGGTTGACTCTGCATTGCGCCAGGTCTCCGCCTCGGCGGGAGCGTGGGGCGTCTACGAAGACGGGGCGATCCTCTTCGAGGACTACCGCTCGGCGGACGGCGTGTGGCACGTCATCCACGAGCGCTTCACGGAAGACCGGGGCGTCCCCGGCTGGATCATGCGCAATCGTGAGGCGTTTGTCGCGAATGATCCGCTGCACGACGATCGCACCCTCCCCGAACTCATCCACGCGTACGGCATCCGCAATTTCATCAGCATACCGATCCTCAACCGCGAGGGCGGGCTGCTGGGCCTGTTCGAGTTACACAACAAAGCGAATGGGGCGGACTTCACGCAGGAAGATCTGGTTCTGCTTACCGCACTTTCCTCCACCGCCGCAGTCATCCTGGGGTTCGATCAGATGGCGCTGCAGGCAGAGTTCGACCATGCGCAAAGGGAGCAGATCCAGACGGAGCTCAACCGCGAGCGCGAAGGACTGATCGAGCTGTTCCAACAGGCGCCGGCTTTTATCGCCGTGCTGCGCGGCCCGGATCATGTGTTTGAGCGCATCAATCCGCAGTACCAGAAGCTGATCGGCTTCCGGCACGTGTTGGGCAAGCCGGTACGAGAAGCCGTTCCCGAGGTCATCGCACAAGGATTTATTGAGGTCCTGGACCGCGTCTACCGCACCGGGATCCCCTTCAGCGCGCACGACCTGAAGATCACCCTGGCCCGCGTCGAAGGCGCGCCCATGGAGGACCGCTATCTCGATTTCGTGTACCAGCCAATCGGAGAGAGCAACGGCCGCACCTCCGGCATTATCGCGCTGGGTATCGACATCACGGAGCGGCGGCTGGCGGAAGTGGCGCTGCAGAAGAGCCGCGAGCACGAACGGCAAAGCTTTGCGGAGTTGGAAGCCATCTATCGCACGGCGCCCATCGGCCTGGCGCTGTTTGATCCGGTGGAGTTCCGCTACCTCCGGCTGAATGCGCGTCAGGCGGAGATCGTCGGCCTACCCATTTCGGAGATTCTGGGGAAAGGCGTCACGGAGATCGCCCCCATCCCAGGACTGCAGGAGATGTTCGAGCAGGTGGCGCGCGGCATTCCGGTCAAGGACGCGCTGCTCGAAGGAGAGCTGCCCAACCGCCCGGGCGATCATCGCTACTGGACCGTAAACTACGATCCCGTATACGGCGAAAGCGGCAAAGTCGAGGCCATTTCCGCGGCATCCCTCGAGATCACTGCACAAAAGCGTGCGGAACTGGCCCTGATCCAAAACGAAAAGCTGGCCGCTGCGGGCCGTCTTGCCGCCAGCATCGCGCACGAGATCAACAACCCACTCGAAGCGGTCACCAATCTGCTGTTCCTGATCCAGCGTGCCGATAGCATGGCCGAAGCGAAGCAGTACGCGTCCATTGCCCAGATTGAGCTGGGGCGTGTTGCCGAGCTCACACAGCGGACGCTGCGCTTCCATCGTCAGTCCACGCGGCCGGCGGCGGTATGCGTCTCGGAGTTGCTGGACTCCGTGCTCGCCTTCTATCAGGGACGCCTGACCAGCCTTTCCGTCCGGGTCGAGCGCCGTTACCGGGACGTGCCGATCGTCTGCTATGAAAGCGAATTGCGCCAGGTCATCAACAATCTCATCGGCAACGCGCTCGATGCGTTGCAGCCCGGCGGGGTTCTTTCGCTGCGGACCAGCGTAGCTACGCATTGGAAGACCGGCCGCCGCGGCATTCGCGTCACCGTCGCCGATACCGGACACGGCATGGACAACGACACCCGAAAGCGCATCTTCGAACCGTTTTTCACCACCAAAGCGGCCACCGGCACCGGCCTCGGTCTCTGGGTCACCTGCGAAATTCTGAAGCGCCACGAAGGTACCATGAAGGTTCGTAGCAGCCAGAAGCCGGGCATGAGCGGCTCTGCGTTCTCGATCTTTCTGCCCTTCGAACACAAGAACCTCGAAGCACCGCCGGTCGCCTGAGCGCTCTCCGGGCGCGAAGCTTTCCGGAGTCACACGGCTGCATCCAACGGCAGAAGAATCGCATGCCGTCCCTCTATCCATCTCGCTCCTCCGGCCAGTCACCCAGCCCCGTACAGGAAAATATTCGCAGTGTGGCCGAGCTGCGCCGCAGCTTCGAGAACGAAAAGACACTGGTGGACCGCATTGCCTCCGCCATTGCTACTTTCTCCGGCAGCTTCCTCTTTGTTGCGATTCATTTTGTGGTGATCACCGCATGGTTCATCGTCAATACCGCCCACATCCACGGCATCAAGCACTTTGACCCCTACCCCTTCATCCTGCTCGCCATGGTCGTTTCGGTCGAAGGCGTGCTCCTCAGCACCTTTGTCCTGATGAAGCAGAACCTGATGCAGCGCCGCTCCGACCAGCGCGACCAGATCAATCTCCAGATCGATCTCCTTTCGGAGAAAGAGGTCACCAAGACGCTTCAACTGCTCCGGGCCATCTGCCAGAAGCTGGAGATCCAGGATCCGGCGCTGGACGCCGAACTGGAAGACATGAGCCAGAACACCTCCGTGGACCAGCTCGCAGAAACCATTCGCGAACAGCTTCCGCCGGAGATGTGATTTAGCCCCGCGTCCAACCCATCATGCCCCATGTCACCGAAGACGCATTCCAATCCCTCCTGACGGCCCTTGCCGAGCGCGTGCTCGATCCCCAAGCCGGCCTTTTCAGCCCAGCCTCCATCACCTGGAAAATCAATCGCGAATCGGCCCTCTTCCTCGGTGCCGGACGTGCCGCCCTGCTGCAACTCGCGCATCCCTGGGTGGCGGTGGCGCTCCAGCAGCACTCTGACCTCATGCGCAACCCGCTGGGCCGCTTCCATGGCACCTTTCGCGTGGTCTTCTCGATGATCTTCGGCACTCGCGCCCAGGCTTTCGCCGCCGCGCGCCACCTTTACCGCCTGCACACCCACATCGAAGGCAGCCTCCCGCACTCCATCGCGCGCTTTCCGCGCGGCTCCGAGTACCAGGCGCTCGAAGTCGAGGCGCTCCGCTGGGTTTTCGCTACGCTGGTCGAAAGCGCCGTGCTCGCTTACCAGCTTGTGCAGCCGCCGCTGACGCTCGAAGAGCGCGAAAGCTACTACCGCGAGAGCAAGGTCATGGCTGCCCTCTTCGGCATCCCTGAAAGCGGGCTGCCCGCCGACTGGGACGCGTTCGAGGCGTACAACCGGGACATGACCGACTCTGACACACTGGGCGTGAACGACCTTTCGCGTGGCATGGCGCACGGCCTGCTCCGCGGAGCCGGCTCCTGGGTTGTTCCCCCGCGCTGGTACCGCGCCCTTACCGCCATGCTTCTCCCCGACCGGCTGCGCCAGGCGTTCCAGTTGACGTATGGCCCGGACGACCAGCGCGCCCTCGAACGGGCCAGCTTCTGGCTGCCAGTGCTGTACTGCAACCTGCCTGTCAGTCTGCGCTTCGTAGGCCCGTACCACGAAGCCTGCGCCCGCCTCGCGCGGCGCTCCCCCGGCGTGCTCACCCGCGCCAGCAACCGCTTCTGGATCGGGCAGCCGCACCTGATCGAGCCCTCATGAGCGCGCCTGCCTCGGCGATCAGGATCCCCCGATCTGCACAGGCATAATGAACACAGAATGACCTCCACACTTCGGCTGCAGATCGACCCTGCGGGCACACGCAGCGAAGCCGGCGCAACCGCTGCGCGCGAGGTGGCCGCCATCTGGCGCCGGGGCGGCACCGTCGCCTTCCCAACCGAGACGGTCTACGGTCTGGGAGCAAATGCCCTGGATCCGGATGCCGTAGCCCGCATCTTTCTGGCCAAGCAGCGCCCCGGCTGGGACCCCCTGATCGTGCATGTGACTGACCCCACCATGCTCGCGCAGGTCGTCGCGGAGATCCCCCCACGCGCGCGGTCCCTCGTGGACGCCTTCTGGCCCGGGCCGCTCACCCTTCTATTACCCCGCTCGCCGGAGGTGCCGGACGCCGTCACCGCCGGGCGCCCCCTGATCGGGGTCCGCATGCCTGCCCATCCAGTCGCCCGGGCGCTCATCGCCACCGCGGGCCTGCCCATCGCCGCGCCCAGCGCCAACTCCTTCGGCCGCACCAGCCCCACGACGGCCGCCCATGTGCTTGAAGACCTTGATGGCCGCATCGACGCCGTCGTGGACGGTGGTCCCACTAGCCACGGCCTCGAGTCCACCGTGCTCGACGCGAGCGGGCCGGAGCTCGTGGTCTACCGCCTCGGGGTCGTCACGCTTTCGGATCTCGAACGCGTCGCGGGCCCGGTCACGCTTTACCGGCCGCCGGAGGCCGGCGCTACGCCCCAGAGTCTGCCCTCGCCCGGTGTCGGCCTGCGCCACTACGCTCCGCGTGCCCGCCTCGTGCTGGTCGAAGGCGGCGCCGACCAGCTGGCTGCAGCCGCCCGGGAATACGCAGCGGCGGGCGACCGTATCGGCCTCATGCTCCCGGATGGCTGGACCGCTGCGGCGCCTCCCGAGGCAATCGTATTCCGCTGGGGCTCCTGGTCCGATCCCCCCGGTCTCGCGCAGCGCCTGTTCCTTGGCCTCCGCGAGCTCGACCGGCGAGGCGTCGGTGCCATTCTTTGTCCCTTGCCGCCCGATACGGGCCTGGGCGCGGCCATGCGCGATCGCTTGCGCAAGGCTGCCAGGCCTGCATAGACTCGCCCCTATGCAGTCCATCGAAATCGAAGTGAAGTTCCGCGTCCACGACCAGGACGCCCTCACCTCCCGCCTCCCCGACCTCGGCTTCCGATGCGACACCCCGCGCACCTTTGAGCGCAACACGCTGTACGACACCGCCGACCGCCAGCTCCGAGCCCGGCGCGAGATCCTCCGCATTCGCGAGTATGGCGGCCGCTGGGTCGTGACCCACAAACAGACCCTGCCCGACGAATCCGCCGACGCTCCCCACAAGCAGCGCATCGAGACCGAAACCGCCGTCGAAGACGGCTCCGCCATGGAGCGCATCTTCGCCGCCCTCGGCTATGCCCCGGCGTTTGTCTATGAAAAATGGCGCACCGAATGGAGTGACGCCCACGGGCACTGCGTTGTTGACGAGACCCCCATTGGCCTCTACGCCGAACTGGAAGGCCCGCACGCCTGGATCGAAAGCACCCTCGACCGCCTGGGCATCTCCCGCACCGACGTCACCACCCTCAGCTACGGGCGCCTCTTTGAGGATTGGCAGGAGCAGACCGGCAGCCCCGCCCAGAACATGGCCTTCGCAGAGATCGAACCCGTCGGCAAGGCATGACGTCGTTTGTCCTGCCTTTGCATTCGGGTCCCTGCTCCACCGCGGCCGCATCGCGCTGCTCTGCCGTGCTAGCGTGCGACGCGGCCACCTAAGCCTGTTGAGTAACTTCAGGGCTGCTGCGGCGGACCTATCACTGGAGTCTTCACTGGCGCCGCAAGCCCGATGAATACCACCATCGCGTGGCCGCCCGGATTGGTCTGCACTGGCACCGTGAGCCAATTGTTCGCAAGCCACACGTTGCCGGAGGCGTCGATCGCCACCCCGGTATTCCGTTGCAAAGCATTGCTGCTATACCCCGTGCTGGGCGAGATTGGATCGCCGGTCTGCAGTCCCGGAGGACAGTTCGAGGGTCTTGCACCGCAAAGCTCGGTCAGCCGATGGCCGCCGAAGTTTGCCACCCAGATGTTGTCGTTACCATCCACGGCGATACCCCACGGCAGGATGAGCCCACCCCCGGTGAAATTGGACAACTGCCCAGTCTGCCCGGTGCGGGTGAGTTTGGTCACGGAGGGTCTGCCTTTGCTGAAGCCTCCCTTGAAGGCACATGGCAGTTCGACAATCCCGGAGTTCGTGATCCAAACGTTGTTCAGGCTATCGACAGCGACGCCCAAAGGCCTGTTGAGCATGCCGCCGGTGAAAGGGGAACCGGGGAGAGGAGAGCCGTCCGGGCTCAGTCCGATGACGCTGTCGTTTCCATTGCTGGCAATCCAGATATTGCCGTCAAGTCCCACAGCCAACCCAAACGGCCTGGACAGTCCGATGCCGCTGAAGTTCCTTGCCTGTTGCGGATTGCCTCCAGGAAACAACGTGACACTGTCGTTCCCGCAGTTCGCAATCCAAACATTCGCCTGCTGATCCGCTGCCGTTCCTTGCGGCTGGCTGATGCTTCCCTGCCGAAAGCCGGTAACAGCGGGCGACAAGGGAACGCCGTTGCCATTGAACTTTGAAACACTGCCGGGGAACGTCTTCGTGCAGCCTTTCCCCTGGAATCCGAAATTGCTGACCCACAGTTTTCCGAGGGGGTCGAGAGCAATGCCGAAGCCTGCGCCGTACAGGCCGCCGCCACTGTAAGGCGCGCCAGGCATATCGACACCTGTGGGGGAAAGCTTCAGGAGCTCCTCGCTGCCGCACACGGATACGAACGGGTTGGGATTGTATTCGTAGTTGTTGGTGATCCAAACATCCCCGTCTCGATCAATGGCCATGTTCCCGGGTCCGTCAAACTCATGCCCATTCCCCTCATACCTGATCGCCAGGGTCCAGGCATCCGGAGCCGACAGCAGGTACGGACGGTAGCGGGTGCGCAGCTGTGCCTGTTGAAAGAGCAGGACCGGGTTCTGCCACGGGAAGTGCGCGATGTTGACAGCTGCCTGCAGGGTGTCCAGGGGTGCATCGCCGCCTGGCGGTGTCGCTAACCCAAAGAGAGTTGCACAGGGAGCATCGGTCCGGGCGTCCACACAGCTCGCCAACAGGTTTGCCAATGTGTTGAATTCGCGCATGGTGGAAGTGGAGAGGCCGTTTGGAAAGCGCGCCAGGACGGATCCCACTTCGCCGGACTGCAGATCCACGAGGTTGCGTACCGTATCCGCGGCGTTCTGCAAGCCCGGGTATTTTCCGGAAATGTCTGTACCGGAAATGAATTGCGCCATGGCGTACGCAGTGGCCACTGTGGTGCGTTCATTGATGACGACCTCGGACGGAGCAGGATGCATACCGATGACGGTTGCCAGCCGAAGGAAATGTGCGCGACGAAGTGGGCGGTGCGCGGCCTGGAATCCGCCCTCCGCGATCAGATACAGCACGGCATCCGGTCTTTGGGGCCGTGCAAAGCTGACGGAAAATAAACCGCGCGCATCCGTCTTTGTCCTCGCCAACACTGCCGGCGCGGAATCGGGGCCGGTTCCTGCGCTGTAGAGGGTTACAGTGGAGAACGCGATGGGTACGCGGCCACTTTGTACCACGCCCTGCTGTTCTGCAGCGGAACCCATGAGAGCGCCGAACAGGAAGGTCAGTGCCAGTACGCAGAAATTTTTCGCCCGGAAAGAGGACAACAGCATGAAGCACCTCACATGCAGAATCTAAGTCGGAATTCAACAGGGGGGAAATGATTCGGAGCTGGCCGCAGCGCAGGACGGAAATCGTGGACATGCTGCACCCCGCAATCAGGAAAAGTCAACTCTATTCAAATCATCGGCAACACTGGGTTCATCCTGGCGCCGCTCATCGGCCACGCGAGTACAGCAATGGGACTGCATCCAAACCGGGAGCAAGGAGAGGCAGTCGCATGACATATGTTCCCGATCAGCAACGGTACGAAGGCGTAGCATATCGGCGGTGTGGGCGGTCGGGCATTGTGCTGCCACCCGTATCGCTGGGATTGTGGCAGAACTTTGGCGGCGCGGATGTATTCGAGACCGGCCGCGCGGTCATCCGCCGCGCCTTCGACCGGGGTGTTACCCACTTCGATCTAGCCAATAACTACGGCCCACCCTACGGATCGGCGGAGGAGAACTTCGGCGAGATACTCCGCAAGGATTTCCGCGGCCTGCGTGACGAACTGCTGATCTCCACCAAGGCGGGCTGGGATATGTGGCCGGGCCCCTACGGTATCGGCGGCTCACGCAAGTATCTGCTGGCCTCGCTCGATGGCAGCCTCAAGCGCATGGGGCTGGACTACGTGGATATCTTCTATTCGCACCGGCCATCCATGGACGTCCCGCTGGAAGAGACGATGGGCGCGCTGGTCCAGACCGTCAGGCAGGGGAAGGCGCTCTATGTTGGCATCTCCTCCTACAGTCCGGAACGGACGCGACAAGCAGCAGCCATCCTGGCCAGCGAGGGATTGAAGCTGCTCATCCATCAGCCTTCGTATTCCATGCTGAACCGGTGGATCGAGCACGGGCTGCTGGCCACCCTGGAGGAGCTCGGCGTCGGCTGCATCGCATTCTCTCCGCTGGCGCAGGGACTGCTGACGAATAAGTACCTGAACGGCATCCCCGAAGGCTCACGCGCACAGGGCGGCGGCTCCTTCCTGAAGGACTTTTTGAACGAGGAGAACCTGAAGCGCGTGCGTGCCCTGAATGAACTGGCCAGGAGCCGCGGGCAGACACTGGCCCAGATGGCGATAGCATGGGTGCTACGCGACCCGCGCGTGACCTCGGCCTTGATCGGCGCGCGCAATGTGCAGCAGTTGGACGACTCGCTCGATGCTGTGAAGAACCTCAAGTTTTCCGACGCCGAGTTGCAGGAGATCGATCACTATGCCACTGAAGGCGGCATCGACCTTTGGAAGGGCGCACGCGAGGGCACAGAGTAAATGGAGGAGTTGAGGTGGAGAGGACACATATGCGCAGGAACCTTTTGATCTTCGGGTTGAGCTTTCTCGGGCTTGCCGCTCTCGCGTGTGCTTCGCAATGCATGGCGCAGACCAAAACGGAGGCGCCGATTCCGCAGTCGGACACCAGCTATATCGGCCCGGATGGAACAGCGCATATCACGCGCGTCATCCCCGTCCCGGAAACGGTCAGTCCCGAAGCACGCAAAATGCTCGCACGGCAGGTGCCCGATAATCCGGCTCCCGAGCCGCTGGCTGAGCGCCGCAGCAAGACCGATGTGTGGCAGAACCACGCGGGCGATGCAATGCGCGCCGTTTACCCAGTCCAGATCGCTCAGCAGACCATTGCCGGCATTCCGGTAAGAATCGTCACTCCGATGCAGACACCGGAAGCAAACCGCAATCGCGTTCTGATCAACGTCCACGGTGGTGGTTTCAACTCCGATTCCGGATCGCTGACCGAGTCGATCCCGGTGGCGAATCTTACCCACACCAAGGTGATTGCCGTCTTATACCGGCTGGCGCCGGAGCATCCGTTTCCGGCTGCGGTGGACGATACGGTCGCGGTCTACAAAGAGGTGCTCAAGACCACCAAGCCGGAGAACATCGGCCTGTACGGAACCTCCGCGGGTGCCATCCTCACAGCGGAGGTGGCCGTCAAGCTTCGCCAACTCGGCTTGCCGATTCCGGGCGCGCTCGGCATCTTCTCCGGAATGGGAGACTTCGCTCGCACTGGTGATTCGCAGGCCATGTATGCACTGGATGGCCTATCCGGTCACCTCGATCCGCCAAAGCCCGGCAAGGATCTCCCCTCGTATGTCGCATCCACGGATCCCAAAGATCCGGTCCTTTCTCCCATCTACGCTGATCTGCATGGCATGCCGCCAACGCTTTTCATCACCAGCGGCCGGGATCTGCTGCTGAGCGGAACCATCAATCTGCATCGCGCCTTCCTCCGCGCCGGAAATGATGCACGACTGGTCGTCTTTGAGGCACTGCCCCACGCGTTCTGGAATGATGTGTCTCTGCCCGAAAGCAGGGAGGCTCACCAGATGATGGCCTCTTTTTTCGATAAGGAACTCGGGCGTCACTGAGCGGAAGACCGAAAAGCACGAGGATCTCAGCCCCTCAACATGACAGGGTCTGCGAAAGTGAAAGGCCCGCGCCAAATCTGGCAGCGGGCCTTGATCACCGGTGTACTGGTTGAGTTTGACCTGAGGCAATCCACGCTTCTCAATTTCTCCGCCGCTCCTCCCAATCAGGAGTGGCAGATAAGAAGTGGGCCTCGGCGAGTCTGTTTCCGTGTCGCCAGGTCTAGAGCGTGGACGCCCTAAGCCTCAGTCACCTCACGTACTGTGCAACAACTACCATCAGAATTATTCATGCGTTGGACCATCCTCCTTTCCCGTGTATTTCCACAATAAAGGGTGGCATTCGGCCTCGTCAAGGCCCGCACCAGAGGCGGATTTTGGCCTCCTTAAACATGCCCAAAAGTGCCCGCTCTACTGCATGCTTCCGGTTCCGCCGAAGCCATCCTGTGGACTGGAAGACAGAGCCATTTGCCGGTTGTGCAGCGTGGACAGGATCGCCCAGTCATCCCGGAAGTCGGCGATAGGCTCACGATGGTTCGGCTTTGCATGGAGCTCCGCTGCCACACGCGCCAGCATCAGTTTGTACGCCAGCTCCGCATCCGATCCCTCCGCCAGGATCGTACGGCGATCCGTGCCCAGCCGCTTGTGCGCGCCGTCCTCGTCCATCTCCAGCCAAACGCTTCCCTGTCCATCCACGCTCGCGTCGCCATGCTTGTCCAGCTCGCTCATCACGCGGCCGATCGCCTTTTCATTTGGCACCACGCCGGCGGCAATCGCGTCCTCCCGGATATCGCCGTAGCGCTCCCGGTACGCGGCCCACTCCGCGTCGGAGCCCAAGATCCTGTTGCGCTCCGCCTCGATCTTCGTCGCGGTCGCGATCACACGGTCACGGTTGCCCGCTTTCTCTGCAGCACGATGTTCGTAGCCCAGCGCGGTAATATCCGGAGAAGCATGACGGGCCAGGTCGTGCGCGGAATTGAAACGCGCGGTCAGGTTGTAATCGAGAACAAACACGCCCAGGGCGTAGTAATGGAAGTACGCCAGCGGCAGCAGCCACTTCTTCAAATGGAACGCGACCTCGGTCCCGTTCCGCGGTGTGCCGCTACGCCGTAAAGTACTTGGCACCTGCGGAAAGCGCACCACGTAGCGCTGCAGCTCCGGATGTCGGTCTCCGTAATGCGCATACGACCGGGCAATCGCCTTGGGGCTCGACATGCCGAAATCGTTGAGGTAATCGCGGCGCGTCGCATTGGGGAAGTAGCTGTTCAGCAGCCTCCGGGAGAAATCGGCGCAGTTGTTCGTGAAGCCCTGGTAGTGGTTTACATTCGGCTGGCGGTTGAGCTCCTCGACCATCCTGCGGTCCTGCTCGGCGGTCGTTTTGACCGCGAATAGATAGATCTCCCGGTTGAAGGTCGCGGCCACCATGTCGCGCCACTGCGCGTGCGGATCCTCCCGACAAGCATCCGTCCGGCAGACCGGGGCGAAATACCGTGCGCGCATCTCGTTCTTCCAGCGCCTGCTTCACCTTGCGGGAGGCATAGAGCGGCCGGTTCCCGGGCTGATCCTGCCCGTAAAGAAAAACGGTCAGCGGCACGACGTTCCACTCGTAGCGACTGTCCTCTTTGAAGTCGGCGTAATTGGAAAGAACCGAGCCCTGCTCCCCCGGGGCGCAGAGACGCACCTTCACCGGCGACGCCGGACAGATCTCGGAAAAGTAAATAGCCGAATGTCCCGCGCTGGTGTAGCGAGCGGCTCCCATGCCGGTGGGCGCATTCAGAAGCAGGCCCACGTCCGCCCGTGCCGGCCAGGCAAGAAGGAATGCCAGCCCGGCGCCGGCCACCAGCAGCCAGTGCAGGCCATTCCGCGAAGCGCACTTGAAGCGGGGGGCGGTGGAGCGACATGAAAATATGTGCACTCGGATCTCCTTGTCACCCAGTGCAAACACCGGAGAAAACCTGAAGTCACGGTTGGACAGCCGGAGGCGGGAGGGAAATTTGTGCCGTACGGAAAGGAGCGGACCCTCAGGCGTCCATTACCTGCGTGATGCCAAAACCCTTCTTTTCAGCTTGCCGGAAGGAGAGCAGGTGATATTGTTAGCACCGGCTGATATTTTTTACGCTGTTGTGTATTTTTTACACTTGTTCATGGTACGATCACCAGCATTAGGAGTTTCCATGTACGGCTTGCTCTCTGCCTTGGTTCTCGTTGTGCTTCTTTTTCTGCCGGTTCTCATTGGAACGCGCGATCTGGGCGGTAAGCGGGGGGCTTCCGCCTAAGCAATCTCCGACCCGGATCGCGTCTCCTTTTCCCTATTTCCCCCGCGCTTGCAACGACCGCAGCCTGCATTGCCCCCTGCCGCTATCTGTTCGCTGCGCGGTTCTTAGCCCTTTGCCGACAACTGCTGCGCCTGCAGGGTTACCAGTTCGGATAAATCCTTCTTCTCCAGCCCATGGACTTCCTTGTTGAAGGTGTCCACCTTGCTTGACCAGTTCATGGAGCAGAACTTCGGCCCGCACATGGAGCAGAACGCGGCTTCCTTGTAGTAGTCGTCCGGCAGGGTCTCGTCATGCATGGCCCGCGCCGTCTCCGGATCGAGCGATAGAGCAAACTGCTTCTCCCAGTCAAAGGTGTACCGCGCATAGCTGATGGCATCGTCGCGATCCTGCGCGCCCGGCCGGTGCCGCGCCACGTCCGCCGCATGCGCCGCAATCTTGTAGGCGATGATGCCGTCCTTCACGTCCTTCTCGTTCGGCAGCCCGAGGTGCTCCTTGGGCGTGACGTAGCACAGCATCGATGCCCCGTGCCATCCGATCATGGCCGCGCCGATCGCGGAGGTGATGTGGTCGTAGCCGGGTGCGATGTCCGTGACCAGCGGCCCCAGGGTGTAGAACGGCGCCGCGAAGCAGTATTCCACTTCCTTGTCCACCTGCTCCTTGATCTTGTCCAGCGGCACGTGCCCTGGCCCCTCGATCATCACCTGGACGTCCTCTTCCCACGCCTTCCTGGTCAGCTCGCCAAGCGTCTTCAGCTCGGCAAACTGAGCTTCGTCGCTCGCGTCCGCAATGGAGCCGGGCCGCAGACCATCACCCAGCGAATAGCTCACATCGTGCTTGGCCAGTACCTTGGTGATGCGGTCGAAGTTTTCGTACAGAAAATTTTGCTTGTGGTGGTGCGTCATCCACTGCGCCAGGATGGCTCCGCCGCGGCTCACAATGCCGGTAATACGCTTGGCTACCAGGGGCACGTATTGGATGAGCACGCCGGCGTGCACAGTGAAGTAATCGACGCCCTGCTCGGCCTGTTCCTCAATGACCTCGAGGTACACGTCTATGTTCAGATCTTCCAGCCGCTTCACCCGGTTCAGCGCCTCGTAAATGGGCACCGTGCCGATGGGCACCGGCGAGTGACGCAGGATGGCTTCGCGGATCTCCGGGATATCGCCGCCGGTCGAGAGATCCATCACCGTATCGGCCCCAAAGCCGACAGCAGTGTGCAGCTTGGCAAGCTCTTCCTGAATGTTGGAGGTCACGGCCGAGTTGCCGATATTTGCGTTGATCTTGCAGCGGGAGGCGACGCCGATGGCCATCGGCTCCAGCTCCGGGTGGTTGATATTCGCCGGGATGATCAGGCGGCCGGCGGCGATCTCGCTGCGGATCAGCTCTGCCGGCAACTTCTCCCTGGCCGCCACGAACTCCATCTCCTCGGTAATCCGGCCCTGCCGCGCAAAGTGCATCTGCGACATGTTGCGGTCCCCCGTGCGTTCGGCCTCGGCACGGCGCTTTGCAATCCACTCCGCGCGCGGCTTCAGGATCTCCGCGGTTGCATAACTCTCGGCATGCCCATTGCTGTGCCCCTTGCTGCTCATGCGCTCGTCCCCTCTTCCCTGCCAGAACTCCCGGCTAACCCTTTTTTGCGCGAACCGTGTGTCGATTATAGCCGCGCAGTCGGCGCTTGACGGCCCCCCGACCCGCGCCTAACCTGAGAAAGAGACCCGATGAATAACCGCTCGCAGACCCTCCGCATCGCCATTGCTGTCGTGGTGGTATTGGGCACCATCCTGTACCTCGCGGTCAGCGGCGTGCAAGCCAACAAGAGCTACTACGTCACGATTTCCGAGCTGCAGGGCATGGGCTCGCAAGCCTACACACGGCACCTGCGCGTCGCCGGAAACGTAGCTCCCGGGTCCATCGAACGCAACGGCACGCACGCACAGTTCGTTCTGCTGGAGCAGGGCAAGCGCCTGCCGGTGCAGTACGCCGGCGTGGAGCCTCCGCCGGACACCTTCAAGGACGACGCGCAGGCGCTGGCTATCGGCACCTACGGCCGCGATGGGGTCTTCCACGCGACGGAACTGCAGGCCAAGTGCGCGTCCAAGTACGCCCCCGCACAGAAGCCCGGTGCGGGCGCACCCGCTGCTTCGGCCTCGCCTGCAAAAACTGCTTCGCTGCGCACGCCAGAAGCCCCTGCCACTCGCTAGGGCTACCCTGCGTGCTGCTCGTTATACTGCGAGCAGAGCCATGCCTGTTGCTCCCGCCATTGCCGCTCCCATTGCGGAACTAGACGATGTCTCGCGCCTGTTTGGGCGCTTTGTCGCGCTGCGTCATGTCTCGGTCGCGCTGGAGCGGGGACGCTGCTACGTGCTGCTGGGGGAGAATGGAGCGGGCAAATCGACCCTGCTCCGGGTGCTGGCCGGCCTGCTACAGCCGACCGCCGGCAGGGTGCGCGTGTGCGGCCTGCCTCCGTTTGAAGTGCGCGGTCGCATCGGCTATATGAGCCACGCGCCCATGCTCTACGATGAACTGACGGCGGCGGAGAACCTCGATTATTTCGCGCGCCTGTATCAAACGCAACCGTGTTTGAGCGTGGAGGCAGCGCTCGAAGCAGTAGGGCTGGACCCAGCCCTGCCGCGCGCCGTCGGCCAGTACTCGCAGGGCATGCGGCAGCGTGCATCGCTGGCCCGCGTACTGCTGCCGCAGCCGGAGCTGCTGCTGCTCGATGAGCCGTTCTCGAATATGGACATCGGCAGCGCGCGCCAGATGCTGGCCGTGCTGGACCGCCTGCGTGCCGAGCAGCGGACGATCCTGCTCACCACGCATCAGCGGGAACTCGCGGAGCCGCTGGCGGATGCGCTGCTGACCATGCAGGCCGGCGCCCTGGTCTCCATCGTGCCCGGCCCGGCACAGCGCGCGGAAGCGGTGGCGCATTGAAGACGAACGCTGCACGCATTCTGGACGGGCTCGGGATTCACTATGAGCTGCGCGAGTACGAAGTGGACCCCGAGGATCTGACGGCAGCCACGGTCGCGCGCAAGATCGGAATGCCGCTTGAGCAGGTATTCAAGACCTTGCTGTGCAGCGCCGGAGCAAAAGAGCACGTCTTCGCCGTTGTTCCCGGAGACGCCGAGCTGGATTTCAAGAAGCTGGCGACCGCTGCCGGCGTGCGCAAAACCGAGATGGCCCCGCTCAAGGACGTGCAGCCGCTGACGGGATACGTCCGCGGCGGCGTGACGCTGCTCGGCGCACGCAAGGCATTCCCGGCCTTTGCCGACGAAACGATCGAACTGTTTGATGAAATCTCCGTCTCTGCCGGGCAACGTGGATTGCAGATCGTGCTCGCGCCGGCGGATTACTTGCACGCGACGGGCGCGGTTGTGGCCGACCTGTGCAAGAGCGCAGGGCCGCACGCCGCAGCCTCGGAGCCGGCCGCGCGGTGAAGCACTCTTTCCTGCTGACTCACCTGCGCAAGGACTTGCGGATCGAGTGGCGTTCCAAAGATGCGATCGGCTCCATGCTGTTCTTTGCCCTGCTGGTAGTAGTGCTTTTTTCCCTGGCGTTCGATCCCACCCGCGACGTCTCCCGGCAGATTGCCGGAGGCATTCTCTGCGTCGCCATTCTGTTTGCCTCGGTCGCCGCGCTTAACCAGGCGTGGGCGCGGGAGCTGCGCCACAACGTGCTCGATGCGCAGCGCATGTCTCCTTCGCCGGCTGGCAGCCTCTTCCTCGCCAAGGCGATTGCCAACTTCATTTTTGTCGCGGTGATCGAAGCAGTGCTCACACCAGTCTTCGTCATCTTCTACAACCTGCATCCGCTGGGGCGGTCCGCGCTCTTCCTGCTTATCCTGCCCCTGGGCACGTGGGCGCTGGTCGTGAACGGGACGTTCTTCGCCGCGCTCTCAATGCGCACGCGCAATCGCGAACTGCTACTGCCGCTGATACTTTTTCCTATCTTCATCCCGGCGCTGCTGGGCATGGTGCTGTCCGCCACGGCAGTACTGTCCGGTGATAGCGACCCCACGCTCTGGATCAAGCTGCTGGGCGGCTACGACATCATTTTCACGACCGTGTGCCTGCTGCTGTTCGAGATCGTGCTGCACGCTGAATAGAGGCGCGTACCGGCGCACGCTTCGCGCGATCTACCCCTCTCGATCGGCGGCCGGCAGGTGAAGCGAAGACGTCACCCCAGGGAGCCGCTGCCTGCTGTGGAAGGGGTGTGCGCGAATCAAGCTTGAAATTGCGATGATGAGCAGCCACGCCCCGATCAGGATGGCTGCAATCCGCAGCGCAAACAGCCCGGCGCGTTTCTCGTCCGCCTGCGATTCGCGACGCTTGGGCGACCCGAACGTCTGCCCCAGCACTCCGATGAGAAACAGCCCCGCGCCGATGATCAGCGTCGCCCATGCCATGTGCGTCCTCCTGCCCTTCTCTGCCCTGCACCTCTTTGTCTTAGTGTCGATGCCCGGAGCGACGGCAGAGTGGGCTGCCCTGATGGTAGAGGGCTTGGCGGGTCGCGGTAAACTGGGACGTTGCTACCGCTCTCGAGGATTGGCATGAAGACGTTGCGATGGGTTTGGCTGGCAGGCACGCTGGCGCTGTTGGCGGAAGGCTTTCGTCAGGCCATGTACCTGGCGCCCACGGAAGCCACGATGGGGGATATCCAGCGGATTTTCTACTACCACTTCCCCTCGGCCATGATGACGTTTCTGTTCTTCTTCATCAGCTTTGTAGCCTCTATCGTGTATCTAGCCGCGCGCGCCCGGCATCCATCGCGGGCCATGGCGGCCGACGCGCTGGCCCTCGCCGCGGCGGAAGTGGGCGTGGTCTTCTGCACCGTGGTGCTCATCACCGGCCCGCTCTGGGCGCGGCCTGTGTGGGGCATCTGGTGGACATGGGACGAACGGCTGACCAGCACGCTGGTTCTGTGGCTGATCTACTGCTCTTACCTGCTGCTGCGGCGTTTTGCCGCGGGGCCGCAAATGCAGACGCTGGCGGCCGTCCTCGCTATCTTCGGCTATGTGGACGTGCCGATCGTGTACTTCTCCACGCGCTGGTGGCGCACCCAGCATCCCTCGCCGGTGATCGGCGGCGGACCCGGCTCGGGGCTCGACCCCAGCATGTGGCCGGCGGTGTGGTGGAACCTGGCGGCGTGGCTGGCGTGGGGGCTGTTCATTATGGGCCTGCGCTATGGGCTGGAGAAGCGCCGCCAGGCAGTCGAGCAGAACGCAGCACTGCGCGCCCTGGACGCCAGCCTGGAATTCACGCGGTAATCGGGAGCACGAAGAGGAGCTTATGGCACACCGGCACTTGATTCTGGCCTACGCCGTCACCTGGGGTATCCAGTTGGCGTATGGCGCGTACCTGGGGCTGAAGTGGCGCTCCATCCGTAAGGCGGAGCAGCAATCGCCGGTCTACCGTACGGACCCAAGCTAGCGCCGCGAAGCCCCGGCGAGCCTTGGCAAAGAGACCCCACCGCTGTCTCTACAACTTCCAGACCGCCGCCTCCGCCGAAGTGGTATGGAGAGCGCAAGCCCTTTTGCGGCATGATCCTGACATCGGGACACATCCACCGGAAAGACCGCTGTGACCCTGATGCATCAAGAGCAACCGGCGTAGACCGATGCTTGCCTCTCTCTAGCCTCCCAAGGCCGCCTTCGCAGGCGGCCTTCCTTTTTGCTGCAGCCTCGTCCGTTTCTCCGGACGCGAACGCAAGGTTTGCCCGTCCCCCAATCCGCTTTTACACTGGGAAGGTCAGCGAAAGGTCAAACTCATGCTCGTCGTCATGAAGGCGCAGGCTACTGCGGAAGAAATCCAGTCAGTTTGCGAGCACATTGAACAGCTCGGTTTCCGGGCGCATGCCCTTCCCGGCGCACAGCGCACGGCAATCGGGGTCACCGGCAACGAGGGTGCGATCGACCAGGGCAATCTTGAAGAGCTTTCCGGCGTAGCGGAAGTCATCAAGGTGACCAAGCCCTATAAGCTGGTGAGCCGTGACGTTAAGGAAGAGGACACGATTATTCGCTTCCCCGGGACGAGCGCCACCATCGGCGGACGCGACCTGGCGGTGATCGCTGGTCCATGTTCGGTCGAGACGCGGGACCAGACCTTTGCGGTGGCTGAGAAGGTGGCCAAGGCCGGAGCGCAATTTCTGCGCGGCGGCGCCTATAAGCCGCGGACCTCTCCCTATGCCTTCCAGGGGCTTGGGGAGGAGGGGCTGCGCATCCTGGCGGAAGCGCGCGAGCAGTTCGGGCTGCGCATCGTGACCGAGGCGATCGATCACGAGACGCTGGCCCTGGTGGAGCAGTATGCCGATGTGATCCAGATTGGCGCGCGCAACATGCAGAATTATTCGCTGCTCAAGCGGGCCGGCCGCTCCAAACTCCCGGTGATGATCAAGCGCGGTATGTCGGCGACGCTCGAAGAGTTGCTGATGGCGGCCGAATACGTCATGAGCGAGGGCAACTACCAGGTCGTCCTCTGTGAGCGCGGCGTGCGCACCTTTGCCGACCACACGCGCAATACGCTGGACCTGAGCATTGTGCCCGCGGTGCAGCGGCTGAGCCACCTACCCATCCTGGTGGACCCGAGCCACGGCACTGGCAAGCGCAACAAGGTGCTTCCGCTGGCGCGGGCTGCCGTGGCAGTCGGCGCGGACGGGCTGATGATCGAAGTGCATGGCTCGCCCGACAAGGCACTTTCCGACGGCGCCCAGTCGATCTACCCGGACCAGTTCGCACAGCTTATGGACGAATGCGCCGCCATCGCCACGGTGGTGCACCGTAACTTGCCGCGCGGCATCGA
The DNA here is from genome assembly GCA_963795775.1 of uncultured Acidobacteriaceae bacterium. Lineage (GTDB taxonomy): Bacteria > Acidobacteriota > Terriglobia > Terriglobales > Acidobacteriaceae > CAWCJL01. Next base: position 210,038 of record CAWCJL010000003.1, read on the forward strand.
GGTCAACGCAGCAGAGCCGCGGGCCGCGGCCCCTGTTGTTTCGTAGGCTGGCACAAGCCGCGCCAGCACGCCGGATGGGACTGCGCAGCGGAAGTGCCTGCGCACTCCTGCTTTTCTCCAGCGGGCTCCTGTTGTTGTCCGGCTGCACGCGCCGGGACTTCCCGGAGTTCCCCCGCAGCTACCGCGAGTACGCTTACGTGACGAACAGTGGCAGCGGCACCGTTACGGTGCTCGATGTGGTGCGCGTGCAGGAGGACGACAGCATCGCCGTCGGCGCGAACCCGACCGGCATCACGGCCAGCCGGGTGCGCAACGAAGTCTATGTCGTCAATACCGGCAGCGACTCGGTCAGCGTGATCGACACCGCGCACAATCGCGTGGCCGCCACCATCCCCGTGCATCACCAGCCGTATTTTCTCGACCTGTCGCGCGATGGCATGCAGGGATACGTGGCCAACTCCGGTTCCAACGACGTCTCTATCATTGACATCGTCGCGCGCAGAGAAATCGCCCGTATCGGCGTGGGCGACAGGCCCGGGCTGGCGCGCATCGCGCCCGACGGCAACAGCCTGGTAGTCACCAATCGCGCGAGCGGAAGTGTCAGCATCATCGACCCGCATGCCCGGCGCGTGCGTTCCGTGTTCTCTGGCTGTCCAGGCGCGACTGACGTGGTCATCCTGCCGGACTCATCCAAAGCGATGGTCGCCTGCTCCGGCGGACATCAAGTAATGGTGCTGGGCCTGGCCCGTGCAAACGGCCCGGAAAACAACCGGCCGGACCGGCTGCTCACATTCCTGGACGTCGGCCGGTCGCCCGTGCACATTGCGCTCAAGCCGGATGGCGGCGAGGCGTTCGCCGTTAATTTCGACGGAAACTCCATCTCGGAGATGGTGACCTCGACCAACGAAGTCGGCGGCACCTACCCGATCGGCATGCATCCTTCGAGCGGCGCGGTGACGGCCGACAATGCCCTGCTCTGGGTATCCGATTTCAGCGCGGGCACAGTCAGCCTGTACAGCATCGATGACGGCAAATTGCTGGGCAGCGTGCGGGTGGGCGAAGGCCCGGACGCGCTGGCGCTTTCGCACGAGGGCCACCTGCTGTTTGTGGTGGACACGACCTCGGCGGATATCGCCGTCGTGCGCACCATGAACCGTGCCCTGTTCACGCTTCTGCCCACGGGCGTGCGGCCGAGCAGCATCGCCGTAAAATCCATGCCGGCGAAGTAGGCCCTTCCTGCGGTACTGCGCGGCTGCGCTCTGCGCCCATTACGGTACTGCCGTCGCCGCTTCCCGAAACAGCACGCCTCGCCTTTCAGTCTCCGTATTCGGGAAAGCCGCACACCGCAGCGTCCTCACGCAGATTTAGGTGCTGGTACTCCAAGCCGCCCTGCCGATACTCCGCAATAAGCGAGCAACGCGGGCGAGGTGATCCGGAATGAAAGCATGCGTCGTCTTCATCGTTTTCTCTCTGGCCGGGGTGCAGGCTTTGCTGGCCGCGAATCTCTCGCCCGTCTCAAGCAGTGCACAAATATTCCGTAGCGCGCAACCCGGCCAAAGCGGCACCCCTGCTCCGATTTCACGTGCCTACCGCCTCACCTTTCTCGATAGCGCGCTGTACACCAGCGTTCTGGCTTATCGCGCGATGGACTACTTCAGTTCCCTGCCGTGCCTGCATTCACGCTATTGCGGTGAGGCGGAGCTGCCGCATGCCGTGGTCGCCACGCGTCCCGGCTTCGCTGTGTTTGAGGTCGGCATGGCCGCCACTGAGATTGGCTCATCGTGGTGGCTGCATCGGCACGGACGCGGCAACCTGGCGCGCGCCATGGACGTGTTCAGCATTTCCACGGGCACCTGGGGCGTGGTGCACAACTACAGCGTGCCCAAGTACGACTGAGAGAAGTGGGGACGAGCGCTGATCCTGGTGTTCGCCGGCTTACTCCTCCTGTTGCAGGATCTCGCCCACCGTCTCCGTGACCGCACCCCAAACCGTTCGCTCACGCAGCATCGCCAGCGTCAGCCGGCAGCTCCGTTGCAGGTCCTCATCAAAGTCCCGGTCCAGTTCCGCGGCGAGTTCCTTGTCCCTCGCGGCCAGATTCACCTCGTAATTGAGCGCAAAGGACCGGTGGTCGAAATTCGTCGAACCCACGACGCTCCAGCTTCCATCAATCGTCATGATTTTCGCGTGCAGCATGGAGGGTTGGTACTCGAATATCTCCGCGCCGGCCATCAGAATGTGGCGGCTGCTATGCCGGCTCAATCGCCGGATCATGGGGTGATCGATGTGCGGGCCCGCTACCAGGATTTGCACCTTCACCCCGCGCTCGCGTATGGCTCGCACCAGTGCGCGACGCGCGGCTGGATCCGGCAGAAAATACGGCGTCGTGATCCTGATCGTTTTCGTAGCGCTCTCGATCAGTGCCTGCAAGAGAATGCGTGCGCGGGTGCCGCCACCCTTGGGAGTGCTCGATACCACCAGCGAGGGCGAGCCCTCTTCTTCGTGCGTGACGGCGAACTGCGCCGGATCGCTCAGAATTTCTCCGGAGGCCTCCAGCCAGTTCTCCGAAAAAGTAGAAGTCAGACCGCCAACCGCTTCGCCTTCCACGCAGAAGACGGTATCGCGCCAGGCTGGCGTTGCCGCGGTTGCATAGATCCAGTGATCGGCAATACCCGCGCCGCCGATGAACCCTATCTTCCCGTCGACAACCATGAGCTTGCGATGGGTCCGCCGGTTGGCGCGCTGCCAGCTATCCCAGCGCACCGCGTTGTACCAGCGCATGTGCCCGCCCGCCTCTTTGAGTGCCTGGAACATGCGCGTGCCCGGCTGGAAGCTTCCGATCGCATCGGCCATCACCCGCACCTGCACCCCACGCCGGGCACACGCGGCAAGAGCATCGAGCACTTCCTCGGCGATTCTGCCGTCGAGGAATTCGTAGTACTGCAGGTTCACGGTGTGCTGCGCATTGCGGATCGCGGCAAGTTCTTCGGGATAGAAACGCTCCCCATTCTTCAGCACCGTGACGCGCGAGCAACGCCGGATCGCAGCATCCGTTACGAGGCTCAGAAAATAGAGGAACTCTTCGGACTCAATGGACTTGCCCGGCACATACCGCATCGTGAACGGCGGCGAAGGGCCAAACAGGTTCAACAGAACGCGCGAGCCGTAAAGCACGATAGCGCTCGCGCCCACCACGGCGAGCGTGCGCGTGGCGGCGTGGGAGTGCTCTGCTTTTCCGTTTTGAGACATCAAGTCTGCAATCCTCGCAAAAACAGGACTGCATCGGCAAATTACGTCTGCCGCGCCAGCACCAGCGTGATATCGTCCGGCTGTTCGCTCTGGCCAATCCATGCATTCAGCGCCTGCAGCACATGGGAGGAGATCACGCTGAGCGACAGGTGGCGGTGCCGCGCGACGATCTCCAGCAATCGCTCTTCTCCAAACTCCCCGAAGTCATTCTCCGGCTCGGTAACACCGTCGGAATACGCAATCAATATCTCGCCGGGTTCGAGAGTTACCGTGGCCTGCTCATATTCCATACCGTCGAGTAGCCCCACGACCGAGCCGCCACAGTCCAGGCGTCGCACCGAGCCGTTATTGCAGAGCACGAAGGGCGGCAGTTGCCCGCCATTCGAATAAGTGAGCTTGCAGGTCTGGCTGCTATAGTGGGCCAGGAAAAGCGTGGCGTATTTCTCCGGCTGGGTGCTGCGGTACAGGTGGCGGTTCAACAGGCTGAGCATCTGGCCGGGTGAGGCAAACGGGCTCGCATCCGGGCCGGTGGCGCGGTGTGCCACACCCAGCTCTTCTCCCGCAAAGCGGTAAGCGCGCACCGCAGAGTGCAAGGACGCCATCAGCAGCGCCGCCGAGATCCCCTTGCCGCTGATATCCCCCATGGCCAGGAAGAGCTCCGAGTTCCCGAGCAGCAGAAAGTCGTAGTAGTCGCCGCTGACCGTGCGCGCGGGCTTGCAAACGCCGTGCAGCTCCAGCGCGGGCAGGTTCAGGTCGGAACGAGGGAACAGGTTGTACTGCACCTCCTGTGCGATCGCCAGTTCGCTCTGCATGCGGTCTTTTTCCCGCTGCTGTTCAAGCAGGCGCTCCAGTGACTCCGACATGCGATTGAACGAGGTGGAAAGCGCAGCCAACTGGTCGTGCCGCGTCACCTGGATGCGGTGCCCGAAGTTGCCGTGGTCGATCTCGGTCGTCGCACCGTAAAGATCCGCAACCGACTTCGTGATCGTGCGGCTCAGGCGAAGCGCCATCACAAAGGCGATCAGCTCCAGAAGCGCGAACAGAATACCGATCGTGATCAACACGTCGCGGATGATGACCCCGCTCTGCACCGAAGTCTCGAAGAGCCTCTGGTACAGCAGCGTGGGCCGCGAGGTCACATTCATCAGCGCGATACCAGACTTCCCGGTCTGCCAATCGATCGTCTTCAGCGGAGCGGTAAAGAAGACGCGCATGTCCAGGAAGAAAGCTGCCGGGGGAAGCATACCGCCAGAAACAGATTGGAAGTGGTCGCCGGCTGTGTCCTGCGCATCGAGATTCGCTTTTGTATGGTGGTCGTTATCCTCCGCGCCCGTATTGAACGTGGGAAAGATCGTCACCTCGCCCAGGCCGTGAGCGAAATGGTTGAGCGCCGGCCCGGAGAGCGGCACGCTGGAAAGCAGCGACACGGTGTGGCCACCAAGCTGGTGGTAATCGTAGGCGCGAAGATAGAGCCGGCCTCCATCGGTGACCACGCCGTAGAAGCCGGTCGTCAGCCAGGAAGGCGGCGGGGTGACACTGGCTTCCGCATCCTGTAGCTTCGCGCCCGAGTTCCTCCGCAGCACGAGCGGCTTACCATTGTCCCAGGCCTGCATCTGGAGATTGCGCAACCCCTCGGCCCCGCCGAAGACTTCTGTCGGCACCGGCAGTTGCACTTCGCGTTCACGATCCATCATCACCGTGTGGCCGATGTGGATCACATAGGCCCGGTTCTCCGACGAAAGCCGGTCCAGTTCTTCGCTGAGCTGCGAGGTAGCGGCATACGTGGCAAATTGCCCGGAGAAGACATAGGCGGCAATGGCAGCCAGCGTGACAAACAGCACCACCGGCGCAAGCCCCATCAGCAGATACGTGACGATGAGGCGATTGCTGACGCGCCACAACAGTCGCCGCGAAAGCCAGCGGTACAGCAGAACCAGCACAAACGCGATCCACACTGCAATCAGCAGGATCAGCAATGCCGTGCAGAAGGTGCCGAATGCGCCATGTATGAAGCTCGCCGCCACAAGCAACAGCGCGAGCGGAATCAGCCAGATTACCGCGCGCGCCACAAACCCTTTCGGCGGATTCCGGCGCAGGCGGCGGAACAGAGCGACCTCCAGATTGTGCAAGGGAGCGGGCATGCTTGGCACAGAGTGTATCGCAGTAGTGTTGCCTTCGTTCGCAGCGAGACTGCACCGCAGATGGTGCTACGCGCGATGCTGCCGGCGTGCTGTCACCGAAATTTTTCTTGCACTTAGGACGATTTCCTGACATAAATTGAGCACGGTACCCTCGGGCTAATGAGGGCACCGGCAGTACACATTTGGAAGGCCGTTTTTGATGTTCTGTTTCTCTGTTCCCCGAAACCTGTTGATCACCCAAAGCCGCCCTGGCGTGCATATGCACACACGGGTGGCTTGATGTGTTTCTGGAGGTAATTCGGAGGGTCCCATACACAAGAGACGATGAAAGGAGTTCACGTGAAAGAGCAAGGCGTTGTGAAGTGGTTCAATGGAGCCAAGGGTTATGGATTTATTCAGCGGTCGACCGGGGAAGATGTATTCGTACACTTCTCCGCGATTCAGGAGAATGGCTACAAGACATTGAACGAGGGTGAGGGAGTGGAGTTCGAGTGCCAGCAGGGGCCAAAGGGCCTCAACGCGGCAAACGTCGTGCGCAACGCCTAGCCATCACGCAGCAGCTACCGAACGGCCTCCCCGACGCAGGGAGGCCGTTCTCGTTTGTGCGCATTTTCGCTTCTTGTCCGCAGTTGCTTCTTGTGCGCGCAGATGCTTTGCTCTGTCGTACTACGATCGATCTTCGCGGGCGCGCCGGATCGCGGCGATAGCCCACTCTGCCGTCTCGGCCAGCACAGCGTCCTCTGCCGTCGCCCACTCCTCGAGCCTGGGCAGAAAGTCTTCTCTTCCGCTGTTGCCCATCGCGATCGCAATGTTCCGGCGCATGCCCGCCAGCTTCGCGCGCTTGACCGGGAGAGCCGCGGAAGAGCCGATTGAACTCCTGCGCATCGAGCCCGGCCAGCCACGCAAGCGCCGGATTCACCAGCTCGGTACGGGCCTCCATTTCTGCATCGTGCGCAGCAGGCGCCTTTCTGTTCCACGGGCACACATCCTGGCAGATGTCGCAACCGAAGATCTGGCGTCCCATCGGCGCGCGCAATGCTTCCGGAATCGCGCCGCGCTTCTCAATCGTCAGGTAGGAGATGCACAGGCTCGCATCCATGGCACGCGGACCCACCAAGGCGCCCGTGGGGCAGGCGTCGATGCAACGCCGGCAGGTACCGCAGCGGTCCGCGGCTGCCTGAATGGTGCTGTCCGGGGCCACGCGTAACGAAGTAACGATCACGCCGAGCAGCAGCCAGGAGCCAAGCTGCTGGTGCAGAATGCAGGTGTTTTTGCCCACCCAGCCGATCCCGGCGCGCTTCGCATACACACGCTCCACCAGCGGTCCGGTGTCCACGTAGACGCGCGACTCGAACGGGCCGAGCCGCTCTTTCAGCTTCGCTTCCAGGCTGCGCAGCCGGGGCAGCAGCACGTCGTGGTAATCGCTGGGGCGCAGCGCGCAGCCCGTTTCATCGCGGCGACCACTCCAGGCATACCGTGCAATCCAGCCTGACGTCTCCGGTGCGGGATCGATGGAACGTGGCGCTTCGGCGTTGTAATTCACCGCGCATACGATGACCGATTCGGCCCAGGGAAACGCCGTGTGCAACTCCGACCGGAGCAGGCGGCCTGCGTCATCGCGCCGCTTCAGATATTCCATCTCGCCGGCGCGTCCCTGCTCCACCCATGCGTCGTAGTAGGTCGGTGCTGAGCGAGCGACGTCGGGCGGCGGCGCGGCCGCAATCCCGGCAAGGGCGAATCCGGCTTCTGTCGCCAGCGTTTGCAGTTCTTCCGGGCTTAGATTGAAATCCGCCATCCTGCATCTATGCTAGACGCGAGGCGCGGAGCGCGACTACTCCGCCGTGAGCACGGCCAGCGCCCTTTCGTAGCGCTCCATCTTTTTCTCGCGCTCGCCCGGCGCCTCAATGCGGCGCTCCGGCGACATGTTGTCGTACACATCCGCGATCTTCACGATGCGCCCGATCGGATCGGCTTTCGAGCGGAGCACGAAATCCTCATAGGATTCTTTCTTCGGCGTCTCGCGGCGAGTCACGCTGTCCACGGCATCGCGCACCGCCTTGCCGAAGAGCGCTTCCACTTCGTCCAGTGTGGTGGGCGTGTCTTCGACCGTGTCGTGGAGCATGGCCGCGATAAAGTGCTCCTCGCCGAAGCCCCACACGCTGAGCGCCACGCGATAGCAGTGGGCGATGTACGGCTTGCCTGCCTTGTCCTTCTGGCCGAGGTGGCGCAAAGTGGCGAACTGGATCGCCTGGCGCACGCGCGGGCTGAGACCGACCGGAGCTTTCATCTTCACCATTAGACGGCAAAATCGGCGCGGGCGGCGGGCCGGCCGCTTTCTCTTTTCGCCGGTCCAGGCCTGCGATCCGCATTGTTCCGGCATTCCGCCGCCGAACCCATCTCAAAGGGCTGCCCTCCGAGTGTGACGCCGCCGCAGTTTCCTTCTATGCTGGTAGCAGCGCCGGACAGGAGCTTGCTCAAGCTCGTTTCTGACGCGGGCGGCACCACAGACCCGGGCCCACGGCCGGCTCGGAAAAGGAGCACGGAGTGAAGAAGAGCGGAGAGGATTCCAGCGGGCAAACGCCGGAACGCAAGCCGGAGCACGCAGGGGAAGCAAACGGCCCGGGCGAAAAACGCGAGTCGCTGCTTGGCAGCTTCAGCCGGCGTTCTTTCCTGTCGCAACTTGGCGCGGCAAGCATTGCGGCCACGGCGTCGCCCATCCTGAGCGCCGCGCAAACGGCACCCGCGCAGACCGAAGAGGCTTCTGCCGCAATCGAGAACACGCCTGGCGCAGTACCGCTCACTCTGAACGTGAACGGGAAAGATTACAAGCTGAAGCTTGAGCCGCGCGTCACGCTGCTCGATGCTTTGCGGGAAAACCTGCAGATGCCTGGGACCAAGAAAGGCTGCGACCACGGCCAGTGCGGCGCCTGCACGGTGCATGTGGACGGACGCCGCGTGAATAGCTGCCTGAGCTTCGCCATCATGCACCAGGGCCAGAAGATCACGACCATCGAAGGTCTGGCCGAAGGCGGCAAACTGCACCCGGTGCAGCAGGCCTTTATCGATCATGACGGCTACCAGTGCGGTTACTGCACGCCTGGGCAGATCATGAGTGCCACCGCGCTTTACGACGAACCGTGGGGCACGGACGACGCTTCGGTGCGGGAAGCAATGTCCGGCAATATCTGCCGGTGCGGCGCTTATACCAACATCGTGGCGGCCGTACAGCAAGCCCGTCCGGCAGCGCGCAGCAAAACGTAGCGACCGCCCGCACGCGGGCCGAACAGCAAACAGGGAACAGGCAGGAGCAGAAAGCATGGAAGCCTTTCAGTACAGCGCGGCTCAGTCCGTAGCCGCAGCCACGCAGCGTGCAGGCGGCGCAGCGCAGACCCGGTTCATCGCCGGCGGCACCACGCTGGTGGACCTGATGAAGCTCAACGTGGAGCGTCCGCAGGCACTGGTCGATATCAATGCTCTTCCCCTGGCGCAGATTGAGTCCACGCGCGACGGCGGCCTCAAGATTGGCGCGCTGGTGCGCAACAGCGACCTGGCGAGCGATGCGCGCGTGGTGCAGAAATACCCGGTGCTGTCCAAGGCTCTGCTCTCCGGTGCTTCCCCGCAGCTCCGGAATATGGCGACCACCGGCGGCAATCTGCTGCAGCGCACGCGCTGCTACTACTTCCGCGACACGGCATATCCATGCAACAAGCGCGAGCCGGGCAGCGGCTGTTCCGCCATTGACGGATACAACCGTATGCACGCCGTCCTGGGCACGAGCGAGCACTGCATTGCCACCAGCCCAGGCGACATGCCGGTCGCCATGCAGGCGCTCGAAGCCGTGATCCTGACCAGCGGCGCGGGCGGTGAACGCCAGATTCCCATCAGCAAGTTCTATCTCGAGCCGGGCAATTCGCCGGACAAGGAAACCGTGCTGCAGCCAGGCGAACTGATTACGGCGGTCCTGCTTCCGCCACCGCCTTCCGGCGCGCGCTCTACCTATCTCAAGCTGCGCGACCGCGCCGCGTACGAGTTCGCGCTTGCCTCCGCGGCCGTCGTCACCGCAGTGGATGGCAATCGCATCCGGCATGCACGCGTGGCGCTGGGCGGCGTGGGCACCAAGCCTTGGCGCTCGCTCGAAGCCGAGCATGAACTCGAAGGCAAGGACGCAACCGAGCGCACTTTTCAGAGCGCGGCCGATGCGGCCCTGCAGCACGCCCACCCGTACAAGGACAACGGCTTCAAGATTGAGCTGGCGAAGCGCGCGCTGGTGCGCGCTCTCAGCATGACCACGCAAACGGCATAGCACAAGGGACCCCACATCATGAGCAGCCCCATTATTGCCGGCCCTATCGCAAGCGCAGATGCACAGTCCGGCCCGAAGATCATCGGCGAAGCCGTGTCGCGCATCGACGGCCCAAAGAAAGTCACTGGCCACGCTCTCTATGCGGCAGACCACCCGATCGAAAATCTCGCGTATGGCTACCCGGTCGCGAGCACAATTGGCAACGGGAAGATCCTGAGTATCGACAGCAGCGAGGCCGAGCGGATGCCCGGTGTGCTGGCGGTGATCCATCACGGCAACGTCGAGAGACTGTATCGCCCGGCCGGATCCTTCGAGCAGCAGAGCCATGCGAGCGAGAGCCGTCCTCCGTTTGAGGACGACATCGTCTATTACAACGGGCAATATGTCGCTTTGGTGGTTGCAAATACCTTTGAACTTGCCCGCACGGCGGCGGCCCGCGTGAAGGTGCGTTACGAGGAACACCCGTCTCAGGTTCGGCTGGGCAGCAACCCGGTTCTGGACCAGCCGCCTGTGCGCAAATATGCGCGCGGCGATGCCGATGCCGCGTACGGGCAGGCTCCGGTGAAGCTGGACGCGACCTACAACGTCCCGGTAGAAACCCACAACCCGATGGAGATGCACGCCACCATCGCGGCGTGGCACGGAGAAAGGCTTACGCTGTACGAAACCACCCAGGGCGTGGTGAACCACCACCACGTGATGACCGAGGTTCTGAACCTTGCGCCCGAGCAGGTCCAGGTAATCTCGCCATTCTGCGGCTCCGGCTTTGGCGATAAGCTCTTCCCCTGGCCGCAATCTGCCATGGCTGCCGTAGCGGCGCGGCATGTGCGTCGCCCGGTGAAGATCACGGTGCCGCGCCAGCTCATGTTCACCACAGTCGGCCACCGCCCGCACACGCGGCAGCGCGTTCGCCTGGGCGCCACGCAGGATGGCAAGCTGCTCTCCATCCACCACGAGATCGTGCAGCACACCTCCATGATCGATGACTACGTGGAGAACTGCGCGGAGCCGACGCCCCTGCTTTATTCCTGCCCGAATGTCTTTGCGCAACAGAACCTGGTGCATTTGAACGTTGGCACACCCTGCCCCATGCGTGGACCGGGCACCACGCCCGGCGTGTACGCGCTCGATTCCGCCATGGACGAGCTCGCGGTCAAGCTCAACATGGACCCGCTCGCGCTCCGTCTGCGTAATTACGCCGAGCAGGATGAGGGTGAAAACAAGCCCTTCTCCAGCAAACATCTTCGCGAGGCTTACCAGACCGGCGCCGACAAATTCGGCTGGAGCAAGCGGAATCCCAAGGTCGGCTCCATGCGCAACGGCAAGGAGATTCTTGGCTGGGGGATGGCCAGCTGCACCTGGCCGGCGGGGCGCGCGCCGGCTTCCGCCCGCGTCCGCCTGCTTGCCGATGGCACGTCAGCCACCAGCAGCGCCACCCAGGACATCGGCACCGGCACCTACACGCTTTTAGCCCAGGTAGTTTCGGAAAAGACTGGTTTGCCGCTGGACAAGATCGCTGTCAAGCTGGGCGACAGCTCGCTCCCTCCTGGCCCCATGTCTGGAGGTTCTACGACGACGGCCACCATCGTGCCGGCCGTCGCCGCAGCCGCGGACGCTGTGCTCAAAGAGCTCTTCAACGTTGCCGTGAAGACGGCGAAGTCACCCTTCCAGAACGCCGACCCTGGCACACTCACGATGAGCGAAGGGCGCGTGCATGCAAAAGGCCAGAGCGCGGCGGGCGGCGTGCCGTTCCAGGACATTCTCGCGCTGCGCCGGCTGGCCATGCTCGACAGCGAAGGCAAGGCCGCACCGGATCCCAAGATGAGGGAGAAGTATTCGTTCCACTCCTTCGGCGCCCATTTCGTCGAAGTCAGCTACGACCCGGAGATCGTGCGCCTGCGCGTGACGCGCTGGGTAACGGTGATCGACGGTGGCCGCATGATCAACCTGAAGACGGCCAGGAACCAGATCCTGGGCGCCATCGTGATGGGCATCGGCATGGGCATGCTGGAAGAGACGGTGTACGACCCGCGCACCGGCAAGCCGATCAACAGCAACTTCGCCGACTACATCGTCTCCACGAATCCGGACGTGCCACATCTCGATGTAACGTTTCTCGACTTCCCGGATACCAATCTCAATGAGTACGGCGCCCGCGGCATCGGTGAGATTGGCCTTACCGGCTGCGCGTCTGCGCTCACCTCCGCGGTGTACCACGCCACCGGCGTGCGCGTGCGCGACCTGCCCGTCCGCATTGAAGACCTGATCGCGCCGAAGCCCGAGGAGCGTGCCTAGATGTCGGACGTTGGCACTGTTCTTGCGCTTCGCGCCGAGCTCGTGGCCTCCGGCGAGGATTACGTGCTGGCCACAGTCGTCGCTGTAGAGGGCTCGTCGTATCGCAAGCCGGGTGCGCGCATGTTGCTGTCGGCCAGTGGCCAGCGTGCCGGGACGATCAGCGGCGGCTGCCTGGAGGCAGAAGTCAGTCGCAAGGCGTGGTGGCTTACGGAGAACGGTCCGGTGGTAAAACGCTACTCGACTTTTTACGACGCAGACAACGAAGTGCCCTACGGACTGGGCTGCGGCGGAGCCGTGGATGTGCTACTGGAGCGCAAGGTCACTGCGGAGCCCCTATTGGAGCGGCTGGCAGCGTGCTTCGCCGCACGTGTCCCTTTGGCGGTTGCGACCGTCATCGAGGGCCCGCATACGGGAACGCGGTCGGTTGTCGGTGGGCCGGAAAGGGTAGAGCTTGCGGCAGTCGCCGCCGTGGCGGCTGAGCAGCAGACCTCAAGCTGGCCGCGTGTGGCACTGGGCGCGGAGCAAACGCGCGTGTTCGCTGAGTATGTGCCGCCGCGACTCGGGCTGTTTCTCTTCGGAGCCGGCGATGACGCACAGCCGCTAGTACAAATTGCGCACCCTCAAGGCTGGCACATTACGGTGGCAGATGGCCGCACGCAGCTCGCTACGCGCACGCGCTTCCCCTTGGCACACCGCGTCGTGACTTTGAGCGAAAGGATGCTGGGGAATCCTGACTCGCTGCTGGCGGAGCTCGATCTCCGTCCGACCGATGCTGCGGTGCTGCTGACCCACAGCTACGAGCAGGACCGCAAGCTATTACGCGCACTGCTGCCGTTGGGACTCCGCTACCTCGGCGTGCTCGGGCCCAGGGTGCGGACGCTCCGCCTCGTCGAAGAGCTCGCTCCGGAGCTCGATTTGGCACCGCAGGCATGCATGGCGCGTTTGCACAGTCCCGTAGGGCTTCCACTCCAGGCCGAAACTCCGGCCGCCATAGCGCTGTCCATCGCGGCGGAAATCGAATCGGCTTCGCACCAGCCCTGGCCTCATACCCCAGCAGCCGAAGCACCTTCCGCTCTCGCTGCCGACGCGCTTCGTGGCCCCCGCTGAACCGTCCTGCGCCGCGCTGGTGCTCGCCGCCGGAGGTTCCAGCCGGCTGGGCCAGCCCAAGCAGTTGGTGCGCATCGCCGGCGAGAGCCTGCTCTGCAGAACAGTGCGCCTGGGCGCCGAGTCCGGCTTTGCACCGATCTACCTCGTGCTCGGTGCATTCGCGCAGACCATGCGCAACGAACTTCAGGCGCACGCACACCGCCTGCCCGTCATCACAGTTGAGAACCCGGCCTGGGAGACAGGTATGGGCAGTTCGCTCGCAGTTGGCGTAAACCGTGCGCTGGAGCACAGCTCTCCCGCTCACTTGCTGCTGCTCGTGTGCGATCAACCGCGGCTGACCGCGGACCTGCTCCGAACCATGCGCGAGGCGCACCTGGCTTCGGGCACCGCCATCACCGCTGCCTCTTACGCGGGCCGGCTTGGCGTTCCCGCGATCTTCACCGCTTGCAGATTTCCTGAGTTGCTCGCCATCCCGGGCGATCGCGGCGCTCGTGCCGTGCTCGTGCGGTATGCCTCTGAAGTTCTCGAGATCCCATTCCCCGGCGGCGAAATTGACGTGGACACACGGGAAGATCTCGCGTATTTGCTCCCTGCTCAGCCGTGAGCGCAATTAGAATCTATCGCGGTTACTTATTCTGGGTGCTGGCCACAAACTTTTGGCTAGGCATCTCAGCGCCGATCTGCAGCGGAATGCGCCAGTCGCGTGCAGACACCGTCCCTGCGTGCGTCCACCCGTAGCGCACACAGAGCGATCCCAGCACTGCGGACCATGCCGCCAGCCGGCGAACCATTCTGCTCTTTCCACAGAACCAGGACGCGATACGCAATGCGATCGGCACCGGTCCGGAGAGTACCGCACCAGTGCGAACCAGTGCGCCACTCAGCCCGCAGCGCAGCGGAGCCAGTTCGCGTGCGGTGGACAATTGGTCGCGCAGGAACTCGCGCGTCTCAATACCCGCACTGAGTAGCCCAAGCAGATTCAGCGCGCGGCTGTCGTCGTGGCCGACGATCTCCAGGATGCTGACTCCTGACTGCAACCCGGACATGCCGAAGGTATGCGGAAGGGAGCGGATGCTGCTGTTCCACACTGGAATGACCGAAGCACCGATCAGCACGCCGGTGTAGTTATGGAACGGCATACCGAAGAGGGTAGACCCGATGCGGCCTGCACCGCGCATTAGCTTAAGCAGGATTGAGCCCGGGAAGTACCGCTCCATCACGTCGGCGAAGGTGGAAGCGGAAGCTGAGACCGCAAAGCTGGACAGCACCCACGAACCCACCGACATCACGCTTTGCGGTTTGAACACGCGCAGCATGTTGAGAAAGCGCGCTGGACGCCCGAGGTCGTAGATGAGCAGCACGCTTGAAAGCATGACGCCGGCAGTAGCAAGCGATCGCGCATCGCGCGCCAGCTTCTCTTCCCTGCCCAGTACATCCGCAAGCGAACCGACCACGCCAAGCGAACCGGCCGCACCGCCAACAAAGAAGTAGAGCGGAATGGCCCAGGTCCACTGCGGCCGCTTTGAGGAGCGGCTGCTGGTAGTAGCCGTTCTCGGGAGAAGCTACGGGAAATGGAGAACCCGCGGGCCGCACACCGGCCCCGTCTACACGTCCACGCCTGGCTGCCTCGGAGCGTATCTCCAGTAGCCGTGCCTCGCCGGCCTTGCCCATTGCCGCTCCATTTGGGCCGCTCACTGGGCTGCCCCTTTCTGCCGGCCATTCGCCCGGAACCGGGTGACGAGGAAAGCAGTGGCCACGCCCGCCAGCAGCGTGAGCCCGTCGACTGCAGCGGCCCTCCAGCCGTCTTCCAGATAGATCGTCGGGACTTCCGGCTTGGGCGGCAGATTGTACGTCTCCGGCTCACCGCGCAGCAGGAAGATGGAGTGCGTACCCTTCACGCTGGTCTCGCGGGGATCATAGACCTCCACATTCTCGATGCCATCGCTCTTGAGCTTGGCTACCCGGCGCTGCGCCTCTGCACGCAGTTCGCCAATCTCACCGAACTTGATCGACTCCGTCGGGCAGGCCTTGGCGCAGGCCGGCTGCAATCCCGCCTTCTGCCGGTCAATGCAGAAGGTGCATTTGAAGGCGCGCCCGTCCTCCTCGTTCTTCTGGACTACGCCGAAGGGGCACGAAATTACACAGTAACCGCAGCCGTTACAAATGTCGGGCTGGAGGAAGACACCGCCAAATTCCGTCCGGACAAGCGCACCGGTGGGGCAGGATTCGAGGCAGCCGGCTACCTCGCAGTGTTTGCAGACATCGGAAGAAAACTCCCAGGTCATCTGCTCGGCGGAGTTGCCGCCGATGCCCACGACCGGATCCTCTTCCACGAACTTTACGTGTCGCCAGGTGGAGGCACCCAGCGAGACAGTGTTGTCGTAGGAAAAGCCGCTCCAGTCGTAGCCGTCCGCTGGAAGCTGGTTCCATTCCTTGCACGCCACCTCGCAGGCCTTACAGCCGATGCAGATGGTCGAGTCTGTGAGGAAGGCAGTGATCTTTTCCGGGCGGGCGTGCGGAGCCACCGGCGTTGTCTGGGTGCTCATGCGCGCCTCCTCAGCAGCTCATGCAGTTCGCTCAGGGCTTCGGGACCGGCGGCATGGTGGCCGGGGACGACGTTGCACACCAGCGCCTTGGTTTCCATGATGCGTACGTTAGGCCCTTCGGAGATGGCGAGCAGATCGTTGACAACATCGCCGGTCACCACGCCCTTCCATCCCCAGTGGTATGGCAGGCCGACCTGGTGCACGAGCTGGCCGTCGAGTTGGAGCGGCCGCATGCGGCGCGTCACCAGCGCTCTTGCCGACACCAGGCCGCGCGGCGAAACAATCGTGACCCATTCCCCGTGCTTCACGCCGGCCCGCTCTGCCAGCTCGGGTGAGATCTCCGTGAAGAGCTCCGGCTGCAGCTCGGACAGATGGCTCAGGTGGCGCGACATGCCGCCGGCCGTGTGGTGTTCGGTCAGTCGGTACGTGGTCAGCAGATAGGGGAAGCGCGGATCGTTTGGAGAATGGGCGTAGGTGTTGTCCGGGCGTTCCTTTGTCTTTGCTGGCGGGTTGGTTTGCACATTCGGGTAGACCGGATTGCTCACCAGCGATTCCAGCGGCTCGAAATGGGTGGGCAGCGGCCCGTCCTTGAGACCGCTGGTAACGAAGAGCCAGCCTCTTCCATCCGGGTGCAAGTAAAAGGGCCTGTCCCCGTCCAAGGCTTCGAGGCCTTTCTGGTTGGGGTCGCCTTTGTGCCACGGCGGCATGGTGTTCTTGAAATCAGCATGATCGAGGCCCGTCCACGCATGTTTTTCGTTGTCCCACCACACCAGCTTCTTGCGCTCGCTCCACGGTGTCCCATCCGGCCTGGCGGAAGCGCGGTTATACATGATGCGCGTGTCCTTAGGCCAGGCGTATCCCCAGCCCATCCCGAGCTTGTCCTTCGCATCGCGCTCGTTGGCCTTGTTCTGCCCTGGCTTGGGCATCACGCCGCTGTAGATCCAGCAGCCGCACGCGGTCGAGCCATCGTTCTTCAGGTCGTCAAAACCCTCCACCGGGGTTCGGTCATTCCAGTGGAAGCCGTTGATCTCCGCGAGCACGGCTTCGGCGTCGGGCTCCGCGATCGGCCCCTCGGTCGGCAGGTCCCATGTGAGCGCGTTCATGGCGACGTTCCGGTGCGTCTGCTCCCGCGCCGATCTCTCTTTCATCATCCGGCCCAGGTGGTAGATGAACCAGCTTTCGCTACGCGCGTCGCCGGGCGGATCGATCGCCTTATTGTGCCATTGCAGCAGGCGCTGCGTGTTGGTGAAGGTGCCGCTCTTTTCCGCCTGGCCTGCTGCCGGCATCAGGAAGACCTCCGTCGCTACATCCTCCGGACGCCACTCGCCCCTCCCCACCTCCGGCGCATCTTTCCAGAAAGTCGCGGTTTCGATCTCCACCATGTCGCGCACCACCAGCCATTTCAGCTTGGTAAGAGCGGACCGCTGCAGCCGTCCGTTCGGTGCACCAACGACGGGGTTCTGGCCCATGACGAACAGGCCATCGAGCTTGCCGTCCTGCATGTCCAGCCAGTAGCCGAGCTCGGAATGATCGCCCGTCACGCGCGGCAGCCATTGGAAGCCCCACTCGTTCTCTTTGGTCGCCGCGTCGCCATACCACGCGCGCATCAGGCTGATGAAGTAGTTGTCGAAGCTGGCCCATAGCCCGGCCTGCGAGCTGTGCTTCTGGATATACCTGTCCAGCGACGTCGAGTCGTCTTCGAAGAACGGCATCGGCAGATAGCCGGGCAGTATGTCGTAGAGCGTTGGGATGTCGGTCGATCCCTGGATGGACGCGTGTCCACGCAGCGCCAGGATGCCGCCGCCGGGTCGTCCCATATTGCCCAGCAGCAGTTGCAGAATGGCCGCCGCACGAATGATCTGCACCCCGTCGGAGTGTTGTGTCCAGCCCACGGCGTAGCAAATGCAGGCCGTCTTTTCCGGACCGGAGGCGTTCACAAACGCTTCTGTAGCCTTGAGAAAGACATCCTTCGGAACGCCGCACGCGCGCTCCACCATTTCCGGCGTGTAGCGCGCAAAGTGCCGCTTCAATACCTGGAACACGCAGCGGGGATTCTGCAGCGTGGGGTCGGTCTTGTAGTCGTACGCGTTTCCTACCTGCCCTCCACGATCCTTCCCCTGTCCCGCATCTGCCGGGTGGTCGCCTCCAGACTCGCCGAAATGCCGCAAGACCGGCGACCCTTCGTAGAGCCATGTGGTCGGATCGTACTGCTTCTTCTCAGGGTCCCATCCGGAGAAGAAGCCGCCTAGATCTTCCGTGTCGCGGAAGTCTTCGCGTAGCAACGTGCTTGCATTCGTATACGGAATCACGTACTCGCGGAACCACTTGTCGTTCTGCAGTACGTAGTTGATCATCGCGCCCAGGTACACGATGTCGCTGCCGGCGCGCAGCGGCACCCAGATGTCGGCTGTGGCCGAAGTGCGCGTGAAGCGCGGGTCCACATGGATGAGCGTGCACCCCTTCTCGCGCGCTTCCATGACCCATTGATAGCCGACCGGATGCTGCTCGGCCATCGACGAGCCCATGATCATGATCGCGTCTGAATCAGACAGCGACTGCATCGCTGTGGTCGCGCCACCGCGACCTACCGAGGTGCCCAGACCGGGCACCGTAGCGCTGTGTCATATACGGGCTTGGTTGCTTACGCAAACCATGCCCAGACCTCCGCTGAAAAGTTTTTTGATCAGATAGTTCTCTTCATTGTCCAGCGTGGCCCCGCCCAGGTGCGCGACTTTCGTCGTGTGCATAAGCGCCTGCCCGTCTTCCTCTTCCTGGAAGCTGGCGTTGCGCGACTCCCACAGCCGCTCGGCGATCATCTCCATCGCCTTATCCAGCTCGAGATCTTCCCAGTCGGTCGCATATGGGCGGCGGTACTTCACCGTCGTCAGCCGGTTGGGATGCGTATGGAGCTGGTAGGTGTCCGAACCTTTCGGGCAGAGATGGCCGCGGGAAATGGGAGACTTGGGATCGCCTTCAATCGCGACCAGCTTGCCTTCCTTGTGATAGATCAACTGACCACAGCCGACCCCGCAATAAGGGCAGATGGAGTGCGTTAGTTCGCAGTCCGCCGTTTTCGGCTTCAGGTTGCGCGTGCGCTCACTCCATGACTCCGCGCCGTTGCCGTCCGCCATGTTCTGGATCTGGCGAACGAGCGGCCAGCGCAAAAGAAGGTCCTTGATCATTCCATGCTCCCGATTTTCAATGCAGGTTAGCTATTTTGGACGGAAAGCAAACGCGTAACGAGGGAACGCTACAGTCTCATCCCTCTCGTTCTGACTCTCGATGCAGGAGGCAGGTTGCCAACCCCTTTCGGATTCGGCTTCGTTACAAAACATGGCGCAGGTCGCCCTGCCGTCGGGTAAGGTGCGCACGATCCAGGTGCTCCAGCAACGGAACCGCATACTTCCGCGAAAGACCAGTGAGCTGCTTGAACTGCGCAACATCGAGCGTCTGCCCGCGCAGGCTTCGGACTTGTCCGTATAACGCATCAAGAGCGCGTTGATGTATGTAGAGGTCTTCCGTGCCCAGCTTGACCAGCGTGCCCTCACGCAGCAGCACGGTGATGGAGCGCCGCAACTCAGGCTCGCTCAGGCGCGTCGTGGCCATCACGTCGCGCAATAGGGGCGGAGCGAGCCCCGCCTTCGCAAAGCTATCCTCGACGGATTTAAGCCAGTGCTGTTCCTGCGGAGAAAGCTGAGGCCCGGCGCCCGCGACGCGCACCAGGTCGCCCTGCAGCATCACCTTCCGCTGCGCCACCAGCCTCTCCAGAATGGCCGCAAACACCGTCTCGTTGAGGCCCACCTGTCCCGGCAACTCGGAGCGCTTCCGCCCGCCGCCTCCGGCCGCGGTGATCGCAGAGAGCAACGAGGCTGTAGCCTCGTTACAAGTGCGGCATTCCAACCACCTGTCTTCACCCGCCAACATGATCTCGTGCGCATCCACCAGCGCTGCGAGAGCACTCTCGATCTGCTGCGGGCTCATCCCGGTTTCTGCCACCAGAGCCGCCGTGCTGGTACCGGCAGTTCCACGCCGGCGTACGCGCGCTGCGATCTGTTCTGCGGGCGATGCGTGCCGGATCGACTCCAGCCACGCTGTCGTGGCCGCCCGCTTCAGCTTCGGCAGCGGTGTTGCATCGAGCACGCGGCCGCCGCCCATCGTCCGCGCCGGCGAACATTGCCGCACGATGAAGCGATCTCCCGGCAGCAGAACGACCGGCTTCGCCAGGCGCAGACGCGCCAGCATCTTCTCGCCACCAGCAACCTGGGTCACTCCATACAACGAAACCGTCGCGAGCGTATCGGAGGTGAAGGCATGCACCCGTATCCGCGCGCGATGCTTCAGAGGCGCACTCTCCGGCAGCAGTGTGAGCTCAGCATCGACCGTATCCACGGCCTTGAAAGTCGAGGGCGCGACCAGCGTATCGCCCCGTCGTACGTCAGCAACTTCCACGCCAGCCAGGTTCAATGCGACTCTAGAGCCGCCTCGCGCCGATGAATAGTGGGTTCCGTGCATCTGCACACCCCGCACCCTAACCTTGCGCTGACCCGGCTCGATCGTGAGCGTATCTTCCTGCTGCACTGTTCCCGCCTGCAGCGTCCCGGTGACAATCGTGCCGAAGCCGCGCATCACAAAAGCGCGATCCAGCGGCAGACGCGGCAATCCGCCGGCATCGTGCGCCGGCACTTGCGCCGCCAGCGCCGTCAA
Organism: uncultured Acidobacteriaceae bacterium; assembly: GCA_963795775.1. GTDB lineage: Bacteria > Acidobacteriota > Terriglobia > Terriglobales > Acidobacteriaceae > CAWCJL01. Next base: position 230,380 of record CAWCJL010000003.1, read on the forward strand.
GTGCTCCCGCACCGCCGTAAGTCCGGTACCAGCAAGCGCGCTCGCCGGCAGAATCGCGCTGCCTTCGAGGAAGCTCCCCTGCAGGTATTCGGCTACCTCAACGCACACCTGCTGCAATCGCTCGGGACTCACGGCGTCTGCCTTGGTGACTACTGTCAGGCCGCGCGTTATGCCCAGCAGGCTGCAGATGGCCAGGTGCTCCTCCGTCTGCGGCTTCACTCCTTCTTCTGCGGAGATCACCAGCATCACCAAGTCCACGCCCGTGGCGCCCGCGAGCATGTTGCGGATAAACAGGTGATGTCCGGGCACGTCCACAAAGCTCAGCCGGAGCGGTTCGGAATCAGGCATTTCCGCGGCCATCGAAGCAAATCCTAGGTCGATAGTGATTCCGCGCCGCTTCTCATCCGGCAGCCGGTCCGTGTCAATGCCGGTAAGAGCGCGCACCAGCGCCGTCTTACCGTGGTCGATATGTCCCGCAGTCCCAATCACCACTTCCCTGGCCGTCTGAGGAGCACCGCCCAGAGAACCGCTCAGAGAGGCGCGTGCGGGATGTTTCTTCCCGCTCACGTCTGCACCTCGTCCCCCGGCTCCGGCGCGGCAGCGGCGAACGATTCCAGCGGCTGCTTCAGCAGACTCGCCAGCAACCCGTCCATGTGCGCGGGAACGGTGCGGAGGTCGAGCAGCACCCGGTCTTCGCGGATGCGGCTGATCACCGGCGGGTCCAGTCTGCGCAGCACCACAGCCAATGCCTTCGCATCAAGGCTGCTATGGTGAAGCGCCACAGCGAAGCTGGGGAGCGATGCGCCCGGCGTGGTGCCACCTCCGATGACGCTCCTCGCTGCCATCAGCTCCGCCTGCAGCGTTGCACCGGCCACGGAATCCGCCAGCGCACGCGAACGTGCAAACAGCACCTCCGGGTCTTCACGCAACATGCGCACCACCGGAATGCGCTGCAATTCTTCCGCTAGGTACTCAAACAGCGTGGCCTCAAGTGCCGCGTAGGTAAGCTTGTCCACGCGGAAGGCGCGCAGCAATGGATTCGACAGCACCTTATCTATCAGTTCCCGCCTGCCCAGCAGCACACCGCATTGCGGGCCGCCCATCAGTTTGTCACCACTGGCGGCGATCAGGTCCGGTCCACCCCGGATGCTTTCAATGAGGGAAGCCTGATGCGGCACTCCGTAGTCCGCGAGATCCACCAGGCAGCCCGTCCCCTGGTCCTCAAACAGCGGCACGGCATATTGCCTGCTGAGTGCAACCAGGGCGCTCAACGCGGGTCTTTCCGTGAATCCCTCCATCGAAAAGTTGGAAGGGTGCACACGCAGGATCAGTCGCGTATTGGGACTCAGCGCGGCTTCGTAATCGGCTACCCGGGTGCGGTTGGTAGTGCCTACCTCGCGCAAAATGCAGCCGGATTTGCGCAGGATATCCGGTATGCGAAAGCCCCCGCCGATCTCCACCAGCTCACCGCGAGAAATGATCACCTCGCCGCCCTCGGCCAGCGAGTTGAGCGCAAGATACGTGGCCGCGGCGCAGTTGTTCACTACGAGTGCACCATGCGAGCGGGCAAACGCATCAGCATCCTGGCCGGAGCGCAGCGCGGCAACGCGCAGAATCAAGCGCTCGACGTGTTCATCGCGGCGGCTACGCTCCCCGGAGGCGAGGTCAAGTTCGAGATTGCAATACCCGCCGGCCACCTGCGCGATGTTGCGTATGGCGGCTTCCGACAGCGGCGCTCGCCCGAGATTGGTATGCAGCACCACACCGGTCGCGTTGATGACCGGCCGCAGCGAATATCGCTCACCCTCGTGCAAGGCCGCCAGAATGGACCTCGGGAGATGCGCGATCTCCGTCTCTAGAGACGCTTCCGTATGCTCTCCCTTTGCGATCCTTTGCCGTATCCCGGCGAGCACGGAGCGGGCTGCGGCGACCACCATGGTATGAGGAAAGCTCGTGAACTCCGGCCGGCGGATCGCCTCTCCGAGCTGTGGCAATTTCCGGTAAAGACCGTCCGCCTCCGCCGGAGGCGTCGCAGGCGCGGTCACGACCGCTCTTCCCACCGCAGTACGATCTTCGGTTCGCCAGCACTCACCCGGCCGATCTGCGCTGCATGAACTCCTGCCACGAGAAGTGCCTGGAGCAGCGCTCCGGCCTGCTGTGCCGCAACCGAAATCAGCAAACCACCCGAGGTTTGCGGATCGAAGAGCAGCGTGCGCAGGTCCTCCGGAATGCCTGCACCCTCATCTTTATCTGCACTTTGCGCATCCGCAACGAAGCACTCGGCGAAAGCGCGGTTCGCCAACAGGCCGGCCGGGATTGCCCCCGCATGGACTGCCTCGCGCGCACCCTCAATGAGCGGCACGTCCCCTACGTCGAATTCCAACCGCACGCCGCTGGCCAGCGCCATCTCGCGTCCGTGTCCCATCAGTCCGAAGCCGGTGATGTCGGTCATGCCATGGACATCAAATGCGGGATTCACTGCGATTTCAGATGCCGTGCGGCTCGACGTGGTCATCGAGCGCACCGCGTTCGCTACCCACTCCTGCTTCGCCTTTCCCTGTTTCAGCGCCGTCGTTATCACACCCGTGCCCAGCGGCTTGGTCAGGATCAGCGCATCCCCGGCCCGCGCGCCGGCATTGGTAAAGACGCGATGCGGATCGATCAGCCCGTTCACGGCATAGCCGAACTTGATCTCCGGGTCGCGCACACTGTGGCCGCCAATCACCGCACACGCTGCCTCCTGCATGGCGGACATCCCCCCCGCCATGATTCGCTCGAGCACCGTCATGTCATCCTGCTGCGGAAAGCACACCAGCGCCACCGCCGTGAGCGCGCGGCCGCCCATCGCGTATATGTCACTCAGTGCATTCGTCGCCGCTATGCGGCCGAAGGTGAACGGATCATCCACCAGCGGCGTAAAAAAATCCACCGTCTGTACCAGCGCCAGGTCGTCGGACAGCCGATACACGCCGGCGTCGTCCGAGGTCTCGAATCCAACGAGCACGTTACTATCCGTTTGTCGCGGAAGAAGGGCCAGCACAGCCGCCAGTGAGCCGGGAGCCAGTTTGCTGGCGCAGCCGCCGGCTTTCACCTGCTGTGTCAATCGAATGGTTGGCGTCTCTTGTTCTGCGGAGTGGGCGAGGAGGTCGCCGTTGGCTTGCGTCAACACTGTCTGCCGCCGGTCTTCACGATCTATATGGATGCCGGTATGCTCGGGAGTGTAGCCTCTGGAAGCGCCTGGGCTCCGGTGATCCTCCCGGTCTTCAAAACCGGCGGTCGTCCGTCACGGACGATGGTGTGTTCGACTCACACGCGCTTCCGCCACACCATTCGCTGGCGTGCTCAGCCGAGTTCTTGTCCATACAGAGTTAGATACGCTTTCTGTTACCTTATTGATCGGCGTCGCTCTGTACCGGTCCTTGAAGTCCACTCCGCATCGCCGCCTGGGTCCACTTTTCCTCACAACGCCAGAATGCTACAATGAAGTCCTGCCGGTAAGTAGCTCATTCTAAAGACGGAGAGATGGCAGAGCTCGGTTGAATGCACCTGACTCGAAATCAGGCATACCTTTACGGGTATCGGGGGTTCGAATCCCTCTCTCTCCGCCATCTACTCGTTCCAGAGCGTCCGGAATAGTCCAACGAAAGGCCATAAACCTCAGTAAATGCTGAGGTTTTCGTGTCCGGTCACTGCTTCTGTATGCCATGCGGTACCGTCAAACGGCATTGCAATACGGCCCAGGGGCCTTATCTCACTGGTGCAGACCAGCCCCGTGCGATCAGCCTTGGCTATGACCCGGACAGGAGTTCTCGGCGGAAGCGGTACGCCGTTCCACTGGATATCGAGGGCAAACTGCAGGCGCTTCCACTCCCTTGGCGAATCGATGCCGGAAACCTACCGCCAACTCGGCGCCATCGCAAATCGGGGAAAGGTCATCGAAATTGTGCCAGAAGAGCATGATGCGGTCTTTCAGCTTGGTGTTCACCCGATTCCATTCGTACGCACTCCGAAAGTTACTGGGTTCGGTACGACTAGATCATTCCTGAATCTAAGTGAGCAGATTCGTCGGGAAATTGGCCGAATGGCAGCAGGCATTCTCCGCGCCTTCCATTTCGACTTCTATGCCGTTGAGGTAGGGGGCGAGATGCCCGGCGTTGGCCAGGGTCACTGCGCCACCGGACTCGATCCGCATGGCGAGGCAGGTCGCGTGGGCGCTGCCTCGGCCGACGAGTCTCCGGTTCAGTGCGTCAAGGATCAACCGCGGATTGGGGCTGCACTCCGCCGTGCTGCGGATCGCTCCAACGAGAAGCGCGACGAGCATTCCGGCCTGAAGGTCTTTGCCGGTCACATCACCGGCGATGATCAGCACGCTGCAGTCGAGTTGTGGAAAGATTTGAAAGAAATCGCCGCCCACTTCTCGGGCAAGAAGGTATTCGGTTTCGATTCTTAGGGCACCGCGTACTCTGCCTTGACACCGCTGCCTGCCACCCAGAGCAGACTCCCGTGTAATTGTACCGGAGAATGTCTCATATGGCAGCATTGCTCGCTAGCGAGCGCTTGATTCCCTAATCACGAGTTTGAAATCAACAATGATTTCGCGTGCTGGCATCTTAGGATGAGATACCCGATCGCGCATCGCGGAAAGCGCAGCTGCGCCGAGGTCGAGACACGGTTGATGGATCGTGGTGAGTGGTGTCTGCAGCATGCTGGCATATCGGATGTCGTCCATGCCAGTGACCTTGACTTGTGAGGGCACACGAACACCAAGAGCGTTTAGCGTAATCAAAAGTTGTCCCGCGGTATAGTCATTGGCGCAAACAAAGGCGTCCGGCTTGCAGCGTGAAAGCAAATCGCGGATGGCAGAAGCATCGGTTGGGTCCCTGTACACCGCCGGTTCGTCGAACTCACATCCCCCGTAGGCGCGCAACGCTTCGCGGTAGCCTAATGATCTCGCACCCACAGTCGGCGCCGAGTCCGGACGGGCGAAGAAAAGGATTCGTTTGGCCCCGGAGAGCAAGAGGTGCTCGGTGATAACGAAGCCGGCGCGGCGGTTGTCGATTCCGACGAGATCGTACTTGCTGCGCTTGGGATATTCGCAAAGATCACGGTCCAGCAAAACAATCGGGATGCGAGCATCGTCCAGCGCGCTCGCAATTCGAAGATTCACTCGATCCTTTCCTCCGGAGAGTTCCATCGGCGCGAAGAAGACACCCGACACTCCTCTGTCGATGTAGTATTTGCAAAGCTGTTCGGCCTGAGCCTCCTTTGTTGCTCCGGCGGGGAATGTCGGGCCCCACAGTAGGTCGTGGTACCCCCCGACCCGAGCGATCGAAATGCCTCGGCAGACCGGTTCAAAGATCTCGGTTGTTCCCAGCTCGGGAATCAGCAATCCGAAGACGAAGCCCTCAGTCCGGTGTGGAACACGGACATATGTTCCGGATCCGGGGCGTCGCTCCACCATACCTTCCGTTTCGAGCTGCGCGAGGGCGCGCCCCACCGTGGGCCGGCTCGCCCCGAAGTACTCGACGAGTTCATTTTCACTGGGAAGCCTGTCGCCTGGGTTGTACCTGCCGTTCGCCACCCCATCCCGCAACTCGGCGTAGATACGTTTGTATTTTGGACTTCCCTCGAGCTTTCCGTTTTCTCGCACGTCCGGCATTCGCGACCTCGACTTAACAGGTATCACCAGATTAGCCACATTTCTGCACTCTGCAGGCTTTGACCGGTGCATTTCTGCGTCGGTGCGAAGCCTGCGCCTTTACGGCTCGCGCAGACTAAATGTAGTACTTTCAAATGGTTATAAGAACTCCGGCACAACCTGTCAATACATTTGCACAGAAAAACTTCCTTTCCTGACTCAAATCTGTGTTGACAGCATGGCTCCTGCTGACTAGCCTGTGGTCCATTCAAAATCTTGCCTGCAGTTGCGGGCTGTGTGGAGGCGTTCATGGGGCACTTCAGAGAGGTTCGCCAAGCAAGACCCCGTTTCCTTCATCGTTCATCCTTGATCTGGCTGCTGGTTTTGCTCTTTGCAGGCCTGTGCGGAACTGATCGGTTAACGGCACAGACTAGCTACGGCAGCATTGTCGGAACGGTAACGGACCCCACGGGTGCCATTGTTCCCGGAGCAAAGGTCACCCTGAAAAACACCAATACCAATGTGACGCAGCCGACAACGACCGGTTCGGGCGGCAATTACAACTTCGTGAATTTGGTACCGGGGATCTACAGCATCACGGTTTCTGAGGCGGGCTTTCAATCGATCACCCAGGAAAGAATCGACGTGCAGATTGGTGGTACAACGCGCGCGAATGTCACCTTGCAAGCTGGGGAGGTAACTCAAACAGTGACGGTGTCGGCCTCGCAGGCAGGATTGCAAACCGAGAGCGCTTCGCTGGGTGGCGTGGTAGAGGGTCAGCAGGTGGTGCAGGCTCCGCTTAATGGCCGCAATGTGAATAATCTGCTCGATTTTATCCCCGGTGTCGTGCCCGGAGGTGGAACCCAGGGGAGCACGATGGCCAATGGCGGCAGCGGCAACTTCCAAGCCGGCGGTCAGACCCAAGCGATCGCCTACAACAATTACCAGATTGGCGGCGGATTCAGCGGACAGAGCATTTTCTTTATCGACGGCATGCAACAGAACATCGCCGAGAACAACGTAAACGTGTTGGTTCCGACGCAAGATGCCGTACAAGAGTTCCGTGTTTCTACCAACAATGTCAGCGCGGAGTTCGGCGGTTTTGCCGGCGGTGTGGTGCAGATTTCGACAAAGAGCGGCACCAATGATTTCCACGGGAATGTGTATGAGTACTTCCGCAACACGGCTCTGAATGCAAACGACTGGTTCAGCAACCATGCACATCTGGGAAAGTCTCCCCTTCACCAAAACCAGTACGGTGCGAATCTTGGCGGCCCAATCAAGAAGAACAAGGCGTTCTTCTTCTTCTCATGGGAGCACGAGTCGCTGATCTCGGCGAGTCCTATCAACGCCACAGTACCCACGACCGCGGAACTGGAGGGCAACTTCTCTGGCGACCCGCAAGTTATATACGATCCCACGACGGGGTTGCCGTTCCCTGGAAATGTCATCCCGCAAAATCGCATCGATCCCACGGCGCTGAAGATTGTCCAGCTCGAGACGCCGGCCCAATCCAGAGTTTCCCAGACGCCGTTCACAACGAACTTCTTCGCTTCCGCCCCCATCGAGGGATATCAAGATCAGTACAACGCGCGAGTCGACATGAACCCGACCTCTGCTGACTCGCTGTTCGTTCGTTATACGTTTTGGAATCCGCATAACGGCCCGAGTGATCCATTTGGCACCCACACCGGCGCGGGCCGCACGGGAAACGACACTCAGGAGGCTGAGATCAGCGACAGTCATGTCTTCAACGCGAAGACCATTGCGGATATCCATCTTTCTTATCTGGAGAACTACAACTTTCAGTATCCACTCAGCAATGGATTCGATATGTCCAGCATCAGCCCCGCCTATGGAGTGATCCAGCAGCAAAGCCAAAACAAACAGGGGCTACTTCCCGGCCTTGGCATCCAGGGATACGGTATCGGGGCCGAACTTTCACAACTCTATTGGAACAACAATGTCTGGGGTGTGAGCGGAAGTGTGAGCAAGATTCTTAGCCGTCATTCCATCAAGGCAGGCGCGCAGTGGCGACAGGTTCTTTGGGAGAATTACGGGAACAGCCAGGGCCTCGGCCTCAACGCTTCACCTTTTTACACGGCGGCAAACGCAAGCGATACCAAGAACGGCAACGCGCTCGCATCATTCCTGCTCGGAATTCCATCGAGCGCCGGCATCAGCTCGGTAGGAACGTGGCATGCATTTTTGCACAGCTATGCCTTTTACGTAACCGACACTTGGCAAGCTACCCACAAACTCACAGTGAACGCCGGACTGCGCTGGGATCAACCCGGTGCGTATTCGGAGGAGAACAATCTCGACACCATTCTGCAGCCAACGGCTCCGGTGACCATCGGGAACGTCGCCTCCGTTACAAATCCTGTAACTGGCCAAGCCGTTCCACTCACAGGTCGTCTGGCATTTGTTGCCAGCCCAGAGTACTCGTCTCGCAGAGAAGAGTCGCTGCACTGGCACTTGTTCTCACCGCGCATCGGCTTCGCTTACCAGGCAACGCCGCAAATGGTCCTGCGGCTTGGTTATGGCATCTCTTACCTCCCGGCAGAGCTAACCGCCGACTCGCCCGGCAACAGCCCTATCAATTCAGCGGGCACGAACATCGCCAACACCGTTGGCCAACCGCTGCTGACAACGGTGGCTAATCCACTGCCGAACGGTATCAATCTCCCAAGAGGTCGCTCTCAGGCCGCTTTGGATGCGGCGCTGGGACAAGGTATCGGAGGGCGTATCCCTAATCAGTCGTATGGATATGTTCAGCAGTGGAACGTGGCGATTCAGCGTGCGCTCGGAAGGGACACCAGCTTTACCGTCGCGTACGCCGGCTCAAAGGGTACGCACCTGGTGCTTTCGCAAGGCTTTACGGGCACTGGGCTGAATTTAAACCAGCTTCCGGATCAGTACCACGCGCTCGGGCCTGCGTTGCTGACGCAGGTTGCGAATCCCTTCTATGGAACCCTTCCGGCAGGCACAACCTTCGGAGCGCCAACCATCGCTCAAGGTTATCTGCTTCAGCCCCACCCGCAGTACACGACTGTCAATCAAGTGGTCCCGCGGTATGGATTTTCCAACTACAACGCGCTTCAGGTGAGCTTACTGCGTCACTTCGCCCACGGCGGCGTGATTCAAGGCGCATATACCTGGGGCAAGTTGATAAGCAACACTGACAACACCAGTTCCTTCCAGGATGGGCAAGGCGGATCCGGTGTAGTGCAGGACAACAATAATCTGCAGGCGGAGCGGTCGCTCAGCCTGCAGGATGTCGCAAACATTCTGGTCGTGAACTACGGCATCGACCTTCCCTTCGGGAGGGGACAGGCGCTGTTCAATGGCGTCAACCGTGCTGTGAATGGGTTCATTGGTGGATGGCGCATCGACGGTATCACCACCCTGCGCAGCGGGCTGCCCATTGCGCTACAGGCGGCCGGGAACAACCTGAGCCAATTTGGCGCGGGCCCGATTCGTCCGAACTATATTGTGGGCTGTGGTCGCAAGCTCGGTGGCTCTCCGCACAGCGACGCCCGTGCAGCGATGTGGTTCAACACTGCCTGTTTCACCCAGCCCGATCCATATGCGTTCGGCAACGAAACCCGGGTGGATCCTGCCATGCGAGGAGAGGGCGAGGACAACTGGGATATGTCATTCAGCAAATTCTTCGGCCTAGGGGAGAAGGCGAAGCTTCAGCTCATAACCCAGTTCTTCGACATCTTCAACCATGCACAGTTCGCGATTCCGAACAGCAATCTCGCTTCGCCCGGCTTCGGCCAGGTAGGGCAGCAAGTTAACCTGCCGCGCACACTGCAGGTCGCGGCCCGCATCACTTTCTGAGTTGGAGCAAACCTCCGATGGGAATCCGCAGAGCGAAGCCGATCCTCATATGGGTCGTCCCCGCTCTGCCTTCTCAGCGCGTGCAGCGTGATTCAAGCGCGATTTAGATGAATTCGGAATTGGTCATGGAATCGATGGGAGCATAGCCAATGAACCGTCGCCAACTCATCAGAAGCACAGTGGAAATGGCAGCTGCGATCGCCTTCCGGAGGTCGCTTCGGGCCGAAGGCCTGCACGCATTCGGACTGCGGTCAGCTGAATCGGCCAGGCTGGCGAATGATCCGCGCCGCCCTCAGTTTCATTTGCTGCCAGCGGCGAATTGGATGAACGACCCCAATGGCCCTATCTACTGGAACGGGCACTACCATATGTTCTACCAGTACAACCCAAACGGTGCGTACTGGGGGGACATGCACTGGGGACACGCGATTAGTCCCGACATGGTGCACTGGAAGCACCTACCTGTAGCGCTCGCGCCAACTCCCGGCGGACCGGACGCTGCGGGCTGCTTTTCCGGTACCGCTGTTGTCGATAAGGGCGTTGTGAATGTCATCTACACCGGTGTTGTAAACGCCCCGGAAGATCAGGCAACGATCAAAGACGGAAAAAATACTTTCCGGGAGAGCCAATGCTTGGCAAGCTCGACGGACCCTGAGTTGAAGACCTGGAGCAAGTTGCCAAGACCCGTTCTTGCGGTACCTCCAACCGGGATGAACGTGACCGGATTTCGCGATCCTTCTCCGTGGCGCAGCGGCGCGGGATGGAAAATGACAGTGGGTTCGGGAGTTCCGCATCAAGGCGGAGCAGTCCTTCTCTATGAGGGAAAAGATTTGGAGCATTGGAACTACCTTCACATTGTGGCGAGTGGCACTGGGTCGGGCAAGCAGACGGTCAACCCCGTCGACTCGGGTGACATGTGGGAATGCCCCGATCTCTTCCCGCTGGGCGGTAAACATGTGCTGATCTACTCGGCAAAGGGAAGTGTCTACTGGCAATCGGGTGTCCTAGATGAAAGCGAGATGCGCTTCCATCCGGAGCACTCCGGCATTCTGGATTACGGCTCCTACTACGCGGCGAAGACGCAGCTCGATAAGCAGGGCAATCGGATCGTGTGGGGCTGGGTTCCCGAGACGCGTCCACTCGCCGAATACAAAGCAGCAGGCTGGGCTGGACTGATGTCATTACCGCGTGTGCTCACATTCGATCCCGACGGCCAGCTCGGTATTGAGATCTCGCAGGTAGTTCATGTGCTGCGCGGAGCAGAGCAAAAGCTGAGGCCTGGGTCCGGTACGCAGATTCAGATTGCGCAGATGTCGATTCAGAATTGTTGCGGGGAAGTCCTAGCTAGCATGGCGCGAACTGATCGACCATTTACCTTTTCCCTTATTGGAAAGTTGCCAAGCGGCGAACTGCCCCAACCCATCTTGGAGCTGCGCTATGATCCCGGTACACCAAATCAGATCGTCGCAGACGGAAAGCCACTGCCCTTTCGGGGGTTAAGGGACAACTCACTGGAATTTGACATTTATATGGACGGTTCAGTCGCGGAGCTCATCCTGCAGCGATCAACCGCATATACCCGTCGGTTTTACTACACTGGGTCCGAGGCCCCGACGGTGAGGGTCAGGTTTGAAGGTGCAGTGAACGCGTTCCAAAAGCTCAGTCTCTGGCAGATTCACCCGATTTCCACCGACCGCCTTACAAGCTAGCTTTTGGTAAAAACTTACTTGGCTAATCCCAGTTTCAGACACTTGAAGTTGTGACCACATTTTCGACTACGGAGGAGATTGGAGGATTGGCCGCCTTCCTCAGTTCCGACCATGCTGCAAATCTGACTGGGGCCTCGCTGCCGATCGACGGGGCGTGGACTGCGCAGTAACTACTATGGTTCCGAGCGCCTCTGCATCTCATGTGCCCCATTGGTCTCCAAACGGGTTGTACTGAAAAAGAGGTGGTACTCCGCGCGGTAATAAACCAGGCCGTTCGGGTCATTCGTCCAATGCTCGCCGGGAGAGCAGTGCACCTGGGGACGATGCTGTTCGTCGAAGGCAGTGACCTGCCCATTCAGAGGGACGACATATAAGAGCATCGCCGCAGCGCAAAGAATCGCTTCATGAATTCGACTCTTCATCATCCAGAGGCTCATTGTTATCTGGAGGGTTCAGGGGCCTGCTCGCGTCATCCATCCTACGGCCAGAACCAGCTGGACTTCGGACGAATTCGCATGGACAACAAAAGTTAACCAGTTAACTGGTCAGGCGATCGCCCGAGATAGGCTTGATAGCCGATGTCGTCAGGCTTTTCATCGCTTCTGCCACTCCGGACCATGCCAAATGTATTTCGCCTGATTCAGTAGGCGCCTGATAGCACCGCGTCGTGATCACTTGTTTCTCATCAACGAATGCTTCAATCACTGACCCGTCGATCCATACGTGGAGGATCGAGACGCCGTTCTTGTCAAGGTTGAGTGGCACTACTTTGTCCCCTGCGTTGAGAGTGGGATGGCCATTTGCGATGCCACAAGTAAAGGCAAGCAATGGGACCACTCCGCTCGTGGTTTGAAGCCGTAGTTCAAGTCCACATTCCTTCTCGCCTGGCTTGAATGCGCAAATGACCTCCGCCGAACGGTTGTGAAGAGCAACCTTCGATAATGCGCGGTCTAGCTTATCCGGCTTTAGTGGGCCCTTGATCTCCGAGGTTTCCGCCCGCAGTGATGCAAACTCTGGAGGAACTGCCATTCGCAATTCGTTGTCGGAGCTGACGGTGAGGACCCTTGGAAGAGACATGGATCCGCCCCATCCAGCAGCTTTTGTCTCGTCCGGGGAACGGGTTTCCTGTACCCAACCCCAAAGGATGCGCCTGCCCTTCTCATCCAGCATGCTCTTGGGAGCGTAATAGGCACCTTGATCCAGCAAGCCTTTACGTTCCGAATGAAACCGCAGTTCATGCCGGTCAAAGGTGCCGACCTCCCAAAACGTCTTATGCTCCGTGGAGTAGAGCAACACATGCTTCTCCCCAAGAGCAAAGAAGTCTGGACACTCCCACATCTCTCCGCTAGGGACAGGGTTGCTGGATACCTCACCATTCCACGTTCCCTGTGCTAATGGGTGCAGGTATTCCCAGTTCCGCGCATTTTTTGAGCGGTAAAGCAGGACCATACCTCCTGTCTGCCCTACGCCTGAACCGACTCCAAGATACCAAGTATCGCCTTCCTTCCAAGAGAAAGGATCGCGGAATCCGGTAATCTTCATGCCAGCTGGCGGGTGCTCTACAACCGGGTTCGGCAGATGGTGCCAAGTGCGCAGGTCGGGGTCGTTCGTGACCGCGATACACTGGACCTCTTTCAGTCCCTCGTTTCGAATAGTCTCCTGCTCAGTTGGCACCTTGGTGACCCCGGTATAGATGACGCTTGCGCCCTCGCCGTCGGGCAGCACGCTCCCAGTAAAAGTTCCGTAAGAATCATAGGAGTCCGGCGTAGGCGATAGTGCGATCGGCATATGCTTCCAGTGGATAAGGTCCGGACTGATGGCATGATGCCAGCCACGGCCGCCAAAGCTTCCATGAAAGAAGGCGTGGTTCTGCCCGCGGAAGAATCGGGGTGCGCAAGGGTCTCCAATAAAACCCGCTTGCGGTAAAAGATGATATTGCGGACGCAAGGGATCGCGCATGAGCTTATCGCGAAGCGCCTGTTCCGGCAAATCAGTTCCAAATCCGAGCGCCTTCGCAAGTGCAGGCGATGAGGCTGCAGACAGCGCACACATTGCGGAAGATGAAATAAAGGTCCGACGGTTCATGGCACACCTCATATATGTCTTTGCTGATGCGAAGTTCTCTTGGTTGATCTTCGGCTATTGAGGTAAACGTCAATAGCTTTATATAGATCACCGGGGCACGTAGGGCAACATATAGCCTGTTCCGGAGGAGGGAAGCGAAAAGGTGATTATCTGGGGTGAAGACTATTAGTATCCTTAGTAATTTTTTGGGGATCGTAAGGTCCTTTCGCATTGCCCGGGCCGCCGACAAACTCCAGCACCGGGATGCGATCGTCCACATCGGGCAGCGGTGGGAATGCCTCGTGCGGCTCCGCCTGGTACCAGTAGGCGACGGAGTAGAAGTTATCGGAGCGGTGGTTAGCATGCCCGTGCTCAATGCTGGCCTTCATCGAGGTGGTGAAAGGGACAGGCGAGTCCAGATGGAAGCGGTAGACGCTGGTGCGTTCGCCAGCCAATTCCTTGCCCACTACAGGCGCGCCGTGCAGCAGGAACTGCTGTGAGCCACCGAAGCCCCAAGCGCCCAGGAAATAGTCTTCCGCGCCCGTGCCCACAATGGTGGGCTCGTCGCCGTCAATGGTGAACATGTCATTTCCCTCGCCCCACCAGCCGTCCTGGTTCTGCAGGATGGACATGGTCACCCCGATGAACTGGCCGTGGCCCTTCGCTTCAAACCACTCGTAGTTGTCTTTGCCGTCGAGGTTGCGGCGATAGTTCACGATGGGGTCGCCGTTCTCATACCACTGGCCGGTCCAGCCGTGGTTGGGCTGGGCCTGGCGGTAGGTGGCGTGGAAGTAGAGCGTGTCCGCGGGCAGGGGCTGCGCGTTCTTGCGGTAGTCGATGTTCCAGTAGAGGTGGTGGAGCGATTCCTTCCCCTCATTTGTAACCGTGATGCGAGCGTGGCGCGCGTAGGGCATGGGGAAGAAGCTGTTGAGCGCCTTGTCCTTGCCGGCGGAGAGCAGGAGAGATTCCCAGCCGAAGTAAATGCCGTTACCCAAGCCGAAGAAATCGCCGATGGGCGTTTCCACGCTGGGCGAGGTCTCACCGTCCCAGTACATGCGCAACACGATGCGCTTGAGGTGATAGGGTTCGGAATCATCGAGGGTGAACCAGATGTGCGAGACCATGCCCGGACCATCGACATCGAGCACTGTCAGTGTCTGCCCGGGAGTGACGGTGCGGGCATCCGCATTCGCGCCGGTGCTCTCGCGGCTGGACGAGCGGTGCAGGGTATAGGTCTGCTGCTGCGTGAGGTCCGGCATCCAGCCCAGGCTCTGACCGTGAGCAACCGTGATGGAAAATAGAAAGAACATCCCAATAAGGGCCCTGCGCCCAGTCAAGATGGGACGGAAACTCGCTTCAGCGAGGAACTTCATTGCCGCCCTCCTGCCCGGAAATGGGTTGCGATGGAGCATGCTGTTGTCGCAATCGCTGGAAGAGCATCAGTTGCGCATTCGCTTCATCCTTGCGGCCAAGCCCTCGATAAACCTGCGAAAGACGGTAGTGAGGCAGCTCGTTGTCGGGATCGAGACGAGCTGCTTCCAAGTAGTGCGCGATAGCCTCTTGTGGTCTCCCCTCACTGCCGACCACGTTTCCGAGTGCGATCTGGGCATCCACAAAATCGGGGCGAAGCTCGACCGCTCTCTCGTAATGTTTCTCGGCAGTCTGAAGATCGGAGTCTAAGCGATAGATTTCGCCGAGTTCGTATTCTGATCCGGAATCCATCGGATTCGAGGTTAGCTCTGTGTCGAACTCCTGTTTGGCCTGCTCACGAGCCGCCCCATCCTGGGCATTCATTAGGATTGCGCGTCCCAGTTCATAATGAATGCCTGGAAGATGGGGGTCGGCCTCCACTGCCTTGCGGTATTCGGCGATCGCGCCCGGAAAGTCATCCTGGGTCATTGCTGCCTGCGCGAGAATCTGATGCAGTTGCCCCGAATTGGGGGCCTTCTGATAAAGCATGGAAAGCGACTGTGCGGCCAGATCTGAATAGGCCCGATACGCAACGTAGAGAACCTCGGGATCATCTGGGCGGAGTTCCAGGATTTCGCGGATGACGTTCAGGACGTCGCCGAGACTCTTTGATGTCTCGTGAGCTCTTATCAACGCGAGCCCTGAGTCTACTTTGACAGCCGGGTTTGTGATGTGAGGGAACGACGCTTCGACCAGGGCATTGCCCTCCTGCACCTGACCGATGCGAATCTTCCCAAGGCCGAGAAATGCCTTCGCATCCCACAATGACGAATCGTATCTTAAAGCATCCGTAAAATACTGATTTGCTTCGATATAGGATCCCTGCTGGTAGGCTATTACTCCGAGGTTTGCATACGCTTTCGCGCTTTTCGGATCCAACTGAATAATCGCCTTGAAGTCATTTGCCGCCTCTTCCGGATGTTTCGCCCGGAGAGCAGCTTCTGCCCGGCGGTAATACAACTCCGTCTGGCTCCGGACATCACTCTGGGCGTAAACCGCTCCGGTAGCGCTTCCAATCCACAGGGCGAGAACGCAGGAAATGGTCGATGTGGATTTTAGAGACATCGTGCCCGCCTCATCATAGCGCTGGCTTCTCATTTCAGAGCTTGCTCAGGCATCGAGAACACGCCCAGTTGGCTGAATTCAGCCTCCCCCTCGTCTACAAACACGGCCAGGTCACCGAGGCGGTGGTCGTACATGCGCGTGCTCATGGCCGACTGGTCAGCGACATAGAACTCCGCGATAGTTCCGTCGAGCACAATCTCTACGTCTAGAAGTTCGCCAGAGGTCAACCGAACCGGCCGCTCAAAGCCTGCCATGAACGGCTGATCGCCCGGTCTAGGCCAGAGGTCGAAAACGAACCGATTGCGCGCCGGCTCGAATCGCAAGTAGTAGCAGGCATCCAGATCATCCGCCAGCCTCAGCATCAGTCCAAAGGAACGCGTTCCCTTGCTGAAAGCGACCTTCGCGGTTACCTTACATCGTGCAGGAATCGATGCGACCGTTTTGAAGACAAAGGAATGTGCCGCATTGACTGGCACACGTTCGATCGCAGGTTCAGGTCTACCATTAACGGCAGTTCCAATTGAACTCTGCCGGGAAAACGCCGCACCTATGGTGTCGGGGACCTTCACCGCTAGCTCGCCATTCGGCATCTGCCTCAGTTCATGCACAACGAGGTTGCCACCCCACTCCCACTTTCCCTCGTCTGTCGCTCCCGTGCGGAGTGGGTTCCAGCCGAAGAGAAACCGCCTATGCCCGTCCGAGGCGGTCTTCGCGGCATATAGGGCCCTGCAGTCAAAAGTATCATTGCTCGGCGCAATCCATGGTCCGGTAATCTTTTTGCTCATTCTGTACCGTGTTTGTGTGCTTTCGCTAAATTCGGAAAACACGAGGTACCACCAATCGCCCATCCGGAATAGATCCGGACATTCATGGGTATAGTAGAGCCCCGGAGACCAGAACGGCTCCTTAACACTCCAACTCTTGAGATCAGCCGAGACACATAGGGCGGTGCAGCCCCTTCTTCTCGATGGTCCCGTTTTGAGCCTCGCGGCGACCAGCATCCAGTATTCTTTCGCTTCTTCGTTCCAGAACACAAACGGGTCGCGCCAGTCATCTCTTTCGTACAGATTCGAAGGAGCGTAGAACGTGTCCGCAGGCACCTTTTGCCAGTGGAGAAGGTCTTGGCTTGTGGCATGCATCACACCCTGCTCCGGATGCTTCGCTTTGAGCGGCGAGTTAAAGCCGGTGTAGAAGATGTGGTATCGACCCTCGCCGTTTATGACCGACCCGGTTGCTACCGAGAGGTCCTGGTCTTCCGAGGTACCACGAGGCAGCATTAGTCCCAGCTCTGTAAAATGGACGAAATCGGTCGTGCTTACCTGATGCCAGGTAGTAATACCTCTTTCGCCGTTAGCTTCGAACAGATGGAAGACTCTAAATTGTTGTCCATCGTAAAAAGGAATCACATCCCCAACCCGGCCGCCTATCGGCCTGTAAAAGAAGTCGCGGGGAACCATCGCAGAGTCCGGTTGTTCACTATCAAGCTTCGGTGCTTGGGATCGAGGCTGTGCGGATGAGTCTGCTGCCGAAAGCCACCGGGAACCAAAGCCGCCTACGATCGTAGCAGTGGCCGCGCTTGTTAGAAATGTGCGTCTTTTCATTCTCACCTAGGGAGGTATCTACGCCCGACCGCTCGACATGGTTCGCTTTGCTGCGAAGCGTGGAAGCGCTGAACCCGGTCCTGTTGCCGGATCGGGTTCAGGCTACTTTGCATGGTCACCACCGCAGGTGCAAGTCAAATTGCATTCTGCGCATATTTGATTGTGTACTTGAGATGACCCCAAATAGTGGATTGTTGATGTCATTAACCGGCTGCCCTAAATTCGTGTGATTGAAGGTGTTGAAGTTCTCCCAACGGAATTCTAGATTTGTTAGGTCAGCGGCAAGAGGAGACTTGAAAGGAAAGACTTTCCCAAAAGACCAATCTGCATCATAAAACGCTGGTCCGCGCATAATTCCCGGCCGTGCGTTTCCCCAAACGCAGCATACCGGTGGTGTTTCGAATGCCGCTGCGTTCAACCACTGGTGCCGGTTCTTGCTGCCGGAGTAAAGTGACACTCCCGGTACTCGGTTGGGACGTTGAGACCAATCAGCATTAAGGGTACTGGCATCGCTGTCCGTGGGCGCCAACGCTAATCCGGACTGCAGCGTTGTGAGTCCATCAAAGGTCCAGCCACCTAAGAGGGTTTGACTTATACGACCAGCATTCGCTCCGAAGCGCTGCCCTCTGCCATAAGGCACTTGAAAGGTGTGCGTTGTCGTCCAGACAATTGCCCTATTAAGGTAAGAGACGCCATAACTTCCCTTAATGTCATAGGGATTGCCACCCTGCGGGCCCCTGTTTCCGATTTCGTCGTCCAGCGCCTTGGACCATGTGAACGAAGAGTGAAAGCTATAGCCGTTGGTGAACCGTTTTTCAGCAGTGGCCTCAAGGGCGTTGAAGTTGGAGCTGTCGCACGTGCAATTAACATATATCTGACCAGTAAAGCCAAATTTCTGGTAATAGGGCCGGCGGCTCAATAGGTCGCCCGGGGCCGCGGGAGCGGCATCAACGTTATATAGAGAGTAGTCGAGATTCGTCCCCCTGTTTCCGACGTATGCGACAGACAGTGTCAGATCTTTTGCGATCTCCCGCTGTATGGTGACGTTCCAGGAATCAATGCTCGGTATTTTGCGTACGAATGGGAACGCTTTGGCAAAATCGTTCGGAGGAGGTGTGAGTATACCAGAGGCGGGGAAAACTGGCGCAGGAGGTGTCGGAGGGCCCTGGTTCATGGGAAAGATGGGCGAATAGGTGCTGGACTGGGTAATTACCTGCGCTTGTGCAATTGGATAGGAAGAGTCGAGATGATTGAATGCAGCATCGAAGCCATTCATGAAATAACTACGGCCCAGACCCGCTCGTATGACCGTCTTCTCTGTCAGTTTATACGCGATCCCGACGCGAGGCGCGAAATTGTTGTAGCGCGGCTGTACATTGGAAAATTTGGAAATGTGTCCCAATCCTGCGAGAATCAGGTTGCCGGTATCAAGATCGTAGTTTACGTCGCCACCGGCCTTTTTGGGTGTAACGGGAGAAATATAATCCCAACGCAAGCCGTAGTTAAGTGTTAGTCTTGGGGTCACCCTCCATATATCGCCACCATAGCCGGACAGGCGAGTGGCCCGCTCATCTGGCCACAATATAAATTGACCGCGCTGGAAGAAATTTGGATCCCCTAAAAGAAAACTAGCCATACTCACCCCGGACGCAGCAACGTCTGCACTTCCAGTGATGGATTGAGAGAAGTCGAATTCACCCCGCGTGCTCTGATTCAGCGTGAAGAGATCTTCGAGGTTTCTGCGTACGTCGGCACCCCACCGGAGTTCGTGATTCCCTGCCGTTCTGGTCCAATTGTTCACGAGTTGGAACATGGTGGATCTGTCTAGTCGGGGAACGGAACCGAAGATGCCCATGCTAAAGGAACCCACCGGGCCAGCTATCGATATCCCGGCCAGGCCATCCGCAATCTTTGTCCCATCGTTAATGTTGGGAATGCCTACCTGATCGTTAGTTCGCAGGTTGGAGTCGTTCTGGTATTCATTGAGAAAGAATCGCGCATAGCCAAGACGCAATTCTCCGAGAAGATTCGGGCTGAACGTGTGGGTGTAGTTAAAGGACAATAACTGATTCCGACTGTTAGTTGTGGCCGGATTCCCGCCCCCTATGGAAGGACCACCGGCCACGATGCCGAACACTCCAGGACTCTGAAGGTAGGACCACATATAGGAATAGCGCTCAAACAGCTTGTCGCGATCGGAAATGTTCCAATCGATTCGCTCATCAATCTCGTCCGTATTGAACGGAGACGTCCCATGACCGAGATAGTTGCTGTCCGTGCCCTGATTCACATTTGCGTGCGGTAAGAGAGAAAGGAGTTTGACAGATACGGGATTGAAGCGGCCGTCAGGTATCCGGTTGCCGGGAAACTGAACTCGTCCCGTCCCGTCTGCATTCCCAGTGGACGGATCAAATATGGGGTGGGAGGCCGCAACTGCACTGAAGTCGCCATTGCGAAAGGCGTCGTTGGGAACTGTGGTCAGGAGATTGGCTCCTAACGACCGCCTATTGAGACGGTAGTCGGCAAAGAAGAAAACCTTATTCTTCTTGATCGGACCGCCAAGAGCGACTCCTCCAATATTTTCGTTAAATGGAGCCACGCCTGTCCCTGTTCCATGTGGCCCGGTTCCCGGCACCTTCTCGGTGAAGGGATTCGCAGCAAACGTTGCGGAGTTGCTATTTGTCCAGTATGCCGAACCGTGCAAGCTGTTGGTGCCGGATTTGGTAACGTACTGTGCGACCATTCCACCCACCGACCCGTACTCAGGGTCGTAGTTGGACGTCGTGATTTTTAGTTCTTGGACTGAATCTGGCGGAGGCACGATGATCTGGAGCCCCGTAAAGCCCCATGCGATATCGGAGATCCCGTCGACCTGGTAATCGTTTGCCATCCAAAGCTGACCGTTCACTGAGGTCATAAATCCTTCGGATGGATTCTCATTATTGCCAATCTGAAAGCTATACGGCACCACACCAGGCGCAGTCAAATATAGCGTTGTGAGATTGTCGTTGATGACCGGCAGTCTCTCGAGCGCATGTTGGCCGATGACATCATCAACATCAGTTCTCTCTGTCTTCAGGGCTGCCGGCGCGGCTGTCACGATGACCTGCTGCGTTGTCGAGCCCGGATTTAAGCTGGCATCCACACGCACATTGGAGTCAACCCGGAGTTCCACATGCTGCCTGGAATACGTGTTGAAGCCGTTCGCCGTGACAGTCACGGTGTATTGACCCGCAAGGATGTGCGTAATGTTGTAAAAGCCCGAGCTTTCTGTGGTCCCGTGGGTCTGTACTCCGGTCCTCTCTTCCTGAACGGTGACATCGGCACCTGGAATTGCAGCCCCACTCTTGTCTGTCACAAATCCTGATATCGAACCCGAAGTCGCTTGGCCACTTGCGACGTAGGCCCCTCCGCATGCGAAAACAATCAGCAACAAGGCGCGGAGCAAAGCGCCTGCTTGCCATACGTATGTTTCGTTACGCCTTTCGACACGCGATATCAGCTGTTCCATAGAGCCTCCCAAGATCAACGCCCAAGTTGTATCTAAGCAGGATAAGCAATGTCAATCCAAACTTATAATCAGGCTAGGATAACCTGACTATACAGAATGGCAGAGCGAAAGTCGCAAGGGGAGGAGTTGGGGCAGATGGACAGATGCGGAAAGGTTCTTAATGCAGCTCAGGCAGGTTGTGGACTGTAAGGGGAACGGGTCGCAGCGCGCAAGAAATGGCGCGACTACGGCCCCGGATTCAAAGTGAGGGATCCAGTCCATCAGTGAGGGCAGTCAGGTCCGATTGGCTACACGGCGCAAGTCATCTCGGCTGCCTATGCGGTAGGATCCTGCGATCACAGCAGGGCGACTATCCTGTCGCCATCCCAACGCACGCCCTCGGGCACCGATGCAGCGACCCGCAAAAACGCACAATACCGCACGGAACGAGACGACAGCGCGGGAATCCATCGGAATGTGGGCGTGTTGAACATGTTTCCGCGCTGCACCATCTCCCGTCGCGATTCCACCATGGGAGACGCGCCGAACTCCATCCCCAGCGCGAAGCCATCGCTGTTCCACGGAGCCCAGGGTCGGAGATGATTCTCTTCCCATCGCGCGAGCCAAGGGAAGTCTTCGCGCG
Organism: uncultured Acidobacteriaceae bacterium; assembly: GCA_963795775.1. Taxonomy (GTDB): domain Bacteria; phylum Acidobacteriota; class Terriglobia; order Terriglobales; family Acidobacteriaceae; genus CAWCJL01. The sequence continues at coordinate 251,906 of CAWCJL010000003.1, forward strand.
TCCATACGTAGCCAAATGCCAGCTTGTAATGCGGCGACCACGCCACAAAGAATGCGTGGTGCTCCGCCGTATTCATCAGGTGCGCGGTGAAGCCACCGGACACTTCCTCTGTGGTGAAAGTGCTCAGATCGTCGACCCCACCGTCCTTCCGCGGACACAGCGGCCATTCGAACTCCGCACCCGGCGTTTGCATGCCCAGCCCGGCGTTGAAGTCCCGTTCATAAACTTTCGAACGAATACCTGAAAGCCTGAACTGCGTGCTTCCGCCTTCCAGGAAAGGAGCGCCCATCGTGACATGCTGCGTCCATCCGATCGGCCGGTCGGTGCACGAAGAGTTCTCCACCGTCTCTTCGATACTCACCACCCCGTCATTCGCGATCTCGATACAGCGCCGGAAGCTCATCTCGGCTTTCGGCAGATTCGCAGACAGCTCTAAGCGTCGTTCATCGCCGGTCATCTCATAGGTGGCAACCGATGCTTCGCCGTGGACCGGAATTCCTGCGGCAGCTTCTTCGGCATCGGGGCTGCCGAACAGGTCCAGGCAGATGTTGTGCCCGATCAAGCCCGCAACCAGGCGCGACTCCGGGCCGTGGCCATACTCGGCGTGCAGTGCCGGCGAGAACTCCGACGGCTCGATTGACCTCCATCCGGGTACCCACAACGGACTCACGCCCGTGTCTTTGTGCAGCAGTTCGGCTATGTGACCGCCTTCCTGTGTAACCGTCAAGCGAAGTTCACTACTCTCAATCTGCGCAGCACGCCGGCCCTGAAATGTGGATCGGTTCATCGTGTCTGGTTCCAAACCGACCGGAGCTTCCAAATTTCCCCCTTCGCGGACAGCGGCTTCCCCATTGCGGAAAAGACCTCCACCCTACTGCTCTGCGATAACGGAAAGATCAGATCTGTCATTGCGATGGTTCCGCTCTGCGCGTAGGCCTCCACCGACGAGCGGTCGACGACGAGCTTCAAGTCGTAGGGCCTGCCATGGACCAGCGGTGCCGACGTCCGCGTCAGAAATCCCGGTCCAATTGCCGCGCCCGACTTAGTGCGATCGATATAGAACTGGCTTTTCTCGCGGTCAAAGCCAATCTCTGTCCAGTGCTGATCATCCGAGTAGAGTCGTACTCCGAAACGGGACTCCGTTATGGTTCCGAACTGCAGGTCCAATTCGAACGGCGCTCCCTCTGTCGCAATTACCTTGATTTCAGGACCCGGGCCTGCTGCTACAGCAATAGGTTTCCCCCCTTCGCGCAGGGGCGCAATCACCGGCTCCTGTTCCAGCGCCAGGCCGGCCGCGTCCTTCAAGAGCGAAAGGCGCCGCGGAAGGCTCATTTGCCCACGCCAGGGAGATGTGGGTAACTTCGCCGCATATTGCCAGTTGCTCATCCACCCAATCAGCACGGGCCTATCCCGTTTCGGCAGCCCATTGAAGCTGATGGCACAATAGTCATCCTTGCCGTAGTTCGTCCATCCGTGCGCGCCTGGGTCGCTCGACACTGTAAAGCTCTTCCCGTCGAAGCTGCCCAGAAAATACTGCTCACCCGAGCCCCCTTGCGGGGCTCCGGGATTCAGTCCCACCTTCAGCGCCCACATCCCTTCCCCCTGGCCACTAGCCGCTGGAATCCGAAGCAGGTCCGGGCATTCCCAGTCTCCCGCCACATCACCCGCGGGCCCAAAGTCGCTCAGTTGCGTCCACTGTTTCAAATTTGACGAGCTGTAAAAGCGCACCTTGTGCTCCTTCGGCAACGACACGGCCATGACCCACCGCCGTTCCTTCTCGTCCCACGAGACACTCGGATCGCGGAAGTCGGCCATGTGCAGGTCAAGCACCGGATTGCCCGGATAGGTGGTCCATGTGCGCCCGCTGTCCCGGCTGTAGGCGATGTTCTGCGTTTGCAGATTCCCGTGCGCCTTGTCGCTATTGCCCGTGTAGATAGCTACCAGGCACTCCGTTTTTGGCGCACAGAAGCCGCTTGTGTTCTCCCGGTCGACCACCACGCTCCCGGTGAAAACCATCGTGCCGTCATGCTCCGCAATGGCGACCGGCAGCTCACGCCAATGCAGCAGGTCGGTGCTAACGGCGTGTCCCCAGCTCATGTGCCCCCATTCGTCTCCGAAGGGGTTGTACTGGTAAAACAGGTGGTATTCGCCGTGGAAGTACACCAGCCCGTTTGGGTCGTTCGTCCAGTGTTCACGAGGCGAAAAGTGCACCTGTGGCCGGTACGGCTGATCGTATCCGCCGTTTTGGGATTGCGCGGTCTGTCCGCAGAACGCGGTCACCACCGCAAGGACAGCGCTCACCAGTCTGAGCGTTCTTACTCTCGTCATCCTCGATCTCCTTTGCCCATCAGTTCGCTATCGCGTGCTCACTCGGGATCGCCGCCAATGCCAGGCACTCCTGCAGCGACCAATCCGGTGTGGCCCCGGCGCGACTGGCTACTATGGACCCTAGCGCGTTAGCGAACCGGGAGGTCTGCAGCACCGGCCACCCGTGATGGTATCCGTGCAGAAACGCCGCGGCGAAGGCGTCGCCCGCGCCCACAGTGTCCTGCACCGTCGTCGAATAACCAGCAATGGTGTGTGCGGTCCGGCTCTCAAAGACCAGGCACCCAGCCGCGCCGAGCGTCACGCAGATGCTGTCGATCCGGTACTGGGCTGCCCATTGTGCGCAGAAGTCCTCCAACGAGAATTCCTTCGCGCCCGTTCCAGTCAAGTCGCCGAGGGTCCGTGCCTCATGTTCGTTTAGTTTGAGGATCGAAGCCATTTCGCAGAGGCGTTGAACAAGGGGCAGGTTCCAGCAGCCAGGCCGCAGGTTCATGTCATAGAACCGCCGGGCTCCCGGCAGGGTCTCAACAAGCTTCCGCGTGATCTCCTCGACCTGCGGCTCCATGTGGATCAAGGTGCCGAAATAGAGCCAATCAGGTCTAAGACGCTTCGCCCGTTCGAGCGCCTCCGGAGGCATCTGGACAAAATCGAAAGCCGCGGGGCGCGGTATTTCAAAGCACGGCTCGCCTGCCGGGGTCGTCGTCACTTGCGCTACCCCGGTGGGCCTTTCGGCTACAACCCTTACAAACTGCGTATCCAGCCCGAGGGCGACCATCGCCTCTTGCGCCAGTTGGCCCCGCTCGTCTGCGCCAACAGCCGTAATCAGCGCGGCTCTATTCCCGAGTCGCGCGGCATTCGCTGAAAAGTTGAGGGGCGCCCCACCCAGGAGTTCGTTGTCCGGGAACACGTCCCACAGAATCTCGCCAACGCTTAGAATCTGCATAGAGCTGCTCCTGCGATCGCCTTCACAACGTATCATCATGTATAGTCATCGCGCAGCGAATGTGTCTACCACAATCCTCGCTAACTGAGGAGTCAGCCTGCTAACTTTGCTGCAGACCTGCTCAAGGTGCCACCCGCATGCAATATGCAGGCCCGCCTATCCGTGCGAGGAATATGTATGACCGACCAACCCGAGCTGAGGAAACAGCCCAAGTACCTGGAGATCATCGAATCCCTTCGGCAAGATATTGGATCCGGCCGTTATCGTCCCGGAGCGCGCCTGCCTAGTGAGGCGGAACTCGTCCGCAAGTTCAAGGTCAGCCGCATGACAGTGGTGAAGGCCATCCAGCAGCTACAGCAGGAGGGCTTGGTTGAGCGCCGGGTGGGGTCCGGCAGCTTCGCCAGCGGTTCCGACTCGAACCAGGGGAGGGTATTCGGCCTGCTCATCCCGGAACTAGGCGAGACCGAAATCTTTGAGCCTATCTGCCGGGGCATGATGCGCTCTCCATTCCTCCCGAGCCACTCACTGTCCTGGGGCCACGCGCTTTCCACCAGCAAACAAAAGGAAGACGAAGCCGAGCAACTGTGCCGGCGGTACATCGAACAGCGCGTAGCTGGAGTGTTCTTCGCACCGCTCGAGTTTTCCTCCCGCAAGGACGTGAACGGCAACATCCTCTCGGCGCTCAGCAAAGCCAAGATCCCTGTCATTCTGCTCGATCGTGATTTCGTCGAATACCCTGAGCGGAGCAACTATGATCTCGTCGGCCTGAACAACCGTCGGGCCGGCTATGTTGTTACCGATCACCTCGTCCGCCAAGGGGGAAAATGCATTGCCTTCTTCGCGCGCGAGCATTCCGCTGAGACCGTGGAACACCGCGCTGTCGGTTATCGCGAGGCCTTGATCGCCCATGATCTCCCGATCCATAAGAGCCTGATCCTCCGCGGAGAACCGTCCGACCCCTCCTTTGTAGAGTCCGCGCTGCGCAAACACCCCATCGACGCTGTCATGTGCGCCAATGACCACACGGCGGCCAACCTGATGCAAACCCTCATGGGCCTTGGCGTTCGCGTCCCTCAGGACGTGCGCATCGCCGGTGTGGACGATGTCAAATACGCTAGTCTATTGCCTATACCGCTGACCACCTTCCACCAGCCCTGCGCCGGGATTGGTGCCGCGAGCATGTCCGCGATGCTGGAACGGGTCACCCATCCCGAGCTTCCTACCCGCTCCATACTGCTGAACGGGCACCTCGTCGTGAGGCAATCCTGCGGCGCAGCGAGGTCCTAAGGCGGTCAATTAACCATCACCAAAACACAGGAGGATCTGCATAGGCAGCTTTGTGGCTCACTTCTAATCAATTCAGTTGACTCGCATATAGATATCTCCTGAAAATGTGAACGCTCGAGAAAACCCAGGCCCGTTCCCTTGGGGAAAAGCCTCGCCCTGAAGGGGTGCAAGAGAGAACGTGTCATCCGAGCCGTTTGTTGGAGACCTGTCTTGAACCGATATCTTATAAAAGCGACTACGGTTGGAGCGCTCGGCGGTCTTCTCTTCGGTTTCGACACCGCGGTGATCGCAGGCACCACGCAGCAGCTCAGTGAGATTTTTCACCTCACTCCCAAGACCCTCGGGCTGACCGTTTTCATCGGCCTCGTCGGCACTGTCATAGGCGCGATGGCCTCGGGCGAGCTGGGCCAGAAGATCGGCGGCCGCGAAGCCCTGCGCATCATGGCCATCCTCTACACCATCTCTGCTTTTGGCTGTGCCTTTGCCTGGAGCTGGCCTGTTCTCATGACAGCCCGCTTCGTTGGCGGCCTCGGCATCGGCGGTTCGTCCGTCCTCGGCCCCGTCTATATTGCTGAACTCGCTCCCGCCAAGTGGAGGGGCCGCATGGTGGGTCTTTTCCAGATCAACATCGTCGTGGGCATTCTGCTCGCCTATCTTTCCAACTACATCATTACGACGCGCAACCTCGGTGCGCTTCAGTGGCGCTGGGAGTTCGGCATAGCGATCATACCCTCGGCCATATTTCTCTTCATGCTCTACGGCATTCCGCGTAGCTCGCGGTGGCTCGTCACCACTAACCAGACAAATGAAGCGCTCGACGTCCTCCGCATGATGGGCTCGCCCAACTCCGAAGCCGAGCTCCAGGACATCATCGCCTCCGTCCACCTCGAGCGCGGAACCAAGGAAGAGCCGCTCTTTAATCGGCGCTATATCAAGCCCCTCCTGCTTGCCATCACGGTCGGCCTTTTCAACCAGCTCTCCGGCATCAACGCCATCCTGTACTACTCCAATTACATCTTCGCCTCAGCGGGGTTCAGTTCGAACTCTGCAGCCCTCCAGACCGTCGGCGTCGGCCTTGTTAACCTGCTCGCCACCTTCATCGGCATGAGCCTCATCGACAGGCTCGGCCGCAAGACTCTCCTGCTTGTCGGTGCGATCGGCATGGCATTCGCCCTGACTGGCGTCGCCCTCATCTTCCACTCCCACGCACGCCAGGGCCTGCTGGTCTGGATGCTCGTGCTCTTCATCATCTTCTTCGCCATCTCGCAGGGCTCGGTGATCTGGGTGTACATTGCGGAAATCTTCCCGTCGCGCGTGCGCTCCAAGGGCCAAAGCGTTGGCTCCTCTTCGCACTGGATCATGAATGCCGTTATCGCCGGCATCTTTCCCTATGTGGCCGCCAAGTCACAGGCAGCGCCCTTTGCCTTCTTCGCGGCCATGATGGTCCTCCAATTCGTGCTTGTGCTCATCTTCTTCCCGGAAACAAAGGGCCGCACCCTCGAACAGATCCAGGCCAAGCTCGGGCTGGGATAGCGCGATGGAGCGGTCTGGCTTCGCCTGCCGGAGCGGGAGCTATAAATTTCAGCATTAGCATCAGCGGAACCGTCGCCAACTCAGCGGAGTTCAATTTTGGAGGAAGCGCCTTCGAGGATGCACAGTGGAACCACTTCCTCGGGCAGGTTGGGAGCTTCTGCGGGGTACATCACTGATGATCGGTACAACAGTTGTCACCGGGTTGTTCTCCATCAATGTGCTCTTTGCTGCGCTTCTAGGAGTCGCAGCGGGTGGTCCAACATCCTTCGCGCTACGCCGATCCTGGGGACTGAAGGAGGCTCTGATAGACGCCTTGCTGGCAGCGGTCGTCTCCGTTGTCGCCGCATACTTGGTTGCGGCAATAGAAGGCGCTCGTGGCGTGTGGGAATCCCATGTTGCTCTGATCTTAGCTATCGCGGTTGCCAGCGCTATAGTGCGGCAGTTCATCTGCCCTGGACTTCGCTCTGCGAGCTAGCAGCACGGCCAACATAATGCGCCAACCGGTCGTGAGAATCTCTTGCGAACCGATATTGCATGGCTCGTGAGAATGGGTACGCCAAGCGTGCGAGTGGATGCCTTGGACGGGATACCGCTTCGATCAGGTAGGACACTGCCTCGGTAGATGGAGCCCTGCCGGACTGACTCTGCTCCGGAACCCGCAGAGTCCAGATTCCGCCAGCACCAAAGCCGGACTTTAAGGCGGTCACCCCGGGTGTCTTGCGTGCCCGCCGCAGACTACGGCGAGAAATGCCCTCATTCCTCGCATGGGATTCTACCTCTGAAGCTAGCCGGGGCTCGCTCTCAAGAAGAAGTCTCAGCAGATCCTTGGCCGGCCCGTTTGCCGATTTGGTTCTACTCATCTCACATTACCTCTGTTTCCTCTTTTTGCTGGCCACGGATGCCTTCATTCTTCCGCGGCCAGCAAGCCTCGTCAGGGCCGCAGCCTGACCCGTCGTCAGCCAGTCTGCGTACTGCGGCCAGCCGCAAGTTGATCCACTGACGGCGCTTAACGACGAGGGCCTGAGTCTTTGGGTACTCGTTCTAGGCACAACTGCGCTTGACTGACGTCATTAGCAGTGGCGGTCTTAACAGCCGGCCGTCTCAGCGCCCCCATGCTGGTGCGAACTTGCAACCTTTACGACGGGTATGGCAGTGTTTGCCGTTCTTTCCGTGGAATAGCGGGCATCACCTAATTTGATGAGTGAGATACCCATTTTTGTCACTCAGGAAGGGCCGACACTTTCCGTTTTTGCCGTCCTTTTCCAGCCGATACTGGCTTGAAATAATCTGCGAGTCTTGGGGGCTCTCATGGGCTACCCCCCTCCTTAGCCACGGTTATTTGCCTGGTCCGCAGCTTTGCGCGCCTATGTGTTGGAGCCCGTGGGTGAAACTCTTCTGTCCACGAAGAGGGGTCATGCGCCTGCATTCCCGAGATTTCATGACGCGTGACGGATTGTGATGGGTATTCACTATTCGTCCGTAGGCACCCGCGCGCGTAACGGTCTATAAATGAGAATGCGTCATGATGCGTCATGTGTCACCGTGAGACGTACGTTGAGATTGACATACTCGTCAGATTTGTCGTCGGACAACCTTGAGTCGAATTCCGGAGAAACCGCGGCGCTCAGACTTGCGCACAGGGGTTAACCCGTACGTCGCCAAACGCTGAGAGAATGCCTTCATTGTTCCGGCTTGCTCACCTGCATCTTCCGCGTAGCGGCGCCAATCAACAAAGAGGGCAGAGGACGCCGACCATTCACCGTTACGAAGGTCGCAGTGGTCATCGATCCACTGCTGGAGCGTATCTTCGGCCTCCAGATAGTCGAGACTGGCCCGGCAGACGACCTCAGGGGCACAAAGTCCATCCCGGAACCATGTCACAGAACCGGCGATAGTCCAGCGAAGGATGCCAGGCCACTCAGATTTCAGTTTCTCTGGCAGCTCTGGATCACGATCCCCCGATGCGATATTCGCGAGGAACGGCAACAAGTGTAAGCGGCGTCGCATCGCCTCATCGACCGTCCGTAGGGTGGGCCGGTGATTGCCGGCGATGAGGAACTTAAAGGTCGGCACGAAGCTGAAGAAGTCTCCCCGCATGAAGCGTGCCGTGAGCTGGTCTCCACCGGTCAGCAGTTTCAACCGTGATTCATTCCAACGATGACCTTCTCCGGTCTCAACGGCTGTGACGAGGCGGGCTCCCTGTAAGCCGGCGACCTCGGTCGGGTGCCCGTTGAACTTCGTATCCGTGAGCAGATCCACAGGTGCGGTCATCGCGTACTCGCCCATCATGCCTGAGAGTGTCTGTAGAAATGTGCTTTTGCCGTTAGCGCCCGTGCCGTAAAGGAAAGCAAGACATTGCTCCCGAGTTGAGCCTGTCAGCGTATAGCCGGCAAAACGCTGCAGGTACGATTGGAAAGCGGAATTTCCGCACGTCACGCGTTCAAGAAAAGCCAGCCAGATTGGACATTCGCCTCCGGGTGCTACGGCTGTCATCTTAATGGTGTAATCTTCAGGGCGTGTCGGGCGAATCATCCCACTGCGCAAATCCACGATGCCGCCGGGCGTATTCAGCAGCCAGGGATTGGCATCCCACTGTTCCGGTCTCGCAGCATGTACGCGATCAGAGCGCGCTAGCCTTTCCACTGCTGCAATGGTCTGGGCTGATGCGATGCGTTGAGCGGCTCGCCTATCCTCGCACAGGGCTGCCATCTTGGAGTGCCCGGTTCCTTTTGTACCAGTGGAGATGAGACACACTGGTATGAGAGGAGCGGGAGATGGCGAAGGGGAAGAAGCATACGGCTGAGCAGATTGTGAGCTTGCTGCGGCAGATCGAAGTGGCGGTTGGGATGGGAAGACGACACCGGTGGCCTGTCGCGAAGGTGGAATCACCGAGCAGACCTACTATCGATGGCGGAAAGAGTACGGTGGGCTGCAGGTGGACCAGGCGCGGCGGCTGAAGGAACTGGAGCAGGAAAACACGAAGCTGAAGCGGCTGGTGAGTGAGCTGAGCCTGGAGAAGCTGGTGTTGAAGGACATCGCCTCGGGAAACTTCTAAGCCCGGAGCGGCGGCGCTGTGCGGTGGATCATGCGCAGGCGAACGGCATGAGCGAGCGTTGGGCATGCCGGCTGGTGAACCAGCCACGCGGCACGCAACGCTATCAGCTGACACAGCGCGAAGACGAGGATGCACTCACCCGGGCCATCGTGGAGCTGGCCACGCAGTACGGACGCTATGGCTACCGCCGGATCACGGCGCTGCTGAAGCGGGACGGCTGGCAAGTGGGCAAGGACCGCGTGGAGCGGCGCATCTGGCGTCGCGAAGGGCTGAAGGTACCGCAGAAGGCAGAAGCCGCGCGGACGGCTGTGGTTCAACGATGGATCGTGCATACGGCTACGGCCTGAACACCCGAACCATGTGTGGAGCTACGACTTCGTGAGCGCGAGGACGCACGATGGCCGGACGGTGCGGATGTTGAACCTGATCGATGAGCACAGCAGAGAGTGCCTGATGATCCGGCCGGAGCGAAGGTGGAGTTCGGCCAAGGTGATCGAGGCGCTGGCCGACGCGATGGTGACGAAAGGCGTGCCGGAGCATCTTCGCTCCGATAACGGCCCGGAGTTCGTCGCTCAGGGTCTGCGCAAGTGGCTTGCCGGAACAGGAGAAGACGCGTACATCGAGCCGGGTAGTCCATGGGAGAACGGCTACTGCGAGAGCTTCAACTCGAAGCTGCGAGACGAGTTTCTGAATGGCGAGATCTTCTACTCGCTGAAGGAAATCCGAGTGCTGGCAGAGCGCTGGCGAGTTCACTACAACACGATCAGGCCACACTCTTCGCTGGGCTACAGACCACCGGCGCCGGCGGCTTGTGTAGCAAATAGCTTGGGGCATGGAGAAGTGGAAACCGCTACGCGCTTCCCACTTCTCCACACCCCCGACGGCGGCGGACTTACTAACTCATCAGCTGCGCTACACTAACAATCTCGCTGGTACAAAAGATCGGGCAGACCACCATTCCCAACCGCGATCTCGATCTGCCGCAGCAAGCTCACAATCTGCTCAGCCGTATGCTTCTTCCCCTTCGCCATATCCCGCTCCTCTCATACCAGTGTGTCTCATCTCCACTGGTACAAAAGGAACCGGGCACTCCACGGCTCCTTTCAGCGCTTCTGGGATTAAGCGATATCATTGAGTTCGGGTGGAAATCTTGCTTCCAGATGTGTCTTGGCGGGTACAAGACACAGAATGTGGATTTGGCCGGGTGTCCACTAGGGTCCCGAAACGTTCAAAATAAGCGTCTTGAACCGCGCAAGACACCATGAGCGTTCGATCGGAGCGTCAACGTTGGATCGTTTCCACCGGACGGCAAAGCGATCCGCCACTCAAACGAAACTGGAGGAGATCTGATCGGTCGTGAGTCCCACGGAACAAGATCATCCGTTAAACTTGCAAGCAGCGGCCGTAGCTCCGCCCGAATGGTGGTGTGCGGTTCCCCATGCCCAGCTGAGGGCTATTGCAGAAGAGCGCATCTTTTCTGTCGATCATGACGGGGCTGCGGAGGATGCAGAACGGTTCCGACTCGGACGGCTGCTCTACCAAGAGCGATGCGAAGATCACACGCGATACGTCCAGCTGGAATGCGTTAGGCTGGTCAAGCTATTACGAGCACTCGCGGCTGAATACCTGAATTACATCGAGAAGCACGGAATTGGTGCGACCCCGAGACAATGTATGCAGTCTTTCGCTTCGGGATTGTGCCCTACTCGATTAAAATCCTTTGTGGGGGAGCGAGCGACTACCTAACCAGATCTCGACTTGACCCAGCCATATGGGAAGAATTATTCGCACCATCCATCCACGCTTATATGGCGCAGATACCTCCGCCGCCCGAACTCGGGGATTGGAGTACATGCTTTCCACCTGACGACGTCCGACCTGACAAAGAGAAGGACCGATTTGGCTTTGTCGAGAGCGTACTGCGTTCTTTGTTGAGAGAAAAACATCTCACCGAAGTGCGGAACGGGGGCCGTTCAGCAAGTCTGAGCAGTGGAGGATAGCTAGGAATAGAATCCCTTTCGCTTGGTTCATAACCGACGAATCTACCATCCCTGAATTCATCAAGCAGCGTGAGGATTTGTGGGACGAATTACAACCTTGGACCGTTGGTCTAGAACAGTTCTTCGACGTTGTTCAGGAGGAACTGTTCCGTCATCACAGGGTCGCAACTCGGGTACGGTCGGGAACCGAGCTCACCAGGTTCCAAGAAATCGCCCTTCAAACACGAGCACTCAAGTCGAATAGGCGGCCACGCCCGGATAATGAGAGAGTTTGGCTGAGACTAGTCCGCGATCTTGATGAAGCTCGCGTTTCTCTTGAGCAGACACTCAAAGGGAAGGCCTTAGAAACTCTCACGAAGGTACGCCAAAAGGGAAACCGGATCACGAGTTGGGAGGAGGCATACCGATTTACACAAGCGATCTCGCTTCCGGGTGACCTCAAGCGTCGTACCCTGCGGAACCAAGTCAAGAAAACAATCCAAAATGCGGCAGCCGCAGCGAGAGCCCTAAGTACCCGGTGAGAGCTTAGTATGCACTTCAAGTCGGGCGGTAGCTTGGTTGAACTGCCGCCCCTATTTATGGTCGGGACCACACCGCGACGACCAGGTCTGTGCTCGACCGTCCTAAGATGTTCCCCAGCCTGGATTCACCAGAAACCACGATTCGCCGCGCCGTTAAACTTGGTTCCCGATCTTCCCAGCGTTCCCCATTCAAGCGCTCCAGGCGTCCTTGAGTCCTGATCGAACTTGCCGCACTGAGATCACGCAAACAGTGCGCTGCCCATTCTGAGTCAATTGCTTGTGAGCCAAGGATGATCGTCTGCATTCAAGGCTTTGGACAGCAAGGCGCGCCCGAGCACTCGGGACGTCGTGAGCGATTGCTGTCCCGAAGCTCGACAGATCTGGGGGTACATTTGGTGGTACATTTCCTAGCCGTCTGACGTAACTTATTGAGCTGAGGCACGTTGGTGCTCGATATAAATCCCTCTCTCCCGCCACTCCTGAATCAAATCGGAACACGCACCCTGACCCGTTGATTGGAGCTGGGTGTAATATCCACCCCCTGACGCTCGCGTTTATAGCTGCGTGACCGGATGCACCGCTGCCTGGAAATAGGCTAGCGAACGCTCGAGCCCTTCCCTTAACTGCACCTTCGGCTCCCACCCCAGCAGTGTGCGGGCGCGGGTAATGTCCGGACGTCGCCGCGTCGGGTCGTCAGTGGGAAGCGGGTGATGCGCGATATTGCTCTCGGAACCGGTGACCGCAAGAACCTCCTTCGCGCACTCCCCGATGGTCCACTCGACCGGGTTTCCGATGTTGACCGGCTGGTGCTCGTCGCTGCGCGACAGGCGGACGATCCCGTCGATCAGATCGGATACGTAACAGAAACTGCGAGTTTGCGAGCCGTCGCCGTAGATCGTGAGGTCTTCTCCGCGCAGGGCTTGCATCATGAAGTTCGAGATCACACGTCCATCGGTAGGCTGCAAACGCGGCCCGTAGGTGTTGAAGATCCGCACCAGGTGCGTATTGACCCCGTAATAGCGGTAGTAGGCCATCACCGCCGACTCGGAAAAGCGCTTGGCCTCGTCGTACACGGAACGGGGCCCGATGGGATTCACGTGGCCCCAGTAGCTTTCCTGCTGCGGATGCACTTCCGGGTCGCCATAACACTCCGAAGTAGATGCGTGGAGATAGCCGGCGCCGTACTTGCGCGCAATATCGAGCGTGTTGAAGGTACCGTAGGAGCCCACACGCAGCGTCTCGGGGCCCAGGCGCGCATAATCGGCGGGGCTGGCCGGCGATGCAAAGTTAAACACGTAATCCACGTGGCCTGGATCGAAAGGCAGGCAGATATCCTGCTCCAGTAACCGGAAACGCGGCTCATTGCGCAGATGTTCGATGTTTGCCGGGCGGCCGGTGCAGAAGTTATCCACGCCGAGGACCGTATGTCCTTCGGCCAGCAGTCGGTCGGTCAGGTGCGAGCCCAGGAATCCGGCCGCACCGGTAATCAGAATAGTCTGCGCTTTCAATGTGTCCCTATCCTTGCGGGATTCTTTTTCGGTGCACAACACACAGCGCCGCCCGGAGCTGAGGAAGCAGACGGGCGGCGCTGCTGATTTACGGAATGCGGTACGCGCCGGCTGTTTCGCGCGCCGGATACATCGCCGGCCGGCCCACGCTCAGATACGTGAAGCCTTTGTTGAGCATCTCCTGCGGATCGTAGAGATTGCGGCCGTCGATGACGATGGGATAACGCAGGGTGTAATGGAGCCGGTCCAGATCGAGTTCCGCAAACTCCTGCCAGTCGCTCAGGATCAGCAACGCGTCGGCGTCCTGCGCCGCCGTATACGGATCGTCGGCATACTTGAGCCGCGGTCCGGGCGGGATCTGGAACTGTGCACGCTCACTCGCGGCCGGATCGAAGGCCGTCACGGAGCAGCCCTCGGCCAGCAGCATGTTGATGATGTCGAAGGCCGGAGATTCGCGTACGTCATCCGTGCCGCCCTTGAACGCGAGTCCAAGCACAGCGACGTTCTTTCCGCGGAATGTCCAGAGCGCCGAGCGCACCTTGTTGAAGAAGCGCTTCTTCTGCTGGGCGTTGATCTTTTCCACTTCGGTCAGAATTCCGAAGTCAACGCTTAACTGCTCGGCCACATACCGGAAGGCTGCCACGTCTTTGGGGAAACAGGAGCCGCCGTAGCCGATGCCGGCGCGCAGGAATTGCGAACCGATACGCTTGTCCAGGCCCATCCCACGGGCGACCTCTTCGACGTTGGCATCCACAGCTTCGCACACGTTCGCGACGGCGTTGATGAAGGAGATCTTCATTGCCAGGAACGCGTTCGAAGCGTGTTTGATCAGCTCGGCCGCCTTGGTCGAGGTGAGCAGCAGCGGCGGCGGATCGGAGATCGTGCGGTGCCCGATGATGGCGTTGTCCGTCTGGTAATACGCGCCCGAGGTCAGCGGCTGATAAATGGAGCGCAGCGTCGAGGCCGCGCGCTCGTTGTCCGCCCCGACGACGATGCGATCCGGGTGAAGGAAGTCCACCACCGCGGTGCCTTCGCGCAGGAACTCGGGGTTCGACGTCACGTCGAAGTGCGAACGGGATACACCATTGCGCTCGATCACACGGCGGATCCACTCGTTCGTGTACACCGGGACCGTGCTCTTCTCGACGATCACTGTATAGCTGTCAATGGAGCGCGCGATCTGCGTCGCAACGGCGTCCACGTAAGACAGGTCCGCGTTGCCGGATTCGCCCTGCGGCGTCCCCACAGCAATGAAGATGGCCTGCGCATCCTTGGTTGCGGTTTTCAAATCAGAGGTGAAGTGCAGACGACGGTGACGATGCCGCTCGAGCAGTTCGGGAAGGAAGTCCTCATGGATCGGGATGCCGCCTTCGCGCAGCATCTTCACCTTCTTCTCGTCGTTGTCTACACAGACAACATTGTGGCCTATCTCGGCGAAGCACGCCGCCGCTACGAGCCCGACATATCCGGACCCGACAACAGCTATCGATACTGGCTCATTCGTCACTCAACTTCTCCTAGGTTGATACAACGCGCTGTTTTGGCTCCCGCGCGTTGTTGCAGTATACGTGAATGGATGGTGAAAACAGAGCGTTTATCAGTCGCGAACGGCGCTATGCATACTCAAAAGTACCCGCTCCGGAGACACTGCGGTAAGTAGCAACATAAGCTTCGATCACGCCGCCTATCTCGAAGCGGTAGAGATTGCGAAAACCCGCTTGGCGCAGTTGCTCTCGATGGTTCAGGCAAGCGACAATTCGCGCCGCCGCACCTTCCGCATCTTCTATATCAATAAGGATCGCGGCAGTTCCAGCCACCTGATTCATCGGTGCCCGGTCCGCAATCGCCACTGGGCAACCACACGCCTCGGCTTCCAAAATGGGCCAGCCGAAACCTTCGTGGTGCGACGGAAACAGAAACGCCGTCGCACCGCTATACAGAAAGCGAAGTTGCGCGTCCGTGGGATAGCTCACCGCGATCGCTTCCCGCTCCAGCCCATGCTGCGCCAGATAGGCGGAGAACTCCGGCGGCCAGGGCTGCCCCGCCAGCACCAGCATCGCCTCGCGATAGGGTGCATGCTGCCGCAGTGCACGGAAAAGCGGCAACACAGCAGAGCGGTTCTTGTACCAGTGATTGGCGCCCACGTGCAGAAAGAACGGCCGGCCTGGCGGCACGCCGAGAGCCCGCAGCACCGGTTCACGCTCTGCCTCCGTGGCGGGCACGAATGATGCGTCCACCGGAAGTGGGATCACGCGCAGGCGCGCGTCCGGTATACCCAGCACTGCGCGAAGATCGTCGCGCGTCTTAGCTGAAACGCAGACAATGCATGCCGCGCGCTGCAGTCCTTCCGCGATCAGCCGTTGCAGGAAGCGCCCAGTGCGCGAGACCGGGTTTTGGGGAAACTCGCCGCGGGCGCTTCGGACCGCCAGCAGATCGTGGCAGGTGACGACGTGCGGCTTTTCCCCCAGTACGCGCACATACATCGCGTTCGAGTGGTCGCAGATATGCACAACATCGCAGCGCTGGGCTGCCCTTCGAATAGTGCGCGGAAAGAGGACAAACTTGTCGATATACCCCAGCCACTTCCGCAGCCGCGAGCCCCGGAACAATCGGCCCAGCAGCGGCGCAGGGGCGATGACTGTGACTTCCTCACCAGCCAGCCGCAGCTCGCGCGCGAGCATCTCGGTGTAGCGCCGCATGCTTTCCTGGCGGTCAAGCGGGTAGTTCCCAACCAGTAGAATTTTCACTGGGCCACGGACTCCGGACCGCTGCGGCATTCCGGTTCGGCGGCTCGCCCAAACAACGCGGCGCTACGATTAAATCGCAGCGTGCGGATCGCTCTCCGCTCGGATCTCCCGCGGCTTGAGCACGCGGCACGGATTCCCCGCTGCCACCATCCAGGCTGGAACATCTCGGGTGACCACCGCATTTGCACCAACCACACTTCCCTCTCCGACGGTAATGCCGGGGGAGACGAAGACTCCGGCCGCAACCCAGGCCTGTGAGCCAATGGTAATCGGGAGCGAGTAGAGGGGGAAGTCGCTGCGCGTGTAATCGTGGGTCGATCCGCACAAGTAGGCACGCTGCGATACCACCGCATGCGCGCCAATGGTCACACGCGCCAGGTTGTAAATCTCGACCTTGTCTCCGATGGCCACATAGTCGCCCAGCTCCAGGTTCCACGGGACGTGCACGCGCACTCCGCCGCAGATGAGCACGTGCCTGCCGATCTTCGCGCCGAAAAGGCGAAGCAGCCCTACGCGCACTCCGCTGAGGCTCCGCGGGCGAAGCGGCCAGAAGGGTAACTGCACACACTCCCACAATGCGCGCCGGACCAGCACGGACAGCCGATGGTTCTTCCGGTAATTGGCAAGATTGATGCGCGGACGTTCTCCGGCGAAATGGACGCCTTCGTCATGCCCCGGATCGCTCGTCATTGGCGGCGCTGGAACTGCGGTATGTGGATCGATGCTTGGGGGCATGACTGCTGTCCTGAGGGGTGCGGCGTCGCCGGCGCAGCACTCGGCTTAGTCGATATCGGTTTCTGCGGGTTCCGTCTTTAATTCCTGCAGTATCTGCAGCAGGTAGTGGCCGTACCCGCTCTTCACCAGCGGTGCGGCGAGCGCTTCCAGTTGCGCCGCCGAAATGTATCCCATGCGGTAGGCAATCTCTTCCGGGCAGGCGATCTTCAGCCCTTGCCGTTTCTCCAGCGTCGCAATGAACATCGATGCGTCCAGCATGGAGTCATGGGTGCCGGTATCCAGCCACGCCATGCCTCGCCCAAAGGAAACTACCTTTAGTTTGCCCTGCTCCAGATACAACCGGTTCAGGTCGGTGATCTCGAGTTCACCGCGCTGCGAGGGCCGGAGCGACTTGGCTTTTTCCACCACCTGCCCGTCATAGAAGTACAATCCCGTGACGGCATAGCGGCTCTTGGGCTTTTCCGGTTTTTCTTCCAGGCTAATGGCACGTCCGCAGTCGTCAAACTCGACCACTCCGTAGTCGGAAGGGTTCTGCACCGGATACGCAAAGACGACTGCGCCATCTTCCACCAGCGCCGCTTCCTGCACCATGGCTGCCATTTCGTGCCCGTAAAAGATGTTATCTCCGAGCACCAGCGCGCAGGGATCATTTTTCGCAAACGACTCCCCGATGAGAAACGCCTGCGCCAGGCCCTCCGGCCGCGGCTGCGGCGCGTAGGAGATGTCCAGCCCCCAGCGGCTGCCGTCACCCAGCAGATCTCGGAAACGCGGCAGGTCCCCGGGCGTCGAGATAATCAGGATCTCCCGTATGCCCGCCAGCATCAGGGTGCTGAGCGGGAAGTAGATCATCGGCTTGTCATAGATGGGAACCAGTTGCTTGGAAACGGCAAGCGTTACGGGATAAAGGCGGGTGCCCGAGCCGCCGGCCAGAACGATGCCCCTCATTGCCCGCTCCGCGTCGCATAATTCAGATCCATCCAGTGCCGGTAGGCGCCGCTGGTGATCTCGCGGGCCCAGTCGAGATGGTCCAGGTACCAGGCGACGGTCTTGCGGATTCCGGTGGTAAACGTCTCCCGCGGATGCCAGCCCAACTCATTCGTGATCTTGCTGCAATCGATCGCGTAACGCCGGTCGTGACCCGGCCGGTCCTTCACATAGGTGATGAGTTTTTCGTGCGGGCGCCCGGAAGGATGCAGCTCGTCCATGATGGCGCATAGCGTCTTCACCACGTCGATGTTGGACATCTCGTTCAGCCCGCCGACGTTGTAGGTTTCGCCCACACGGCCCGCCGCCAGCACGGTGGCAATCGCCTCGCAATGATCGCCCACATACAGCCAGTCGCGCACGTTCAGGCCGTCGCCGTACACCGGCAGCGGCTTGCCGTCCAGCGCATGCAGGATCATCAGCGGAATCAGCTTCTCCGGAAACTGGTACGGGCCGTAGTTGTTGGAGCAGTTTGTGGTCAGCGTGGGCAAACCGTAGGTGTGGTGGTAGGCACGCACCAGGTGGTCGCTGCCAGCCTTGGACGCCGAGTACGGGCTGTTCGGGCTGTACGCAGTCGTTTCGGAAAAAGCCGGGTCCGTCTTGCCCAGCGAACCATACACTTCATCCGTGGAGACATGGAGAAAGCGGAATCGGTCTCTGGTCTCGCCCGCAAGGTCCCGCCAGTATTCCAGCGCTGCCTGGAGCAGGCGGAAGGTCCCGACCACGTTGGTCATTACGAAAGCTTCCGGACCGTGAATGGACCGGTCCACATGGCTTTCCGCAGCGAAGTGCACCACCGCCTCCGGCCGATGCTCCGCCAGCAGGCTCCGCACCAGCTCACTGTCCTCGATGCCGCCCTGCACAAAAACGTGATCCGGATTCCCTTCAAGCGAGGCAAGATTACCGAGGTTGCCGGCATAGGTCAGCTTGTCCAGATTGATCACCCGGTCGCCTGCGGCCACCCGGCTCAGGACAAAGTTCGAGCCGATGAATCCTGCTCCGCCCGTCACCAGAATTGTTCGCTTCATCGTGTTCTCCAAACTCCGCATCTGCCCGCGCGCGGTCTGCGCCTGCCCGCTTCAGTCAAACACATCCGCGGAGGCCAGGGGCGCGGCCGTCGCATCCTTGCCTGAGAGAATCGGCTCCATGCCGCCGAGCGGCCACTCAATGCCGATCGCCGGGTCGTTCCACAACACGCTGCGTTCGCCCTGCGGCGCGTAGAAGTCCGTCGCCTTATAGAGCACGTCCGCTGTCTCCGAGAGCACCAGAAATCCATGCGCGAAACCGGCCGGAATCCACAGCATGCGGTGATTCTCCTCGCTCAGTCGCACGCCCGTCCATTGCCCGAAGCGCGGCGACGAGCGCCGCAGGTCCACCGCCACGTCGAAGATTTCGCCGCGTACCGCGCGCACCAGCTTACCCTGTGCCTGGATTACCTGGTAGTGCAAACCGCGCAGCACGCCACGTGCCGAGCGCGACTGGTTATCCTGCACAAATGCGTCGGCTACCCCGAGCGCGGCAAAGGTGCGCTGGTTATAGCTTTCAAGAAAAAAGCCGCGGTTATCGCGAAAGACGCGCGGCTCGAAGATCAGAACTTCGGGAAGGTTCGTCGGTGTGGTCTGAATCGTCAATCTCCCTGCACGGGACGTGCGCTTCTCTCGCCGTCTCCCAGCACCTCGGCCAGTTGCTCCTCCCAGGGAGCCAGCCGGAAACCGAAGGTGTGTTCAAACTTGTCGTTCCGCAGCACGGAATACCGGGGACGCTGAGCCGGTGTGGGGTATTCCGTCGTCTCGATCGGAACGAGCTTCGGCACTGAGGTCGCGCCCGCCTGCTGGGTCTGTTGCTGCTCGGCCGCCATGCGAAAGATCGCCTCCGCAAAGCCGAACCAGCTCGTTCTTCCGGCGGCCGTCATGTGGTAAATCCCGGACGGCATCTTCTCGACCGCCTGCAGCAGCCGGGCCGTGGCTGCGGCGATAGCTCCGGCAGAAGTCGGGGCGCCGGTCTGGTCGCTGACCACGCGCAGTTCCGGACGCTCGGCACCCAGCCGCAACATGGTCTTCAGGAAATTGTGCCCGTAGTTGCTATACACCCAGCTCGTCCGTAGCACCGCGAATCGCGCGCCGCTCTGTTTGATTTCTTCTTCGCCGCGCAGCTTGGACGCACCATACACGTTAAGGGGGTCGGTGGCATCCGTCTCCACGTAGCCTTCGGCGTTCTCGCCGTTGAAGACGTAATCCGTGGAGTAATGAATCAGCGGAATGCCGCGAGCCGCCGCTTCGCAGGCCATGACCGCCGGCGCCTCGGCGTTCACCGCAAAGCAGGTCTCCGGATCGCTTTCCGCCTTATCTACCGCGGTGTATGCGGCTGCGTTTACGATGACGGCCGGATCCGCCTTCGCGACCGTGGTGCGAATGGCTGCCCGGTCCCGCAGATCGCATTCCGCCCGCCCGACCGCCATCACCTGCCCGGCGGCCTGGAGCAATGGGAGCAACGCCTGCCCCACCTGCCCGTCCCGGCCAAAAAGAAGAAGGCGAGGAGCGCCGCCGCGGGGACCCGCTCCGTTCGCTGCTATAGCACTATCGTTTGGCTGCCCGCTCAGAGCTGGCTCTCCTTGTAGATACCGAATGCGGTCGCCGCTCCGATAATTGCCTGGATCGCCTGCTGGGTATAAATCCTGCGCTGACTGATTGGCACATACAGAATATCGCCATCGGCCATCAGCATGTCCGGACCGCCGCCATACAGGATCTTCTTGAGGTCGATCTTCATCTCTTCGCGTCCCATGGGCGAGCGTCGGATCAGCCGCGCATCCCACAGCTTCGAAGTCTGCGTAGGACCGCCGGCCAGCGCAACCGCGTCCAGCAGGCTTAGCCGGTCATTGTGCTCTACCTGGTAACCGCCGGGCCGGGCCAGATCGCCGACCACGTACACGATGCCGGAACGCGCCACAAAGATCGTATCGCCCGGCCGGATCTGAATATTGGCTGCTTCGATCGAGCCTGGCGTCTGCGCCCCCACGTTGAGCTTGACCGTGATGATCTTGCCCGGATCGCTGCGATGGACGATGCTTACCGTCTTGGAAGCGCTGTCGTTCAGCCCGCCGGCGGCTGCGAGCATGTCCGTCAGGTTACGCGGGCCAGGCAGTTGATAAATACCCGGCGTGCGGACCTCACCGCTTAACGTCACGCCGCGGGTCGAGAACTCGGCCACAAAGACCGTGACCTGCGGGTGCAGCAGCACTTGCCGGTTGCGATACAGATCGGTGACCGCCTGCGCCACCTCGGGCGCTGTCAGGCCCTCCACGTGCAGATCGCCCACCAGCGGCAGAATGATGTTGCCCTGGTTGTTCACGCGGAAGCGCCCCGAAAGGTCAGGCGTATCGAAGACCACCACGTCCAGCAGGTCGCCCACGGAAATCTGGGTAGTCACGCTGGCCTGCGGAATGTCGTACCCGGTGCCCAGTTGCTGTTGGCCGCTCATCGACCCCGGGCCCGTTCCCGGCGTCTGCATACCCGGCACCTGGATGGCGGGATACTGTGTCACCGGCGCCTGTGCACCGGATATCCCCGAGCCCGCCGGAGTCTGCATGCCGCCCTGCTGCACGCCCACGCCCCCACCGGTGTAGGGTTGTGGCGAAACCTGCTGTCCCAGCGACTGGCCGTACAGCGCCGGCGCGCTGCAGCCAGGCATCAGGACCGCGAGCACCCAGGCCGCTGCATTTCTTACCGAACGCCCCTTTGCTACACGCCACTGCGGGCGTTGCTTAACGCTTTGCTTCTTCATGCACCGGCTCGCTCGTGTATCCGTAGCCGTACGTGTACGGACCCGAGTAGTTGTAGTAGCTCTCCTTCCGGAGATCGACATCGTTGACCACCGCACCCAGCAGGTGCGCATTCACCCGGCGGAGCAGTTCGCGGGTGCGCAGCAGCGCTTTCTTGCGGGTCACGCCCGCGCGCACCACCAGCAGTACCGAGTCGGCGCGCGCCGCCGGCGCCAGCGAATCCGAAACCGCCAGGATCGGCGCCGTATCGATGATCACGCGGTCGTACTCCCCGGCCCACTGCCGCATGATCTCCGCCATGCGGTGCGAAGCCAGCAGTTCCGCCGGATTGGGCGGCACCGCGCCCGCCGGAAGATAGGTCAACTCAGGCAGCTCCGGCAGCGGGTGGAGATACACCGACTCATCGCTTTGACGGCTGAGCAGGTTGGTCAGCCCCTGCGGCGGACGATCCATGCCAAACAGCAGGTGCAGCGTGCTCCGGCGCAGATCGGCGTCCACGATCAGCACCCGCTCGCCGCGCTGCGCCAGCATGACGGCGATATTCGCGGACAAGGTGGACTTGCCCTCGGACATGAACGCGCTCGTGACCACGATGGTGCGCAGCGGATTGTCGATAGCGCTCAGCAGGATGGAGCTGCGCAGAGCGCGATACGCTTCGGCCGCGGGCGAACCCGGCGCCGTCAAGGAAATAAGCCGCTGCCGTTCCGGCACTTCCGCACCCTCCCCGGTCTTGGACCTGGCCGCCATCTGGAAATGCGGAATGGCGCCGATCGACAGCAGACCGGAGAAGCTCTCCACATCATCCGTAGTGCGCAGCGTGTCATCCATCGAGTCGAGGATGAAGGCGATGATCAGCCCCAGCATCAGACCCAACGCCGCCGATACCGTCACGTTCATGCGCGTGTTCGGCGTCACCGGCCCGAGCGGCAGCATGGCTTCATCAATCACTGTGACCGAGGCAGTGTTCAGCCCGGAAGCCAGCTTCGATTCCTTCAGCTTGAGCTGTAACTGGTCGTAAAGCTGCCGGCTCGACTCCGCGTCCTGCCGGAGCAGCGCGTACTGCGCCGCGCTCTGGTTGAGCTGGTAGGCACTCTGCATCTCGGTGTTGAGCTGCCCTTGCAGAAGCTGGAGCGTCTTGCCCGCGGTATCGTACTGATCGCGAATGCGCCGCTGCACATTTTTCATCTCGGCATCTACCTGCGTCTGCAGGGCGGCAATTTGCGATTTCAGCTCCCGCACGCGGGGATAGCCGATGCCGAATTTTGTGCTGAGCAGGTCATACTGCGCCTGTAATTGCAGCAGTTCTCCTCGCAGCGCTCCCAGCGTCGGACTGGGCACGGCGCTGGCGATCAGGTCCGGATCGTTCGACGCGATGATGCGAAGCTGCGCCTCGCGCATGATGCGCTCGGCTTGCGCAGTGGCGATCTGTCCGTTCTCTGTCCGCAGCCGGTCCACTACGAGGCTATCGGTCTGCGGCCCCCCGATGATGTTGTGCTCTCTCTGATACTGTGCCAGGCGGTTCTGGGCCTGGTCAGCCTGCTTGCGCAGGTCTTCCATCTCCGTCGAAAGCCAGTCGGTGACCCGGCCGGTGCCCTGCATGTGATCTTCAAGATTGCGATCCAGGTACACGTCGACGATCGCGTTGGCCATATCCCGCGCCACCTCGGGATTCGGATCGCGGTAGGTGATGGACACGATGTCTGTGCCGGGCACCTGGCCGATTTGCAGCGATCCACGCACTCCGCCGATCATGCCTTCGACCACCGGCGCGGGAAACGCGTTCATCCCTGCGTTGGCGGGAAGATTATCGAAGGCGTGGGGAAACGGCCCCTTGTGCTCCTGCGCCAGGCGCTTGATCGTCCCGAAGACCACGATGTTGCTCTGCATGCGGGCGATTTCGGTGGGCAGCCGCACGTCTTCGGAGGACAGGCTCTGCTCGATCAGATCGCTCAGGCCCATGTTGGTCGAAGATGGGTTCAGATCGACCATCGCCGTGCCCTCGTAGAGACGGACCCGGGTGGACGAATAAATGATTCCCATGCCTGTGAACAGGGCTACCAGCGCGAGGATGATCCACTTGCGCTTGTAGATAATGCGCCACATGTCCGACAACGACAGGCCATCGCCCGCCGGACGGCCCGCCAGCGGTGAGTCAGCCTCGTTGCTCAAAGGCGGCGCGTACTGCAAACCGTCAGACATGTCCGGCACACCACGTTCCCTGATTGCGCTCTCCCATGGAGAGGAATGATTCCCTGTTCTGCCCGGCAGGCGTCATCGTTGCCGCCGGGTCCCGGGCTGGTTCCTCATCCCAGAGGAACCGATCCTGGTGCGGCCTGCCCATCCCACGCACGTGGGATAAAGAACGGTGCCTGTGACAAATTCGCAAACTTCTCCAGGCGCCCGATGCACAGCCACAATGTTCCCGATAGTACCTTACCCGCGGTTCGGCTCCAAACCAGCTTCCTTGGGGGCACCTGGTTGACAAAGGCCAAGACCGTTAAACCCGTCCGCCGCGCCTAAGTTCTTCTGTCTTCACCACGATCATGTATTCGTAGATGGACTGGAGCGCCGCATAGGTCATGCCCGCGTGGCCATCGAGAAAGGCCCGCCGGACGATCATCATGTACAACCATTTTAGAATGGGGCGCCCGGGCAGGCGATAGAAAAGCGCCTTCTGGTGCAGCCGCCGCTGATGAAAGTCGCGGCCCCACAAGGCCGTCCGCACGGAAGGCTGCTGCAGCGTCGCGCGCCCGGCGATCAGTTGCGCCTCCATCGTCGAGTACACATCGTGCTTCCGGAACCACCACGCCATCCCCTTGGAGAAGGGGAAATGGTCCAGCGGGGCTTTGAGATCGCCCACGGGCCCGTCTACCTCCAGTACTTCATTGATCGCGCGGGTGTAGCGGGCATGCTCCGGCCGCACCAGCCGGATGTAGAACGGAGAAATCTGGGCATGGCGCAGCCATCTTCCCCAGAGGAAATCCCGTCGGCGCACGCGGTATGCCAGCACGCCGGTGTCCCCCGTCATGGTGCGCGCCAGCATCTCCTGGGCCAGCTCCGGCGTAGGCCGTTCGTCGGCATCCAGCAGAAACACCCAGGGATGCCGGAACGGGCACTCCCGCAGCGCGGCATTGCGCTGCGTCGCGTAATCGTCAAACGTGCGCTGCCGCACGTGTGCCCCGGCTGCGCGCGCTATCTCGACCGTCCCGTCCGTGCTGTCCGAATCGAGGACATGAATGTCGTCCGACCACGCCACGGAAGCCAGGCACCCGGGCAGGTCTTGCGCTTCGTTCCGCGTCAGAATCAGGACCGAAACCATGGCCCTCGTTGCTCTTCCACCGCTTTCGCTCCTATTCGGCCCACCCCCGGCACACAGCTTCGCAGTGCGGACCACAGCCCGTCCACGTCCTGCTCAAAGCTCCAATAGTCGATAATGCGCCGGCTTTCCCGGCCCATGGCCTGCGCCCGCTCCGGACGTTCCAGCACGCGCCGGAGCGCGCCCGCGAGCGCCTCAACATCGCCCACCGGGAAGACAAAGCCATTCTCCCCATCCCGCACCAGGTCCTCCTGGCAGCCCACCGCATCGGAGACGACCACGGCGCGCCCGGCGTTCATGGCCTCGTTCACCACCAGTCCCCAGGGCTCGTCCACCGATGGCAAGACAAAGACGTCGCAGAGGTCGAAAAAGCGCGGCAGCTCCGTTTGATTGCGGAATCCCAGAAAGCGTATGTCCGATGACCGCGCGTCCGGATGCGTCGCCGCTTCTCCTTCCAGGCGTGCCCGGGCTTCCCCGTCTCCCACGATCAGCAGGTAGGGCCGCGCGCTCTCCTCCGCTGCCTCGCCCAGCAGGCGCACCGCCGCGATCAGGTCACCGCAGCGCTTCCGTTCCTGCAGCTTCGAGGCGAACAGCACCACCGGCCTGCCCGGCGTGAGTTGAAGCTGCTCCCGCAGCGCGCCGCGAGCTGCTTCCGCGTCCTTTGCCCGCTGCTGAAAAAATGCATTATCGACCGCATAGGGCATGGGGAACAGGGGAAAATCCGTACCCAGGTAGTGACGCCAGTACCGTGCGTTGGCCGTGCCGATGGGCAGGGCCGCCCGCACATGCCGGCGCAGAAAGGCGAAGAAGCCCGTCTTGGCAAGCAGTCGCGTGTTGCCGCGCGGCCGGTCGGCCAGCGTGGATTCGGCGCGCAACAACACCGGAATCCGCAACACGCTGGCACTCAGAATCGCACGAAGCTGGGTCGCGGTGTGGTACCCATGCACCCAAACCGCGTCGAAGCCGCCCTGCTCCATATGCCGCGCGATGCCGGTATTCCAGGGCCGTGCGAATCCCGGCCCACGCTGTCCACATCCGCGCCACGCCGGGGCAGAAACACCGAGCGGTAGCCCTCGAGCAGCGGCACGTCCCACGCAATATCTACCCCGAAGCCCTCATCGCGGTATCCGCGGACAGAGTGGTCGCTCCCGAAGAACACCGTGAGGTCGATGCCCGGCTCGGCCGCGATCCGGCGGAGGAGCGGTGCCTGGTACTGGATGGGATGGCTGACGAAATACGCGAGCCGGACCAGCCTCCCGACTGCTTTCTCGCGTGCTGCCTGCTCTCCTGTCATGCCTCCCGGCACACGCGGCCTCCGTCAACCTAACGATCCTAGCATCGGGTACACAGGTGATTTCCCTCGCGGTAACACGCTCGAGAGGTACGCTCCACATCAAGGACTTTGAACCCGGCCGGAGACGGCTCTTCCAGATTTCACACCAGGGTGGGGCGGCCCCGTACGAGCAATTTGGCTTCTCAATGGTTAGAATTGAGCACGATGACAACGCTGCCCAACCTCCCCGGAGCGCAGGGATCAGGACCAAATCTCGCGCCGTCGGATCCGCCGCTCAATTGGACGCGTATCGGGCTGCGTATCCTGCTTGCCGTCGTGATCGCCTGTTTGGTGATCGCAGCCTTCGTCTACTTCGGCCGGAGCCGTCCCACAGCCCAGGGAGAAGTAGCGCGCATCTCGGTTTTTCCTGTCCACACCACCATCCGCGGGGGGATTGCGGGCGCACCGGGCATGGCCGGGCAGGATGAGAATTATGACCAGCTCCTGGTATTCACCATCGTGCGGGTGCATAACCTCACCAAGGAGCCGCTGAACATCTACGACATGGTAGGCGTAGTGACCTTTCCCGATGGCGACTCCCGGCGCAGCCTGGCAGCCAGCGACTCCGACTTCAATCGCGTCTTCGCCGCTTATCCGCAACTGGCGCCGTTACGGATGGATCCGTTGCGCCGTCATGCCACCATCGCTCCGGGCGAATCCACGGACGGGCTGCTGATCTTCAACTATCCCTTCGGTCGCCAGCAGTGGGACACGCGCAAAGCGTTCACCGTTACGGTCTCCTTCGCCAACGCGCGGGAACTCATCCTGCGCGCGCCCCAAGGCTAGTTCGGGGCTTTAATCTCCAGAGCCGCCGGGCCGCCTCAGCGGAGCCCTGCCAGGTAGCCGAAAATCTGCCCCTTCTGGATATTCAGCACCACCAATTGGCATTGCTGTCCGGTCGGCCATTCGGCCACCAGCAATGGCTCGTTCACGCGCCCGCGCTTCTCCACATGGCTCTTGCCTTCGACGACCACCAGCGTGTAGGTCCCGTGCTTTTCATCCGGCTTTCTGACTTCCAGGCCCAGGTTGGGGAGCGGCGTGGTCTCCTTGCCCTCGTGCACGTGAAACTCCTCCAGCCGACGCCCGCTGCTCTTGGACAGCGCCGCGACCTCCGCTGCATTCTCCTGCACCGGATCGCGAAAGCCGGCGCGCGGAGCAAACACCGGAAGCGGCCCAGCGCCGCGGCTCGCGGGCACGGGCGCCGGTTCCGGGGTTCCATCCGTGCGCGGTGGGGCGTGCACCGTGCCAAGCCGCGGCGCGGTCAGGTCCGGTTCGGCGGGGTGCGTTCCGTCGATCGTCCTGGGCAGGGTGGGGACAGTATTACCTGGCTGGCTGCCCGGCTGCCCGGCAGGGGTCGCGCTCGATCCGGCGGTTGATCCTGGTGAGAAGAAGTGCAGGTACTTGTGCTGGCCCGCCGGGGCCGGTGCTGGCGCGAAGAAGTGCAAATAGCTGTGTTGCGCTCCGGCGGCCGGCGCTGCGGGCTGTGGCGAATGGCCGCCGTTTTTCTGCGTGGCCTCGGCCGCATCGGCTGCCTGCTGGCGCTCTGCCAGGTCGTTGGCCTTCTGGTCCAGGTCCCCCGGGGCCACGCCCACCCGCGCACCCAGCAACTCGCCAGTGGCTTTCAATTCCACCGAGGTGGCGCGGAGGTCTTCCGTGAGCCTGTCATTCTGCTGCATCAGTGCGCGGATCGAGCTTTCCTGCCAAATCAACTGGTCCCGCAGCGTCATGTTCCAGTACACGGACGCCAGCGTGATCAGGATCGCGGCTACCGGCAGGCCGGCCGTAACCCAGCGCGGTGCGCCTCCCGCGTGTTCGTGTTGGCTCTGCGCCAGACGTCGCAGGTGGCCGCGTATGGAAGAAGCGGTTTCCGGCGGGGGCACAGGCGCGGGTGGGGATACCGGCACAGGTATAGCCGCTGGAGCGTCGCGTTCTTCCGCTGCGGGAGGCGGCGGCGATGGCGGCCCGCCATGCGGTGGGATCTGCCCCGGCGGTATGCCGCGATGCAGCGGCCGCTGCGGAGGAGCTTGCCGGGCGCGCGGATCTACGGGAATCTGCCCTCCCGGCTGCCTGCCGTGATGCCCTTCTGGCTGCCCCGCTTGAGCGAGTGGCTGCCTGCGACCAGGCTGTGCCGGGGGCAAATGTCCGGGACCCGGTTGTGCGCTTTGCCTGGATGTGCGCTGCCTGGATGTGCGCTGCCCGGCTGCGGCCGCACTCCGAAGCCCGCACGCCTTTCCGGGGCAGGCTCATGGGGCTGCTTTGCCTGAGCGGATGCCAATCTGCCCGGCTCAAGTCTCCTCTCTGGCTCGGGCGCCCTGTCCTGTTCCAGCCTGCTCGGCCCGTGCGCCCGGCTTGGTTCTGCTACCCGGTTTCTGGGTTCGGGCGAGAGCCGGTCCGGCTCCACAGGAACGCCGCCGGGACCTCTGCGCGGCGACTCTGACATCTCTTGTGATCTGGCCTGCTGCGGAGCGACATGCGCGCCGCCGGGCGGGGTTGGCGCGGCCTGCGGCCGCATCTGAGGCGGGGCAGAAGGCGGTCCCGCTTTGGCTGGGCCACCCTGCTCTGGAGTTGCCTGAGGTGGCCTGAGTGGCGGCTGCGCTGTCTCCCCGGAGGAAACTCCGCGTCGCGGCTGCCATTCTCGCGAAAAGGTCTGGGTAGTGCCGGAGTTCGGCGGAACCGGTCTCTGCTGCCAACGCGAGGTCCGCTCACCCGGCTGCGCCGCCAACTCCTGCCAGCGTGGAACGCCCACCTGCTGCGATGGCCTCGGCTCTCGTGGTCTGGTTCCTTGCGCTTCCGGTTGCTGCGGCCCGGGCTGCGGCTCCCGCTGCTGCGGCCTCGAGTCTTGCGGCACGGGATCTCGCGGTAACTGCCCGGCCGGCTGTGCCGCCGATTGCTGCGCTTGTGGTTGGACGCCCGGAGGCCCCTCCAGCGGCACCGTCCCACCCGCGCGCCCATCCTCTTCCGCCAGCTTTGCCGGCGCAGGCTGCGGCGTCCGCGGCCACTTCGTTCCCGGACGCGACGGAGCTGTGCCCAAAACCTCCGTGGCCGGATTCGAAGCGTCCGGCGTGGTCTCGTGCGCGGAGACAGCGCGTGGCCCCATCACCGTTCGAGGCCACTTCACCCCCGGACGAGGCGAGCCAATACCGGTCGTCTCACCGGCAGCGTGTTCCTCCCGCTGCCCTGATCCCGGTGGCACTTCAGCGACCCCCGCGCCAGCCGAACCGTTCGCTGACGCACCGTTCTCCGGCCGTCCTCCGTCGGCGTTCCCGGAGACGCCCGCCGCTTCGGCCCCCCGAGCAGCCCCGGCGGAGTCAACCCGCTCGCTGGCAGCCGGCTCCGCGTCACCGCTGGTTTCAATTTTGCCGGCGCGCTCCGCGCCTCTCTGCCACATAGAGCATCCCCATCCCGCTATTGCGTGCCGCTCTCAATCCGGCTCCGCAAGCTGCTGCCGGGGGCTTCGCCCCGGCCCGTTTGGTGAGCGATTCCCTTTCAGGTTACTCCCTCGCTTCGCCTCTACAATAGAGGGGTGACAACCGTCGACGTCCTCATCGCCGGCGCCGGCATCATCGGCCTTTCCTGCGCGCTCGAACTGCGCGCTCGCGGCTGCCGTGTCACGGTGCTGGACCGCGACCAGCCCATGCGCGGAGCCTCCTGGGCCGCCGCCGGCATGCTCGCCGCCCATGATCCCGAGAACCCCGCCGCACTTCTGCCGTTGGCCGAGCGCAGCTTAGCGCTCTATGGCGCCTACCTCGACCGCGTGCGTGCGTTGAGCGGGCATCCCGTTCCGCTGCGCACCACGACTGCTCTCCAGGCGATCGCACCACACGCCCCGGCCAGCCACGCCGGACGCCTGCTCTCGCCCGCCGATGCTCTCGCCTTGCTCCCCGGCCTGCGCACCGCGGGCACATATCGCTTTCTGGAGCTGGCGGAAGCCAGCCTCGATCCCCGCGATCTGTGCCACGCACTGCCTCTCGCCGCTGTCGCGGCCGGAGTTGTCCTTCACGCGGGTGTGGCGGTCGAAGAGGTCATCGCCGCCGAGGACGCCGTCGAAGTCCGTACCGCGGCCGGCTCCTTTTCCGCCGGCGCGTTTCTGAACTGCTGCGGTGCCTGGGCCTCGCAGCTCCAGCCTTCACAGCTTCAGGAGCCATCGCCGGAGGATCCCGATGCCGCGTCCGCGCAAACCGCTGTCGTGTTTCCCCGCAAGGGGCAGATGGCCGTCGTCGGCGTGGACCCCGCGGCACTGCCCATCGTGCTGCGCTCCCCTGAGATCTACCTGGTGCCCCGCGGCGATGGCCGCGTTGTCGTAGGCGCGACGGTTGAGAACGCTGGATTCGATACTGCCGTGCACAGCGAAACACTCCATGCTCTGCTGGCGCGTGCGGCATCGCTGTGGCCCCCGATTGCCGATGCGCCGATTCTCGACAGTTGGGCCGGCCTGCGTCCTGCGACTGAAGATGGCTTGCCGCTGCTCGGCCGCTTGCAGACGCCCCGCTGCTTTGTTGCCGGCGGGCATTTTCGCAACGGTATCCTGCTCGCGCCGGCCACCGCCGACGTGATGGCAGAGTGGATCACCGGACACGCGCCGGCCATCGACCTTGCCCCATTTTCGCCAGGACGCTTCACACCTGCGCGCGTCATGTGACAATCGCTTTCCCACTGCGCTATAACAACCTGTTTGGATCTATCCGCGCACGACCCCTGCTCCCCTGCGTCTGTCGTGCGTAGCATCTGATCTAGGTTCACCTCGAATCTCAAGGAGACGTGCATATGTCTACCGCGGTCGCGACAAAAGGTTTGGAAGGCATCGTAGCGGCAAACTCTGGTATCTGCTGGATCGATGGCGATGCAGGGATCCTGTCCTACCGCGGTATCGACATCCATGAGCTGGCCGAGCACTCCAACTTCGAAGAGACCGCGTACCTGCTCTGGTTCGGCAAGCTGCCCACGCGTACCGAGCTGGACGACTTCCGGCGCAAGCTCGCCGAGGCGCGCACGCTTGACCCCAAGATCGTGGACCTCATGCGCTCGCTCCCCAGCTCGGCGAATCCCATGGAGGTACTGCGCACCGCGGTTTCCGCGCTTTCCTTCTACGATCCCGACGAGAAGAACAATGGTCACGACGCGAACGTCCGCAAGAGCTTCCGGCTGACCTCGCAAATCGCGATGATCGTTGCGCTGTGGGACCGCATTCGTAAGAACTTGCCGCTCTTCGAGCCAGACCGCTCGCTCTCCCATGCCGGCAACTTCCTCTGGATGCTCACCGGCCAGATGCCTTCGGAGACGGCCACGCGCACGCTCGATATCGCGCTCATCCTTCACGCCGACCACGAGCTCAATGCCTCCACCTTTGCCGCGCGCGTCATCGCCGCCACCCTCTCTGACATTCACTCGGCCATCACCGGCGCCATCGGCGCACTCAAGGGCCCCTTGCATGGCGGCGCCAACGAAGCCGTGATGCGCATGCTCTTTGAAATTGACAAGAACGGCGAAGACCCGGTCGAGCACGTGAAGGCCATGCTGGCCGCGAAGAAAAAGATCTCCGGCTTCGGCCACCGCGTGTATCACACCGAAGATCCCCGCGCCACGCACCTGCGCAAGATGAGCGAAGCGCTCGGCAAATCGGCGAACAACCCCAAGTGGTTCGATATGTCACGCGCGATCGAACAATTCGTCCTGCGCGAGAAAAAGCTCAACGCGAACGTGGACTTCTACTCCGCTTCCACTTACACCACGCTCGGCATCGATCTCGATCTGTTCACACCCATCTTCGCCGTCAGCCGCATCGCCGGCTGGGCCGCCCATGTGATCGAGCAACTGGATGACAACCGCCTCATCCGTCCCCGCGCGGAGTACATCGGCCCCGAGTACCCGGTGAAGTACACTGCGCTCGAGGGCCGCTGATTTCATGGTGTCATGTTGAGCGAAGCGGGCCCACCTTATCGCCCGTCATCCGAAAAACCCGTGCTTTCTGGCTTACCGGCCTGGCCATTACACCCGGGTGTCCCATTACCTTAGTCAAAGAGATATTTCGACGACCTTTGACTCAGGAATGAGATCGATACAAACTGATTAGTCCGCTATGCCTGAACCGAAGCTCACCATACTTGGCGTATATAGGCCCACTATCTCAGAGGACACGTGGAAAGAACAGTGGGCAGTTACCGAATCCGACGAGCAAACCCAGGAACACTTTTCTGGCTTGGTTCTCATCGAGGCGCTTGCCGAATATGTCGATTCAGAAATCGATGTCGGTGAGATTACCCAGTCGTCTCCAATGCCCGGTTACCCGGACCTGGAACAAGCAGCTTACGATGAAGCTCTTCTTTCGCCAGACGGTGCATTTCTTATTCAGCGTAAAATCGGCTGCGTAAAAGGTACTCCACCGTTGCGCTTCGCCTTTTATCTGCATGAGTACAATCCGGATATTCCATTGAAATGGGCTTACGGCAACATAACCTGTCCGGCGGTTGAACCAGCACCCGACCGCCTCATGCGCCTAATGCCGTATAGGGCCTGCACGTAATCTCGCAAGTTGGCCTGATACCAGGGCGGCCCCACCAAGCGCGTATACGGCAACAGCCTGCCTGATTCGAGCCATCAGCACGGAAGGCCTCAGCGTTGGCTCCGTCAAACATAAGTTCACTTCAGATCTTCTGCCGCTTCCACCGCCCCTGCCGGAAGAGCACCACGCTGGCCGCTACCATCGCCGTCTGCGAAATGACCACTGCCCAGAAGACTCCGTCCTCGCGCGCCGGGGTGTGCAGCGCGAGCAAATAGGCCAGCGGGATCTCCAGCATCCAGAAGGCGAAAAAGTTCACCACCGTCGGCGTCAGCGTGTCACCCGCGCCATTGAAGGCCTGCAGCAGCACCATGCCATAGGCGTAGGCCAGGTTGCCCGTGCTCAGAATGCGCAGGCACGATGCCGCAATGGGCACCACTGTCGGATCATGCGTGAACAGCCGCACCACCGGCACTGCAAACACCAGAAACACCACACCCACCGAGCCCAGGAAAAGCATGTTCCACAGCCCGGTCCGCCATACGGAACTCGCGGCGCGCTCCGGCTCCCGCGCGCCCAGGTTCTGCCCTACCAGCGTCGCCGCGGCATTGCTTAAACCCCACGACGGCAGGATGGCAAAGATGATCACGCGAATGCCGATGGTGTAGCCGGCCAGCGCCGCCGCCCCGAAGTAGCTGACAATCCGCACCAGCCCCAGCCAACTCGCCTGTGCGATCAGGAACTGCACAATGCCTGTTAGCGATACCCGCAGCAGCCGTCCCATGACCCCGAGATTCACGCGCAGATGCCGCCGCAAGACACGCAGCCGCTCGGTACCCCGCATCAGCCGGTAGAACTGATAGAGCACCCCGACACTCCGGCCCGTAAGCGTGGCCACGGCCGCCCCCGTTATTCCCATGCGCGGAAACGGCCCCACGCCAAAGATCAGGCACGGATCAAGAATCAGGTTGAGAATATTCGATACCCAGAGCAGCCGCATGGCGATGGCGGCGTCACCCGCCCCGCGGAAGATGGCGTTGTTGAGAAACAGCAGCAGCACCACCCCGCCGCCGCCCAGCGCAACACGCGTATAGTTCGCGCCCGTCGCCACGATCTGCGGCGTACCGCCCATGAGTCGCAGTAACTGTGGCGCATATCGGGTGCACGGCACCGCAATCAGTAGCGAAGTCAGCAGCCCCAGCGCTACCGCCTGCACGGCGGCCACCGCGGCCCCGTCTGCATCCTTCTCCCCGACGCGCCGCGCCACCATCGCCGTCGTGGACATGCTCAGCCCCATGCCCACAGCGAAGATCAGCGTCAGCATGGACTCGGTGAGGCCGACAGTGGCCACCGCATCAGCGCCCAACCGCCCCACCCAGAAGATATCGACCACCGCGAACAGCGACTCGAGTACCATCTCGAGCACCATGGGAATGGCCAGCAGCAGGATGGCGCGGTTCAGGCTGCCCCTGGTGAAGTCGCGATGGCTGCCGCGCAGCGCTTCGCGCACCGCGCTCCAGAATGGCTGCTCGGGTTCCGTCACCGTTGGCATTGCGTGCAGGCCATGCATATCCCGCCTACACTACCGGAATGTGCGCTGTCGCGGTGAAAAATCCGCTGCGCCATCCTTGAAGCGCATTGCAACTTCCGCCCGAGAGGTCCGGCCGTTTTCCACTGTTCCGTCAAGATAGGCTCGTCGCCCGGCGGTAGATTGGGTGCGAACAGTCAGCAGAGGTCTTCGTGTACCGCCGGTATGTCAGAACAATACGCCGGGCACACGTCCTTCAAATCACGCTGGCGGACCCTCTGCGCAGGTCCGCAGACCGAGCTACTCAGCCCGCGTACGGCTCCGCGCCGCCCATCGAAAGCAACTCTTCCGTATCCAGCACGCCCAGCGCGAAGCGCACCGGAAGCCATACGGTGAACTCTGTCCCGGAAGGCTTCGCCGTTTGCGACTCCACCGCGATCGTGCCGCCGTGCTTCTCCACAATCTGTTTTACGATCCAGAGGCCGATCCCATTGCCCTCCTGTTTCGTCGAGATGGTAGGCCGGAAGAGGTTGGGGACCGCGGATGCAGGAATGCCGCAGCCCATGTCCTTGACCGTGATTTGGCAGCCGTCGCGGCGCGTCGCTTCGTCGAGTGCCGGGCTGGCGGAGACCCGGATTTCGCCGTTCTGCTCCGATGCCTCGATTGCGTTGCGGAGCAAATTGATCAAGATCTGCCGCACGCCGCCATCGTAGGCCTCGATGAAAAGCAGTCCGGAGAATTCCGTCGCAATCTGCACGCCTTTGTCGCGCGCGCCTTTGCCCAGCAGATCGATCGATCCCTCGATGGCCTTGCGTAGATCGACCTTGCGAGGTGCGGCGCTTTCCCGGTACAGCGCCAGCGTGTTCTGTGCGATATCCGCCACCCGGTGCAGTTCCAAATCGGCGCTCACCAGCAGCTCGTGCAACTCGGGCGGCAGTTCCGGGTGAGTACGCGCGCAATACACGATGTTGGTCACGGCTTCGAGCGGGTTGTTGATCTCATGCGAGATGCTCGCCGACAGGCGTCCCAGTTCCGCCAGCTTGTCTGCATTCACCAGGGCCGTAATCGCGTACTCGCGCTCGCGCTCGCTGGTGCTGAGTTGCTTGCGATAGGCCGCGATGCCGTCCACGATGACGCCCTTCTTGGCTGCAAAGGCAAACGCTGTAATACCGGAAGACACCGCGGTGATTCCCTTCACCGTACCGGACAGCCAGTAGAACGGGAACCAGATCACGATCACTTCCATCAGGTGCGTCAGGCCACAGGCGAGGATAAAGATGCCGAAGGCCACAAAGAACGCCACCATTGTGCGCAGCAGCAGC
This sequence comes from uncultured Acidobacteriaceae bacterium, assembly GCA_963795775.1. GTDB lineage: Bacteria > Acidobacteriota > Terriglobia > Terriglobales > Acidobacteriaceae > CAWCJL01. The sequence continues at coordinate 287,320 of CAWCJL010000003.1, forward strand.
GTGGTGGACCGGCGCGCCACCCACAGCAGACTCCAGAAGATGGAAACGTAGGAAAGAAAAATGATGCTGTCGGTGACGACATTCGTCCAGATGAGGTCTGGGCGCGCCAGATAGCAGTAGCGGTGGGGCACGAAGCCCTGCGAGAAAAGCGTCGGGCTGAACCACCATACAAGAAGGCCGGTGGCCAACACAGCAATCCCGGTGACGCCCTCTATCAGCCGTGGATACTTTTTTGCCTGAGATTCAGCAGCATCCATCATGGGCGTGCGTACCTCGCGAAATGACGGCGAGCAAAAACGGAAGGCCCTCCGCAGCTTTGACACACTGCAAATATAGTTTGACCGAGAGTATACCAAAACCGAAGTTGCAGAAAGCCCAAAGCATCCGATCTGTAACCGCAGGGACACAATTGCCGTGTACGCCTGCACTGCATGAGCGCAGATTCTCGATCTCTGCCCTCAGCGCCCGCCGGACGGATCCTGCGATTCCGCCACGTTCAGGTCTACAAAGGTCTGCGGCCCGGGAGACAGATTGGGTGCGTAACAGTTATTGTCCGCGCCGTAGTTCTTCGGGCACCCGGCGGTGAATTGCACCCGTCGCGGTGACTGCGCATACTGCCACACCACGGCGTCCGGCAACGCCAGATCGCGCGGCAGCAGCGTGCGCGGCACGGCGGTCCCCTGCTCCACGACGCAGCCCGGAGAAGGCGGGCATTCGTCCCGCGCTACCCACAGCGGAATGCGCCACGAACCGGCATGCCGCTCCACATCTTCCGCCGTGCTGATAGTGCCGCCACTGCCATCGGGTACGGAGATGCCTGAGCAATACACGCCCGCGCGCCACCCTGCGCGCCGCACCGCGTCCACCCACGCCAGCACGTAGCTCATCTGTTCCTGCAGCAGCCGCCCGCCTTCTTCCTGGTCCAGAAAAAGAATTGCATGCGCCGGAAAGCCCTCGCGCCGCGCCGCCTCTGCCGCAGCCGCCGCATCCGCCCTTCCCAATGCGGCCGCATCCTTGCCCTTCAGCTCCGCATACAAACGCCCGTTGAACAGGATCAGAAAGCCGAATCCGCGTTGCCGCAACAGCGCACGCTTGCCCGTCCAGGTGCTGGCCTTCTCCCCCGGCGGCGCATTCAGCCAATACCCCGTGTAGCTGAAGTCGTGGCGCAATCCCTCAAGCAGCGCGTCCCCCGGGTAGTCGTTGCGATCGAAGCCGATATACGCCGGGCGCGGATGCACCACCGCCGGCAGCTTCTGCCCGCCGCCCGCTGCCTGCGGCCACACGGGCGCAAGTGCTCCCTGCCATGCCAGTACCAATGCCAGCGCCACACTTCTCCGGCTCTTGCTCAAGCTCGCCACTCCTCGCCAGCTATCATGACAGCAGGAGCCCCCTCTGCCTTGATCGCCGATTCGCCCGACTACTCGCTCGCCTCCGCCACCCTCGCCTCCACTGTGGACCGCCTCAGCGGTCCCGCGTTCCACGCCGCCGTACTGGCTGCCGAGCCGCGCACCGCGGTCTTTGATTGCGACGGCACCTTGTGGAGCGGCGACGCCGGCTATGAGTTCATGCTGTGGTCCATTCGTACCGGCCTCGTTTCCCGGGAACGCAGCGCCGCCATTGAAGCCCGCTACGTGCTCTATCGCGCCGGCACTGTCTCCGAAGAGGACATGTGCGGCGAGATGGTGCAACTCTACACCGGCCTCCCGGAAACCGAACTGCGCGGTGCGGCACAACGCTTCGTACGCGAATACATCGACTCACGCGTCTTTCCCGAGATGCTCGCGCTGGTGAACGAGCTGCGCCGCAGCGGTTGCATCATTTGGGCCGTCAGCTCCAGCAATAGCTGGGTGATCGAGGAGGGCGTGCGCCCCTTCGGCATCCCGCCCGATCGCATTCTGTCCGCGCGCGTCCGCATCGCCGATGGCGTTGCTACCGCGGAACTTCTCGACGTTCCCACCGGCGAGGGCAAAGCTGTGGCCCTGCGCCGGATCGGACTGCCCGCGCCAGACTGCGTCTTCGGCAACTCCATCCACGACGCCGCGATGCTGGCCCTCGCCCGGCGTCCCTTCGCCGTCAATCCCACGCCCGCCCTGGTTGCCATCGCCGCGGAACAGGGCTGGCCCGTCTTCTACCCCACTGCCGTCGCGCAAGTGGTCACCTAGAGCAAGGCTGCGGTGCGGCGGTTGCACCGCGGCTGCCCCATCGCAGTGGTAATCGCACACCAGCAGCGTCATGTCGTCTTCCTGCGCTGCAGCCCAACGCTGCACCGCCGCCATGATGGTGTCCGCCGCCTCTCCGTGCGGCTGGTGCGCGCTCGCCCGCACCAGCGCGCACAGGCGCTGCTGGCCGAATTGCTCCTGCTTCGCGTCGGCGGCTTCAAGCAGCCCGTCGGTATAAAGCACCAGCCGGTCGCCCGGCTCAAGCGGCTGTACCGACGTCTCGTACGCGGCAAAGGAAAACGCCGCCAGCATCAGGCCGTTCTCCACGATTTCGCGCACCTCGCCGCCCCGCAGCAGCAGCATGGGCGGGTGCGCCGCGGCGGCATAGCGCAGCTCGCCGGCCGGGGCATCCAGATATGCATACGCCGCCGTTACAAATTGGCTCTGTGTGTTGCCGCAAAGCGCCTGGTTCATTTCCCGTAACAGCGCTGCGGGATCGTGCGCGTTGGCCCGCTGTGAAGCCGCCGCCAGCTTCACCATGGATGCAATCAGCGCAGCCGGCACCCCGTGGCCCGAGACATCCGCGATCAGCAGGCCTGCGCGCGCATTGTCCCCGATCAGGAAGTCGTAGAAGTCGCCCGCCACCGCCGTCATCGGTGTATACCGGGCAGCCACGCGGAAGCAGGTAGACGGCGGAAACGCTTCCGGCAGAATAGAGAGCTGGATGCGGCGCGCCACATCCAGTTCCTTCTGGATCTCGCCAAACATCTGGTCACGCTGCAGCGTGCGGCGCGCCGTCACATACCCCAGGCAGGCCAGAAAGAAGGCGAACCCGTACGGCTCGACCCGGGCCCGGTGCCCCAACGTCCCCGCGACATTGTCAAACAACACAAAGGCCGCAAACACCAGCAGCCCCCGCCGCAGGATAACGAACGCGCGGTCCGCGCGGCCCCGCTGCAGCGAGCGCACGATCAGGGCCAGTACTGCCACAATGATGATTACGTTATTGATCAGATGAAAGGGGCGCAGCGGACCGAAGATAAAGGTCGCGGCAAACAGGCCCAGGAATATGGCGGAAAGCAAGTAGACGAACTTCCGCGCATGGCGGCCCATCAGCCCCATCGATTCGAAGTAGAAGAAGGCCGGAATGGAGACGATGTAGTCCGCCGACGATCGCAGGCTGTCGAAAAAAAGCGACGGCGGGACCATCAGCACCAGCAGATCCGACTGCAACCACAGGCGATTTCCATACAGGATGGCAAACAGGCCAAGCCAGAACAGCGTTGCTTCGAATTTGCGCGTCAGAAACGCCAAAATCGCGGCCACCAGGCCAACAGTGGTAAACGCCGCGCCGAAAAACAGGAACACCTCGTCGTGGTGAAAGACCCGCAGCACTTGGCTGGCATTCAGTTGAGGGTCGGCCACAAACATAGGGCGGATACTACATCATCCCTTTGCCATACCGAGAGTCGCCGCGCCGAGAAGCACGCCCATTTCGCGTGTGCCTTCATGCCGGACTTACAATCGCTCATGCACGCGCCCTCGCCCGCACCCGCTCTGCGCATCGCCGCGCTCCAGCCCAGCATCAGCCTGGTTCTCGATCACCTCGGCGCGCTGGACCGGATCGTCGCCTGCACAAAATACTGCCTCGATGCAGTGCCCGCGTTACGTTCCTTGCCGGTGCAGGTCATTCATGATTCCTGGTCCTCCACCACCGACGAGATCCTTTCCGCTGCGCCCAACCTGGTTCTCGCCTCCGTTCCCTACCGCATGGAATCGCTCGCTGCCATCCTCAAATCCGGCTGTCCCGTCCTTACCCTCGCGCCGCACACGCTCGCCGATATTTACGCCGATATCCGGCTGCTCGGCAGCATCGTCCGACGCGCCACGCAAGCTGACGCCATCGTCTCCCGCATGGAAAACGCTAATGCCGAAGTGCGCACGCGCGCCGCGCAGGCCCCCGGCCGCCCGCTAGTCTATTGCGAAGAGTGGGGCAAGCCGCTCATTCATTCCCAGCCCTGGGTGGCCGAGTTGGTCGAAGCCGCCGGCGGCCGCTTTCTCGGCAGCCCCGGCGCAACCACCGACGCCGATACCGTGGCCGCAGCCGATCCCGACGTACTCATCTTCGCCTGGTGCGGTGCCGGGGATCGCGTTCCGCTGGAGCGGGTGATCGCGCAGCGCGGCTGGGCTGGCCTCCACGCAGCAGAGCAGCGCCGCGTCGTCTGCATCCCGGACGAATTTCTCAACACGCCCGCTCCCAACCTGATCGATGGCCTCCACGCCCTCGCCTCCGCCATCCACCCCGCCATTTTTGGCGAGGCTGAAACCAATCGCCGCCTGCGCCACCCGGCGGGAGAACTCGCATCCATTTAGAGTGAAGACAGGGATGCCGGCTCGGTTCTCCTGGCCGGCCTCACCAAGGGACCCATGCCAGCGAACGGACAGGCAGGAGCGAAGACCGTACGTCTCGTGGTCGCCGGGCTCATTCTCCGCGGCGACACCGTCCTCATCTGCCAGCGCCGCCCCGACCAGCCCATGGCGCTCAAGTGGGAGTTTCCCGGCGGCAAGATGGAAGCCGGCGAATCCGCCGAGCAGGCTCTCCGCCGCGAGCTGGATGAAGAGCTCGGCATCCAGGCGACGGTTGGCACCCGCGTCGCCCACCTGCGGCACAACTACCGCAGCGGCGGCGCCGTCGATCTCCAGTTCTTTGCGGTACACCACTTCGATGGCGAGCTCACCAACCGCATCTTCCAGGACCTTCGCTGGGTCAACCTGCGCGCTCTCCCAACCTACGACTTCCTGGCCGCCGACCGCGACCTGATCCGCGACCTCGCCGCCGGCAAACTGCTCTAGCCCACTTCTGTCATCCGCGCGAAGCCAAGTCTTGTCATCCGGGCGAAGCCACGCCGTTGCCCTCCCGCGCGAGCCAGGCGTTGTCATCCCGAGCGAAGCCAGGCGTTGTCATCCCGAGCGAAGCCACGCCGCTGTCATCCCGAGCGAAGCCGAGGGATCTGCTTCTGCTTTTACCCTCTCCTGTGGCCTCTACAGCAGAAGGGGAGGACACCGCTGCATTTCCATTCCAGCCCGGCAAGGCCGGTGATAGCCTACCCGCACCAGACCACCCCCCTTAGTCCCGGCCCCAAAGCAGGAGCAATGCATGCGGCGATTCTTGATTTCAGCGATCCTGTCCTTGTTTTTCTGCGGCATCTTCGCCAGCGCGGCTCCCGCGCAACCCACGCGCCCCTCGCCCATCATCGACCTCAAGGCGGACCGTGAGCCCATCACATCACTCGCCCGCGACTGGCGCTTTCACCCCGGCGACGATCCCCGCTGGGCCTCCGCCACCTTCGACGACAGCTCGTGGAAGCTTATCCAGCCCGCCGACGACTGGGTGGAGCAGGGCTACTCCGAACAGAACAACCTCGCCTGGTTCCGCTTTCGCGTGCGCATTCCAGCGCATAGTCCCAGCATCGTCCTCCAGATGCCCCGCATCACCCAGAGCTATCAGCTCTTTGCCGATGGCCAGTTGATCGCCCAGGTCGGCAGCCTGCCGCCGGCCCGCCCGCATGCGGTCGTCTCCGCCGCACGGGTCTTTACCCTGCCGGTCCACACCGATGTCTCTCCGCGTGACCTCACACTCGCTCTCCGCCTGTGGCAATCTCCTCGCTATACCATGCTGGCCGCCAACCGCCTCATCGGCCCCATTCAGGCCGGCGCTCCGGCAGTCGTTCTTGCCCAGTTCGAACACATCAAGGCCGCCAACCTGCTCCGCATGGGCAGCCAATACACCGAAGCCTTCGTCGCCATGCCGATTCTTACGGCGACGCTTTTGCTCTTCTTCTTCACTCGACAAAACTTTTATCTCTGGTTCGCCATCTTTTTGGTCGCCGGCCTCGCTTCCCTGCCCATCCGGCTCGCCTCCGCTCACTTCACCTGGGAACTCGGCTTCGGCCTCTACTTCTATATCGCCGTGGATTTGATCTCCAGCATCTCCCTTGCGCTCTTCCTCATGGGACCTCTCGGTCTGCGCAGCCGGCGACAAATCCTCTTGCCTATCCTGCTGGCCGCGATAGCAGAGGTGGGTCCTCTCTTCCTCGTCTCCTTTCAGCTTCCCTTTGTCTGGGCCGATGGCATCTACTTCTTCTTCGCAGCGGCTTTTCAGGGTGTGCTTCTCTGGTACCTTCTGCGCGCCTGGCGCACGGGCGTGGTGGACGCCAGGCTCTTCCTGATGCCCTATGCTCTCAGCGCTCTCATCTCTATGGTCGGTAACCTCGGCCACTACCTGATCGATCTCAACGTAACTGGAGCCGCGCGCTTCCTGCCCGCTGAGATTGAAATCATCCAGCACCCCTTTGCGGTCAGCCTGGAAGAGCTCGGCGACGTGCTCACACTGCTCGGCTTTCTCGCCGTGCTTGCCTACCGCTTCGGGCGCACAACGCTCCAGGAACAGCGCCTGAGCGCCGCCCTCGACGCCGCCCGGCAGATTCAGCACCGGCTCGTGCCCAGCGACCTGCCCGTGCTCGGCGGTCTTCGCACCGAGATCGCCTATCTCGCGGCGGAAGAAGTCGGCGGAGACTTCTGTCAAGTCCTCCCGCGCAGCGACGGCTCCGTCCTCATCGCCATTGGGGACGTCAGCGGCAAAGGGCTCCAGGCCGCCATGCTGGGCACTCTCGCCGTCGGCGTCCTCCGCTCTCTGGCCGACGAGGAAAACGATCCCTGCGCTATCCTCTACCGCCTCAACCAGGTTCTTGTTCGTACCAAGGAGCCCGGCTTTGTTACCTGCCTCTGCCTCCGCGTCTCGCAGTCCGGCGAGGTGGTCTTCGCCAACGCCGGCCACCTGGCGCCCTATCTGAATGGGCAGGAGCTGGAATCAATCCCTGGCCTGCCGCTGGGCATTCTCCCCGACGTGGAGTACGAACAAAGCACCATCCGGCTTCCCGCCACCGCCCGACTCACCCTGCTCTCCGACGGCGTTGTCGAGGCCCGCTCCCACTCCGGTGAGCTTTTCGGCTTCGACCGCACCTCCAACGTCAGCCACCTCCCCGCCTCCTCCATCGCCGCCGCGGCCCACAACTATGGCCAGCAGGACGACATCACCGTCGTTACCCTTGACTGGACTTCTACCGTGCGCGCTCCAGCCTTCGCCTGAACCGGGTGCCCACCCTTCCAAACGGAGGGTGGGCTGGAGACTGGGCAGGCACTCTCGTCGCCGCGAGCTGAGTGAGTCCGAGGACTGCTTCTCGCCTTACATGAGGCTCAGAGAACATTCACCGCCCGCGCCGCCAACAGCACCACCGTGGCAAACGAGATGAGCGCCTGCACCATCATCAGTATCTTCGCCCAGCGCGACAGCACCGGGCAGTCCGTCGGCGAGAACGCCGTGCTGGTATTGAAGGCGAGAAACAGGTAATCCACAAATCCCGGATTCCAGAATGGCTCGCACAGTTCCTCCCGCGCTTCCGGATTGAGCGTCATCTGCGGAAACAGGAACGCTCCCTTGCTGCGCACCCCCTCCATTTCGCGCGCGTGCGGCCCGCCGGCATCGAGCCTCCAGTACCATGAGGCGAAGACCAGGATGTTGGTAAACCACAACGCGGCGGCCGAGCGGAGCAGGTCTCGCGGTGCTTCCCGATGCGAGGGCAGCGCCGCCACCAATCGCCACAGCGACCAGATCATATCCAGCGTCACGATCCCGTTCAGCACATAGCCGAGGATCTGGTTCACCCCGTGGCTGCCCCGTTTCCGCGCCGCCACGGTAGGAATCAGCAGAATGGTCACCACCACCACCAGCAACCACGCCGGCCCGATGGACCAAGACTCCGGCAGACTGAAGCGCAGACCACCCACGCATAACAGCGCCAGCATCGCCGGCCAGCGCGGCTCCGGGCTTGCGGGTGGACGGCTGCGGTGCGATCCGGTTACCGGGCTTCCGATTGCTGTCTTGCCCGCGCTAATTTCCCTGGTCTCCATGATTGCGACTCTGCAAGGCCGAGTCTAGCAGCGGCCCGCGGGGCTTGCCCGTTGACCCATTGCCAAGATTACGGGGCGTTCTCGGTCATGCCGTCGGCATCGTCGCCGCTACGTGCAGACGAGTCGGTTTCGTCTTGCCCTTGGCGTCTCTTGCCCTTGGCGTCTCCAAGAGAAGCGGCTTCTGCTTGGGTTCTTCGCTGCGCTCAGAATGACGGCCCGCGCCTTTCCACTGTCCACGACAGCCCGGCCCGCAACCTAACCATTCCCGCCCACCAGCATCGCCAGTGACAGCGCAATCACCACCACCGCCGTCGTCCAGGCCACCACGTTGAACCACGGCCGGTTCACATGCTCGCCCATCAGGTCCTTCCGGTTAATCAGCAGGAGCATGAAGACCACCACCAGCGGTAGCAGAACGCCATTCAGCACCTGGGTCAGCACCACCAGGCGCATTGGCTGGATGCCGGGCAGCAGCACCACCGCGGCGCCACCCACAATCAGCAGTGTGTAGAGCCAGTAGAAGACCGGGGCTTCGCGGAAACTCTTATCCACGCCCGATTCAAAGCCCAGCCCTTCGCAGATGGTGTAGGCGGTCGAAATCGGCAGCACCGAAGCGGAGAAGAATGAAGCATTGAACAGCCCCACGGCAAACAGCAGAAAGGCATATTGACCGGCCAGCGGCTTCATCGCTTCGGCAGCCTCGGAGGGTACCGAGATCGATCCCATGCCATGCGCGTACAGCGTGGCCGCGCAGGCCACCACGATGAACCACGCCACGATGTCGGTAAAGAACGAGCCCACGATCACGTCCAGCCGCGACGCCGGGTAGTTCTTGACGCTGATGCCCTTCTCCACCACGGACGATTGCAGATAAAACTGCATCCACGGCGCAATCGTGGTGCCGATGACGCCCACCACCGTGTACACGTAATTGCGGTCACTCCACACACGCCGCGATGGCAGCTTCACCGTGGCCAGCATGGCCTCATGCCAGCTCGGCCCGGAGAGCACCCCGCTCACGATATACGCGATATAAAAAACGCTCGCCGCCAGGAAGACTTTCTCGACGCCCTTGTAGTCGCCGCGCACCACCAGCAGCCACACCAGCACCGCGCACACCGGCACGGAGATATACCGGCTGACGTGGAACAGCTCCAGCGAACCGGAAATTCCGACGAACTCCGTGATAACGTTGCCGAAGTTCACGATCAGCAGCAGCGCCATCATGACAAACGTAATGCGGAGCCCAAACTCTTCGCGGATGAGGTCGCTCAGGCCCTTGCCCGTCACCACGCCCATGCGTGCGCACATTTCCTGCACCACCACCAGCGCCAGCGTGATCGGCAGCATGGTCCACAGCAGCGAGTAGCCGAACTGCGCCCCGGCCTGGGAATAGGTCAGGATCCCGCCGGCGTCGTTATCTACGTTGGCAGTGATAAAGCCGGGCCCCAGGACCGCAAGAAAGATCAGGATCCGGATTCGCCACCGTCTCAACATGCACCATTCACTTTTCGCTGCGATCTGGAACTACGGGTGTTGCGGAAGGGCCGCGCAGAGCTGGCGGGCCACCAGCGACCATACCAGATCGCCTCCGCTCGTGTCTCACCGCCGCGGGTTCTACCGGCGGCGCTCGCGCAGAAATGCAATCACGTGGTCGGCCTCAATCATGCCCACCAGACGGTCGGCGTTATCCACCACCGGCAGAGCACGGAGGTTGTACTTATCGAACAGCTCGGAGACTTCGTCCTCGTGCGTGTCGGAGCGGCAACTGATGGTGCGGCTCTCGGCCAGCTCGGTGAGCCTGGTTTCCGGCTGCGCCAGCAACAGGCGCGCCAGCGGCACCGTGCCCTTGAGTACCCGGTTCTCATCCGTGAGGTAGACCTCCGTCACCGTCTCGGGATCGCCTCCAAATTCGCGCAGTGCTGCCACAGCATCCGCAGTCACCGCCTCGACCGGCAGGTGAATGTAGTCCGTCGTCATCCGGCCCGCGGCAGAATCTTCGCGGAACTCCAGTAGCTCCTGGACCTCCTGCCGCTCCTCCGGCTGCATCTGCCCCAGGATGGCTTCGGAGCGCTCTTCCGGAAGCTCGGCCAGCAGGTCGGCCGCCGCCCCGGGGTCCATCTCCTCCACAATGTCGGCCACGCGCTCGGAGTCGAGCGACGCGATCAGGGATTGCTGCAGCCGCGGCTCCACCTCCTCCAGCGCGTCCGCCGCCACCTCCTGGTTCAGCGCGGTGAATACGGCTTCACGCTCGGCCGGCGCCAGGTCCTCCAGAATGTCTGCGATATCCGATGGATGCATCTGCGCCAGGCGATCGTGTTCAATCTTTAAGCGCACACGCCGCGCAGGATCCACCTCGATGATGTCCACAAACTCCCACGGGATGATCCGCGGACCGAAACGGTGCGCCAGCGTTTCCACCTGCGCTGCCGGCATCGTCCCCTTCAGCAGGCGCCGCATGGCGCCGCGCATGCCGACCTCCACCTGCGAAACCTGCAGCAGCGGCGCCTCATCGCTTGCGCGCCACAGCAGGTCCACGTCGTTCACGCGCACCACCTTGCGGCCGTGCACGTCAATGATCTGGCGGTCGAGAATGTCCTGGCGCAGCAGGAGATAGTTCTCCACCTCGCCCAGCGGAGACAGCGTCGCGTCCGCCATCATCTCCAGGCCACCCTGCGGTGTCGCGATGACCTGCTCCGCCGGCAGGAGGCGCTTGCCCTCCCGCGTGTTCAGCACCAGGCCAGTTACCCGGCCGGCTTCGCTCCCGGTCGCCACCGCCACGTCGATTACGCGGCCGCACAGCCTTCCCTCTGCATCCCGAACCGGGGTGCCCTGGAGCAGCGTAAGACTGCTTTCGTGCGGGGCCAGCGTGCGCATTCCGAGTCGAGTCTATCAGCAGCTTGCGCGTGCGGGCCGGCTGAGAAATACGCCCCTGGCCCCACGGTGCGGGCCGCTATCGCTGCTGGGCGGCGTTGTGCTTATCGACGTAAATGCTGCGCGAAATCCGGTTCTGGCGTTGCGTCAGCGCGGCCTTGTCTGCAGCGGTCAGCGTTCCACCATTAGCGCGCCGCATCTGCCGTTCTTCGCGATTCACACTCGCCTCGCGGCGCTCCAGATTGCTGGTCTCGCGCGATGTCAACTGGCCGCTGGCCACGCCCTGTGCAATGCGCTGCTGCTGATTGTCCTTGCGCTGTTCGATGCTTCTGCCGGTCACTGCCGTCTGTGCCAATGCGCCGCCCGCACTCACCAGCAGAAGAACCGCAGCCGCTGCCAATTCCAAGGTCCATGTCTTCATGATTCGCTCCTCCGGGTGTGTTCGCCGTATCTCCGGCGCATCTGCCCTGCATTGGGAACCTAGACCCATTCGCTTGCACACAGTTGTGTCGATTTCCTCGTCCGTGTAACGGAAGTAATGTGCAATCGCGGTCCCTGCTCCAGCCCAGGCTGCGCAGCATCGAAGTGCGCGACGCATCAAGGAGACCTTGACACAAACCCGAACCGGCAAGCACACTGCCGACACACACTTTCGCGGTTTGCAAGGTCAGCTATCATGCTCCGGAAAGAGGCACACCGATTGACTCGATTGGATGGAGGCCGCATCACGTATACCCTCGACTCGTCGCTCGACAGCGTCAATCGCATGGAACAAACCGCAGAAAAGTTCGCCACGGAAGCCGGACTGGAGGAGGACGAAGTCTTCCGCATCTCCATGGCGGTGCGCGAGGCGGCAATCAATGCCGTGCTGCACGGCAACGCCTACAGCCCGGATAAGCAGGTCACCGCATCGTTTGAGAACACCGGCACGGCGCTAGTGATCCGCATTACCGACCAGGGCCCCGGGCTCGATGTCACCGCCCTGCCCGATCCGCTCGCTCCTGATAATCTGCTGCGCGGCTCCGGACGCGGTATCTTTCTTATGCGGTCCTTTATGGATGACGTGCAGTTCCGGCAATTGCATCCCGGCACCGAGTTGACTCTGACCAAAAACCTTCCCCCCGTCGCCTAACCGGTATCTTTGGATACACACACAAGCTTCAAGGAGGATTCCCCAAGTGAGCGCTAAAATTACGAGCCGTCAGGTTGACGGCGTGACTGTTCTTGATATGAGCGGCCGTATTACCCTCGGCGAAGGCAGTGTTCAACTGCGCGATGCCGTCCGCGACCTGCTCTCAAAAGGCCAGAAGCACATCCTGCTCAACCTGGGCGACGTTAACTACATCGACAGTTCGGGCATCGGTGAACTGGTGAGCGCCTTCACCACCGCCAAAAACCAGGGCGGCGAACTCAAGCTGCTGAACCTGACAAAGAAGGTCCACGACCTTCTGCAGATCACCAAACTCTACACCGTATTCGATATCAAGGACGACGAAGCGAGCGCGATAGGCTCGTTCTCCCGCGCCTGAGACTCGACCAACCTCACCAGGGCTGCGCTCACCCGCAGCCCTTTTTCTTGCCCGGAAGTTAAGCCGCGCCGTCCGGCCATTCGACTACCCGCGCAACAGAAAAGCCGGGCCTATGCCCGGCTTCCCCATTCCCCCTAGAATCCGCTGACTAAAACTTGACCGTCGGCGCGGTTCTCGCTCCGGCACTCGCCTCGAAGTACGCATTGTTCTGATGGAATCCCGCGATGTTCGCCCAGATGCTGTTGGGAAATTGCCGGATATACGTGTTGTAGTCCCGCAGTGTCTCGTTGTAGCGGCGGCGCTCCACCGCAATCCGGTTTTCGCTGCCCTCAAGCTGGTCCTGGAGCGCCAGGAAGTTCTGGTTCGCCTTCAGATCCGGATAGCTTTCCGAAAGCGCCAGAAGTCGGCCCAGTGCGGAGTCGAGTTGCCCGTTCGCCTGGATCTTGGCCTGCGGGTCCCGCGCATTCAACAGGCCGGCGCGCGCATTCGCGATATCGCCAAAGACCGTCTCCTCGTGCTTGGCATAGCCCTTCACCGTTTCCACCAGGTTGGGAATCAGGTCCGCCCGCCGCTGCAGCACGATGTCCACCTGCGACCACGACGCCTTGACCGCTTCGTCCTTGGCCACCATCTGGTTTTTCGCTCCCACATAGCTGCCAAAAATCAGCAGCACCGCCACCAAAATCACTACAAGTACGCCGATAAGAGCCAGGGCTCCGCGCTTCATGTGTTCTCCTTGGTTTCCGTCTTACGCTACCAGATCGCTTTCCGTTCCTTACCAGTCCCCTGAAGCACCGCCACCACCGGAAGAGCCGCCGCCGAAGCCACCGAATCCGCCCCCGTCATCGCCGCCCCCTCCTCCGCCGCCGCCTCCCCAGCCACCGCCGCCGCCCCAACCACCACCGCGGCCACCCCGGCCGCCGAAGAACATTCCCAGCAGGAAGCCGAGCAGCCCCGAACGCCCGGACCGGCCCAGCAGAAAGATGATCAGAAGAAAAAACAGCGCGCCAAAGATGATGGTCCCAATACCCAGCGGTTGCGGTTGGTCCGCCGTGCGCGGCGGTCCATGGGCCAGCGGATGCAACTGCACGCCCGCGTCCTGCGCGATCAGGGTGGCCATCTGGTTTACGGCCAGGCTCACCGCGGCATCGTAGTTGCCGTGCTGCAGGTCCGGAACCATGGCCCGGCCGATCTCGCCCGCCTTGGCGTCCGGCAGGATGCCCTCCAGCCCATACCCCACCTCAATGCGGCGCTTGCGATCCTGGATCGCCAGGATCAACAGCACGCCGCGATCCGACTTCTTCGGCCCCACGCCCCACTTGTCTTCCAGTTGCGTCGCGAAGTCCTCGATCGGCTCGCCTTCCAGTGACTTGATCGTGACTACCGCAATCTGCGCGTGCGCTTCGTGGTCCACCTCGCCGCACAACCGGTTGAGTGCACTCTGTGTGTCCGGGGAAAGAACGCCAGCGAAGTCGCTGACGTAATTCGTCGGCGCCGGCAGGTCTTTCACCTTCTCCGCCCAGCCCGGGAACGTCAGGATCCCGACCACAACCAGCAGAAGAAATCGCCCGAGGACCTGTCGCACACGCAGCGTGGAGACTTGCATTGGACTCATTCTACCGGCAGCACGAAAATGGGGCGCCTCGCGAGAGACGCCCCATGCCGATGCGCAAGCTTTCGCAGTTACGCGCACTTACTGCTGTGTACCGCCATTACCGCCGTTGCTGCCGCTCGCCATCTTCGAGCCGCCCATCGCCCCTACGCTCGAGGCGACCTGCTTGGCCATGTCAAGATGCCCCTGAATTACGGTCGATCCCTGCTGCGCAAGGTCCTTCACCTGCGAATCCTTGCCCGTCGAGGCTTCCTTCTTGAACTGCTGCAGATCCTTGGTGTGATCTTTCACCATGTCGCGCATGTAAGCCTTATCGAAGTCCGCGCCGGACATGCCCTGCATCTTGGTCATCATGGCCTTGTCCTTGGCCTTGGGCTCGGTCGGCAGGTCCACGTTCAACTGCTGTGCAACCGGCTTCAGCTGGTCCTGCAGCTTCGTATGGTCATCGACCATCTTCTGCGCAAACTGCTTTACCTGTTCATTGCTGCTCTTGTCCAGCGCGACTTTCCCGGCTGCCACTTCCGCCATGTTGCCCGCGGCTGCATCCTTCAGGAACATCTTGTCCTGGGATGACGCGCTGGAGGACGATTGGGATTGCGCGGTGGTCTGCGCAAATGCCGGAGCGCAACACAGAACTGCGGTGGCGGCGAGTGTCGCGAGCGTGCTACACATTCGATTGGCGTTCATACGGTCTGTTCTCCTTGGAAACTCTGTTGCGTAACTTGAATGGAGGTGCCGAGCACATGCCGGCTCCGCGCTCCTACCCTTGATGAGTAGCGCAATCTCTCGGTACGAGTTGCCCAGCCGCCCATTCGTGCTTGCATCCCGTACTATTTCCGCTGCCGGGCAACCCCTGCGCGTTCAGTCATGGCGCTATGCTGAGAAGGTATGCCTGCCACCGAACAGAACACGTCTCTTCAGCCCCCCATCGCGCGCCGGGAACCCCGCACCAGCACCTTCCACGGACACACGCTGGTGGACGACTACGCCTGGCTGCGCGAGAAAAACAGCCCCGAGGTCGTCGCCTACCTCGAAGCCGAAAACCGCTATGCGGAACAGTGGATGGAGCCCACGCGCGCGCTGCAGGGACGGCTCTATCAGGAGATGGTCAGCCACATCAAAGAGACGGACGTCTCCCTGCCATATCGCGACGGCGAATACTTCTACTACGCGCGTACCGAGCAGGGCCTGCAGTATCCCATTTACTGCCGCAAGCACGGCTCGCTCGATGCCGAAGAGCAGGTCTACCTGGATGTGAATGAGCTCGCGCAGGGAGAGCCGTTCATGGCTCTCGGCGCACTCTCGGTTTCCGACGACGGCAACCTGCTCGCCTACTCCGTAGACAACACCGGCTACCGCCAGTACACGCTGCACATCAAGGATCTGCGCACCGGGGCCGTGCTGCCCGACACCGCGGAGCGCGTCGGCTCCGTCACCTGGGCCAACGACAACCGCACCCTCTTCTATTCCCAGGAAGACGAAGCGACCAAGCGGCACCATCGTCTATACCGGCACACGCTGGGCTCCCCAGGGAGCGAAGACGCGCTCGTTTACGAAGAGCCGGACGAGCGCTTCAACCTCGGTGCGGGCAAGACGCGCGATAAGCGCTATCTCGTGCTCGGCATCTCCAGCCACACCACCAGCGAAGAACGCTTTCTCCCCGCCGATGCGCCCGACAGCGAGTGGCGCCTCATCGAGCCCCGGCGCGATGACATCGAGTACTACGCCGACCATCGCGATGGCCTCTTTTACATCCGCACCAACGACGCCGGCCGCAACTTCCGCCTGGTGACGGCGCCGGTGGAAACGCCGGACCGCGCACACTGGCGCGAAATCCTTCCGCACAACCCGGCCGCCATGCTCGAAGATGTGGACCTCTTCCAGAGCTTCGCCGCCATCGGCACGCGCGAGGACGGCCTGCCCAGGATCCGCATCGCCGGCTTCTCCGCCGACGGCGCCTTTGCGCCTGCGTCGCGCGAAATTACCTTCCCCGAGCCCGTCTACAGCGCTCATGGAGGCGTGAACCGCGTGTGGGACACGCGCACGTACCGGTACAACTACCAGTCGCTGGTCACGCCCACTTCGGTCTATGACTACGAGCTCGATACCGGGCGCTCGGAGCTGCGCAAGCAGCAGGAGATTCCCGGCGGCTTCGACCCCGCGCTCTATGCCTCGGAACGCGTCTTCGCCCCTGCTGCGGACGGGACACGCGTCCCCATCTCCATCGTCTACCGCAAGGACCGGAAGACCGAGGGCCGCAACCCCCTCTATGTGTACGCCTACGGCTCCTACGGCTACTCCCTTCCTGTCGGCTTCAACAGCAATCGCCTGAGCCTGCTCGATCGCGGCCTGGTGCTCGCCTACGCGCACATCCGCGGCGGCGGCGACATGGGCAAGCCATGGCACGATGCTGGCCGCCTGATGCAGAAGGCGAACACCTTTACCGACTTCATCACCGTGGTCGAATACCTGACGGAGCACGGCTACGGCGACCCCAATCGCGTCGCCATCGAAGGCGGAAGCGCCGGCGGTCTGCTCATGGGTGCCGTCACCAATCTGCGCCCCGATCTCTTCCGCTCCGTCCTCTCGCACGTGCCGTTCGTTGATGTCATGAACACCATGCTGGACGCCACCCTGCCGCTCACCGTGCCCGAGTACGAGGAGTGGGGCAATCCCAACCAGCCCGAGGCCTTCACCTACATGCTGGGCTACTCCCCCTATGACAACCTCAAGCGGGGACGCTACCCGGCGATGCTGGTCAAAACCTCACTGAACGATAGCCAGGTGATGTATTGGGAGCCGGCCAAGTATGTTGCAAAGCTGCGCACGCTGAAGGAAGGCGACACGCCGCTGCTGCTCTATACCAACATGGCCGCGGGCCACGGCGGCGCCTCCGGGCGCTACGACTACCTGCGCGAGATCGCCTTTGACTACGCGTTTCTGCTGCGCACGCTCGGAGTGGAGAACGCGCCCGCAGTGTAAACGGAAAAAGCCTGAGCGGCCCGGGTAGTGCGCCGCTCAGGCTTCGAATCACATACGGATCACGGGTTGATACAGAACGGCGAAGGATCCGCGTTGCCGGTTCCGTTGGTCCCGCAGGGAATGCCGAGGCCGCCGGCACGGCTGGTCACCACCGCGTTCGGCACCGGGCTGCCGTTTCCCAGCCCGCCCACATTCTGCGATGTGCCATGCACATCGACGCCATTGCCCTGCAGCAGCACCGACGCCGAAACCACGTCCGTATCCGTCCGGATCACCGTGATATACGGGCTGTCCTTGGAGATGACATACACCTTGCCCGCCGGCGTGCTCGAAACCGACGCCATCGCGCTCGGATGTGCCGTTTCCCCGGACGGGTGATACATCGGGATCGTCTTCAGCACGGTGTAGCTGTGCAGATCCACCACCGACACGGTTCCGTCCGTCTGGTTCGCGACATACGCGCGCGAGCCGTCCTGCAGGATGGTCACAGCCACCGGCCCGTTCCCCACCTTCACCGTGCGGGTATTGCCGAAGCTGGGGCTGTCGTTGCCATAAATGTCGAGGCTCACATCGATGATGCTGATCGTGCCCTCATCGTAGTTGGCCGTCACCAGCAGCGATGCCGGGTTGTAGTAGTCCGCCGCCACCGGTCCGGACGCCGGCCCGAGACCCACCGGCAGACTGGGGTGCGCCGCATCCAGTTGGTTCTGCTGTACCTGAATCACGGACACCGTCCCGCTGCCGCGGTTCAGGATGAAGCCGCGCTGGTTATCGCTCGAGACGATGCCGTACACCGGGCATATCCCGAGCGGAATGCGATTGGAGATGGCATTCGTGCCGGTATCGATCGCCGCGGCTTCGCCCGCCTGCGTCACGCTCCCGGGTGTGTTACATGCATTCGGCGCCAGCGGCGCAGCTCCCGTGCTGCTCTGGCTGATCGCGAAGATGCGTGACCCATTCCCCGTTCCGGCGAAGTTTACCGGATTGGGCGCGACTGGAATCTCCTCCTGTAGTGAAGGCGGTGACGTCGCGCTCGAAAGCACCGCCACCGAGGTCTGCCCCACCGCCGCTCCGCTGGTGAAGTTCACGTACGGCTCGATCAGGTAGATCGCATCGGACTTGGTCTTCGCATTTGTGGTGGAGATAATGTTGACCGGGTTGGCGCCGGTGGACAGCGTCGAGCTGTTTACGTTGCGCGTTTGCAAGCCCCCGCCTGCCGCGGTTCCGGTCGAGATCGCGTAGGAGTTCAGCGTGACCGCGCCACTGTTGTTGCCGTTGAGGTTGTAGCCCTCAGCGCCCACCCCGTTCAGCGCAAAGGCAAACGGGCCTGCGCCCAGCGTCGCCTGCGCCAGGATGGTATCGCCCGAAGCATCGATGATGGTCACGATACCCGGTGTCGCCGGCCCCGGGGCGGATACGGCCACGAAGTAGCTCGACGGTTGCGATGCCGGGCCAGTCGGATTTACCGGATTGACCACCGGTCGGTATTGACTTCCACAGCCGGAAAGAAGCCCAAAGAGCCCCACCGCTGCGAGCCACGGGACGTTTGCCCCTGCCTTGCTCAGCACTCGCACATACCTCATTCGCCACAAAATGATCGTGTCCCCGATTGTAAATCAGCAAACGCAGCCTGCCGTCCAAGGGCGCGGGAGCACGGCTCGGGCGCACGCCCTGCGCGCGTCTCAAAGCTGCTTGCGCATGAAGACCGTCGCCTGCGGATTGTTGTTGTAGCGCTCGCACGGCGCATAGCCATGCCGCGCATAAAAGCGCAGCGCGGCGAGGAGGTCATCCTTGGAATCGAGATACAGCGTGGAATACCGGCACTGCCGCGCATACTCCTCCAGCGCGCTCAACAGCGCCTCCGCTACGCCCTGCCCACGCCACTGCGGGCGGACATACAAACGCTTGATCTCGCCGGCCGAATCGCGCGCGTGCAGCGGCCGCAGTGCCACGCACCCGGCAAGTTCCCCTGCCACCCGGGCCAGCCACACGCCGCTCCCGTCCGCGAAGTACTCCGACACAAACGTTCCGGGCGCATCGCGCACCACCACGCCCACTGCTTCGTTGTACTCCGCGACAATCGAGAACGCCGTCTCTGCTTCCGCCGCCGGCGCGCGCTCCACCTGCATTGCCGCTTCCATGCTTCCCATCCCGCCTCAATGCAGATGCAGGCGCCACAGCGTGTAGCTCCCCATCTCATGGAACAGCCGCTTCATGCGATCCCACGCACTGATCGGCTTGCCTGCCTTGCGCGGCGAGGTATAGACCACCAGCCCATAGCTCTCACACAGCGCATGAATCCGAAACAGGTGCGTGCCGTCCGAGACCGCAAGAATGCTGCGAATCCCATTCGCCCGGGCGATCGTGGCCAGCCTCTGTGCGGACTGTTCCGTGTCGCTGCTCTGCGTTTCGGCAATCAGGTCCTCTTCCGGAATGCCATGCGCCAGCAGATAACTCGCACCCACGCCGCCCTCCGAATAATGCGGGTCGCCGCCACCACCCAGCGTGATCACCAGCGGGGCATAGCCTTCGCGATAGAGTTCCAGTGCACGCTCCAGGCGTGCCCGCAGCACCGGCGACGGATGCCCGTCGTACTCCGCCGCTCCGAAAACCACGATGGCATCCGCCATCTGCGCCTGGTTCAGGAATTCGTAGTGGCGAATCTGCGCATACACCCAGGCAAACCACGCCAGAGCGCCGAGCACGACAACCCAGAGCAGCCGCCGCGCGAAGGAACTGCGCCGGAGGGCGTGCGCTCCCGGACGCAGGCTTCGGCGAAGTTGTGTATCGGGGACGATCATCTGCGCCCGTGAACTAGCTTTGCAGCGCCAGCACGATCTCGTGCGTGGGAATGGCCCCTTCGCGCAGGATGTGCCAGTCCTTGTCGTTCGACAAGTCGACAATCGTGGTGTGCACACTGCGCGCGGTCGGTCCGCCGTCCACGATCAACGGAATGCGGTCGCCGATCTGGTCGCGCACGCAGGCCGCATAGGTGCACTCCGGCGCATTCTGCAGGTTCGCGCTGGTCGCCGTTACCGGCAAGCCAAATTGCTCCACCACCGTACGTGCAATGATGCAGTCGGGCACGCGCAGGGCCACGTTGCCGGTGTTCGCCGTGGAGCGCAGGGGCAACCGCGAGCCCGCGCGCACAATCACCGTCAGCGGCCCGGGCCAGAAGCGCTCCGCCAGCCGGTCAAAGGTGCTGCCCAGGTCACGTGCCACCTCATAGGCCTGCGACACCGAAGCGATCAGCAGGGAGAGCGGTTTGTGCTTCAGCCGCGACTTGATCTCGTAAATACTCTCGACCGCGCGCAGGTTCACCGGGTCCACGGCCAGGCCGTAGAAGGTGTCCGTCGGCATTCCGACCACCTTGCCGCTGCTCAGGCAAGAGACGATATATTTCACACGGTCCATCTCCGGCTCATCCGGGTGGACGCGAAGCATTTCGGCTGACAAGGGCGCTCCCAAAAGCCAAGCATACCGCGACTTCCCTCCGCCCCTGCCAGATGTCTTCCCCTCCGGCGTAGAATCCATGGGAGATGCAAGCAGCGGACGGGCGTGCGCGTATACGCATTGTACAAAGCCGGGGAAATGCACGCCTCAAGGAACTCCGCGCCGCCTTTGCCGCCAGCGGCCCCTCCGCCTCCGGCGAGATCGCCATCGAAGGCGAGCATCTGCTCCTTGAAGCACAGCGCAGCAGCCTGAAGATTGCAACCGTCTTTGTACGCTTTGGCAGCGAGCACCTGCTGGACCGTCTCGACCTGCCGGACGAAACCGACGTGGTCGCCGTTTCCCCCGAACTCTTTCGCAGCGCCGTCGCCACGGAGCAGGCGCAGGGCATCGCTGCCCTGGTCGCGCCTCCCGACTTTGGCCCGGAAGACCTGTTCACCGCGCCCGCGCCACTGCTGCTGGTGCTCGCCGGCCTGCAGGACCCCGGAAACCTCGGCACCCTGGTGCGTTCGGCAGAAGCCTTCGGCGCCCAAGGCCTTATCGCCCTGCCCGGCACCGTCAGCCCGTGCAACCAGAAGGCTTTGCGCGCCTCATCCGGCTCGCTGTTTCGTGTGCCTGTGCTCCGGTATGCCACCAAGGACGCCCTCGCGCTGCTGCGCCGGCATGGTGTTGCGCTGGCCGCCACCGTCGCCCGCGGCGGCCTGGACCCGGAGCGCGCGCCCCTGGACGGCCCGCTGGCCCTGCTTATCGGCAACGAAGGCGCCGGGCTTCCGCCGGACCTCATCGCGGCCGCGGACCGCCGCCTCACCATCCCCTGCCCCGGCCCGGTGGAAAGCCTGAACGCCGCCATCGCCGGCAGCATCCTGCTCTACGCCTGCGCCCAGCAGCGTGCTCGCATCGCCTCGGAGGTGCGCCGCTGATGGGCCTCTTCGACATGCCGCCCCCCGCCGCTGCCGCTCAGGCTGCGCGCACCCGGCAGGCTCCGCTGGCCGAGCGCATGCGCCCCCGCACGCTCGAAGAGTACATAGGCCAGGAACATCTCCTCGGCCCCGGCAAGCCGCTGCGCATGCAGATCGAAGCCGACGACCCCGGATCGATGATCTTCTGGGGACCGCCCGGCGTAGGCAAGACCACCCTCGCCAAGATCATCGCCCGCGTCACCGAGGCCAGCTTTATCGAGTTCTCCGCCGTCCTCTCCGGCATCAAGGAGATCAAGCAGGTAATGGCCGACGCCGAGAAAGCGGCCGGCTTCGGCTCCCGCACCATCCTCTTTATCGACGAGATCCATCGCTTCAACAAGGCCCAGCAGGACGCCTTTCTTCCCTACGTGGAGCGCGGCACCATCCGCCTGATCGGCGCCACCACCGAGAACCCATCCTTCGAAATCATCGGCGCGCTGCTCTCCCGGTGCCGCGTCTACACTCTGCAGCCGCTCAGCGAAGAGCAGCTTGTGCTCATGCTGCGCCGCGCGCTCGCGGATCGCGAACGCGGCCTCGGCGCCCTCGAACTCGAAGCCGACCCCGACGCGCTTGCCCTTATAGCCGCCTACAGCAGCGGAGACGGCCGCAGCGCCTACAACGCCCTCGAG
This sequence comes from uncultured Acidobacteriaceae bacterium, assembly GCA_963795775.1. Lineage (GTDB taxonomy): Bacteria > Acidobacteriota > Terriglobia > Terriglobales > Acidobacteriaceae > CAWCJL01. The sequence continues at coordinate 309,484 of CAWCJL010000003.1, forward strand.
GTGGCCAGCCAGCTCGCCGTTGCTTCCCGGGACCGCCGCCTCACCCGTGGCCTGGTCGCCGAAGCCCTGCAGCGGCGCACGCTCCTCTATGACAAAAGCGGCGAGGAACACTACAACCTCATCTCCGCCCTCCACAAATCCGTGCGCAACAGCGACGCCGACGCCGCGCTCTACTGGCTCGGCCGCATGCTCGCCGCCGGCGAGGACCCGCTCTACGTGGCCCGCCGCCTGGTGCGCATGGCCGTCGAAGACATCGGCCTGGCCGCGCCCGAAGCCCTCCACCTCACCCTTTCTGCACGCAATGCAATGGAGTTCCTCGGCTCGCCCGAAGGCGACCTCGCGCTGGCCCAGGCAGTCGCCTACCTCGCGCTCGCACCCAAGTCCAACGCCATCTACACCGCGTACGGCGCCGTGCTGGATGACGTGGAGCATACCCGTGCCGAGCCGGTACCGCTCCATCTGCGCAACGCACCCACCAGCCTCATGAAGGAATTAGGCTACAGCAGCGGGTACAAATATGCGCACAACGAAGCGGACCGCGTCGCCGACATGGAATGCCTCCCGGAATCGCTGCACGACCGCCGCTATTACCAGCCCACCAATGAAGGCCGGGAGCGCCTGCTGCGCCAGCGCATGGAAGAGGTCGAGGCCATCAAACGTGGCAAGCACCCCGGCTGAGTAAGCCTCCTCTCTCGCTCCCGCGCACCCCCTCCGCAAATCGCGCGGTCAACAAACTCCGCTCTCCACCCTGAGGTGGATTGCCGCGCTGCTTCCGCTTTGCGACAATCAAGTGTTCACCCCTATGCCGGAACTTGGTAGCTTCGCCCTCCTGCTCGCGTTGGCCCTGAGTGGATACAACCTCCTGGCCGGCGGCGTCGCGCTCCGCCAGATCGCCACCGGTGGCGGCGGACGGATCGCGCCCGAGCGTCTTGCCGAAACTGCCCGGCGCGCCGGCATCGGCAGCTTCTTTGCCGTCAGCGTCGCGGCCTTTGCCCTGCTCTACGCTGTTTTCACCAACGACTTCTCCGTCTCCTACATCCTCCACCACTCCAACCGCGCGCTTCCCGGACCCTACAAGTTCGCCGCGCTCTGGTCCGGGCAGGAAGGCTCGCTGCTGCTCTGGGCTTGGCTGCTCGCCGCCTACGGTTTTGTGCTCCGCGTGCGGCACAAGGTAGACGTCAAGCTCACGGCCTACGCCTCCACCATCCTCGCCGGCGTCCAGATCTTCTTCCTGCTTCTGCTGAACTTCGCCGCGCCGCCCTTCGCGCTGGTGCAGGGACAGCCCCCGGCCGATGGCTTCGGCCTCAATCCCCTCCTGCAATATCCGGAGATGGTGATCCATCCGCCGATGCTCTATCTCGGCTATGTCGGCTTCACCGTGCCCTTCGCCTTCGCGCTCGGCGCGCTGATGATGCGCTATCCCGGCGAGAAGTGGATATGGATCACCCGCCGCTGGACCATGGTGACCTGGCTCTTTCTCACCTGCGGCATCTTTCTGGGCGCGCACTGGGCCTACTCCGTACTCGGCTGGGGCGGCTACTGGGGTTGGGACCCGGTGGAAAACGCCTCGCTCATGCCCTGGCTCACCGGCACTGCCTTTCTCCATTCCGTGATGATGCAGGAAAAGCGCGGCATGATGAAGAAGTGGAACGTGTGGCTGATCTTCTCCACCTTCCTGCTCTCCATCCTCGGCACGCTGCTCACCCGCTCCGGCCTGGTCAGCTCGGTGCACGCTTTCGCGCAGTCCTCCATCGGCGAATGGTTCTACGCCTTCCTCGTCATCGTGCTCGCTGTCTGCCTTTTCACCTTCATCCTGCAGCGCGACCACCTCAAGTCCGAGCACAAGCTGGAGTCGCTGGTCTCCCGCGAGTCGAGCTTCCTGTTCAACAACCTGGTGCTGCTGGCGGCCTGCTTCACTATCCTCTGGGGCACGCTCTTCCCCATCATTTCGGAATATGTGCAGGGCAATAAGGTCACCGTCGGCGCACCCTGGTACAACCGGATCGCGCTGCCCATCGGCCTCTTTTTGCTCCTGCTCACCGGCATCGGTCCGCTGCTGGCCTGGCGCTCGGCGTCGCTCAAATCCATCCGCCGCAATTTCATTCTTCCCGGCATCGCTACTGGCGTTACCGCGATCGTCCTGCTTGCCATCGGGCTCCGGCCCTGGCGCGATCAGGCCACGCTCTACTCCCTGGTAGCCTTCTCGCTCGCTGCCGGCGTCATCACCGCGGTCACGTCGGAGTTCCTCCGCGGCGCCCACGTCATCCAGCGGCAGACCGGCCGGCCGCTCTTCGCCGCAGCCGTGCAACTGGTACGCCGCAACACGCGCCGTTACGGAGGCTACCTCGTCCACTTCGGTGTGGTGGTCATTTTTATCGGCATTGCCGGCTCGGCCTTCAACCGCTCGCAGGAGCAGGAGATGGACTTCGGGCAGGCCATGCGCGTTGGCCCTTACACGCTCGTCTGCCAGGACTACACGCAGGAATCCAACCTGAACTACGACACCGAATACGCCTTGCTTGACGTGTACCGCGGCGGCAAGAAGATCACCCAGCTCGCCCCGGAGAAGCGCTTCTACCAGGCCTCCCAACAGTCGTCCACCATGGTGGCAAATCACTCCACCTTGGCTTGGGACCTCTACGTCATCTATGCCGGGCAGAATCCCGATACCAACCACCCCATCATCAAGGTCTTCCTCAATCCCCTGGTCGCCTGGATCTGGATCGGCGTCGGCATCGTGATCCTGGGCACGCTGGTCGCACTCTCGCCTAACCTCGGTACCGCGCTGGCCCGCAGCCCCGTCCGGGTGCCCGCCCGCTCCCTGGTTCCGGAAAGTGCGGCAGCCCCCCTCGCCCGAGGAGGCGACTGATGCCCTTTCACGACCCCATCGTCCCGACCGCGCCACCTCCAGATGCCGCCGTTCCGAGCGCAGCGAAGAATCCAGCCAAAGCCTCGAGTTGCACCAGCCCCAAGCGCCTGGCCCAACTCGGCTCCGTCCTGCTGCTCGTCATCGCAACCGCCGGCTTCGGCAATCCCGGCTCGGTCACCGGCGCAGACATGCACGCTCGTTTTGACAAGCTCGGTCATAGCATCATGTGCCCCTGCAGTTGCAACGAGCTGCTCGGAGAATGCAACCACGTCGGCTGCCCGGACTCCGACAAAATGCGCGGCGAACTGACGGCCTCCATCCAGCGCGGCGATTCCAACGACACCATCTTCCGCAGCTTTCAGGCCGAGTACGGGCCTACCGCCCTGGCCGCCCCCATGTTCACCGGCTTCAACCGCATGAGCTGGTTTGTGCCGCCGCTGGTGCTGCTGCTGGGCATCGGCCTGGTCTTCGCCATCGTGCGCAAGTGGCGCCTCCGCACTGTGCCCATGCCGGCCGCCCCAGCCGATCCCGGCTACAGCGCCGTCCGCGACCGCATCCGCCGGGAGACCGAGCTATGAAGCCTGGCTCCGAGCTCAACACGTCCGCACTCTGCACGGCTTGTCATCCTGAGCGGAGTGGATTGGCAGTATCGACCCACGCAGTCGCCCGTACAATCTGTCATCCTGAGCGGAGTGGACTGGCAGTACCGACCCACGCAGTCGTCCGTACGATCTGTCATCCTGAGCGGAGTGGGCCTGCAGTACCGGCCCACGGAGTCGAAGGACCTGCGTTTTCGGCAATTAGGAAAGAGGCCGCATGATTCTCCTCACCTGCGCCCTGCTCACCATCGCAATCTTCGCTTACGTCTTCTTCCCGGAGCGCCACCTCACCGCGCAGGATCCGAAGAGCCGCCTGGAATACCTCGAGGAGCGCAAGGCGGTGCTCTACGACAACCTCCGCGATCTCAACTTCGAGTACCGCGCCGGCAAGTATCCGGAAGAGGACTACCTCGCCCAGCGCGCTGCACTTGAAAACGAAGCGGGGGTAGTCCTTGCCGAGCTCGACCAGCTCCAGTCCGTGCAACCCCGACGTGCCTAGCGGAGGTCAGCGCTTCGCAAGCGCTGCTACCCGGGCGCGCACCAGCTTCTGAATGAGCGCCTTCGGCAACGGCTGATCCAAAGGCAGATGAAGACTGCTCTTGGTCCGGGTATAGGGCTGAAGCTCCTCTGCGAAGCTGTCAAACAGCGAGCCGCTGAAGGGGAGCACACTCAGATGGTGTTTGAAGGCTGCATATCCGAAGAAAGGCCTTCCTAACGAAAACGCAGGTATGCCATAGGAGATCAGTTCCACCGCGTCTTCCGGGACAGCCTCCCGGATGATCTCCCGAAGCTGGCGCAGACGCGCGCGAACTGGCTCAGGCCTCGCCAGTATGTATGCCTCCACCGCCTCGTTTGCATCCGTCCGCACGCGCACCATCTTACGTCCATGACGGACGCACGCGTCTACATAAAAACCGCTGAATCACCGCCCGCCGCAATGGGAAGCCGTGCAAGCATGCCTGGGACGGGTTTACCGGTTTGCAAGATCACCTCGGCATCGCTGATCCTAAGAGGTGCACCCCGTCACTGATCGAATCTTTATGCCCAGACTCATTCCGACGCTCGTTGTTCTTCTCTCCGCGCCCCTCGCGCTGGCGGCCACCATTACCGGCACGGTCACAGACGGCACGAACAACAAGCCATCCGCCGGCGATGCCGTCGTCCTCATCTCGCTCCAGCAGCGTATGCAGGAAGCCGCCCGCACCACCACCGACGCCCACGGCCGCTACACACTGGACGTACCCGACAGCGGCATGCACCTGGTGCGCGTCGATCACCAGAAGGCCTCCTACTTCCAGCCCGCTCCACCCAACACCCCCACCGTGGACGTGACCGTCTATGACGTCGCCCCGGTGGTCGCGGGCATCACCACCGAGGCTGCCGTCTCACGCGTCGAGACCGATCCGCAGGGCCTCAAGGTCACCCAGAGCTACTTCATTAAGAACGACTCGCACCCGCCGCGGACGCAGTTCTCCAGCCATTCCTACGAGATCTACCTCCCGCCGGATGCGCAGATCGAGGGCGCCGCTGCCATGGGCCCTGGCGGTATGCCGGTCGCCTCTTCCCCCGCGCCCATGGGCGAGAAGGGCCACTACGCCTATTTGTTCCCGCTCCGTCCCGGCGAGACGCAGTTCCAGGTGAGCTATCGCCTGCCCTACTCCGGCACTTACACCTTCACCCCGAAGCTCACCGCCGGCGGCGCCGATAATGTCGTCGTCATGCTGCCCAAGAGCATGAGCTTCAAGCCCGCTGCCGGCTCCCCCTACCAGCCGATTAACGACGACGTGAACGCACAAACCTTTGTCGCGAAAAGCGTAACCGCCGCCCAGCCGCTTACCTTTACCGTCTCCGGTTCCGGCGCCCTGCCGCGCGATGTGCAGGCCCAGGGCGGAGGCCAGGGAGCCGAAGGCGCAGGCGCACAAGGCCAGCCCGGAGCCGTAAACGGCGCCGAAGACACGCGTCCCGGCGGCGGGCTCGGCAATCCCATCGACACCCCGGACCCACTCAACAAGTACAAGTGGTGGATCCTCAGCGGCATCGGCCTCGCCCTGGCCATCGCGGCAGCCTTCTTCCTGCGCCGGCCGGCCGCCCCCTCCACCGCCGTGGGTGCCGCGGCTTACGGACCCACCGTGCCGCCCAGCCCTGCCGGCGTGGCGCCCCATCCGGTGACGCCCAATGGGCTCACCGCTCCCGGTTCCGCCGAATCGCTGGCCGGCCTCAACGGTCACCCGCCCCTGCTCGCCGCCCTCAAAGACGAACTCTTCGCCCTCGAAACCGACCACCTGCAGGGCAAAGTCTCCGACGAGGAATACACCGCCCACAAAGCCGCCCTCGAAGTCGTCCTCCGCCGCGCTCTCACCCGCTCCTGAGGGGCCCGGCTCCGCTTGTCATCCTGAGCGGAGTGGGCCAGTACCATCGGCCCATGGAGTCGAAGGACCTGCGTTGTCTTCGATCACTCCAAAAAAGAAAGAGGAAGGGCCGAAGCCCTCCCCTTTTGCGTGCATTGTTGCAGTTAGAAGGTGAACTTCAACTGGAACTCCGTTGACCGCGCATCGCCCTGGTCAAAGGTGCCGGATCCGCGCACGATGCGATTGGCATTCCGCACCGACGAGTCATACACCCCGTTGGGATAGTTCGCGTCCGACGCACCCGCTACCAGCAGCTCAGCGTCGTAATTGTTCAGGCTGAAGTTGGCGAAATTGGCCACGTTGTACATCGCCACACCCGGCTCAAGTATTGCCGACTCAGAGATGAAGTGCAGGTGGATCGGATAGGTGAAGCTGGCGTCGAGCGTCCGGAACGGATAATTCCGAAGCGTCGGGCCAGTCGGCACTGCGATCGGTTGCATGACAGCACCCATGGCGATCATCTGGGCTGCCGTGACCAGTCCAGTATTCACCAGCGCCTGCCCTGCAGGAGTCAGCGTGCCCGCCCGCGTTGCGTTGTACCGGTTGATCAGGGTGGTCAGGGTCTTGTTGTTGTACTGCCGCATGAAAGCGCCGGGGTTCGTGCCTGGGACCGGATCGCCGATCGAACCGTCACCGGTGTAGTCGGACTGGAAAATCTGCCCGGCTGCGCCGTTCGTGGTCGTGTCAAGGACCAGGTTGGTGGCCGGTGCACTATAGAAGTGCCCGATCAGGCCGATACGCGGCCCATACTTGAGTTCGGCCGAACCACCGAACGACAGGATGTGCGTGCGATCGAGCTCGCCGGGGCCGATGAACCGCGTGGGCTGGTTGTAATCCCATGAATTCGGTGTGAAGAACGAATCAGAACCCGCACCGTTGCTTCCTGTCGTCGTGCTCACCTGGCGCGAGAAGGAATAAGACGCTTCGAAGTTGGAGCTCAGCACGCCCGGCATTGGGTGCCGTGCCTGCTGGCGGAAGTTGAACTGCAAGGCGTCATAACCCGCGCGCCCGCCGGGGAACTGGAACCATCCCTGGCCGACTTTCGGATTGATACCGCCGAACGCGATCGTGCCCGGCGCCGGATACCCACCATTGAGCTGCGTACCGGAGTCGAGCCCGTTGCCCGCAAAGTCCTGAATGCGGAGCCCGCCCAGAATGGCCTGGTTCAGAGTGGAATAGCCGTTACTGGTAATCGTCGTGTTGATCGCCGCCGCAGCAGCCGCCGGGTCAAGGTAGCGGGCATCACCCACGCGGTTGGTATCCACCGCCTGTTCGATGTGGTTCGTCACCGAGTGGATGTAGTCCACGCTCAGGATCGATCCGTGCCACAGCTCCCGTTGCACGCCGAAGTTCATCTGGGTGGCATATGCCGTCTTGAAGTCAGGCGCATAGGCCGCGTAACCCGCTGCCGTGGGAATGGCCAGCGTGTTGCCCACATAGTCGCCGTTTACAGATACGCCGCCCGAAGCGGTGGTTGCCGCCTGGTACTGCGCCTGCAGCGCCGCAAACGCCGGCCCGGACTGGGCGATCGTCTCGTTGTTGCAGAGATCGCGGATGGAAGTGCCGTTGTAACTGTCTACCACGGTAGTCGTTCCGGGCAGCGTGAACGAGTAGATCCCGGCGCCGCTGCAAAGCGACTTGGTCGCATAAAAGCGTCCCTGGGCCAGCTTGAACGGACGGTCGAACAGCACATTGTTGAAGACCGAGTTCTCGTAGTACACGCCGATACCGCCGCGGATCACGGTCTTTCCGGTGCCGCCCGGGCTATAGGCAAACCCGAGCTGCGGGCCGAGGTCAGTATTGGGCTGCCGAATGCGCGCCCCCAGGCCCGGGCCGAATTGATCCAGCAGGCGGTCGTTCGGCGAGGCGCAGGGCTGGTACCCAGTCAGGGCTACATCCACCGCCGAGCACGGGATCGGCGCCAGGTCCGCATCCGCCCGTCCCGTATCACGGATCCAGCGAACGCCAAAGTTCAGGGTGAAGTCCGGGCGGATCTTCCAGTTGTCCGCGACATAGGCGAACGTACGCCAGTCGCCTTGTCCGCCGGCCGGAGCGCCGAAGCCCGGCAACTCTGTGAAATAGCCTTGCCCGTTGCCGAGAATGACAGTGCGCGCCCCGTAGTCGAGCGGGTTGGTGTCATCCGGTCCAAGCAGCGTCGACCCGGTAATGGAAACGCGCGGCGCCAGGCTGAAGAACCCGGCAAAGCCGCCGCCCAGGATGCGGTTGAAGCCGCCGCCGAAGCGAATGTTGTGCGACCCCTTGATCCAGCTCCCGTCGTAGCGGAACTGCTTGTCGGACTGGTAGGTCTGCTGCGGAGCCAGGTAGTTCGGGCCGCTGTACAGGCCCTGGGCAGCATAGTAGAACTCGATGCCCGGAACACCGTAGTACGTGCTCGCCGAGCTGACCGCGTTCCCGATCAGGTTGTGGAACTTCTCGTAGCTCACGCGGAAGCTGTGGGTGGTGTGCTGCGTCGAGAAGTCCGCCCCGCCTGCAATGCCCGGCGTATTGTCGCGATTCGCATAGATCGAATATCCCTTGCCAAACGCCGACACCGCGGAGTTCGCCTCATAATTCGCGCGTGCGAAGAAGTGAATGCCCTTTGGTCCGTTGTAGTCCAGGCGCCCGGTCGAGTACGTGTCGCGGAAGGGCGTGGGCACGAATGGATACCTGTCCAGGATGTTCGCAAACAGCGGGCCCACAGTCGAAACCGTGCCCGTGTCCTGCTTTACGCGTTCCGAGTTGGCGAAGAAGAACAGCTTGTCCTTAATGATCGGACCGCCGACGCTGCCGCCAAACTGGTTGCGCTGGAAGGGCGTATCCACCCCGCGCTCGGTCGCGAAGCCGACGCTGTGATCCTGGAAGTTGTAGTACAGCATCCCGTGCACGGAATTGGTGCCCGACCGCGTGGCCGCCTGCACCGAACCCGTCGAGGTGATGTCGCCCGTAATGTCCTGGGTGGAGCGCGAAATCTGCACCTGGTCGATCGCGCCCTGCGACACGTTGAAGATGGTCGTGCCCACCGTCTCGTCGGTGATGTCCTGTCCGTCAAGCTGAATGCGCGTGGTCCGCCCGGCCATGCCGCTGAAGGAGAGCGCGGAATATCCGGCCTTGGTCGGATCGAAGGTCTCGCCGCTCTGTAGCTGCACACCCGGCTCAAGCTGTGCCAGGTCGAGGAAGTTGCGCCCGTTCACCGGGAGCGTATCGATCTGCTGCGTGGTCAAGGTGTTCTGTACGCTCGATTGTTCGGTGTTGACCTGCACCTGCCCGGCCTGCACCTCCACAGTTTCCGTGTTGGCGCCGACAGGCAGCTTGTAATTGCCTCCGGTCATCACGTTCACGTTCACCTGCGCTGTAGACTTTACCTGCTGGAATCCCGGGGCGGAGATCAGGATAGTGTAGGTCCCGGGGTTGAGCGCACCCGAGTTGTAAAGGCCCGAAGCGTCGGTTTTCTGCGTGCGGACCGCATTCGTGGCGTTGCTGGTGATGGTCACCGTGGCGTTGGGCACGGCCGCGCCGGAGGCGTCCGTGATCACGCCCTGGATCGCGCCGCTGGTGGGCGTCGCCTGCGACCACAGTGGCAAGGTCCCCATGGCGCCGGCCAGGGGCAAAACGGAGAGTGCGACCACCAGCGGACTCTGCAGGCGGCTACGACGGAGAAATTTCAGCGGCTTGCGCGTCTTCATGATCTGGCGGTGTTTGCAATTCACCCGCCATCCCACGAAGGTGGGAGAAAAATCCGAAGTTGTACAACCTGCCGCCGCAAAAGAGCTTCGCCGGACCCGTTCCCGACGTCTCTATTGCACCATTTCCACCTAGCCGCCGGGCCACAATTTCCCGTCGGCAAGCGATCGAAGTCGCTGCCCAGGGCTCGCATCCAACCGTTCCGATATCCACGCGAATGGATAGAATCTATGTTTTTTAGTAGGATTACTGTCCCATTCGTCCATCATGCCCACTTCCGGACAAGACATCTAACTTGCATTCAGCAACTTACCGCATCTTGTATCGTGTGGCTTTGGCATGCAACCTGCTACTAAAGTGGTATGTCATCCGCAGCCTCTCTTCGTAAAGCATCTATGGCGCTCGCACTCGGCCTGGCCGCGCTCGCGCCGGTCACCTTTTACCCCGCTCCCCTGCATGCGCAGACAGTGATCTCCGGCGACATCGCCGGCACGGTCACGGACGCCTCCGGCGCCGCCTTGCCCAATGCCCAGGTGACGGTCAAGAACACCGATACCGGCGACGTCAAGACCAGCACCACCAACAGCACCGGCGGCTACCGTGTGCCCCTGCTCAAGCCCGGCCCGTACACCATCACGGCCACTGCTCCCGGTTTCCAGACCACCAGCACCGCGCTCACGCTTTCTGCCGGCCAGGTCAGCTCGGCCAACCTCCAGCTCACGGTCGGCTCCGCCGCGCAGACGGTCGAGGTCACGGAAGCCGCGCCCCTGCTCCACACCGAAGACGCTTCCATCAGCACGACCTTTGATCTACTACAGGTCCAGGCGCTTCCCAACCCAGGCAACGACCTCACGTTTATTGCGCAGACAGCGCCGGGCTCTGTTATGAACACGCAGGGCGGCTATGGCAACTTCTCCTCTTTTGGCCTGCCTGCCACCTCAAACACGTTCACCCTGAACGGCTCCTACCAGAACGACCCGTATCTGAACCTCAACAACTCCGGCGCGACGAACCTGCTGCTCGGCAACAACGACATCAGCAGCGTCACCGTGCTCAGCCCGGCATACGACGCCTCCTACGGTGGCCTCGGCGGCGCCCAGACGAACGAAATCAGCCGCTCCGGCGCAAACTCGTTCCACGGCAATGCGACCTATTGGTGGAATGGCCGCATTATGAATGCTAACGACTGGTTCAATAAGCACGCCCCTGCTGGCCAGCAGACTCCGCGCCCCTTCGACAATGCCAACCAGTGGGCTGCAGCCGTTGGCGGACCTATCAAGCGCGACAAGACTTTCTTCTTCGTCAACACCGAAGGCCTCCGCGTCATTATTCCGGTGCGCGCTACCGTATATGCGCCGAGCCCGCAGTTTCAGTGCCAGAGCTTAGGTACCTGCCCGCTGGTCACAAATCCAAGCGATCCTAATTACCTGCCGGACCTCCAGGGTGGCAACCTGATCTCCAACGGCAATGCGTCCGCTGTACCGCTTTATCAGCGCATGTACAACCTCTACAACACTGCACCGGGAGCGAACACGGCGTCTGCTGTAGCTGGGGATCCAGAAACCGTTCAGTACAACAGCACCGCCAGCAACTTCGCGCACGAGTGGCTGATCACCGGCCGCATCGACCAGGTGCTGAGCCAGAAAGACAGATTGTTCGCTCATTTCAACGTCGACAAGGGAGTACAGCCGACTTTCACCAGCTTCCTGAACCCGATATTCAATGTCGCCAGCCCGCAGCCTCAATATTCGGGTCAGCTTAACGAAACTCACAGCTTCTCGCCGAATGTCACCAACCAGTTCGTCTTCGCTCTGGCCTATTATCGGGCCATCTTCACGAATACCAATCAGGCTGCTGCCAACGCTATAGTGCCGTACTCCTACGTGTTTCTGGATGGAGGCCTAAGCAATAACACCAACAGCGCTTCCGCCTTCGGAGCCGTGCCCGGCGGTGAGAATTTTGACTTTCCGCAGGGCCGCAACGTCACTGGCTATCAGTTCATCGATGACCTCAACTGGACGCGCGGCAATCACACCTTCAAGTTTGGCTACTCCTTCCGCCGCGATGACATCACCGACTACGGCCCATCTGTGCGCGCTGTCACCCCGGAGGTCTACACCACCGAAGCCAACTTCGCAGAAGGCTTCGTGAGTCGCTACCGCCAGGCGTTTCCGGCCAGCCCCACCCAGCCGGTCGCCGTCTACGGCGAAGGCTTTTATGCGGAAGACCAGTGGAAGATGTTCCCTAACTTCACTCTGACCTACGGCATGCGCTTTGAGCACAACTCCAACCCCGTGTGCCAGAAGAACTGCTTCGCCAACCTGAGCAATAACTTCTTTGCCCTCGCGGCGGCAACTACCACAGCCACGCCATACAACCAGCTCATCGCCTCCGGTCTGCATCAGGCATTTCCGTCCTTCCAGACCCTGGGCTATGAGCCGCGCATCGGCTTCGCTTACCTTCCATTCGGGCCCAGCTCCCATACCACCATCCGTGGCGGCTTCGGCATCTTCGCCGACGCGTACCCGGGACAGATCGCCGGCAACCTGTTGGCCAACGCGCCTACGAATGTCCAGTTCTACCTCCGGGGACAGTATGCTGTTGATCCATCGCTACCAAACAGTGGCGCACAGGCGGCAGCTCAGTCCAATCATGCCTTCGTCACCAGCTACCCGGCTGGCGCCAGTTTCGACACACTGACCGCAGCAGGCATCGGCTTTCGCGCCCCGACATTTACCTCCACTCCTCGCCACGTTACCTATCCGATGTATGAGAGCTGGAGCCTGGCGGTTGAACGGCAGCTCGACCGCAAGACAGTTGTCGCTCTCACTTATGTCGGCAATCACGGCTACCACGAGCCAATCCTGAACGGTGGTGTCAACGCCTACGGCTTCGGCAGTTTGCCTGCCACAGCGCCGCAACCATCCTTTGCTGCGGTCACCGATACCACCAATCAGGGCGGCTCCAATTACAACGGCGCAGTTGTCAGCGTCACCCGTCGCGAAAAGCTCATCAATCTGCAGTTCAATTATCAATACAGCCACGCCTTCGATATCGTCTCGAACGGTGGCTTCAACGCCTTTAGCGGCAATGTCACCAATCCCGAAAACCCCTACGATATCGCGCAGAATTACGGGCCTGCCGATTACGACATCCGTCATTACCTAAGCGCCAACTACGTCATCAACGTTCCGCAATACCACAAGTGGGGTGCGCTCACCGGCAACTGGACAATCGGCGGAACTGTCTTCCACAGCAGCGGTCTTCCCTTCACTGTTACTGATTCTGCGATTCCGGCGAATTACGTCGGATCGCTCTTTGCCCAGCAGCTCGACAGGGGCTTCAGCAACAAGTGCCAGGGCGCCCAGTCCGTCGACAACCCCTGCGCCCTCGGTACTCCAGGGCCGGCGGCGTCAGGATATGCCCACTTCGACTACGCATCCGACTTCGGCCAGCAGCGCCGTAACCAGTTCATCGGCTCCGGCTATACCGATACGGATCTCGATCTCACCAAAGGCTTCAAAATGCCTCATTGGGAATCGGGCAATTTGAAAGTTGGCGCGCAGTTCTTTAACCTCTTCAACCATCCCAACTTTGCTCAGCCTCTAAGCGATGTGGAGGGCACTGGCCTCGGTACCATCAACGCGCTGGTCAGCACCCCAACCTCGATTCTCGGCTCCTTCCTGGGTGGCGATGCCGCACCCCGCCTCATCCAGCTCAAGGCCAACTTCACCTTCTAACCTCCTCTCCTCGCACCACCGAAGCGGACCCTCCCCCGGGTCCGCTTCGCTTTTCGCGCCTTCCCCGCCCCTCCTGCGTCTAATAAAATGAAAGAAATCTTATATGAACACGCTCAAGACAGCACTCCTGCTCACCGCGCTGACCCTCTTCCTCGTCTTCATCGGCGCCCACTTCGGCGGCCGCAATGGGATGATCCTCGCCTTTGTGTTCGCGGCCGGCATGAATTTCTTCTCCTACTTCTACTCCGACAAGCTGGCCCTCTCCATGTATCGCGCCCAGCCCGTCACCCGCGAACAACTCCCCCGCGTCTACGCCGTGGTCGAGCGCATGACCCAGCGGATCGGCATCCCCATGCCCAAGATCTATGTCATCCCCACCGAGTCACCCAACGCCTTCGCCACCGGCCGCAACCCTAGCCACGCTTCCGTCGCCGTCACCCACGGCATCCTGAATCTGCTCACGGATGAGGAACTCGAAGGCGTGCTGGCCCATGAGCTGGGCCACGTCCGCAACCGCGACATCCTCACCAGCTCCATCGCCGCCACGCTGGCCGGCGCGATCATGATCCTGGTGCGCATGAGCTGGTTCGCCGGCATGTTCGGCGGTGGCTATGGCGGCGGGCGCGATCGCGATCGCAGCGGCGGAGGCATGGGCGCCATCTTCATGCTGATCCTGGCCCCGATCGCGGCCACGCTCATCCAGCTCGCCGTCTCCCGCTCCCGCGAGTACGAGGCCGACGCCACCGGCGCAAAGATCACCGGGAATCCCTACGCGCTGGCCAGCGCGCTCGAAAAGCTGGAAGCCTACTCCAAGCGGCTGCCCATGCAGGCCACCGCTTCCACCGCGCACCTTTTCATCGTCCAGCCCCTGCTCAGCGGGGCGGACTTCGCCAGCCTCTTCGCCACCCATCCGCCCATCGCCAAGCGCATCGAGCGGCTGATCGGCCGCGGGAGCGTCCAGGGGCAGTAAAGGGCTTCGAATCTCCGCCCAAACCGGGGCGCCCGCAAGAATTCGGGTACCCCATGCTTCGCGCCGAAGCGACCTTCTTCAAACCACGAAGGCCGGACGCGAAGGGTGGAGAACGCCCGTAGCAGTACGCGCTTTCACACTCCCGCAACAGCCCCTCGCGCGCACGCGCATCCAAGCACCCGTATGCGCACCTTCATTCACACCTTTTCCATGCTGGTGCTGGGACTCTGGATTGGCGCGATCGTCTTCTTCGTCATGGTCGCCAAGGTGGCGTTCACCGTCCTGCCCCCCAGCCTTCCCGACCACGCCGCGGGCATCCATGCCGCCGGCCAGGTGGTGGGCGGCTCGCTCACCTATCTGCACTACCTCGGCCTGGCCATGGGCATCCTGTTCCTGCTGTGTGCGCTCATGCTGCGCGCCGGCCTCCATTGGCACTCGCTGGTGCCGCAGGTACTGCTCGTCCTGGTCATGCTCGGCGTCACGGCGTACTCGCAGTTTTCCATCATTCCCCGCATGGAAACGGCGCGCGCCTCCGCCGGCGGGGAGATCGCCGCGGTTCCGGAAAACAATCCCGCGCGTGTCATCTTTGACCAGCTCCACCGGCAGTCCACGCACCTCGAGACCATCGTGCTCATCTGCGGCCTGATCGCCTTTCTGCTCGCCGGGCGGGAACCGGTCGGCGTGGTTCCCGTCGTCACTCGCTAGCCCGCCCTCGCGCTGGGTATTCCGCATCCTAAGCGCTAGGAGACCAACGATGGCAGACGCCGAGGACCATGCACTCCGTGAACAACTCGTACATCTGCTCAAAGGCGGACAAGCGCACGCCGGCATCGACGCTGCCCTCGCTGGCTTCCCTGTGGACCGGGCGGGCGAGCGCCCCCATGGTCTCCCGTACTCCGCCTGGCAGTTGCTGGAGCATATGCGGATCGCGCTCAATGACCTGCTGGAGTTCGCCACCAATTCCCATTACCGCGAGCGCCAATGGCCGGAGGATTACTGGCCGAAGCAGCCCGCTCCGCCCTCTCCGGATGCCTGGCAGACCTCGGTAAACGCCCTTCGCGCTGACCTGGCGGAGTTCGAGCGGCTCATACGGAACCGCGACAGCAATCTGTACTCCCCCATTCCCTGGGGCAGAAACAACGAAACGCTGCTGCGCGAAGTACTCCTCGCCGCCGACCACACCAGCTATCACCTGGGCGAGTTCATTCTCCTTCGCCGGCTGCTCGGGCTTTGGAGGTCCTGATCGCCGCCCATATTTAGCGGCTACCCATGCGCGTTGTCACCGCATTCTGCCGGTAGCGCACACGTGCCCGCAACAATTGCTGTACCTCGTTGCCCTCGAGCGGCCGGGCCGATCCGAGTTGTCGCGCCACCAGGCACACCTGCCCGAAGTGTTCCACCGTCTCGACCCGCATAAACGCATCGAGCAGGCTTTCGCCGTAGGCCACCACACCGTGGTTGGCCATTAGGATGGCGTCGTGATCCGGGATAAACGGCGCCAGGCTCGCGGCCAGCTCTTCTGTCCCGGTAGTCGCATAGGGGGCCAGCGGCACCGTTCCCAGCGCCATGATCGCCTCCGAGCACAGCGGCTCGGTCAACGCCAGCCCCGCCGAGGCGAAGCCCGTCGCAATCGGCGGATGCGCATGGATCACCGCCTGCACCTCCGGGCGTCGCGTGTAGATGGCCAGGTGCATGCCGATCTCGCTGGTCACCTTGCGCGCGCCCGCAAGCTGCCGCCCTTCCAGATCGACAATGACCATCTCGGAAGCCTTCAGCAAGTACTTGCTGCATCCGGTCGGCGTCGCCAGCACGCGATCCTCGCTCAGCCGCACGGATAAATTGCCGGAAGTTCCCGGTGTAAAGCCCAGCCGATACAGCCACCGTCCAAAACGGGCCAGCTCCACCCGCAGTTGACACTCAGCCCCCGAAACCGTACCCGTCATAGCCGATCTTCTCCGCCGGTTAATTCGCGTTGCTGATGACAATAAGCTCTTGCGAGCGATCCACACCAGTATTCTTTGCCGGTGATTTTTTTCGTCGAGATTTTCGTAACCATCCGAGCGCGCGCACGGCCTTTCCTGCCCGCTCTGAAACCGCAAAGATTTGTCCCGCGGTAAGCCCCGGCATCACCCGGTAGTGCCCCACCGCCGCCATCCCCACCGAGGCTACGCAACCGCACTGCGAACAGTCCGGATTGCCGCCGAACTGGCACGGCTCCACCCGCGTCTTCAGATCCGCCGAGATCGACTGCGTGGTGCGCGCAAAAATGCAGTCCGCCGGCGATTGCGGCGGCTTCCGCAGTTCCCGGATCATCGCCGCGTTCATCTCGAACTTCGGGTACAGCGGATACAGCCGCGCCAGCTCATCCACCACACGCTGCCGCATTGCCGGGGTCAGCAGCTCCGGCCCTTCTGCCCCGATCTGCGGTGTAAACAGGCTCATCCAGATGCGCTTCACCTGCGGACGCTCGCTCCAGAACCGGAAGAATTCCTCCAGGTATCCGTCGCGGTTCGCTATCTGGCCCGTAATCGTACAGTGCACGGTCACGCAACTGTCCTCGATGGAACGCAGGATCCGCTCATATGTTGCCGGCTTGCGCCGCTCGTCGTGCTCCGGCTGGAGCCCGTCAATGGACACTACGATGCTCAACCGCTCAAACGCGCTCCACTCTTTCGGTAAGGCACGGAACGCACTGGTCACCAATTGCACATGGATACCGCGCCGGTCCAGTTCCGGCAGCAACACCTCCAGCTCCCGGTAGCGCACCAGCGGATCGCCGCCCACCAGCGACACATGCAGCGGGCGCTGCGCGTCGACCACGGCAAGCACGCCACGCACCAGCGCGTCGCCTTTGAAGTCGGCGAGCTCCCGCAGAGTCACTCCATCCCCGCCCAGGTGCGCCGGATCGTAGGCATAGCATCCGGGGCAACGCAGCGGGCACTCCCGCGTAATTTCAATCGACAACGAGGGCTTCCGGCCCGCCAGAATGCTGGCCCAGGCACGCATCACTTCTGATTTCTTCATGGGTATCCTCGATCAACCGCACACCATCGGTTGGGCGCACGGCAGGCTATGTGGAAAAGGGACGCTCACGCACGCATGAACATCGCAGCCGGATGCGCTATCGAGGAAGAATCAGATGCGGAGTGGGACTAGCGCCGGCAACAGCGCGGTCATCGCGGCGGCCGCACTCTCGGCCAGCTCTGCAGGTCCGGAGGTGTCCGGTGGTGCCTCCAGCCTTTGCCCGGAATCCGCGGGCCGGAGGGACATGCGCCGCGCCAGGCCATCGGCCAGCAGCAGCACCGTGCCCAGAAACAGCAGAAACGCCAGCAGGCTCAGCTCGGAGTCGTGTCCGCTCAGAATGAAGCGATCGCTTGAGAAGGTGATTTCAGTCAGCGGCATCAGCATCGAGAGAGACACCGTGAGACACACCAGCATCGCACTCACCAGCCGCCGCATCGAATGCAACGCTAGCCATTGCCGGACCTGCTGCGCTGGCCCGTTCCCCCGGCAAATCCTGTCATTCCAATTCTGCAAAGAAACCGGCTCTCCTGCGAGCGACCCGCCCCTCTAGTATTCTCCGCGCTGCGCCGTGATGCAAATTGCAAGCTGGATTTGCGCGGCACGCAGCCATGCTGCTCCGTCAACCAGCTGTCACCGGCGCCGGTACCAACTCAACCCTCCGGGCGACCCTCACATCCAAAACGCATCGGTCTTCTTTGGCCCAAATACGAAGCACCGCAACCATCCTATCGAGCAGGTTTCCAGGCAAACACGAACCAGCGCGCGCAACTCTTCAGGGCAATCATGAGCGATCCGGCAAAAAAGGCTGTGCTCCCTGTTCAGCTACCGGGAATCATCCTGGGCGTCGGCCTGGGAGGGTTCTTCGACGGCATCTTTCTTCACCAGGTCTTTCAGTGGCACCACATGTTCAGCAGCATCTATCCCGTGAATACGGTGCCTGGTCTGCAAATGAACACACTCGGCGACGGACTATTCCACACCGTCACGTGGCTCTCGGTACTTCTTGGGCTCTATATCCTCTACTCGCGGGTGACGCACGCACGCCGCGAAGTTTGGAAGTCCGGTGTGCTCTGGTCGTGGATCCTGTGTGGATGGGGATGGTTCAACCTCGTCGAAGGTCTGGTCGATCACGAGATCCTCGGCGTCCATCACGTCCATTACGGTCCCCACCAGTTCGCCTATGACATGGGATTTCTCGCCTCGGGGATTATCTTCATCCTTGCCGGCTGGACCCTCGCTCGTCGTGGCTCCGCTGTTCGGGTGGGTTCAGATGCACCTCTGGCATAAGCCGAAGGCAGGATCGCGATGCATCATGCTCCCTCGATGCTTGTACCCGTATTCCTGACACTTGGCGCCGGCGCCGCCTACCTCCTGCTTGCGCTCCGGCAGCAAACCGGCTCTCGCAGATGGAGCTGGTGGCGAACGGCTCTTTTTCTAAGCGGATGCGGATTGCTCGTCCTCGGCTTTTCACCACAGGCGCTGCCGTTTGCGGAAGGAGACTTCCGCAAACATATGCTGCAACATTTGCTGATCGCTATGATTGCTCCCATCGGTCTGGTGATGGCGGCACCCGTTACACTCGTCCTTCGTACGCTCCCTGCGCGCAACGGAAGGAGGATCACTGCAGTTCTGCGCAGCTCCTGGCTGCAGATGATCGCGAATCCCGTGGTAGCGCTCATCCTTGATCTGGGTGGCATGGCGGCGTTGTACTTCACACCTCTCTACAGCTTGATGATGGCGCATCCTGCGCTGGACTACCTCGTGCACCTCCATCTGCTCGCCGCGGGGTGTTTGTACACGTGGGTGATCGCCGGGCCCGATCCTGCGCCGCACCGACCCTCGGTTCCCTGGCGGCTCGTTGTGCTCGGAATAGCAATCGTCATCCACTCCGTGATCTCGCAATTGCTCTACGCGGGTTGGCATGTCCAGGTCCCTGCTGCAGCCATGCAACTCCAGCGTGGGGCCGAACTGATGTACTACGGCGGCGATATCGCCGAGATGCTGCTTGCCTTCGCCCTCGTCAGCTCATGGCAGCCGAGGCATCACACTCCTGCTGCAACGTCCTCACCAGAGGTGGGCTCTGTTGGAGTGTAGGGCTACGGCTCCCAATCAAAGCGAAATTTAGCATGAGCACCCACAGGACCGCCTTCGAAGCTTTCGCCCGCGCCGCCGTGGCCCTCAATCTACAGGCCAAATAAAATTCTGCCGACGATTTGTCGAATTCCGTTCTGGCCGTTCGTCGTTCTAGTGAAGGCCGGAAGAGAATCCCGCCTGAAGCACGATTCCAGGAGAAGACATGCCGCAATATCTGGTTGCTATTCAACACCCCGCAAACTACGACCCATCGCTGGAAGGTGAAGCGATGATGCGCGATATCGGCGCACTCAACCGAGAAATGGCTGCTGCAGGCGCCCGGCTCTTTGCAGGCGGTCTGGAGTCGGCAAGCGACGCTAAATCGCTGCGCAAGCAGCCTGACGGCAACATCTCCATCACCGACGGCCCCTACCTCGAAGCCAAGGAATACATCGGCGGCTTCTGGATCCTCGAATGCGCCAGCATGGACGAAGCGCTCGCCTGGGGACGCAAAGCCGTCATCGCCTGCCGCGTGCCGGTCGAAGTGCGCGCGTTCCTCCCCATGCCGCCGAATAAACGCTAGCTCGCACAGCAATCATCCATCACCCACGGCGCGCACTGCGCGTCGAACGATGATCTGCGCCCAAACCCGCTTCTCACAAGGAACCCTCATGCGAAAAACAGTACGCACCATTGCGACCACAAGCTTCGCGCTCCTCGCTGCTCTCACTGCTGCGCACACGGCAATGGCGCAGGACGCCCCGACGCTCTACCCGAACATGGCGCCCATCAACCAATACCTCATGCCGGACCAGAGCGCGGAAATTGCACTCGCGAAAAGCGCAGCGCCGGAGTCCACCTCACGCGATGCAGACGTTCTGGTACTGGGCCGTCACGGATTCGAAACCGCGGTCAAAGGCAGGAACGGCTTCGTCTGCATCGTCGCGCGCTCGTGGACATCCGCACCGGATGCTGACTTCTGGAATCCGAAAGTGCGCGTCCCCATGTGCGTCAATGCCCCGGCCGCGCGTTCCTATCTCTTACGCCTCACCAAGGAGACGGGCTGGATTCTGGCAGGACAAACCAAGGCCCAGCTGACCGAGACCATCGCAGCCGCCATCGAGAAGAAGCAACTGCCGGCAATGGAGCCGGGGGCAATGTGCTACATGATGTCCAAGCAGGGCTACGGCGGCGACAGCGCGCCACACTGGCCTTCCCACCTCATGTTCTTCTATTCCGACACCGACCCCGCCATCTGGGGAGCCAATCTCCCGGGCTCTCCCGTGATTGCGGTTGCGGACCCGCTGGAGCACCTGACCCAGTTCGTCATCCCAACACAACGATGGTCAGATGGAACGGAAGCCCTTCAGGCGCCCCCTCATGTCCATCCATGACGTGCTGCGCGCGCAAACGGTATGGGAAAGCGCACACCGCCGCTCAAACATGAAACCTAATCTTTCCGGACGACGTGTCGAATTCCGTCCCGCCGTTCGTCGCTATAGTGAAGCCAGGGCAACCAGCCCGGCTGAAGATCAATTCAGGAGAAAACAAATGCCGCAATTTTTCGTTGCTGGTTACCTCCCCGACGACTTCGACCCCTCCCAAATGGACGAAGCGACGGGCCGCGCGATCCACGCGCTCAACCAAGAAATGATTGCTGCGGGCGTCCGCAAATTCGCTTGCGGCCTCGGGTCCCCGAAGTCGCTGCGCGCCCAGACCGATGGCGGAGTCCTCATCACCGACGGGCCTTACCTCGAAACCAAGGAACAAATCGGCGGCTTTTGGATTTTGGAATGCGCCGGCATGGACGAGGCGATGGCATGGGCGCGCAAAGGCGTCGCCGCCACCCGCGGGCAGGTCGAGGTGCGAGAGATCTTCTTTGTGCCGGCCCCCGCACAGGACTGAGCGGTTACAGCAACAGCGCACTGGGCCAGACCGGAAAGAACATCTTCCGGCATCGCCGGCGCATGTACATCGTTCACGTGTTCGCCTGACGACTAAAATGTCGTCAGGCAAGCATGACCGATATCCACAGGACGATCGAGGCCGTCTGGAAGGTCGAGTCCACACGCCTCATCGCCGCCATTGCCCGCGTCACCCGCGATATCGGCATCGCCGAGGAGCTGGCGCAGGATGCCCTCGTCACTGCCCTCGAAGTTTGGCCCGAGGAAGGCATCCCTGAAAATCCCGGAGCATGGCTCATGACCGCGGCCAAGCGGCGCGCGCTCGATGCCTTGCGGCGCGGCCGCATGCTCGTACAAAAGCATGAAGAGATTACCCGCGAGCTGGAATGGCAGCAGCAGCAGCTCGGTAAGGCTATGGACCAGGCACTGGATCAGGTAATCGATGATGACGTGCTGCGGCTCATCTTCACCGCGTGCCATCCCGTGCTTGCGGTGGAAGGACGCATCGCGCTCACGTTGCGCCTGATCGGCGGCCTCACCACGGCGGAAATCGCGCGTGCGTTTCTTGTGCCGGAAAAGACGCTGGGCCAGCGGATCTCTCGCGCCAAAAAGACCCTCGCGGAGGCACACGTTCCCTTCGAGACGCCGAGTGGGGACGAGTTGCGCCGCAGGGTGGAGTCCGTGGTCATGGTGGTCTACCTGATCTTCAATGAGGGCTACACCGCGACCTCGGGCGAGGAATGGATGCGCGCGGCCCTCTCTGAAGAGGCGCTGCGCCTTGGGCGTATGCTGGGGCAACTCCTCCCCGGCGAATCGGAAGTGCATGCGCTTGTGGCCCTGATGGAGCTGCAGGCGTCGCGCAATGCAGCCCGCCGGGGCAAGAACGGCGAGGCCGTCTTGTTGCCGGACCAGGACCGCTCCTTGTGGGACTACGCGCAGATCCAGCGAGGCGTAACCGCGCTCGAACACGCGCAGAGACTGGGCGGTGGCGCGAAACCCTACGCATTGCAGGCAGCCATTGCCGCATGTCACATGCGCGCCCGCACCGCCGAAGAGACAGACTGGGACCGCATCGTTGTTCTCTACGACGCTCTTCTGCAAATCAACCCGTCTCCGGTCGTGGCGCTGAACCGGGCAGTCGCGGTCGGCATGGCGCAAGGCCCCGCCGCGGGACTCGACGCACTCGACGCAGCCGCCACCCTCGCCGCTGACTCCGCGCTGGCCGGCTACCATCTCTTTCCCAGCGTGCGCGGAGACCTGCTGATGAAGCTGGGCAGGTTCACCGAGGCGCGTGAAGAGATCCAACGCGCCATCGCAATGACGAAGAATCAGCGCGAACAGGAATTGCTGACGAAAAGATTGAAGCAGATGGAGAAGGCAGCCAAATCAGCATAGGCGATCGGGCAGCGCCGGCGCTGCCGTAGTCGAGACTTGCACCGCCGGTGTGACTCAGGGACTACCACCCATTCCGAAATGACACGACCTCTTCCGATCCGGCAGCCGCTTCGCAACTGCTCCACACTCCAAATGAGTCCCCGTAACCCGCACTGATCAAGCTGCATTGCTCACGACAAGCCGACTTAAGAGGACTTTAGAAAACGCGTCGACCATTGTTCTTTAGGCACTGGCCAAGCCGGTTCTACAAGGACGTTCTGAGAAACCCATTCGTCGCTGATCGGTGTGGCTAAAGCGGCCTTCCGATTTCCCAGCGATGCCCCAACGGGTCCAGAACTGAGCCATCACGCCATCCGTAATCGTGGTCCTTCATGGGGGAGCGAACCACTGCGCCGGCAGCCACGGCCTGATCAAACACGGCATCCGGGTCGTCTACGATGAGCATCAGCCGCACCGCGGTTCCGCCTAATTGTGCCGGAGATGGATTGCCGATCGTCTCGCCAGCCGGATGCACCCAGAACTCCGCACCATGTATCAGGAGTTGCGCCACCATGTCCTCGGCCGGAGGCGTACTCCAGCCTGTCGTCGCGCCAAACGCCCGCCCGTAAAAAGCAATGGCGTCGCGGACATCACCGGGAATGTGTAGCATCGCCGAAAAGCGGTAACTCATGTTGCACTGAAGACTACACCGTTTCCGTCGGACCCACATACTGACGCTTCGCCTAGATCTCACCAGCTCGTATTGGAACGCGCTCGCTGAAAGGTGCCCGTCACTTCCTGCAAGCCGACTTCACAGGACTGATAGGCTGAGAATGCTTTTGGGGAGTTTCGACTCCCGCGGAGGTGAGCAGCCCTAATGCGATCGGTTGTGGTACCGCTCCTTCTCACCTGTGGTCCAGCCGTACTCTCGGCCCTTGCGTTGGTGAAAGCGATTAAGGACTACAGGAGTGGCAAACTCCGCACCTTTCCGCTGTGGATGGTCGGAGCCGCTTGGCTGGTCACTGCCTACGCTGCCTGTATCTTCCTGCGCTACACGATTAAACCTCCTCCTGATCTTCCTCTTTGGAAAGATCCGGAGACGTTAGATTTGGGATTGCTGTTTTTGTTGGCACCTATTGGTCTCGTCTTAACAGTTATCGCCGCAAGACGAGGTGCGGCAAGATGGGTAGTGGTTCCACTAGTAGCCGCTTTGCTGGTGCTGTTCCTAGTCGGGCTTCTTGAGAGCGCCTCAGTATGACTCAATTAGGACCCTCGTGCCGGTGCGAGCGGTCGGAGGCTATGGCTCGGCTAAGTCCCCACAGACGCCGTTATCGTCAGTCAACTCCAGACTCCCCGGCCCAATGCCGTCCCAAACCAAAAGTGCCGATTTATTCCCCTCAACCTGCTAGCCTAGAAACAAGCGGTCAAAATCAAGCCCACCACCCCAGCCGCCCCCAAAGGCGGCTAAGTCTTTTGCTGAGAGGACTTTGCGTGTAACTCCTTTCCCAAGAGGACTTTAGCCGGGCACCCCCAGCCTAAATCCTTTCCGGAGAGGACTTTAGCCCAAAAGTCCGGGGGGTGGGGGGTACATGGCGCGGACCATCGCGGTTGGCAGATGATGGAAAGGGAGACTCTGAATGCAGGCAGCGCTTTCGGCTTTCGCAATTGTTCTGCTGATCCTTGCGGCTGCCGCGGCTTTCTATCCCACACGCTGCCATATCTCTGGTGATTGGCTTCTTGTCCAGACCCTGACCGTCACCCTGCGCTTCAATCTTCGCCGAGCGACCGAGATCGAACCGGTCGAACGCGACCAGTTCCTCCGGTTAGGCACCGTGCGCGTGTGTGGCGTGGGCTGGCCACTCCGCCGCTATGGCTGGTTCTGGAATCGCCAACTCGGATATTTCCTCTCCCTGCCCACGAACTATGACGACCTCTATCTCATCCGGTTTCCCAACCGTCGGCTGCTTGTCTCGCCGGAGAACGGGCGCGACCTGCTGTTACGCAGCACCCCCTGAAGCGCGCGCGCCGGTGCTTTGTTTCTTTACCGCTTCGCGTAGCTGCGATTAAACGCGACGGCTTGCCCGTTGCGCACCAGCCAGGGCTTGAGTTGCTCGTGCTTGGTGATGCAGCCGAAGAACTTGTTTCCCTGGCCGCCGAGCCACGGCAGCCGGTTCACCACCGACTGGAAACCGCGCAGGCCGGCGAGAAAAAGGTTCGGGCCGAGGATTTTTGTGAACATCCCGATCCTGGTCTGGCTGCGCAACGCGAGCTCGTCCTTATCGACGTTGAAGTCCCAATAGCGGCGCACGTACAGATCGAAATCGGATTCCGGAATAAAGGATGCCGTGGTCTTGTACATGTCCCGCGAATTCCAGCGATAGATGTAGTTGGGCACGCAGGAATTGCGGACACCACCGGCCTGGAAGTTGTGATCGATGACCGCCGGCAGTTCGTACGGGAAGGAGAAGCGCAGCTTCACAAACGCGTGCATCAGCAGCGAGTCGTTCGGCTCCATGATGATCACGTGTTTGCGGCTAACACGCAGCATCTCCAGCAGCGCCTTGTGCGGGGAGCGGCAATGGTGCAGCACTTCGTGCGCCAGCACCAGGTCGTAGGAGCCGTCCGGGACGTGCATGTCTTCCGCATCCGCATTCACCGCGCTCAGGTCCACGCCGTCCATCTTCGGCTGCTCGAAATGGCCCACGTCCTGGATGTTCGAGAGGGCCATGCGACGGAAGCCGACCTTGCGCAGCACATCCGCATCCTCGTAACTGCCGCCTACGATGAGCACATCGCCATTGAGATCGATGCCGGTGGCCTTTACGCAATCCGTCAGGACCTGCTGGAATCGCGTGCGGTTCTTTGTGGCACTGCCGAGTTCTTCTTTGTCGCGCTCCAGGGCTGCCGTCTCGGTTGCCACTGCCTGCTGATTCATCAATACCTGCTCCGTCGGGTCGGAAGACCTGAAACGGATGATCCCACCTCGCATTTGAAAAAGCAACCAATCCGGCCCCGGGGTGGGGCCGGACCTAATCAGAGATAACAGCTTCGAGTGACCTCCCGGCCCCGACCGGAATGCCCTTGCCCCAGGTGTCCGGCGGCGCCAGGTAGCGGCGGATCGGCGGCGTGGTCATGTCGCGCTTATCGGAGGTGAAGATCGTCGTCCCCTGCGAGATGAGGTAGTCCGCGGTGCGAGCCGCGAGCGCCTGGATGGTGAGCCCCGGGTTGGCAGATCCCTGCGTCGGCATGATGCTCCCGTCGCAAATGAACAGGTTTGGGATGTCGTGCGTGCGGCCATACTTGTCCACCACGGAACTGGTCGGGTCGCTGCCCATGCGCGCGCCGCCCACCAGGTGGGCATAGCGCTGCTCCTGTACCACCTCCTGCGCACCCGCGGCGTACAGCACGTCTTCTACCATGCGCAGTCCGAAGGCGATCAGATTGCGATCGTTTTCATGAAGATTGAACGTGACCTTCGCCACCGGCAGGCCGAAGCGATCCTTCTCCTTCGCCAACTCGACGCGATTGTCCGGCCAGGGCAGGATCTCCCCCAGCAGTCCCAAGGCCGCCCAGTGGTTATAGTCCATACCCAGGCGGCGTATCCCCCAGCCCCACGCGTCCTGCGAGCCAAGCATGTGCTTGGCAAAGGCAATCGGGAGTGGGCCGATGGTCTGGATGGCAAAGCCACGCACAAAGTTTCGCCGGTGGTCCGTTTCGTAGAACTCCTCGGTGAGCGCGTGCGCCGGCGGGGCCTTGTACATGCGCACCAGTTGTTCATAGCGTCCCGCCACCACGTTGCCGGCCTGCGCCATCAGGTACTTGCCCACGGTGCCGCTGGAGTTGGCGAGTCCATGCTCGTGGCCTGGGCACGCGGAGTTCAGTAACAGCCGCGGTGTCTCAATCGCGTATCCGCACACGATCACTGCCTTGGCCTTCTGGAAGTGCGGATTGCCTTCACTGTCGAAGTAGTGCACGCCCTTCACGCGGTTATCCGAGCCCAGCTCGATGCGGCTTGCCATCGAGAAGGCGCGCACCTCACCCTTGTTCGCGATGGCATCGGGAACGTGCGTGATGAGCGTCGATGCCTTCGCCCCGACCTTGCAACCCTGGATACAGAACCCGCGATAGATGCAGTGCGGGCGGTCGCCGTGCGAGCCGGCCAGGATGGCGACCGGGCCGCCAATGGAGACCGGAATGCCGAGCGCGGTACAACCCTTGATGAAGCTGTCGCCCACGCCGCCCATGGGGTGCGGGCCGTAAGGGTAGCTGTGCGGATCGCCCCACGGATACCACGCCGGGCCGGAGACAGGCATCTCGAGCTCAAGCTGCTCGTAGTAGGGCTTGAGTTCGTCGTAGGACATCGGCCAGTCTACGGCCACGCCGTCTTCGCTGCGGACGCGGAAGTCCGAAGGATGGAGCCGCGGACAGAATGAGGCCCAGTGCACCGAGCCGCCGCCTACGCCTTTGCCGCTGTTGTTGGCGCCGAGCTCGAGCGGATTTTCCCCACCGATGATGCGCAGATCTTCCCAGTAGAGCTTGGCCGAGCCGGCCTCGTCGCTCACCCAATCTTTCTCCGTATCCCAGAAGGGGCCGGCCTCCAGGCCGATCACCTCGAAACCGGCGCGGGCCAGTCGCTGCAGCAGCACCCCGCCGGCCGAGCCCACGCCCACAATGACGTAGTCCACCTCTTCACTCTCTTTGAAGCGGTGCTGCGGAATGGTAATTTTCTGGATCGGCCCCAACATGTGGGCGGAACTGCCGGATTTTCTGAATGCTCCGAAGATGGGCGATTTCAACGCGGTCCTTCACTTTCCTTGCGTGAATGAAAACGAGTCATGGCTCAGAACTTCTTCTTGAGATCGGAGAGACAGCCTGCGGGCGCTTCCCATGGATAGCGCTCCTCATCCACCTCCCAGGGCTCCGGCCGGCCTTCCTCCAGCCGCATGTACCCGCGCGGATAGGCCGGGCCACCGAAACCGATTTCGTCCCAGGCCCAGGGGTGTGCATAGTAGATGGAGACGGTATCCTCCAGCAGCATGCGCCAGAAGCGTCTCTGGTTCATCTTGCTCCAGAGACCGTGCGCACCGGCGGGATTGCCCACGTGGAGCGAGTGCAGCAGGGCTTCGCGCTGCGGATATGAGCACTCACAAAAGCTGCATCCATGTACCTCTTGCGCCATCTTTTCTATTGCCGCGATGCCGATACGGTAGGCCTCCTGCTCTGGCGGCAGATCCTCGTAACGGTAGCCGGGGATGGTGCCGTGATAGAGCCGCTTGTCCAGGAATGGCAGGATGGGGATGCGCCTGGAAGGAACGCGATCCGATTGCGGCAGAACATGTTCGAGAACACAGCTCAGAGTGCTCTGTTCCGCTTCGGTAAAAAACCGAATGGGAGGAATCTCCGAAATCCGGTGAAGTACCACCTGCCGAGTCGCGGGATCCCAGAACTTCTGTTGCGAGAGCGTACTATAGCCGGGATAGTAGCCGGGCTGCTCGGACTGTGGGAGCGGCTCGCCCGTGAGCGGATTGCGCGGCTGCGGCGTTTCGGGCGGCTGTCGTTCATCGTTATGCAATGCCATGGTTAGCGATTCCCTTCTTGCTTTTCGCGACGCAACAGGCTGGCGAGCAGCCCCAGCATCCCCGCCGCGCCAAACAGCAGCGGAGCGAAGATCGGCGGCCCGTACATGATGTTGTAGAGCAGGTGCCGTTTTCCTCCCGGACGGCGCAGGATGCCGCGGCCGTGATAGAAGAAGCCGAGGCTGGCGTCGAGCATAGCCACTGCGGACATCGCCGGGAGCGCGGTGTGCGCCACCTTGCGGCTGCCGATGGCGCCGAAGCTGGCCGCCGCCAGCATCGGCGCCACCACGATCGGCGTCCACTGCGACCAGTGCCAGAAGGTGGCCTTGTAGTGCGAGTAGAGCGCTTCTGCCCCGCTGAGCAGCGCGCTGAAGCCCGCAGCAAAGGCGAGGTGCTTCTGGAATCGGCCCTCGCGCAGGTCCTGCGCCCAGGTGATGCGCTGGTGCCGGCCTCGCAGGCGCGCCATCCAGCTTCCGCGATGCGCACCATGCGGCACGATACTGTTGCGCTTTTTCGTGGAGTTATCGTCGTTTGCGTCCTTCTCCGGCGCGTCTTCCCGCCGCAGGTAGGAGGCCACCACCGTGAGATAGGCGGCGGTACCGAAGAGCAGCGGCGCGAAGACCGGCGGCCCCATCACGATGTTCACCACCGGGATGCGCCAGCCTCCGGGCTTGCGCTGCACACCACGCACGTGGAAATAGAAGCCGAGCGCGGCATCGCCCAGCGTCACCAGCGCCGTCCAGCGCATCACCCCCTGCGCCGAGCGCCGGGACAGAAAGCCGGCAAAGCCCGCACCACCGAGGGCGAAGCTGAGGATCACCGGCGTGTACATCACCCGGCGGGAGTAGCTGCCACGATAATGCTCATACGCCACTTCGAGGCCGGTGAGCAGCGACGACCCGGCCGCCAGCAGAGCCAGGCTGCGCTGGAACCGGCCCTCACGGATGTGCGTGTCGGCAATCTCCAGGTCCTCAATAGGGTGCGCGAACGAGAGCGTAGCGTC
The DNA here is from genome assembly GCA_963795775.1 of uncultured Acidobacteriaceae bacterium. Lineage (GTDB taxonomy): Bacteria > Acidobacteriota > Terriglobia > Terriglobales > Acidobacteriaceae > CAWCJL01. The sequence goes on from CAWCJL010000003.1 coordinate 338,705, forward strand.
AGACACCGGCGGCCTCTTTCTGCAACTTTGCAATATATCTTGAAACGATAGGTTTGAGGCCGTGCCGGTATGGGGACGAGGTCAGGTTTGCAAGCATGGTTTAGCTCACCGCATATTTTTCGGCTTCGCTCCGCTTGAGTTCGAGACCGATGCCGGGACGGGAAAGATCCGGATACATGACGCCCGCGCGCGGTTCGCAGAAGCCGTCGAAGAACATGCGCTCGATGCGGGCGTGGTCGTGAAAGAACTCCATGTGCACGGCTCGCGGCACTGCGCAGCAGACATGGAGGTGCTGGCTAGGCCCGCAGTGCGCGGAAAGCGGCATGTTGTGCGCCCAGCATAGCGCTGCCACTTCCAGAAATCCGCTGATCCCTGGCAGCGCGTGGCATCGGCCTGCTGCACATCCACCGCGCCGGCCGTAATCATGCGTTCGAAGTACCACGCCGTATAGCCGTACTCGCCCGCCGCGATGTTTAACCCCGGCGGCGCGACGCTGCGAATCTGATGCAGCCCGGCGAGATTGTCGGAGCTGACCGGCTCTTCCATCCACGTGACGCCCTTGCTGCGGAAAATCTCAATCAGCTCAAGCGCCTGCTTCACCGAGTAGGCGCCGTTGGCGTCAGTAAAGAGCTGCACCTCCGGGCCGATCGCTTTCCGCGCCACTTCCACGCGATGCGGATCGCGCTCCGGTTGGCTGCCCACCTTCATCTTCACCATGGTGAAGCCGTCGCGCGCCCAGCCGCCCAACTGCGCTGTGAGCTGCGCGTCGCTGTAGCTGGTGAAGCCGCCGCTGCCATAGACGGCGATGCCGGGGCGCACCTGCCCGATAAGCTGCACCAGCGGCACATTGAGCAGGCGCGCCCGCAGGTCCCAAAGCGAGTTGTCGATGGCCGCAACCGCCATCGCACTCACGCCGGTTTCGCCCATGTTGCGGATGGCAGCGCGCAATGCGCCCAGCAACGCGCCGTGCTGCATCGCGTCCTTGCCCGCGATCTGTTCCGCGAGCAGCGACCCGATGTACTTCGCCGTGGCAGTGTTGGCGTACGTATAGCCCAGGCTGCGCTGGCCCCCGGCTTCGAGTTCCACCAGGATGAGTGTGGTTTCGTGCCAGGCGAAGGTGCCATCGGCTTCGGGTGCGTCGGTCGGCACGGTATACGCCTGGACGTGCGTTTTCGTGATCTTGGCTTCCATGAACTGCAGACCTTCTAAATGTGCGCGTGTAGCGAGAGGGACAGCCGCGCGACGCGGGGGAACGGGACCTGATCAGTCACCTACACTTCACCCCGCGTCGCTATCCGGCGCTGTTAGATCACTTCCATCAGCTTGTCCTTTGCCACGGTTTCAATGATCTTGAAGCGGTCCCTCTGTCCCTTAACCAGGGCTTCGGCAAAATGGAGCGCCTGGGTGGTGTTAATGTTGCCGGGTAGCGGCGGTTCGTTCGGATCGACCACGGCCTGCACCACCACCGGTCCGAAGGTGGAAACTGCCGAGCGTAGAACGGATTCCGCGTCCTTGGGATCTTCCAGCGTCAGGCCCTTCGCGCCGGCCGCTTCGGCGTACTTCGCGAAGTCAATGGGGTGCAGTTCCACGCCGAACTCGGGATTCGCATCCTCCACCATCTGTTCCCACTTGATCTGCCCGAGTACGTTGTTCTTGATAATGATGACCTTGACGTTCAGCTTGTACTTCACCAGGGTCGCCATCTCGCCCATCAGCATGGTGAAGCCGCCATCGCCGACCACGCATACCACCTGCCGGCCGGGGAACGCGACTGCGGCACCAATTGAATAGGGCAGCCCGTTCGCCATGGTGGCGAGCGTGCCGGATAGCGAGAACTTCATATCGCCGCGGATTTCGATGTAGCGCGCCGTCCAGGTAGCGATGGTGCCGCTATCCGAGGACACGATGGCGTTGTCATCGAGCAGCCGGTTCAGCGTATGCGTAACCACCTGCGGCTTCATGGGGATGTCGGTGCGCGTTCCCCGCTCCTCCATCAGGCTGTTCCAGTGCTTCATCCGCTCCTGCGCCTTCTCCAGGAACTTGCGGTTCTTCTTGTAATGGATCAGGGGCAGCAGGTCGCGGATCGCGCTCTTGGCGTCGCCGGCCACGCCCGCTTCCACTTCGTGCCGCAGGCCGATGCGCGCCGGGTTGGCGTCGATCTGCACACAGCGCGCCTGCTCCGCCTTGGGCAGGAACTGCATGTAGGGGAAACTGGTGCCGATCATCAGCAATGTATCGCATTCCATCATGGCATCCTGCGAGGGCGCGGTGCCGAGCAGGCCGATGCCTCCGGTGGTATAAGGACTGCGATCGGGAACGACGGCTTTGCCCAGCAGCGGCTTGGCAATCGGTGCACCCAGCTTCTCTGCCAACTCTTCGAGTTCCTGTCCGGCGCCGAGTGCGCCGCGTCCTGCCAGGATGACCACCTTCGTGCCTTCGTTCAGGATGGCGGCCGCGCGCTCCAGTTGCTCCTTTGGCGGATGCATGCTGCCCGGCGTGAAGACATCGGAGCTGTGCTTGTGGATGTTTGCCGAGGAGCGTTGGCCGACCGTGACTTCCCACTCCTGAATGTCCTTGGGGATCGTGATGTGCGAAACGCCGCGATAGGTCATGGCGGAGCGGATCGCTTCATCGACCACATTGTTCACGTGGGCCGGCCCCATCACGCGCTCGTTGTAAACGGACACATCCATGAACAGCTTGTCGAGGTCCACATCCTGCTGGTACTTGGTGCCGATCATGTCGTGGAAGGTGTGCCCGGTAATGGCCAGCACCGGCTGCCCGTCCATTTTCGCGTCGTACAGGCCGTTCAGCAGGTGAATGCCGCCCGGGCCGGAAGTGGCGAGGCATACGCCCAGCCGGCCGGAATACTTGGCATACCCGCAGGCCGCAAAGGCCGCTGCTTCTTCGTGCCGGACCTGGATAAAGCGAAGCTTGTCCTGGTGCGTTCGTAGTGCTTCAAAAATGCCGTCAATGCCATCTCCAGGAAGCCCAAAAATCGTATCCACGCCCCACTCGATCAGGCGCTCTATCAACAGGTCCGCGACACGCTTTGCCATGTAACTCTCCTTGGTATCAACACCTTGTTAGAGTGGAAGGAGAAAGCTTTCGATGCCCAGCCTCACAGAGCGTGATTGCGAATTATGTGCAAATGTATGCGGAATCGAGCATTTTTTCTATCGCATCACGATATTTTAATCTTGCATCAAGTGAGCAGGCCGGCAGCTCGCTTCCGCCAACCTGCGCGCGTGGCACTTACTAAGTGAACTGGCCGAAGCCCACCGCTTACTACTCTGCCCTGCTGCGGCATGAGCTCAACCAGCGGAACCTGGCATGGGCGGGGCGTCATCGTTTGCACCACGCGCTTACCTATGGTCAACCGCCCTGCGTAGTCTATGCGCCCGACGCGCACGGACGCCACGGCAACTTCATCGCCGAGTCCTATGCCGCTATTTGCGCCCGTCCGGAGTGGGAGCGGCGCATGGGCAAAGTCTTCACCCAAGCCCGCGGGTCACTGCCGCAGGCGGACCGGCGCTGGCGCGAGCTCGACAGCGCACACAGCTCGGACGCGCTGCTCATGAACATCTTCTGCTACCCCGGCGTGCCGGAGCGGCGCGAGCTACGACTGCTACTTGGTACCGATGCGGAGTACGTGCCTGCATTCGGCGTGCGCGCGTCCGTGCCGCTGCGCCATGGCAAACTCGACCGCACCGAAGCCGACATGCTGCTCGGCGACCTTTTACTCGAGGCCAAACTGACGGAGTCCAACTTCCAGACCGCGCCGCGGCGGCTGGTCGAACGCTATCGCGATTTCGCGGAAGTGTTCGACACCGACGCGCTGCCACAGCAGGAGGACACCTTCTTCGGCTACCAGCTTGTGCGTGGCGTGCTGGCCGCCCATGCCCGCGCGGGCGCCTTCGCTGTCCTATGCGATGCGCGCCGCCCCGACCTCATCGAGGCATGGTATGCCGTTATGCAGGCCGTGCAGGTGGCGGAGCTCCGGCCCCGGCTGAAGCTGCTCACGTGGCAGGAACTCGCAGAAGCGCTGCCCTCGCCGTTGCAGGACTTCCTCGAGGGCAAGTACGGCATCGTCGCCGGGCAGCGCAGGGTTCACTTCTGGCCGTAGCGCACGTCCGCGGCCAGAGCCGCCGCCTTTCCGGCGCGCGCCTTGTACTCCGCCTGGGTGTTCTCAGCAGTTTCGCCTCTCCACGTGCCAGCCTTGCGCTCTTCCGCCACGCGGCTCTCGATCGCCGCTTGCTCTTCTGGGGTGAGCCCCTTGGCCGCCTCTTGCACTGCAGCAAGCGCGGTGGGCAGCACCTCCGCAAAGTGCCGCAGCTCGTCGCCGGCCTTTTGCGGCGCATAGTTCAGGCGATCCCCGCTCTGCACTGCATCCGTGAGCGAATCCGGCGACCAGCCCAGCGACCACGTCGCGTTGAGCGCGTCGTAAGCTTCATGCAGCCGGGTCATGGCGCCGGGATAGCCGTCCAGCTCCCCGCGACGCGCAAACAGCGCCGGGTCACGATGCACCTGCACTTCGAGCGCCTGATCGACCGGCAGACTGGGTACAGTGATGACCGTGGTGAGCGTGTTGCCTTCAAAGCGCCAGCCCGGCTCTCCTGCTTTCGCCGTCCACGCCAGCGGCTTGCCATTCGCCGTCACGCTCGCCGGCGGCCAGTCCGCCGGAAGACGGAGCTCATACCCGCGCGCTTTCTGCATCCCCGGATAGCTGCCGCGTTCAGGCGCGACCGTGACCGTGAGGTCGCTTCCCTTTTCTTCCGCATGGATATCGGTCCACGCGGCCTGATCGCGCTGGTAAGCACGCGTGTCCCCGGCGTCCTGGTAGAGCGTGTAGCTCGCGTGCGCACCGTCGTCCAGCGGAAAGACCGTCAGGATCAGCGGATCAACCGGCTTCTGCCCGCTCCATTCCATCTGCGGCGCCATAGGCACAATCGCCCCGGCGCGCGCATAGACCGGAATCTGCGAGATGGAAAAGCTGCGGTTCACGCTCACCGGCCCGTGCAGATGCTTGCCGGTAGGCCACTCGATCCAGTCCCCCTCGGGCAGCCATACCTGCTCCGAAGCCAGGCTGCTTTGCTTGCTGGACGGCGTGACAATGGGCGCGGCCAATAGGGAGTTCCCGAACATGTACTCGTTCTTGCTGGTGTACGCCTCGTTGGCCTCGGGCCAGTCGTAGTAGAGCGGGTGCAGGAAAGCGACTCCGGTGTCGTAGGTGCGGCGCGCTTCTGTATAGATGTAGGGCAGCATGGCGTAGCGCTGCTGGAACGCATCACGCATCACGCCGGAGTACGGCTCCGGATAGGCCCAGATGCGCCGCTCGGAGTCGGGATTCTTGGTGGTATGGGTGCGCAGGATGGGGCTGAAAATGCCGAACTGGACCCAGCGGGTGTAGAGCTCCGGATCGACCACGCCCGGCATGTGCCCGCCGATGTCGTGGCTCCAGTAGGCATAGCCCACGTTCGCTGCCGTTGCAGTAAACCAGGGCTGAAAGGCGAGCGAATCCCAGACGGAGATGGTGTCCCCGGAAAAGCCGATCTGGTAGCGATGATTGCCGAGTCCGCCCCACCGATGAAACAGCAGCGGACGCTTGCCTTCACGCGCCTGGTCGCTGAAGTGCACGTAGTTCAGCCACCAGGTCGGATTCACTCCGGGCGTCTGCGTATTCGGCTCCTGCTGCCAGTCCAGCCACCAGAAATCGACGCCTTCTTTCTCCAATGGGTGGTGCAGGATGTCCATGTAGTTGGTGGCGAACTTCTTATTTGTAATGTCGAATGGCACATATTTCTTCGTCGCCGGATCCATGCCCATGGCGCGCGCCATCTCCGGGTAGGGATCTTCGAACGGCTGCACTCCCGAAGCGGGATGAAGATTCAGCGTCACCTTCAGCCCCTCGTCATGCAGATGTGAGAGAAAGGCCGGCGGGTCGGGAAAGAGCAGCTTGTTCCAGCTATAACCGCTCCAGCCGAGCGTGTGCCCGGATTGATCTTCCTTGTGGTTCCACCAGCGCTGGCCATAGGTGCGATGCCAGTCCATGTCGATCACCAGCACATCGAGCGGCGTCGAGTTCTGCTGGAACCCACGGACGAGCTGATCGAGCTCCTGGTCGCTGTACGCCCAGTAGCGCGACCACCACGCGCCGAAAGCAAACCGCGGCGGCAGCGGAATGGGCCCCGCAACCTTGATGTAGGCGCCCAGCGCCTGGCGGTACGCGTGGCCGTACCCGAAGAAATACCAGTCCTGCCGCTCCCCCGCAGGGCGCTGCAAGACCCATGGCCAGGGGCTGTTCTCGCCTTCGCGGAAGGAGAAATCTGCGGAGTCGAACAGCGGGCTTTTCGTATCGTCGATCAGCGTCCATCCATCTCGCGAGAGCAGGCCGGCTCCAATCGGCTCCTTGGTCTTGCTGCCCAGCGCGCCGTCCAGCGTGCGCGTCGTCCCCTGGAGGTTGCCGGTGTCCGCCATGCCGGGTTCCCAGTGCACCGATTTGCCCCCGAGCACGAAATCAATCGACAGGGTTGTGGCGGTGAACCGGCCATCGGGCGCGGCCCCCGGCGTGTAGTGGAGCGTGAGCGCGCTGGTCTTCAGCGTGAACTGCTCTTGTTTCCGTTGGCCGCTGGTGTCATGCGTGAAGGCCGGGACCGGCAGCCTGCGGTTGAGAAACACAAGCGAGGCATGGTCTTCGAAATGGCCGTCGGGCGCCCATTCCATGCGCAGAAGCTGCGGAGTAAGGACGGTAAAGCGCGCATGGTCCACCGTGACGGTAGCCGCGGGATCCGCCACTGGTTGGTAATCACCAGGAACGGAGGGGGCTGCAGTTGGCGCGTTCTGCCCCTGGCTCAGGATGGAGGACAGACCGACAAGGGACAGGGCAAGTGTACGCAAGCCACGGAGAAAAATTCGGCTGCTGGCAAACGGTTTTGTCCCGTTTTGGAACGAAGGCGTGCTGCTTTCCGGTACGGAGGTAAGGCGTGCAAAGCCAGGGCGGTGCGGAGAAAGCGCTTGCATTCTGTCCCCTTTTGGCAAGTCTAACATTCTGCTCTACTTAGCTTCACATAGTACGGCCGTGCTGGTAGTGCGAAAGAATCATAGGATTGCGGCAGACTTTCCGATACTATGTCTGGAATCCAGGAGAGGTCCAGACCCCCTACATGCGCCCCCACAGAGTAGCGCTGGTATTGGCTTTGACCTTTCTTGCTGCGCATCTGGGGATCACGTTCCTCCTGCGATCCCCCGGTCTCGTATCGAATCTGCTCATCCTGTTGCTGACGCTGGCCGCCGCATTTGCCTGCTTCCGGCAATGCGCCCGATGCTCCGGCTTTGTTCGCACCAAGTGGCGGCTCCTGGCTATCGGCATCCTGCTATGGGCGGTCGGCCAGGCCATCCTCACCTATGTAGATAGCATCGCCCACCTCTCGCAGGACACCGCACTGGCCTCGGACTTTTACTTCTTCCTGTGGGGCGTGCCGGTGCTTCTGGCCATTGCCTCCGCCGATGACGACCAGGACTCGACCAGCTTCCTCGTGCTCGACAGTATCCAGGCCACGATGGCCGTGGTGCTCACCTATCTCCAGCTCTTTGCCGCCAAGTCGGTTTCCGCACCGGAGGCCATCGGCTCCCTCCACATGGTGTACCTATACGGCGTGGAGAACTTCGTCCTGGCGGGAGCCGTCTCTTTGCGATTGCTGGCCCGGCCTATCCGTCAGGAGCGGCAGTTCTATCGCGTGCTCTGCGTCTTTTTGTGGGCGTATGCCCTGCTCTCGGTTCCCGGCAATTACTTCGGCGCCATCGTGAATCTGCCCAGCGGCACGCCTTTCGATCTGCTGTGGGATGTGCCGTTCCTGGTGTTGCTGCTCTGCCTCGGCCCGAGAGAGCGCTCCCGGACGGCGCATTCCGTCTCTGCGCAGCCGGAACAACAGACCGCGACCGCGTTGATCATCTATAACGCCTGCCCCGCCATCTTCACGATTTCCGTCCTCATCCTGGCCGCGCATCTAGCACACGATCACCTATACCTCAGCATGGCCGCGATGACGGTGACGCTCTTCACCTACACGCTGCGTGCCGCGCTGCTGCAAACGCGCTACGTCCAGTCGCAGCGGGCGCTGCTGGCCAGCGAGCGGGCGTTGCGCGAAGTGAATGATCGGCTGCAAGAGATCTCCTTCTCAGACCCGCTGACGGGCATCGCCAACCGGCGCCGCTTTGAGCAGGTGCTCGAGGTGGAATGGAACCGCGCCCTGCGCGGAGGCAGCGCGCTGTCCCTGCTCATGATCGATGTTGATCACTTCAAACAGATCAATGACCTGCACGGTCACGTCTACGGAGACGCCTGCCTGGTTGCGGTGGCGCACTCGCTCAGCAGCCATCTGCGGCGAGGGGGCGAACTGCTGGCGCGCTACGGCGGTGAAGAGTTCGTCGCCATTCTCCCGGCTGTGGATGAAGACGATGCGCTGGAGCTGGCTGAGGCGATGCGCGTGGCGGTGGGGGAGGTGTCCCCGGCAGGTGCTCCCCGGCCGGCCAGCCGCCGGCTGACCGTGAGCATCGGCATCTGTTCCCTGCGGCCCGATCCGGAATCCGTCCCGGCCAGCATGGTCAGTGCGGCAGACGGGGCGATGTACCGCGCCAAGCGCTGCGGTCGAAATCGCATCGAAATCTCCCGCCAAAACGATCCCATTGACGACCTGACGCCGGTGTTGCTCTAGCATCCGGATCCATCCCCGCACGAGAGTTCGAATCAAGAGGCTGAGAGTTCCCAGTGAAGGGCAAGCGCTGAGGAAACTAGCTGGCAATATCTTTGTCACTAGGTCTCCGCGCCTCTCCATGTTACGATTGCGAGCCGGTCAAAGTGGCGCCGAACTCTATATTGACAGCCAGCATTGCTGCCGGATATGTTTCGTCCCGCAAGGCCGGAGTAATTCACTATTGTTAGATAGCGCGAGCCGTGCAAGCGATTACAGCGCTGCCGCGTTCAGCCGTAAGCGGAACTGCCTGTCGGTGCTAGGCAGTCCTCACGCAAGGGGAAATCACAATGCATGTCTTTTTCGGGGGCAACAAACGATTCCGTGGATGGCCATGGATTCTTGGAGTGATCTGGTTTCTTCTCATCGCGTCCGGACACCTGCAAGCGCAGGTCGATCAGGGCGCCATCACCGGTACCGTGCAGGACACCACAGGATCCGTCGTGCCAGGGGCAGACGTTACCCTGACCAGTGTCGATAGCGGTCTCGTCCTGCAAAAGAAGGCGGACGCCAGCGGCGTCTATATCTTCTCGCCTATCAAGATCGGCAACTACAAGATCGCGGTAAGCGCGCCCGGTTTCTCCACCACAACCCAGGACAATATCCACCTCGACGTCCAGCAGAGGTTGGCGGTCAATCTCACGCTGCAGCCGGGCGGAGTAAATACGGTTGTCGAAGTCACCTCCGCGCCTCCTCTCATGCAGACGGAAGAGGCCTCGACCGGCCAGGTCGTCGAAGCGAAGACCATCAATGACACTCCGCTCAACGGGCGCAACTGGATCTTTATCGCCCAGTTGACTGCGGGCGTAAATCCGCCCAGCGGCTCACGCGGTGCGGGCAAGGGCGACTTCAACGCCAACGGGCAGCGCGCGGAGCAGAACAATTTCATCCTTGACGGCATCGACAACAACAACAACGTGGTGGACTTCCTGAATGGCGCGAGCTACGTGGTTCGGCCTCCACCGGACGCGTTGGCAGAGTTCAAGGTGCAGACCGGCGCGTACAGTGCGGAATTCGGCCACTCGGCCGGTGCGGCGGTCAATGCCAGCATCAAGTCGGGCACGAACGCCATCCACGGCGATCTCTGGGAATATCTGCGGAATGACGCCTTCGACGTAAAGGAATACTTCAATAACCAGGTTTCCAAGTATCGCCAGAACCAGTTCGGCGCCACCCTCGGCTTCCCCATCATTAAGAACCACCTCTTCTTCTTTGGCGATGTTGAGGCAAATCGCATCGTATTCGCCAATCCGGAAACCGGCTATACCGTGCCCACCGCGCTTATGCGCACCGGCAACTTCAGCGAGCTGCTGAATCCCGCTTTGACCGCCAGCGGTCCCATCCGCCTCTACCAACCGGGCTCCGGCGGCACCGTACCGCTCGCCTGTAACGGCCAGGCGAACGTGCTGTGCCCCAACCAGATCGATCCGGTGGCGCAGCGCCTGCTGAATCTTTATCCCCAGCCCAATACGAACGGTGGCAAAATTTTCAACAACTACAACGCACTGCCGAACGATACCGACAACACCTGGCAGTGGGATAGCCGGCTGGACTGGAACATCAGCCAGAAGGATCAGACTTTTGGCCGCTTCAGCTACACCCACGAGCCGCAGACGCGGCCCGGCCCACTGGGACCGATCCTGGACGGCGGTAACTTCGGCGACACTGGCACTTTGTTCAACCTGGGCGAGCAATTCGCGTTCAGCGAAACGCATATCTTCTCTGCCAGCCTGTCGAACGAAGCGCGTTTCGGCTACACCTATGGCCACTTCGGGCAGTTCCAGCAGAACATCAACTCCAACCTTTCTCCGCAGTATGGCCTGGGCGGCATCCCCTTCGGCCCGTTGAATGGCGGCCTGCCCTACTTCAGCGTCACCGGGCTTTCGCACTTCGGCTCGCCACAGTTCTACGTTTCGAACGAATACCAGAACACCTATCAGATCCTCGACAACGTCACCAAGGTGGCGGGCAATCACTCCATCCGTGCGGGCGTGAACTTCCAGCACATCCGCTTTTCCACTGAGCAGCCGACGCAGCCGCGCGGCACTTACACCTACACCGGTCTGTACACATCACTGCCGGGTACAGGAAACACGGGCTTCGGCGCTGCTGATTTCCTGACCAACAGCATGAACAGTGCCGCCATCTCCAACCTGTTCAACACCGACGATGTCCGTTGGGACCGGGCGGCCTATGCGCAGGACGACTGGAAGGTCACCGATAAGCTGACCGTCAACTACGGCGTGCGCTATGAATATGCGCAGCCTTACCAAGAGCGGCACGACCACCAGGCAGCCTTCGTTCCCACCGGTCCGCTGGGCCCCGGGACAGGTACTGCTGAGTATCGCCTGCCTGCCTCGCAACGGAATGTCTTCCTGCCCGCAACCTTCACCAACCTGCTGCAGGCAAACAACATCGCGTTGGTCTACACCAGCAACCGCTTCCTGATCGAACCTCAGAAGACCAACATCGCTCCTCGCTTCGGCTTTGCCTATCGCTTAGGAGAAAAGGCGGTCGTGCGCTCCGGATACGGCATCTTCTTTGGCGGCTTGGAAAGCGCAGGCTACTACCCCAACCTGGGTGAGAACTTCCCGTTCGAATTCGATTCGAACTTCAACGCACTTCCCACTCCCGGCAATCCAAACGCGAACTGCAACCCCAACGATTGCCCAACCAATGGCTTCACTCTGGAAACCGGCTTTACCAACGCAATTGCGGCGGGGCTGATCAATGCGATCTCCACGCCGGCGCTGCGCGGTTCGGAAGCCAAGGTGCGGACTCCGTACAGCCAGAGTTACAACCTCTCGGTCGAATACGCGCTATCGAATAACCTCGTAGCGACCGTGGGCTACGTGGGATCCGTCTCACGCCACCTCATCATCTTCCCGGATCCCAACAGCCCGGCAGGCTTGTTGAATCCGTCAGGAAACACCAACGCTGTGCGTCCCTTCCCCGGCTTTGGTGGAAGCGCCTTCACCGCGTACGACGGTGCCAGCAACTACAACTCGATTCAGGCCAAACTGGAGCGCCGCTACAGCAAGGGTCTGTCCTTCCTTGCCACGTACACCTACTCACACTCCCTGGACGATGCGCCAACGCCGCTCGGCAGCACGGGCGACCCGGGTTATCGGGGCACCAACATCGTTCCCATCAACCTGGATTACAGCAACTCACCCTTCGATGTGCGCCACCGCATGACGATCAACGGGAACTGGGAATTGCCCTTTGGCCACGGACGCACCTACATGGCCAACAGTTCACGCCTGCTCGACACCCTGGTCGGTGGATGGGCCACCAGCCTTGTCTTCCGCGCGCAGACAGGTGAGCCCTTCACCGTCGGTACTGCGAACTTCTCCGGTGCGGGCGGTGCAACCGCTCACGCCATTCGGGTCGCCGACCCGTTCTCAACCCACCTCACGCCACCGGTAGGCGGCGGCGCCACCACCTGTCCCACCAAGGTGCGGACCACCGCGCACTGGTACAACCCCTGCGCTTTCGTTAACCCTGTTCCCGGAAACCTCATCCCCGTGGGACAAGTCGTCACCGGTGCTGCCGCTCTGCAATACCTTGGCGGCGTACGCAACAACTGGTATGCGCCTGGGTATGAGCGCGTGGATATGTCTCTGTTCAAGAGCTTCCCGATCTTCCGTGAGCAGACCCTGCAGTTCCGCGCCGATGCCTTCAACGTGCTGAACACCCCGGCGTACGGCTACCCGGCCGACGCCAGTGATGGAGACAACGGCGGCCAGATCACCGGCCCTCGCTTCTTCCAGAACTTCACCCCTGACTCGCGCTTCTTCCAGTTCGCCCTGAAGTACATCTTCTAAGCGAACCTCCAGCGGCGCGACCGCAATCAAAAGCCCCGGCCTCAGCGCCGGGGCTTTTTTGCGTTCATGCGAAGCAATATCGCGCGCAGTCTGCGGCCGCGCTTCAGGTTAGGAGCTGCTGCAGACGAATCGGGCTGCTTGAAGACGTGCCCTGGGGAAAGCCCGGGCCAATGGCGACGGCCTGCTTGTTGTCCTCGAACCACGCTATCGTCGTCGCCGCTTCGCTTCCCGGCAGCCGCTGCTGGTCCAGCCACAGCAGGTAGGTCCCCATGTCGGCGTCGATCAGCGAACCCTGCGGGTCGAGATCCGTCGGCTCCGCGGTGGCAAAGAGCATCTCGTCCATCGGCCGTTGCCGCTGCCGCGGCGTGAAGCGCACCAGCATGGTCTCCGGTTGGGCGCGGCGCATCGCTTCGCGTCCCGCCCACTGCACAAAGCTGGTGGCAAAGATCTGCGTGCCGGAGCCTTCGGTCAGCAGGTTTACCTGGAAGTGCTGCAGGGTCGCGGTGTGGTCGTCCGTGGTGGCGTGCAGGCCCAGGTCTACCGGGCGCATATTGCTCAGTTCGCTGCGCAGCGCCTCGGGACCCACGCCGGATGTCTGCGCCGCGCTGCGCATCGTAGCGAGCAGCTTATGCCGCACCGGCGCGAGTGCGGCATAGCTCAGCGTGGCAATGCCCGGGTTCGCTTCGGGCCGCGCTAACGTTCCTCCGTCGATGTACCAGTGTGCAAAGGGTGTGGGATCCTTTGCCGCCCGCGCGCTCACACGTGCTTCGAGCAGGGCCAGCCCACCCTCCGGCTCAACCCCGCTGAAATATACCCCGTGCGGGCGCAGCTTGCGAAAGAGCGGGTGCGGCGTGGTGGCGCAACCCTGCCCCACCACCGCGATCAGCAGCCGCGCCTGCCTGGGCGCCGCGACCGGCGTGTGCTCGTGCAGCGCGGCAGCGTATGTATTGGCTGCTACGGTAAGCGCGTCCACCTGCTTGCTGGACCATAGATGCGCTGTAAGCTGCTCGATGAATGCAGACGGCGCTTCCACCCAGGGCAGGTCGCTGAACTGCGGCGGAATCGAGATGCCGGCGAATCCGGCGAGCAGCTCACTGCGCTGCTGCGAAGTAAGTTCTCCCAGCCAGCGCAACTGATCGCGGACCTGCTGCTGCTCCAGCGGAAATCGCCAGTCGAAGGCGATGAATTCACGTAACAGAAACGGAGCGAATTGCAGCGGCAGCGTCCGCAGCACAGGCAGCGAACTGACCGCGAGTGCCCTGCCCTGCGGCGGATAGCCCGCGAACTGCTTCGCGTCCAAAGCCGCGGGAAGCATGCCTACAGCACCTCCGTCAGAGGCCGGCCTGCCGCAAAGCGGGCGTCCACCTGCAGCATGGAGCCGACGGTGGGCACCAGATCAATCGAGTCCACGGCGCGATCCACCACCGCATTTTCCCGCACGCCCGGACCGAGCACCATCATCCACGTGGTGCGCGAAAGCGCATCGCCCGTGCGATGGTGCTGGAAGCCGTTACCACCCACCTCCGCATCTCCGTCGCGGCCGAAGTCCGGAAGGATGAACATCGTGGTCTTGTTCTTATATTCCGGGTCGCTCTGGATAGCCTGCCATATCTCCGCGCACAACCGGTCGGTGCGCTGAATGCCTTCGAGGTACAGCGAATACGCGCCGGAGTGCGCGATATCGATATCGTGCAGGGTGATCCAGAGCAGGCTGGGTGCAGCCTGACGCATAAGCTGTCTCGCTACGTATACGCTCAGCTCATCCGGGCTGGCCAGGCCCGCGGCGTGTGCGCGGAAGTCGCTCATTGAAACCTTGAGCACATCGGAAAGCAACGCCATCTCGCTCTCGGTCGCAGCTGTTTGCGGGGTGTAGACGGGGGCCTCGTAGTTGTCGTGTAGCAGGTGGAAAACATCCGCCTCGTTATTGTGTCCGGTGCCCGCCAGCAGGCGCTTCGGCAGGATCACGCCCGCACCGTAGCCCGGACCGAACGCGTTATGGCTGCTTTCGCCGATGCCGTGGAAGCCACCGCTCGGCGCCACCACCCACGCGTCTCGCGCCGGACGCCCGCGCTGCTTGCGGTAGTACTCGAAAATGGTGGGGTGCTCCGGCGAGACGGCAGCGTAGTTGTTGAACGTCTCATACACGCCTGTTACCAGGCTGGCGTTCGCCACGTAGTGCCCCAGGATGCCGTGATTGACTACCTGCGTGAAAAAGGTGGACTGCGGGATGAGCTCATTCAGCAGATGCGGGATGTTCTCCTGGCCTTCCGGTGCAAAGGTCTCCTCATCACGCGCGCCGCCGCCAAACGTGACAACCACGATCTTTCTCTCCGGCGGAAGCGCCGCGGCCCGCAACGGCGCAAAGCTTAGCAACGGTGCAGCAGCGCCGGCACGCGCGGCAAGGCGGAGAAATTCGCGCCGGCTCCAACCCCGCTCCCGTGAGGTCTGCCACTGATACGTATTCATTGCGAGCCCACCAGGAATGTCGTCACTTCTTTCAGCCGCGCATCCAGGCTGTCCTTCTCTTTCTTCGTGTACTGCTGTTGCAGCGCGATCTCCTTGGCCGCGCGGTCGCGCTGGCCCAAGTGCGAGTACGCGCGCGCCAGCCGGTAATGCGCCTCCGCATACTCCGGACGCAGTGCCACCGCCTTTTCCAGCGACACCGTGCTGCCCTGCCAATCCGAGCGCTGCTGCTCGAGCACGCCCTTCTCGTAGTACGCCTCCGGAAGGTTGGGATCGGCGGCAATGGCCTGGTTCAGCAATTGGGCCGCCAGGTCCGCATTGCGGTCCGCATCCGGCTGGTTCAGGATGTGCGCCGCGGCATACGTGGAAATGCGCGCATTCTGTGGGTGCCGCAGCGCAAACGCCTGCAGGTTGTTGCAGCTCGCGGCCGTTCCCTCCGCCAGCAGACTGCAGCTCCGGCCCAGCAGGTCGGCGTACATCGCATTTTCCGGATCGCGATCGAGCAGCGCCGAAGCGGTTTTCGCGGTCTCCGCGTACTGGTTGTCACCGTAGTAGCCCACCGCCAGCTCCAAGGCCAACCGCTTGCTGTCCGGATAACGCGCCACCCCGAACTGCGCCATCTTGATCGCCGGCCCCCACGTCCAGTGGCGCAGGAACTCCGCCGTCAGCGCGTACAGATTGTCTTCACTCGGATTGATCTCAGCCGCACGCTGCAGGTGATGCGCTGCCGCCTGGTAGTCGCCCATGCGCTCTGCTATTTCGCCGCGTAGCGACTCCGTCTGGTCGGTTTCAGCTCCCGCCGGGATACTCGCCAGCGCATCGTTTGCACCCTGGAGAGAGCCGCTGTTTTCGAGCGCTACCGCCCAGTTGTAGTGCGCGTTTGCATCCGACGGGTTCGCAGCAGCGACCACGCTGAAAGCGCGGGCTGCCGCCGCGGATTGTCCTTCGGCCATCAGCGCCTGACCCAGGTTCGACTGCGTGGCCGCATTGTTAGGATCGAGCGCAACTGATCGCTGCAACTCCGCCACCGCCTTCTTCGGCGAGCCAGTCTTCAAATAGGCCGCGCCCAGGTTCGCATGCGCCACTGCTTCGCGCGGCGCCAGCGCACAGGCCTTCTCAAGGTGCGGCAACGCGCGCTGCACATCGCCGGCCTCGGCATAGAGGCTGCCCAGCGCTTCCTGCGCGGGATAGCTTTCCGGATGGTGAGCCAGATAGCTGCGCAGCAGTGGTTCCGCTTCGGCCGCGCGACCGGCATCGTAGGCGGCCAGCGCGCGCTGCAACTCATTGGCAGCGGAATCCGGAGCGCTCTTCTTCTGCGCGGCTGCCGCACGTGTCTGCGCCACGGCACTCGACAGCGGAACAGTCGCGAGAAAGCAGCAGACCGCAATGGCGACGGAGGTTTTACGCATGGGCTCAGCCGCGCTTCCCGGAACTCCTCTCTGCACCGATGATACTGTGCTGCCTCGCGGCTGAACAGGCTTTTGCAACGCGACCTACCGGACACCGCTCCACTTTGCGCTGAGTGCGACGGCCAGGCTGGCGAGCGCGAGCGCCGGAGGCATCACCACCACGCCCACTTTGAGAAATTTCCAAAAGCTCACATCCAGCCCTTCGCGGCGGATGGCGATCAGCCACAGGATGGTCGCCAGCGATCCCGTAACGGAAAGGTTGGGACCGAGATCCGTGCCCACCAGGACGGCGTTGACCACCGGAGCTCCGATGTGGATCGTGTTCACAGCCGTTCCTGCAATCAACCCGAGTGGAAGATTGTTGAACAGATTCGCCCCAATCCCAATGCCAAAGGACGCGGTAAGCGCAGCCTCGTATGGGTTCCACACCTCAAGGCGCCTGAAGAGGGCACCAAGCTGCGCCAGCGCACCCACGCTCTCCACCGCGGCCACCAGCACGAAAAGCCCTGCCACCAGCGGCAGCACCGACCAGGCAATCTCACGCACTACCGGCAGCGGCGAGGACCGGGTACGCAGGCTAACTACCGCGGCGATGAACACCGCCGTGAGAAACGTCGGCAGGCCCAGGTCGCGGTCGAGAGCCGAGACACTGAGCAGCACCACCGAAATCAGCGCAATTCCCCACAGCATCAGCCGGCCCGAGGCTGCAAGCGGCGCGACCGCAGCGGGCGTTTCCACTGCGCCTTCGAGATCGCGGCGGCAATACCACCATAAGCAGCCGTACGTCGCCGCAATCGACAGCACAGACGCGAGCCCGAACACGCGCAGCCACTCGAGCAGCGGCGGCATGTGCGTGCGAAAGAACACCAGGTTGGCCGGGTTAGAGATCGGCAGCACGAAGCTTGCGGCGTTGGCGACCAATGCGCAGATCAGGAGATACGGCAACGGCTCGGCCTTTGACCGCTTCACCGCGGCCAGCACTGCCGGGGTCATCACCACGGCCGTCGCATCGTTTGACATCAGCGCGGTTACAATCGTCCCGGCACCGTACAGCAGCGCGAACAAACGCATCCGCGAGCCCTGCGCAAGCTGGGTGGCCCGGCCGGCGAGCCAGTCAAACACGCCATGCACGCGGGCCATCTCCGACAACAACATCATGCCGGCGAGAAAGAGATAGACATCGGTGCCGGCACGCACCGCTCGTCCCGCGACGGAAAGCGGAACGAGGCGGAACGCCACCAGGCACACTGCACCGGCGGTCGTCCACACCACCTCCCTGGTTCCGAAGGGGCGCAGCAGCATGAGCGCGATACTGAGGAGAGAGAGAATCCAGATCCAGACGGGTGCGTGCATATCTTCGCTTTGGAAAAGACCCGGAGCCTCGTTTGCGATGGGCGATCTCGTGCGTGGGATGCAGGGGTGCACCCCTCACCGTGCCACCGCGCAGATGTTTATTTCAGGAGATAGCGCGCGGGTCCCGTGTGGAACCCGCGCCCAAGAGCACGCCGCGTTTGAGAGGGCTATGCCGTGGGAATCAGGATATCGGTGATCCACTGCTCTTCCGGCGTGGTCGCCGGATTGTTTGGATAGCTTTCTATCGCGAAATCGTCGCGCAATGGAATCTGCTCTTCTGCAACGATCTGCCAGACTCGTCCGGAAGCCTGCGGTAGCTGCATGTACGAACCAGTCAGGACGAAGCGGCTGTACTTGCCCCCATCCAGATGCTCATGCTGCAGATCGCGCGGAAGATCGACCGGTGCTGCTGTGAGCGAAAAACCGGCGCGATAAATCTGCGGGCCGGTTTTGTAGAGACTCATGCGCCCGGTGATCTGGTTATGTTCGGAAACTGCCGATTCCAATCCGCGGATGGCCTGCCACGCTTGTGGCGCTGCGTTTTGAAATGGCCCGGTCCGCTCCACGAATACAAAATGCATCTGCGGCCAGATCACAAGTTCAGGTTTTTCAGTCAGGGGCATATTTTCTCCTCGTCACACGTCTTGCCTGCGGTATCCCAGCGATCTTCCGCTGGACTTGCACACCCGTGAGCCATTCTACCCGGCATGGAGATCATCGTTATTGCATTGGCGGTGCCTGCTACTCTGGTGCCGTGAATATCGGTCGCCTGTTGCACGTTTGTTTTTCTGGCGCGGTGAAAACGGCCAGCGCCGCCGCTCTTGCTCTGCTGTTTGGAGCCACGCTCGCGATTGCGCAGAGCGATCCGGCCGTGGTTCGCGATCCCGCGCCGGACAAAGCGCATCCTGCGCATATGGAGCAACTCGAGATACCCAGCCACGGCGCCACCCTGTTCGGCACCTTCTATGCCGCTTCCGGAGCAGGCCCGCATCCCACGGTTCTGCTCCTGCACGGCTTTCCCGGTTACGAACAGAATCTCGATCTCGCGCAGGCCATCCGTCGCGCCGGGTGGAATGTATTCACTTTTCACTACCGCGGCGCGTGGGGCAGCCACGGCGACTTTTCTTTCCAACACGCGATAGAGGACACAGCCAACATGATCGCCTGGCTTCGGCAGCCGGCGAACGCGAAACGGTTAAGCGTAGATCCCGCTCACATCGTGGTGATTGGCCATAGCATGGGCGGTTTCATGGCAGCCTACGCAGGATCACACGATCCCGGAGTTGCAGCCGTCGGGATGATCTCCGCCTGGAACATCGGAGGAGAGGCCGCCACACTGACGCCGGCTACCGACCAGGCAGCGCTGGCGGAGTTCCGCTCCAACAGCGGCCCCCTTGCCGGCTGCACGCCCGAGTCGCTGCTGGCGGAAGCCAAGCAGCATGCCAGGCAATGGAATTTCCTCGACTATGCGTCCGCTCTTGCGAAGCACCCGCTGCTCCTCATCGATGCCGATGACGGTAGCCGCCCCGATTCACTGGCGTTGGCCGCTGCGGTAAAGCACGCGGGGGACACGGCCGTGAAGGAAGAGCACTTCTCTACCGACCACCCTTACTCTGACCAACGATTGGCTCTTGAGAGCGCGGTGGTGCAGTGGCTGCGAGGCTTGCAATAGCGCAGCGCGCCGCTACTTCTGACCATCCGGCAGGTCCAGACTCTTCGGCAGGTGAAACTGCTTGGGCGTCACTCGCGTGAGTGCGCCGCCCTCGCGCAAATGGTAGAAGCGATCCGCTGCAACCGCATTGAAATCCTGCGCCTTCTTCGACACGGGCCAGCGTACCTCGACGCGCTCGGCCCTCGTCGCCGTGCCGAGCCCAATGTGCTGCCGCAGCGGGTTTCCCCCGAAGCTCGAGCCGTACCCGACGGTGCGGTAGATGTGCCGCACCGCCTCGTGCCCCGCCGCGCCCTCGCGCACCGTCACGTCAATGCGCGCGCCAATCGCGGACCGGTTCGTCTCCACTCCCTCGAGGTCGAGCGAGATCCAATGCTGTCCATTGCCGGGATTTGCATAGAGAACGCTCTCGTACGTATCACCGGGCAGCGCTCCCCCCATCTCCTCGAAGACGTCCTCATCGCCGTCATTGTCCAGGTCGCCAAAGGCAACCGCGTGCCCCTTCTGCAGATGCCCAAAGCCGCCGGCGGTCGTTATATCCTGGAACGCACGTCCGCGATCGTTGCGGAACATGCGGTTGGGCAGCAGCGTGGCGTAGAGCGAATCGCCGTCGCCGAAGTACACATCCAGCCAGCCGTCGTTGTCCAAATCGCCAAAGTTCGCGCCCATAATCAGGACCGCCCGATCCAGGTGCACCTTCCGGCTGACCTCCGTGAATGTGCCATCGTGGTTGTTACGATACAAGCGGGGCAGCTCCGCCTTGAACGGCTTGCCCATTTCGAAGGCGGCGACGTCGCGGTCGGAATCCGCCTCGTAGCCCGCGACAAACAGATCCGGCCACCCGTCGTTGTCGTAGTCGAAAAACCACGTCGTGAAGCTTTCCACGGGTTCGCGCACGCCTGCCTGCTCGGTCACGTCCGTGAAGCGCCAGCGCCGCGCATCGGGACGCTTCGGGTCCTGCGGACCATCGTTGCGGAAAAGCCGGTTCGGCTTGCCCTTGATCGAGACGTACAGGTCCGGCAGCCCGTCGTTGTTGAAGTCTCCCCAGGCCACGCCCTTCACCATCCCCATAGCGCCAAAGCCGCTCGCTGCGCCGGTTTCCGTAAAGGTGCCGTCGTGGTTATTGTGAAAGAGCAGCGACGGCCGCGCCTTTGCCCCATCCGACTCGCGCCCCACGAACAGATCGAGCCAGCCGTCGTTGTCGTAGTCCGCCCATGCTGCGGTTTGTGTCGGGCCGAAAAATTCCGGACGCAGCAGCCCGGCTCGCTCCGTCACGTCCTCAAAGGTGCCGTCGCCGCGATTGCGCAACAGCGACATCGGGTACTCGCCATGCGCGCCCCACCATCCGCCGCGCAGCACCAGCACGTCCGGATGCCCATCGTTGTCATAGTCCGCGCAGATGATGTTCAGCCCGCCGGTCTCTCCCAGCAATCCGGCCTGTTCTGTCTCGTCGGAGAAGTTCCCGTTGCCGTCGTTGTGGAACAAATGCAACTGGTCCCGCGGCCCGGACCCGGACACCATCAGGTCCAGCAGCCCATCTCCGTCGAAGTCTTCCATCACCGCGCCGCCGGAGTGCGCCATCACGGCCACGCCGGCCTGCGCTGCCACATCGGGAAACTCCGGTATCTCTTTCTCTGAAGCAAAGCGGCTCTCCGGCACCAGCCACTTCGCCGGCACATCGTTCGGATACCGTCCCAGTTGCATATACGCGATGTTCAGCAGCCACTGCGACTCGAGGTCATTGGGATCGGCTTCGAGCGCCGCCGTGAACGCGCGCACCGCCCCCTCCGCCCCTTCGAGCGCATGGTGCATCCCCGAGCCGTGAATGGGAAAAATGCACGACTTCGCCCCGTGGTGCAGCAGGCAGTTCTCCTGCTCTCCCATGCGTAGGTACGCTAATCCCACGCGCGTGTGCAACTGCTGCAGCGCTTCCGGTTTGAGTGGAAGATGCTGTTCCGTGGCCAGCTTCTGCGCCGTCAGGAGCTGCGCCACCGCCGCGCGGCTGTCCCCGGCCTGCAGCAACTCTTCCGCGAACGCCTCGCGCACCCGGAACTCAGTCGCAGCGTCGAGCTTTCGTTGTTCCAGAATCTCGCGGTAGTACTGCGCCCGCTCGGCCGGCTTGTTGGGATCTGTCTTCCAGTCCTGCTCGGCATAGATCTTGTCGAGCAGCGCCGCCATCTTGCGCGTGCTCTCCGCCTGGTAAGCCGGGGCGGCCGGAAGGCTTCCGTCCCGGGCAGCCGCTTGTGCCAAGCACGCCACGCAGCAGAGTGCCGCCAGCATCCCCGTCCATGCCCATCGCAGCCATCGCGTTTTTTGCACGGAGCGCACATCCGGATTCTAAAGGGCGAGCCGGCATCCCTGTCGCACCCTGCTCCACAGCCCCCGTTCTGTGGCATACTTCGCTTGGCCTGATTCCCATGAACGCAGCCGATTTCCGCCGCATCGCGCTCAGTCTCGAAGGCGCCGAGGAGGGCTCTCACATGGGCGCGGCCGACTTCCGCGTCGGTGGGCGTATCTTTGCCACCCTCGCAGCGGAACAGCAGGGCTTCGGCAACCTCATACTCACCCCGGAGCAGCAGGCCGCCTTTGTCGAAGAGGCACCCGAGGTCTTCCTTCCCATACCGGGGGGCTGGGGCCGCATGGGCATGACCCACATTCGCCTCAGCGCAGCCAATGAAGAAGTGCTCACCGGAGCACTGCACACCGCCTGGAAGCTCCGCCGGGAAAAGAACGAGCGCACCGGAGCGACCAAGCGTCCGGCTCCGAGCCGCTCCCGCAAAGCCGCACAGCGCAAGCCCGTAAATAAGCCCCGCAAGAAATAAGAAAGGGGCCGCCGAAGCAGCCCCCCTTGTTCTGTTCCTGCAGCCGCAACCGCGCGAACCCTAATCGTCCCGCCGATGCAGCGTCGGCCGATCGTCCGTCGTCGTCGTGGTCCCCGGCGCCGTGTTGCCCGGATTCCCCGCACCCGGCGCGTTGCTCGCCCGCCGCAGCGTCGGCTTCTGGTTGTCCGATCCGTCACGCAGCTTGCGCTTGTTCTCGATCCGCGCCAGCCGCGCCTTCACATCGCTGAACTCGGACGTGGTCTCCACGTACTCCTGCCGCGGCGGCAGCAGCTTCGCAATCTCCTTCTGCGTGTTCTCGATGCGGTCCGGCGTCTGCGGATGCGTGTCGAACGCCTTGGCCACCATGCCCGGCTTGGTCTTCTCCAGGTTCTGCACCTTTTCAAAGAACGCCACAAACGCCTGCGGATCGTAGCCCGAGCGGTACAGGTACTGCACTCCCAGGAAATCCGCCTGCTTCTCGAAGTCGCGCGAGAACTGCAGGAAGGTCAGCGGCAGCCCGATGCTCGCCGCCTCGTACAGCCCGTAGCCCAGGCCGCCCCCCACCATAATCAACGGAATGGTGCTGAACTGCGCGTAGTTCATGCGCGTCTGCTCGCGCATCGCGTGGTGCGCCGCCACGTGCGCAATCTCGTGGGCCATCACGCCGGCCATCTCAGCCTCGTTGTCCGCCGCCAGGATCAGCCCGCTGTTCACGTAGAAGAAGCCGCCCGGCAGCGCCATCGCGTTGATCTGGTCCGAGTCGATCACCTTGATGGTGAACGGCACCTTGGCATCGGAGTTCTTCACGATATTCTGCCCGACGCGGTTCACGTACTCCGTCACCACCGGGTCGGTGATGAACTTCACGCTCTTTTCGAGCTCCATCGAGTACTGCTTGCCTTCGCGGATTTCCGTCTCGGTCGAATACCAGTTGCCCAGCCCCCGTCCGCCGATCTCCCGCGTTCCCACCGCATTCACGTCATCGATGCTGCCGCGCTTCACCCCCGGCATCGTGCCATCCGCATTGGGCTTCACTTCCGGCACCGGGCCGGTGCTTGCGGGCGAGGGCCCGGGCGCCGCTGCCGCACTCGCCGCGTCTCCTGCCGGGGGCGCCTGCGATGGCCCTGCGGTGCCGTCCTCCGTCTGTCGCGTCGGCTGCTTCCCCGCCGCCTTCTCGTCAGCCGCCGTCGGCCCCTGCGTGCCTTCGCTTCCCTGTTGTGCGCTCGGCTGCTTGGTGGTCTGCGACTGTTGCGAGGTCGTGGCCGGCTGCTGCGCGGTGGTCTGCGGCTGCTGCGCGGTCGTGGCCGGCTGTTGCGCGGTCGAAGTCTGCTGGCCAGAACCTGTTGCCTGCGCATATACGCCCGGCGCTGCCGCCAGCACCGCAGTCGCGATCGCCACCGTCGAAAGCCGCTTCACTCCGAAATATTGATTCATGGGAACCTCTAGTTGCAGCAGCCCCGTGCCGTTAGACACCTCCGGCGCAGCCCGCCCAATCTTTAGACGTAGTATGCGCCGCTTTTGTTATGCCTCGCCAGCGGGTCCGTCCAACTCTTGCCGCCTGCCCGGTTTCTGGGGCTTGTGCATCCCGGCGAACTTCCCGCCCCAGTGCCGAAAGGGCAACCGGGTGCTGCAAGCCGGGTTAGTAAATGCATGTGGTCAGGTCACCAAAGACTTCGGTTTGCGCTCTCTGCCCGCGCATCTCAACGAAAAAGCAGAGAAGCTTCCCTGCCTTGGTCCAAACCCGCCGGCCCGTGGTCGACTTGGGCACGCATATGCCCCTCGTTTCGAGACACATGCCAGCGGAGAGCACGTCTGTCAGGAGATGCAATGAGAAAAACCTTTGGAGCTATTCTCGTACTTTCTCTCGTATCACTACCCGCACTCGCGCAGGAGCACGGTGATGCGCATCAGCAGGGCGGCGGTCACCAGCAGGCCGGGGACCATGGCGTCCAGCACACCCCACCGCCCCGCGGCCCGGAACCGACCCACCAGGACCAGCAGCGGCCCCAGGACAATCGCAACGGCGGTGAACAGCATGCGCCGCAATACCAGCAGCAGAATCGCGGAGCCGAGCAGGGACGGGAGAACCAGCAGCGGCCGCAGGAGAATCAGCCGACGGGTGCCTATCAGCAGAGGCCCGATCAAGGCCGCCAGAACTACGCGGATCGTCCCGGTCACCCCAACGCGCCGCACGTGGATGCGGGTAATCGCTGGGTGGGCCATGATACCGGTCGCGACGATGCCCACTACCACCTGGACCGGCCGTGGGAGCATGGCCACTTTGAAGGAGGCTTCGGCCCCTCGCATCGCTGGCGGCTGGCCGGCGGCGGCCCCAACCGCTTCTGGTTTAACAATTACTACTGGAGCGTCGCGCCTTATGACGTTCCCTACGTACAGGACTGGAACTGGTACGGCGATGACATCGTGATCTACGAAGATCCCGATCACCCGGGCTATTACCTGGCCTACAACCCCCGCCTGGGCACATACGTACACGTCATCTATTTGGGTTAGTCAGGCACGCAAAAGGGGCAAACCAGACCGAAGCTGGTTTGCCCCTCTCGCTGCACCTTGCGACCGCTGAGCATGAACCCACGCACCGGCCGGCTCGCAGCAGGCTCAGCCGTAGTATTCCAGCCCCAGGTACGTAATCAGGTCCTGCCCCATGATGTGCCGCAGCGTGTTCTTGAGCTTCATCGACTGGATAAACAGGTCGTGCTCCGGATAAAGCCCTTCGGCCGTCATTCCGGAATACTGATTTGTGGGAAACCTCTAACCTGCAGCAGCCGCGTGCCGATATACACCTCGGGCGCAGCCCGCCCAGCCACTAGACGTAGTATGCGCCCCTTTTGTTAGGTCCCGCCAGCGTGCCCAATTCAAGCGTTCCGAAGGTGACTTCCTTCCCATCAGGGCCTTGCATTGCTGGCAACGCACACTCTGGAGCCCTCTTGCATCAGCATGTCTGCGGCTGGTTCCCGCTTTTGCCGTGGAAATACTTTGCCCGCAAGCTGCACAAACCCAGCCACAATCGCGCACCTGCTGTCCAGCCGAAATGCAAGCTCGATATGGCTGCGCGACTCCGTACCCCTGAGCGGGATAGCCACCGCATCCGCAGTCGCAATTTGGCCCACACAGAGCGGCGCAATCGTCACCCCGATCCCTGCCCCTACAAGGCGCAGAATCGTGAGCCACTGGGGCGCTTCCTGCACCACGTCTGGCCGGAAGCCCTGCTCCTCACACAGTGCCATAGTCTTGTGCCAGGCATTTTGCCCCACAGTTTGCGAAAACAAAACGAACGGCTCCTCGCGCAACGAGGAAACCGGGATAGACGTATGCTGCGCCAGGTGGTGGCTGGCCGGAACGACCGCCACGAACGGCTCGGAAAGCACGCGCTCTATCGAAAGCCCAGGTGCCGGCCCCGCGTCACGCAAAAAGCCCACATCGATCCTGCCGTCCAGCAGTGCTTCCATCAGCGAACTCGTATAGAACTCATGGAGCCGAAGGCGCACACCCGGGAACTGCCTCCGATAAAGGCTCAACAGATCAGGCAGCGAGGTAAGGATCGAGCTCTCAATAAAGCCGACGTCGAGTGCGCCGCGCTCGCCGCGGCCCACCTCCCTCACCGACCGTACGTCATTCTCAAGTTTCATAAAGCTTTGCAGCAGCCGCTTGCGTAACTCTTCACCCGCCGGAGTCAGTCGCACACTGCGCGAACTGCGCGCGAATAATGCATAGCCCACCCATTCCTCGAGCCTGCGAATCTGTTGCGAAAGCGGCGGCTGCGCCATATGCAGCTTCTCCGCCGCTCTTCCAAAGTGGAGTTCCTCTGCCACCGCCAGGAAATAACGGAAGTGTCGAAGCTCCACATCATTCAGACTCACCAGGTCTTGATTCTGCATAAACAGATATTGGACGTCTTAACGCTGGTTTGTCTACAGTCGCTTTACGGGGGCAGATATATGCAGATTTCGAGGACTCCTGATCTCCAGCCAATTGGCTCAACCTACCTTCAGCAGAGCAGTCAGGAACCGATTGGGACCCGCCACGGAACCTCAACGGAGATACCGTTTTCAGGGGGACTCGCCTTGCAGCAGATCGTCATTCGCCCGTTTCGCCTCGAAGACGCCAGCGCGTTCTTCAGCTTGAATGAGGCCTGGATCAGTCACTGGTTTGCGCTTGAGACCGAAGATCTGGAAATGCTGAGAGATCCTCAGACGCATGTCGTTGCCAAAGGCGGCCGGATCTATGTCGCAGATCTTCGCGGCACGGTAGTCGGCTGCTTCGCTCTGCTTCCCAAACCTGGAGGCGTACTTAGGCTCGCACGCATGGCTGTACGAGAAGACCTGCGCGGCCAGGGCTTGGGGCGCATGTTGCTCATGCATGCCATCGCAACTGCTCGTGCACTGGACGCACCTAGGCTGGTGCTTGAAACCAGCAGGAAACTCGCTAGCGCGGTCCACCTTTACGAGGCTGCGGGCTTCCGCTACGTTGACCCCGACCCCAAGGAACCGGCGCTAGCCCGGGCCGATCTCTATATGGAGTTGTCGTTGAACGACGGCTAGCTGCGGCCGCATCTCCACGCGCTTTGCTCGCTCTCACACGCTGGGGTGAGTTGTTGCATCCATAACCGCACTTTCGCGGCTACGGACTCTCTCGCTCAAAATTAGCGCCTGCATGCGTCAGCCGCTCCGCTCCATCCGCCCTCCGGACGGAACCGCGGCTCTACGCCCGCGCGACCACTCGCGTTCAGAACAAACACCGGAGTTCCCCATGCAAAACGTCACCGTCCATTTGTCACAGGGAATGGCTCTTGGTATTGCTACCCGGCTCAGAGCCAACCGCCCGGTCGTCTCAACCTTGATCTTTGCATTTCTGGCGCTCGTGTCATCCGTGTTGAGTCCCGCAATATCCGTGGCTGAGAGCTCAACCAGCAGCTCCTTCACGGTGCACTTTCGCCGCGTGCAGGGATTCGCCGTCATAGTGCCGGTCTTCGTCAACGGAAGCGGCCCCTACGATTTCATGCTGGACACCGGATCCACTTGCACGACCGTGGACCCGGAACTTGCTCAAGCCTTGCACCTCCAGACGCGAGGCAAGGCCCGCGTCGAAACACTCGTACAGAGCACTCCCGTGCTCTTCGCCGTTGCACGCGCCGTTAGCATTGGGCCAGTGGTTGCGCCTCAAATTGAATTGCTGATCCGTAACCTGAGTGGACTGCGCTCCCTTGATCCTGCCATTCGAGGCATCCTCGGCCAAAATGCACTCTCTGGAGTCGATTACCTATTAGACAACCAGCACCGGACGATCGAATTCGATCCTGCCGGAGATGTCCTGACAGGTCTGGAAGGCGAACGTACGCCGCTCAGTAGACTCGCCACCCCCGATAGCTCCGACCATTTTGTTCTCATGGTTCCCGCAAAGCTGGCTGAAGGAAATCTGAGAACCACGAATTTGGTCCTGGACTCCGGGACCGCCTCCCTGGTCTTGTTTTCCGAATCGCCGCAGCCGCTCAGAGCGGGCCTCCAGAGTACTGTCCGCGACGACGAAGGTGCATGGCAACCTGCCAACCTCAAAAGCGTGCAGCTGCGGATCGGCAGAAAGTTCTGGAACCTGAATGCCCACGCCGTCGCCTTTCAAGCGCCAAGTCGTGCGATAGACGGGCTCCTGCCAACCTCCATCTGCTCACTCCTGTACGTATCGAATCGTCGTGGCTTTGTTATCTTCGCGCCTAAACGGAGCAGGGATCCTTTGCGCCAGGCGTTCGCAAGCCCCGCAGAAATCAATTCCCCACTACTTTCGAACCGCCAGGCTTCGGTCGATGAATCGCGCACTCCAGGAAACCTGCGGCAGAACCCCTGAGCCCTTCACTTCGACCTTACTGATGAACGCTTGATTCAATGTCCTTCCCGGGCCGCTGTGCATTCTGAGCGCAACGGGGCATCCATCTGGAAACCTGCTATGAATCCCGCCGCCGTAATCCCGGCACTGTGGAATTCAGAGCAAAAGTTCCGAACCGTGTGGCGTAGTAATTCTATAAATCTGTCACACTGGAAATAGAGAGCAACACGCATCCAGTGGGTCGCCCAAAGGCTGTTCTGCCCTGTTGTAACTAGGGAGTAAACACTCTTGCCCCGCCGGAGGTGCAAGTCGCATTCCTAAGTCCAATCGGCAGAGGACTTTGCGTGTAACTTCTTTGTTAGCAGGACTTTAGCCGAACACCCCCGGCCTAAATCCATTATTGAGAGGACTTTAGCCCAAAAGTCCTAGGGGGGTGGGGCTGTACCAAAACGCCACCCCCAGGCCACTAGTCGTAGTATTCCAGCCCCAGGTGCGTGATCAGGTCCTGCCCCATGATGTGCCGCAGTGTGTTCTTGAGCTTCATCGACTGGATAAACAGGTCGTGCTCCGGATAAAGCCCCTCGGCCGTCATCGGCGACTTGAAATAAAAGCTCAGCCACTCCTGGATGCCCTTGTGCTTCAGTTCCGGCGTCCGCGAGGCGAGGTCAAGAAACAGCACCAGGTCCAGCGCGATGGGGGCCGCCAGGATCGAATCGCGGCACAGGAAATCGACCTTGATCTGCATCGGATACCCGAGCCAGCCGAAGATGTCGATGTTGTCCCAACCCTCCTTGTTATCACCACGCGGCGGATAATAGTTAATCCTCACCTTGTGGTAAATATCGCCGTAGAGGTCGGGGTAAAGCTCCGGCTGCAGGATGTAGTCCAGGACCCCCAGCTTCGACTCTTCCTTGGTCTTGAACGACTCCGGGTCGTCCAGTACCTCACCGTCCCGGTTGCCCAGAATATTGGTCGAATACCAGCCGCTCACGCCGAGCATGCGCGCCTTGAACGCCGGCGACAGCACCGTTTTGATCAGCGTCTGCCCGGTCTTGAAGTCCTTGCCGCAGATGGGGGCGCCCGTCTTCTTCGAAAGCTCCTGCAACGCCGGCACATCCACCGTCAGGTTGGGCGCGCCATTGGCAAACGGAATCCCCTCACTCAACGCGGCATACGCATAAATTTGCGAGGGCGCGATCGCCGGGTCGTCTTCGAGCAGCCCCTTCTCGAACGCTTCGAGGCTCTTATGGCAGGGCGCCTGCTCGAGGAAGATCTCGGTAGAACCGCACCAGATCATGACTTGCCGGTCAGTCTTGGTCTTGAACTCCTGGATGTCGTTGCGCACCTGCTGCGCCAGGTCGCACTTTGAGCGGCCCTTCTTCACGTGGGTGCCGTTCAGCCGTTTCACGTAGTGCTGATCGAAGACCGCCGGCATCGGCCGAATGGTCTCGAGAAAGGGACGGATCTGCTCCAGGTGGTCGCGTTCCAGTACCGCGGCTGTCTTCGCCGCCTCGTACATGTTCACGTCGAAGATGTCCCAGCCGGTGAAGACAAGATCGTCCAGCTTGGCCAGGGGAACGAAATCCTTCACCAGGGGCGTCTGCTGCTCGGTCCGCTTACCCAGGCGAATGGTGCCCATCTGGGTTACGGAACCGACCGGCTTCGCCAGCCCGCGGCGCACCGCTTCCACGCCGGCAATGAGAGTAGTGGCCACCGCACCCATGCCGGGGATCATGATGCCGAGCTTGCCCTGAGCCGGGCGAATTGTCTGCGCGGCAGCGGAGGTCTGTTCGCCGCCTGTGGAACTTGCCATTGTGTGCTGATCCTTCCTGAAAGGGAGATTACGGAGAGTTGACGAGATGAAACCCGGAACTCTCTAGTCTCACCTTTCCGCGCGGTCTTTGGCAAATGCACGGTTCTAGACGGCTTCGGTCTCCCGCACGCGTCCGCGCCAGTGCGACCACACGAACCATACGAACCCGAGCACGAGCAGGACCACGACCACGGAGTGAAAGCGATGGAAGGCGAGCTTGAAGCGCGGATCGGAATCCCAGCCCTGCCCCAGCTTTGCCCCCACGTACGCCAGTACGAAGCACCACGGCCAGGAGCCGAGAAAGGTATAGATGTGGAACCGCCGCTGTGGCATCTTGGCGATGCCGGCGGGCAGCGCGATGAACGTACGCACCACCGGCAGCAGCCGCGCAACGAACACCGTGATCGCGCCGTACTTGTGGAAGTAGTGCGTGGTGCGATCCAGGTCGTGCCGGTTCAACAGCACATACTGCCCAAAGCGCTCCACCAGCGGACGTCCCCCGATTGCGCCGATCCAGTACGCCACCGCCGAGCCCAGGTTGCACCCGATCGCCCCGGCAGTGGCCACCAGCAACAGGTTGAGCTGGCCCTGGTGCACCAGGTAGCCGGCAAACGGCATGATGATTTCCGAAGGCAGCGGCACGCACGCCGACTCGATAGCCATGAGCAATCCCACGCCCCAGTACCCCGACGCGGAGATCACACCAATAATGAAAGTCGCCAGTACAGCAAGGATTTTCTCTGTCATGCAGGGTGCAGTATATCTGCTGCTGCAGCTTGTTTCCGCGAAGAACTCGCACCAGAAAGGGCTCGGAATCACGACGCATACGGCAGCACGCGGGTATTCTAGGGCTGCCGCCCGCGCTGGCCATCATCTCTCCCTCAGCTTTGCTGCCATAATGGGTTCAGGAGCTTCCGTTCATGGCAGAGACCAGCACCCTCGCACCTTCGGCGACAGAATCGCACACCGGCAGCCAATCCCACACTGAGTCGCAGCATGCATCCGGACCGGCCCAGCCGCTGAAGCGTCAGTCTGTCAGCTTCACCTTCTTCAAGGTGATGCCGGAGTGGCGGCGTCTGCCCCTCGCGGAGCGCCAGAAGCACAAGGAGGCGTTTGCCGAGGTGCTGAAGCGCTGGAACCGGCCGGGCCAGTTCCTTACACTGACTTACTCCACCATCGGTACTCGTGGCGACTGTGACATGTGCCTCTGGCGTATCTGCTACTCGCCCGACGACCTGAGCCAGATGACCGGCGAGCTAATGGCGACGCCGCTCGGCGGCTATCTCGAAACGCCACACAGCTTCCTCGCCATGACCAAGCGCTCCCAATACCTGATCGGCCACGAGCACGAGGGACAGCACGACTCACGCGGCGCTATCCGCCCCGGCGGCCAGAAGTACACCATTGTTTATCCCTTCTGGAAGACGCGCTCGTGGTACCTGCTGCCTCTTGCGGAACGCCAGCGCCTGATGAACGAGCACATCCGCATTGGTCATCTCTACCCGCGCGTGAAACTCAATACCACCTACTCATTTGGCCTGGACGACCAGGAGTTTGTGGTCGCGTTCGAGACCAACTTCCCGGAAGACTTCCTCGACCTGGTCCAGCAACTGCGCGAAACCGAGATCAGCGCGTATACCCTGAAGGACACTCCCATCTTCACCTGCATCCGCATGACTCCCGAGGAGATGCTGGACCGCCTGGGCTAGCGTCATGGCGCCACTCACGACAAAGAAGCGGCCGGCGTCTGCCACTGCTGCGGCCCCGGTCCGCAGCGCTCCACGCGCAGCGGTCGCAAAGCCTGGGAGGAAGAAGGCCGGCAGCGGCGTGGATTTGCGCCCGGAGCGGCTCGCCGCCATCTTCGATAACCTGCGTCGCGCCTATCCGGATGCGGAATGCGCGCTGGTGCACAACGACCCGTGGGAGTTGCTGGTGGCCACTATCCTGTCTGCCCAGTGCACGGATGCGCGCGTCAACATGGTGACGCCCCTGCTCTTCTCTCGGTTTCCCACCCCCGAAGCCATGGCCCTCGCCTCCCTGGCCGAGGTGGAAGAGATCATCCGGCCGACTGGCTTTTTCCGCAACAAATCCAAGTCCATCACCGGAGCCGCCCGCAAGCTGCTCAGCGATTTCGGCGGGGAAGTGCCGCGCACCATGGCCGAGCTACTCACCGTGCCCGGTGCCGCGCGCAAGACAGCCAACGTGGTCCTGGGTGTCGCGTACGGCATCGCGGAAGGGGTCGTCGTCGATACGCACGTGCTGCGGCTCTCACGGCGTCTTCAGCTCACTGTGCACACCGACCCGAAAAAGGTCGAGCAAGACCTCATCCGTATCGTCCCGCGCGATTCCTGGATCGACTTCAGCCACCAGCTCATACTGCATGGCCGCCAGGTCTGCGTGGCGCGAAAGCCTCGCTGCATGGATTGCGTGGTCGAGAAGCAGTGCAACTCCGGCGACAAGACCTGGAGCAGTCATTAGACTCGTTTGCAAGAGAACTCAGGACGGGAATAGCCGTACACACGCTTCCACCAGGCTGTCGAGCGTCGCCTGCTCCGCCTCTGCCGCCGGCTCCCATCCCGCTTCGCGCAGCGTAGCACTGGTAATAGGGCCGATGGAGACGGCGCGCAAACCACGCGGCCGTTCGCGCTGGGTCTCGCTGAGGATGGCCAGGAAATTCCGTACCGCGGACGAACTTGCGAACAGCACGGCGTCTGGCATAGTATCCCCGCACAGCAGCGGCCATAAGCGCTCCGCAGCGCCCGCCGGCATCACCGTCTGGTAGGCATCAACGACATCCAGCAGCATGCCGCTCCGCCGCAGTTCATCGGGCAGCACGTCCCGACCTACCCGCGCGCGCACCAGCAGCACTCTGCTCCCGCGCGCGCGTTGCTGCAGCGCCTGTACCAGTGATTCGGCAACGTAGTGCTCCGGCACCAGCGCGACCTCGAAGCCCAGTTTTTGAACGGATCCCGCGGTTGCTGCGCCGATCGCTGCAAACTGCACGTGCGCGAAACTGGAGGGCGGAATCGCGAGCGCTGCGATCCGCTCGCCCAGCGCGCGGACGCCGTTGGCGCTGGTCAGCACCAGCCACTGGTACTGTGCGATATTGCGCAGCGCGGTGTCGAGCGGCTCGTAGGAATCGGGCGGAACGATCTCGATCGCCGGCGCCACCAGCACTTCTGCGCCCAGTGCTTCGAGCTTCACCTGTAATGCCGAAGCTTGCTCCCGCGCTCGGGTGATCGCAATGCGCCTACCCGCAAGCGGCCGGGCTTCCCTGCGGCCATCGCTCACGAGGGAAGCGACTCGTCCTTCGGGCCTTCCGCCGCCAGCAGCTGTAGCGCACCGGCCCTCAATAAAGCGTCAGCCAGTTCCGTCCCGAGCCTCTCGGCATCGGCGCCCGCGCGCTGCGCACGCAAGATCTCCGATCCATCCGGTGAAGAGACGCAGCCCTGGATACAGAAATCGTCACTGTCGCGGTGGCAATAAACGCCGATCGGCACCTGGCATCCGCCTCCCAGCACTGCGAGCGCGATGCGTTCCGCGGTGACAGCAAAGCGGGTATCCGCATCGTCGAGCGACGCTAGTGAGGCCCGCAGCGCGGCGTTGTCTGCACGGCACTCGACGGCCAGGGCACCCTGCCCCGGTGCCGGGCACAGCACCTCCGGAGAGAAGCGAGTGCGCAGCCACTTGGTGTACCCCAGCCGGTCGAGACCTGCAGCCGCCAACACCGCGGCATCCACCACGCCATCGTGGACCTTCCGCAACCGGGTGTCCACGTTGCCTCGGAATTCCACGTACTCGAACTGCGGCCAGCGCGCCCGCAATTGCGACTGCCGACGCAGGCTGCTGGTCCCTATCTTCGCTCCCCTCGGCAGCGCGTCCATGCTCGCGAAGCGTTCCGATACAAACGCATCGCGCGGGTCCACTCGTTTCGGCACCGCCGCAATTACAAAAGGCGGAGCGAGTTCCGTCGGCAGATCCTTCAGGCTGTGTACGGCGAGGTCGATGCGCCCCTCCACCATGGCATCTTCGATCTCCTTGGTGAACATGCCTTTCGATCCCACGTGTGCGAATGGCACACCCTGCAGCCGGTCGCCCGTGGTCTGGATCAGTTGGATCTCCACCTCATGCCCAAGCGCCCGCAGAGCGTCGGCGATGTGGTCGGCCTGCCATCTCGCCAGTTGCGAGCCGCGCGATCCAATCCGGATCAACGCCGCCTCCTGCGTGCGGCCGCGATCTCCACCACCCCCGGCTGCGGCTCTGCGTTCTGGATTTCCGGATCGGCATCCTGTTGCAAGTCGCGCGCCGAAATCGGCTCAGAGGTTGCCTCACGCGTGAGCAGGGCGCTCACAGCGGCAACCGTCGCGCTATCCCCTTCGCGCGCAGCCTCGCGAATCGCCCGCAACGGCTGATGCAGAAGCTTGTTGATCAGCCCTCGCGTGAGTGCGTCCACCGCCTCGCGCTGCTCCGGCGTCAGCGATTGCAGCTTGCTTTGCAAACGACGATGCTCGGCCTGCCGCACCTGCTCGAACGCCTGCTGCACTGCCACAATCGTCGGCACCGCATCAAGGCTCTGCAGGCCTTTCTCGAACCGCTCCACCTCCCGCGCAACAATTGCTTCCGCTTCCATGGCCTCGCGGCCGCGTGCGTCCATGTGCGATGCCGCCACGGACTGCAGGTCATCGATGTCGTAGAGGAACGCGCCTTCGAGCCGGTTCACCTCCGGGTCCACATCACGCGGCAATGCAATGTCGATAAAGAAGATGGGGCGGTTGCGCCGCCGGTGCAGGAACTGCTGCGCGTCCGCGCGCCGGAAAATCGGCTCGGAAGCTCCCGTCGAGGTCACGATGATGTCGGCCTGGTCGGCGTGCGCGTGCAGCTCGTCAAAGCGCACCGCCTGCCCGGAGAACGCCTGCGCCAGCGTGACTGCGCGCTCATAGGTGCGGTTGGCGATCAGCAGCGACCCGGCGCCCTGCTCGATGAGGTGCCGCGCCGCCAGCTCGCTCATCTTGCCCGCGCCCACCAGCAGCACTCGCTTGCCATCGAGTGAGCCGAAGATCTTCTTGGCCAGGTCCACGGCCACGGAAGCGACCGAGACCGAAGCGCTGCCAATCTGCGTCTCCGTGCGCACCCGCTTGGCAACAGTGAAGGCTGTCTGCAGCAGCCGTTCGAGTTGTGACTGCACCGCGCCCACCGACCGTGCCACCGAGTACGACTGCTTCACCTGCCCCAGGATCTGCGGCTCGCCCACCACCATCGAATCGAGGCTGGACGCCACGCGAAACAGGTGGCGCACCGCATCCCGCTCGCCGTAGTGATACAGGTGCGGCCGCAGCGTCTCGGGATCGACGGCCAGATACTCCCGCAGAAATTCCACCACGTCCGGATCCTGCTCGCTCGATGTCAACACCTCCACGCGGTTGCAGGTGGAGAGGATCATGCCTTCGCGCACGCCCGGCGTGGCCAGCAGCCGCCGCGTCGCATCCGCCAGTGCACCGGGCGCAATGGCCAGACGCTCGCGCAACTCGATCGGCGCGCTCTTGTGGCTCACTCCAAAGAGCTGAATCTTCATGGGCCGGGAAACCTGTGCACGGAGCTGAGCTGGTTGGCCGCCCACACGCTGAGCATCACCAGGAAAACGAAACTCGAAAGGTAAATCGCGCGCCGCCCACGCAGGCCATTGTTGCGCCGCACAAAGAGCATCAGGATGTAGAGCACCCACATGCCAAAGGAGAGGAGCACTTTCGGGTCCAGGAAGTACGCCGGCCCGACACTCTGCTGTGCGATCAGGCAGCCGGCCAATAGGCCCAGCGTCATGCAGGGAAAGCCGATGAGCAGGCTGCGATACGCGATCCGGTCCATGGTCTCAAGCGGCGGCAGCCAGGTGAGAAAACCCACGCCCGCCTTGCTCTTCAGGCGCTTCTCCTGCGCCAGGTACAGGATGCTGGCCAGCAGACTGAAGATGAGCGCGGCATACGCGGCCAGTAGCGCGCCAATGTGCACGTACAGCCACCCGGAGCGCATCTCCGGCGTGCTGAAGGTTGCCCGGTCCGGACCGATGGCCGGCTCGAGCAGTAGCAAAACGGCGAGCGGGAGCGCGAAGATGCCGAAGGCGGCGGCGCGGTACACCCAGAAAACCAGCAGGTACGCAGCGACGATCAGCAGCGAGAGAGCGGACTGCACCTCGTGCATGCCCACTGGCATCCACCGGTGCGCGGCCATCAGCACTTCTACCGTGGCTACGAAATGGAAGAAGAAGCCCGCCAGCGCTGCCGGCATGCAGAAGCGCTGCCATTGCGGTCGTCCATAGAGCACGGCCGGCAGCGCAAGCACGCTCGCCACACCGTACAGGACCACCGCGACTCGCAACCAAAGAAGGAACATGGCAGGCTGGTAACCCACCAGTATACCGGCTGCTCTGGCCTGCTCAGGCGCTGGCCGAAGGGCGCTGCGGCACTCAAATTCTCTGCCTGTGGCAGATGAGAGGAACGGGCGCGCTATTCCGGAGAGACCGGAGCTGGCAGCCCGGCAATCAAGCTTCGCTGTACCTTCAGCGGACGCGCTTCCGTGCGGTCCACGTGCTTGAGTTGGCCATTGCGGTCAAAGCTCAGTGTCCAGTTCCCCGTACGGTCCGTGAGGCGCACATCGCTGAAGGCGACCTCCGCGGCTCCGTGGTTCCCCACGCGAATGATGGGCGTGGACCCGCGCCGCTTGGCTAGCGCTTCCGAGGCGGCAACCTCGTCCTGCAATGCGGCGACCTGTGGCGGCATTCCGGTCAGCGCGGCGTAGCACATCGCCAGGTTGAGCCAGTGCGCGTTCGGGGAAACGGCCCTCTCGCCGCGGTCTGCCTGCACCATCCGGTTGAACACGCCGTAGCTCCCTTCGCGTTCTGCGGCGGGCCGAAACGGC
Source organism: uncultured Acidobacteriaceae bacterium (assembly GCA_963795775.1). Classification (GTDB taxonomy): domain Bacteria; phylum Acidobacteriota; class Terriglobia; order Terriglobales; family Acidobacteriaceae; genus CAWCJL01. The sequence goes on from CAWCJL010000003.1 coordinate 375,558, forward strand.
AGCAGCCCATGCGCGAAGTTAGCTACCACTTCCACCTTGTCCGTGCCGTGCGGCACCACGGCCACAAAGTGAGACGACCCGCGCGTGCCTCCCTCGTTGGAGAAGGACAGGATGAGGTGATCGGGCAGCGACCGGCAGACCACCTGCTGATAGGTCCAGCTCGTGTCGCTGATGTCGAATCCGTAGAACGCGGCCGCGCGGCTTACTTCAGCCTCGCGCGCATTCAGCAACTCGGCGTCGCTCGCGCTCATTTCAGCCGGCGACAGCACCGGCAGCGCCACAGTGTGGACATCAGCAGTATCGTCCGTCGGCACGCGATCCATCGCTGTGCCCCGGCTGTCCTGCGCAGAGCATACCGCAGCTATTAGCAGCACCCCGCTCAGTAGCACCGTCCACCGCGCCCAGACCTGATTCCTACGCCTCATCAAGGCCAATCTACCATGCACGTGAGCCGAGCTTCCCGCCCACTTTCGCGGGATTGCTGAGGTCTGCCCCGAAGCGTAGAGCAGCAGAAAGGGCAGCCGAAGCTGCCCTTCTGCTCTGCCTTTGCCGGGACTACTGCCCAGTCGGACGACGGTGCGCCGGAGCACGATGTGCCGGAGCACGATGCGGTGCTGCTGAGGCCGGCAGCATGCCGTTGTTCAAGGTGATCATGCCAGGCTTCTGCGTGTAGGAATCGAACGTGGCGATATACGTCACGTTCGAGCCCACTGCCGGCACTTCCTTGAGCGGCGTCTTCATGTTGATGGTGAAATCCGCGGTATTCGAGGTCTTGTTCTCCTCGGTCACCGCGACCTGGACGGAATCCGGCGTTGCGGCAATCACCTTGCCCGGCACTTCTGCGGTCACACCCTTCATCACCGCCCATACCTTGTCCGCATCTTCCTGCTTGCCGTTGAACAGGATGAACTCCTTGTCCGACAGGCTCAGCGACTTCAGATCCGGCGTGGTGGAAACTACCTGGGCAGCCTGGTCGGCCGGCGAAGGCGGCGGCGGCGCGGCGGTCGGGTTATAGGTGTCAGGTGGCAACACGGCCGTCTGCACCTGCTGCTGTACCTGGTCAAAGCCGTCCATGTTGCCGTGGTACTTCTTGTAGTAATACTCGGCTGCCTTCTCGATTTCCGGCTTGGCCTGCGGCGGCGCATACTGCGCCGCCCGCGTAAGGAACCACACCGCGTTCTTCAGGTCCGGCGGGTTCATCTGCGCATAGGCCTGACCGAGCAGGTAGGTGTCATTCAGCGTGGGACCTGACTGCGTGGAAGCAGGTTCGGCGTTCTGCAGTTCCTTGCGGAAATTATCGATCGCGCCCTGGTAGTCCTTCTTGTTCTCATCGTCCAGCGCAATGGCGCTGTAGAAGATCGGCGTGGTCGCGGCCTTCAGCTTCTGGTAATCCGCTTCGGGCAGGTTGGCCGGCTTGGGAGCATTCAGGCCGGTCTGGGCCTTGGCTGCGGCATCATCCAGCAGCGGTTGCGCATCGGCAGGCGTGGTCTTCTGCGCTGCCTGCGACTTCTTGATGTACACGTAGATGGCCAGCGCACGCAGGTTGTTGGGGTCCACGGCAAGCAGCCGGTTGGCCGCATCTACCGTCTTGTCCAGGTTGCCGGTCTGCTGGTAAGCGGCCATCAACTGCTCCAGCATCTCCTGCTTCACCACCGAGTTCGGATACTTCTGCAGAAACGCCTCAATGGCCGAAGCCTTGGCCGCGGGAGACGACTGGCTGATCGCGTTGGAATAGTCGTTGTATTCGGCAGGATCCTTAATCGTGATTTGCTGCCCAGACGGGGCAGCGCCGGACTGTGCGGGTTGTGCACCGGTTGCACCGGGCTGGGTGCCCGGGGCTTGGGCTAATGCCCCTGGCGCAGCGCATAGCACGCTGGTTGCAATAGCCAACAAGGAAGCAAAGGCGACCTTCTTCATCGAACTCTCCTGGGAGTTGCGGGATCTGGATACGGTGTGTGCGTCCCCTTGGTCGTACAGTCCCGCGGGGTTTTTGCCATTTGAAATTGCTCGCTCAGCGAGGTGGTGTCCATAGATATCACATCGTGCGTGCGGCGTGGCTGATTATAGAAACCACTCACGCGAAGTGACAAGCGCTGCTCCGCCGCATGCCTTCGCCTCGCTCACAGAGATGCGAAGGTGCCTCAGCGCGTTTCCCCGGAGCATGTGTTTCCAATCCAACCCAATGCACAGCTCGATGACCGCATCTCTCTTTCAGAGATTTCTTCTCAGAGATTTCTTTTCAAGGAGCAGCGATCATGACCCAGCAAGACTCTTCCGCGCTCGCCGGCCAGGTGGCCGTGGTCACGGGGGCGGCCCGCGGCATCGGCGCCGCCATCGCCGAACGGCTCGCCGCCATGGGAGCAACCGTCGTACTCACCGCCCGGAATGCGGGAGCACTGCGCCAGGTCGAGAGCCGCATCACCGCGGCCGGGTGCAAAGCAGCCGTGAAGGCCTGCGACCTGCGCGACGAAGAAAGCGTGTCCCGTCTGCGCGACGCCGTGCAGCAGCTTGGCCGGTGCGACGTGCTGGTGAACTGCGCTGGGACGGGGCACTTCGGCCAGCCGCTGCACGCGATGGACGTGGCCAGCTTCGACGAGACCATGGAAACCAATCTGCGTGGCCCCTACCTCATGATCCGTGCGATCGCGCCCCTGATGATCGAGGCCCGGAGCGGCCATATCATCAACATCTCTTCACTCGCAGGCAAAAACCCGCTGCCCAATGGCGCCGCCTACTCCGCCTCGAAATGGGGTCTCAACGGGCTCACCTATTCCGCCGCTGAAGAGTTGCGCCCCTACAATATCCGCGTTTCAGTCGTGGCTCCGGGGTCGGTGAACACCCACTTCGGCGGCGGTGGCACCGAGGACGAAGCCAAGGCGGCGCGCAAAATCCAACCCGCGGACGTCGCCGAGGTCGTCGCCATGCTCGTCACCCAGGCGCCGCAGTCCTTTGTCAGCGAGGTGCTGATCCGCCCGACGCAGAAGCCCTGAGGCTGCGCTGCGGTCTTTCCTGCTACGCCGCCTCACTCCTTCGCCGCAACTCATGGCTGGGGACGGGCAACTGTGCTGGTTCGCTGCGCCGCAGCCGGCTCAGAATCGCCTCTTCAGCCATCAGGCTGCCGGCCGCCGCTACATACGGAATCAGTTCGCCGAAGATGCGCGTCTCGATCAGAATGCCGTATACGAACATGAAAGCGAACCACGCCGGCAACACCCATAGCCAGGCGCGCAGCCGGGGATCGCGCAGGTAGCCGCGAAAGATCAGCACGATCGGGAGCAGGTAGCAGCAGCCGCCCAGCAGTTGCGGCCATGCCTGGGGCGAGATGAAGAACTTCAGGTTCAGCGGAATGCGCGGATAAAACTCCGAGTGGTTCATCGCAAACAGGTGACGGATCATCAACTGCCACGCGATCCAGAACAGCGCCAGCGGAGCCACATACAGCAGCATGCGTGGCGCGAATACCCGCTTCCACACCAGGCGCCCATCTGCCACAGCGCGATCGAGCAGCAGAAAGCCCAACAGCAGGAGCGTGGTCTCGCGGTTGATGGTGGCCACCAGAAAGATCGCCGTGAACCACCATAGACTCTTACGAAAATAGATCACGTACATGGCCAGCGAAAAGAAAGCCAGGCTGGGGAAATCGTAGATAAAGCGGAAGTTCTGGATGGTGTGCAGCACATACGTTGCCACGCACAGTACCAGCACGATGGGGTAGATCAATGGCGTGAGCAGCTTGCGCGTAGAGGCGGCCTGGTAAAGCTTCGTCGCAACCCAGCCTGCGATGAGCAGGCACGCCACGCCGATCACGCCCTGCACCAGGACCTCCGGCGAAACCACGCGCGGAAACCAGTAGATGTACTTCGACAGCCACGAGGAGAGCCATATCAGCGGCGCGTTGGTGTGCGCCCACAGCATGGGCCCCATCATCAGCAGGCGGCCCTGGAATGGCATGCGTTCTTCCCCATGCTCATACATCACGGTCTGCACGTACGGCCGCACCAGCCACAGGTAGCACCAGACGAGCTGAACAGTCGCGAGCGCGTACAGTCCGATAAAGAAGAAGCGTTTGCGACGTTCCATGTAGAGCTGTTTCCTCCCTAAGAACACTGGGCGAAGCGCGAAAAAGAGGTCCGCCTCACTTCAGGCTCTAGGATGCGCACACCGCAGCAGGCCACCGTGTTCGTGGCGCAAGATGACTTGTGCGAGAGCCAACAACTCCTTATCCTGAAAGCAACCGCAATCGTTGGGCGCCGAGCCTTGCTCCGCGGCGGTGCGCAGCCCGCACCCGCTCCTTCGGGTCGCCGACCGGATGAATTTCGTCCCAGGTATTCCACATGCCAACAGGCAAATGGGTTGAATACGCCCTGTGGCGGGGCTAGATTCGTCCTTAATCAGCCCCTTTTTCGGCCTCGGCCCTGTCGAGCCGTTGCAGCGATTGCAATTCAGGAGGAGTACCGGCGATGTCGCCGCACAGGATGGTGGATGCTCAAGCTTAAGAAGATCCAGATACTCGGCTTCAAGTCCTTTTGCGACCGTACGGAAGTGGTGCTTCCCGGCGAGGGCCTGGCCGCCGTGGTCGGCCCCAATGGCTGCGGGAAATCCAACATCCTGGACGCGGTGAGCTGGGTACTCGGCGAGCAATCGGCCAAATCCCTGCGGGGCGCCAAGATGGAAGACGTCATCTTTGCCGGGACCCGCGACCGCAAGCCGCTGGGCATGGCCGAGGTTTCGCTCACGCTGATCGATCCGGATGCCTACGGCGACGGCCCGCTCTTGCGGCTGGCCGAGGAAGACGAACCCGCCGAGGAGGCGCAGGGCACCGCCGACTGGGACGAGGGGAAGCGCCGCCAGGAACGCGCCATCGAAACGGAAGAGATCATTGCCGAAGCGCAGCCCGGAGAGATCCTCGAAGACGACGAGGAGAAGGGCAGCCCCGCACCGCACCCCTCCGGTGTGCCCGACGAGGCAAGTGCCGCCGCGCAGGACGGCGCCGTCGTCCTGAAGATTCGGCGCAGGAAGTTCAGCCGCACCCCCGCCCGGGCCGGCGAGATCACCATCACTCGGCGCCTTTTCCGCAGCGGCGAAAGCGAATACCTGCTCAACGGCAAGCTCTGCCGCCTGCGCGACATCCAGGACATCTTCATGGGCACAGGCCTGGGCCCGGAAAGCTACGCCATCATCGAGCAGGAGCGCATCGGCCAGCTCCTGAGCTCCAAGCCCTACGATCGCCGCGCCATCATCGAAGAAGCCGCCGGCATTACCCGCTTCAAGACCAAAAAGCGCCTGGCCGAACTGCGCCTAGAGCAGAGCAAGCAGAACCTCGCCCGGGTCAACGATATCTTCGAAGAAGTCACGCGCCAGGTGAACTCTCTCAAGCGGCAGGCGGCCAAGGCCGAGCGCTACGCCGTGGTGCGGGATGAGCTGCGCGCCAAGCTGCGCGTCGTGCTGCGCAGCAAGCTGCGCGAGATGTCCGCACGGGAAAGCGCGCTCGCTGCCGAGATGGAAGTGCTCAACGGCCGAATCGAAGAAGCCGCCGCGCAGATGGAGATCCTCGATGCCGAGCATGCTGCAGAAGTCGCGCGCGGCTACCGGCTCGATGCTTCGGCCAAGGAAGCGAGCACGCGCACCACGCAGGCGGCGCTGGAACTGGAGCGCGCGAGCGCCCGCCAGCATGCCAACGAGGAACGCATCAGCGACCTGCAAGCACGCGTGGCCGCGGCCACTGCAGAGATGGAGCAGGCGCGCCAGCAGCTCGAAGGACTAACGGGCGAACGCGAGCAGCACAAGACCTTCCTGGAAAGCGCTGCCGGCGAAGCCGCCCGCTTTCGCGAGCAGGCCGCCGCGCAGAACACCGAGGCCCGCGAAGCAGCGCAGGCAGTGGCCGCAGCGGAGCAGCGCCTGGAAGCCGAACGCCGCCGCGCCCTCCAGCTTCTTGCTCAATCCGGCAATTCCCGCAATCAGATGGCGCAGGCGCAGGAGGCCCTTGCTGCACTGGAGCGCGAAGGCAACCGGCTGCTGGCGGAAACAGACGCGGCACGCCGCGATCTCGAAGCGCTGGGTGTGGAACGCGGGCAGGCGTCACTGCACTTCGAATCCGTTACAGATACATTGCGCCGTCTTGAATCGGAGATCGCTTCCCTGCGTGCGGAGATCGACACCAAGCGCCGCGAAGAGAATGAGGCCAAGCGTCGCGGCGATCAGTTGCGCACCGAACGCGCTACGCTCACCGGACGCCGCGATTCACTCGACAACCTCATCCGCGAGCACAGCTATTCCACGGACACAGTACGCAAGCTCTTCCGCGCCCGCCCGGCGAACGGACCGCAAAACGGCGCAGCGCTCGCGCCGGTAGGCACACTCGCCGATTTCCTCGAAGTCGAGGGCCAGTATGAGAACGTGGTGGACGAGTATTTGCGCGACGAGCTGAATTACATCGTGGTCAAGAGCTGGGACGCCGCCGAAGAAGGCATGCGCCTGCTCAAGACGGACGTGGACGGACGCGCCACTTTCCTCGTTCATCCCAACGATGCCGAAGCCAAGTTCTCCTTTGCGCGGGAAAACGCTGACGGCGTGTTCCAGGGCCGCGAAGACATCGTTCGCCTGCGCGATTGCGTGCGCGTTCTCGATGGCTTTGGCACCTCGCTCGAAGCCATCCTGCCGCGCCTGCGAGAAGGCTACATCACCGCGGATTCCGAAACGGCGCGCTCGCTGGCCCTCGAAAATCCGCGTGCCTTCTTCCTTTCTCCCAGCGGCGAATGCTTCCACAATGTCACCGTGACCGGCGGCAAACCGCGCGCCCAAGGTCCGCTTGCGCTTAAGCGCGAACTGCGCGATACGGAAAAGAAGCTCGGCGCGATTGAGAACGATCTGGGCCAGGTGGAGATCACCGCTGCCTCTCTGGGCCGTTCTCTCACCGAGCTCAGCAAGCGTTTGGAAGTCAAGAGTGAAGAGCGCCGCTCCGCGGAACGCGAGAGTGCGAACCACAGCGCTGCCCTGCGCCAGATGGAATCCGAGGCCAAGCGCCTGGAGCGCCGCGCCAAAGACTGGGCCCTCGAGATTGAACGCAACAAGGACCAGCGCGCCGCGCGCCAGGCCGTAATTGAGCAGAAGAGTGAGGAGGCTGCGCGGCTCGCCGCCGAACACGCCACCGCCGAACGGCAGCAGCGTGACTTTGAAGAGGAGCTTGCCGGCAAGCGGCAGGCGCGTGAAGTGCTGCAGCAGAAAGCGTCCGAAGCGGTTGCCGAGTTGGCCGGCCTGGAAGAACGCAAGCGCGGCGCTGAAGCATCTTTCGCGCGCATCGATCGCATGTTCGCGGAAATCGGTCGCCGCGTTGTCCAGTTGGAGCAGCAGCTCGCCGCCGCGGCTGCAGAAGAGCAGCAGCGCCGCCGCGAAAACGAAGAGCTCGCCTTGCGCCGCGAGGAACTCGAAGCCCAGCGCGATCTCGCCAGCCGCCAGGCAGCGCAATGGACAGAAGAAGCACGCCTGCTGCGCGTTGCCCTCCACGAGAGTGAGCAGCAGTTGAAAGTCCTGCGTGTCGAAACCGATCAGCTTCGCGATGCACGCGGCGCCGCCACCGCCAAGGCGGCCAAGCTCTCGGCTGACCTCCAGCATTTGGGCGAGTCGGCGCTCAATGAACTGGGCACGCCCGCGGCGGAACTGATGCTTGAGACGGACGTGCCTGAACTTGCGTCCGAAGCCCTGGCTGCCGAAGACGAGGTGTGCCGCGGCCTGAAGGCGAAGCTCGAGGCCATGGGCCCGGTCAACATGATGGCTCTGGATGAGTACAAGGAAAGCTCCGAGCGGCACGCGTTCCTGGAAACGCAGCGGCGTGACCTGCTCGACTCGATCGAGAATACGCAGTCCACCATCAAGGAAATCGACGCGATTTCCCGCACCAAGTTCAACGAGGCCTTCGCGCGCATCAACGAGAACTTCAGTGTCACCTTCACGCGCCTCTTCAACGGCGGCCAGGCGTTCATGAAGCTGACGGATGAGGAGAATGTTGCGGAGAGCGGCATCGATATCGTCGCATCACCTCCGGGCAAGAAGCTGCAGAACGTGCTGCTGCTTTCCGGCGGAGAAAAAGCACTCACCGCGCTCTCGCTGCTGGTCGGCATCTTCCAATATCAGCCGAGCCCCTTCTGCGTTCTCGACGAAGTGGATGCACCGCTCGATGAGACCAACGTAGGCCGCCTCGCAGACATGCTGAAAGGCATGAGCGGCGAAACACAATTTGTGCTGGTCACGCACTCCAAGCGCATGATGACCTCCGCCGACCTGATCTACGGTGTCACCATGCAGGAGCCCGGCGTCTCGAAGGTGGTTTCAGTGCGCATCGGTGGCCAGGAGCGCGGGATGGAGTCACGCGGGCAGCAGCGCCTTGTTTATGCCTAGCCCTTCATCGCGGATTTGATGAAAAAGGTTCTCCTTTCCTGGAGCAGCGGCAAGGACAGCGCGTGGGCGCTGCACGTCTTACGTCAGAGCGGCGAGTACGAGGTCGTTGGGCTTCTCACCACGCTCAACGGCGCGTTCGACCGTGTCGCGATGCACAGCACGCGCCGTGCGTTGGTCGAAGCGCAGGCCGCCGCTGCTGGTCTTCCCTTGATGCAGGTGCCGCTTCCCTGGCCTTGCGCCAACGAGCACTATGAAGCGGCCATGGCACAGGCCTGCCGCCAGGCCATGGCGCAAGGCATCGAGGCCATCGCGTTCGGTGACCTGTTCCTCGAAGAAGTGCGCCAGTACCGCGAGCAGCGGCTGGCCGGCACTGGACTGGCGCCAATCTTTCCTCTGTGGGGGTGCAACACCAACGCGTTGATAAGCGACATGCTCGACGCAGGTCTGGGCGCGCGCATCGTTTGCCTCGATCCGAAGGTGATGCCGGAACGCTTCGCGGGCCGGGAGCTCGATCGCGCATGCATCGCGGAGCTCCCGCCAGGTGTGGACCCGTGCGGCGAGAATGGCGAGTTCCACACCTTCGCGCATCGCGGTCCCATGTTCGCTCACTCCATCTCCATCGCCAACGGAGAAACGGTGGCACGCGACGGCTTCGTCTTCACCGACCTGCTACTTTCGTAGCCATTACTGCGGTGCGCCTGGCGCACACCTCCGGCACGGCCAGCAACGGTAGTCCTTCGTTGACAAAGCCCCGCTTCCCTCCGAGAATCGAAGGGTCACTTCCTTGCAGTCAGGAACTCATTCACACAGTGTCCGTGCTCCTTCAAACCGATTTTCCGGGCTTACCTCTGCTGGCGCGCGGTAAAGTGCGCGACCTGTATGCAGTGGGCGATCACCTGCTGCTGGTCGCCACCGATCGCATCTCCGCTTTTGATCACGTGCTCGCTACCGGCATTCCTGGCAAGGGCAAAATCCTGACGCAGCTTTCGCTCTTCTGGTTCGGCCTGCTGCGCGACATCGTGCCCAATCACCTCATCACCGCGGACGTGCGGAAGTATCCTTCCGAACTCCAGCCCTATGCCGATGAACTCCGCGACCGCTCCATGCTGGTCAAGCGCGCGCAGATGTTCCCCGTCGAATGCGTGGTGCGCGGCTACCTCTCGGGTTCCGGATGGAAGGACTACCGGCACAACGGCAAGCTCTGCGGTAACGAGCTGCCCAAGGGCCTGCATGAATCCAGCAAGCTCCCCGCGCCGCTCTTTACTCCGGCCACCAAGAGTGCCAGCGGCGAGCACGACGAGAACATCTCGTTCCAGGAAATGGAAACGCGCATCGGCGTGCCCGCGGCTGCGCGGCTGCAGGGTCTCAGTCTCGCCATCTACGACAAAGCCGCAACCTATGCAGCGGAGCGCGGCCTGATCCTGGCGGATACCAAGTTTGAATTCGGCGTCACGCCCGATGGCATCGTTCTCGCGGACGAAGTGCTCACGCCCGACTCCTCCCGTTATTGGCCCGCTGCCGAGTACAAGCCTGGCGGCCCACAGCCCTCCTTCGACAAACAGTTCGTCCGCGATTACCTCGAAGAGATCCATTGGAACAAACAGGCGCCAGCCCCGTCTCTTCCCGAAGAGGTGGTCCAAAAGACGCAAGGGAAGTATCTGGAAGCCTATCGGCTCCTGACTGGCAAAGACCTCAGCCTCTAAGGTACGCACTCGATGTCGCCACTCGATTGGGCAATCCTCGTTGTGCTGGTCTTATCGGTAGTGAGCGCATTCCTGCACGGTCTGCTGGTCGAGTTGTTCTCGGTCGGCGGCTTGATCGCTGGGGTCGCCATCGCGGGGCTGTACTACGGGCAGGTCTCGCACTATCTCACGCGGTGGATGCCCTATACGGAAGCCAGAAACGCGTTTGCCTTTCTGCTGGTCGCCATCGGCATTATGATCGTGGCCGGTCTGATCGCTCGCATCCTCCGCGCCGGCCTGCGGCGTGCCGGGTTAGGCGGCGCCGACCGCCTCGCCGGGGCCGTCTTCGGATTCATCAGGGGTTCCCTCCTGGTCACCCTTGGTGTTATGGCGCTGCTGGCCTTCTTCCCGCAGCAGCCCTGGGTCCGGCAGTCCTCCCTGGCTCCCTACTTCCTCGACCTGGCGCGGGGCGGCGCAAGCTGGATGCCGGATAATTTCAGCGATCGGGTGCTGCGCGGAAGCCGCAGCACCGGTAATATGGAACAGCCGCGGCCATAGGCACCTTGGCAATAGCGGCACTCCCCACGGCCAGTGGTACGCGCAAAAGCCGGATCGATACCGGCAAGGAAAGAGGAGCGGCGTGAAACGTGAACTGGACAGCCTGGTCACCCAGATGCATGCAGGCGGTATTACCTACGATGAGGCTGTTCGCGAGTTCAAGAAGCGCTTTATCCTGGAAGTGCTGGCGCATCACCGTGGCAATCAGTGCAAGGCCGCGCGCGAGCTCGGGATGCATCGCAACACGTTGAGCCGCACCATCGCCGAACTGGACCTCGATCCGGCGAAAATCCGCAGCGGGCTCAAGCGTCCTCCCCAGGTGGCGCGTCCAGTGCTCGAGCAGAAACAGTTGCAGCGTTCCTAGTTTCCGGGAGTGTGCTGACCTTTTGTCGCCGAAGTCCTCATCCTCTTTCTTCAGTCCCGCATCCCCGGACCTAAACTCCGGCCATCGCCTGCTGCACCGTTGGCCCGCGTTACCGCGTGCCGGCAAGGTGCGCTTCCATCTAGTTTCAGCGGTGCTGGCCGCACTCTTCTTCCTGTGCTGTTCCCCGGTCATCCTGGCGCAGCAGAGCCAGCCTTCAGCCCCCGCCGCAAGCACCAGCACGCCGGCCGCGGCGCTTCCGCATGGGCACGCCAGCAGCAAGGATGTCCACGCCGCTGAGAAGTCCTACCTCGAGGGCGCCAAGGCGCTCGATCACCAGGACCTGCATGCGGCCCTGCGCGCCTTTGCGCATGCCCATGAGCTCGCCCCGGACAATCGCGACTACGCAGAAGCCGTCCAGGTGGCGCGCGCGCACCTGGTCACGGAATTAGTGCAGCAGGCAAACAAGGCGCGCATCCTGAACCAGCCGGCGGTCGCGCGCGCGCGTCTCGCGGAAGCATTGGAACTCGATCCGGGCAACCCCATTGCCGCGCAGCATCTCGACGATCTGGCCGACCTCGCGCTCGATCCCGCGGCAACCGAAGGGCCCACGGCGGAGGTCGCCGGCGCCATTGCACTCGCGCCTACGGACGGAAAGCACAGCTTCCACTTCCGCGCGGCCAGCCAGGCGCTGCTGCAGCAGGTGCTGTCCGCCTACGGCATCTCGGCCACCCTGGATGCTTCGGTTCCGGGTATCAGCCTTCGCTTCGACGCAGACAACGTGGACTATGCTCAGGCAGCCACCCTGCTGCGGCTCGCTACCAACACCTTCTTCGTCCCGCTCGATCCCCGCCGCGTCCTGGTGGCCAAGGACAACCGCGAAAACCGGGCAAAGTATGAGCGGATGCTACTTGAGACCGTGTATCTGCCCGGCCTCACCGCCACTGAGATGAGCGATATGGGCAACCTCGCCCGTAACGTCTTCGAGGCCCAGCAGGCAACCGTCCAGCCCAGCTATAAAACCCTGACCGTGCGTGCGCCGGAGGAAAGGCTCGCCGCGCTCAATCGCACGCTCGCTGATCTGCTGGATGGCAAGAGCCAGCTTCTGCTCGAAGTGCGGCTTTACGAAGTAGCCAAGACCAAGACCACCAACATCGGCGTGCAGCTTCCGCAGCAGTTCAATATCTTTAACGTCCCTACCGCGCTCAACAGCGTGCTCAACAACAACCAGGCGCTTATCCAGCAGATCATCTCGAGTGGTCTCGCTCCAGCCGGGGACACCGCCGCCATCGCCGCCATCCTGATCGCGTCCGGACAGGTCACCGGCTCCATTCTCAATCAGCCCTTTGCCACTTTTGGCGGAGGCACCACCCTCACCGGCCTCACCATCGGGACTACTTCCGCGAATCTCGCGCTCAACTCCAGCGACACCCGTGCGCTGGATCACGTGCAACTGCGCATGCAAGACCTCGAGCCTGCCACCATCATGGCCGGTTCGCGCTACCCCATCATCCAGTCCAGCTATTCCAACCTCAGCGGCGTCAGTGCGAATATCCCGGGCCTGAACTCGGCCGGTATTTCTAGTCAGTTGGCCGCGCTTGGCCTGGGTGCATCCGACCTGGCGCAGCAGGCCATCCCGCAGGTCCAGTATGAGGACCTCGGCCTCACGCTCAAGGCCACGCCGCACATCCTGCGCACCAACAACATCGGCCTCAAGCTGGAGTTCAAGCTGCAGGCGCTCGGCGGCCAGTCGCTCAACAGCATCCCGGTGCTCACCAACCGGCAGTTCACGGCCAATGTCGAGGTGCAGGAAGGCGAAAGCACGCTGGTCACCAGCACGCTTTCCCGCTCGGAGTCCAAAGCGGTCAGCGGCGTTCCCGGTCTGAGCGAGCTGCCGGGTTTTCAAAGCGGCACCGACCAGACGCGTGACCTCAACGTCGACGAACTGGTAGTCGTCGTCACGCCGCACATTGTGCGCAAGCGCCACACCCAACTGGCTGGGCCGGTACTCCTTTTGCCACGTCATTCCTAGCTTCCCCGGCCTCCGCACAGGGTGCTAGGCTTAGGCAGAGTGAACCCGGAGCTCCACCTTCTTTTTCAAGAGGAATACCGTGCGCTGCGCCCGCGCGCACCCATGGTTCCCTTTCATATCCGCTTTCGCCGCTTCACCAGCCTGAACACCACCATTCGCCTGCGCGGAGGTGAAGTCCGCGTCCATCTTTCCGACCTGCTCGAAGGCGCGCCGGAGCCAGTGCTTCGCGCCATCGCGCACATCCTCATCGGCAAGCTTTACCGCAAGCCGCTCGACGCGGTGCACGTCCGCCGCTATCGCCGCTTCTCGCTCAGCGAGAGCGTGGTGCGGCAAATGGAAAGCATCCGGCAGACGCGTGGACGGAAACGGCTCCTCGGCCCCAAAGGCCGGTTCTACGATCTCGACGAGGTTTTTGAAGCCATCAACCAGCGATTCTTCTTCGGCCTCCTGGGCAGGCCCGTGCTCACCTGGAGTGCGCAGGAGTCGCGCCGCAGCCTGGGCCACTACGATCCCGCGCACAACACCATCGTGGTCAGCCGCGTCTTCGACCGCAAGACCACGCCGCGCTGCGCCATCGAATACCTGCTTTACCACGAGATGCTGCACCTGAAGCATCCCGTCACCGTCAGGGGCGGACGCCGCTGCGTGCACTCGCCGGCTTTTCAGGCTGAAGAGCGCCTCTTCCCGCAGCTTGAAGAAGCCAAGGCCTATCTGAAACGGCTGTGACGCTCGCTCAATGGGCGCCCGCCCCCACGGAGGCAGTCAGCGACGGCCGTCGCGCATGCAGCGCTTCCCGCATCCAGTCCTTCAGCCAATCGCAGGGAACGGCAATCAGGATCGACAGTGCTGCCACGGAAAACAGAATCGCGAGCCGCGGTGCGAGGTGGTCCTTGTTGTACGGCACCGTGGCCAGGATCAGGATGTAAAACGCGTGGTGAAAGAGGTAGAGCGCAAACGTGCCGTCGGCGATTCTCCGCACCGTGCGCACGCCGCGCCCCACACCATTCACCGGCAGCTTGTCTACCAGCAACAATAGCCACACCAGCAGCAACGCAGTAGGAATCCCCACGAAGTAGAAATACACATTCGCCCGCTGCACAAAGTGGAAGTCGTGCTGCTTCCCCAGCGTGTAGATGGTGCGCAGCACACCGCTGTCCAGCAGCCCGTGGGCACTCCCGATCAGATTGCCAAGCATCGCCCTGGCAGCAAACAAAGCCGCTCCCACGCTCAACAGGAAAGCGGTGTAGCCGGCCAGTCCCCCACGCCGGTGGCGCAGGCGCTGGTAGACGTCATGCGCAGCCACGCCCGCCAGCCACACCGGAAACAGCAGCAGTATCGGCGGCCCCGTCAGCAGCCCCAGCAATCCAAAGAACACCCACCGCCGCATTCCCCGGGAAAAGAACAGTACGCCGTAAAACGCGTAGTAGCTGCATTCGTAGCTCAGCGACCAGAAGACCGGGTTGATGGGGTTGCTGATGTTCATGCCCCAGAACTGGGTGATGTACGTCAGGTTCGCCAGCAGGTCGACCGCATAGTTGCCTGCCGGCATATAAAACAGAAAGGGGTGTGCCGCCGGCTGCACCCAGTGGCACACCAGGGCCACTACGGTGTCGAAGAGCAGGGCCGGCACCACGACCGAGTACATGCGGGACGCGCGGTCCACGAAATACTCGTACTGCCCCATCTTCCGGGTCGTGGTTACCAGCCGGATCACAAATCCGGACAGAACAAAGAAGACCGCAACGCCATCCCACGAGGCACCGTAGTCAATCCAGCCATGGCTGAAAGCCGGGCTGCAGAAATGTCCGTAGGCTACGGCACAGGCCGCGGCAAAGCGGATGACGTCCAGCAGCACCGAGGCCGCGGGGCGGATGCGCGCAGGAGGGGCGGGTGTGCGCGCCGCGGCAGCACCCGGCGCGGCGCGCTCAGGCGCCTCCTTCACGGCTCTGAGGTGCGAAGCGGCTGCTTGGATACGGGAGCGCCGGCCGGTACTGCGGCGCGCGACCTGGCCCAAAGCATCAGCAGCAGACCCAGCACCATCGACCCCAGGCTGGCTACCTGCGCATTGCTCATGCCGAAGTACAGTTTCGGGTTGATGCGGATGAACTCCACCAGAAAGCGCGCGAAACCGGCCAGCAGCAGGTACTCGCCCGTGATCTCGCCCGCAGGCTTGCGGCCCCGCCGCCACAGCAGCCAGGCGATTACTAGCGCCGCGATCAGCTCGTAAACCGGCGTGGGATGCACGCGATCGGTCGTTGGCACCAGGCCGTGCGGAAAGCTCATGCCCCAGGGCAGGTTCGTCGGTCGGCCATAATCTCCGTCGCCGGAAACCAGGCAGCCCAGCCGTCCTACGCCATAGCCCACGGCGGCGGCTGGCGCGGCCAGGTCCAGCATGCCGAGCCCGCCCACGCCGGCCGAGCGCCCTTGCCACACCAAAGTCAGAATGCCCGCGATCAGCCCCCCGTACCAGGCAAAGCCCGCGCGATCAAATAGCAGCGCCGCCGGATCATGCATCAACATCGCCGGCGTCTCCAGCACGTGCCAGAGCTTTGCCCCCACCACGCCCAGCACGGTGGTAAACGCCACCACGGTCACCGCGTCCGCCTGGATACCGAAGCGACGGAAATTGCGGTGGAGCACATAGCCGGCGCATACCGCCGCGAGCCAAAGTAACAGGCCAAAAGTGCCGACCGTCAGCGGGCCAAGGTGCAGGTAGGGATACATGGGTAGTCGTTTTGAGTATAGTCTTCAGTGCTTCGGTTAGGAGAAGATGGAGAGCGATGGTCCGGTCCGCCATTCCGCAGCAACACGGGGCAGACACGCAGGGCGACCTTGCCGCCAATCCTGAAGCTTCCTTTCCAGCAGCGCACGCGCCGCAGGAAACCCACACCGACCTGCCGGTCCTGTACACCCGCAGCCAGATCGCCGAACGCGTGGCGGAACTTGGCGCTCGCATTGACCGCGACTACGCGGGAGAAAGCGTCATGCTGGTCGGCGTGCTCAAAGGCGCGGCGATATTTCTTGCCGACCTGGCGCGCTCCGTGCGCACAGATTGCACTTTTGATTTCGTCTCTGTCTCCAGTTACGGAAAAGGCACGCGCTCGAGCGGCGCCGTAAAGCTCATCAAGGATCTTGATCATCCTATAGAGGGCAGGAACATCATCCTGGTGGAGGACATTCTTGACACCGGGCTGACGCTCGGCTTTCTCCGCAGATTGTTCGCACAACACGAACCGCGCTCTCTTCGTGTGGCCGCTCTGCTGGACAAGCCGGAGCGGCGGCTTGAACCGATACAGGCCGACTATGTCGGCTTCTCAATTCCGAACCACTTCGTGGTGGGATACGGCATGGATTATGCGGAGCGCTATCGCAACCTCCCCGACATCTGTATCCTTCCGCCGGGTGCCTTGGACGCGCACGAGTGATACACGAGGAGCTTCCGCACGTACGGCAGTTCCGAGGAGCTTGCATGAGAATAGTGGAACAGGATCTGGACCTCGAACTGGATCATGGAGTCTTTAACCCCGCTGCCTTCGCCGCGAACGCTTTGCATACAACGGACAGCTTCGCAGCCGTGTTCGATCACACCCTGCTTAAACCGGATGCTACCCGGGAGCAGGTAATCCGCCTGTGTCATGAAGCCGGCGCACACCGCTTCGCCTGTGCCATGGTCAGTCCCGCCTGGGTTCCGCTTGCCTGTTCCGTACTGGACGGCAGTGGTGTTGCCGTCGGCGTGGTGATTGGCTTCCCCCTGGGTGCCAACCTCACCACCACCAAGCGCGATGAAGCCCGCGAGATGGTGAAGCTGGGTGCGCGTGAACTCGACATGGTTATGAACATCGGCATGCTCAAAAGCGGCATGAACGCGCAGGTGGAGCAGGACATCCAGGCGGTGGTGCAGGTGGCTCGCGACGCCGGCGCGCTGGTCAAGGTCATCCTTGAAACCTGCCTGCTCAGCGTGGAAGAAAAATTGCGCGGGGCTGAGATTGCAATTGCCGCAGGTGCCGATTTCCTCAAGACCAGCACCGGATTCGCCAAGGCCGGCGCCACCGCCGCTGATGTTGCCCTGCTGCGCGGCATTGCGGGCAGCCGCTGCGGCGTGAAGGCCTCCGGCGGCATTCGTACCCTGGCCGATGCGCGTTCCATGCTCGAAAGCGGCGCCACCCGCATCGGCGCCAGCGCGAGTGTTGCCATCGTGGAGGAGTTTGCCCGGATCAGTTAGCCCCGCATTGGCTCTCCGCTTCGTCCACTTTCCGCTCGCGGCCACGCCCGGCGTTGCAGCGGAGCACTGCGCTATCATGGCACCGTCGAGCACCGGGCGACGGAGCGCGGCAGCGGAGTGCGCGTGAAGCAGGAGAGGCCCCCCGGACAGGTACCCCCGCTGTCCGCTGATGTCTTCGAAGGCGACTACCGGCCCAGCTCGGAAGAAGCTGCGGCGCAGGTACGTGTGCGCGAGGACCCGATTCAGATCGAGTTCCTCATGCGGCTCGCCAATGCCCTGAACACCACGCTCGATCTGCAAACCCTCATGCATCAGACCGCGGAGCTGGTGCGCGCCGTCATCGACTACCGCATCTTCGCCATTCTGCTCCTCAACGAGCGCACCAACGAACTGCGTATGCGCTTTCAGATCGGTCATTCGCCGGAATTGGAACGCAAACGCATCCGCATCGGCGAAGGCATCGTGGGTGAAGCGGCGGCGCGCAAAGAGCCGGTGCTCGTCAACGACGTTCGCACCCGCGAAAACTACGTGCCCGCCAACGAAGCGGTGCGTTCGGAGCTGGCCGTACCGCTGATCGTGAAGAACCGTGTCATTGGCGTTATCGACATCGAAAGCGAGCACGTCGGCTATTTCCGGCCGGAGCAGGTGCGCCTCCTCGACCTCACCGCATCCCGTGTCGCCATCGCGGTCGAGAATGCGCGTCTCTACACGCGCGTCTCGCGGCAGGCGCAGACGCTTGCCGTGCTCACCGAGATCAGCCGCGATCTCACCTCCATCCTCGACCTCGACCCGCTCTTGGAGCGGATCGGGCAGCTCCTGCGCCGATTGATCGATTACCAGATGTTTTCCATCCTCCTGCTCGATGAGCGAGGACAGGTGCTCGAAACACAATTCGCCGTCCGCTTCGGCGAGCGCTATGACCCCAAGGAGCGCGTACCGCTGGACCGCGGGCTGGTGGGCGCTGCCGTGCGCGAACGCAAGCTGGTGCACTCACCGGATGTGCGCAAGGATCCGCGCTATTACCTCGTGAATCCCCTCACCCGTTCTGAGCTCGCGGTTCCGCTGCTCTACAAGAACAAGGTCATCGGCGTGCTCGACCTGGAGCACACGCGCGCCAACTTCTTCAACGAGGACCACGAGCGCATCCTCGTCACCCTGGCCGCACAGATCGCTATCGCCATTGAAAATGCGCGTCTCTACCAGCGTGTTGCCCAGCAGGAGCAACGGCTGGAGCACGACCTAGAGATGGCGCGCGAAGTGCAGCTCCGTCTGCTTCCGCAGAACCGCCCGCAGCATGTTCATGCCGAGTTCGCCACGCGCTTCATCCCGGCGCGCACCATCGGAGGCGACCTCTACGACTTCCTCCGCTACGACAACGAGCACACCGGCATCGCCCTGGGAGACGCCAGCGGCAAAGCCGCGCCGGCCGCGCTCTATGCCGCACTGGTCAGCGGCATCATGAGGGCCGCCTCGCCGCAGTGTCCTCACCCCGCAGACATGCTCCGCCTGCTGAACGATTCGCTCCAGGAGCGCCGGGTCGATGCCCAGTACGTCACCATGGTTTTCGCGGTGTGGAACGACAGCAATCAAACTCTGGAGATCGCCAACGCGGGCGCGGTCCAGCCGCTGATCTGCCGTGGTGGCGAGGTGGACACGATCCAGGCAGAAGGCTTTCCGCTGGGCCTATTCCCCGATGTGAGCTATGAACAGTTCACTCTTTCCACGCGGCCCGGCGATTCCATCCTCTTTTTCAGCGACGGTCTTGCCGATGCCGAGGACCTGCACGGGAACATGTTCGGCGCCGAGCGCCTGGCCGAGTTGCTCAGGCTCCATCACCAGCGCTCTGCCGCGGAGCTGGCCGACCTCATCCTTGCCGAGATTGCCAGCTTCCAGAACGGCTGCGAGCGCTTTGACGACGAAACGCTCGTCGTATTGAGGGTGCTCGACGCCCACTCTCCGCGCGGGCCCGCCTGAGCCTGTCGCGCCGTGTAAGCTGAAAAGAAAATCACTCGGAGAGAACGCGTGTCAGAACCGTCCACATTCGAGGTCATTCACCCCTGCCGCACTCTGATGGGCAGCCTCCAGCTTCCCGGCGACAAAAGTATCTCTCACCGTTACGCATTGCTGGGTGCCTTCGCGGAAGGCATCACGCGCCTAACCAATTTTTCTACTGGCGCCGACTGCGCCAGCAGCCTGCGCTGTGTGCAGGCCCTCGGCGCCGGCATCACTGTGCGCGATGACGCCCTCGAGATTACCGGTTGCTCCGGCGTCTTTCAGCAGCCTGCTGAATCCCTCGATTGCGGCAATTCCGGCTCTACCATGCGCATGCTCTCCGGACTCCTCGCCGGCCAGCAAGGTGCCTTCACCCTCACCGGCGATGCGTCCCTGTCGCGACGTCCCATGGAGCGTGTGCGCAGGCCGCTGGAGCAGATGGGCGCCACCGTGACCTTGGTAGACGGACACGCGCCCGTTTCCATCCGCGGTGCGCAGCTGCACGCTGTAGATTTCACCCCACCCGTCCCCAGTGCGCAAGTCAAGACTGCCGTGCTCTTTGCCGGACTCCAGGCAAACGGCACCACCACGGTACGTGAGTCCATTTGCACGCGCGACCACGGCGAGCTGGCGCTCCGCGCCTTTGGAGCGAAGCTGGACCGCGTCGCAGACGCGGTCAGCATCGCGGGCGGCCAGCGCTTGCACGCCATTGAAGCCGCGGTTCCCGGAGACCTCTCCTCCGCGGCATTCTTTCTTTGCGCGGCCGCGCTCTTCCCGGAGTCCAGCCTGGTGCTGAATCATCTCGGACTTAACCCCACGCGCGCGGCACTGCTCGACGTGATGGGCAGCCTCGGGGCCAGAGCGAATATCCTGAACCTGCAGGAACAACACGGCGAGCTGGTCGGCACCGTCCAGTTGCTCGCACCGCGTGACGGCCTGTACGGGGCCACTATCGACGGCGCGGTCGCCGCACAGCTCATCGATGAGCTGCCTGTGCTGGCCGCCATCGCACCTTACACGCGCCACGGCATCCGCATCCGCGATGCGCGGGAGCTGCGTGTCAAGGAGTCCGACCGCATCGCGCTTGTGGCCGAGAACCTCCGCGCGATGGGCGCAGAGGTGGCGGAGTTTGAAGACGGGCTCGACGTACCCGGCGGCCAGACCTTGCACGGTGCCGACATCCACTCCGGCGGAGATCACCGCATCGCGATGGCGTTCTCAGTCGCGGCGCTGCGCGCGCAGGGCGACAGCCGCATCTACGGCGCTGAGGCTGCGGCCATCTCCTTCCCCGAGTTCTTCACCCTGCTGCGGCAGGCCGCAGTAGAGTAGTCGCCTTTCCCCCAAAAACAATGCTGCGGACCCCTTGAGGTCCGCAGACTTATTTCCCCATGTTCTGAGCTTCGCGAAGCATCCGAACGGAAGCTCCGCTGGCAAGGAAAGCAGAGGTAATCGTTACTGAGGCTGTGGCGTGCTCGCTTGTGGCGGGTTCGCCTGCGGAGGATTCCCCTGCGGCGGGTTCCCCTGCGGTGGTTGTTGCGTTGGCGGCATGGGTGTGGTCGGCGCCGCTGGTGCCTGCTCGCTCTTCTTGAGTTGTTCCTGCTGCGCCGGCACGCCTGCTTCCGGCTGCGCTGGAGCCGCTTCGAGGCCCGGAATCGACAACTCCTGGTTCACCTTACCGACGACCGCGTCGCCCATGCTGATGCCGTACTTGTCCAGCGTGTTCGCCAGGATCTGTTCCAGCGAGGCGCGGTCACGCGCGTAGGTGGCCAGTGAAGCGGTCACGGTGTTTTCGGATGCCGCCAGGTTCCGTTCCTGCTGCAGCACGTTGGCAGTAGTGGAGGCGCCAAATTTGAACTTCTTTCGCTCGGCGTCCAGGGCCTGGATGTTGTATTCACGCGTTGCCATCGCCGCCTGTACTGCGGCTCGGTCGTTGGTCAACGCGTACTGCGCGTTGGTTACCTGGATGCGGATCTGTACGTAGATCTGCTCCAGCTTCATCTGGTCCTGGCGGTATTCGATCAGCGACCGCGATTGTAGCGCCTGCGCCGTGCGGTTGCGGATCGGAATATTGATATTCACGCCCACGCCCTTGTCCGGCCCGGAGTTGTTGAATAGATTCTGGAAAACAGAACCGTACGGAATCGTCGGGACCAGGCCCGGAGGGCATGGAACGAACGGCCCTGTGAAGCCGCCGCAATTCAGCGACGGGCTCTGTGCGCCGCCAATGGCCGTGCTGCCATAGAAGCCGTAAACGTCTACCGTGGGCAGCAGGCCGTTGCGCACGCCCTTGAGCGTGATGCGGTCATTCTTCAGGTTCAGGTTCGCCTGCTCGATCTCCGGCCGGTGCTCGTATGCTTGCTTCACCAGGTCCTCGACCGAGGCCTTCTCTTCCGGCATTTCGATCAGCGAAACGCGATCCGTTGGAATCACGGGCGCCTGCGAAAGCGTCGGGTCGTTCAGGTTGCGCGCGATCGCCTGCTTGATGATCAGTTGCTGATATTCCAGATTGGTCTGCGCCGTGATCAGCGTCTGCTTATCGGCCGCCACTTGGTTATCCGCGTTCAACACGTCGAGCGGCGCCAGGGTGCCGATCTCCAGTTGCTTGCGGTCATCGGAAGCGACCTGCGTGGACTGCTGCAGCGCCCGCTGCGCGGACTGCACGTTCTCGTATGCGCTCACCAGCGCCCAGTAAATGTTCTCGACCTGGTTGATGGTGTAGAGAAGTTGCTGCCGGAACGATGAATCGGTAATACGCCGGTCGTTGATGGCCTGCGCAATGAAGCGCCCATTTACGCCGGTGCCGAATCCCTGGAGCAGATGTTGCGTCAACTGCGCGCGAAATGTGGATTGGAGCGCCGGGCTGTACTCGCTACGCTGGCTGTTGCTGGTAATGCGTGAGTTGTTGAAGCCGACGGACAGCGCCGTTCCAGTGATAAAGCCCTGGCTGTAGCCGAAATTGTATTCGTCGGTATTTTGGCTTAGCGTGTTCGTGCCGGTGATGAAGGTGGTGCTTTGCGGAATCAGCGCGCGCTCCAGTTGCACCGTTCCAGTCAGGAAGGGATCGAGCAGTTCCGGGATGGGACCAGCGCCGTTGGTGGTCAGCACCAGGCCGGAGGAGCCCGCGCCCGCACCGGCCGTACCTGCCGTCGTGCCGCCTGGACCGCCGCCGGAAGAGAGCGTGGAGGTGCTACCGCCGAGCGTCCCCGTCACCAGCCCGGAGTTCACACCCAGCAGGTTGGAGCCGGCACGCGAGCGCAGAATGTCCGTATCCGCGATGTCCAGGTTGTAGCGGGCAATGGCGATGTCGTAGTTGTTCTCCAGCGCCAGCATGATGGCATCGCCCAGGCTCAGGTACAGCTTGCCGTCTTTCAGCAGCTCCTGGATGCGCGGAGAATTCGTAACCCGCGGCGTCTGCAAATGCGTCGAGGTATAGGGAGCGATCGGATTGGGAAACTGGCGCTTCGGCTTGGTGAAATCACGGTCACTGGGCCGCATGTAAAGGGGCTCGGTCGCTACCGGCGTCGGCTCTGCGGGCAGGCCCTCGGTCGCTGCACTTGAGGAGTTCGCTGGCTGTGCAGGTTGCCCGGTCTGTGCGGGCTGTTGCGCCTGCTGCGCCGGTGCATAGGGCGCTATCGTAGAAAGGAGCAGGGTCGCGATTGCCGCGCCGTTCGACAGCCTCCTGGTTGTGAAGCTGCTGCGGTGGGTCTTTCCCGCATACACGCGCGCGCTGCCGCGCAAACCACGAAAACGAAACTCCATTCTTCTCTTCTCCAAATGTCTCTCAACAGACGCGCCTCCGGCACCTGAGGACGCAATTTCTCGCCGGCAATCCTCAGCGGCCATCGAGAAGCGCCGCCACCGGGCACTCGCCATCGATCTATACGGCCACGAGAACCGCTTCGTTCCCGCGAACAGGAATATCTCATTGGCCCAGATCGTCTGCGCAGATCATCTGCCCAGATCGCCCAGCTCAGATCCTCCACAATAGATAGCCGGAAGTGTGAAGTATATCCCACGCCAACTCACAGGCGGTTACGCTATGCTCGGTTTGCACCGTCCGGGAACCGTTCACCATGCCTCCGCCTTCGCCCGAGGAAGCCCTGCCGGCACCATCTACCTGGAAGCTGACGCTGGCCTATGATGGGACCGACTTCTGCGGCTGGCAGGTGCAGCCCGGGCGCATGACCGTGCAAGGCGAACTCGCTGCGGCTCTCGCGCGCGTCACCGGCGAGCAGGTGCTGCCGCAAGGCTCAGGACGCACCGATGCTGGCGTGCACGCGCTGGCGCAGGTGGCGAGCTTTGCCCTCCACGCGCCCATTCCGGCATCGAATTTGCAACGCGCACTGAACAGAACTCTCCCCCCTGCCATCCGTGTGATGTCCGCAGAGCACGCCGCACCGGGCTTCCACGCCCGGCACAGCGCCGTCGCGAAATGCTACGAATACCGCATCTATCGCGGAGAAATCTGCCCGCCCATGCTCGCCCGCTATGTGTTCGCGCTCAACTGGCCGCTGGACCTGAGCGCCATGCAGGACGCCGCTGCACAGGTATTGGGCACGCACGATTTCACTTCCTTCGCCGCCGTCGATCCCGACCGGGCCGGACGTCTTCGCACCACCGCTCCACCTGAAAGCAATGCAGCTTCCACAGACGGCTTGCGCGACGGCAACATCCGCACCCTCACCTGCTCGCGCTGGGTGCAGCACGAGGACCTCCTCCTCTACACCGTCGAGGGCAACGGCTTTCTTCATCACATGGTGCGTAACCTGGTCGGCACCTTTCTTGAAGCCGGTCGCGGACAGCGCCGTCCCGAAGACCTCGCCGCCGTTCTGCGTGCTCGCGATCGGTCCGCTGCCGGCGCCACCGCACCCGCACGCGGACTCTTCCTCAAACACGTGCAGTATTGACGCGCTCGCCGCGCGCACCTGTAACGCCGGCTCGCAGATGCTACCCTAGCGTTTCCGGATCATGCGGCTGCTTCCTGCCACCCCGTCGGCGTTTGCTCGCATCAGCCAACTGGCTGCGCAGCGCCGGGTCCATGGCGCCTTCCGCTGGTTCTATCTCAACGACGGCCGCCTGCTGGACTGGCAGAGCGCCATGGTCGCCGTGCCCGCACCGCCTTTTGGCGAGAGCCAACGCGCCGAATGGCTTGCCGCGCAGTTCCGCAGCATGGGCCTGGCCGACGTCTGCTTCGACGCCGTCGGCAACGTTCTCGCCCGCCTGCCGCATGCGCCTGATGCCGCACCCGGCACGGCGCGCTCGCTCGTCGTTATTTCCGCGCACATCGACACGGTCTTTCCTCCTGGCACGCCCATCGATCCGCAACGCGAAGGCAAGCGCATCACCGCGCCCGGAGCCTGCGACAACGGCGCCGGCGTCACCGGGATGCTTGCCGTTGCCGCCGCACTGCTCGATGCCGGTATCCCCGCCGCATGCGACCTCCTCTTCGTGGGCAACGTGGGCGAGGAAGGCGAAGGCGACCTGCGCGGCATGCGCCATCTCTACGAACACACCCTGAGCGGCCGCGAGATCGAAGCCAACATCGTGCTCGACGGTGCAGGCACCGAAGTCGCCGTGACCGAGGCCCTGGGCAGCCGCCGATTCATGGTCACCATCGTTGGCCCGGGCGGCCACTCCTGGACCGACGCTGGCGCGCCCAACCCGATCGCGATCCTCAGCGACGCCATTGCGCAACTGCAGGCGATGGAGCTGCCCACTGAGCCTCGAACCACCTGGAATGTCGGCACCATTGAAGGCGGCAGCTCCGTCAACGCCATCCCCGAGCGTGCCGCCGCCCGCTTCGACCTGCGCTCCACCAGCCCGGAACAACTCGTCCGCCTCGAAGTGGAACTCCATCGCGCAGTGGAAGACGCGGTGCTCCGCGCCAACGCAGCGGCCGCCTCACGCCTGCCCGCACGCAAACGGCAACCGGCGCAGTTCACTCTCCAGCCCATCGGCAACCGCCCCGCCGGTTATCTCCCCGCGGACAGTTCCCTCTTCGCGGCCCTGCGCGCGGTGGACCGCCACCTCGGCATCCGCACCGAGCCGCGCATCGCCTCTACGGACGCCAACATTCCGCTCTCCCTCGGCGTGCCCGCCCTCAGCATCGGCGCCGGTGGCGATGGCGGCGGCGTCCACACCCGCGCAGAGTGGTACGACGCCACCGGCCGCGAGCTCGCGCTCAAGCGCATCCTGCTGCTTGTGCTGGCCACTGCCGGCGCCTGTGACGAGTAGCACTGCGCGCAGAAGCCAGGGGTGCAGAAATCAGGGATCAGGGATCAGGATCACTGCGCACAAGGCAGGTCTGCAGAAACCAGGGATGAGGAGGTGCGGAGTGAGTCAGGGAAGGTGCAGAAGTCAGGGATCAGGGATCAGCGAACGGGATCCTTCAACCAATTTAGAGCCGTCATCCTGAGCGCAGCGAAGGATCCATACGCAACCCATTCCCGTGCCAAACCTGCACGCACCCGCGAACACCCTGATCCCTGCCCCCGCCGTGCCCCCTGCCCCCTGACCCCTGCTCCCTGGCCTCCCCCCTGCTACACTCCCGCACATGCGTCCCCTGCTCCTGGCCCTCGCCTGTTCCGCTCTCACCGCCTCTGCCCAGACCGCCGCACCTCCCGCACCCGACGTCATCTACTATCACGGAGTCATTCTCACCGGGACCGGCCTGCCCGGCGACACGGCTGAGCGGGTCTCCGCGCTCGCACTCTCGCACGGGCTCGTACAAAGCACCGGCACCGATGCCGCCGTCCTGAAAGAGAAAGGTCCGCACACGCAGCTCGTCGATCTCGGTGGCGCGTTCGTTATGCCCGGCTTCAACGACGCGCACACCCATATCGCAGAAGCCGGGCAGCGCAAGCTCTCGGTGGACCTCACCGGCACGCGCTCCCTCGCGGAGATGAAAGCGCGCATCGCCGAAGCCGCCCACGCCGCACCTCCCGGCCACTGGCTCCGGGGCGGCGGCTGGGACCACACTCTTTGGCCGACAAAACAAACACCCACACGCGCCGACCTCGACGCAGTAACCGGCGATCATCCCGCCGCCTTCAGCCGCGTGGACGGCCACATTCTCGTGGCCAATTCCGCCGCGCTCAAGGCAGCCGGCATTAGCGCGAGCACGCCCAATCCGCAGGGCGGCGCCATCGACAAGGACGCCGCCGGCCAGCCCACCGGGATCATTCGTGATCTGGCGATGGACGCCATCTTCAAAGTTATTCCGCCGCCCACGCACGACGAACGCAAACGCGCACTTTCGCTCGCCCTGGCCGACGCCGCACAGCATGGCGTCACCAGCGTGCAGGACAACTCCCCCTGGGAAGACTTCCTCGTGCTCGAAGAGCTCGAGCGCGAAGATCACCTGCCCGTGCGTGTCTCCGAATGGCTGGCGTTTAACGATCCCGTGGATGTGCTGAAACAGCATCGCGCCGCGCATAAAGCAGACGACCGCATGCTGCACACCGGCATGCTGAAGGGATTTATGGACGGCTCACTGGGCTCGCGCACGGCTGCGCTGCAGGCGCCCTACAGCGATGATCCCGGTAACAGCGGTCTCCCCTATTACAAACAGGACGCACTTGACGCCATGGCGAAGGAGCGCGACGCCGCCGGCTTCCAGATCGGTTTTCATGCCATCGGCGACCGAGCCGTGGCGATGGCGCTCAATGCGTATGCCGGGCTGCCGGCGGGCAACTGCGCTGAGCGGAACGCCGCGCCTATACCCGCGTCGCACGCGTGCAATCGCCGCGACCGCATCGAGCACTCGCAGATTCTCGCCCCACAGGATTTCGCCCGCTATAAACAGCTCGGCATCATCGCCTCCGTGCAGCCCTGCCAGATGCTCACCGACATGGCGTGGACCGAACAACGCATCGGCCCCGCGCGCGCCCGCTACGCCTATGCATTCAAAAGCTTGCTCGATCACGGTGTTCCGCTCGCCTTCGGCACCGACTTCCCGGTCGAGCCCATCACCCCGTTCCGCGGCCTCTACGCCGCGGTGACGCGCACGAACGAGGCGGGCACGCAAACCTTCTTCCCGCAGGAGAAGCTGAGCCTCGGCCAGGCGCTCTATGCCTACACGCAGGGCTCCGCCTACGCGGAATTCGCGGAAACCTACAGGGGCAAGCTCGCGCCTGGCTATGTCGCGGACTTTGTGGTTTTGAATCGCGACCTCACCCGCATCCCGCCACACGACATACTCGGAACGAACGTGCTGCGTACCGTCGTTGACGGCCATACCGTGTATGTCGCCAATGTGAAGGCGCGCTAGAATCCCTGTTACCGGGAGAACGCATGGCAACCACCGCTGCAATCTCGCTCGAAACCTATCTGAAGACGTCCTATCGTCCGGATTGCGACTACGTCGACGGCGAATTGGAGGAAAGAAATTTGGGCGAACGGGAACACGCACGTTTGCAGGCTGCCATTGTCGCGTGGTTTTTTGCGAAGCAGAAGGAGTGGAACATCGATGTGCTTCCCGAGCAGCGCACCCGGGTCTCCGCCTCACGTGTCCGCATCCCGGATGTCTCGCTTGTCTCCCTCGACTTGCCCTACGAAAAAATCATCACTCACCCCCCACTCGCCGTAATCGAAATTCTCTCCCCGGAGGACCGCGTCCGCCGCTACAACGAGCGCCTGGAAGACTACCGCCGAATGGGCGTCCGAAATATCTGGGTGGTCGATCCTGAATCGCGCATGGGCTATGACTGGACCCTGGGCTGGCAGGAAGCCGCGCGTTTCGAGATAGCGGAGACCCCGATCTATCTCGACATTCCAGAGATATTCGCCGCGCTCCCACCACAGTAGCCCGCCTACTCCGCCCCTCTTGCCTGTTCTCACTCGCTCTGCTCGCGCACACCTCCTGCTCATCGCGGTGGTCATGGTCTGGGGCTCTACGTTCGTGCTGGTCAAGGGTGCGCTGCGCGATATCTCGCCGCTGCTGTTCAACCTCCTGCGCATGCTGCTGGCCACCGTCGCGCTTGCCCTGCTCTACCGCCGTGCGCTGCGCACGCTTTCGCGCCAGGCGGTGCTCGCAGGCGCGATTGCTGGCCTCTGCCTGGCCATGGGTTTCCAGTTCCAGACCGCCGGGCTCGCGCGCACCACGCCTGCGAAATCCGCCTTCATCACTGGACTCACCGTCGTTCTGGTGCCGCTCTTGTCGGTCATTCCCGCCTTGCGCTCCCGCACGGCAAAGGGCCCCGGGCTGTACGCGCTGGTCGGCGCTGCCGCCGCCTTTCTCGGCATCCTGCTGCTGACAACGCCACCAGATACGCCGTGGCATTCGCTATTCTCCAGCATCAACCTGGGGGACTGGCTGACGCTGGTGTGCGCAGTGGGCTTCGCACTGCACGTGATCGCGCTCGCACGCTTTTCGCCGCACACACCCCTGGGCGCGTTGGCCGTACTGCAGCTCGGCTTCTGCAGCCTGGTGATGGCCATCACGTTGCCTGTGTTCGAGCATCCGCACATCTCTATCTCGGCGCGGCTGTTGGTTGCACTGGCGATTGCGGCACTGCTGGCCACCGCGGCCGCGTTCACCATTCAATCGTGGGCGCAGCAAATTCTTCCCGCAACGCATACCGCGCTTATCTTCGCTCTCGAGCCAGTCTTCGCCTGGCTCACTTCCTTCTTCTTTTTCGGTGAACGCATGACAGCACGTGCCGGCTCCGGTGCCGCTCTTATCCTTCTTGGTATCGCGCTCACCGAGTTCTTCTCCGCCACACACGCCACCGCGCCCACCGCGCCCGAGGCGCTGTAGCCGCGCCACCGTTGCCATCCCGAGCGCAGTCCAAGGTTCTGCTTCCGCGCCTCTCTGGCCGCGCCTCCGCTGCCATCCCGAGCGCAGCCGAGGGATCTGCTTCCGAACACCGCAATGCGCTTTGTGCCAAACGGTTCTGCAGATACTGCGTCTAACTGAACGTGCCGGCCTTCCTCATTCACGGATAGCCGGTCAGCATTTCGGCTCTCGCTATACTGATTGTGGTGAGTTCAAACACAGTCCTACGCAACCTGGAGCCCTCGCGGCCCACGCCCAACTCCAGAGGCTTTCATAGAACACGAGGTTAGACCCGCATGAGATCTATGTCCGGACGGTCCCGCTTCCACCGTCTCCTGCCCATTTTTGTGATTCTCGCGACTCTCTCGGCCGGCATCTTGATCGGCTCCGTCGCTGTCCACGGTGTGAAGGGAAAAGAGGGGCAGGTCAACAGCTCTGACGCCACTCCGCTCAAAATCCCCAATCCCGTACAGCTCGGCACACAGTTTTCCCAGATCGCCAAAGAGGTCAGCCCGGCGGTGGTGAACATCAGCACCGAAACCATCCCGCACCAGCAGCAGGCGCGTCGCCGCGGCCGCAATCTGCACCCCATGCCGCAGGATCCCAACGACGAGGGCAATGGCGAGGACGATCAGCAGGACCAGGGTCAAGGCCAGGGCCCGGATAACTTCCAGGACTTCTTCAACCGCTTCTTCGGTGGTCAGGGCGGCGGGCAAATGGGTCCTGACGGCGGCATGGACGGAGGCGGAGTGCGTGAGTCGCTCGGTTCCGGTTTCATCGTCGATCCGAAGGGTTACATCCTCACCAACAATCACGTGGTCGACAAGGCCGACAAGATCTACGTGAAGCTGTCCACCGATCCCGACGAAACCACGGATCGCGGACGCCCGGCCAAGGTGGTCGGCGTAGATCCCGACACCGACGTCGCCGTCATCAAGATTGAAACCAATTCCCCGCTGCCCACTGTGAAGCTCGGCAACTCCGACGCGGCGCAGGTCGGCGACTGGGTCGTTGCCATCGGCAGCCCGTTCGCGCTGAACAAGACCGTCACCGCCGGTATCGTTTCCGCGAAGAACCGCACCATCGAGCCCGGCGCGAAGGGGCAGTTCCAGCACTTCATTCAGACCGATGCAGCCATCAATCCGGGTAACTCCGGCGGTCCGCTGCTCAACATGGCCGGCGAAGTCATCGGCATCAACACTGCCATCTATACGCAGTCTGCCGGCTACCAGGGCATCGGCTTCGCCATGCCGTCGAACACCGTCATCCAGGTCTACAACGACCTCATCGGGCCCACGCACAAGGTCACGCGCGGCTCCATCGGTATCCAGTTCCAGCCCAACCTCCCCAGCGCCGTCGGCCGTGTCTACGGCTTCAAGTCCGGCGTGCTGGTCTCTGCTGTCACCAAGGGCGGCGGAGCGGAACAGGCGGGAATCAAGCCAGGCGACATCATCACTTCCGTCGACGGCCAGCCCATCAAGGACGGTGACGCACTGGTCAACGTCGTCTCCTCCAAGCATCCGGGCGAAACGGTGAAGCTCGGTTACATTCGCAACGGCCAGCAGAACACGGCCAATGTCACCATTCAGGATCGCGCCAAGCTCTACGCACCCGGAGCCGGTGGTGAGGCCCAGAACGAGAACAATCAAAGCACGCCCGATGTAGGACAGGACAAACTCGGCATTACCGTGGCCAACCTGCCCCAGCAGCTCCAGGGCAAGAACCTGCACGGGGTTATCGTGCAGCAGGTCAAGCCGGGCTCCTTCGGTGACGAAATCAACCTCTCGCAGGGCTTCGTCATCAGCGCCATCAACAAGCAGCCCATCAACAACAAGCAGGACTTCAACGACATCGTGTCCAAGTTGAAATCCGGCCAGGATGTGGTCTTCCAGATTGTCGATCCACGCAATGCAAATGGCGGGAACGGCAGCCTGGTGGGCGGCACCCTACCCTAGTCGAACTGACTAGTTTTGTAATAGGCAAGCAGTAACGTAAGGTT
Organism: uncultured Acidobacteriaceae bacterium; assembly: GCA_963795775.1. Lineage (GTDB taxonomy): Bacteria > Acidobacteriota > Terriglobia > Terriglobales > Acidobacteriaceae > CAWCJL01. The sequence goes on from CAWCJL010000003.1 coordinate 406,573, forward strand.
ACGACCGGCACCTGTGATGCAACAGGTGCCGGGCTTGTTTCGGTTGCAATCACGCCCCCGAATCGTTACTCTTTCGTGAAGCGCTTGTAGCTAAACTCACGACAAAGGACACTTGCATGCTTCGAGTTTCCCCAGGCCGCACGCTGGTTCTCCTAGCCGCCGTTGCTGTTGCTCCGGCCTTCGCTAGCCGCACCCATCGCGCGCCGACCTCCGGACACACCCATGCCAGCATCGCGCATCGTGCACATCGCGCTGTTGTACGCAAGGTAAACAAGATCCGCGGCCAGCGAGAGATCGACCCGGCCCGCGCCACAGAAATTCAGGCTGCGCTCATCCGCGAAAATTATCTGAGCGGCTCCCCCACCGGACAGTGGGACGCACAGACCGAAGCCGCCATGCAGAAGTACCAGTCCGACCACGGCTGGCAGACGCGGCTGACCCCGGACTCGCGCGCGCTGATCAAGCTGGGCCTGGGCCCGAATGCATCGGCTGGCACTCCCGCCGCAGCGGCGACTGCTGAGAAGCCGGCGCCGGCCGCGCCTTCCACCCCGGAGGCCGGCACCCTCGCCTCCGTGCACTCTATTTCGCAGTAAAAGTGCTCTTATTTGCGCACAAAAAAGCAGCCGAAATGGCTGCTTTTTTGGTGTCGAAAAACACGGTTTTCGTGGCTATTGCAGCCTCATAGCTCCGGCCGCAGCATATCCCGGGTCGTCTCACGCCGCCGCACCAGCCGCGTGTGCCGGCCGTCCACCAGCACCTCCGCCGCGCGCGGACGCGTGTTGTAGTTCGAGCTCAGCGACATCCCGTACGCTCCGGCATCCAGCACTGCGACCAGGCTCCCGCTTTCGACGCTGCGGGAGTTCGCGATCGCGTGCAAAAAAGTCTCCGGTCTCGCACACGGGCCCTACAACATCGACGGTCTGCGTTGTCGTGTTTGGTGCGCGCTGCACTGGTGTGATCTCGTGATGCGCGCCGTAAAGGGCGGGGCGCAGCAGGTCGTTCATGCCTGCATCGGTAATGATGAAGCGCTTGTCGCCGTTCGTCTTTGTGGAAAGCACGCGCGCCAGCAGCGCGCCTGCCTGCGCCACCAGGAAGCGGCCCGGCTCGAGCAGTAATTGCACGTCGAGATCGCCGAGCGCACGCCGCAACTCATCCGCATACGCACGTACTGCGGCTTCGGGATTGAAGCGTGAACCGGAGTCGCTCGTTGGACGCAGCGGCTCGTGGTAGTCGATGCCGAGTCCGCCGCCCGCATCGATCGTCCGAAGCGCAATGCCTTCGGTACGGAGTGACCGGACCAGTTCCGCAACTCGGCTCACCGCCGAAGCGAACGGCTGCGCGCTGCGGATCTGCGATCCGATGTGAACGCTCACGCCGACCGGCTCAAGCCACCGCGAGCGCGAAGCACGGCGGTAGGCGTCCGGCGCCGTGGTGATGTCGAGACCGAACTTATGCTCGCGCAATCCGGTGGAGATGTAAGGGTGCGTCTCGGCGAAGACGTCGGGATTCACCCGGAGCGCAATGGGCGCGCGGCGACGCAGGCGAGAGGCGCGCTCTGCCAAGAGATCGAGTTCGGCTTCGCTCTCGACATTGAATAGCAGGATGCGATTGCGCAGCGCCAGATCGATTTCCGCCGCGGTCTTGCCGACTCCGGAAAACACAGTGCGGCGCGCGGCGCGTCTTTGCACGTGGAGCACGCGCTCCAGTTCGCCACCGGAGACGATATCGAAGCCGGCGCCGTGCTCTGCCATGAGCTTGAGAACGGCGAGGTTGGAATTCGCCTTAACCGCGTAGCAAACCAGATGCTCCTGCCCGGCGAAGTGGCGGGCGAAGAGTGCAAGCCGCGCGCGCATACCTTGCGCACTGTAGACGTAGAGCGGCGTTCCATATTGCTCGGCTAGCCGGCGGAGTGGAACCCGATCGCACAGCATTGCTCCAGCCTTGTTGTAGACGAAGGGCCGGGCCGCAACTGCGTCGTGTTGTTTTCCGAAGAGGGAGATGGAGAAAGCCCGTGCGCGAAGTGTATGCGCTTTATCTTGACACACTCTCGCAGAACGCACGGAGCAGCGCGCCCACCGCGGCCGGCTGTTCGTAAGGCGCGTAGTGTCCCATCTCCTGCAGCAGGTGGAAACGAGCGCCGCTGGGAATGACCTCCGCCAACTGTTGCATCTCCGCGGGTGTGGAGGAGGCATCCAGCGCACCCGCCAGCACCATGCTGGGCGCCGTGATAGTCCTTGCGGTCGGCATCGAATCGGGGCGCGCCATCAGCCCGCGCTGTGTAGCGATGACCGCCTCCGCCTGCATCCGCTCCATCATGGTGCGCAGTTCATCCAGAATCGCCGGACGGCGCGCCACGCTGGGTTTGCCGACCAGCGCGTCGAGCATGCGGCGAAAGAACGGAGTCGTGCCTTCCCGGCGCACTTCGTCGATCCACTCCTCGCGGCGTTGCCGATTTTCCGCGGTGTCCGGCTGCGGCTTCCCGCAGCAGAAGGCCAGGCCGGCAATACGCTCCGGAGCCCGCCGCCAGAGCTCGAATAATGTGTAGCTTCCGATGGAGCAGCCGATGAAAATCGCGGACTTGACGCCCGCGTGATCGAGCAGTTGCAGCACGTCTTCGGCCAGGCGCTCGATGCTGATGCCGGCGATGCCGGCATCGGACTGACCGTGACCGCGCAGGTCTGGCAGGAGCAGATGATAACCCGGGCGCAAGCGCCTGCGCTGCAGGCAGCCAGAAGTGATGATCGACGGGCGTGGGATGAAGCAGCACGACGTCCGGGCCCTCGCCCAGCTCCGTATAGAACAGACGTGTGCCGTCGGCCTGGTAGTCCATTGAGAGGGCGCGCAGCTCCAGTGTTATTGCGGGGGCGGGTAAACCGTGGCGGAGGGCAGATACAGCGGCTCTTCCGGTGCCACCACCCACACCACCACGTAGGCGATGAGACCGATGCCACTCACAAACGCGAACACCACGAACAGGATGCGGACCACCATAACATCCCAGCCGTACGCGTTCGCAATGCCTTGGCACACGCCCGCAATCTTGCGTCCGGCGCGCGGCCGCACTAGCCTGCGTTGCGCAAAAGAGGGCGGAACGGCCTGCGATCCGGCAAAGGCTCCGGCCACCGGCTGACCGCAATTGGGGCAGACCCGGGCATCGGACGCGAGCGGCTTTCCGCAGCTGCTGCAGTAGTACATGTCGTTCTCCTTGATGGCGAAAGCAGGATACGCGAAACTGCTGCTCTCAGCATCGTTATCCTACGACGGAGATACGACCGGGCGCATTCATTTGTTCCCGAAGCTGCGAGCGGGGCCGCGTTCAACCCTGGAATGGGGTGCGCAGATATCGGCCTGCCTCGTCCGCCTGAGGCGACTCCGGGCTTTCACGCCGGAGATGCTCATAAGCCTGCACCGCCTCGTCGCGTTTACCGAGTGCGTCGTACTCTTCCGCGAGTTCCAGTTGCGCGCGCCGCTTCAGCTCCGCGCTGATCTCCGGTTGCGCCAGCGCCTCTTTGAAGGCATGCGCGGCCGCGGTGTGGTCCTTCTGCCCGCGCAGGGTTTCGCCGTAACCGAACCAGGCAAGCTCGAGGTGTGCATTGGGAAAGTAGCCGGGCTGCTCCGCCGCCGTGAGCAGGGCCTGATATGCATTGCTCGCGCCCTTGCTGTTCCCTTCATCCTTGAGCAGGTTCGCCTGCTCCAGCGTGAAGAGAAAATCCCGGGGATACTGCTCCTTCAGCGAGCGTGCGATATCCGTGGCTTCGGGGTACTTCCCCTCGCGGCGGAGAAACAGCATGAGCGCCGTGCGTGCTTCGACCGAGGTGATGACCCCGCGCTGACCGTCATCGCGCAGCAGAGCGAGGCCCCGTTGCCGATCGCCATGCATTCCTGCCATGCCGGCCAGGATACGAAATCCGCGGGGCAGCACCCCGAGGACGTACTGGTGCACCCCCACGACCAGCTCCGCATCCACGTATTCCGGATCGAGCTTCAGGACTGCGTCGTCGTCCTCGCGTGCGGCGAGCGCCTGACGCAGCGCTGTGATATAGCTGTGCTGCACTAACCCGACATAAACAGCCCGGAGGCTGCGCGCCCAGGCCCGCGCGAAGAGCGCATCCTCATCCTTCGCGTTGGTCTTCAGGCGCGTGTCGGAGAGCTCGATGGCGTGTGCGGTCAAGGTCTCGACCTGCTCCGTGACCGCCTTGTTCTCCGTGATCGGCCGCTTATTGGAAAGAAAGCCGTCGTGCGCGTAAAGGGTGGTGTCGAGGAGGTCGAGCGCGTAGAGATTGCGGAAGACGGTCGCGTTCAGCACGTAGTCGACAGCAACGGGATCTTGCGGGTGCTCGGCCGCGATCTTCTGAAAGGCCGCCAGCGCGTCGTCATACTCCAGGTTGTAGAAGCGCTGGTACGCCCGCACGACCTCGGGATCGCGGTTCAAAGCAGCGGTATGCACCGAGGACGGTGGCCCTTGCGCCGCAGCAGAGACTTGCGCACCACTACGCGCAAGCGGAACCGCCAGCAGGAGCAGCAGTCCGGCCATGCAGGAGCCAGCCTTATGGCGAGTGCCGGCCCAAAGGCGGAGCGCAGGCGAACTGGGCGGCGAGGGAGGCATGGGCTCGTGATGTGTGACGCATGGCGGCGTCCCACAGTTTCCGTTCCTTCAAAGGGAACCCGGCAAACGAGTGAAAGTTTGCCCGCTGCATGAATTCCTCATGCAGATTGTTTGTGCGCGTCGGTGCGCGGCCGAAGAAACACGCCGCGGATTGACGCACGGCGCTGCCGGATGACACCTTGGTGAAGAGCAGGCTCGATGACCCGGCACGAAATCCTCAGGATCGCAGTGCAGCATGCAAGACAGAACGGGTTCGACTTCCGGCGCTGGTTTCAATCTGCCATCCCGGCGAAGTGGACGAGTCTGGATAACGCGCTCGATCTGCTGATGCAAAGGCAGACCTACTACGTCCTGCTGTTCTCGCACGAGTTCGCGGCCGCCTTCTGGAAGGCCGGATCGCAGATCACCATCCTGATCCCGGCGATCTCGTACACGGTGCGCGACAAAGAGGGTGAGCTGGTGAAAATTCATCGCAAGGCCTACGCCCGGCGCACGCTCAAGGCGGACTCGTGGCGCTACCACCTGCGCGAGATGGTGGACTTCCCACAGCCGCTGCTATACCTGCGGCGATTTATCGTAAGCCGGGAGGACCTGCAGCGGGCAGAGCGCGAACGTGAAGCGGCTCGTCTGGCGCGGCATCCCGGCACGGTTCGGGCAGAGGCTCTGGGCACGGCGGCGGGGCGGCGCCGGTCAGCGCCGCGATAGCGAGGCAGTTTCGTCCGAGCGAAGGTCGAGGCGGAAAAGGTGATGCATGGGCCCGTGCCCCTTTCCGACCGCATACGCGGATTTGAGCGCAACGGCGACATAGGCTTTGGCAGCGACTGCCGCGTCCTTGGGGGAACGACCGGCGATGAGGTGGGCAGCGAGCGCGCTGGAAAACGCGCAGCCGGTACCGTGTGTCGCCGTGCGTTGCGACGTGTTCTCCGGGCAGCCACAACTCTTCATCGCCGCTCAGCAGGAAATCATCCGGCCGATCGAGGTGGCCGCCGGTGACCACCACACAGAGGTCTGGGTTATTCAGGCTGCGCGCCATCTCTTGCAGCTTCTTTGCGGCGGAGGGCACCTCGGTACGGCTGATAGGGCCGGGAGCCTCAATCAAAAGCGCCAGCTCTGCAAGGTTGGGTGTGATGCAGCCTACCTGGCCGAGAAGCCGGGTGCGAAGCAGTTTGATACCTGAGCGGTCGAGCAGCATTTTCCCGGAGGTGGATCGCAGTACCGGATCGAGCACCACGCGGGTGCGGGGCGTCGAGGAGCGGGACAGGAACCGGCTGACCTCGCCGGCAATTACGCCGGTAGCGAGCATGCCGATCTTAACCCCAGCCAGGGTGAGGTCGTCTTCCAGGCAGGTGAGCGTTTCGCGCACCAGGCGCGGTGCGACGCGGCGCACGGCGCGCACGCCGTGCGTGGATTGCACGGTCAATGCGGTGATGCACGCAACCCCATATACCCCGTGAGCGGCAAACGTTTTGAGGTCTGCCGTGACGCCCGCTCCGGAGGATGGATCGAAACCCGCAATGGTGAGCGCGACGGGCACGTTCCCGGATTGGGACAGCGTGGCGGCCGGTTGCGCGGGAGAAACGGACGACAAATGGTTCACCTCGGCTGGTTTCCATCATGCCACGTGCAACGACCGTGTAAAAAGCACATAGTTCACAGGAAATGTATGTACGATTTACTCACGCTAGTAACACGTATCGGGGGTGCACGGCAAGCGCAGCTCAACGTATGTAGATCCTTATTTTTGTTTGACTTAGACAACCACGGATTCATACAATTGCGTCTGGATACCATATGAATGGAGACGCGATACATACGAATCGCCCACTACGATTCTCTATCGTTACCGGCACAGCGCTGGCCTTCGCGCTTCTGCTGCCAGGTATCAAGACTGAGTCTGCCCAGGCCAAGCAGTCTGCGGTCGCGGTAGACGCGCCAGCACTGGCGAAGGCGCGCAGCCATGAGGGCCGGCGGCACTGGTACCAGTTTGGACGTGCCTCCTGGTATGGCCAGGACTTCCAGGGCCTGCCCACCGCGAGTGGCGAAGCCTATGACATGCACAGCATGACCTGCGCGCATCGCAATCTGCCGCTGGGTTCGCTGGTGCGGGTAACGAATCTGCGGAATCACCGCTCGATCGTGGTGCGCGTAAATGATCGCGGACCGGTGCCCAAGACGCGTGTGGTGGACCTGTCCTACGGGGCGGCGCAGAAGCTCGGCTTTGCGCAGCGCGGTCTAACCAATGTCCGTCTGGACCTGGTGGATGCGAAGCCTACGGCGGCGGAGATCGCACAGCTCACCTATCCCGAAATGTCCGGCCGACGCTAAGCGGCTCTCCCCCTCCTCCCCCGTTACAATAGCGGCGATGCCAGACCGCAACGCCGACCGCACGCGCCAGACCTCCCAGGCCCGCCGAGACTTCTCAGGACCGCCTGATCGTCGCGCTGGATTTCCCCACGCCCGAGGGTGCCTTTGCACTGGTGGAGCGCCTGGGAGGCCAGGTGCGCTGGTTCAAAGTAGGCCTGGAGCTCTATCTCGCAGGCGGCAATGCCGTGGTGCTCGAACTGAAGCGGCTGGGGTACTCGGTGTTTCTGGATCTGAAACTCCATGACATTCCCAACACCGTCGCGGGCGCGGTGCGCTCCGCTGCACGGTTGGGCGCGGACCTGCTCACGGTCCATGCCGCTGGCGGGAGCGCGATGTTGCGCGCGGCCGCGGACGCGGCGGCAGAAGTGCCACTGGCGCCGGAGCTGCTGGCCGTCACGGTGCTCACCAGCATGGACGCAGAGGAGCTGCGCGGCATCGGTGTGGCCGCGTCGCCGGCACAGCAGGTGCGGCAGCTTGCGGAGCTTGCCGTTCAGGCCGGGATACGCGGCCTGGTCTGCTCCCCGGAGGAGGTGCGGGACTTGCGCGGCTTGTTGGGTCCGGAGGTGCTGCTGGTCACGCCGGGGATCCGGCCGGCCGGCGCTGGTGTGCAGGATCAGAAGCGCACCGCGACGCCGGGGGCGGCGCTTGCGGCTGGGGCCAGCTATCTCGTGGTGGGCCGTCCTATCACCCAGGCAGACGACCCGGGCGCGGCGGCACGGGCGATTCTGGAAGAGATGGATGGGGCTCTGGCGCGGGACTGAGCTTCTCTTGGGCGGGACACAAAGGGAAAGCCCGGCAACGGGGCCGGGCTCGGTAGCTGGGTTAAACGCTGAAGTAAAGCTTTAGAGCTTCTCGAAGAACTCACACGCGGAGCAAGAGATATACACGCCGCCGGGGGTGCCGCGCTCACGGTCTTTTACGCGCTTCACGATGCGGGTGGGCTTGCTGCACTTGGGGCAGTCCGTGCTCTTGGACGTGTCCATCATCTTCTTGCGATCGGCGGTTTTGGCGACTTTTGCCATGATTCAAACTCTCCTGAAGGGGTGCAGTGAGCGCGGCCTGCGGCGCGGCGTCTGCTGGAATAGCGGTGCCGACGTTTCGCAATCGTGCTTGCCGGGAGAAGCCCCGCGCAAGAACGACGGAATGGTAAAGGTCCGCTCGCCTTATTTTACACGGAGCGACAGATCAGCGGACGCCGGCAGCGCTGGCCATGAGGGAGCTACCGGTGCCCTGGCCCGCAGGGGGCAGGGGCGGCGGCTGTACATGGTCCTTCGGCATCTGCACCGGCTGCATCGGTCCGGGAGGTGCGGCTTCCCCGGGCAGCCGGAGAGAAGGCGCCTTGCCAGGGGAGCTTTCTCCGTTGGGATTGGCCCGCGCATCGCCCATGTAGACGTCGCGCGTGACCGGATTGCCAAGATAGCCGTCGGTTTCGTCGCGGTCACGAATCACTGGCGTCTTCCCTACTTCTGCAATCTCAAGACGTGTCACGCGATTGTTGCTGAAGCGGACAAACTGGGTCGGCTTGGGCGCCTCGCCGTAGATCCACTCCTCAAACATGCCATTGCTGTCCTGCTCGCGCACCTTTTGGTGCGGTTGGCCCACGGCATAGATCACCATCTTGCGATCCATGCCGACCAGCACCTGATGGTTCAGGATGGCATTCTTCAGCTTGGGCGGAAGCGTATCGGTGTAGGCCTCGACCGGCGTCTTCACGTTGAAGTCGATGACGGGTTGGATGAGCGCGCGGAGCTGGTCCGGCGTTATCTCCGGTACATGCTTGTCAAAGACGAGCGTGAGGCGCGAGCCCACCGGCGTTTCCCCAGTGTCCTGCGCCAGCGGCGTGTATGCGGAGTTCATGCCCACGGAAAGGTGCTGCAGATATTTGTGCTTTTTATCCGGTCCGCCGTTGAACTCGAAGATGATGCGGTCGGACTCGATCTTGAAATTGCTGATCGCGACGCGATCACCGGATTTCGACGAGATGCCGTTCTTTTGGAGCGCGTCAACGTACCCGCTGCCGCTCGGAGAAAGCGGACCATTGGCGTGGAGCACCAGACCGTGAGAGCCCAAGGGCAGCGGCCGACGGGCAAAGCCCTGCTCGGCGGCAAAGGCGATAATGAGCTCCTGCCGCGTTCGCACGGAGATTGGCTGCTGCTCGAGTTCTACCGCGGTGGGTTTGAAGTCCGGCACGCCAGGTACGTGCTCTCGCTGCACGATAAACACCTGTGCCGGTAACCAGGTTGTACCCAGGATGGCTGTTCCCAACAGGAATGCAAGCCGTCCCGCCCAATTCGCGCGCTGCCGCTTTCCTACCCCAGAGCCCCGCATACGCCTACTCCATGCCGTCATCATGAGCTTCTTCTATGAAGATGCGCAAGAGGGAGTGGTGAGGCCGTCAAAAAAAATCCGCGGTGGCTTGGGTTTCCTGCGCACCTGTGGGGCTGGCCTTAGAACTCCGGGGTTTCCGGTTCTACGGGGATGAGCGGAACGGAAGCCGTCTTCGGAGCAGGCTGCACGTCGGAGCGTGCTTCGGGCTGCGCATCAGGGCGCGCTTCTGGGTGCGTTTCTGAACGCGTGTCAGTAAGTCTGTCAGACTGCGTTTCTGCTGGCATGGAGTTCGCGCCCGGCAGGCTGCCGATCTGCACCAACTTCGGCTCCGCCGGCTCGACAACGGTGCCCATGGCTGCTTCATGCTGCCGTCGCGCGATGCCGTCCAGGTCCACGGGAATGCCGCCGGGAATGATTACCGGATGGGCGTACAGGTGCGCGTACTCCCGGGTAGCACGGTACATGAGCCAGAGACCGAACAGCAGAACAAGCACCGCGATGGTGCTACCCTCCGGGCCCCAATCGCCGCCGGTGATGCCGAGCGGCCCTAACGCGTAACTCTGCACTACGGGCGAGAAACGTGTATAGCCGCTGATGGGCAGGCCGAACAGCAGGCCCATGGCCGCGTTCCAGGCGAAGTGAAAGGCCCACGGGAGCCATAGCGCGCGCGTCCGCAGGTACGCGATGGACAGCAGGCAGCTCAGCAGAAAGAGCACGAAGATGGCGGGGCGCGGCGTGTCCACCGAGTAGTGGTAGACGGTGAAGATGGCCGACATCAGCAAGGTGGCGAGCGTCGGTCCGATCGCGTCAATAAGGCGCTGGAAAGGGTAGCCGCGGAAGACGAGCTCCTCCGTGAGCGCCGCCAGCAGAAGGATGACGATGTCCAGCAGCAGCAGAAACCATTGGTGCGGCGCAGTCCAGAAGGTGATGCGGATACCGCCGATGAGCACGGAAGGCAAGATCGTGAGCAGCAGCAGCGTCCAGCCGATCGCGGCGCCAACGCCGAATTCACGACCGATTCCGGGTCGTCGCGGAAGGCCCATCGCGGCAAACGGCTGAAGCTGACCGGCGAAGCTGCGCTCCCCGGCTACATAGCCCACCAGCAGCAAAAAGGCGAGCGCGACCCACTCGACCGGGTCCACCCAGTCACCCACGCTGAGGCCGTGCGCGGCATGCGCGGCGAGTAGGCGCGCGATGGCAAACCAGATCAGCCCCACCACAAACAGGCAGAACGCGCCGAAGCGACCGAGGCGGTGAAACGAAGCAGAGGTACGCGGAAGAGGTGTCGTAAATATGCTCGCTAAAGAGTGTAGAACTGCGCGATGTTGCGCCACTTGGCGCGGCGCTGTTCCAGCCGCTCGGCAGGTGTGAGCGCCTGGAGCGCGCTGAGATGGCGATCGAGCGATTCGTCCAGGAGAACCGCGGCGGCGGCGGGATCTTCCTGTGCGCCACCGGGCGGCTCGGGAATGATGTCGTCCACACACCCGAGGGCCTTGACCTCCTCCGACGAGGTGCGCATCGCTTCCGCAGCCTTGGCGCGCTTGCCAGCATCGCGCCACAGGATGGAAGCGCAGCCCTCCGGAGAGATGACCGAATAGACCGCGTTCTCCAGCATGAGCACGCGGTCTGTGACTGCGAGTGCCAAAGCGCCGCCTGAACCGCCCTCCCCCGTGATGGTGGAAATAGTGGGCACGGTCAGCCGGGACATCTCGCGCAGGCTGCGAGCAATGGCCTCCGCCTGGCCGCGCTCTTCGGCTCCCAGGCCGGGATTGGCGCCGGCGAGATCGATAAAAGTGAAGATGGGGCGGTGGAACTTTTCCGCAATCTTCATGACGCGCAGTGCCTTGCGGTAGCCCTCGGGATTGGGCATGCCGAAGTTGCAGCGCACGTTTTCCTTGGTGGTCCGCCCCTTAACATTGGCCACCACCAGCACCTCCTGGCCGTGGTACCGCGCCATGCGGCAGCTCATCGCCGGGTCATCGGCAAAAGCGCGATCGCCGTGGATCTCGCTGAGATCGGTGAAGATGCGCTCGATGAAGTCCGTGGGATAGGGACGCTGGGGGTGCCTCGCCAACTCGGTCTTGAGCCATGCAATGGGCTTCGGTTCCTTCGCAGGTGCTGCCGCCGGGTGGTGCTCGGGTGCTGCCGTTGCCGTTTGCTCAGGGGTCATGGGCCTCGCCGTTCGTGGTTCGCCTGTGAGTGGTGCGCCTGGTACTGCTCCTGATTGTATGGAAGCGTGGTGCGCGGGACAAATGGGCTGTACGCAAATAGTGCTGCCGCTCAGACCGCTTCCACCGGGCGCGGCGCCGGCATGCGCTCCCGGGGAAGAAATCGACGGCGCAGCAGATCGCGCAGAAACAGCTTGAGATGGTTGGTGGGGAGCGCCAGCCAGACGCCCGCGATTGTGGCCGCAAAGAGCATGGCGAGCTTCATCCCGCCGTTCGCGTGGTTATACGGAATAAGAGCAGCGATCAGCACATAAATGGGGAAATGGAAGAGATAGAGCGGGAAGGTGCCTTCCGAAAGCAGCCGGACGGTGCGGGCCGCGCGGGATGTGGCATTCACGCGAACGCCGTTGGCGATCAGCAGTCCCCACAGCAGAAAGAACGCCGCCGGAATGCCCACACGGTAGTAGTCCAGGGTCCAGTGGAGGTGAATGGGCTGGTGGTGATGCGCCAGAAAGAGCAGCGTCACGCGATCCTTTACGGCGAACACAGCGGCGCTGACCGGATGCCGCAGAAGATAGCCCGCGACCGCTATCGCTGCACAGGCGAGATTCTGGAGCCACGCTCTGCGCGTGCTGACGCGTACGTAGATTTCATACAGCAGACAGCCCAGCAGCCACAGGGGCAAGAGCAGGAAGATATGGATGCCACCGAGCAGGATCAGTCCGAGGACGGAGAGGGTACGCTTGGCGCCGACAAGATAGAAGGCACAACCATAGATGACGTAGTAGATGCACTCGTAGGAAAGCGACCAGAAGGGCCCATTTGAAAAGAGTGCGATGCTTTTCGACCAGAGCTGCGAGGTGAACGTGATATTGGTGACAATGCGCAGCAGCGGATGATCAATGCTGTCGCCCCAGTTGCTGAGGTAGTAGCGCGGGTTCGCGAAATACGCAATCAGATCCACAATGATGGTGAACGCAACTGCGGGCAGCACGACCGAGTAGATGCGCGACGCGCGATCGATCCAGTATTCGCCGATCTCCGCATACTTCAGCCGGGTGACATAGCGGATCACGAAGCCCGACAGCACGAAAAACACAGCCACGGCTTGCACTGCCCGTATGGTCAGGTCCGGCCATCCGGTGGAGAAGTGCGTCTGCGTGAGATGCCCGACAGCCACGATGACCGAAGCGCCAAAGCGCACCACATCCAGCAGCAGCGAGCTGGCGGCGGGAAGCTTCTGCGCAGGGGGCTTCATGGGTGAGAGTTTACCTGAACGATCATTCTTGGTTGCCGGGGCGTGCTATGGCTGGGGCGCCTTAGGAGTGCGCGGCTGTGCTCTGTTGGCTATGGCCGTCAAAAAAACAGCCGCGGTATCTTTTTGTGCTCCAAAACCCTCGAGACGAGACCTGCTTTACTCCTCGATGGTTTGCACGGAACCGCGGCCGAGAAGCTGCTCGGCGCGTTCGATGAAGACGCGGTCTGCGCCGACCGTGACACCTTCGGGTTCGAGCATGACCACGAACTCTCCGCGCTGCTCCAGGTTCAGCATTAGCCGGCCAGGTCCCGGTGCTGCCTGGATCATTTCGTGAAGGGAAAGCAGCGTCTGGTCGCTGGCGCGGTCGAGCGTCACCTTGATGCGTACGCTGAGCGGGAGCCGCACGCGTACGTCGTCAAGCGGCTGGATGGACGAAACGCAAAGCTTGGGGGCGGCATCTTCTTCCGCGCGCAATTGGCCCTTCACCAGCACGGGAATGTCGATCTTCAGCGACTCCGCCAGGCGCGCGTAGTCCTTGGGAAAGCAGATGAGGTCGATCTTGCCGGTAGTGTCTTCGAGCGAGGCCTGCGCGTAGAGTTCGCCCGAGCGCTTGGACTTCGCCACCTTCAGCCCGACGATTACACCGGCAATGGCGATATCACTCTCCGGCTGAGACTGGCCACGGCGCTGAGGTGGCGGCGATGGCTTCATCTCCAGGGCAGAGGCAGTATCGACGGCGCGCAGGTTCTTGATTTTGTCGGCGTAGCGATCGAGCGGATGGCCGGAGACAAAGAAGCCGAGCACTTCCTTTTCTGCCTGGAGGCGCTGGTTCTCCTCCCAGTCCGGTACATTGGGCAGAGCGTCGGCAGCAGCGGACCCGTTCACCGGGCCGTCGTCGAAAATGCTGGCCAGGCCGCCGAAAAGACCATGCTGCCCCGCCGCCATATCACGCTGCGTCTTCTGCGCGCGTTCCATCGCGCGATCGACAGCAGCTATCAGTTGCGAGCGGCGGCCGAAGCTGTCGAGTGCGCCAGCCTTAATCAGCGACTCGATCACGCGCTTGTTCAGCAGCCGCAGGTCCACCACTTCGCAGAATTCCCAGAAGGAGGCGAAGCCGCGTCCCTGTTCGCGACGGAGCTTCTCGCGTGCTTCGAGGATGGATTCGATCGCGTTGCGGCCGACGTTCTTGATGGCAGTCAGCCCGAAGCGGATTGCCTTGCCGTCGGGAGTGAAGTCCGCGTCGGATATCTGCACGTTCGGCGGCTCTACCTGGATCTCCATCTCGCGGCACTCGCCGATGTACTTCACGACGTTCTCCGGCTTGGAGATTTCTGAAGTCAGCAGCGCCGCCATGAACTCGACCGGGTAGTGCGTTTTGAGATAGGCCGTGTGATACGCCAGCAATGCATAGGCAGCCGAGTGCGACTTGTTGAAGCCGTAGCCGGCGAACTGCTCCATCAGGTCGAAGATGCGCGTGGCCTTGTCTTTCGGATGCTTGCGCTCCGCAGCGCCCTGGATAAAGCGCACGCGCTGCTTGGCCATCTCCTCGGCGTTCTTCTTGCCCATCGCGCGCCGCAACAGGTCGGCTTCGCCGAGCGAATACCCAGCGAGCGCATTGGCGATCTGCATCACCTGTTCCTGGTAGACGATGACGCCAAGTGTCTCCTTCAGAATCTTCTCGAGCTCCGGCATGTCATACGCGACTTCCCTGCGGCCCCACTTGCGCTCGATGAAGTCGTCGATCATGCCGCCCTGGATCGGCCCCGGGCGATAGAGCGCGTTGAGCGCCGTCAGGTCTTCCACGCACTGCGGACGATACCGGCGCAGCACGTCGCGCATACCGCCAGATTCAAACTGGAAGACCCCGGAGGTCAGCGCGCGGTGGAAGACCTTTTCGTAGGTCTCCTGATCGTCGAGCGGAATGGTGGCCATGTTCAGCTCGATGCTCTGGTTGCGCCGGATGAGCTTGAGGCAGTCGTCGATTACGGTCAGCGTAGTCAGCCCAAGGAAGTCCATCTTGAGCAGGCCCATTTTCTCGACCGCTTTCATGTCATAGGCGGTTACGATTTCTTCGTTCTTCGAGCGGCTTACGGGAACCAGCTCGGTCAGCGGCTTGGGAGCAATCACCACGCCGGCAGCGTGCACACCGGCGCCGCGCACCAGGCCCTCCAGCTTGCGCGCTGTATCCACCAACTCGCGCACCTGCGGATCGGCTTCGTAGGCCTGCTGCAGGGGGCCGCCATCCTCGAGTGCCTGCTCCAGCGTGATGCCGATGGTCGCCGGCACCAGCTTGGCCACGCGATCCACGTCACCATAGGGCATGTCGAGTGCGCGGCCTACGTCCTTAATGGCCGCTTTCGCCGCCATGGTGTTGAAGGTGATGATCTGGGCGACCTGCTCACGGCCGTACTTACGGGTGACGTACTCGATCACCTCGCCGCGACGATTCATGCAGAAATCGATGTCGATATCCGGCATGGATACGCGCTCGGGATTCAGAAAACGCTCAAACAGGAGCTCGTTCTGCAGCGGGTCGATGTCGGTGATCTCCATAACATAGGCGACCAGCGACCCGGCGGCGGAGCCACGGCCAGGACCGACGGGGATATCGTGCTCGCGCGCGTAGCGGATGAAGTCCCACACGATAAGGAAATATCCGGGGAACTTCATTTGCTTGATGCAGGTCAGTTCCCGTTCCAGGCGCTCGCGGTAATCGGTGATGGATTTGCGCAGCAGTCCGCGATCCTGCAAATGCTTCACCGAGGTGGCGAGCCGCTTTTCAAAGCCTTCGCGACAGACCTGCTCGAAGTAGCTATCAATCGTATGCCCCGCCGGCACAGCGAATTCGGGGAACGGATTATCGACCTTGTTCAGCTTGAGCGAGCAGCGCTCGGCAAACTGCATGGTGCGGCTGACTACCTGCGGCGCGTGCGAAAAGAGGCGCTCCATCTCCGCTGCGGACTTGACGTAGAACTGATCGGAGTCAAACTTGAAGCGCTTCGGATCATGGATGGAACCCGCAGTCTGCACACACAACAGCACCTCGTGCGCATGGTGGTCGTCTTCGCACAAGTAGTGGCTGTCGTTGGTGGCCACCAGCGGAATGTCCAACTCGCGTTCCAGTTTGAAAAGGTCCGCGTGGATCTTCTTCTCAAGCTCCAGCCCCTGATCCTGGATCTCGAGGAAAAAGTTCCCTTTGCCGAAGATGTCCTGATAACCCGCAGCGGTGCGACGCGCCGCCTCATAGTTCTCCTTCATCAGGTTGTCGCACAGCTCACCGGCGAGGCAGCCGGAGAACCCGATCAGTCCTTTCGCATGCTCGGCGAGATACTTTTTGCTGATGCGGGGCTTGCGATAAAAGCCATGCAGCGAAGCCTCTGACGTGATCCGAACCAGGTTGCGATAGCCTTCTTCGTTCTCGGCCAGCACCAAAAGATGGTGATAGTCGTCGCCCTGCGGGTCCGCGCGGTGATCATCTTTCTGGCAGATGTAGAGCTCGCAGCCGAGGATCGGCTTGACGCCTTTAGCTTTTGCCGCGTCGAAGAAGTGCACCGCGCCATAGATGTTGCCGTGGTCGGTGATTGCCACGGCTTTTTGGCCGATCGAATCAACGCGCGAGACCAGCTTTTCAACGTCGCAGGCGCCGTCCAGCAGCGAGTAATCCGTGTGCAGATGCAGATGAGTGAATTCAGCCATGAGGAGATGCTTCTATTCTAATTTCCCTGGGCGCCGGCGGTCTGTGTGGCTCGGCACGGCGCGGGCGAAGCAAAGGCGCAGCGCCTGTGCAGGTTGAGGAAAACGAGACACCTGCGAGACAGCCCGAGCACGTGGTTGGTACTCTCCGGGCAGTTTTCATTCGGCGAATGGAGTAACGGCAAAACCGGATCGAACACAACGCACAGTCCCTTGCGCCCATCTGACTAAAGGAATGGAGGGGATACGCATGGCAGACAACAGCACTGTGATCAAAAAGCTGATCGAAGTACTCCACGACAGCCGCAAGGGATTTGAGCAGATCGGACAGAAGATTCAGGACTCGCAGGTCCGGTCATTTTTTGTCCATGAGGGACAAACTCGGCAGCGATTCGCGGATGAACTTGAGACTGCGTTGAGCGGCAAGGACGTGCCGAATCAGGATGAGGGTACGGTCGCCGGCTCCGTACACCGGGCCTGGGGAAACCTGAAGGCCAAGTTCGGCGCGGACGAACACACGCTGCTCGAAACCGCGGAGCAGGGCGAGGACACGGCCAAGCGTGCATACAAGGTGGCGCTTGAAGATACGAATCTGTCGCCGCAGTTGCGCTCTCTGCTGGAGCGGCAGCAAGCTCACGTGCTTTCGTCACACGACACCGTGAAGGCGATGCGCGACCAGAAAGCGGCCTAGTTGGGCAGCAAACAGTAAGTACAGACGTCCGGCCTACCGCCGGACGTCTTCGTTTGTGCCCTCGTATACCAGCGGATACGGACATCTAACGCGGGCAGATCACTGGCCCGGTGCTCCACCGGCATGATGCAGGAACAGCAGCATGATCCCAAGCACCACGACTACGGCGATCAGGAGCGCCAGCACAAACGCTCCTACCTTCTTTGGCGACTTTTCCGCCCCTACGGCAATTGACTCATCGACCTCGGCCATCACCCCTCCGTTCACGTGTAGGAGATGGGCCAGGAAGCGCGGGTTGTGCAATACGGCCCGGCAGCACACGCCACTGTTGCTGTGATCAAATACTGACGCCAAATTTGTAAGTGCTCTTTTTACTCGGCTTTCAAAGCGTGATGCCCAGGAGCGCTGATCGTGACCACGGCCCGCGTGCCGTTTTCTGCGGGAGTGCTCGCCGCCTGCTTGCCGTCCACCAGCACATGGGCGGCTTGTGCAACCGGCACGGAGACATGCGCCTCAGTTCCCGGCGGAAGGTCGATGGCAGTCTCCAGAGTCGCGCTTTTGGTGAGGCTCACACCCAGCAGCCCGCGCGGTGTAGGCTCTGCGCCGCGCGCCCAGGCCAGGTCAATGAGGTCTGGGCGAATATCGACCTCGCGAAAGCCAGCCGCACGCGAATGGATGCCCAGCACCTGCTCCATCAGCCATGGAGTGACGCCGCTCGACCAACCATGCGCCAGGCTGACGCGATAGCCGGACATATTGTCGGCCTGCAGCGATGCGTGGAAGTTGTCCTTGTACCAGTCCGGATCGTAGCCTTCCCAGAAGCTGGTGGCGCCTTCATCGATCATGCCGCCCCAGTACTGGCGAATCCAGTCCAGCGCTTCCCGGCGATGCCCCATCTGCGCCATCGCGCTGATTACGTAGTAGTTGTAATAGGGCGTGACGATCAACCCGTTGTAGCGCACATGCCCCACGCTGGCGAGAGAGTTGCGCCAGATAGCGTCGTACTGCGTGGGTTCGGCAGCGCCGGACAGCACGGCGTAGGCATTGGTTTGCCAGCGCGTTCCGAAGGATCCGGATGGATCCAGCAGATATTTCTGCGCGGCCGCCTTCAGCGCCTCCGCCTTGCGCTCGAACAGCTCGGCATTCTGCGTATCGCCCAGCTCGCGAAGCAGGTATGTTCCCTGGTGGAAAGCGTCGTAGAACTCGAACTGCGTGGCTCGGCGAGACTCCGGGTCGTCTCCGTTCAGCTCCGGCGACCAGTCCACAAAGGGCCAGGAGTGCGTGTTGTTGGCGTAGAGGTTGCGCGCGTCGAGTTCGGTTTCCATGAAGTGCATAAGCTGCACCAGCCGATCGTGCACAGAGGCGAGCTGCTGCTGCGAGCCGGTGTGGCGGTAGTATTCGGCCTCGCCGGTGACCCAGAACGCGGAGTATCCGGCAATGCCATTGACGTGGCTCCGGACTGGTGCCTCACCGAGCAGACGATTCAGCGTTTCCTCCATCAGGAAGTGGTCGTCGAAGCTATCTTCAATGGTGCGGCCGCTCACGTCGAGATCGCCCATCCAGCGGCCGCGATCGCGCTTGGGCGCGTCCCAGATGTCATCCTGCATGCAGAGGTGAGCGGTATAGGCTCCCACGGCCCACATCTGGTTCAGCTTTGCATCGGACGACTCAAACGAGCCCTTGTACGTGACGAGATACGCGATGCCGGCCAGGCGAATGGACTTGAAGCGGAGATCGCTCCCGCGCAAAAAGCGGACCAGTGCGTAGCGGAAGGCGCTCTTGGGCCCATAGGCGGTGGCGTGTGGAGGCACATGCAGCGGGTCAACTCCAAGATAAGGATTGAGCTGCATCTCGGCTTCAGACTCGCCATACTGCAGGGTGACCTCCGCGGCTTCATCCGCGTCGTTAGCGAGTTCAAGGCGGCCGACCACTTCCCGGCCGAAGTCCAGAACGATCTGCGGCGCGGAGGCAGCGGGCAGATAGCCGGAGGGAAGATGCACCGTGAACTCGTCCGGCGACGAAGCCGTGTTCTTTGTAAGCGCGTCCGCATGTTCCAGGTGACCGAGCCCGGCGTAAACGCCGCTGACGGTGGTGGGCGGCAGCTCGTATTGCGCCAGGAAAGGCGAGATGCCCTCGTACCCGGGCCAGTCATACAGGCCCGCATCGGCATTCCACTGGAAGAACTCGATGGAGCTCTCAATGCCGCCCAGGCTATCGGCTTTGGGCCATTGCGTGTCGTCGAAAGCAGTGGTCTGCCAACCTGGCGCAGATTGCATCGAGGCCTTCCACTGCGCGTCGCTGATCAACAGCGGCGCGGCGATCACACCCTGTGCAGCCGGGAGCAGCTTGACCGCCAGCACCCTGCCTTCCGTCTGCTGCACGCTTTCGCGGCTGTCGGCGCCGCTTGCGATATCCGGCCCGCGGACAGCCTCGATGGCGAGCACGTTTTCACCTTGCCGCAAAGCATGGGTCACGTCACAGGCAAACACACGTATACCGAGCGGCGAATCCAGATTGAGCTGGACCTGCTGGACGACTTTATCGTTCAGATAGATGGTCGCGGAGCGCGGACCGGCGACGTAGAGCGTGCTCTGGGCAGGCAGCGTGGCCACCTGGAAGCGGCGGCGGAAATAGTGCGGTCCCAGGTCCTGGGTCTTTTCGTGCTCCGACCCGCCGGCGAGATTCGGGTGCGCCGGAACAGCATCCTGCGCGGTCCAGATGTACTGCTCTGGCAGCGGCTGATGCGTGGAGGATTCCAGAGCCTCGGGCGCGAGCGAGCGCGCAGGGTCGAGTTGGGCAGGGCGGAGCGGACTGGCGCTTGGAGGCTGCTGTGCGCTTGCCGGGATCCACGCCAGCATGACGGACAGGAACACGATGGAAAAGCGAGACATGCAATTCTCCCTACTGCCGAGGTGCGAAGCAGGTTCGAGCAACGCAGGTCCAAAGATAAGCGAGGAAGCGCAGAACCACCAGCCGCCTTCGGAGCGTGGGATCAACGCCGAATTGTGACCCCGCGGTCAGGCGCGGTCACTAAGCCGTTCTGCTCGTTGTACAGTTTGAAAATCAACCGAAAACCGGTTCTGCCACTGGCCAGATGGAAGTGGAAGAGATGGCGTAGGACCTCTTCAACTGAATCCCGGTCTCGCATCACGCCGAGTAAATCTCGCCCTCGTCATTCTGAGCGCAGCGAAGAATCCACGCACCGCCCGCGCTCAGGACGCTGGCACGAGTTTGAGATGCGCCTTCGCCTCGCGATTTCCCTATTCTTCGTCGCGCCCCTAGCGGCCGAATTCCTCCTCGGCAATTTCACTATCAGGGCCTTCGCCCGCAGCCAACACTCACCCATATGGTGACTCGCCTCTGTCACCGGCTGCGTGCTAACGTTCCCGCATGCCGTCCCTTACTACCCGCCTCCACCTCAGCGAGATCGCCCCGAAGATCATCCAATCCGAGATCCGGTCCATGACGGTGGAATGCGACCTGGTCGGCGGCGTCAACCTGGCGCAGGGCGTGTGTGACACGGAGCTGCCGGATCCGGTGAAACACGGCGCCCTCGCCGCCATCGAAGAGGGCCACAATATCTACACCCGGCTCGACGGTATTGCCGTCCTGCGCGAGGCGATCAGCGCCAAGCTGGCGCACTACAACGGAATTGCAGCCGATCCCCACGGCGAAGTCCTGGTCACCTCCGGAGCGACCGGTGCGCTCTATGCCACCTGCCTGGCGCTTTTCAATCCGGGCGACGAGGTTGTGCTCTTTGAACCGTTCTACGGCTACCACCTCAATACCCTGCTCTCGCTTCGCCTCCATCCCGTGCTCGTGCCCATGGAAGCCGGCACCTGGGCCATCGATCCCGCGGAGCTCCGCCGCGCCATCACACCGCGGACGCGCGCCATCATCGTGAACACGCCTTCGAACCCCTGCGGCAAAGTCTTTACCCGGGAAGAGCTCGCGTCCATCGCCGAACTGGCTATCGAGCACGATCTCTTTGTGCTCACCGACGAGATCTACGAGTACTTCCTCTACAGCGGCGCGAAGCACATCAGCCCCGCGACCCTGCCGGGCATGGCGGAGCGCACAATCACCATCTCGGGCTTCTCCAAAACTTTCAGCATTACCGGCTGGCGGGTTGGCTACCTTGCAGCCAGCCGGCAATGGCTCGGGTCGATCGGCTACTTCCACGACCTCACGTATATCTGCAGTCCGTCACCCGCGCAGTTCGGGGCCGTTGCCGGCCTTGCGGCGCTGCCCGGACAGCTTCTACTCTGAGCTGGCCAGCGATCACCGGCAGAAACGCGATCTGCTGTGCGACGCGCTCGCGGATGCGGGGCTGCCGCCCTCCGTCCCGGATGGCGCCTATTACGTGCTCGCCGACGTCAGCCGGCTGCCCGGCGCCACTGCTCGGGATAAAGCGCGCACGCTGCTGGAGCACTGCGGGGTTGCGGCCGTGGCGGGCTCCGCCTTCTTCCGCGCCGGCCGCGGCGAGCACCTTCTGCGCTTCTGCTTCGCCAAGAAACAGTCGGAGCTGGAGCGCGCCTGCGCACAATTGCGCGCGTGCTCGCTCTAGCTGCACGCCGCGCTGCAATCCAACTTGTTACATGGCTTCCACTGCTGTGGGTTCACCGGCCTCGTCCAGAAGTCTGCCCCTGCCCTCATCCTTCTCCCGTTGGCCCGTCAGATGCCGCAGCAGCGCGAGCCCGAGAAATAGCAGCGCCAGCCCGCACACGCCCGGCCAGTTCCAGCGTGCCCAGGCCAGCGCCGACAGCCACGACCCAATCGCGCCTCCCGTGAAATACACCGTCATGTAGACGGTATTGATCCGGCTGCGGGCCCCAAATGCGGGCCCGGGCAGGTGCGCGAGCGAGAAAATACGCGTCTGGTTGCCGACCTGGTTGGCCTGCGTGCCCGCATCCATCACCAGCACCCCCACGATCAAACCCGCCATGTGATAGCCGAATATCCAGACCACGCCAAAGGAGGCCAAGCAGTAGCGCCAGCGCGACGGACACGACGAAGCGGGACCCGTGCCGGTCCGAAAGCCGCCCCGCGATCGAAGCGACCGACGCACCGACTGCGCCCAGCACCCCGAAGCTGCCCGCCACCCCCGGCCCGAGGCGGTAATGCGGCGATTCCAGGAGGAACACCAGCATCGTCCAGAAGGCACTGAAAGCGGCGAAAACCAGCGCGCCGATCACGGCGGATTCCCGCAGCAGGGGCTGCGTGCGCACCAGCGTCCACAGGGAGCGGAGCGCCGTCCCATAACTCACGGGAATCCGGGGCGGTAACAGGGGCAGCTTGCGGCGCAGCACCACGATGAGCACGACCGAACCCGCGGCGGCGATCACAAAGACAGCGCGCCAGTTGAGCCATTCTCCGATCCAGCCAGAAAAGGTGCGGCTAAGCAGGATACCCAGCAGCAACCCAGTCATAACCGCGCCCACCGCCCGGCCCGAGCTTTCCCGGGGCGCCACCTCCGGCGCAATCGGCAGCATCACGTGGGTTACGGCGGAGGTCATACCGACGGCTACGCTGGCCAGCACCAACAGCAGCGGTGAGGGCGCGGCCGCCGCCAGCAACATGGAGGCCACCACGCCCCAGGTCAGCGTCTGGATCAGCCCGCGCCGCTCGACCACATCGCCGAGCGGCACGAACAGCAGCAGGCCGGCTGCATAACCAAGCTGCGTAGCCACGGCGACGTGACTCATGCGCGTGGGGGCCACATGCAAGCTCCGCCCCATCTCTACCAGCAATGGCTGGTTGTAGTACATGCTGGAGACGGTGACGCCGCAAGCCACCGCGAGCAGGGGTATCAAGCCCTTCTGGTGTTCGGACTGCATGGTGCATTCGATGCGCGGTTGCACGGGGGCTTTCGTCCGCTTTCCCCAAGCCAACGATCGCTACCGCCTCTGCATCCAACTGGCCAGACATCCCCTGCCTTTGAGGTACTGACCCCCTAGCCTTGCCTGTCCCCATGACGGAAGCCACCCAGCCAGCCTCCACCTCCAACGCGTGGCGAGAGCGCGTTACCGCGCTGCGCAACATACCACCTGTGCTTGGCATTCTGTGGGAGTCGGGGCCTGCCGTCGTCACCTGGGGTATCGTGCTGCGCGTCATCGTTGCGGCATTGCCACTGGCGCTGGCACGCATCGCCGCCCGCATCGTCAATGGAGTCGAAACGGCACTTCGCGGGCAGCCTCTGCCCCAGCACTTCTGGTGGGTGGTAGGGACGGAGATCGCCATCGCGGTGGCGATCGGCGCCCTTTCCCGCGGCATTGATTTTCTCGACCAACTGCTCGCCAACCGCTACACCGAACACGTCAGTATCCGCGTGATGCGGCAAGCGGCCCAGCTTGATCTGACCACGTATGAAGACCCGGTCTTTTACGATCGCCTGGAGCGTGCGCGGGTCCAGGCCACTGACCGGCTGGGCATGATTCAATCCATGGGCCGGCTGCTGCAACAGGTCGTCACGACGGCAGTGTTCTCCGCCCAGTTGATTGCGTTCTCTCCCTGGCTGGTGTTTCTGCTGGCGGCGGGCGTGCTCCCTTCCTTCCTGGGAGAGACGCACTTCGCTTTTCTGGGCTACGCCAAGAACTTCCGCCAGACCCCGGCCAAGCGCCAGATGGACTACCTGCGCCAGGTAGCGGGCAGCCGCGAAGGCGCAAAGGAACTCAAGCTCTTCAACCTGAGCGAGTTCTTTACGTCGCGCTTCGAAGCGCTCGCACGCCAGATTTATATCGAGGACACGGCGCTTTCCCGGCGCAAGCTGGTCGCCGGGGGCTTCCTCAGCCTGCTGGGCACGGCCGGGTACTACGGCGGCTACGCCTATGTCATCTGGCGCGCCATCCACGGCGCGTATGACATCGGCGCCTTCACCCTGGCCACCGCCTCGATTCAGCAGGCCAACTCCAACCTGCAGCAGGTCTTTTCGACCGCGTCCGGCATCGCGGACCAGGCTTTGTTCCTCACCGATCTGCTGCTGTTCTTTGAGATGAAGCCGACCGTCGTCTCCAAGCCGGACGGCCTCCCGGTACCACGGCCGATCCGTCAGGGCTTCGAGTTCCGCAATGTTTCCTTTACGTATCCCGGCACCAAGCGGCGCATCCTGCGCGACTTCAACTTCACGCTGCGCCCCGGAGAGCGCATTGCGCTGATCGGCGAAAACGGGCAGGGCAAGACCACTGTGGTCAAGCTCATCACCCGGCTTTACGATCCCACCGAGGGGCAGATTCTGCTGGATGGGGTCGATCTGCGCGAGTACAGCCTGGACGATCTGCATCACGAGATGGGGGTCATTTTCCAGGACTTCATGCGCTACGAGATGACCGCGAGGGAAAACATCGGGGTGGGCCGGGTGGAGCGGGAGCATTCGCAGTTGGAGATCGAGCATGCGGCCGAGCAAAGCCTGGCGGCGAGCGTGGTGGCCAAGCTGGCCGGGGGCTATGACCAGATGCTGGGACGCCGCTTCGAGGGCGGCGTCGAGCTCTCCGGCGGCGAATGGCAGCGGGTT
This sequence comes from uncultured Acidobacteriaceae bacterium, assembly GCA_963795775.1. Lineage (GTDB taxonomy): Bacteria > Acidobacteriota > Terriglobia > Terriglobales > Acidobacteriaceae > CAWCJL01. The sequence goes on from CAWCJL010000003.1 coordinate 431,191, forward strand.
GCGCTGGCGAGGGCCTATTTGCGCGATGCACAGTTACTTATTCTGGATGAGCCGACGGCCGCGCTCGATGCCCGGAGCGAACTCGAAGTTTTTGAGCGGTTCGCCGAACTCACGGAGGGCAAGATGGCATTGCTGATCTCCCATCGCTTCTCGACCGTACGCATGGCCGATCGTATCGTCGTACTCGAAGGCGGCGCACTGGTGGAAGAAGGCACGCACGCGCAATTGATGGCGCTCGGGGGCCGGTACGCAAGCATGTTTGAAATGCAGGCGGCGAGCTATCGATGAGCGATCAGGCCCCGGATCTTCGCGCCATTCCCACCGCGCCGGTGAACAGCGAAGCTGCGCCACAACCACAGCCCCGAGCCATCCCCGGATACGGGTCCCGACGCATTTGCCCGAAACCTGCTGCGGCGCTACGCGGCTTCCGTTGCGCCCACCTGGGATGTGGCCCATACCCCCACCCGCGAGGATGTCTTCACCAAGAGGATCGTTGCTGCGCGCACCGCGTACCAGCAGGTCTATGACCAGTTGGACCGGAGGCCGATGCCGACGCACCAGCTTGGCGAGCCGCTCGATCCATTGCTCGAATTGCGCGAAAATCCGCGCCTGCTCGAAGCGGTGCTGACGGAGATCACGTCCATGCGTCGTCGGTTCTCGCAATTGCCGCGCGTCGTCCGCGCACGGGAAGGAGACGAGCCGCGCATTGCCATCGTGGCGGACGCGTATCTCAAAGCCACGAGTTCTACCTGGTCCGCAGATGCAGTCACGGTCTTTCTCGAAGAGGTGCAGAAGACCGACCCGCTGACCCTGCGTGAGCTGTGGGCTTTTCCCTCCATGACCAAGTTCCTGCTGGCGGAAGAGATTCTGACGCAGGCCCGCGCGGTGCTTGCCTCGCCCGAGTCGCATGATTCTGCCGGAGCGGCGCTGCTGCGGCAGCGCTTCACCAGCATTCGCGACGCCAACTACGCAAACTGGGCCGGCATGATCGAGCCGCTTGTCGTCTTCGACGCAGTGCTGCGGCAGGATCCTGCGGGCGCCTACCCGGAGATGGATTTCGATAGCCGCGAGCACTACCGGGAGCGCGTTTCGAATATCGCCCGGCATTCCGAGCAATCGGAGCTCGAAGTCGCGCAGGCCGCGCTCGCCCTGGCGCAGCGCCCCCGCGACGCCGGCCTGCCCAGGCGCTTGGCGCTCCGCCGCGCACACGTCGGCTACTACCTCATCGATAAAGGCTTCCCGGAGCTTGCTTCGCGCGTCGGCTACCGGCCGCCGTTGGTCGACCGCATCCGCGTGGCCGTGCATCGCGAGCCGGACGATTTCTATATCAGCGGTGTCCTGGTGCTTACCATCCTGCTGATCGCATGCATCGTGCTGCCGCTGGTGCCGAACTACTCCATCTTCGGCGGACTCACGCTGGCGTTTTTGCTGCTCCTCGTCCCGGCCATGCAGGGCGCGGTGGATCTGGTGAATAACACAGTGACTGCGCTCTTTAAGCCCCAGGCGCTGCCCAAAATGGATTTCAGCGAGGGCCTGCCCGCAGAGTTCACCACCCTGGTCGCCGTGCCGACGCTGCTGCTGAATGAGCGGCAGGTACTCGAACTCTTCGAGGAACTCGAGGTCCGCTTTCTCGCCAACCAGGATCCCAATATCCACTTCGCCCTTCTGAGCGATCTGCCGGACTCCATCACGCGTCCCCGCACCAATGACACCGACCCGCTGGTCGAACTGGCCATCGGCATCGTGAACAGCCTGAATGAGCGCTACAAGCAGCGCAACGGCGGCGCTTTCCTGCTCCTGCATCGCCACCGCATCTTCAACGCCCGCCAGGGTGTATGGATGGGCTGGGAGCGCAAGCGCGGCAAGCTGCTCGATCTTAACCAGCTTCTGCGCGGCGCCTACGACAGCTTCCCCGTCAAGGCCGGCAACGTCGAGGTGCTCGGCCGCGTACGCTACGTCATCACGCTTGATTCCGATACCCAGCTTCCCCGCGGCACGGCTCACGCCATGGTGGGCGCCATGGCCCATCCGCTCAACCGGGCAGTGATCGACCCCCGCTCGCGCATCGTCACTGAAGGCTACGGCATCCTCCAGCCGCGGGTAGGCGTCAGTGTCCATTCGGCGTCGCGCTCACGGCTCGCCGCGCTCTACTCGGGACAGACCGGCTTTGATATCTACACGCGCGCCATCTCGGACGTCTACCAGGACCTCTACGGGGAAGGCATCTTCACCGGCAAGGGCATTTACGAAGTCTCGACGCTCCATGCAGTGCTTGACCGGCGCTTCCCGCGCAACTCCCTCCTCAGCCACGACCTGATCGAGGGGGCCTACGCGCGCGCCGGCCTGGCTACCGACATCGAAGTGATTGACGACTACCCGTCACACTACAGCGCCTACCGCCGGCGCCAGCATCGCTGGGTCCGAGGCGACTGGCAGATCGCGCAATGGCTCTTCGGCAAAGTGCCGGACGAGAGCGGCAAACTCGTCAAGAATCCGATCTCGACGATCTCACGCTGGAAGATCTTCGATAACCTCCGCCGCTCGCTGGTAGATCCACTCACTTTTTCCCTACTGGTGGCAGGATGGCTGGGCCTGCCCGGCGGCGCGCTCTACTGGACCCTGGTCACGCTATTCCTGCTGTTCATTCCCACGCTTGTGTCGCTCGCCTTCAGCCTGGGCCGCGCCTTCGCCAGCGAGCAGAAGACCGCCATGCGCGAGGCCTTTGTCGGCTTTGGGCAGAGCTTTAGCATTACGCTGCTGAACTTGGCCTTCCTGCCGCACCAGACGTTGCTTACAGTGGACGCCATCATTCGGGCGCTGGTGCGGCGCTTCATCACCGGGCAGCGCCTTCTCGAATGGGAAACTGCGGCAGAGGCAGAATCGAACCGGGGCCGCGTCACCCCGGTCGATCGCTATCTCAAGGCCACTCCATTGGTCGCACTGGTGATCGGCGTCGTGCTCGCTCTGGTGCGCCCCGGTGCGCTGCGCGTCGCGCTTCCTATCCTCATCCTGTGGGGATTCGAGAACGCCATCACTGCGTGGCTCAACAAGCCGCCGAGCGAGCAGCGGGACCAGTTGACCACCGAGCAGGACAGCTTTCTACGGCAGATGGCTCTGCGCACCTGGCGCTTTTTCCATGAGTACGGCGGCGAGCCGCACAACTATCTCATCCCGGACAACGTGGAAGAAGCCGGCCTGTTTGAAGCAGCGCGCGTGTCGCCCACCAACTTCGGCCTGTTGCTCAATGCGCGGCAGGCGGCGCATGCCTTCGGCTATCTCACCACGCCGGAGTTCGCGTCGCTTACGCAATGCAGCCTGGCCACGTATGACCGGCTGGAGAAGCTCAACGGCCACATGTACAACTGGTACGACACACGTACCCTCGCTCCGCTCGAACCAGTGACGATCTCCTCGGTGGACAGCGGCAACTTGGCAGCATCCTTTCTCACTCTGCGCTCCGGTGCAGAAGCCATGCTGCGCGAGCCGCTGCTCGGGTCGCAGATCTTCAGCGGCCTCCGCGGCCACCTCTCGCTGCTACGTACGCTCGGCGCTCCGCCGCCCGGTATCGCACCGACGGCAACGGACACCGCGGACGAATGGCTCGCCTGGTGCCTGCGAACCGAGCAGTCCCCGGCATTTGCGTCCGTGCGGTCCAACGCGCTCACCGACAAGGACGTGTCGGAGCCGGAGTGGTGGACGGCGGAACTGTATCGCCGCATCCGTGCGGTCTGCGACCTGCTGCACGAATTCCTTCCCTGGCTGGACCCGGAGTTTGCTCCGCTGCGGCAGATTCCGAGCCTCAGCAGCCTGCTCCAGGAAGCGGTCTCTGTGCCTTTGGGGAGAGCGGCCGCATTTACCGCGGAGATCAACGACCGGTTGCAGCGCGCGTGGCCCACACTGGAGTCCGATTCACCGGAGGTCTTTCTGGCGGAAAAGCTGCGAACCTTGCTGCCCGCAGCCCAACAGCGCCTCGCGAAGCTGACCAGCACACTCCAAACCATCACGCAGGACGCGGAGCGCTGTGCCGAAGCCATGGACTTCCACTTCCTCATCGAGCCCTCGCGCAAAATGCTGTCTATCGGCTACGACGTGGAGCGGAAGGAACTGCACAAGGCCTGTTACGATTTGCTCTGCTCCGAGGCGCGTATCGCCGCCTTCTTCGCCGTCTCGAAGGGCGACGCCACGCAGCAGAGCTGGTTCAAGCTGGGGCGCACACATACCGTGGCGTATGGCCGGCCGGTGCTCATCTCCTGGACCGGCACCATGTTCGAATACCTGATGCCGGCACTGTGGATGCGCGCCTACCCCGATACCCTGGTCACAAGAACGCTCGACAACGTGGTGGCGGTACAGCGGGCCTTTGCGCGCGAACACGGCAACATCCCGTGGGGGGTCTCCGAGTGCGGCTACGCGCAAAAGGACGATGCCGGCCATTACCATTACCAGGCGTTCGGCATCCCCGCAGTTGCGCTGAAATGGGACGCGACCGCAGGTCCGGTGATTTCCCCGTATTCCACCTTTCTGGCACTCGCGATCGATCAGACTGAGGCGCTGCGCAATCTCCGCCGCATGGCCGAGTCGGGCTGGGTCGGCGCGTACGGATTCTACGAGGCCGCGGATTACCAGGCCTCGCTCAAGAAGCCTGAGCTGGTTCGCGAGTGGATGGCACACCACCAGGGCATGTCATTGCTGGCCGTGCTGAACCTTCTCGAGGAGAACATCGTTCAGGAATGGTTCCACGCCAACCCCAGCCTGAAGGCGACTGAACTCCTGCTGCACGAAAAGCCTATCCGCGAGTCACAACTGCTGGCGGAACACAAGCAATCGACCCCGCGCAGGAGAAGAGCGGCGGCTTAGGCGCGCGCCGCTCCACTCCGAAGGCCGCCGAGGCGCCAGCACTCGCGCTCAGGCTAGCGAGAGTGCCACCGTTGTCCTCTGAAACGTACTGTGGTGCGTGTGATACACCGCGAGCACCTTGTGAGCGCGGTCCGGGTCGGTGGACCAGTGGACCGACACGTTCGCGATGAAGTCTTCACCGGAGCTGGCCTTCAGCGCCGCCGCATAGCACGGGTAGGCATGGCACAGATGCGTGAGCACCTCCATGCGCGCGCGGAAGCAGCTTTCCCAATCTGCGAATCGAACCCACTGCGCGGGCACGTGCACCCATGCGCCATGGAGGTATTCACGCGTAGGCAGCTCGAGCGTGCTGGTGCCCGGCAGTGGTGGATGTGACTGCTTCTGGCCGAAAAGATTATTGGCTTCGAGCGCCAGTTGGGAGTGGCCCCAGGCCGACTCAAGGGCCGCCTCGCAGGCTGCGTAAGCGGGAAAAAGATGGCCGGCACGGTCGGCGGCTGCGGCAGCTTTGGCGAGGAACTCTTCCTGAAACTGTGCCATGGGTATGCGCTCCTTGGGTGGGCAAAGAAAAAGGGCAAAGCCGCTGGCTTCGCCCTTCTGTTTCCTGATCCCTAATTCCATTGTTGCAGGTTCGGTGAATTACTACGCCACGTCGATGCGGAAATGCGCTGCCCCATAAGTGGCAGTAAAATCTGACTCGTGAAGTATTCCCCTGTTCGGATTTCCGCCGCGCTCGAGCGGCGCTGGAAACGCAGACGGGTAGCCAGGGCATTTGCGGGCAAGCGCGGTCTGGAGATTGGCGGGCCGAGCGACGTCTTTTCCCCCAGCCAGCCCAATCCTTTTTTCCCGCCCATCTACCCTCTCGCGGAGTCCGTGGACAACTGCAATTACGCCGCGAACACGATGTGGTCGGAAGGCTCGGCCGGCAGCACGTTCCACTCGTGGTCGGACGTGCCCGCGGGACGGCAACTGGTGCAGTGCGCAACCGAGCTTTCCGCCATTCCGGACGGGAGCTACGATTTTCTTCTCGCGTCCCACGTCCTGGAGCATGTAGCGAATCCGCTCAAGGCACTGCGGGAATGGCGCAGGGTGCTGAAGCCGGGCGGCTATGCTTTCATTTTGTTGCCGGAACGCGCGCACACCTTTGACCACCGGCGCCCGGTGACCACGTTCGAGCACCTGAAGCAGGACTTCGAGCAGGACACGCCGGAGAGCGACTTGACGCATCTCGACGAGATACTTGCGCTACACGATCTGGATCGGGACAAGCCGGCGGGAACGCCCGAACAGTTTCGCGAGCGCTCACTGCGCAACCGAGACAACCGCTGCTTGCACCATCACGTCTTTGACCCGCCGCTGATACGTAAATCCCTGCAGGCCGCGGGTTTTGTGCCGCTGTATATCTTCCAGCAAATTGCGCCCCACATTGCGGTCTTCTGTCGTGCGGCGAAAGCCGATGGATCGCTGCGAAACTAAAACGCAGACGGCGCCTGAACCGGGACACAACCAACCGGGCCATTGGAAGTGACGGCTCAGTGCGAGGTCTGCGAAGTCTTCTGCGGACCGCGCCCGGTTACCCGTTGCACGCGGGCTTTGAGCTTCTGAAGCAGACGCGCGGCCCAGGGCGTGTCTGCCGAGAGCAGCGTGAGGCCGCCGATGAGCAGCGGAATGCCGGGAATTATCGGCAGCACGCAACCGGCGAGGCCACCAGCAAGCAGGCCATAGCCCGTGATCTGGCGCAGGATGCGGCGGGAGCGGGACTTCCCTGTGGCTTGCATGATGTGTTCGATGCCGAAGGCTGAGATCCAGAAGCAGTCCACTCTCGTGCCAAGTCGCCAAAGTTGTGCTTTGGTCAGGGCAGCCGTTGCGCGCCGGAGTGCTTCGGCAGGAAGGGCACCCAGCGCACCGGACGGGCGCCCGGTATGGAAGCCCAGCTTGATGATGTCCCACCCTTCCCAGAAAAGCTGTTCAGGGTGGGCACCAGATTGCCAAGCGTGCCGCGGCAACGGAAACTACACCACGAAGTACTTGGCCTGCGGGTGGTGGACGATCAGGGCATTCGTGCTCTGCTCCGGCTCCAGGTGGAAGCCTTCCGTGAGACGAACGCCGATGTTTTCTTCCGGGTGCAGCAGCTCGAAGATCTTGGTCTGGTCTTCGAGGTTCGGGCACGCGGGATAGCCAAAGCTGTAGCGCGACCCTTGGTACTTCTGGTGGAAGAGGTCCTTGGTGACCGGCGAGTCCAGACCCGCGATGCCGAGCTCTTCGCGTATATGCTTGTGCGCAAGCTCCGCAAGCGCCTCCGCTGTCTCCACGCTGAGGCCATGGAGATAGAGATACCGTGTAAAGTCGCCGGACTCGAAAAGCCGTTGCGTCACCTGGCTGGCCACAGACCCAATCGTGACAACCGAAAACCCGATAACGTCCATACGCTCGCTGGTCACGGGCTCGAAGAAGTCAGCGATGGAAAGCTGGCGCCCTTCCCGCTGGCGCGGGAAGGAGATGCGATTGAGTTCCTTCTTCTCGCCGGCTTTAAAAGCTTCCGGGTCGTAGATGATAACGTCGTTGCCTTCTGCCTGTGCCGGGAAGAAGCCATAGACGACCCTGGGCTGGAACCAGCCGTTGCTCTTCACTTCCTTCTGCAGCTCGTGCAGGATCGGGCGATACTTCTCTTCTACCAGCCGCATGTAGTCGGTGGCTGAAGCGGTCTTGAGTTGCCACTGGTTCTTAAATAGCGCGGTCTCGTTGACGTAGCTGAAGACCTGGTCGAGGTCCCAATCTTTCTTGACGCGAACGCCGAAGAAGGACGGCTGGGGAATAGTCTCCGCGAACTGGACGACCGAAGAGCGTGTTGTCGAAGAGGCACCGTTGCTTGAGGCCGAGTCGGCTTCGACCTCTTCCTGTGTGGCGCGTTTGGGATAGATCTTGACAGTACGGCCTTCGTCCAGGCGGCGAGTGGCTTCCTCCTCCTCGCCGGTGAGATCGCTCATCACGTGGAGGCCGGCGAAGGCATCTTCGGCATAGAAAACAGCGGAAGAGTACTCCTTGCGCAGATCCTCTTCGACGTACTTGCGGGTCAAAGCCGCACCGCCGCAGATGACGGGCGTGTTCAGTTCCAGCCGCTCCAGGTCCTGGATGACGTACTTCATCTCCAGCGTGGACTTGACCAGAAGCCCGGAGAGGCCAATTGCGTCGGCCTTGTGTTCCTGCGCGGCTTTGATGATGACATCGCCGGGCTGCTTGATGCCGAGGTTCACGACCTTGTAGCCGTTGTTGGAAAGGATGATATCGACCAGGTTCTTGCCGATGTCATGCACATCGCCCTTGACGGTGGCGAGCACGATGGTGCCCTTCTGCGTGCCTTCGACCCTTTCCATCTTCGGCTCGAGATAAGCCACCGCAGCCTTCATCACACCGGCCGAGTCCAGCACCGACGGAAGCTGCATTTTGCGCGCGCCAAAGAGTTCGCCGACCGTCTTCATGCCGTCGAGCAGCACGGTGTTAATGAGTTCGAGCGGCGTATAGCGGGTAAGCGCAGCCTCCAGCGTCTCTTCAAGGCCCTTCTTCTTGTCTCCCAGGCCGATGGTGCGCTCGCCGCGGATAATGAGCTGCTTGAGCTTCTCTTCTTCACTCAGCGCCGCGTCGGCTTCGGCGGTATCGTTGACCGCATCGCCCTTGGTGACGCCGCTGAAATGCGCCATGTAGACCTGCAGCGGATCGCCTTCGGACGTGTCCTGAAAGATGAGCTTGCGCGCGAGTTCCACTTCACGCTCGGGAATCTTGTAGAGCGGATAGATCTTGGCGTAGTTGATGATCGCTGCATCCAGACCGCGGTCCACAGCTTCCTTCAGGAAGACCGAGTTGAGCACGCGGCGCGAGTAAGCCGACAGGCCGAAGGAGATATTGGAGACGCCGAGAATCGTTTTGGCGTCGGGCAGCTCCTCCTTGATCCGGCGTACTGCTTCGAGCGTCTCCATGCCTGCCGTGCGGTAATCTTCCTGTCCAGTAGAGATTGGCAGCGTGAGCGGATCGAAGATGATGTCCTGGCCGCGGAGGCCATACTTCTCGGTGGCGAGTTGATAGATGCGCTTGGCAACCGCGAGTTTCTTGTCCGCGGTAAGCGCCATGCCATCTTCATCGATGGTCAGGGCGATAACCGCTGCGCCATACCGGCGTGCCATGGGCAGAACTTTCGAGGTGCGCTTCTCCCCATCTTCCAGGTTGATGGAATTGATCACCGGCTTGCCGGGGATGCGCTTGAGCGCCTCCTCGATCACGTCCGCTTCGGTGGAATCGACGGAGATAGGAGCGGTGATGCGCGTCGCAATCTTCTCGAGCACCGCGTTCATGTACGCCTTCTCGTCTTCGCCGACGATGGCACAGCAGATGTCGAGCATCTGCGAGCCCTCGGCGACCAGGCGCTTCCCAAGTGTCAGAATGCCGTCGTAGTCGCCATTGCGCACCATGTCGCGGAAGTGGGCGACACGGGTAGTCGTGTTCATCTCCTCGGCGACCACGACAGGCTGACCGTCCACTTCAAGCGGCAGCGCGCTGAAGGCCGAGGCGGCCACGCTCTGGGGCCGCGGGTTGCGCTTCGCCGGCGTGGCGTGAGCGCACGCTTCCACCACGGCACGAATATGCTCCGGCGTGGTGCCGCAGCAACCGCCCACTACCTGCACACCGTACTCAGTGATGAAGCGGTGATGATACGCGGCCAGTTCGGCCGGCGTGAGCTTGTAGACGGCACGGCCGCCTTCATTCTGCGGCAGGCCTGCATTGGGCAGCACACTCACCGGGGCAATAGAGTTCTGTGTCAGGAAGCGGACCGCGTCGTTCATCTCCGCCGGGCCAGTGGCGCAGTTCAGGCCGAGAATATCCGGGCGGAAGCATTCAATGGATGCGAGCGCAGCGCCGATCTCCGAGCCCAGCAGCATGGTGCCGGTGGCTTCAAGGGTTACCTGCATCTGGACCGGGAGACGGCGGCCCATCGTATGCATCGCGTCTTCGCAGGCGGCCAGCGTGATCTTGGCCTGGAGCAGGTCCTGCGATGTTTCGATCAGCAGGATATCGACCCCGCCCTCGATCAGGGCCTCGATCTGGGCACGATAAGCCGCGGCCATCTCGTCATACGAGATATGTCCCAGCGAAGGCAGTTTCGTGGTGGGGCCGATGGAGCCGGCCACAAAACGCGGCTTGTCCGGAGTCGAAAACTGCTGTGCGACTTCCTTGGCTAATCTGGCGGCGGCAATATTCAGCTCGCGCGTCTGGTCCTGGAGGTCGTACTCGGCCAGCACGATCGGTGAGGAGCCGAAGCTGTCGGTCTCAACCACATCCGCGCCCACTTCAAAGAAGCTGGCGTGCAGCTCCCGGATCACATCCGGGCGAGAAAGCACGAGCAGTTCGTTACAGCCCTCTTTGCCCCAGTAATCGTCTACGGAGAGGTTACGTGTCTGGATGTTGGTGCCGGTTGCGCCATCATAAATCAGGACGCGCTCGTTCAGGATCTCGGGTATTGTCTGCAAGGGACCTCGCACAGTTCAGGATACAGCGTGTATGGAGTGTTTCACCCAGTGAAATCAGGGTGCGCGCGGTACTCTGGATTACACTCGCATTCGCTGCATCGCCTTCGCTGGCTCCTCTTCCCTGCACTCCCAAACGAGCTTTGAGGGTTACTTGACCGAGTCGGATTGCGCTTCCGTGTGGTGCGGCAGACCCAGAAACGGCACCAGCATATCTTCCTTACGCTGGATCAGGGTCGTCGCGTTCAGAGATGCCAGTTCAAAGCCGTGCCCGTGGGTAATGGCGTCCGTGGGACAGGCCTCGACGCAGTAGCCGCAAAATATACAGCGGTTGTAATCAATGTTGTAGACCTTGGCGTAGCGCTCTGAAGAGGAGATGCGCTGCTCTTCGGTGTTCTCGGCCGCTTCGATGTAGATGCAATTTGCTGGGCAAGCCGCCGCGCATAGGAAGCACGCCACGCACTTCTCCAGCCCATTCTCGTCGCGCTGCAAAATGTGGGCGCCGCGAAAGCGGTCTTCGAAGTGCGCACCGCGGTTGGGCCCTTTGCCGTCAGGATAATTCTCCACCTCGGTGGGCTTGAACATCTCGCCGAAGGTGATGCTCATGCCCTTGGCGACGCCAGCGATATTGCGCACGATCGACATGTCACTAGTATACGACGCGAAGCGGGGCGGCGGCGCGCGAAGGCCGCCCCTTACCCAACATGAACGAGCGTCAACGGCGGTCCTGGAACTCGGGGTAGTCTGCGCTCAAGGTCGTGTCTCGCCAGTGATCGAAGTCATCCTTCAGCGCATCGAGCTTCTTGTGGGCCAGTTCCAGCGCGGGCTTGCCCAGCAGGAGATGAAGCGGAGGATTCTCCGACGAAACCGCTTCAATGATGGCCTGTGCACCGCGTACCGGATCACCCTGCTGCTTGCCACTTCGTTCGCGGCTCAATCGCCGCCGCTCGCCGGCGGTGGGCTTGTAGTCGTCAATCACCGTCTTCGATTCCAGCAGTGAGCGGCCGGCCCAGTCAGTCCGGAAGGGGCCCGGCTCGACGATCGTCACCTTGATGCCGAGCGGGGCGACTTCCAGCGCGAGCGACTCGGAAAGGCCTTCGACCGCGTACTTGGTCGCGTGGTAATAGCCCGTAGCAGCAAAGCTGACCAGGCCGCCAATAGAAGAGATGTTCACGATGCGCCCGATGCGCCGTTGGCGCATGCCCGGCAGCACGGCGTTGGTCATCGCGACCAGGCCGAAGACGTTGGTCTCAAACATGGCGCGGACCTGTTCGTCTTCCCCTTCCTCAATGGCCGCCAGATAGCCGTAGCCGGCGTTGTTCACGAGCACGTCGATGCGCCCGAAGGCTTTCTCCGCCTGCTCCACCGCCTGCACGATCTGACCGCGCTCGGTCACATCCAGCTGCAGCGCCAGCGCATTTCCCTTTGCTTTCCGCCGCGAGGTCTTCGATCTGTTCGGGGTTGCGCGCTGTGGCGACGACGCGCCAGCCCCGCTTGAGCACCTCCTTCGCCAGCTCCCTGCCGAAGCCGGTCGAGCACCCGGTAATAAACCACACCGGCGATCCCTGCTGTTCTGTCATCCCAATCTCCCTTCCTGCGGGTGAGATGACTTTCCGCTCCCAACAGTCGCAGGCGAGATGGGCAGTGCCGCGAAATGCCTCAGCCGCCGAGCTTGTACAGTGCCGCGGCCGCGCTCAGCCGGCGCTCAATGTGGCGCTCCAGCGTCTGGATCGCAAAGCGGCGCAGGTCGCGCGCTCGCTCACGCGGCCACGGCATTTCGGCAAAGGCGCCCACCGGCGCGCGGAGCATCCCTTGCGCCAGTTCCTGGGAGGAGGGCGTAAGCGTGCCGCTCGCCAGGCGACGATGCCGGCCGCACACCAGGCCCTCGCTCAATGCGTGAAAGAAGGCCGGCGCGCCCTCCAGAGCTTCGCCGCATAATAAGCAGCGGCGCAGGTCCGGGAGCCAGCCCATCAGCCGTGTCATCCATAATGAGAAGTAGGTGACGGGCATCCAGATGTCGCCGGTTTCCGCCGCTTCCAGAACCGAAAGCAGCAGGCGGAAAACAGCATCGTTGGGATCGTGATCGGGGAGCGTTTCGTCCACCACTTCGGCGAAAAAGGCGAGGGCAGCCAGCCGGCGGTAGTCTACCGCCCCTGAAAGGGGCGAGCGGAGGATCTCGAAGAAGTCGAGCCGGACCAGCTCCTGCCGCGGTTTTTCCACGTAGCTCGCGCGCACGTGCGTCATGGGCTCGAGCGCGCCGCCAAAGCGGCGACGGCTTTTCGCCGCGGACTTCGCGACGCCCTTGATCTTGCCCTGGTCTCGGGTGAAGATCGAGACGATCTGGTCCGCCTCGTGGATCGGCCAGGTACGGAGGACCACAGCCTCGGACATCATGGCTTGGACCGCCTCCGCCGTGGCGTGCCAGGCTCGCGAACGGCAGCGAAAAGCCGCCAGCCTGCGACCCGCGCCGGCGCAGCCACATGCACGAACGCGCAGCACAGGGCTGCGCGTTTGGCAGATTCCAACAAAGAGCTACCGGCCGAAGTGCGCGGCGTTCTTCTCGGTATAGCTGGCCCACTTCTCTGGCAGGTCGTCGCCGGCATAAATGGCAGAGACCGGGCACACGGGCACGCACGCGCCGCAGTCGATACACTCGACCGGATCAATGAAAAGCTGATCCTTCTCGCTAAAGTCCGCTTCATCCTTCTTGGGATGGATGCAGTCGACGGGGCACGCATCGACGCATGCAGAGTCCTTGGTGCCGATGCAGGGTTCAGCGATTACGTAAGCCATGAAACTGAGTCTCCAGACAGGTTGGGGTCACTCTCGATTGTAGCAGGGCGGCGAGTGGAAATGCGCCTGTTCGCGTAGTCTATGGCGCACGGGGAGGGCTGCCGGGATGGACGCTGCAAGGGCTGAGCGAAAGGCGCGACGCGTCGCTATCGTGGGCGGGGGCCCGTCGGGGATCGTAACTGCGAGATACCTGATTTCGCAGGGCTTGGAGCCGACGTTGTTCGAGCAGAGCGAAGACATCGGAGGGCAGTGGAACTGGCGCTCCCCCCATAGCGGCGTCTGGCCGGCGATGCGCACCAACACCAGCCGGGTGATGACGCAATTCAGCGATCTGCGCCACGAGCCAGGGACGGCGGTATACCCGACGAATCAGGAGATCCATGCCTATCTCCATCGTTATGCAAGGGCTTTCGGAGTTATGGAGCACGTGCGCCTCAACACGTGCGTGGAACGGGTGGAGCAGGTGGAGGGTGGCTATCGGATCAGGTCGAGAACCGCAAATGCCGCGCCACAGGTCGAGGACTATCCGTTTGTGGTCGTCGCTTCCGGCCGATATACCAAGCCCAGGATTCCCGCCGTGCAGGGGTTGGCGGATTTTTCCGGAAGGGGAGGCGTGCTGCATACAGCCGGATACAAGGATCCGGAGCGCTTTCGCGGCATGCGGGTCCTAGTGTGCGGCTGCGCCATCAGTGCGTTGGAAATTGCGAGCAACCTGGCGATGATCGGCGCACAAAGAGTGGTGGCGGCGTATCGACGCCAGCGTTATATAGTGCCGAAGCTGGCGGCGGGCATACCGACAGATCACCTTTTATTCACGCGATGGGCGGCCTATGCGGAAGAGGTTCTTCCGGAGGAGGTGATGTTGGCCGGGCTGAAAGAAATGGTGCTGAGGCTGGCCGGGAGTCCCGAGCAATTCGGCGCTATGCGGCCTGACGGCGACATCCGGAAAGCGGGCATTTCCCTGGCCCAGCAATTTCTGCCGCTGGTGGCAGAGGGGCGCATCCGCGTAAAGCCATGGATACACGAAATAGATGGACAGCAAGTTACATTTACGGATGGCAGCCAAGAGAACTTCGATGCGTTGTTGTTCGGCACCGGGTTCGATCTTGATCTGCCATTTCTTTCAGATGGCTTGCGAGAAAAGCTAAGGGTGGATGATTACAGTCTCGACTTGTACGACTTCACCTTCCATCCCGATCTCGAGCGCCTGGGATTTGTTGGCATGTATGACCAGGTGGGGCCGTACTTCCCTGTGCTGGAGTTGCAGGCACGCTGGCTAGCCTACGTATGGGGCGGCACGGTGGCGCGTGCGGGGGAGGCGGCGATGCGGACGGCTATCCGCGAATTCCAGCCGTTGCGCAAGCAACGCGTGAAGCAATCCATGCACCGCATGGCGATCCGTTTTGCGCAACGAATTGGGGCCGATGCGAGCGCCGCAGATTTCCCGGCGCTCGAGCGCGCCCTTTTCTTTGGGCCGCTCGCTCCTGTTTCGTTCAGGCTCCAGGGGCCGGATGAGCTTCCAGCCGCGGCGGAGATCTTCGCCGACGAAATTGCGCAATCCGGATCTGTCCCGTCACCCGAGCTGACTCCGGAGCAGCGCATGCAACTCGATGCTCTCAGGCGAGCGATGACCCTGTGATTGCAGCCCCCTCAACGCTTGCTAGTAGATGCCCATCTGGATGCGAACCAGCGTCATCTCGTGGCGAAGATTGATGCCTCGGTCCGTCTGGTCGCCGTTGAGGATGCGGAGCGAGTGCCACTGGCCGTTCTCGTAGATGCCCTCCTCCGCGCGCACAATCTGCGCGTGCATCTCCTGCCCTTGTGCATCCCGTGCATTCACGCCCGGACTGCTGCCCTGCAATCGAAAGGTGACACGCGTGTCAAAGCCGCCGAGCAGAAATGTGTCCGGGCCGAGGGTGGCCACAAACACGCGTCCATGCTGGTCCGGTGTGCCCGGCGCGCGCTGCTGGCCATCGGGCTGCGGAAAGCCGAAACCGATCTCCGCGTGCCAGCGGCCGAAGTCCAGCGCGGTCTCCGGCTGGCCTAACTCCTCGGCCGTCGCCTTGACCTTGCCTTCAAACAGCAACTGCGCCAGCGCGCGATCCATCGGCGCCAGCAGTTCGTAATTTTCCGCGTGCAGCTTGGGTACTTCGCCCTTCTTCAGTGTCCAGTCGGTCTGGTCCGTGCCAAAGGGTGAAAAGCCAATGCCGCTGCGGTTGAGCACGTAGAAGAGTCCGCGCGCGAAGCTGTCGCCCAGGCCGGTTTCCGGCACCCAGACAGGGTTGTCCGGGCGGTCATACGCAGCCAGCATGCTTTGGTAGACAGCGGGGTCGCTGCTATAGATATCCGGGCCCAGCATGTCGATGTGCGGCGCGGAAGCCTTCCAGATGCCGATACTTCCCTGCATCGGGCCGCCGCTGGGATAGTCGTATCCGGGGAGCGAGTGCCCTCTAATTTCGTAACCGCGAGGGTAGCGTGGCCACACGTTGCAGTACATCGGCACAGCCATCTCCGCTTTCCCGGCTTCGGCCACCTGGTCGATGTAGCGCGAGACGGACCACGCCTGGAAGGCCTCATCCGCATCCGGCCCGAAGACCTCGCGCCAGGTGCCGGCGTGCTTGCCGAGCGACTTCACCAGCGCGGCCGGTACAGTGCCGTTGAACTCCTTCTCCGCCGCAGGGCTGTGATCGCGCACCGCGTCGATAGCACCCGACTCGTTCTCCACCTGTACCAGGATGACGGTGTGCTGATCGCCGTCGATCTCGCGAAGGTGGTGCATGAGCGCGCGGAACGCGGTGCGATCGGCATCGAGGTTGGTAGTGGAATTGGCCGAGAGTACCTGCACCGGCTGGCCGCGCTCGTCGATCATGCGCGGATACTTCGCCGGATCTGTCTTCACCCACTCCGGCACGTAGTGGTCTTCGCCGTTCTTCCACGTGCCGAACCACAGCAGGTCCAGGTAAAGATGATGTTCGCGCGCACCTTTTATCAGCAGGTCTACCGTGGAGAAGTCGAACTGACCGGGCTGCGGCTCCATCGTCTCCCAGTAGACCGGCGCCTCCATTGTGTTGGCGTGCATGCCTTCGAGCGTGGGCCAGACGTCCGGCAGCGTCGCCGGCCAGGAGCTGGAGTTGTTGATCTGCCCTCCGAGCACGAAGAACGGTTTGCCATCCACCAGCAGCGCGTGATGCCCGTTCTGCTCGGTGAGTCTGGGCATCTCTGCGGCGCGTACGGAATACGCGGCAGTGAGGCAAAGTAACGGCAGGATCACACATAACGGTTTGATCATCAGAGATTCGGCTCTTTCCAGACAACGCTGAAGGTAAGCGATTCTGCGCAGAATGGAAAGCGGGTGCACGGGCCTAGAGGCGGGACAGAGATATACCGGGACCAATTGACAGGACCGAAATTGTTAGCGCACCAGCATCAAGTAGACGGCCATGGCTGTACCGACCATCGCCAGCAGCACGGCTACGACCACGCCCATGACCGACCAGTGCTCGCCGGGCGACTGACCGGCGCGCAACTGCCGGATCATCTTTACGTGCCACACGGCAGCATAGATCTGCACGCCGACTCCCAGCACCACCAGTGCAATGCCAATGCTGAGGGAGTATCCGGTAGAGTGGGGCGCGGTCAGCTTCTGAGCCAACTGAAGTTCGCGCAGGAAGAAGCCAAAGCGCGCAAGCACAAAGCCGAAGCCCATGAGAGCAATGCCGGTGCGCACCCAGGCGAGAAAGGTGCGTTCCGCGGCGAAGTAGGTACGCGGGTCGGCAGACGGCTTTGGTTGCGGAGCATCGCTCATGCGCACTGTTAGGATGCAGCGCCGCACGCGATGCGCTCGCACGCGATATGATGATCGCGCGTTTACGGGGAGAGTTGTGCCGATGCGCCTATGTTTGTTGTTTGCTATCGTGTGGACGATCCAACTGCTGTATGGCCAACAAACAGCGCCACTTCGGCCCGCGGTGGAGAAATACGTGCGCACCGCAGCACACACGGTTGTGCTCGCACACGTGCGCGTGATCGACGGCACCGGTGCGCCCGCAATCGAAGACCGCAACATCGTGATCGAGGATGGCAGGATTCGCTCCGTCGAACCGGCGAAGGACGTGCAGGCCAGCGCGGATACGGCAGTGCTCGACCTGCACGGCTACTCCGTCATGCCGGGCATCGTCGGCATGCACAATCACCTTTACTACATCGCGCGTCCCGATCTCGAAGCAAACGGCAAAAGTGAGCCGCCTCTCTTGGTCCCGCAGATGACCTTTTCCGCGCCACGCCTTTATCTGGCCAACGGTGTCACCACGATGCGCACAACGGGAAGCGTGGAAACCTATGCCGACCTGAATCTTAAGAAGCAGATCGACGAAGGCAAGCTTCCGGGACCGCACATGGACATCACCGGTCCCTACCTGGAAGGTGCGGGCAGCCCCTTCATCCAGATGCACCAGCTCTCTAACCCAGAGGAGGCGCGCCAAATGGTCGATTACTGGGCCGGCGTGGGTGTGACCTCCTTCAAGGCGTACATGTTCATCACCCGCGCGGAGCTGAAAGCAGCGATCGACGAAGCCCATAAGCACGGAATCAAGGTGACTGGGCACCTCTGCTCGGTCACCTACCCGGAAGCCGCGGAGATGGGCATCGACGATCTGGAGCACGGTTTCTTCGTCAACACGCAGCTCGATCCGGACAAGAAGCCGGACCAGTGTTCGAAGGAAGTGGGCGACTACACGCTCGAGCACATGGATCCCGATGGGCCCGAGGCCGCTGCGCTGATCAAATTGCTGGTCGAGCACCACGTCGCCGTGACCTCGACACTTCCCGTCTTCGAGCAGAGCGTTCCCGGGCACGCGCCCCTCAATCCGCGCGCGCTGCGCGCGATGACCCCGGAGGCCCGTGAAGCCTTTCTCTATTCCTGGGCGCGCAGGTCTCGCGCGCAAGCGGAACCAGTAGCCACTGCCTACAAGCACGATGAGGGACTGGAGCGGAAATTCGTAGCGGCCGGTGGCCTGCTGCTCGCAGGACCCGACCCCACCGGGAACGGCGGCGTCGTACCCGGCTTCGGCGATCAGCGCGAGATGGAACTGCTGGTAGAAGCTGGTTTCACGCCAGTGGAGGCAATCAAGATCGCCACGCTGAACGGCGCGACCTACCTGGGGCAGGCCGACCGCATCGGGTCGGTAGCCGTCGGCAAACAGGCGGACCTGATGGTCGTGAAGGGCGATCCATCGCAGCACATCAACGATGTCGAGAACGTGGAAATCGTCTTCAAGGACGGCGTGGGCTATGACTCGCAGAAGCTGCTGGATTCCGTCGCAGGACGATACGGAGAGTACTGACCGCAATTACCACATTCGGCGCACGCCGAAGCTATCGAGCGCGGGGTCGTTGCTGAGGATGGGAATATCTTCAGCAATGGCCTGCGCGGCCAGAATGCGGTCGAAGGGGTCTTTATGATTCGAAGTGAATCGGCCAGCGCGAAGTGCGTGTTCGACGGTGATGGAAAGGGTTTCGTAGCCGGCGTTTGCCATTGCAGCTTCAAACGTAGATTCGAAGCGCTCTGCCCCTGGCAATTTGTTCAGGCGCACCTTGGTGGCGATCTCCCATGCAGAAACTGCAGAAACAAGGGCCTGGTTTGAAGGATCGCTAAGCAGAGCCGTAACAGTGGAGGAAAGTTGAGGACTTTGAAGGACAGCCCATAGCAAGGTATGTGTATCGAGCAGGAACCTACTCATCCTCACAGTTCCATAAGCGCAGTTCGTCCTCTGGCAATGGCTCAAAGAACTCTGGGCCGACTGTAAACTGGCCTTTGAATAACCCAATTCTCTGCTTCGGCTTTTGCACAACAGGAACGATCTTCGCCACCGGTGTCTTCTCGCGACCCCGCGTGATGTAGACCTCTTCCCCGGCTTCTGCCTTCTCCACAAGCTTGGAAAGATTGCTCTTGGCCTCGAACATGGTTGCGCTAATCATTGCGGGACCTCCTAGCTAAGCTAGGATAGCTAACCACGCCATTAGATGCAATGGCAAGGAATCAAGAATGCGCCGGTCACCCGTGCGCCGCACGACGCGCGGCAAACTCCGCCGGCGTAGGCACCGGCTCAATCTCGCGGCCGGCAAACATGTCCTCAAAGAACGTGCGCACCTCGTTGAGCAGCAGTCCGTTTGTTGCCAGCACTTCCCTGCTGTCCAGGCGGAAGGGAGAGCCGTCAAACCGGGTGATCGTACCACCGGCTTCGCGCACCAATAACGCGCCCGCGGAGGTGTCCCACGGGATTCAGATTGAACTCCCAGTAGGCATCGACGCGCCCTGCTGCGGTGTACGCCAGGTCAAGAGCAGCGGCTCCGGCGCGCCGCACGCCGTGGGAGCGCAGCGTGAGTTGCTGGTAGAAGTGGATGTTCGGGTTCGCGTGGCGCTTATGGCTGGGAAAGCCGGTCGCGAGCAGCGCTTCCTGCAATTGCGCCGTCTTCGAGACAGAAATGCGGCGGCCGTTCAGATACGCGCCCGCGCCCTTCTCCGCGATAAACATCTCGTCGTGGATCGGCTGGTACACGATCCCGGCGATCACTTCACCGTCGCTCTCCGGCGCGAGACCGGGAGGGCGATGTTCCAGCCCGAGCGAAATGCAGAAAAACGGGAAGCCATGGGCGAAGTTGGTAGTGCCATCGAGCGGGTCCACGTACCAGCGATATTCAGCATCCAGCTCGGACCGTGTGCCCTCTTCTCCGAAGATGCCGTGTCCTGGGAAGATATCGTGCAGCCGCTCCACGATCAGCTTCTCGCTGGCGCGATCGGCCTCGGTGACCAGATCCACATCGCCCTTGTACTCCGCCTGGACGCCGCGCTCGTAGTACTCCCGGATCAGTGCGCCCGCATCCAGCGCGATGGCCGCGGCAGGAATGGCGATGCCTAGCGGAAGCGAGTCAGGCAGCTTGTTCAATGCGCATGCTCCTCGCCGCCGTTCTGTGCCGCGGGACGTCGCCGCGCCTCGTCGCCCGTGCCATTGCGGCGCGCGTGCTCGGTAATGGTCCGGATCTGCTGCTTGTAGATGAACAGATTGGGCCGGCCCTCGCGGGTCAAACGGATCATGCGGTCGTCGAAATATTCAATCCAGCCGTGGACGCTTTCGCCGTCGTGCAGCTTCACCGTGACCTGGACCTGCTTTTCGCTGAGAAAGCGGAGGTAGGCCGCTTCCTGGCCGGTTTCCCCGGCGGGGGGCGCCTTCTTGCCGCGGCGGGAGGGGTTGAGGGGCATGAGGGGAATTGTAGCTGGGAGCGGCGGTGAAGGCGAACGCACTAGGCTCGCCGGGTCGATTGCCAGAGCACCAGGCTGCCGGCAATAGCTGCCGTCATGGTCGCCAGGAGAATGGCCATGCGGGCCAGCGTAAACATCTCACCATATCCGAAGGCAAGGCTGGCGATGAAGATAGATACCGTGAATCCGATACCGCCAAGCCAACTCACGGCATGGAGTTGTAGCCAAGAGACGCGATGCGGAAGCTGGGCGATTCGCAGACGCACGGCGAGCCACGACGAAACCGTGATCCCAAGCGGCTTGCCCAGGAGCAGCCCAAAGTAGATGCCCAGCACCGCCGGCTGGAGCAGCGAAGCTATGTGCAGGCCGCGGAAGCGAATCCCTGCGTTGGCAAATGCAAACAGCGGCATGATGGCGAAGCTGACCCAGGGATGAAGCGCGTGTTCCATCCTGTCCGCGGGGGACTCCACCAACTCCAATTCGGCGCGCAGCCCATGCAGCGACTCGCGCGCGATATTGTGAGACTTGCTCGCACCCTCCCCCGTGGCCAGCGACTCATATTCTTCGAGATGATGGCGCCCGCCCTTCAGAAACAAGTGCGGTTCGAGAACAGCGCGTGAGGGCATGGCTATCGCCAGGATCAGCCCCGCCAACGTGGCATGGATGCCCGATTGCAACATGGACAGCCAGAGCAGGACACCCAGAGCGATGTACACGCGAAGGCGCACCACGCCGCTCAGGTTGGCCGCCACGCACGCCGCAAAACAAAGCCCGGCCAACAGCAGCATCGTCCAGTGCAGGGCCTGCGAGTACGCCACGGCAATAACGAGCACGCCGGCGATATCGTCCACAATGGCGAACGCGGTGAGAAAGACCTTCAGGCCGGGCGCGATGCGGCTGCCAAACATAGCCAGCACGGCCAGCGAGAAGGCAATATCCGTGGCGATGGGAACACCCCAGCCATGTGCCGTTGCGCTCCTGTGGTTCAAGGCCACATACACGCAGGCCGGCGTAAGCACTCCGCCCACGGCCGCGGCGATGGGGAGCATGGCGCGCTTCAGCGACGCAAGTTCGCCGGTCAGCAACTCACGCTTGACTTCCAGGCCTACCAGCAGAAAGAAGAGCGTCATGCAACCGTCGTTGATCCAGAACTGGACGGGCTTTCCCAGGCTGTGAACACCGACCGCTGCCTCGATGCGGTACTCCAGAAAACCGCTGTACCAGGTGCTCCATCCGGTATTGGCGCACACCAGGGCGGCCGCGGCGGACAAGAGCAGCAGAACGCCACCGGCAGCTTCGATCCGGAAAAATCGAGCAAAGGGCTGCAGCATGCGGCTGATTGGGCGCCCTGCTCCCACCTGCGCGATAACAGCCTGCTCGATCATGAGCAAATGTTACAGAAGTTGAGAGTGGCGCGCTGCAAGCAGGTGTGAGCGCATTTGCACTCGCATGGTTCTATGAAAGCTCGCGCATTTGCACCCGAGAAGTACGGATTGACAGCTTCCGTCGGCAGTCTTGTGAACTCAGATTCGAGCATTACTGTGGACTGGATGATGGGTAATATCCCGGCCGGTTGCGCACAATGTATCTGGCGTTGGCCTGCGCGCTCTGCAGCTTCACCGCAATAGACCGGAACTTGTCGCCATCCGGACGTCCTTCGCGCTCCTTACTAGGATAGTAGCCGAGCAGGTATTGCGTGCGGAGATCGTCAGAAATGCGGCGGAAGATCTCCGGCAAGGAAGCCTGGTCAGCGTAGAAATATCGTCCGCCGGTCTGCTCGGCCAGGGTGATCATGGCGTGCTCGCCGCCGAGGTCGCGGCCGGCGCTGGCCGCAATCGGCACGTCGATAATGCTGTAGATCATCACCTCGTCGCGGATGGATTCCTCGAGCGCCTGCTCGTAGGTAGTACCGCCCACCGTATTGCCGCCGTCGGAGATCACGACCAGCACCTTGCGTCCGTGCTGCGGGCCAAGATTTTGCGAACCGAGGTAGATGCCGCTATAGAACGCCGTGCCCGAACCCGGCCGAAAGCTCGCCAGGCCATTCGTGATGCGGCGCTCGTTGTTGGTGAACCCGACCAGTTCACGGACGCTGTCGGAAAACTCCATAACATCCATCTGGTCCTGCGGGCGCAACAGCGCGTGCACAAACTGCCGTGCCGCCTGCTGCTCTGCCGCAAAGTCCTTGCGCACGCTGCCGCTGGTATCAACCGCGAGCACCACCGAAAGCGGTGCGGAGGTGTCGCGCTCGAAAACCGCGATCCTTTGTGCCTTGCCGTCCTCGAAAAGCGCGAAATCGTCCTTGGTAAGGTTGGCCACGGGCGCACCCTCTCGCGTAGTGACGCTGGCGAAGACGTCCACGAGGTGCACGTTTACGTGGAGCGTGGGGACAGAGCCGGCACCGGATGGCTGATCCTGCGCAGGGCTGGTTCCCGCAACCGCCAGCACAGCCGTCAGCACGCCCACCGCCGTCCGCAACCAGCTCACGGCTGCTCCACGGAACCGGACAGAGCCGGGGCGGGCTGGGCGATCTCCGCCGGGAAGGGTTCGCCATCCGCCCACACGGCGCCGTCTTCGAAGTGCTCCTTCTTCCACACCGGCACGGTCTTCTTGAGTGTGTCGATGATCCAGCGGCAGGCGTCAAAGGCGGCGGCGCGGTGCGCGGAGGCGACCACGATCAGCACACTGGTTTCTCCCACATGCAGCCGGCCCAGCCGATGCACCAGTGTGATATTGCGAATGGCAAACCGGCTCTGTGCTTCGAGCGCCAGCTTCTGCATTTGCGCTAGTGCCATCGCTTCGTACGCCTCGTAATCCAGAAAGAGTGTGCGGCGTCCGCGGGTGTTGTCCCGCACAATGCCGTCGAACACAACCACGGCGCCGTCCGCAGCATGCTTGCACCCCGCGCTCAAAGCAGCGGCGTCAATGGGCTCACGGGTAAGTGCGATCTGCGGCATGGAGGCCGCATCTGTGTTGCCCCCCGAAACCGGTGGCAACAGCGCCACCTCGTCGCCATCGTGCAGCACCTGGCTCACCGGCGCGTACTGCTGGTTGACGGCAATGGCGAGCGACGACCAGATCCGGCCCGAATGCGGTGCACGACGCCGATATTCAGAAAGCAGGGCGTCGGCCGTCGCGCCTTCAGGCAGCGTGAGCGCGTCGCGATCGCGGCCGAGGACGTCCTTGAGAATGCCGAAGAGCAGGACCTGGATCTGCATACAGTCAAGAATACTGGTGCTGTTAGACGCACGGGGCTGAGGAAAGTCTTGCGTGGGAGGCGCTCCGGTCAGGCGCGCAGCCCCGGACGCGCAGCCCAGACGCGCCAGTCAGGTGCCCTCACTCCCCGGCGCGTTGCGGAAAAGCGGAGCTTCGCTCACCTCGGCGGCCGGGTAAGTGATCTCGGTTCCGCTGACCTTGGCAAACGGCGTAAGCGTGTGGGGCTTGCGATGGCTGGCGCCCTGCTTGTCGTAGAAGATATCTTCGACCGCAATGCCCCGCGCCAGCAGCGCATCGCCTACCAGCGAGCGATGGCAACGCCAGGGTACGGCTTCGGCGCACATCAGCACTGTCTCCGCTTCCGGCACGCTGTCCAGCAACCGCTGCAATGCCTCGGCGAACGTGGCGGTCTGCATGTAGTCGGCATATCCTCGAAAGCTCTTGTTGCGCCAGCCGCTGTTCAAGGAATCCGCACGCGGATGGCGCAGGCCGCCCAGATCCTTGGCCCACTGGTACGCAATGCCGGCGTCCTCGAGAAACGGCGCCAGCGCCTCCTGCGCGAACTGGGGATTGAACCGCGAGCGGGGAATCGTTCGTATATCGACCAGCCGTCCGGACCCCGTTCTCCTTCAGGATGCGGAGAAAGGTCTCTGCCGGCAGGGTCGAGTGGCCGATAGTGAGCACACCTGCTTGGATGGTGAACGATCGCGGGACGGACGTGCTTTCCGGCACAGCAGTGCGCTTGCGATGCCCGTGCCTGGAGTTCGCCTAGCGCGGTACCAGTATCGCAGCGTGATCGGGGATCTCTTCGTCGGAAGTTCCCGAACGGCTCTTCAGCCCGCCGTAGCGGCGCTCGCGCCGCTGGTATTCGGCGATAGCTTCAAGCAGGTGAATACCGCGAAAGTCCGGCCACAGCCGCTCTGTCACGTAGATCTCCGAATAAGCGATCTGCCACAGCAGGAAGTTGGAGACGCGCAGTTCGCCACTGGTGCGGACCACCAGATCGGGGTCCGGCATGTGCGCCGTGTAAAGGTGGCGGTGCAGATCGTCTTCGGTCAGCCCGGCCAGGGGCAGGCCGATCGCCTGCCGTTCCCGCGCAAGCGCCTCGAAGGCATCGATGATCTCGGAACGTGCGCCGTAGTTGAGCGCCAGCGTGAGCACCGTGCCGGTGTTGTGCGCCGTAGCCTCGGCGGCCCACTGCATCTTGTCCTGCACTTCGGAGGGCAGCTCGCTGGTGCGGCCAATGTAGGCAATGCGAACGTTGTTCTCGTTCATGCGGCCTACGTTGTTGATGAGATACGAGCGCAGCAGCCGCATCAGGAAATTGACCTCCGTTTTCGGACGGCGGAGGTTGTTTTCCAGCGAAAAGGCATACAGCGTCAGCCAGGGCAGGTTGATGCGTGATGCAGTCTCGACCACGTACTGCACCGATTCCGCGCCCTGCTGATGCCCCAGGAAACGCTTCAGGCTGCGCTTGCCTGCCCAGCGGCCATTGCCATCCATGATGATAGCAACGTGTGCCGGTAGCTTTGCCGGATCAAGCTGGCGATAGATGGCCTGCTCGTCGGGGGAAAGCTCGTGCACTCGGCTCCGCTCGGTGGATGGCACCCGTACCTGCTCCTCAAGTCTCGACCGTAGCACACCGAACCCGGTGGAGCAATGCGGTGAGCGCGATGGCTGGAGGAACTGGGGCCCGGGGAAGAGAGGACCTTCGGGTCCTCGCTTCCCGGCTTCACGCGGTTGTGCGGCGGCGGCCCAGGGCCATATCGCGCACCTGGTTCAGGAACATGGAACGTTGCAATGCATCGAGATGCGCGACAAAGGGCGCGATCTCTGCCAGGAATGGATCGGCAAAGATGGCGGCCGTTTCGTCGTGCTGGCGGCTGCGCGCATCATGGAGCAGGCTGCACATGTCCACTTCGAGGGCGGTGGCCAGGCGCTCGAGCGAAGAGAGCGTCGGCATGGCCTTGGCGTTCTCGATCTTCGAAATATAGGTACGGGGCACCTGCATGCGCGTGGCAAGCTGGCGCTGGCTCAGGTTGCGGCTGCGGCGGGTATCGCGTACGGCGCGGGCCACCTGCAGGCCGTTCTCTTCTTCGGCTGGTTTCGCGACCGGAGCGGTAGCCTGCGGGAATGCCAGTTCCGGCTCATCGATCTCGAGTGATTTGTGACAGCGCCTGCAGAGTGAGTTCATCGTGCGGAATTGCACGAGGCTGCAGTGATCGCAGCGAAGTACCTCGCGCGCCTCAACGCTTGCTAAGGTAGTTGCCATAGATTGTGTACGGAGCGCCAGAGCGGGCGTCCTGCACAGCGGAACCCGTGTTCCGCCTGAATGTTTCTAACGATGCGACCAAGGGTGTTTGTGAGTCAAGTGAAAATCCAAGTGGAAACCTACAACTTTCGGCGTATTCCCTAGAAAACCACAATAACAACGGCCCATTCACGTGATCACCCGGGAGAAAAGCGAAGATGAAAAATATCGCCAACATGCGCGAACGAGCATGGCAACTGCTCAATCTGCACACCCGGTCGAGCAGCTTGCTGAAGCACGCATTGGCCGTTGAAACCTGCGTGCGCGCTTACGGACGCGCAGAAGCGGAAGCACAGGCGCTCGACGAAAAAGCTGCGAGCGAGCTTGAAGATTTGTACGCGGCGACCGGTCTCCTGCATGACTTCGATTACGAGGAGCATCCCTCGCCGGAGGAGCATCCGTTCTTCGGTGTGCGCATTCTTGCCGAGCAGGGCTGGCCGGAGGAGATGCAGCACGCGATCCTCGCGCATGCGGACTACAGCGGGACGCCGCGTATCTCGCGGCTGGACAAGATTTTGTTCGCCTGCGACGAGCTCGCCGGCTTTCTGACTGCGTGCGCGCTGGTGAAACCCACGAAGTCCATCCACGATGTCGATGTGAAGAGCGTGCGCAAAAAGCTCAAGGACAAAGCATTCGCGCGCGGAGTAAACCGGGGGGATGTGATCCAGGGCGCGGCGGAGCTGGGTGTCGACCTGGATCAACACGTTGCGTTCTGCCTGCGCGCCATGCAGGGTAATGCGGTCGCGCTCGGATTAGCCGGCGAAGAAGGGACGTCCGCCGCAGCCGGGTAGCTGCCGGCAGTCTCGGCATCGCGCGTCGCCGGGCAAGACAGCGCGCGCGGAGAAACGGTGCTATGCTGGCGAGTTTGCATGGCCCGACAAGAGAGCAACGCCCACACGCCCACGCCGCCTTCCCCGCTCACGCCCGCGAAGCTGCAGAACGCCCTTGCCACCAAACTGGACGCGCACACGAAGAAAGCGCAGGCGAATGCTGCGGGCATGCGTGCGCTGCTCGCGGTGCTCGCGCAGCAGGAAGCCGCCATTCGCGAAGGTGGTGGCGCGAAAGCGATCGAGAGCCAGCACGCGAAAAAGCGACTGACCGCGCGCGAGCGTCTCGCTCTGCTGCTCGACCCTGGCACGGAGTTCTTCGAACTCGGCCTGTTCGCGGCCTTCGGCATGTACGAGGAATGGGGCGGCGCGGCATCTGCCGGAACTGTCTGCGGACTGGGCTGGGTCAGCGAACGGCTGGTCATGATCATCGCCAACGATGCGACCGTAAAGGCCGGGGCATTCTTCCCCATGACCGCGAAAAAGGTGCTGCGCGCGCAGCACATCGCGATGGAAAACCGCATACCCACGCTCTACCTGGTGGACTCTTCGGGCGTCTTTCTGCCCTTGCAGGAAGACGTCTTTCCCGATCAGGATGACTTCGGCCGCATCTTTCGCAACAACGCCGTCATGTCCGCGGAAGGCATTCCGCAGATCACGGCCATCATGGGCATGTGCGTCGCCGGCGGCGCGTACCTTCCGGTGATGACCGACCACGTGCTGATGACGGAGGGCAGCGGGCTGTTCTTGGCCGGGCCCGCGCTGGTCGAAGCAGCCATCGGGCAGAAGTACACGGCGGAGGAGCTGGGCGGCGCGGCCATGCACGCGGAGATTTCGGGCACGGTGGACTTCAAGGAACCGAACGACCATCTGTGCCTGGCCCGGTTACGATCCCTGGTGGGCAGGCTGGGGCACGGCAGCGGCGCGCCGTTCGACCGCGCTCCCTATGACCCGCAGCGGGATGCACCTCACTACCCGGCTGAGGAACTCTATTCCCTGCTCGATCCCGACCCAGCGCGCTCCTCCATGAACACCTACGACATGCACGAGGTGATTGCACGCATCGTGGACCGTTCGGAGTTTGACGAGTACAAGGCCGACTATGGGCGGACGGTCTTATGCGGCTACGCGCGCATCGGTGGATATGCCGTGGGCATCGTAGCCAACCAGAAATCGCACCAGCCCCAGACCAGCCATTCCGGGGAGAAGCGAATGGAGTTCGGCGGCGTGATCTATGCGGAAAGTGCCGACAAGGCCGCGCGCTTCATCATGGACTGCAACCAGAACCTGGTCCCGCTGATCTTTCTGCACGACGTGAACGGATTCATGGTAGGCCGCGATGCAGAGTGGACGGGCATCATTCGCTCGGGCGCAAAGATGGTCTCCGCGGTGTCGAATTCGACGGTGCCAAAGATCACCGTGATTGTCGGCGGCTCGTTCGGCGCGGGCAACTACGCCATGTGCGGCAAGGCCTATGACCCGCGCTTTATCTTTGCCTGGCCCACGGCGCGCTATGCCGTAATGTCGGGTGCGTCGGCGGCGGGGACCCTGGTGGAGATCCGGATCCGCGCCCTCGAGCGCGGCGGGAAGAAATTGAGCGACGCGGAAAAGGCGGAGATCAAGCGCTCCATCCAGGACTCCTACGACGCACAGACCGATGTACGCTACGCCGCCGCCCGGTTGTGGGTGGACGCGATCATCGACCCAGCTCGCACGCGCGACGCTCTCCTGCTGGCGCTCGAGGCAGCGTCTCTGAACCCCGAGGTCAAGCGCTTCCATCCGGGTGTGCTGCAGACCTAGGCGCGAAGCGGCCGCTCACCGGGAGGCACACGAATTCACCCATCTTCCGCCCAGCAACGAATACTCGCGGGAGCTACCCGTCTGACACTTTCCGTACCTGCGCCGGAGACTCCGCCCTGATACCCTCTTCTGTGCTGCCATGAAGAATGAAGTCAAGCTAATCGAGTGTCCGCGCGATGCGTGGCAGGGGCTGCCGAAAGAGATCCCGGCCGAGGTGAAAGCCGACTACCTGCGGCTGCTGCTCAATACCGGCTTCCGACACATCGATGCGGTCTCCTTCGTATCGCCCGCAGCAGTGCCGCAGATGGCCGACTCCGAGCAGGTGATGGCTCTGTTGGCCGCCTCCTACGAAACCATGCCGGAAGACGCGGAGATCATCGGCATTGTGGTCAATGCCAAAGGGGCGCAGCGCGCGATCGCGACCGGTAGCGTGAGCACGCTCGGCTTTCCCTACTCCATCTCGCCGACCTTCCTCGAACGCAACCAGCGCCAGACGCCAGAGGAGTCGCTCGACGCGCTGGACGCGATCGGGCAGGCGGCGTACAAAGCCGGCCTCAGCATGGTGGCGTACGTATCGATGGCCTTCGGCAATCCCTATGGCGACCCCTGGGGCGAGGACGAAGTAGCGGCAGCCTGCGAACTGTTGGAAGATAACGGCATCGAGCAGATCTCGCTGGCCGATACAGTTGGGCTCGCCACACCCGAGGTCATCGAGCGCGTCTTCCGCAGCGCGCTGGAAGGCGCAGCGGGCGCGGAGATCGGCATGCATCTCCATGCCCGTGCCGATGAGGTTGCGGACAAGATCGCCGCGGGATATCACGCCGGATGCCGGCGCTTCGATACGGCCATCGGAGGCCTGGGGGGCTGCCCGTTTGCCCAGGACGCGTTTGTGGGCAATGTCGCCACCGAGCTTGCGATTGCAGAACTGGAGCGGCTCGGGGCGTCGCTGCCGCCGCCTTTGATCAAGCCAGGAGCACTGGACCTGCTGCAACGGCTCAGCGGCGGCATTGCGGAAAAATACGGGGTTCCCAGGCAATAGTCGATGACAACCTACAAGACGATCAGCCTGGAGTGGCACGAAGACGTCTGCACCCTCACCCTTACCCGCCCGGAGCGGCGCAATGCACTGACGGCGGAGATGATCCGCGAGTTGACGGAAGCTCTAACGATCCTGCGTTCCCGGTCCGCCGGCGTGTTGATTCTCACCGGTGCCGGCGAGGCGTTCTGCTCCGGGCTCGATCTCGACGAGCTTCGGCAGCTCGCCCAGCGGACACCTGAGCAGAACCTGGCCGACTCGGAGGCCATCGCCATCCTGCTGCGCACGTTATATGAACTGCCGCTTCCGACGATCGCTGCGGTTAACGGTGCGGCGGTGGCAGGCGGCATGGGGCTGGCAACGGTCTGCGACTTCACCTATGCAGCGCCGGAGGCCCGTTTCGGCTACACCGAGGTGCGCATCGGCTTTATCCCGGCGATCGTTTCCGCCTTCCTGGTGGCTCAGGTGGGGGAGAAGCAGGCGCGGGATCTGCTGCTGACCGGCCGCCTGATCGATGCGGCGGAGGCACGCGAACTGGGCCTGGTCACGCGCATTGTGCCGCTTGACAGTCTCGCAGCCGAAGTGCGGGCGCTGGCGAGCCTGCTGATGCGTAACAGTCCCAGTTCCCTGCGCGCTACCAAGGCGCTGCTCAGCGGGCAGGCTCGCGCCCGGCTCGATGCAGCGCTCCCAAAGGCCATTCAGGCCAACGCCGAATTGCGGGAAACACCGGATTTTCGCGAAGGACTGGCATCCTTTCTGGAAAAGCGCCGTCCCGATTGGCCTTCGCGATGTTTGTAGTTACCGCGCAAATCTGCATCCAATCCTGACGGAACTGCCGATCTTCGAGCAGACCGTGACAGTTACGTCAGGAGAAGCAGCGGCCGATGATGAGCAGCGCGGACCCGGTTGGCGCCACGACGGGGCAGGAAATATCCATCAGCGAAGAACAACTCCATGCTCTTTGGCAGCACGCTCCGTTCGCCGTGTGGGTGCATTTGGACCTGCGCTTGATATACATCAATCCCTTCGGGGTGCGCACGCTGGGGGCGAAAACCGCGCAGGAAGTACTGGGGCGGTCGCCCGCGGATTTCGTTA
Source organism: uncultured Acidobacteriaceae bacterium (assembly GCA_963795775.1). Taxonomy (GTDB): domain Bacteria; phylum Acidobacteriota; class Terriglobia; order Terriglobales; family Acidobacteriaceae; genus CAWCJL01. The sequence continues at coordinate 461,897 of CAWCJL010000003.1, forward strand.
CCGACGAGGACAGGGCGGAGATCCTGCGAAGGCAGCGGCAAACCGTCAATCGCGGTGCCACCATCCGCGAAGGCATCCTGCATTTCCGGCGGCTGGATGGCAGCGTCTTTGCCTCGCATGAATTCGTGTGGCCCATCGTGGTGGATGGACGCAGGGCCGTCCAGGCGAGCTTTTCCGATGTGTCCATGCTGACCGAGACCCAGGCAGCGCTGAGCAACAGCCTGAGCACGCAATGGCAGATCGTGGAATCCCTACCCCAGCTTGTGTGGACCACGCTTCCCGATGGGCGCCATGACTACTTCAACCAGCGCTGGTACGACTACACCGGAACACGTCCGGGAGAAACGGACGGCTCCGCGTGGGCCGAGCTGCTGCATCCCGATGACTTCAAGCGTACCTGGGACCACTGGCTGCACTGCCTGGAAACGGGCGAGGATTACAACATCGAGTACCGCCTGCGCGGTGCCGACGGAAACTACCGCTGGTTCATTGCGCGCGCGCACCCGTTGCGCGATGCAGACGGTGCGATCGCCCGCTGGTTCGGCACGCTGACCGACATCGATAAGCAGCGGCGCTCCGAGGAGCGGCTGCGGGAAACCGAAGCACGCTTTCGCACGGCAGCGCAGGCGGTCAGCGACATTCTTTGGACCAACAACGCAATTGGCGAGATGTGGGGAGAGCAGCCGGGCTGGGCCGCTTTCACCGGCCAGACGCCGGAAGAGTACCAGGGCTATGGCTGGGCCGACGCGGTACTGCCGGAAGATGCTCAGCCCACCATCGAGGCGTGGAATGAGGCGGTGCAGGCGCGGGAGATGTTTGTCTTTGAGCACCACGTGCGGCGGTATGACGGCGTGTGGCGGCTGTTTTCTATCCGGGCGCTCCCGGTACTCGATGAGCAGGGAAACGTCCGCGAGTGGGTCGGAGTGCACCGCGACATCACCGAGCGCCGCGCGTATCTGGACGAGATACAGCGCTTGAACGGTGAGTTGGAAGAGCGGGTGCGCCGGCGCACGGCAGAACTCGAGGCCTCCAACCGTGAGCTGGAGGCCTTCAGCTACTCGGTTTCGCACGACCTTCGCGCGCCGCTGCGCACCATTGATGGCTTCAGCCTGGCGCTTGAAGAAGACGCCGGGCCATTGCTCAATGAGCATTGCCGCGACTACGTGACGCGCATCCGCCAGGGCGTGCAGCGCATGGGCGGCCTGATCGATTCCCTGCTGCAGCTTTCCCGGGTTACGCGCGCGGAAATCCAGCGCGAACACCTCGACATGAGCCACATGGCGCGGGAGATCGCGACCCACATGCTGCGGCTCTGTCCCAACCGCACCGTCGAGCTATCGATTGAGCCCGGCCTGCACGCTTATGCCGACAGCCGCCTCACGCAGGTTGCACTCGAGAACCTGTTCGGGAATGCTGTGAAGTTCACCTCCAAACGCGATCACGCAAGGATCGAATTCGGCGCACGCCGGGCGCAGCGCAGGCAGGAGTTCTTCATTCGCGATAATGGCGCAGGTTTTGACATGCAGTACGCCGGCAAACTGTTCAACGCCTTTCAACGCTTGCACGGCGACAAGGACTTCCCGGGCTCCGGTATCGGGCTCGCGACTGTGGCCCGCGTCGTGCGTCGCCATGGCGGATACGTGCGCGCGGAGGGCGAGCCGGAGGGCGGGGCCACCTTCTCCTTCACGCTGGATTGAGCGCAGCGCTCGTCAATTTTCAGGAAAGTGTTACAACAGCGCCGGGTCGTGCGCCCGTAGCTCGGCCACGATTTCCGCCGCAGCCGCGCGGGCTTCGTCCGAGCGATCCGGCGGAAACGAGATCGCGCCCACCCGGGCGTGGCCGCCGCCTCCATACCGTTCGCAAATAGTGGCCAGGTTCACCATCTGGTCGGGGCGTGCGGTGGTCCAGGGATTGGACCCAACCGCCACCTTGGTGCGGAAGCTCGATTTGCTGAGGCCGATGCTGTAGGTGGCCTCGGGATGCAGGTAGTACGGGATGAACTTGTTGTAGCCCTCGAGCTGCTGGTCCGTGATGTCGAAGTAGATCGTCCCGTCGGCGCACGACGCGCGCTCCCGGATGAGCGCGATCGACTGCTGGTGCCGTTCCAGCAACGGGGGCAGCAGCTTCGCAATGAAAGGCTCATCGAGCACGGCGGCAAGCGGCTCTTCGGTAAGCAGCGGAATCATGCGCGGAATCAGCTTGGGGTCTTCCGTAGACTCGATCACCAGGGTCAGCTTCATGGCGGGTTCGGCCATTTCCACTGCTGCCTCCGGACTCTCGTAAAGAGCGCCGTCCACGATATCCGCCCATTTCACCAGTTCTGCCACCGGGGTTGCGTCAAATCCGAAGCGGGTGGACGCGATGTGTGCCAGGAAGCTGGTGCACGAGGTGTAGTCGGGATCGTAGAACCGGCGCATCGCGAAGGAGCCGTCCGCCAGCCCGCGCAGATACTGTTCGTGATCCTCCGGCGTAAGAAAGGCGCTGAGGTGGTGATCGAACCACCAGGTTATACGCGGGGATGGTGAGTATTTGAAGTCCACGATGGCATTTTCGTCGCCGGTGAAATCCGCCTCGTTGAACAGGGCGCCAGCGCGATGCACCAGGCCGTGATATCCATACGCTGCGTCAGGAATAATGCATTCGCGATGAAAGCGCGTGAACAGCGATGCGGAGCAGGCCCCGTCGAAGCACCTGTCGTGGTAAAAGACGCGAACGTTCAAAAGAGGTCTGCCCCCGGGATCGTGAAAGGAAGCGTCACTGACGCCCCTGTCGAGAATGATTAGGATTGCCGGGACACCGGAAACTGTCAAGCTGCCGTTCGCGTACTGCACTATGGTGGAGAAGAGGGGTTCGGAGCCAATGATGGATGAAACGCAACAAAATCTGGACGCTGCCGGCGGGGCCGATCCGTCTGCGCAGAGTCCAGAGGGAATGGGCAAGAAAGCACTCCATGTGTTCATGAACGAGACCGGCCTGCGGGCGGGTTGGCGGGCGGCGCTGTACTTCCTGCTTTTCGCATTGTTGACTCTTTTATTGTTTTTCCCGCTCAACTTGCTCACCCACGGCAAGCGTCCGCATGGCGAACTGTCGCCCGGAATCGCCCTCCTCGGAGAAGGGATCCAAGCCATCGCGATCTTTGGTGCCGCGGCCCTGATGGCGCGGATCGAGCATCGCCGGCTGCTGGACATCCCCTTCCAGGGTTCCGGCCGTGTTGCACGTTTCCTTTTTGGCCTTTTGTGGGGCTTCGTCGCGCTCACCGCGTTGATATTTGTGCTGTGGAAAATGCACCTGCTGGTCTTCGGCTCCGTGACGCTGCATGCGGGCGCCGCGGTGCGCTACGGCCTGGTGTGGGCAGTGATGTTTTTACTGGTCGCCCTCGCCGAGGAAGCGCTGACGCGCGGCTACCTGCAATCCATGCTTGCCCGCGGCATGGGCTTCTGGCCGGCGGCAATCCTCATCTCGCTGCTGTTTGGGGCACTGCACCTGGGCAACAAGGGCGAGTCCCATGTGGGCATCCTGTCGGCCGCCCTGGTCGGCCTGCTGTTCTCGCTCAGCCTGTGGTACACCGGCTCGCTCTGGTGGGCCATCGGCTTCCACGCCTCGTGGGATTGGGGACAATCTTTCTTCTACGGAACCGCCGACAGCGGACTCGTCGCACGAGGCCATCTGCTCGCGGAGCATCCCGTCGGCAATCCCTGGCTGAGCGGCGGCGCCACCGGGCCGGAGGGCAGCCCCTATGTGCTTCTCCTGATCCTGGTGGTCGCCTTCCTATGCTGGGCGTGGTGGAGACGGCGCCCGCCCGTCTGGCCCGCCCTCGCCAGCAGCCACACGGATCGAGAGCCCGCTTGAGTTCGCCGCGCACCTGGCTGGTACGCCTGCTGTGGTTTCTCATCATCCTCACGCTCATCCTGGCCTTTGCGACCGGAGGCGGTGTGGTGTGGCTCCATCGCGCCATGCGCGCCCAACTGCCGCAAGTGGACGGTGACCACCATACGCGTGCGGTGCTGGCGCCGGTTACGGTGCAGCGCGACGCCCGGGGCGTACCGCACCTGGATGCCCAGTCCATCGATGACCTGATCGCCGCGCAGGGGTACGTCACCGCGCAAGACCGGCTTTGGCAAATGGACATGATCCGCCGCATGGCCGCCGGCGAGGCAGCCGAGGTGCTGGGATCGCAATTCGTCGAGCATGATCGCATGCAGCGGGTGCTGGCGTTCCGGCCTACGGCGGAGCGGCTGGCCGCCTCGCTGCCCCCGCGCGACCGCGCGTACTTCGATGCCTATGCGCGTGGAGTAAATGCGTATATCGAAGATTCACGGGAGCACCTCCCGGCGGAATTCCGGCTTCTGGGTTACGCGCCCAGGCCATGGCACACGGCGGATTCCATGCTCGCCGTACTGACCATGGTGGAACTGCTGGATACGCAATGGCCTACCAAGCTTACGCGCGAGCGGATCGAAGCGCGCCTCGGGCCGGTGCTCGCAGCCGATCTTTACCCGACCGGCTCCTGGCGCGATCATCCGCCGCTGCCTCCCGCCCAAAGCCTTCCGCACACAGTACCGGCCAGTTCGCCCGCAGCAGCCGACACGCAACCGGGTCCGCAGAGCACGCTCGAGGACATCCTGCGCCTGCAAGCTCTTCTGGGAAGATCGCCCCTTCGCGCCGCTTCCAACGAGTGGGCCGTCTCCGGCGCGCATACCGCGAGCGGCCTGCCGCTGCTGAGCAATGACATGCACCTGCCACTCCAGGTACCCGGAATCTGGTACCAAACGGACCTGCACGCGGGCGCCTTTCACGTTGCTGGCGTCAGCATCCCCGGCGTGCCGTTCGTGGTGGCCGGGCACAACGCGCAGATCGCCTGGGGGCTGACCGCCATGGGCGGCGATATCGAAGACGTAGTGATCGAAAAGGTCAACGCGCGCGGCGAGTACTGGGCTAACGGAAGCTGGCACGAGATGGAGCGCGATCGGCAGACGGTCCGCGTGCGCTGGGGACGCGATCAGAGCTTTGACGTATTCCGTACTGACGATGGCCCGGTGATCACGCCGTTGCTACCCCAAGAGCGGCGCACGCTTTGCCTGCGATCTACCATCTACAACCCGGCGATCGCCACCGGCGCGCCGCTGTTCGATCTCAATGCCGCGACGGACTGGGGCAGCTTTGAGCAGGCAATACGTGCCTGGTGGGCGCCCACGCTGAACATCGTATATGCGGACCGCGCCGGACACATCGGCTATCAGGCTGCCGCGCGCATCCCCTTACGTCCCTTCGGGCTGAGCGGGATCCCGGTGGCTGCCGGGGCGGGCTGGAGCGGCGTTGTTCCGTTTGCAGCTATGCCTTCCGTACTTGATCCGCCGAACGGCATCCTCGCTACTGCGAATGCGCGCATCACGCCGGACGGCTATCCCTACCCGCTGACCCTGGCGTGGGCTTCGCCGTACCGCAACGAGCGCATCTGGAAATGGCTCGCCGGAAAAGACAAGCTGACCCGGAGCGACATGCTGACCCTCCAAACCGATGTGTACTCCGAACTGGATCAGGAACTGGCGCAGCGCATGGCCCATGCTATCGACCAGGCGCCCGCTGCCGGCCCACGGCTGCGAACAGCGGCCGACCTGCTTCGCTCCTGGAACGGCGTACTGGCGGTGGATTCGCCGGCCGCGGCGATTGTGACTGCTGCCCGGCGGGCCTTCTGGCCCGTGGTGCTGGAGCCAAAACTCGGCGCGGATTGGAACGCCTACGAGTGGCCGGAATCGGACTTTGCGCAGGAGGAACTCATTGCGCACCGGCCCGCGGCGTGGCTGCCCGCCAGCTATGCCAACTGGGATGTGCTGCTGGCCGCGGCCGTGCAGCAGGGACTGGCGGAGGCGCACGCTCCGGACGATCTGCGCTCCTGGCGTTACGGCTCACTCCAGACTGTGGACCTGGCCCATCCACTCTTCGGACGCCTACCCTTCTTTGCGTGGACTGGGACCGGCAGGCTTCCACAATCCGGTGACGGCACCACGGTCAAGCAGGTGGCGCACAACTTCGGGCCGTCGCAGCGCTTCACCATGGATTGGGCAGATGTGGACAGCTCAACGGAAAACATCGTGCTTGGGGAGTCCGGCGATCCGGTCAGCCCGCACTACCGCGATCAGTGGGACGCCTGGTACAACGGGCGCACCTTCCCCATGCCGTTCTCTTCGACTGCGGTGGCCGCGGCGGCCAGGCACACCCTCACCCTGCTGCCATGACGGACGCATTCGCGCCGGGCATTGGCGCACTGCGCGACGCCGGCGCTACGAATCACGGGATAAGCTGGCGCGCGCTGCTGTGGATAGCGCTGACGACGCTCGCTGTCATATTCCTCTTGCTGCTCAGGGGCGCCTCCTGCGGGCACGACTTTGAGTTTCACTTACTTTCCTGGATGGACGTAGCGCGCGACTGGCAGTTTGGTGTCCTCTATCCGCATTGGATCACTGCTTCCAACTACAGCGCGGGCGAACCTCGGCTGATCTTCTACCCGCCTGCTTCCTGGCTGCTCGGCGCTGCCCTGGGCGCCATTGGTGGCTGGCAGAGCGCGCCGGTGCTATTTACGGCCTCGGCTCTGTTCGCGAGCGGGCTGAGCATGCAGCGGCTTGCGCGCGAGTGGCTCGGGCTCCAGGCAGCCACACTGGCCGGCTGTGTTTACCTCGCCAATCCCTACACGCTCTTTGTAGCCTATGAGCGCACCGCATACGGAGAACTGCTCGCCGCCGCCGTCCTCCCACTAATCCTGCTCTTTGCCTTGCGCATGCGCCCGCCTGTCGTCCCGCTGGCCCTGGCATACGCGGGCATCTGGCTGTGCAACGCGCCCGCTGGCGTCATCGCGTCCTACATGCTCCTCTGGCTGGCACTTGTTCGGGCCATGAAGGAGCGGACGTGGCAACCGGGCTTGTGCCTGGGAGCCGGCGTGGCCCTCGGGCTGGGGTTGGACGGCTTCTACCTGGTACCCGCCGCTTACGAGCAGCGGTGGGTAGAAATCGCCCGCGCGGCCGCCGCACCCGGCATGCGCATCGGCGACAGTTTCCTATTCATGCGCACAGGGGAGCCGTATCACGACCAGGTGTTGCGGACGGCGTCGTGGCTCGCCGTCATCCTGCTCGTAACCGCTACCGTTGCCTTCCTTCTGTCGCGCCCGGAGCTGCGAAAGCGCTCGCTGGCTGCAGTCACCCTGGTTCCCCTGGTGCTCTTTCTGCTGCTTCCGGTGAGCGCTCCTGTCTGGCAGCATGCGCCCCACCTGCGTTTTCTGCAGTTTCCCTGGCGATGGCTGATGGTCCTCAGCATGCTCGCGGCCCTGTGGGCTGGCGCAGCAATCGCCCGTTTACCGGGACGGGTGTGGCGGGCCAGCATGGGCGTAGGGCTCGCGCTGCTCTCGATCGCGGCCTCGACCAGTCTCTTCTACCAGCCGTGTGATCAGGAGGACGCCATCGCACCCCGCCGGATGCTCTTCCTGAGCGGTGCGGGCGAGGAAGGCACGGATGAGTACACGCCGGTCGATACGGACAACAGTGCCATCCAGCAGAACCTGCCTCCGGTGCGCATCCTGCGCCAGCCTGGGGACGAGAGCGCGGACAGCAGCAAGAACGAGAATCCAGACTACGCGCCAGAGGTATACGCACACGTGCCTGCCACTGTGTCCATTCTGCGCTGGTCGCCCGAAGACCGCCGGGTGCGCATTCAATCCGCTGCCGCGGGGTATGCGGTCGTGCGCTTGATGGAGTATCCGGCGTGGCGCGTCGAGGTGAACGGCAAGGCAGAACAGCCGCGCCTGCGCCGCGACGACGGGCTGATGGTAGTGCCAATAGGAGCTGGCATTTCCAACGTGGATATTGCCTGGCGGACCACGCCGGACGTGCTCTGGGGACGCGTTCTGTCGGTGCTCGTTTGCGTGCTGTGCGCCGTACTGATGGCGTGGAGCCGGCTCAGGGCCCGGCGTGTTTCCCTGCCGGCGTGAGCTGGTCGCGCACCGCTGCGTAGGTCATCGCAATGCCTTCAGCCAGTCCGGTCTTCGCCTGCCAGCCCAGCGCGCGCATGCGGCTCACATCCAGCAGCTTGCGCGGTGTGCCATCGGGCTTGCTCGCGTCGAAACGGAGTTCTCCGCGGAAGCCAAGCACCTTGCACAGCGTTTCAGCGAGCTCGCGAATTGTGAGATCTTCGCCCGTCCCAATATTGATCAGCGGCGCGTGCTCCTCACTCAGCAGGCCGCGAAAGGTCTCGTCGGGAAGGTTGAGAAGAAACACGCAGGCCTCCGCCAGGTCTGCGTTGTACAGAAATTCGCGGCGCGGCGTCCCGCTTCCCCAGACCTCGATCCACTCGCGTCCTTCGGTATGCGCTTCAATGACCTTGCGCATGAGCGCGGGCAGCACATGCGAGTTCTGCAGGTCGAAGTTGTCGCCGGGGCCGTACAGGTTGGTTGGCATGGCCGCCAGGTATTGTGTGCCGTACTGCCGGTTGGCGGACCAGCACATCTCGATGCCGGCGATCTTGGCCAGGGCATACGGACGGTTGGTCGGCTCCAGTTCGCCGGTAAGCAGGTACTCTTCCCGAATCGGCTGCGGAGCGAACTTGGGGTAGATACAACTGGATCCCAGGAAGAGCAGCCGCCGAACCCCAGCACGCCGGCTCGCTTCGATCACACTCGTCTGGATCTGCAGGTTTTCGCGCAGGAAGTCGGCCGGGTACTTGTTATTCGCGAGGATGCCGCCGACCTTGGCCGCAGCCAGCACCACATACTCTGGCCGCGCATCGAGCAGGAACTGCTCGGTGGCGCGCGCGTCCGTCAGGTCAAGTTCCGCGTGCGTGCGCGTCACGATATCCGTGTATCCGCTGGCGCGCAGGTGGTGAACGATCGCCGACCCCACCAGGCCGCGATGGCCCGCAACGTAGATCCTGCTGCTCTTTTCCATGACGCCTTCTGCCCGCTCAGGCTTCGTGATAGCGAAAAGCATTGAAGCCGTGATGCTTTACCAATGCGTCGCGTTCCGCCTCTTTCAGGTCCTCATCCACCATCTCGGCCACGAGCGCATCGAAGCTGGTGCGTGGCTTCCAGCCCAACTCGCGATGCGCTTTTGAAGCGTCGCCCAGCAGCGTTTCCACCTCCGTCGGACGGAAGTAGCGCGGGTCTACGGAGACGATGGTTTTGCCATGTTTGTCAATGCCCTGCTCCTCGACGCCGCTGCCTCTCCAGTGAATCTCCATCCCAAGGAGCAGCGCGGCACGCTCCACGAACTCGCGCACACTGTGCTGAAAACCGGTCGCGATCACGTAATCTCTTGGCTCGGGCTGCTGCAGCATCAGGTACATCATTTCTACGTAGTCGCGCGCGTGGCCCCAGTCGCGGCGCGCGTCGAGATTGCCGAGAAAGAGCCGGTCCTGCAGCCCCACCTTGATGCGCGCCAGCGCCCGCGTAATCTTGCGCGTGACGAAGGTCTCGCCGCGCCGCGGCGATTCGTGGTTGAAGAGAATGCCGTTGCAGCCGTAAATGCCGTACGCTTCGCGATAGTTCACCGTGATCCAGTAGGCATAAAGCTTGGCCACCGCGTACGGCGATCGCGGGTAGAAGGGCGTCGCTTCGGATTGCGGGGTTCTCCTGCACCAGCCCGTAAAGCTCCGACGTGGATGCCTGGTAAAAGCGCGTCTTTGCTTCGAGCCCCAGCGTACGGATCGCTTCCAGCAGCCGCAGCGTGCCCAGCGCGTCGCTGTTGGCTGTGTATTCCGGCTCTTCAAAGGAAACCTGCACATGGCTTTGCGCGGCCAGGTTGTAGAGTTCGTCCGGCTGCGTCTTCTGCACGATGTGGAGCAGGTTGGTCGCGTCCGTCAGGTCGCCGTAATGCAGCACCATCTGCGGATGATCCACATGCGGATCCTGGTAGATGTGATCGATCCGCGCGGTGTTGAAGAGCGATGACCGGCGCTTGATGCCGTGCACCTGGTAGCCCTTGCTCAACAGCAGCTCGGCCAGGTACGAGCCATCCTGCCCGGTGATGCCAGTTATCAGCGCCTTCTTCAAGCCGGCCCTTTTCTCCTCTAAAAGCGCGACACCACGTCGCAATCAGCATGAATGCGCGCTTATTAGGTTTCTACGGTATCATGCGTGTCGCGCGTCTTCCCGCTGCGCTGCGGCACAACAGGGTCGCGTGCGGCCTGTTGCAGATACGTTTCAAAGCGGCCAAGGACGCCGTCCCGTCCCATATGTTCGAGAGCGTGCTGACGGGCAGCCGCACCCATACGTGCGCGCGTTCCCGGAGAAGCCGCCAGGAACAGAATCGCCTCGACCACTTGATCCGTGTTTCCCGGCTCGACTGCTATTCCGCACCCTTCAAGCGCGAGGGCCACCTGCGTTCCAGGCACTGCAGTGGCGATCACCGGGCGCCCGCTGGCCAGCATGCCCGTCAACTTCGAGGGCATGACCAGGTCGGCCGCACCCGCACGTTGCGGCAGCAGGTGAATATCGGCGGCACTCAATAATTCCGAAAGGCGCTCCAGCGGCTGCAGCCGCAACAGGGTCACATTTCCCAACCCAGCCACCAGCATCTCGAGTTGCGGACGGAACGCGCCATTGCCGCAGAAAACGAAATGCATTCGCGGATCGCCGGCCAGCCGCTGCGCGAGTTCCGGTAGCAGTTCCAGTCCCTGCTTCATCCCCATATTCCCGGAATAGAGCAGCACGATCTTGTCAGCACCGATGCCGAGCTGCGCACGCATGGCGTTGTGGCCTGTTTCCGGCACAATCTGATCGACATTGACCCAGTTGGGAAACAGCAGCGCGCGTTCCGGTGCAACCCCCTTCGCGATCAGCCGATCGACCATGTTCTGCGAGATAGTCGACACGCGGCTGAAGCGCCGCAATAACCAACGCTCCACAGCCAGGGCCCAGCGGTGAACCCTGCCCTTTGCTGGCAGAAAGCCAAGCTCAAACGCAGCATCCAGTTCGAAGTCCTGCACGTGGAGCCACGACGCAGCCCCCGTCAGCCACGCGGTCAAGAGCGTGCCCGGGGCACAGAAAAAGGCGGGCTCCACTGTCATCACCACATCCGGCCGCCAGAATGCCAGCCGCAGCAACAGCGGAGAGCTGCTGACCGCAAACGACAGCAGGTGCACCAGGCGGGTCAGCCCCGAAGGACGTTGCGGCACATACAGCGGGCAACGGTAAACGCGGACGACGCCGCGCTCCACGCGGTAGGCCCACCAGCGGTACGGGGCATCTACTTTCCATTCCGGGTAGTAAGGCGGCGTCGTCACCACGCGCACCTCATGGCCGCGCTGTGCAAGCCACTCTGCCATCTCGCCGGAGTACTTGCCGATGCCGGTCAGCTCAGGGGCGTAGTTCAGCCCATACAACAGAATGCGCAAGCGCTTGGCAATCCTTTCGACTTGCGCGTCAGCCAGCGCGGCTGGGGGAGCAAGCTTCCAGCTCAGAATACCGGATTCACGCAGAGAACGGCGCCGGCTGTCGTGCCTCCTTTGTCGTAGGCAGCGCTACCGCGCGAGCGGCGCAAAGCAGCCCCACTCCGCGCGAATCCACGCGCCGCGCTCAGATATGATGGGCGCAATGCACGAAGACATCCGAGTCATTCTGGACCGCGGTGCGGCTCGCACCGACGCGGCCCTGGAGCGGCTGCTTCCCCCCGGGGATCAGGAGCCGACCTCCATACACCGGGCCATGCGACACAGCGTTTTCGCCGGCGGCAAGCGGCTGCGTCCAGTGCTGGCCATGGAAGCGGCACGCATGATTGCGGGCGACGACGAGTATCCGGCGGGCGTCGAAGACCTGGGCTCCGCGCTCGAAATGCTGCATACCTACTCGCTCATCCACGACGACTTGCCGGCGCTGGACGACGACGACCTGCGCCGCGGCAAGCCCACCTGCCACGTCGTGTATGGCGAGGCAATCGCCATCCTCGCCGGCGATGCGCTGCAGACCCAGGCCTACCAGGTGCTGGCCGGGCTCGCGTGCCCGCCTGCCGCGGCCATCCGCATTGTGAAGCAGGTAGCGGAGGCCACGGGAACACTGGACGGCATGATCGGCGGCCAGGTGCTCGATCTGGAAGGGGAAGAGCGAAAGCCCACGCCGGAGTCGGTGCTCGCCATCCATCGCGCCAAGACGGGCGCGCTCATCCGCGTCAGCCTGGTGGCTGGAGGCATTTACGCCGGCGGCGATGCGGAAGATATCGCAAGGCTGGACGCTTTCGGCCGCAGCGCCGGACTGGCATTTCAGATTGTCGATGATGTGCTGGACGTAACGCAGAACTCATCCCAGCTCGGGAAGACTGCGGGCAAGGATGTGGCAAGCGACAAGGCAACATGGCCCGCGGTCTTCGGAGTAGAGCGTTCCATCCACGATGCGGACGTGTTGGTCGCCAGAGCCTTCGATCAGCTCGCGTCCTATGGCGAACGCGCGGAGCCCCTAAAAGCAGTGGCGCGCTATCTGGTGGAGCGGCAGCACTGACGCTGCTGCCGTCGGCTCCACGGCAGCAGCGCGCACCGCACCAGCCTAAGCGGTGCGTTGCTGATTGATCAGCTTGCTGATGCGCTCACCCTGCTGCGCCAGCTCGGTCACAAACGATTCCACCCGGCTCAGCATCTGCTGGCCGTTCTGCAGATATCCCGGCAGCTTTTCCCAGATCTCGCGCAGGTTATCGACATCTTCCAGCAACGCAACCACTGTGCCCACGGCGGTCACCGCGAACCCCGCCTTGCGCTTGCCGCTCGCCAGCAGCACCGCGCCTGTGATCAATGACCCGGCAGCCAGGCCGCGCGTCCAGTTGCGATCCACCCCAAGACTTTGTTCGACTTCCTTCACCTTGTTGCTGATTTGTGCGATTTCCATGAATCCTGACCATCCTTCGTAAGCTTCGCTTCGGACGGTTAGATGCAGAGCGGCTGTGTGCGGCCATCTGGAATCGCCGGCGCAGCAGCGGTTCAGTCCAGGTCGAATTCGCGCAGCGGCTTGCCGGTCGTGGGCGTTTCCTTGGCCTTCTTCACCGCTTCGGCAAACCTCTTGTTGAAGAGGTCCTCCTTATTGCGCTCCGCCTCAACCGACTGCCGAAAAATGCTCTCTTTCCGCTCGTCCTGTTCCCGCATGGCGCGGGCCGCGGTCTCAAAATCCTCAAATGTGCGCTTGCGGGGTGCAGGCGTGTGGCTGATGACGGCACGGGTCACAGCGTCGATGGTCAGCATTGCGCCGCAATCCGGACAGGCTACCTGGAAAGTGCTGTTGTTTTGTTTGGAAGCCATGGTGTGCTGGGCCCGCAGGCCCTCCTCGCCGGTATTGTAGGCCATTCCGCGAGGGCGGCTGAAGACCGGAGCCGTCCCTGCAATGCCAGCACCAGAGTGACTCTAAAGAAAGAGCACCTGGTGCTCGCGACATCGTGCGCCGGCCGCCTCGACCAATTGCTCCGGCAGGGACTCTCCGTAGCCTGCCAGAAAATAAGCGCCTCCGGTCACGCGTTCCTGCAGGTGCTCGTGCGGATACAGTGCGTTCACCACAGCCGATGGCATGGCGGTTCAGGCTGGCGTCGCGCTCCAGTTGGTAGTGCGCCGCCAGACGGCGGAGCCGGTTCATCTGGTAGCGCATCTTCGACGCGGCCGTATGCGCGGAACGGCCCAGGCCTTCATCGAGCGATGCCATCCACCTCGTCACCTCGGTCAGTTCGCGGTCGAGTTCCCTGCCGGCAGCGGCGAGTTTCTGCTTCCCCTCGATCGGCATCGAGCGCGCCCCCAGGCGTTGTGCCAGATCGTCCGGCCGGGTGAACACGTTGGGAAGCGAGAGCTCATGGCGCTCCATCACCGTCGCGATGGCGGGCTCAACCAGCGTGGCCGAGAGCCGGGGCAGTATGGGCGTCGAACGGCCCAGCAGTTCGCGGTACAGCACGTCGGATTGCGCGAAGTACGCGATCTCTGCCGGTCCGCCAATATACGCGAGGGTCGGCAGGATCGCGTCCTGAAACACGGGCCGCAGCAGCGCGTTCGGGCTGAGGCGCTCGGGCTCTGCGGCGAGGATCGCGAGCAGATCGCTCTCCTTGAGCGCACGCCCACCCGCCTTCCAGCCCCCTTCTACTCGACGGAGCGGCACCCGGGCGCCGGTCTTCTTGTCCAACAGGAACAGCAGGCTATTGCCTTCGCCCACCAGCACCTGGGCGTGGTAGCCGGCGGCTTCGAGGGTCGCGCTGCGTTCAACCAGCGCCGCATGGAGCGCATCCGCATCGACCACGGCGCGCCGCAGCACGTCGCTTCCCGCCTGGTGCAACTCGCGCGCCGATGCATCCATCACCACCAGGCCCCACTGCGCGAAGACAGCCGCCATCATCGCGCCGAATGCCTGCGCGAAAGTGTGCTGCGGCTGATACCACGCGCGCAATCGTTCCGTGAACGCACTCCCCAGGATCCGGCCCGCTCCCTCCAGCAACGGCAGGATGCCGTCGCCTAGCCGCACCCCGCCTACCGGTACCTGCGTAGGCGCCTGCCGCTCGAGCCGAAGCTCGTGCAGCGCGTGGCGCTCCGGAAGCATTACGTGATCGACTTCAGCAAAATCATGGTCCTCGGTTGCCATCCAGAAGATGGGGACCGACGGATGGCCTGCGCGCGTAGCCTCCTGGGCATACCGGATCGCCGTTGCTGCCTTCAGGAACGCATACAACGGTCCGCCAAACAGCGCGACCTGCTGGCCCGTGACAACGACGGAGTTTCCTTCACGCAGCTTTTGGATATTGCGGAACGCCAGATCGCCGGCGGCATAGAGCGTGTTCTGCTGTGCAAGCACGTCCGCCACCCGTGCCCGCGTCTCCGGGCTGAGCGCGACTGGCGTGCGCATCCAGACGGTCGAGTTGGGGCTGCCGCCATAGTACGGCGCAAGCGCAGGTTTGCACTCCATGAAGTCGAGAAAGAGCCGGCTCATGTGCGGCAGAGCCGAAAAGGGATAACACTCCGAGCGCAACGCCGTCCGTCTCCTTGCAGCCGCTGGGGCCGCGCTTGCTCAGTCTCTCACGCAAATCTGCGTGGGTGGGTGCGGGTACCGGGAACCTCGGCCGGGATCCTTGGATGATCGCGCTGCGCTTGCTCAGCTACGCGCCAGGTGGTTGCGGATCTCGGCGGCATTGTGCGATGGCAAGGAGGCAAGCGCTGCTTCCGCCAGGCTGCGATACGCCTCCTGCCACAGTGGATGCGCGGCAAGCGCCCGGAGGTGCAGATCAATCGTCCCGCTATCGCCGCGGGCCATGGGACCACTGAAGCTGTGCTCTGCACCCTGGCGGAAGACATTCTCCACCGTGCGCCGCGCCATCGGATGGAGCAGCCGCTCCGCTTCCGTGCGGGACAGCCCCGCTTCCCGTAACGCCGCAACCGCGATGGCCAGCAGACTGGTAAGTAGCGGCGAAGCGAAGGTGCCGGCTGCGTGATAGAGTGCCTTACCCTCCGCCGGCAGCACAAAAGGCCGGCCCCCCAGCTTGCGCACCAATGCGAACAGCCTGCGCCGCGCACCGGCATGGGCCGACTCCACCGCGAACGGCACACCCGCCACACTTACCGGCTTGCGCGTGGGGAAACTCATCATAGGGTGCACCGATGCCGCGGTCACCGCACCCGCAGCCTCCAGAACGGAGCTGCTGAGCGCGCCACTGCTATGCACCAGCAACTGCCCCCGCAGTGCGCCACCGCGCATCCGAACGATGCCTTCCGCAACGGAGGGAATCGCCGCATCGGGAACCGTCAGCCACAGTACCCGCGCATCCAGCCGCGCGCTGTTGAGAGCTATGCCGCCGCGCTGGTCGTTCCGAGGACCGCGCCTCTGCCGGGCATGCACTGTTTCACATACCGGAACGTGCGCCTTGCGCAAACCCGCGACCAGCGAGCTTCCCCAGTTGCCTATGCCGATCACAGCGACGCCTTCGTGTACCGCGGGACGCGGCACTGCCTCGCTGCTCGTGTGCACTGCCATGCGAGATGGATGCTAACTTTAGCGAATGCGCGTACAGGAGCGCATCCAAAGAAATATGCCCATCGACGAAGCGACCACGCTCGACCAAGCCAAAAGCAAAACGGAACAAAAGCAGCCCGCAACCAACCCCGAACGCAGCTATCCCAAGGGAGTGGACGTGCTTTCCTCGAAGACCACCTTCGAGGGACCGCTTTTCACCGTGCAGACGGATGAGGTGCGCGAGCCGGGCGGTGCTGTCGCTCGCCGCGATGTGGTGCGGCATGGGGGCTCCGTCGTCATCCTTGCCGTCGATGACCGCAAGAGCAAGCGCGATCCGCTGATCATCATCGAGCGGCAATACCGGCATGCGGCCGCGCAGTACCTGTTTGAAGTGCCCGCCGGGAAACTGGACAAGGGAGAAGATCCGCTCAAGGGCGCGAAGCGCGAGTTGATGGAGGAGACCGGCTACACCGCGCGGCGGTGGACCAAGCTGATCCGTTACTACGCCAGCCCCGGCTTTCTCGGCGAGTGGATGCAGGTCTACCTGGCCGAAGATCTGGTCGCCGGAGAAGCCCATCCGGAAGAGGACGAGCGTATCAAGCTGTCAGAGGTGCCGCTCTCGGAGATGCTGCGGCAGATTGAAAGCGGCAAAATCCACGATGGCAAGACGATTATCGCCATCCTGATGTACGACAAGCTGCGGAAGCAGCGCAAGAAGCTCGCTCAGTTCCTAGCTTGTGATGGTCGGTCACAAACCCGGCCATCGGGAAAAAGTTGCGATCGGCGGAAATTTGCTGCGTCAGCCTCCGCTCTACCTGCGCCATTGCACGTCTCCCGCAAATTTCGTTAAACCAATCCGCAGTCCTGAGCGTCATCCTCCCCAGAAGGCAGGTAGGTCTTTCCTCCTACCTCACTCTGCTTGAAGAGAGGTCATCCGCACGTGTCTCATTACAAGGGCAAGGTGAAGTGGTTTAACAACGCAAAGGGCTACGGGTTCATCGGGCGCGACGACGGCCCGGATGTTTTCGTGCATTACAGCTCCATCCAGCTTGACGGGTACAAGAGCCTGAAGGAGGGAGACGATGTGGAGTTCGACATTGTCCAGGGTCAAAAAGGTCCTCAGGCCGATCAGGTGATGCGCACGCGGGAAGCTGCATAGCAGCGGCGCAGCAAACTTTTTGGGATCTCCACCGCGGTCGTTCATCCTCCCCCGCCACGGGTGGAGATCAAGCCGATAGGCGATAATGTCCCGGAGTTCGCGAGGGCAGCGCCAGACCTGCCCCGCTGAGCCCATGAGGCACGGCACTTGGACAATCGCGGCATTGCGCAACTGCTCGGCGAGACCGCCGATCTTCTGGAAATCAGCAACGGCGACCCGTTCCGGGTTCGCTCCTACCGCAACGCGGCAGAGGCGGTGGAAGGCAGCACCGTGCAGCTTTCCACGCTGTGCTGTGAGCCCAAGCGGCTGCTCGCTATCCCTGGCATCGGCAAGGGGATGGCCGCGAACATTGTTGAGATTGAAGAACGCGGCAGCCTGAAGCTGCGCGACGAACTGCTGGAGCGTTATCGCCCGAGCATGCTCGAGCTGTTGAAGCTGCCCGGCATGGGTCCCAAAACGGTGGCCCTGGTGTGGGAAGCGCTCGGCGTGGCCACCGTCGATGAACTGGCTGCAGCACTCGACGAGGGCCGCCTCGCTGCCCTGCCCCGCTTCGGCGAAAAGCAGATCGGCAAACTGCGCAAAGGCATCGAGGAATACCGCAAGAACCGCGGGCGCTTTCTGCTGAGCACCGCCGAAGCGGCAGCCGAGCGGATTACTGAGTATCTGGCGGCGTTTCCCGGCGTGGAACGCGTGACCCCGGCGGGCTCCCTGCGGCGCGGCCGCGAGACCGTGGGCGACCTGGACTTTCTCCTCACCGGACCGGCCTGCGAAGAGGACGTGGTCGCTGCTGCCGTGGACTACGTGGCCGCATACCCGCCCATCGCCGACCTGCTCGCGAAAGGTCAGAACAAGGTCAGCTTCCGCCTGCGCAACGGGCTGCAGGTGGATGTGCGCCTCCTGCCGCGTGCCTCGTTCGGGGCCGCGCTGCAGTATTTCACCGGCTCGAAGACCCACAACGTCGCCATCCGGCAGCGCGCGATCAAGCGCGGTTACACATTGAGCGAGTACGCGCTGGCGCGCATGGAAGACGGCGCGGAGATTGCCGCCGCCACCGAAGAGGAAGTGTACGGCGCGCTCGGGCTCGATTGGATTCCGCCCGAACTGCGCGAGAACTGCGGCGAGATCGAAGCCGCCGCAAAACACGAACTGCCGCGAGCTGATCGAGCTCGCGGACATTCGCGGCGACGTGCACATGCACACGCACGCGACCGATGGCACCAACAGCATCGAGGAGATGGCCCAGGCTGCCCTGGCGCGCGGCTATGCCTACATGGCCATCACCGACCACTCCAAAAACCTCGCCATGACCAACGGCATGGACGATGCCCGTGCGCTCGCCCATGTGCAGCGCATTCGCGAGGTAGACCGCGCCATGGAAGGACGCATTCGCGTCTTCGCCGGCATCGAGGTGGACATCCTGGGCGACGGCGCCATCGATCTTTCTGACGACACCCTGGCGCAGATGGACGTGGTCATCGCGAGCGTGCACACCCTGTTCCAGCAGCCGGAGCAGCAGATGACCGAGCGTGTGCTGCGCGCACTTGAAAATCCATATGTACGCATCCTGGGCCACGCCACCGGACGCCTGCTGCTGCGCCGCGACGCCTACGCCATCGATGTGGACGCGGTAATCCGGCAGGCCGCGAAGCTGGGTGTGGCCCTCGAACACAACGCCAATCCCAGCCGCCTGGACCTGAGCGACCTCAACCTGCGCAAGGCCAAAGAGCAGGGCTGCAGGATCGTCGTCAACACCGACTCGCACCACACCAGCGAGATGGACAACATGCGCTTCGGCATCCGCCAGTTACGGCGCGCCTGGCTGACGGCGGAGGACGTGCTGAACACGCGAACCCCGGATGCCTTTCTGGCCGCACTGCGCCCGCGGCCCGCGTGATTGCCGGCCGTCTGCAGCGCCGCTCCATGCTGACGCAGCGCCGCTCCATCGTGGCCGCCGCATTCTGCATCCCACCCTAGCGATGCCTTTTCGCGTACAGATTGCCGCGCTGTTCCTGCTCGCCATTCCCATTGCGTGCATCGCGTGGACGGTGACGCATGAGGAAGTCTTCCGCGAGCCGCGCGAGTGGTGCTCCGACCAGAGCAAGCACTGCCCCAAGCTGTGGCAGCGCAAGCTGTTTTATCTCTTCACCTGCGAATACTGCTTCAGCCACTACGTCACCATCGTTTTTCTCTTCATCACGCGGTACAAGCTGCTTTTTCAGGACTGGCGCGGCTACCTGATCAGCGGCTTCGCGCTGGTGTATGTGGCGAACTTCTACATGAGCGTGTTCGGCCGGATGCGGCTGGAGATCAAGCACGAGCGTGTGGCCATCGCCAAGGACGAGAAGCACCTGGAGAGCTAGGGACTGTCTTGTCGCAGCGGCACGAGGTAACAACCTTGCCACCTCCCCCTCCCCCCTAGACTTTTGGGCTAAAGTCCTCTTGCAATGAGACTTAGGCCGGGGGTGGGCGGGTAAAGTCCTCTTGGCGCAAGGGTTATGGGCAAAGTCCTCTGGGGAAAGCACTTAGACGGCGCGTTTGCACTGATTTTGGTGCCGGGTGTTGCTGCTTGGGTAACATTTGGTTTCGTAGTGATGCGCGCGAAAAGCGGATCCCTCACTTCGTTCGGGATGACAGCGGATTTGTTCCCTATTTCTATTGTGGCAGGTTCGAAGAATTACTACGCCACGACGTTGGAAACCGCAGGTCCTTCGACTCGCTGCGCTCGCTCAGGATGACAGCTGTTGGCTCCGCAGACTCACTGCGATACAGAGCCCATCGGGGATTAAACACCCTAAGAGCGTCATCTGCCACCCGATTCCGCTCATCACTGAGTTCCATTCACTTGGAGTGCCGGGTAGTAGG
The DNA here is from genome assembly GCA_963795775.1 of uncultured Acidobacteriaceae bacterium. Taxonomy (GTDB): domain Bacteria; phylum Acidobacteriota; class Terriglobia; order Terriglobales; family Acidobacteriaceae; genus CAWCJL01. The sequence continues at coordinate 481,855 of CAWCJL010000003.1, forward strand.
TCAGTAAATCCCGAGTGGTCAACATCCCTTTCGGGGTTGCTTCTGATGAGTATCTGACGATCACTTACGATAAGCCGCCATCCAGGTATCGATCCGGGGTCGATGAGCGCATTGGCGATGATGCATTGTTCCAGGAGAACTCCGGGCAGCACGCACCCTTTGCTTTAACCACTCACCCAATTCCGTCCAAGTTTATGGATTGAATTGTGATTGGTCTTCGATGCGAGACTACACGACGGCTTTTTCATCTTCTTTGGGTGGGACGGCGAGCAGCACAGCTATTCCGATCACTCCGAAGAGGATCACATCGTTGTAACCGCGTGGAGCTCCGTGCATGGAGGCTTCGACTGACTGGATGAACATGGTTGCAGAATGTGCGAGGCTCTGCCACGCCGCGAAAGCAATTACGAGCCTGTACTTTGAGGGTTTCCGAACAGCCAACAACAGAAACACTCCAAGACTGACGAGAAATGTGATGAACATTGGCTCGCACTCATTGTCGTGCATTTCAATCAGCCATTTGCTGTGCCATAACTCAGTGCACAACGGGTAGAGCAGGCCAACATAAAACAGACCCACCAATGCAATGATGATTTGTCGGATACGCTTCATCTATGACCTCCACGACGGCGTAAACCACTTTTGAGTCGCTGACACAGGCTTTCCGGATCGGTGGGTGGCGCCGGCCTGACCGCGGGCTCCCTGCGAAGCAATCACTCCAGGATAAATTGGTGAGAGCAGGACAATGCACTCATCGAGCTGAGGAGTGAGCCCCCTCTGGGCATGAATCTTGTGAACGCGCTTCTGGTGAGCGATGGAAAACCGGCAGTTTAGCTTGACCGCAGTTCGATTTTTGGATTCGAACTGACCCATTAACGAGTTGTGACTGCGTTGCCGTGACGTGCACCTGCCAGCATGTATCATCAAAGATTGGCACGGGCGTGGTGTTTGCGACGGCGCGCGGGGCCAGTAGATCTCATCGCCTCAGGATGCACATGAAGACCGGTATCATCGGCCTGCCGCAGGCCGGCAAGACTTCCCTGTTCAAAATCCTCACCAAAGCCAAGCTCGAAGAGAAGGCCTACAACCCGCGCGAGGCGCACCTCGGTATTGCCAAGGTGCCGGACGAGCGGCTGGACAAGCTGTCCGCGCTCTACAGCCCGAAGAAGACGACCTACGCCACGGTGGAATATGTGGACGTGGCGGCCATCGGGCAGGAGGCGCTGAAGGAGACGGCGTTTCTGGCGAACCTGCGCCAGGTGGATGCGCTGATCCACGTGTTGCGCGCTTTCGAAGATGAGTCCGTGCCGCTGCTGCAGCCGATCGATCCGGCGCGCGATATTCGCAACGTGGAGTTCGACCTTATCTTCTCCGACTTGGCGCAGGTGGAGAAGCGGCTGGAGCGCGTGGAGAAAGACATCAAGAAGATGCGCTCGCCGGAGCTGGAGAAGGAACAGGCGCTGCTGCTGCGCTCGAAGGCGCAACTGGAGGCCGAGCGGCCGCTGCGCGAGATGGAGATGACGCCGGAGGAGCGGAAGCTGGTGCGCGGCTTCATGTTTCTTTCGCAGAAGCCGATTCTCTACGTCCTGAACATTTCCGAGAGCACCACGCTGGGCGCCGACCTGGACGCGGCAGTGGCAAAGTACGGGATTGAGGAGTTTGCGAACCGGCCCAATGCCGGCGCGACGGCCATTTGCGGCAAGGTGGAAGCGGAGCTGGCCGAGATGCCGGACGAGGAAGCGGCGGAGTTCCTGTCGAGCTATGGGCTGACGGAGAGCGGGCTGAGCCGGCTGATCCGCAAGAGCTACCAGTTGCTGGGGCTGATCTCCTTTTTCACCGCGGGCGAGGACGAGTGCCGCGCGTGGACGGTGCCGGTGAATGTGCGCGCGCAGGAGGCGGCGGGGGCGATCCACTCGGATCTCGAAAAGCACTTTATCCGCGCCGAGACGATTCACTGGGACAAGCTGCTGGCTGCGGGTTCGGAAGCGGCGGCGCGGGCGCAGGGCACCCTGCGGCTGGAGGGCAAGGACTACCAGGTGCAGGATGGGGACGTGATGCACATCCGGCACAGTGGGTGAAGTGGTTTCGCACGGAGACCGGGCGTGAAAACCGGTCTGCGCTCCCGCGCAGAGCCCACCCTTTGCGCGCAACAGAGGTAGGAACCTAAGCCTGGCCGAGGCGCAAAGGATGGGGCACCCTGCGTGGATTCTTCGCTGCGCTCAGAATGACGAACAGAATCTAAGACACCCGAGGAGGTAATCGCTCTGGAGCCGCACGCGTGATGCTTTCGCTTATTCTCGGGCTGATCGCGGCTGTCGCGGACATCTTCGGCGGCCTGGTGCTGGTGCGCCGGCATTGGGAGAAGCGCTATCTGCGCTACTTCGTCGCGCTGGGTGCGGGCTTCATGCTGGCCGCCGCCTTCCTGGAGATGGTGCCGGAAAGCTTTCGCATGTCCGCGAGCGAGGCGCCGCTGCTGATCCTGGTCGGCTTCTGCATCATTCACCTGATCGAGCACACCATCACGCCGCACTTCCACTTCGGCGAAGAGACGCACCGGGACGAGTTCCTGAGCCGGAAGACCAGCTACTCCGTGGTGTGCGGGCTGGCGGTGCACTCGCTGTTTGACGGGATCGCGATTGCGTCGGGCTTCGTGCTTTCGAATCTGCTGGGCTGGATCGTGTTTCTCGCCGTGTTCCTGCACAAGGTGCCGGAGGGTTTCACGGTTGCCTCGGTGATGCTGGCCAGCGGAAGGAGCCGGCGCAGCGCGCTGCTTTCGACGACGGTGGTGGCCGCGGCCACGCTGGCGGGCGCTTTGCTGATAGACCTGCTGCCGCACTGGGTGCGCGCCGGGCTGCCGCTCTCCGCGGGGGTGGCCATCTACGTGGCCGCCACCGACCTGCTGCCGGAGACCAACCGCGAACCCGGCATCCGCATGGCGCTGGTGTTCTTTGCCGGGGTCGCGTTGTTCTTTGTGCTGAAGCTGCTGGGCGAATCGGTGCTTCGCTAAGTTACGATCCGGCCGTGCTGTCGCGCAGGGCCTTTACGCGGTCGTGCGCCTGAAGGATGTGCGCCTGCTGGCGTTGCAACAGATCGCGCACCTGCGCCGGCAGTTCTTCGTTGAGTGCATCCTGGTAGGCCTTCTTGGCGGCATCCTCGCCCTGTTCGGCGGTTTCAAGCAGCGCGTGATCGCCTCCGCCCAGCTTGGACTTGAGCTCCGCCCACCCGCGGTGCGCCTTGGCGGAAACCGAGCTGCTGACGTGTACGTCCTTCACGCCGAGCCGGTGGAGTTCGTTCTCCAGTTCGCCGGCGAAGTTGGAGCGTACCTGGAGCTCTTCCATGAAGAAGCGGCGTGCTGTGGGGTCCTGCAGCCGGTCTCCCAATTGAGTGAAGCCTTCGTGCCCGTCGCGCAGGGTCTCGATCAGCGAGTCTAATGTCTTCTTCACCTTGCTCAGATCAATATGCTCTGCCATCCGCGTGTATTCCTCCTGTGTGGTGTCCGGTGGTGGGATGAGGCATGGACTCCACCGTTTGTCCGTGTCTCCCTGGTTTCCTCCCGAAAAAGATGCAGGGCCGCGCCGGTCGAAGGGCGGCCCTGCACAAGGTATAGTTGTGCTTACATTCCACGGAGCATCCACAGGCGACACGGGACCGTATGAAGATCATTGTCTTTGGTGCGACCGGCGGTATTGGCCGGCACCTCCTGCGCGGCGCTTTGACCCAGGGTCACACGGTGACCGCCTTTGTGCGCAATGCAGCAACGCTGACACCCCAGGAAGGCCTGCGCGTCGTGACGGGGGACGTCTTTGACCCGGGCGCGGTAGCGGACGCGCTGGATGGGCAGCGCGCGGTGCTGTCGGCGCTCGGTGCGCGGTCGCTCAAGAAGGAAGACTCGGTGCTAGAGCGGGCCGTCCCGAACATCATTGCCGGCATGCACGCCCACTTTATCGACCGGCTGATCGTGGTGGGGGCGGCGGGTGCGCTCTATCCGGCGGGCAAATACCAGACCCCGCTGGCCAACCTGCTGTTCTCGGTTATGAAGCGGACGCTGCTCAAGCACCCCATGGCGGACCAGGCCGTGCAGGAGCGGCTGCTGGCGCAGTCCGACCTGGACTTTACGATCGTGCGGCCGCCCCGGTTGACGGATGGGCCAGCGACCGGCAATTACCATGTGGTGCCGGACGGGTTACCCTCGAGCAGCCGTCACATTTCCCGGGCGGACGTGGCGCAGTTCATGCTGCTGCAATTAAATGACCCACGGTTTCACCGCCAGGGCGTCTACATCGCCGACTAATCGGGCGATTTTGCTCGGCGACCGGGCACTCCTTGCTAGTAGTTCCTTTTTTTGTGAAAAAAATTCATACACAAAGACAGCCTGAGCTGATACTTTTACATCCATATTGAAAACAGCCCTTCGGCCCGCGGGTACATGACCCCGCGGGCCGGTTTTTTTACAGGGGGCCTTTAGCCGCCCCGGGGCCGAACCACAAAAGAAAATGGCGCACGCGCCGGGATGCGCGTGCGCCATTGGTACTGCTGCGAGGGGTTACTGCGGCGGGGTCTGGCTCTTGTCAGAGACCTTGTCTGCCGTCCGCGCGGTAGCATCAGCGCTCTTGTGCACAGCCTTCTTGGTGCCATGCTTGGTCTTGTGATAGGCCTTCTTGGTGTTGTGCTTGCCCTTGCCCAACACGTCCTCGGTCTTGTCCTTGGTCGCGTCGTAGGCCTTTTCCGTGCCCTTGGCAATGCCCTTTCCCGTGTCTTTCACGGCATCCTTGGTGTCGTGACCCGCGGTTTTCATGTCAGTGCTCGCCTCTTGTGCTCTGGCGAGCGTACCCATGGGCACGCACAATACACCCGCCAGCATGACCGGCAGGACAAACTTGCTTTTCATTTTCACCAGAAATCCTCCTGGAGCGTGTTGTTCGCTCCTCGCCATCTATCTTCGCAAACACCGCTTGCGGGCCTTCGTCGCGGGTCCGGGCCAGCAAAACTGCGCCAGGACCCCACACTTCAAGAATGCCTTGTAAAGCGCCTCCCGTCCAGCACGGGGGTGGATTTCATCTCCGGCGCTTTCTGCTCCAGGTCGCTAGTCGGAGGAGGCCGCCGGGTCCAGCTTCAAAACGACCAGGGTCATGTCATCGTACTGCGGGGCGCTCGCGGCAAAGGCATCGGCCCCGGCGAATACATGGCGCAGCACCGCGGCGGCATCCGCGGCGGGGTCCGCGAGGGCTGCGGCCGTCATTCTCTCTTCGCCCCATTCCTCTTCGCTCAGGGTCATGGCTTCGCTGATGCCGTCGGTGTAGGCCAGCACCAGGTCGCCGGGCAGCAGGGTGACCGAGCGCTCCTGGTAGGACACGTCGGGCAGCAGACCGATCACCGGCCCGCCTGCTTCGAGCCAGAGCCGTTCTTCCCCGCGCACCACCACCGGCGGGTTGTGGCCGGCGTTCACATAACAGAGCTTGCGGGTGCGGGGGTCATAGGCGCCGAAAAAGAAGGTCGCGTAGCGGTTGGAGGCGGAGGCCTCGTAGACCAGGCGGTTTACCTTGGCCATCATGTTTGCCAGGTCGCCGGGGCCGTCCATCAACATGCCGCGCAGGGAGGCGCGCAGGCTAGCCATCAGCAGGGCCGCCGAGATGCCTTTGCCGCTCACGTCGCCCACGGCCAGACCCACCGCGCCGTCATCGAAGGCGATCAGGTCGTAATAATCGCCGCCGACGCCCTGCGCGGGCCGGCAGCTTCCGGCCAGGGTGGCTCCGGGAACCGTGGGCACCACCTGCGGAAAGAGCCGCTCCTGCACCTCGCGAGCGATCTCGATCTCGCGATGGATCCGCTCGCGCTGCGCCGCTTCGCTGGCCAGCGAGCGGCCCAATTCGCTGATCTCCAGGGCAAATCCCGCCTGGGTCGCTACATTCTGCAGCAGCCGGAGATCGCTCGGCGTATAGGGCGCCTCCGAGCGCTTAGCGCTTAGCGTCATCACGCCCATCAGACGATCGCGGCCGGGCACCGGGAGCAGGACCTCCGTGTGAAGCCGGTTCAGCAGGGCGCGTTCCTCTTCCCCTGCGAGCAGGAACCAGCCGTCCGGATTTTCCCGGTATAGGGTCACCGGGCCATTGCTGCGCTTCAGATTGCGGATTGTGTAGGAGTTCTGGCTCAGGTAGAGCGGGCCGCCGCCGTTTGCAGATTGCAGGCGAAACCCGTTGCGGCCGCCATCCAGCAGCAGCGCGACCTGGGGTACGTGGAGGACCTCGCCGACGCGGCGGGAAACGGTGTCCACCAGCGACTGCGGCTCGGTGATGCGCCGCACCTGATCGGAGAGCTCATTCAGCACCAGCTCAGCGTCGTAGGCTTCGCGGAAGAAGCGGCGGTCGATCCAGCGCCCAAGGCGGCTGGTAGGGCTGTTTTCCGCAGTAAAGATACGAATAATGCCGATGATCGCCAGCACCAGCGCCAAGTAGCTCAGGGGGGCGCCGCGATGCCGGGCAAACATCGGGACGACAAAGCGGACAATCAAAAAGACCACAAGCGCGGTACGGATGATCTGCACCGAAGCACGCGCCAGGGCGTACTTGGTGCCCATGCGCACGAGGATGCGGACGTCCATCGCCCGCTCCACCAGCACCACGTAGGCCAGGGTGAATGGATAGATCAGGAACAGGACGGCGCCGGTGTACTGGGGCCAGTGATGTCCCTTGTACCCGAGTGCCGGAAGCAGAATGATGAAAACGAGCACACCGCCGAGACCCAGGACGGATCCGGCGCACAACACCCGCATGCGCCGCCGCGCATCAGCGTTGGAAGCCGATCGCAATTTGTCAAAGATCGCAACCCAGTAAAGAAAAAGGCAGAGAAGGTCCGTTCCGTTGATGACCAGGGAGGAAGTGGTATCGAGGTGGCCCAGTGTGGTGAGCGAAACGCCCCAGGCGGGATGAAAGTTTTCATGCCAGCGGAACCAGTACACGGCTATCACGCCAGCCAGCGACACGGCTACGATGACGTATTTCAACCACGGGGCTTTTCCATCGAGACGCCAGCGTTCCGGAAAGAACAGCCCGAAGAGAAACAGAGCAGTAAAGCCAAGGATCTGCAGGCTTTGGTGCCAGAGGTCGGTAAAGGCGAGCCAAGGCACGCTTACACGCGATGGATCGGTGAAGAACACCGCGGGAAAACTGAGCAGGACCAGCAGCAGCCATGCATTGCCGTCCCGCGGACGTGCGGCCACCACCCAATACCCAAGCAGCAGCGAAATGAGCGAAGGCAGGGCGAACAGCGCAAGCATCGTGATCCATTCGCTCATGCTGGGAGCTGAAGGATCTCTCCGCTGCAGTGGGATGTTCAAGGTAGCAACGGTGCCATTTGCGTGATGGACCGTGAGCGCCATGGTTTCGCCGGGCCGCGTCCGCTGTTCCGTCCGCAGCCACTCCGAGCGGCCCTGGTAGGCCGCCCCATTCCAACGATCGAGAACATCGCCCGTGCGCATCCCTGCGGCCGCGGCTGCCGGCTGGACGGAGGTGACGCGCAAGGAATTGTCATCTAGTTGAAACGGAATGTGGCTGTAGCGCTCAGTGTGCCAGTAAGCCGACTCCAGACCGATGAGCGTGACGAGCCAATAGGTGAAGCTCGCGGCTATGAAAAGCGCCAGCGCGAAGTACAGCAGCCGAAGCAAAAAGCGTTGCGTCATGGAGTGGTGGAAGGGAACGCCGTCAGGTCTTGGCGTTCATGATAGCCCGGCAGGGGAAAAGCAGGAACGGTTTCGTGGGGTACGCTGGGCAACGCGGGCGCGCTGAGTCTTTCGGGCGAAAAGCTCAGGCCGCGGCAGGGCGGGAAGCTCAGGCGGCGGCGATCTCTCCACCCGGGCCAGAGGGCTCGTCCGCGATGGGAGCGATGGCGGCCTGCGCAGGCGTCTGCTGGCGGAGGAACCCGCGTACCACGGCCGCAAAGGCTTCCGGCACTTCCTCGTGCGGCAGGTGCCCGGCGCCAGGGAGGCTGGCGGCGGTGACGTGGTCGAAAAAGCGTTGCAGCCGATCCCCGCTCTTGCGGGATACGGCGCGGTCGCGGTCGCCCCACAGCAGCAGCGCGGGAATCGCGCGCAAGGCAGGCAACGCCGCTTCAAGCGCGGCACGGTCCTGGTTCCACTGGCGCAGGATACTGAGCACGTAGGGGATGGTTCCCGGTACGCGGAGCGAGTCCATGTACTTCTTCAGCGACCCTTGGCGTACGCGACTGGCGTCGCCATACATAGACCGCAGCGCCAGGTTGTGCCCCCAATCCGGCAACCGGGGAGCGCAATGCGCAAACCAGGTGCCGATGGGTGTGTTGTAAAAGCGCACGAGCGGGTCCGCGTTGTGACAGAAGGGATTGACGGGCGCATGGAGCACCAGCGTGTGCACCCGGTCCGGATGGCGCGCGGCCAGCACCATGGCAACGGCACCCCCGTGCGAACTGCCGACCCAATGCGCCTTGTCGATGCCGCAGGCGTCCAGAAAGGCGGCCAGGCGGTCTGCGGTGGCGGGCAGCGAGGTATCGAGGCCGTGGACGCGCTCGGATGCGCCGATGCCCAGGGCATCCGGCGCGTAGACGTGCGCCTCGCCGGCCAGCAGCGAAAGCATGGGTTCCCAGTGACCGGCGGTCCCCAGCAAGCCGTGAAGGAGCACCACAGGCGGCCCCTGCCCGGCTTCGAGATAGCACATCTGTGCGCCCGCAATGGTCGTGCATCCCTTGCGGATTTCCGTGGCTGCTCCGGAGGAGGTCATCCACCGCGCAAGCGCTGCCGCTTTCATGTTGCGTTCCGGCCCTGGCTTGTCCGTCGCGCCAAATCGCGCCACCTGGTGCATAGAAAGGTAGAGCGTGGGATTGCGGCCGGGGATGTATGCTGCGGAAAATCTTCTGTAACCGCTCGACACGTACCCAGATGTCCTCTTCCGTAAATGGAATTATGCCCTATGTACCATCATAGATAACAGGGTAGCCCGCGGAATGATCGCCGTGTTGCGGGCCGAAGCAGACGAGCGGGCAGCTCCGGATTTCGGCCTTATGGCCCAATTCCGAGGGTATACTGGCCCTGATTTCCCCCGCGCTTACCGCATCGGCATGGCAACCGGCGTGCTTACAGATAAGCGGGGATTCCTGCGCATTCCCCAAACCGCCCAGTCACATGCAGAAGCCTCTCCAAATCCGGGTGGTTGTGGTGCTACTGGCACTGTTCACCCTGGCGGCTGCGGTGCTGGCTTCGCTGAACTTCGTCAAGGACAGCGCGTACCAGGAACCGACCGATGGCGTGTGGTGGGTGGAGGCGCACGGCGGGCTCCAAGCACAGCGCGTGCCCGACGGCAGCCCGGGCGAGCGCGCGGGCGTCAAGACCGGCGACCTGCTGGTGGCGGCCAATGATGTGGCCACGCCCCGGGTGGCCGCGCTGGTGCGCGAATGGTTCCGCACCGGGGTCTATCGCCGCATTGACTACACCCTGCTCCGCTCCGGCGTTCGCATCGATGCGCCGGTCATCCTGGTGACGCCCGACCGCGCCCAGTACCAGGGGCTGCGGCTGGTGGCGCTGGTGTACCTGCTCATCGGCCTGTACGTGCTGTTTCGCCGCTGGACGGCGCCCCACTCCACCCACTTCTATGTGTTCTGCCTGGTGTCGTTTGTGCTGTACGCCTTTCACCACACCGGCAAACTGAACGCCTTTGACTGGACCATCTACTGGGGCAATATCCTCGCCGGGGCGCTGCAGCCGGCGTTGTTTCTGCACTTCGCCATGGCGTTCTCCGAAGACCGGCCCTTGGGGACGCGTCGCCGCGGCCTGATCGCCCTGGTGTATCTGCCGGCTGTGGCGGTGATCGGACTGCAGGCGGCCGCCTTCCTGTTCTGGTCGGCCACCGGGCTGCTGCTCCACCGGCTTGATCAGATCGCCACCGGGTACCTGGCCCTCTACTACGTGCTGGCGGCGGGTGTCTTCCTGTACCAGTACCGGCGCACCGACAATCCGCTGCGGCGGCAGCAGCTCAAGTGGCTCACCCGCGGCACCCTGCTGGCGGTGCTGCCTTTCACCCTGCTGAACGTCATCCCCTACCTGGCGGACCTGCCCGTACCGGCGCACCTGACCGAGCTGGCCGGGCTTTCGCTGGTGCTGATTCCGCTCACCTTCAGTTGGGCCATCGTCCGCTATCGCCTGATGGACGTGGACCTGATCTTCAAGCGCGGCGTCACCTACACGCTGGCCACGGCTGCGCTGGTGGCGCTCTACTTCGGCGCGGTGGCGGTAGCGGCCGAGGTGGTGCATACGCGCCTGCCCTCGTTCGGCGCCTGGGGACTGATCGCGGCGATCGTGATCACCGCCCAGCTCTTTGAACCGCTCAAGCGCAGCATCCAGGAGCGGGTGGATCGCGTCTTCGATCGCAAGCGTTACGACTACCGGCAGACGCTGATCGAGTTCGGCCGCGGCCTCAGCTCGGAAACAGACCTGGACACGCTGCTGGGCTCGATTGTGGACCGGCTGTCGCGTACCCTGCTGACCACGCGGGTGGCCATCTTCCTCCCCGGAGCCCGGGGCAGCTACCGGCTGGCCGCGGGACATGGCCTGCCGGAAGCGCTGACCGCCAGCGAAGCCACGATCACGCTGAATCTCGGCTTCCTGCAGTTCGACGGCCCCGGCCGGCCTTCGCACATCTTTCTCGAAAACCCGCAAAGCACGCTGCACCTGCCGGTAGACGAGCGCTTCTCCGCCGCGGCGCTGGATCTGAATTTTTACCTGCCGTGCCGCGCGGGCGGCGGCCGCACCATCGCGGTGATCGGCCTGGGACGGACCACCAACGGCGACTTCCTTTCGAGCGAAGATGTGGAGCTGCTGGAATCGCTCGCCAGCTACATCGGCATCGCGATTCAGAACGCGCGGCTCTATGCGTCGCTCGCCGAAAAGGTGTCCGAGTATGAGCGGCTGAAGGAGTTCAACGAGAACATCGTCGAGTCCATCAACGTCGGCATCCTGGCCACCGACCTCGAGGGCACCATTGAAAGCTGGAACGCGCAGATGGAAGTGATGTGCGCCCAGCCGCGCGTCGATGTGCTGGGGCAAAAGCTCGCGGCGGTCTTCCCTGAGACGTTTGTGGAGGAGTTCGAGCGCCTGAAGGACGTCCCCGGCGTGCACAACCTCTACAAGTTCCGCCTGCCCATGCGCACCGGCGAGACCCGCACCGCGAACATCGCGATCGCGCCGCTGGTTTCCCGCCACTTCGAGGTGGTCGGCCGCATCATCCTGGTGGACGACATCACCGACCGCGTGCACCTCGAAGCGCAGCTTACCCAGGCGGAGAAGCTTTCGTCGATCGGCTTGCTGGCCGCCGGTGTCGCGCACGAGGTCAACACGCCATTGGCGGTCATTTCCTCCTACACGCAGTTGCTGGCGAAGCAGGTACGCGGGGACGAACGGCTTTCCGGGCTGCTGGACAAGATCACGAAGCAGACCTTCCGCGCGTCGGAGATCGTCAACGGCCTACTGAACTTTTCTCGCACCAGCGGCACCGAGTTCAAGGAGCTGGATCTGAACCGCATTATCGAGGAGACGCTCACACTGCTGGAGCACCAGTTCAAGACCTCGCAGGTGCAACTGGAGACGGCGCTCGACCCCAGCCTTCCTCCGGTGCACGGCAACCCGGGCAAGCTCCAGCAGGTGTTTCTCAACCTGTTTTTGAACGCCAAGGATTCCATGAACGGAGGCGGCACGCTGCGCATCGCGACGGAAGGCAACGGGCATGTGGGCGTGCTCGATCAGCGACAGTGGCTCGGGCATTGCGCCGGAGCACATGCAGCGCATCTATGACCCGTTCTTCACCACCAAGAGTGCGCCGCAGAACGGGCAGCGTCGCGGTACCGGCCTGGGCCTGGCGGTCACCTACGGCATCATCCAGGAGCACGCCGGAAAAATCCAGGTAGAGAGCCAGGTCGGCAGCGGGACTACCTTCCGCCTTGAATTCCCCCTCGCAAGGAAAGCTGTACATGTCTGATGCCATCGCGACGTTCGCCGGTCAGAGTCCCGGCGTCGGTGCGGGCGCCACCCCGCGCATCCTGATCATCGATGACGAGGCCGCCATCCGCGAATCGCTCGAAACCCTGCTGGAGCTGGAAGGCTATGCCGTCGATATGGCGCCGGACGGTCCGCGTGGGCTGGAGAAGATCGACCAGGCCGCCTACGACCTGATCCTGCTTGACCTGGCGTTGCCCGGGGAAAACGGCATCGAACTGCTGCCGCGCATTCGCGAGCGCCAGCCCGAACTGCCGGTCATCATGATCACGGCCTACGGCACGGTGAGCAACGTGGTGGATGCCATCCATGCGGGCGCGCAGAACTTCGTCCAGAAGCCGTGGGAAAACGAAAAGCTGCTGGCCGATATCCGCGCGGCGATTGGCCGGCATCGCGCCGAGGAAGAGAACATCCAGCTCAAGCGCGCCCTCAAGCAGCGCTATAACTTCCAGAACATCATCGGCAAGAGCGAGGCGATGCTGCGCACCTTTGACCTGGTGGCGCAGGTGGCGCCTTCGCGCTCGACCGTGCTCATTCAGGGCGAGAGCGGCACCGGCAAGGAGCTGATCGCCAAGGCAATTCACGCGCATTCCCCGCGGCGGGAAAAGCCCTTCATCGCGGTCAACACCGGCGCCATCCCCACGGACCTGCTCGAATCCACCCTCTTCGGCCACGTGAAAGGTGCCTTCACCGGCGCGCACACTTCCAAGAAGGGCTACTTCGAGGCGGCGCACACCGGCACGCTCTTCCTCGATGAGATCGGGACCATGGGCATGGACACGCAGGCCAAGATCCTGCGCGTGCTGCAGGACCGCCGCTTCATGCACCTGGGCGGCACGCAGGAGATCCAGGTGGACGTGCGCATCATCGCCGCGACCAATCTCGATCTGCGCCAGGCCGTGCGGGACGGCAAGTTCCGTGAAGACCTGTACTATCGCCTGAACGTCATCAGCGTAGACCTGCCGCCGCTGCGGTCGCGGCGCGAGGATATTCCGCTGCTTGCGGCCCACTTTCTCCAACACTTTTCCGAGGAAAACGGGCTGCCGCTGCGCCGCATATCGCCCGAAGCCATGCGCGTGCTGGTCGACTACGAATGGCCCGGCAACGTGCGCGAACTGGAGCACGTGATCGAGCGCGGCGTCGTGCTTTCCACCTCGCAGGTGATCGGCGTGGACCTGCTGCCCGGCCATCTCACCGGCCGCAACAGCTCGTCGGGCCTGCTCGAGCACAGCCCGGACGCCTCCCTCTTCGACATCCTCGAAGGCATCGAGCGCCGCATCATCATCGACAAGCTGGAGCGCTCGAACTGGAACCAGACGGAAGCCGCCGAGCAGTTTCGTATTCCGCTTTCGACGCTGAACCAGAAGATCAAGCGGCTGAATATCGAGATTCGCAAGCGGGTCAAGGAGTGATACGGCTCCCCATCGTACCGGCAGTTCATGAGTCGCTTTGATTGGGAGCTGGCGAAATTCTAAACTTCGCAGCACAAAACGCGAGCTCACTGAGCCGACTTCGTGCAAGGCGCATTTGAAGCACGCAGGTCGGGCTTCTCACCAGATGGAACCGGGCTTTCAACAATTTGCGGCGCAGGCGCATTCGCCTGGACGGCCAGTCCCATCTAAACTCTGACCATGCCCGTGCTCGCTCTCGACAGCGTCGCCAAAAAAGGCGTCGGCGCCGTGCAGGACTATGCCATTCTTGCTGGCCGCGCCATCTCCAACATTTTTCGCCGGCCCCACTACCTGAACGATATCTTCACGCAGGCCGATACCATCGGCGTGGGCTCCATTCCCATCGTGATCCTCACCGGCTTTTTCACGGGCGCGGTGCTGGCGCTGCAGTCCGCTTCGTCGCTGGCACAGTTCGGTGCTACCGCGATCACCGGGCAACTGGTCTCGCTCTCGATGATCAAGGAACTGGGGCCGGTGCTTACCAGCCTGATGGTCTCGGGGCGCAACGCCTCCGGCATGGCCTCCGAACTCGGCTCCATGGTGGTAACGGAACAGATTGACGCGATGCGCGCGCTGGGTACGGACCCGATGAAGAAGCTCATCGTGCCACGGCTTGTGGCGACCGTGCTGATGTCGTTCTTTCTCACCGTTATCTCCGACACGGTGGGCACGCTGGGCGGCGCGTTTGTGGCCATCTTCTTCCTCGGCCAGGACGGCTCGCAATACTTCCACACCGCCTACCAGGCGCTGCGTTACCCGGACGTGCTGCAGGGCCTGGTAAAGCCGATCTTCTTCGGCTTCATCATCGCCTCGGTCGGCTGCTACTTCGGCATGACCACGCGCGGCGGCACGCAGGGCGTGGGCCGCTCCACCACGCAGGCCGTGGTCGTCTCCTCGGTACTCATCATCGTGGTGGACTTCATCATCGTCCGCCTGATGGTCGGAATCTTCGGACGCTGACGCCATGGCGACCGGCACGATGGAACTGACGGACACCGGGCGCTCGGGGCGCTTTTCGCCCGACCTGAGTGCCCCTGCCGTGGTCTTCGAGCACGTCTCGATCGGCTGGGACCGCAACCAGGTGCTGGACGACATCTCCTTCTCGGTGAAGCCAGGGGAAACGCGTCTGCTGCTCGGGCCGGCGGGCAGCGGCAAGAGCGTGCTGCTGAAGCTGGCGGACGGGCTGTTGAAGCCGGATTCCGGGCGCATCTTTGTCTTCGGCCACGAAATCAGCGCCATGCATGAGAACGACATCTTCGCGCTGCGCTCCTCGATCGGCATGGTCTTCCAGGAAAGCGCGCTGTTCGACTCGCTGGATGTGCGGGACAACGTGGCCTTCCGGCTGCTGGAAGAGCATGTCCCGGCCCAGCAGGTGGACCAGCGTGTGCGCGAAGCCCTGCGCTTCGTGGAGCTTGAACAGGCCATCGATAAGTTCCCGTCGGAGCTCTCCGGGGGCATGCGGCGGCGGGTTTCGATCGCCCGCGCCATCATCAATCACCCCAGCCTGATTCTTTACGACTCCCCGACCGGCGGGCTGGACCCGATCACCTCCACCAACATCATCGAGCTGATCATCAAGCAGCGGGACGTGAACAAGACCAGCTCCATCCTCATCACGCATCGGCTGCAGGACGCCTTCACGCTGGCCACGCACCACTTCGACCCGAAGACAAACCACATGGAGCCGCTCCCCGATGGACACGCGGACCCGGACACCAGCTTCATGTTTCTTGACGAAGGCAAGCTGGTGTTTAACGGATCGACGCACGACCTGGTGCACTCGCAGGATCCGTTCATCAAGGAATACTTGTCGTAGCGGATCCATTGCTTACAGAACCTGTCATTCTGAGCGTAGCGAAGAATCTATACAGATGTGTCCAGCAGATCGCCCCGATTACAACCGAGCAGCTTCGCTCAGAAACAATCCTGGGTGGCCGGCACAGGAGTTGGCCGTTTTCGTTGGTCTGGATTCTTCGCTCCGCTCAGAATGACACCAGTGCGGACGGCAAGGGAGCTAGGTCAGTTTGGATTCGCGGGATTGGTAGTGGCGCGTTATTTCGACAATGACCCCGGCCAAGGCATAGGTTGCGGCATTTGCAATCAGGACGAAGTAGAAGCCCTGCGGGTGTTGGTGGCGGGCCATCGCGATGGGGCAGGTGAAATAGACGAGAGCCCGCCCAAGGCCGCCCGTACCAAGCGGATTCGAAAGAGTCGCCGCGATGAAGACTCTCCAGACAACGACAACTATCACACCTGCAGTGGCCCAAATCGCGATTCGGCTTTTCATGCGGCCTCCTCTGCTTAGGCTCCAATTATCCTCCTGATCCGTCACGCTTGCGGGGCAATCTGGACCGCAACGTTATCGGGCACAATCGCCTGCACCGCATCCACAGGGGACTCCCGGCGGGTGGCCCCACCTGCTACTCTAGGGAGTTTGCAAGCCTGCACGAAGGACTCACACCTCCATGGCATTCAAGTTCAAAGGCGTCGACTTTATCGGCTTCGACGCGCTGCTGTCCGAAGACGAGCGCATGGCGCGCGACACCACCCGCAAGTTCATCGAAGACAACCTCATCCCCATCATTGAGGAGTGCAATCGCGAGGGCCGCTTTCCCAAGGAGCTGATCAAGCCCATGGGCGAGCTCGGCTTCTTCGGCGCCAACCTGCACGGCTACGGCTGCGCCGGCATGTCCAACGTGGAGTACGGCCTGGTGATGCAGGAGTTCGAGCGCGGCGACTCCGGCCTCCGCTCCTTTGTGAGCGTTCAATCGGCGCTGGTGATGTATCCCATCTACACCTTCGGCACGGACGAGCAGAAAGACAAGTGGCTGCCCCAGCTCGCCAAGGGGGACAAGCTGGGCTGCTTCGGGCTGACCGAACCGGACTTCGGCTCGAACCCCGGCGGCATGCGCACCCATGCGAAGCGCGATGGCGACGACTACATCCTGAACGGCGAGAAGATGTGGATCACCTCGGGCTCGATTGCGGATGTGGCGGTGATCTGGGCCAAGGCGGATGACGAAGATGGACGCGTGCGCGGCTTCCTGGTGGAAACCGACCGGCCCGGCTTCCGCGCCTACGACGTGCACGGCAAGTGGTCGCTGCGGGCCTCGGTGACCTCCGGGCTCTCACTCCAGGACGTGCGCATTCCGGCTGCGAACCTGCTGCCCAGGACCGGCGGGCTGAAGTCGCCGCTGATGTGCCTCAATCAAGCGCGCTATGGCATCAGTTGGGGCGCGCTCGGCGCGGCCATGTCCTGCTACGACACCGCGCTCCAGTACTCGCTGCTGCGCAAGCAGTTCCGTGAGCAGCCCATCGCCAGCCACCAACTGGTGCAGGAGAAGCTCACCTGGATGATCACGGAGATCAGCAAGGCGCAACTGCTCGCGCTGCAGGTGGGACGCATGAAAGATGCGGGTACGGTGAAGCCGGAACAGATCTCCATGGCCAAGCGGAACAACGTCGCCATGGCCCTGGAGTGTGCGCGCACGGCCCGGGACATCCTGGGCGGGAACGGCATCACGGACGATTACCCCATCATGCGCCACATGATGAACCTTGAATCGGTGAAGACGTATGAGGGCACGCACGACATCCACGCCCTCATCATCGGCAACGCGATCACGGGGATCCCGGCGTTTTAGTGCGGCGCGCGGCGCGATGCGGCGCGCCCACGACGATCATTCGGGCGATATCATAGAAAAAGGCTGATGGATGCTTCCGCTCAGCCGATGTAGAAGTGCATGCTGTTTTCCCGGCCCCCTGCTGCTGCATTATCGTTTCTCTCCGGCTGTCTTCTCCTGCTGGCCTGCCCGCTGGTGTGCCTGGGCTCCGACCCGGCGACGCCTCCCGCGCGCGTGTGGCCTCCTTTTACCCGCAGCGCTGTTGCGGGCGTGGTGGGCACCACCGGCCTGGGGCTCGACTTCTCCACTACCCTGAGCGCCTACCTGAACCTGCGGGCCGGGGGCACCTACCTGGGCATGAGCCATGCGTTTGTCCAGAACGGCTATCCCATTGACGCGAACGTGCGCCTGGCAGCCGGGCGCGCCATGATCGATTGGTATCCCAACGCCGGCGGCTTCCACGTGAGCCTGGGCGTCCTGCTGCCCAACTTCACCCACGCGAACGGCAGCGCGGTAATTCCGGCGTACCAGGAGATCGACCTCGGCGGGGTGGCGTATCGCAGCGATCCGGCAGATCCACTGGGGGTCAGCGGCACCGTCCATGTGAACCATGTACAGCCGCTGATCAGCGTGGGCTGGGGCAATCCAATCTCGCGGGATTACCGCAAGCACTTCTCGTTTCCCACGGAGATCGGCGCGGCATACCAGGGCGTCCCCAGCTTCACCATCGGCGTGACGGGCAGCGCCTGCACCACCACATGCAGCCCGGTGGCCACCGATCCGGGATTCCAGCAGAACCTGGACGAGTTCCGCAGCGAAGTGCGGCGCGACCTGAGCGCCTATGGACGGTTCTTCCCTGTCATTTCGACCGGCATCAGCTACCGGTTCTGAGCAGCGCCTCAACCGCGGAACGCGTCCCGAAGGATCGCGCAAGCTATCCCGCGCGCAGGCAAAACGCACTCTCGTAATGGGGCTGCATCTTCGCAAATGGCGTAACGTCTAACCAGCATTGTGGTCATAGCGCAGGCGCAACCGGCCGGCGCTGGATCGTGTCCTGCCGCTATGAGGCTTCGCACTTCCTCCATGTCGCTGCTCCATACGGTGAAGCTGCCGCGCAAGCCGGAGCTCGATGCGCTGCGGGGGCTCTTCCTGGTGTGGATGACGCTGGCGCATCTGCCCACGCGCATGAGCGATGTGGTAAACCAGCCGTTCGGCTTCCTCAGCTCCGCCGAAGGGTTTGTCTTTCTTTCCGCGCTGCTGGTGGGCCGCATTTATGTGCGACAGGCAGAGGCGGACTACACCAGCCTTCGCGTGAAGCTTTTCAAACGATCTCTGCGCGTCTACGGTTACCACCTGGTGATGCTGCTGCTCGTCTTCACGCTCGCCGCATCCTTCGCCGTTTATACCCACCGGCCTGCTCTGTACAACCTGCTGCACTACTACATTGCGCACCCGGCTGTTGCCATCGTGGGCTCGCTGCTGCTGATCTACTGCCCGCCCCTGCTGGACATTCTGCCGATGTACGTGCTCTTCCTGCTGCTCTCGCCGCTGGTGCTCCATGTCGCCGTGCGGCGGGGCTGGCGCCCTGTCCTGATCGCAAGCTGGGGTGTTTGGCTGGCGGCGCAGTTCGGGCTGCGCGAGTACGCCCACAACTTCGTCGTGCACCTCACGCATCTTCCGATTCCATTGCAGGAGACGGGAGCTTTTGATCTCTTTGCGTGGCAGTGGGTCTGGATCATGGGCATGTGGCTCGGGGGCAAGTCCGCCACCACCGGCATGCCGCTGCGTTTTGTTCCGCGCTGGGGTGTCGCGCTCAGCGGTGCGGTGTGCGCCTTCTTTATCGGCGTGCGTCATGGCTGGCTGGGCTTGCACCTTAACCAATCGGCCCTAGGTATGCACCTGGACAAGTGGCATGTCGGACCTCTCCGTGCCCTGAACCTTATGGCGTTTGCCGTGCTCGCGTACTGGGGCCGCGCGCTGGTGAAGAAAGTGGTGGAGCGAGAGCCGCTGCTGACCCTGGGGAAAGCTTCACTTGAGGTCTTCTGTGCGCACCTGGTCTTTGTCTTTGCGGGCCTGGCGCTGCTCTACGACGATGTACAGCAATTGCACGGATGGCGCGCGCTTGCCCTGCTGATCGGCACCATGCTCGGCCTGATCGCGGTTGCTTCGTACTACGCGCGCAAACGGCGGCGCGAAGCCATGGCCAGCTCCAGCAAGGGCCCGGCGATCGAAGCTCTGGAAGCTTGGAAACGGGAAGGACGCGACGGAGAGGAAGCCGAAACCCTCACCACCCGCGGGGAGCCGGCGCGGGTTACTTCGCTGCCCTGAGTGCGAACTGTTCTGCTCCGAAGCTAAAGCCCGCTAGACCGCGACGGTGAACGAGTCTTCCGTGCGCGTGACCGGCCGGTACAACGTGTCGCGCTCCACCGGCTCGCGGCCGGCTTCACGGATCAGGCGGATCAGGTCGGCGCGGCGCATGCCCTGCGGCGTGGTCGCGCCAGCATCGTGGTAGATCTTCTCCTCCACCACCGTACCATCGATGTCATCGGCGCCGAAGCGCAGCGCCACCTGCGCGATGCCCGCGGTCATCATCTGCCAGTAGGCCTTTATGTGCGCGAAGTTATCCAGCAGCAGGCGTCCGACCGCGATCTGCCGCAGGTCGGTAAGGCCCGTGGTGCGCGGCAGGTGGTCCAGCGCCGTGTTGTCCGGGTGAAAGGCCAGCGGGATAAAGGTCTGGAAGCCGCCGGTATCATCCTGGAGCGCGCGCAGGCGCAGCAGGTGGTCCACGCGGTCTTCGTCGTTCTCCACGTGGCCGTAGAGCATGGTGGCATTCGAACGCAGCCCCGCCTTGTGCGCCGCGCGGGCGGTTTCCAGCCACTCACCTCCATCGATCTTGTGATCGCAGATGATGTGGCGCACGCGATCGGAAAAGATCTCGGCGCCGCCGCCGGGCATGGAATCCACACCCGCCGCTTTCAGCTTCTCGAGCGTCTCCGGAATGGTCAGCTTCGCGCGCCGCGCCAGAAACGAGATCTCGACCATGGTGAAGGCCTTGATGTGCACCTGCGGAAAGCGTTCCTTCAACCCGCGCACCAGGTCGAGGAAGTACTCGAGCGGCAGGTCCGGGTGCAGCCCGCCGACGATGTGGAACTCGGTGATCGCCTCGTGATAACCGGTGGCGGCGAGCGTCCAGGCCTCTTCAAGCGCCATGGTGTAGGCGCCGTCCGTTCCCTTCTTGCGGCCGAAGGCGCAGAGGCGGCACGCAGCCACGCACACGTTGGTCGGATTGATGTGACGGTTTACGTTGAAGTACGCGACATTTCCGTGCAATGCTTCGCGCACGTGATTGGCCAACGCGCCCACCGCCAGGATATCCGGCGTGCCGTAGAGGACCACCCCGTCTTCAAAGCTCAGGCGCTGCCCCGCGAATACCTTGTCCGCTATGGGCAGGAGCTGCGGATCGTGGATCTTGAGCGCGAGCTGGGAAAGAAGGCAAAGCTGTGGAAGTGGTCACGCTTCCATGATAACGCTGCGCTAGCGCGATGCAGCGCTGAGTTCTTTCTCCATCGTAAGCGCGTCGATCTTGCCGGCGTAGTAGCCGGGAATCCTCCCGATGAAGACGAACCCATGCCGCTCGTAAAACCGCTGCGCAGTCTCGTTGTCGATCGCCACTTCGAGGCTCAGCATGCGCGCCGAGCCTTCGATCAACCGGCGCTCCACACCGCGAATGAGCGCGGAGCCTACGCCCGCTCGCCTTGCGCCGGGGGCCACGTCGATGGTGATCAGGTGGCCTGAGCGGTGGCCGCGCTCCATGCGGCGTTCCGCGAGCGCAAAGCCTGCGATTTGCCCACCCTCTTCCGCCACCAACGTGAAGCAGCGCGGATGCCGCAGGAAGTAGCGCAGCTCGTACTGCGTGTAGGCGATTCCGGGAGCGAAGCAGGCCCGATCGAGAGCGAAGAGCGCGGGGAAATCCTCGTTCCTGTACTCGCGCAAGGCGACTGCGGGCGGCAGCGGCACGGCAGGCTCGTCAGAACGTTGTGCGGGCATAAGAACAAAGCAGCCGCTCCCGAAGGGCGGCTGCTGGTATTACAGCATAACGGCCGGGCGGCTCTTACTGCTCCGATCCGCCCCCGGCAGCGCCGACGCTCGATTCCTCCTGTTTCGGCTGCATCACGACGCCGTTGTACAGCGAGGCGGCCAGCAGGCGTCCACCCACAGAGCGCACGCCGCGCACGTTCCAGCCCGCGTCCCACCACTTCCAGCTCTTGTCGCTTTCATTCACGGCAAGCACCCAGGTGGAGTTTGCGGAGGTGATGATCAGGCGCTGCAGATCCGCATCGTAGCTGACGCTACTGATATCCGAAATCGGAAGCGTGGACATCATGGTCCAGTTGGCGCCGCGATCCACGCTATAGGAGACACCTTCGCGTCCGCCGATCCAGAGGCTGCCGCCCGGAGCGATGGCCACCGTGCGCAGGGACGAAAGCTTCTCGGGAAGCGCGAGCGGCTTCCATGTCTTGCCCCCGTCTTCGGACAACGCCAGGCTTTGCCGGCGCGCTGCCAGCACCAGAGGACCGTTCGAGTTCACGCTCAGGTAGTCCGTGTGATCGAGCACCGGGCCGCCCTGCCAGGTCTTCCCCGCGTCGCTGCTCATGTACACACCGCCGGAGGTTGCGGCAAACCAGGTGCTGCGGGCCAGGTCGAGGCTGCTCACGCGTCCATCGATCTCGCCTCCCGGCACGCTGATGGTCTTGGTCGTCTTGATGCGGTGCTTCTTGCGAACTTCGGTGACCGTCTTTTCTTCCAGCTTGACGATCTTGTTCTGCGGCTCCCACTTCGATCCGGTCCAGGCAAAGATGCCGTGGCTGGTGCCGGCCAGCAAGACACCGTCAGGCGACTGGGCCAGACTGAAGACGTCGCGCCCGTCCAGGCCGGTGCTGCGCTGCTGCCAGGTCTTGCCGCCGTCTTCGGAGACGAAGACACCGCCGTAGATTTTGTCATTCACGACACCGGCGTAGAAGGTCTGCGGATTCTTGTTGTCCACCAGCAGCGCCGTGACCTGCCGCTGCGAGAAGCCGTTGTTTGCGGGCGTAAAAGTCGCGCCCTGGTCATGGCTGTCGAGCACGCCGCTGCGGTCGGTCGCCAGCATCACGTGCTTGTCGTCCTTGGGATCGACAAACACGTCGTTGATGATCACGTCCGGACCGGTGATCCGGGTCCAGTTGGTGCCGCCCGTCACCGTGCGATAGAGGCCTTCGGTGGTGCCCGCGTAAACGATGTTGTGGTCCACCGGGTCCTGCATCAGCACGCGCGTGCGGCGTGCCGTGGAAGGAATGCCCTGAATCTTGTGGTACTGCTCGCCGCCGTTGTCGCTCTTGTAGATACCGGAGCAGGCGCTGGTGTACACCGTCTGCGGCACGGCGGGATCGATGATGATGGAGAACACATCGGAGTCATCGATCAGCCCTTGCTTGATGTTGTGCCAGTTCGCGCCGCCGTCCGTGGTCTTCCACGGCAGGTGCCAGGTGCCTGCATAGATGGTGTTCGGGTCCTTCGGATCAATGGCGATGGACTCGACTTCGTGCAACTCGTTGCTGCTTGCCGGGCTGATCTGCTTCCACTGCTCGCCGCCGTCTTCGCTGCGGAAAACGCCCTTCAGCGTGCCGGCCACGAGGATCTTCGGATTCGACGGCGCCTGCGAGAGGGCACGGATGGACTGCCCGCTCATCGCTTCCACCTTGGTCCAGTTCTGCCCCGCGTCGTGGCTGATGAACAGCCCGCCATCGGGATGATCCACGACCCATGCGGCCACGTACAGCGTCTTCGGGTCCGCGCTGTCCACGACGATGTTGTCGAGGATCAGGTCATCCTGCTTGGACAGCTTCGCGAGCCGCTGCCAGGTATTGCCAGCGTCGTTGGACTGGTAGAGCCAGCTATTGGTGGTCCCCAGGAACAGGTGACGCGAGTTGCTCGGGTCAGGAGCGAAGCTGCGCGCATCGCCGCCATCGGGCCCGATGGGGATCCAGGCGTTGGCCAGGGTGCTGGCGGCAGAGATGGTGACAGCCGGAGGAGCGGCAAATAGCTGCGGAGCGGCAGGGATTGCCAGGAACAGCAGGCAGGAAAGCAGAGAGCGATTCATCTACAGAAACTTCCTTTGCGCGGGGGCGGTACTGTCAAGACTACCTTGCGCCACCGGCCGAAACAATAGACCAGTACCTGTTTCGAACCAAGTTAGGCATAACTTTCGTTGCAGAAAAGAAAAGGCTGACCGGTTACCCGGTCAGCCTTTTTGTACGGAGGAACGCTTACTGCTGCGCAGCTGCCGCCTTGTGGTGACGTGCGCGGTGATGACGGCCGTGTGCGGGAGCGGTGCGGCTCTGTGCCTGAACACTGTTCTCGTCCACTGCGGTCGTACCCTGCACATCGTTTTCGAAGGTAGCGCCGGCAGGTACGAGGTAGTTCTGTACCTGTTTGCCAGTCTGACCGTCGGTGCGGACCTGGATGCGGGAAGCGTCGATGCCCTTCTCCTTCACCAGGTAGTCCTTGGCGTTGACCGCGCGCTGAGCAGCGAGCTTATCGCCCATCTTCTCGGTCGCGTCGGAGCTGCCGACCACCACAACCGTGGCATCGGTGGTGCGCTGTGCGTTCAGGGCCACGTCGTCAAGGCAAGCCTTGGCTTCGTTGTCCACGCGGGCCGGACGCTTGGTGTCACGATCGAAGTTGATCGAGCACAGAGTCTGCGTCTTGGGCGCCGGTGGCGGCGGCGGTGCTTCTACGTTGACGGTGGTGGTGCTGGAAGCGGTCTGACCCTTGTCATCGGCCACGTTGCAGGTGACAGTGATCGCGCCGGCAGGTGCTCCAGCCGTGGTCAGCGTTGCCGTGTTGCCCGTGCCGTTGATCTGGCCGGCGGACGCGCTGTAGGTGTAAGTCAGCGGACGGTTCTGCGGGCTTACGCCTTGCGAGGTGATGGTTGCAGTGTCACCCGGCTTGACGGTCGAGGGGTTGGCCGAGCAGCTGATGGTCGGCGGCTCGAACTGCTTGACCTCGAAGCTGGCGGTGCAATCGGCGAACTGCCCGGGCTTCTGTCCCTGGGCCACGTGACCGGTAACAGTGTAGTTGCCGGGGGTGAGGTTCGCAGTGTCCACATTGCCGGTGTTGGAATCACCCGACACCTTCACGCCGTTGGTTCCCGTCCAGTTGTAGGTCGGGTTCTTCTTCGGGTTCAGGTTGGTTGCGGTGCCGGTGATGGTGACCGGATCGCCAGGATACACAGAGGCCGGGCTGGCGGCGCACTGATAAGCCACCGGCGGCGGCGGCGTGATGTCGCCCATGCGATAGAGCAGACCGGCGCTGAGACGCACCGCGTTCAGATTGGCGCGGCCGCCTGTGGGCCAGGGATCCTGCGGGCCGAAGTCTGCGTGGAAGTACTGGTAGTCAGCCTGGAAGAGACGGATGCCGAAGTGGTGGCCGATCCCGTAATCGAGTCCGCCGCCTACGGTCAGCGCGGGACCCCAGGTGTACGGCTGCTTGTAAGGGCCGCCGAGCTTCACCGCGCCGGCTTCTGCGTGAATGAAGGGGGTGATGTCCTGGGTGGGATAGCGTGCGACCAGACCGGCGGAGGCGACATACGCGCCGTCGTTATTTCCGTCCGGATGCGCGCTCAGTTCAACCTGCGCACCGAGGTAGCGGTTGAAGAAGTAGTTGACGCTGCCGATCGCGCCGTAGTCAATCGAGGAGTACTTTACCGGCGCTTCGATCCCGATAAGCGGACCGCCCGGGATGTTTACCGACCCGTGGGGCGCCAGGTAGGAGTAGCCGAGGAAGATGTCTATTTTGGACGCAAATGGCGCCTGGGGAGCCATCGTTCCCGCCGCAGCAGTACCCGTTCCGGTGCTCTGAGGCCCATTCGAACTCGACGCGCTTGCCGGCGCAGTGGCAGCGCCTGTCGAGT
The DNA here is from genome assembly GCA_963795775.1 of uncultured Acidobacteriaceae bacterium. Classification (GTDB taxonomy): domain Bacteria; phylum Acidobacteriota; class Terriglobia; order Terriglobales; family Acidobacteriaceae; genus CAWCJL01. The sequence continues at coordinate 506,890 of CAWCJL010000003.1, forward strand.
TGGGGTTCGTGGTGGTGGGATTCTGCGACCCAGAATTCTGGGAGCCAGAATCCTGAGACCCCTGAGTGGGCGTGGTCTGAGCTGGGGTCTGCGTCGTGTCCTGGGACGGCGAAGTGCCTGACGGCGGGTTCGTCGTATCCTGCGCCAGAAGGGTGGATGTTCCCAGCCCGACGGCACATGTCACTAGCAAAATCCGGCTCAGAGAATGCAACGGACGTAAATGCATGCGTCTATCCTCCGCAACCGTACTGAAAGTCATACAAATGATTTTGAGCGGCACCGGGATGCGCCGGAATCAGCGGGAGCGGTCCCCAGTACAGCTCAGCACACAACCGATAACAGGCAGCACAAGGCACGCCACCATGCGTTCACTACGTTAGTGCAAAATCTGATAGAGAAGTTGCCTAACAATTGGAATAGCTTACCCTAAGCACCAGAAAAGTAACACCATAAATCCTGCGCAGTCTGCATGCAGGTACATCACTGCCGCATGCACACTCCTGCGGCGATGCCGGCGCCAAACCCTACAACGGTACAGTTATGCAAGGTTCAAGGCTCGCTTCAGACTTCCCCGCTCGCTTTGAATCTTTTCCTGCAACAGCGTGATGGCATACAGCAACTGCTCTGGCCGGGGCGGACAACCGGGCACGTAAATGTCCACCGGGATGATCTGGTTTACGCCCTGCACGAGGGCATAATTATTGAACACGCCACCCGAGGTCGCACAAGCGCCCATCGAGATGACCCACTTCGGCTCCGGCATCTGTTCCCACAGGCGGCGAATGACCGGCGCCATCTTCTGCGAAACGCGGCCGGCAATCACCATCAGGTCCGATTGCCGCGGCGACGGGCGGAAGACCTCCGCGCCGAAGCGCGCCACGTCGAAGCGCGATGCGCCCATGGACATCATCTCGATGGCGCAGCAGGCGAGCCCGAACGTCATGGGCCAGACAGAATTCTTGCGGATCCAGTTCACGGCGAAGTCGAGCGAAGTGAGAATGATGCCTTCCGGCTGCTCTGTGCCGTAGTTTGCTTCCGCTACCTTTTCCTGGTTCTTGGCGCTGCTCTCCAGTGAGCCAAACAAGTAGCGGTCATGGGGTGTGGTGCTGGTACTCATAAGAAAAGTATAAACCGCTGAATGTGCGAGGCCGCGGAAATCGGGCCTCTGCTTTGCAAGATGCGCTTGCATGCGTCTGGGTGGCATGCGCCCGCGTTACAAATATCGGACCTTGTGCATCGCGGCTTTGCGGAACTTGCACGCAGCGGCGTGTTGTGGCACGCGTCTGCTGCGATAATCAGAACTACCTGCCGCTGGCCGGCCGCAATCGGGATTCCGTGAACCATCGCCGGAGACGATCTTCTCCCGCTCGATATGCACACCTCCACACCCCATCTACCAAGCGCCCGCCGCACCGCCTGAAGACGCACTCGCGGCGCGCAGCCGTGCCGTGGCCCGCGCGCGCACGGTGGCGTTTGTGGAGGCCGGCACACTGCACCATCGCGTCGCCACGCTTATCGCGCTGGGCCGCTGGATCTGGAGCGGCAGCCGCGACCGCACCGCGGCCGTGCATCTGGCGCGCTGGCTCCAACTGCTGCAGGAAGACGAGGCGCTGCGCGGCGCCGTGCAGCGCGCCTTCAGCAGCACACTGCAGCAGATGCAGTCGGTGTCGCTGCTTTCGGAAACCGGACTGCCGACCCAGCATGCGCTGCTGCAGGAAGGCATCCGCCGCGTGCTGCAGCGCGTGCTGCCTTCGGTACGCGCAGAGTCCGACACCATGCGGCTGCTGTTGCTCCTGCTGCCTTCCTCGCGCGAGGTGTACCGCTTCACGCATATTGCGGAAGAGCAGTTCGCGCACATGCTGACACTGCTCTGGCCGGGCGACGATGTGCGCGCCGCGCGCAAACTCGCCGGGGAAGTGGAAGAGTCGGTCCGCCTACTGGCAACGCGCATCGGCAGCCGCGGGCTATCGCCGGCCATGCGCGAACGCGGCAGCGGGCTCGCACTCGAGCAATCGCCCTTTTATCAGCTCATCCGCGAAACCGATGCGCTGCTCGCGGCTCTCCACGCGGGAGACCCGGAAGCCGCGTACCGGCGCTGGAACCTGGTGGTCCAGGGCTGCCGCGACGAGCTGGACCAGGTGCATCTGCATATGGAAGCCGCCGGGGTCAGCTCCGACCTGGTCTTCGATATCCGCACCATCGATCTGTCGCTTACGCGTCTGCTTCGTCTGGCGGCTACGCTGATTCCACGCAGCCCGCTTGGCTCCAGCCCGACTGGACAGCCTGTGCTGGCGCGGGCGGAGGCCATCCAGCAACTGGTAAATGCCCTGGCCGTGGCGCAGCTCCGGGACACGCGCCTGTCTTCCCTCCTGCGAGAAAACCTCAACCTGCTCGCGCGCAAAACAGTGGAGCGCACCGGGCACGGCGGCGAGCATTACATTGCCCACACGCGGCGCGAATATTGGCTGATGTGGCGCGCTGCGCTCGGTGGCGGCTTGCTCACCGTGTTCACCGCGGCCATCAAGATGAGCATCGCTGCCAGCCACTTCCCTCTCTTTATCGAAGGGCTGTTGAGCGGCACCAACTACGCCGTGAGCTTCGTATTGCTGCAGGTCTTCGGACTGGTGCTGGCGACCAAGCAGCCATCCATGACCGGTGCCACCTTTGCCGGCATCGTGCGGCGGAATCGCGGTTACGCGCGCTGGTCGAAGATCGCCGATTTCGTGGCCGCAATCACCCGCTCACAACTCGCGGCGGCGCTAGGAAATATATTTGCGGTGGTGGTCGGCGCGATGGCCTTTGAACGGCTGTGGTGGCGCGTCTTCCGCGTCTCCTATCTGCCCATTTCGAGCGCGGAGCACGTCTACCAGACACTGCATCCGTTCACCTCCGGCACCGCCTTCTTCGCCATCGTCACCGGCGTCATCCTCTGGCTGGCAGCGCTGATCGGCGGATGGTTTGAGAACTTCGCGATCTATCACCACATGACGGAAGCCATCCGCCAGCATCCCTTCGGACGGCGCGTGGGCCGCTCGCGCCTGCAGAAGGCAGCCGACGTGCTGGAGCGCGACCTGGCCGGCTGGAGCACCAGCATCGCGCTCGGATACCTCCTGGGCTTCACGCCCGTGGTGTCGTCCTTCTTCGGCCTGAAGATTGACGTGCGGCACGTGACGCTCACCACCGGCACGCTGGCGCTGGCCGCCTCGCGCTTCGGCACCAAGTGGTTCGGCCGCGGCTGGCTCTACTGGGCCATCGCCGGTATTGGCGTTACGTTTGTGCTCAACCTCACGGTCAGCTTCTCCATTGCCGCCTATGTCGCGTTGCGGGCCTATGACGTGCCGCGCAGCGAACAGTGGGAGCTGGTGAAGTTCCTGGTCAAAGAGGTGCTGCGCTCGCCGCTGAAGTTCATCGCCCCGGTGGGCGAAGGCAGCACTCCCTCCGAACTCGCGGCTGCCGAGCTGATGCACGAGGACCAAAGCGCCTGAGGCCGCGCTACACTGGCCCCGCCATGACTGACAGGAGAAACGCATGAAGCGCCGCCGCTTCCTTGCTTCGGCCGCGCAGGCGGGGCTTGCGCTCGGCCTTGCCGGCAACGCCCCCGGACAAACGTCCGACCAGGCTTCCGGTCAGGCTTCCAATCAGCGCGAGCGGGCAGCGAACCAGGATCGTCCTGCGGCCCTGATTGGGCCCGAGGCCATGCAGGACTACTTCAGCGAAGACCGTCTTCACCAGGCCCTCGGAACCAGCCAGCTACAGAAGCCCACTGACGTCAAGGTCATCGTCTTCAACTTCCCCAGTTGGCATCCATCGCCGTGGATGGAAGCGCGCTTCGGCAAGGGATGGACGGAGTTCGACACCTTGCGCAATGCCCGGACACTCTTTCCCGGACACACCATGCCGCACTTTCCGCTCTGGGGCTACTACGACGAGGCAGACCCCGTTTGGGCCGCCAAGGAAATCGAGCTCGCGTCCACTTACGGCGTGGATGCATGGATGGTGGACTGGTACTGGCACGAGGGCACGCAGTTCTACCAGGAGCAGATCGAGCAGGGACTCCTGCGCGCGCCCAACCGCGAGAAGCTGCAGTTCGCCATCATGTGGGCCAACCACGACTGGAAAAATGTCTACCCGGCGCGCTCGCCGGATCAAGCAGCCATCCTGCTCCCGCAGGTGCACACGCTTCCCGATTTCGAGCGGGTGACCAACTACTGCGCGGAACACTATTTTCGGCAGCCCAACTATCTCCGCATCGAGAACGCACCACTCTTCGCCATCTTCGACATGGGCAAGATCATCGAGCAACTCGGAGTGGATGGCCTCAAGCGCGCCTTGGTCCTCATGCGCGAGCGTGCACACACGCTTGGCCTGCCCGGGCTGCATTTACAGATCGTTGGCGGATACGAGCGCTACCGGGCGCAGCTCAAAGAGTTCGGCTTTGACAGCGCGACACAGTACGGCACCTTCGGGTGGACCTACGGGTCGAAGCCGCCTGGGTCGCGCCTGCCGTATGGGGTGGGGGCTGTCGAAGGCATCGCTTCCTGGGGTAAGGCGCGGGCAACACTTTCTGTTCCGTTTCACCCATGCGTGTCTGTAGGCTGGGACGACAGCCCCCGTTTTGCGGAGTTCTCTGCCGTAGCCATCGACCGCACGCCGGACCAGTTCGAGCGCGCCGTGCGGGCCGCTCGCCATACCGTTGCAGGGAGCGGGCAGGACAAACTGATCTACGTTGCCGCGTGGAATGAGTGGACTGAAGATCACGTGCTGCTGCCGGATACGTACTGGGGCTACAGCTATCTGGAAGCGCTACGCCGGGCGGTAAAAGACTAGGCTGCGGTTGCTCCGGTGGAGCGCGCGGCTACTTCCCGGGCTGCTCCGGCTTGTCATTGTTGAGCACAATCACCTGCCCCGGGCGGGTATAACGCAGCCGCATGTGGGCCTCGTACTCGATCGCATTCGGATCGGACTTGAGCCGGTCCACGTGCTGTTTCAGGCGTCCGTTCTGCTGTTCGAGAACAGAGATCTGCTGCGCCAGCACCTGGTGCTCGGCACGCTTGGCCTGGTAGGAAAAAATGCCGTTCGCGCCCAGCATCACGTGATATCCCAGCATGCCGGCCACGCCCACGGCAAAGACGGTCGCCCAGCGCCGTCGCTGTGCATAGCCTGCCGTGGAGGTACGCAGCCGTTCTGCCAGGCGGCGCGACGTGCCGCGCCCCAGTTGCCATCCGCTTCCGTTCTGTCCCGTTCCTGTTTCCATCGTCCCCACTTCTTACTGCAGAACCCAGTGTTTGGCCGCCTCGGTGAGCGCGGCACTGTCCTTTTCGTTGCGGGCTTCCGTGTACACACGGACCACCGGCTCCGTCCCGGAAAGCCGATAGCATACCCACGAGCCGTCCTCAAAGATAAGCTTCAGACCATCCGTGCGCACCACCTGCTGCACGTTTCTGCCGCCCAGCTCTTTTGGATCGGTCTTCACCTTTTCCATGAATGAACGTTTCACGTCGTCCGTCAAGCGAAAGTTCTCGCGCACCGGATAAAACGCACCATACTTGGTAAACAGTGCCTGCAATTGTTCGCCCAGCGTCTTGCCGCGGCGCGCAACCATCTCCGCCGTCAGAAGGCCGGCGATGATGCCGTCCTTCTCGGGTACGTGGCCGCGGATAGTGAGCCCGGCGCTCTCTTCTCCGCCGATAGCGATTGCGTCCTTCAGGATCAGCTCGCCGATGTACTTGAAGCCCACGGGCGTCTCGTGCAGCTCCACGCCCTGCTTGTCCGCAATGGCGTTGATCAGGTTCGTGGTCGCGACTGACTTGGCCACCCCGTTGCGCCAGCCGCGCGTCTCGATGAGGTAATCGAAGAGCAACGCGATGATGTAATTGGGCTGGATGTACCGGCCGTCCGCGTCCACGATGCCGAAGCGGTCGGCATCGCCGTCCGTCGCCAGCCCGAGGTTAGCGCCGGTTTCGCGCATCTTTTCGCGGCAGGTATCCAGCAGCTCGCCGTCCGGCTCTGGCGCGTGCCCGCCGAAGAGCACGTCGCGGTAATCGTGCACGGTCGCCACCTCGATGCCGTTCTCACGCAGCAGGTCCGAGGTGTAGCCGCGGGCCGCGCCCCAGAAGGGATCGAATACCAGTCTCAGCTTCGCCTTCCGGATCACGTCGAGCTCTACCAGCTCGCTCAGCCGCTTCAGGTAGTCCGGCTTCACATCGATCTCTTCCGTCTTGCCCAGGGGCTTGCCTTGGGCCACGGGGGCGTCGCCCAGCGCGCGAATATTCGCCTCGATCTGCTTGGTAACCTCGGGCAGGGCGGGCGCGCCGTCCGGGGTGGAGAACTTGATGCCGTTGTACTCCGGCGGATTGTGCGAGGCGGTGAAGTTGATCGCCCCCTGCGCTTTGCGCTCGCGCACCGCATAGGAGATGGCCGGCGTCGGAGCCGTGGCAGGAATCACCACGGGGGTGACGCCGTCCTGGGCCAGGAGGCGCGCGGCTTCATCCACGAAGACCTCTCCCATGAAGCGCGGATCGCGACCCACCAGCACCTTCGCGTTCGCGTTCTGGCTCGAAACATACTTCGCAATGCCGGTGACGGCGCGGCGGATGTTGGCGACGGTGAACTCGTCGGCGACGATGGCTCGCCAGCCAGAGGTGCCAAATTTGATTTCGGTCGGCATGCAGGGCCTCCTGTTTCGTTTGCTCGTTGGGGTGTCGCGACAGCCAAGCGCCGATTGTATGTCAAAGCAGCCTGCGCACACACGGGCTGCTGCATCTTTGGGGAGCATGAGCCGCGTTCGCATCATCCTCACCACCACTGGCAGCCTCGAGGAGGCCCGGCGCATCGCCCGGCATCTGGTAGAAAACCGCCTCGCTGCCTGCGTCAACATCCTCGATCAGGTCCTCTCGGTTTACCGCTGGCAGGAAGCCGTGGAGGAAGCACAGGAGTTTCTGCTGCTGATCAAGACCACGGGCGAGCAGGTGGATGCCGTGCAGGGCGTCCTCGGCGAGCTGCACTCCTACGAACTGCCGGAGTTCCTCGTGCTCGCTCCGGAAGCGGCAGCGAGGCCTACCTGGGCTGGATCGAGCAGAGCGTCCGTCGCCCGGCATCGTAGCCCCGGCGTATTTCCTGGCCGGGCATCCTGCGAAGGTACGTTTCGCAACGCACTGTGCTTCATCAGGGCGCGGCGTTCGGTGCGGCATCTTGGCGCGGCGTGTCTTTGTTATCCTGCAAAGTGGCATGGTTAGAGCCTCTGTCGTATGCGCCTGATGTTCGCGGTTCTGATTGCCAGCTTCTTCGCTCTCCTGTGGGCCGCGCTTTCCATCGCGCGGCATATCCGCCGGCAGGAGAAGGCGCGGGCAGCGGCGGTACAGGAGGCGACCATCGCGACGCCAGCCGCAACGGAGCCGCCGGCGCACGAAATTGAGGCAGCGGGCGGGCACTAAGAAGCACACCTTGCACCAGGTTTGAGGAGAGTCACATGGCAGAAGCAAGTCTGAAGCGGTTGACGCTGTCAGGAACCCCGGAGGGATCGAGCGCCCGGCCGTTGTGGAAGAACGCCGCCGTCCTCATCGGCGCGACGGCCCTGGTCGCCCTGAGCGCGCACATCTCCGTCCCGCTCGGCTTTACGCCAGTCCCGGTCACGCTGCAGCCCTTTGCCGTGCTGCTGCTAGGGCTGCTGCTGGCTCCGCGCACGGCCTTCGCAGCGCTGGTGCTCTATCTCATCGAAGGCGCGAGCGGCCTGCCGGTCTTCAGTCCTCATGGGCCGGGCGGCCTGGCGCAGCTCTTCGGTCCCACTGGCGGATACCTGCTGGCGGCTCCGTTTGCGGCCGCTGCTGCGGGCGTCCTCTACTGCCGCGTGGGCCGCAGGCTCGCCGGTGCCCTGCTGGGTGCTGCAGTCGGCGACCTCATCCTGCTGGCGACCGGGTTTCTCTGGCTGGCCGTGCTGGAGCACGCTTCCTTCACCGTTCTTCTGCACCAGGCCGTTCTTCCGTTCCTGGGCAGCGATGCACTGAAGGTGATCGCCGCCGCCGGGTGCGCACACGTTTTCCTCTCCCTGCGCAAACGCAGCGCGGAACGCGAACGCTAACTCATTTCCAGGCGAGACTGCCCCCTCGCCAGCCACGCGGGGCAGCATGGAAAGGAAAACCACCCGCGTGAGCAGTCCTTCTACCGCCCAGCCCACCGAAGCAAACCATCGGCAGACGCGCGAGATCTCCATCGCTCACAGCCCGGATTCTGACGACGCTTTCATGTTCTACGGGCTCGCCACCAACAAGGTGCGCGTGCCCGGCTTCAAGTTCACGCACACCCTCACCGATATCGAGACGCTGAACCATAAGGCGATCAACGAAGCCTTTTATGACGTGACCGCCGTCTCCTTCCACGCCTATCCCTACATGCAGGACAACTACGCCCTGATGGCCTGTGGCGGCAGCGTGGGCGAGGGCTACGGGCCGATGATCGTGTCCACCCACCGTGTTTCGCTTGAGGAAGTGCGCAAGCTGCGCATCGCCATCCCCGGCACGCTGACCACGGCTTACCTCACACTGCGGCTTTTCGCTCCGGAAATTGAAACTGCGACGGTTCCGTTTGATCAGATCATCCCCGAGGTGCTGGCCGGCAACTACGATGCGGGTCTCATCATTCACGAGGGCCAGCTCACGTATGCCACGCAGGGATTGTCGAAGATCCTCGACCTGGGGCAGTGGTGGCGCGAACAGACCGGCCTACCTCTTCCGCTGGGCGGCAATGCCATCCGCCGCAGCTTGGGCGACGAGACCATGCACATCGTGACGCAGGCACTGCGCGAAAGCATCCAGCATGGGCTTGACCACCGCGAGGAAGCGCTCTCCTATGCCATGCAGTTCGCCCGCGACCTGGACACGCGTATGGCCAACCGCTTCGTCAGCATGTATGTCAACGAGCGCACGCTGAGTTATGGCGAAGACGGCCGGGAGGCCATCCGCAAGCTGCTGGAGATGGGCCACGACCGCGGCATCATTCCTCACCCGGTCAAGGTGGACTTTATCGAGTAGCTTGCCGCAGCATCACTGAGAAAGGGCGCCTGCAACCGGCGCCCTTTTTCTTTTGCGTCGCCTGCAGACCTCCGTGCGCGCCGGCCTGCGGCTGTCAAAAAATTGAGCGAGGCGGCCGGCCCACCCTCGCGATCCGCTTCAGATATCAGCCCACTTTCGTTTTGCGCATATCGCGTCAGCGGCATCGCGTTTGCGATTGCAAGTTCCTCTCCCCTGCCCTAAGATCGCGGCAGCAATCTGCGGCCCTACCTAGCAACCTTTCCCCCAGAAAGCGTTGGTCCCATGCGAACCCTCCGTCGCCTTTCGTCGGTCGCGGCCTTGTGTGCGTCTCTCGTCTACGTATCTGGGGTTTGGGCCCAGAACACTCCATCGACTGCAGCGAATACTGCCCCAGCCAGCCACGCCGTTTCTTTTGGCCGCACCGCACACGCATCTGCACCCGCGCACGTTGACCCCGGAGCCAGACAGATTGCGCTTCCCCAACTCAGCGACGGCTTGGGGTGGAAGCAGCCGATGTATGCCTCGACCATCCAGACCGGCGATATCGACGGGGATGGGCAAAGCGAAGTGCTGGCACGCTGGATCGACGGACTGAACATCTATCGCTTTGAGAACGGAACCCTGCTTCGTCACTCGCGTATCACGGCGCTCAGCGACAACGGGGGCTTCTATCGGCCGTCGTGGTATTCCACCATCCGCAGTGGCGTGCTCGACCGCGGGCTGGGCCACGCGGATGTGATTGCGCGCAAGTACGATGGTATCCACGTTTTCCGCTATGACCGGCAAAAGAAGACCTGGCGGGAGATCGGCACCCACGTTTCTGCCCGGCCATTTGCCGATACCGATGCGGACGGCACCAACTGGACAAAGGCGCAGCACTATATGACCATCCGGCTCGCTGATCTGACCGGCGATGGCGTCGCAGAACTTGTCGGGCGCGGACGCAATGGGTTGCAGGTCTGGCGCTGGAATCCCGCAAATGAAAGCTGGGCGCAGTTATCGGCCGGCGGTGAACTGAGCGACGAGCAGGGATATGGTGCGGAGCCGTACTACTACTCGCTCCAGCTCATCGATGTGGACCAGGATGGCGGCGCCGAACTGCTTGCGCGGAGCCCGGAAGGTGTTCAGACCCTGCAGTGGAATGGCAAGGAATGGAAGAAGATCAGCGCCACTGGCCCGTTCGGAGATAGCGCCGGCTTTCTCGCAGGTAAGCGCTATAAGTCGGTGCGGGCTTCCGTGGACGGCGCCGGACGCGCCTGGCTCTACGGCCTCGCGGTCGGTAGCGACGGTGACGGCACGGGCGAAATCCAGGTCCATCGTTGGAAGAAAGATCATTGGGTGTTTGCCCGGACGCTTCGCCTGCCCGGCTACGGGTGGGATCGCGAGAGCCAGTTCTCCACCCTGATGGCGGCGGATCTCCAGGGCGATGCGCAGCCGGAGTTTATCGTGCGCGGGCCGCATGGCCTGCACGCCTTTACATTGGCCGGGCGCTCACTGCCGATGCAGTTCACTTCCTTCACGGATGCGCAAGGCTGGAACCTGGCCGAACAATACGGCACATTGAAAACCGCGAAGGCGAGAATCGCAGAGAACGGCGACACCCGTCTGCGGACGGTCGTGCTTGGGCGAGGCGCTAAGGGATTGGAAGCTTACAAATTCGGTAGTCGTTGGACGTCTGCCGGTGAATCGAGCTTCCCCCAGTACTGCACGAACTTCATCACTGACTCAAGTCCGCAATGTCTTGCCTATAAGGCGATCAGTACATCCATCTTTGCGGGAAATCCGGACATTCGCTCCATGTATACGCAGGTCGGGTATCACCAGGCAGACTGGAATACGTACCGCAACACAGTCAGACATATGGCGAACCCGATCGGTGCGAATAATCAGGCGATCTGGGTGACGGTGCAGAACGAGATGCAGCAGGAACTGGGCGATGTCTCGACCGTTCGGGGCTGGTTCGACAACGACTACGCCGTTTTGAACGACAGTTACAACCGATCTGGCAACTTACTGAACCAAGCCATAGGTCAGGTAGATTTCGCGACCAGCAAGACCGTTGCTGCGAAATGGCTCTCCTTCGGGGGGGATATTGCATCAGGCATAGCAGGATTTCTGCCCGAAGGCGGTGCAGGCGTTAGCCTGATCATCACGATTTTCGCCGATACCTATAACGTCGCCACGGGATCAAGAGGGAATATCAACGAAGCAATCACGCAAATCTATACCGATCTGAACAATCAGAAGACCGACCTGAACAACTCGAACGGGACCGTTCAGACCGGTTATCTGACGAATTATTCAAAGCTGCAGCAGATCGGACAAGACCACCTCACCGGGGGTTATGACTGGGCGCATGCTACTCTCGACGATATTTCAGCCGCGAAAAACGGGGCTGCTCATGGCATGATGCTCAGCTTTTACCGCACCTTGCTTCCCTACAAGTGGTATGTATACTGGTGCCGGAATACCATAGGTTACTCACCCGACTGCGGGTCGGATCGCACGCCTGACAAATATGACTGTGTGTACGTCAACCCTAACTACAACGGCTATACTTCGGAGGCTTATATCTATGCCGGGGCCTTCTATTCCGTGAATTGGCCTCTTCTCGGCCAGGTTACAGGACCCTTCGTGAATGGGTCCGGGAATCTGAATGCCATCTGGTACATGATGTTGCTGGGGAGCGATCTTGGCTGGGACCTGCCGCAGTACGGATACATCAATAGTTTCCCTCCACAGACGACCGCAGACCCTCACCTCTCCTATAGCAACCTGGTGTATGGATACAACGGGCAAAAGAGTGACGGATGCAACGGGAATGGCTCCACCACCGGAATCCAGGGTGGAAATCAGACGCTGTCGCAACGGCTCAACATTGCACAACAAAATGGCCGGCGTATAACAGGAGGCGAGGCACCCGGACTCCTCAGAGAAATCCAGGTGCTAAAGGGAGATGCGGAAGCTGCATCTCCGGACCAGGACCTGGAAATCACGCTGACCTCCCCGTTGCTTGAAGCCACCAAACTCGTCGGACGCGCGAAACCATCGCTCGCCCCCGGCGTCGAAGGGTCATATTCAGCAACCACTTCAACACACCTGACGGAAGAATTCATTCGGCGCATCCAGGCGCACACCAGCCAGCTTGGAAATACGCAGGCACGGCATCTCGCTGCGGAAGCGTACTGCGTGATTGCCGAGTTAGAAGGACAGACCCCGGCAGGTGGAGGCTGCCATGTTCAGGACTGATCAAGACGTTCAGGTTCGCGAAGGCGGGACTTCCATCCCGCCTTCTTTATTTCAGCAGCACGGCTCAGGTGAATTCTTAGCGTAGCCTCCGCAGCGCGGCACCGCGGGCGGCTCCTCATCGTTCCATCCACTCCCGATGCAGATCATCCTGCACATACTGCACGGCGCGCTGCGATTCCGCGATGCGCAACCTGGAAATCTGGATACGTTTCCGGGCTTCGGACACCATGCATGACGTCTTCGGAAGGGAGTCGCCTGCAGGCAGCGCTTCTTCGGCGGGATCCCTGGAAAATGCCTCGTCAGCGAAGTCCTCTTCGCCGCTGTTCAAAAGCGCTTGCCTCATCGCAGACACCGCCGAACCGCGGCCAGCAACCGATCCGGGCCGTAATCGAAGTGCAGCTCTTCATCGAACAGCCCCGGCTTGAACTGCACCCAGAAACCAGAGACCAGGACAACGAGCTTCGTCTCCGGGTACTCCCGGCGGACCAGGGTGGCCAACGCCTCCTGCTCGTCGAGACGAAGAGTATGGCCCACCACCACCAGCGCATACGCGGAGTTCGCCAAAAGCAAGCGCGCCTCATCCGGAGCAGCTGAGCGGACCGCACAACCCGCCAGGCGCAACACCAGCTCCCGGTAGCCAAGCAGCTCCAGGTCATTGCCGATCGAGAGCACAGCGGGAAGCGCGCCGCGCATAGGCCCTGCTCCTGGCAGAGGGAGCCTCCATGTGAGATGACTGACGGAATGCGCGATGTTCATGAACAGTCCTCAGGGCGATAGAAAGCCGCAAGACCATTCTCTATAAGCAACTGTGTTGGCATCCGTCTGATGCCGAACATAACGCCGCGATCGGCCCAAAAACGCCTGCGCCGGCGAGAGTGGCCCATTCTTTTCTCGCTGCTGCAGAGTCCTCCTAGAAGGCCGCCGCATCGAGCTTGGGGTAAGCCTCAAGGTAATCACGGATCACGCCGTAGCACTCGCACGTGCGCTTTTCCAGCCCCTCCCGGTCGATCACGCGCAGCTTGCCCCGGTTGTAATCGATCAGCCCTAGCCGCTGCAGTGTTTCCGCCGCCAGGCTTACCGTGGGGCGTCCCGTGCCCAGCATGTCGGCCAGGAACTCCTGCTTGAGGGGCAGCACGTCCGTCTCCAGGCGGTCGGAGCACATCAGGATCCACCGCGAGAGGCGCTGCACCGCATCGTGGCGGGCATTGCATCCCGCCGACTGCGCCGTCTGCAGGAGTTGCGCCTGCATATAGCGCAGCACAAACGCGTGAAATTGCTCGTGCCGGGAAAATTCCTTGCTGGCCACCGGCACGCGTGACGTGTAACCGTGCCCTTCCGCCTGCATATAGACGCGGTTCAGGCTGCGCTTGATCCCGATCAGCGAGGAAGCTCCCATGACGGACTCGCACCCGAACATCCCGACCTCTACCTGGAAGCCGTCCTGGAAGGTCGTCGTCATGGAGCCGATACCGTCCTCGATGAAAAAGATGAGCCGAATCTCCTCATCCGGCTCTTCGATCGCGCGCCCTACCTCCAGGTCGATGTGTTGGAGTTGCAGGCGCTCGATCGACTCTGGCTCAAGCCGCTGGAGGATCTTGTTGCTGAACAAAGCTACTGTCATCGCAATCCTTTTCAGATGAGAGAAGAACGAAGCCTTACCAACGCATGAGTCTAACGCCGCGCTGAAAATGGCGGTCAACGATTTTGTTACTCTTCGCAAAGCATCCTACAGGCTGGACACAATGAAACCCACTCCAGAGATTCGCATCAGCGGCCGGGTCGAATCCCTGGACGACAAGATCGTGGTCAAATTCTCCGATGGCAGCGTAGCGGTCTTCGACGCCAGCTTCCTGTATCAGCACCGGACGGAAAGCCCCAACCGCGTGCTCGCCCGGAGCGACCCGGAATAACCTTCAGTCGTCGTCATCTTTGCGATGTGGCGTCCGCGTCAGCAGCATGGACGGAACCGGCTTCGTGCCCATGGCATCGCGCCACAGGATCACGTTCAGCTTCTGTGGATCGGCGCGGTCCTCGTGCCGGAAGTCCATGCGGCTGGACTCCTTCGCTCCCGGCTCCTTGGGCCCATTTGCCTGGTAAATCAATCCGTTGTCGCGGTTGCGGTAATCCGCGTTGAAAGCGGGCTGGTCACCCGCGCCGGAAAAGAGCGGCGCGATGGCCGGCGCAAAGGCGTCGTTGTTGTTCATCGGCGGCACGCCGAGCAGGTCTTCCATGGTGCGGACCATACTCACGGTCGTATAGAAGTGGTGATCCACCACCGGCGCGGCCGCGCGCGGAGCATACTTGCTGATCACCAGCGCCGTGCTGCGGTGCGCATCCACGTGGTCGGCGCCGGACTGCGCATCGTCCTCCAGGATGAAGAACGCCGTGTCGTCCCAGTATGGGCTATGCGAGACGGCATCGACGGCGCGGCCCACGGCGAGATCGTTGTCCGCCACCGAAGCCGACGGGCGCGGCATGCCCGGCGTGGTTCCGGCGGTGTGATCGTTCGGTAGGCGCAGCATCACAAACTGCGGCATGGGATCGTGTCCGCTGCGGCGCGCCTCCACCCACGGCCGGAAGTGCGTCAGAAACTCTTCCACGCGCAACTGGTCCGGCACATCCAGCTTGAAATCGGCGTATTGCGGGTCGTAGTGGCCCACCAGCTCCGGCTTCGTTGGAATATCTTCCGCGATGCGCGGAATCGGCCAGGGATACGGGCTCTTGCCTCCGCCATAGTTGGCGGGAAGCGGCTCTCCATGCAGATACGCCGGATGCGCGCACGCCGCCTCCGGCGGCTCGGGCGTCCCCTGCTGGGGCCCCGGGCGCATGCCGATTTTCGGCTCGCCGCAAAACCGCGTCGCGATGAACTCGCCGAAGTGGTAGTAGGTCTTGTTGTGCCGGGCCAGGTTGGTCCATAGATAACTGCTGGCCGGCTCGTTCACGTCCGGAATTTTCTCCTGCACGGGGAAGCCGTTCTCCACCACGCCCTCGTAGTCATACAGGCGCTCGCTGCCGCGATAGGCCTGCTGCCAGGTGCGCTCCGTGTAGTCGCTGCTGATGGCCGCGGTGGACCACACGTGCCCGTCGCCCGACACCTCGCCCGAATCGTAGAAGTTGTCCAGCACACCGAACTGCAGCGCCAGCTTGTGCAGATTGGGCGTCACCTCCTGGCCGTACATGGTCAGGCTGCGGTCGCCGTTGCCCACCGGCAGATCGCCGAAGATCTGATCGTAGGTGCGGTTCTCCTTGATGATGTAAATCACATGCCGGATGGGCTGCCCGCCCATGCGAAACGCAATCTGCTGCCGCGCGGCCTGCTGCATGTTGCTCGCCACCACGGCACGGGTCAGCGCGGGAAGCTGCGCTTCGATCCGCTCGGTATCGAGCACAGCCAGCGAGCCGTGCAACAGGGTCGGGATGTAGGTGTGCTCGCCCCCACCCTCACCGCTGCCCGGCACCGGGCGCTGCGGCGCGGCATTCGGCCCCGTGCCCTTCCCCTTGCCGGTGGCGATATACAGCTTCGTGCCGGAAGCAAGCAGTCCGGTGGGCATCCAGTCGGTCGGTACAAATCCCAGCGCCCGGACGCCGGGCGCCACGGTTGGTCTCTTGCCCAGATCGCCGGTGCGAAACACCGCGACCGAGTCCGTGCCCGCATTGGCCGCATACAGACGCTTCCCGTCGGGCGAAGCGGCGACAGCGTTCGGCTCCGCGCCAAAGTAGCTCTGGCCCGGCAGCCGGGTATCGAAGTAGCCGGCCAGCGCCATGGGGCCCGGCCCCACGCGAACCGCGGCCACAGCGTCACGATTCGCCAGCGCTACATAGAGCGTCTTCCCGTCCGGCGCCCAGGCAAACGCCGTGGGATGCGACCCCGGCGCCGTCGCTTCCGTGGGCGGCTCGAGCGAGAGTTGCTGCATCACCGTGCCGCGCCGAAGGTCGAGCTCCGCAATGGCGGACCCGTTCCACAGCGCCACAAAACCACGGCTGCCGTCGCGATTGGCCGTGACCACGATGGGGTAGCTGGAGGGCACAACCGGTCCGGTCGAAAGATCGAAGCGGTGCAGCACTGTTCCGGAGGCGGCGTCCATCATCAGCACGTCGTCGGAAAAGTCGTCGGCAACCAGCAGCGCGTCTTTGCCCTCGCCGGTGCGCACCATCGCCAGCCCGGCGGGCGCGGGAATGGCAACGCCCCGCGGCACTGGAGCGCCGACCGCATTCTGCGCCTTGCCCGGAGCAAGCTGCTGCAGCGGCACACGCAGGGTGCGCTCCGGGGTCAGCACGCCGTCCGAAATCGCATACACGCCGATGGCGTTCCCGGTCCCATTCTGCTTCCCGCCGCCCTGCGGCTCGGTGAGGGACTCGAAACTCGCGTACACATGGCGGCCATCCGAGCCGAACACCACTCCCTGGAACAGCGTCTGCGGCGCCTTCTGCGCCGTCCGCGCCTCCGGGAAGTCGGCCAGCCTGCCGGTCGTCGTGTCATAGATCGCGATCGACTCCTGGTACTTCGACTCGTACGTTCCATAGCCCGCATTGAGCAGCGCCAGGTAGCGCCCGTCCGGCGAAGCGGCGATGGCCATAGGCAGGCTGTTGGTCTGCTGCGGTGCACCGGGAATGCTCCCGGCAAGCTGCTTGCTGGTCGCCAGATCGCGCTCGACTGCGGTTGGCGCTTCGACTGGAGCCGGCGCGGTCTGGCTGTGCGCCGTGCATGCTACAGCAAGCACTGCCAAGGCGAATACGGGGACGGTGAAGATCGGGTTACGAAGGTGGGAGTACATGGCCCTCTCTTTGTCTCATAACAACGGCTTAGCCGGGATTACAAAACTGTTACGCACCCGGGGGTGGTTGCGCTGGTAGCTTCAAAGTTACAACCACACAGCAAGGATCCCTCTCTCATGCCCGTTGAAATCTCCCATGAAGCTCCCGCGAGCGAAGCCGTCGATCGCACCCGCTTCGGCCCCCGCCACCAAGCGCTCCCGTCCCGACGAAGTGCCGATGCTCGGCCGCGCCACGCAGGACTACAAGCGCAACTGGGTCACCACGATCTTCATGCTCGCCTTTCACGTGGGCGCGGTTGCAGCGCTGTTCATGTTTTCATGGAAGGGCCTGGGCGCCGCGGTGGTGCTCTGGTTCCTGTCCATCAACATGGGCATCGGCATGGGCTATCACCGCCTGCTCACGCATCGCGGCTATCGCACGCCCAAGTGGGTCGAGCACTTCCTCGCGCTCTGCGGGACACTTACCCTTGAGGGCGGCCCGATCTTCTGGGTAGCCACGCACCGCCTCCATCATCAGATCACCGACAAACCCGGCGACCCGCATACTCCGCATGACGGCGGCTGGTGGTCGCACATGGACTGGATCCTGAAGGGCGACGCGCTCCACCACGAAACCGCGCTGCTGGCCCGCTACGCTCCGGACCTGGCAAAGGACCCAGTGCACCGCTGGCTGAGCCGCTACCACTGGGTTCCGCTGACGCTGGTGGGCCTGGGACTGCTGGCCTGGGGCGGATGGTCCGCCGTGATGTGGGGCATCTTCCTGCGCGTTACGCTGGGACTCCACGCTACGTGGCTGGTGAACTCCGCAACCCACATGTGGGGCTCGCGCCGCTTTGCCACCAAGGACGAGTCGCGCAACCTGTGGTGGGTGGCCCTGCTGACCGGCGGCGAAGGCTGGCACAACAACCACCATGCGCATCCTGTCTCCGCGCGCCACGGCCTGGCCTGGTATGAGTTCGACCCGAACTACTACGGCATCTGGCTGCTCGAAAAGCTCGGCCTTGCCAAGCAGGTCAACATTGCGCACTTCGACAAGCACAATCCGCGCCCGGCCGGCGTTGCGTAGAACACCACACCCGCTGGGTACGCAAAAAAAAGGCCGGGGCTGCAAACCCCGGCCTTCTGCCATCTGTGCTGCTAAGTTCGTCGCCTTTTCTACGAACCGTTGGAGCAAACACCCAGGGAAGCATGGTGGAAGCTGAACCAGCCGTTCGCGCTGGTGCTCGCCGGCGCTCCGAAATACGGCATCATCGCCAGGTCCTGCAGATGATACGTAAAGCCATTGAGCGTATACGCATAGTCTCCGTAGTTCGCGGTGTTCTCCAGCGGGTCCCCATTCTCCAGGATGCCGCACGGCGTCTGGTTCCCGTTCGGATCGGCTACCAGCGGATCGTCGGCCCACTCGCCGATCTCATGGGAGAGTGCGGAAACGTCCTGCGCGAAAGTGCCGGAATGGTCAATGTAAGTCGCGTGGCTGTAAGCCTGAGGATTGCTGGCGCTGCCCTCCGCACTATGGTAGCCACCAATGCAGCAGCCGCCATTCTGCGTCAGGTACACGTCATAGGTCAGGAAAATGGGCAACGCATTCGGCTGGATGCCAAACTTTGCGATCAGGTTCGGTAACTGCGCGTCGAACCAGTTGATGTCCACCAGCCCCGCCCTGAACCCAAAGGGTGTTCCCGTTTTCCCGTATGTAGTTGGAACAGTAAAGGTCTGCTCCGCCTCAATCGTCGGGTTTCCCAACAGCAGGTGCGAATTCGTGTGGCTCTGCACCGTGCTCCAGAAGTTCGCGCGCTGATAGGCATCGATGTACTGTGTCGTGCCCACGTTGATCGAGCCCAGCGTGTAGTTCGTCGCATATTGAAACAGCGGCGAATTCACTGTGTTCGTCACAACGCTATTTCCATTCGAAAGCACGTGGGCCGGATCGTAGGTGTATTTTGTACGCCCGCTTGTCACCACAATCTTGATCGGGATGATATACACCGGAACTGTCACGGACTGGTTCGACGAAGGTGCGGCGCCCACCATATTGTAGGTATACGTGCTGCCGCCGTAGCTGTATGAGCCATTCCACGTCTGCAGTGATGATGATGAGGCTCGTGGCATGACGTCTTCTGAGAAAAGCCGTGGGGGCATAACGGTGTACCTGGCCTTCGGCTTCTGTTGTGCTATTTGTGCGTCGCCGCTGTTTTGTGCAACGGCGCTCCCAAAGCAGCAGGTGGCGAGCAATGCGGCGGCACCGATCTGCCAGATTCGTCCTGAATGGAATTTCATCGTGGGGTTAACTCCTTGAGGGGGATAGCGATCCCGTGATTAGCGGTGGCTAACACTAGATACGACACAACCATTGGTCGTCAAGCAGAGTCTCTGGATCGCGCAACGCGTTCTTAAGGGAACATGGATTGCCATTGCGGCGGTTTCTCATCGGCCTAGACGCCAAACGCCGTCAAGAAACTGCCGCGCTCCGCAAACGTGGGGATCGCGCGGCGCGAGTACACGCTCTGGGGCCCACGTTCCTCGGCACTCATCTGGGCTGTAGTGATAGAGCAGTCGCCGGGCTCCGTCCCGGGATACCACTCTAGCTGCAGGCATTGCATCCCGCGCAGCTATACTTCTTCCATCCTCATGCGCATCACTCCACGCGGCCGGGCGATCTTTTTCTTCATCGCTCTGGGCGTATGCCTGGTGGGGGTCGCGGTCACCCTTAACGTCAGTTGGATTATCCTCAACTGGCGCAAGCTCGTCCCGCTGCTGCTCGGTATTCCCTTCTTCGGCCTGCTGATCGCGGGATTGATCCTCAACACCATCTTCCTGGTACGTGAAGTGCGCCGCAACGAGCGCCACGATAGCTTTCTCAACGCCGTCACCCATGAGCTGAAAACCCCCATCGCCTCCATCCGCCTCTATCTCGACACCCTGAAACGGCGCCAGCTTTCCCCGGAGCAGCAGCAGCATTTCTACTCCGTCATGCAGGCAGATACAGAGCGCCTGCTGGCCACGGTGGAACAGGTGCTCAAGGCCGGCGAAGTGGGCCAGCGCTCACGTGACCAGCAGTTGCGCACGCCCGTCGATATCCGCGCGCTGCTCGTCGATGCGATGGAGACTACCCGGCTCCGCCACCACCTGCCACCGGATGCCATCACCCTCGAAGTCCGCGCCGTGGTCGAGACGACCTACACCGTAATGGGCAATCCGGAAGATCTCCGCACCGCGATCCTGAATATCTTCGATAACGCGGTGAAGTACTCGCCTGAGGGTCCGCGCATCCACGCGCTGCTTTCTGTCGAGAGTGACGCGTGGGTGATGGTCAGCATCTCCGACCAGGGACTCGGCATCCCCCCCACCCAGCTCAAGCGCATTTTCAAGCGCTTCTATCGCGTGCCCAGCCGTTCCAGCCTGCGCATGGGCGGCACCGGCCTGGGTCTGTTCCTGGTGCGCAACATTGCGCGGCAACACGGCGGCGACGCGTACGCGCAAAGCGCCGGCGAAGGCCACGGGACCACGCTCCACCTGCAGTTGCCGCGCGTGCTGTCGTTCTCTCCGGCCCTGGTGGAACCCGCGCCCAGCAAATCTCCGGAAAGTACGGTCGCCGGATGAGCACCGCCGCGCAGATCCTGATCGTCGAAGATGAAGAACACCTGGCCCAGGGGCTCCGCTTCAACCTGGAAGCCGAGGGCTACCGCGCACGCGTTGCCGCCGATGGCGAAACCGCGCTGGCGCTGCTGCAGGAAAGCGAATCGGCCATCGATGCCGTGCTACTCGACGTGATGCTGCCGGGCTGTGACGGCTTTGCCGTGGTGGAAACGCTCCGCGCAGCGGGCAATTACACCCCGGTGCTGATGCTGACCGCGCGCGGCCGTTCCGAAGATGTGCTGCGCG
Organism: uncultured Acidobacteriaceae bacterium; assembly: GCA_963795775.1. Lineage (GTDB taxonomy): Bacteria > Acidobacteriota > Terriglobia > Terriglobales > Acidobacteriaceae > CAWCJL01. Next base: position 527,822 of record CAWCJL010000003.1, read on the forward strand.
GCCTGACCGCCGGGGCCGACGACTACCTGCCCAAGCCCTTCGATCTCACCATCCTGTTGGCGCGCCTGCACGTGCTGCTGCGCCGCAAGGGCTGGCTGGAGGCACAGCGTAGCCTGCCGGCCACCGCAGCCGAAGCGCAGCCCGCAGCCGAGACCTTTTCCTTTGCCGACCGCATCGTGGACTTCTCCGCGCTTGAGCTGCGCACGCCGGAGAAGTCCATCCGCCTGACCGTGATGGAAGCCGATCTGCTCCGCTACCTGGCGCGCCACCAGGGCCGGGTCATCTCCCGCAAGGAGCTGCTGGAGCAGGTGTGGCGCATGCACGAGGACACCGACACGCGCGCCATCGACAACTTCATCGTGCGGCTCCGGCGTTACATCGAAGACGATCCGTCGCGCCCCGTTTACCTCGAAACAGTGCGCGGCGTAGGCTACCGTTTTCTTCCTGCGACCTGAAGCGTGCTGCCCGCATCGTATAGGGGGAGGGGGTATCCTAACCATGGCGGAAGTAAGCTTTCAGATTGACGGTATGCACTGCGGGGCGTGCGTGCGCCGCGTCACTAAGGCGCTGCAAACCGTACCCGGCACCGAGGTGGAAGAGGTGCGCGTAGGCGCGGCCCGCCTGCGGACCGATGACAACGCGACCCGGGTAGCCGACGAGGCCCTCGCGGCCATTCGCAAGGCGGGATTCGAGGCGCACCTTGCCGAATGACGCGCTGCAAACTCCGGTGGCTCCGGCAGGGGCGGAACCCGCGCCGAGCACGGGGAGCAAAGAAACGCTGCTGCTGCCCATCGGCGGCATGACCTGCGCCGCCTGCCAGAACTACGTCGAGCGCACGCTGCGCGAGACCCCCGGCGTCGTGGACGCAACCGTGAACCTGATGACGCATTCCGCGCGCGTCGTCTACGCCCCGGGTACCGCGACCCCGCAGCAACTGGTCGCCGCCGTCGAGGAAGCCGGGTACGAGGCCAGTCTTCCCTCCGATGGCGCGCCCGAACCAGAGGCCGGCGCCAAGGCGAACGCCCGCGCACGAGAAGAGCGCCGGCTGCGCTCCCGCGCGCTGCTCACCATCGGCGCCGCCGTGGTGGCCATGCTGCTCAGCCTGCCCTTGATGTCCGCCATGAGCCCCGCGGGAGCTCACGCACATGCCTCGCATTTAGACGCGCTCGGGATGCGGCTGTTTCCGGCGCTCTATCGCGTGCCTCCCTTTGCGCTCGAACTGGTGCTGTTGTGCCTGGCGCTGGGAAGCATGGTGTGGACCGGGGCTCCCATTTACCAGCGCGCGTGGAACGCCTTGCGCCATCGCACAACCAATATGAACACGCTGGTCGCACTGGGGACCGGCGCAGCGTTCGTCTACTCGGTCGCCGCCACGCTGGTGCCGGGCTTCTTCCTCCGCCACGGCCTCACGCCCGACGTGTACTACGACTCCGTCCTCTTTATTCTCGGCTTCCTTTTGCTCGGCAATTGGCTCGACGCCCGGGCCAAGCACCGCACTTTGGACGCGGTGCGCGCCTTCGCGCTGCTGCAGCCTTCCACCGCGCGCATCCTCAGCGGTGGTGCGGGAGAAGAAGCGGAGCGCGAAGTGCCTACCGCCTCCGTGCTCCCGGGGGATGCCGTGGTGGTCCGGCCGGGCGAACGCTTCCCGGTAGACGGCGTCGTGCTGCGCGGCATCAGCAGCGTGGACGAGTCCATGATCACCGGCGAATCGGTGCCGGTGCGGAAGGCCGAAGGAGATTCCGTGATCGGCGGCTCGCTCAATTACGACGGCGCGCTGGTGTACCGGGCCACCTCCGTCGGCCAGGAAAGCGTGCTCGGCCAGATGCTGCGGCTCATGGAACAGGCGCAGTCCTCCAAGGCGCCCATGCAGCAGCTCGCCGATCGTGTCAGCGGCATCTTCGTGCCCATCGTGCTCTTGCTGGCGGCGCTGGTCTTTGTGCTCTGGACCCTGCTGGATCCGCAGGGAGGCGTCAGCCGCGGATTCGCGATTGCCGTCGCGGTGCTGGTCATCGCCTGTCCGTGTGCCATGGGTCTTGCCATCCCCGCGGCGCTGACCGTCGCCGTGGGACGCGGCGCCCAGCTGGGCGTGCTCTTCAAAGGCGGCGAGGCAGTCGAGCGGCTGGCTTCGGTGGACACGGTGGTGCTCGACAAAACAGGCACCCTCACTGAAGGCATGCCGCGCGTGGTCTCTGTGAACCCCGCAGACCCGGCCACCTGGGACGCCGATCGCCTCGTCCGTTTCGCAGCCGCCGTGGAGCAGCGTTCCGAACATCCGTTCGCCCGTGCCCTGCTCGATGCAGCCATAGAGCGCTCTCTGGCTCTCCCGGAGGTGCACGACTTCGTTGTTGTTCCGGGCCAGGGCATCTCCGGCACCGTCGAAGGCAGGCAGGTCGTCGTCGGCAATGCCAGCATGCTGGAGCACAGCGGGATCGTGCTGCCCGCAGCGGACCCCGCAGAACCCGGCTCCACCGTCCTCTCGGTCGCCATCGATGGTGTCTACGCGGGCAGCATTGCCTGCCGCGACACGCTGCGCGCCGGCGTGCCCGCGGCGATCACCGCGCTCGGGAGGCTCGGACTTCGCACCGCGATGCTCACCGGCGATGCGCGCGAACCTGCGGAGCATATTGCCCGCAGCGCCGGTATCACGGAGGTCTACGCCGGCCTCTTGCCTGCGCAGAAGCTCGACATTATCCGCAGCCTGCAGAGCGAAGGCACGAAGGTGCTGATGGCAGGCGACGGCATCAACGACGCAGCCGCGCTCGCCCAGGCGGACGCCGGGGTCGCCATGGGCACCGGCACCGATCTCGCGCGCGAAGCAGGCGACGCGATCCTGTTGCGGGGCGAGCCGCAGTCCATCGTCGCCGCCATCCGGCTGGCCCGGCAGACACGCCGCGTCATGCGGCAGAATCTCGGCTGGGCGCTCGGATATAACGTCCTCGGCATCCCCATCGCCGCCGGCGCGCTCTTCCCTGCGTTTGGCATTCTGCTCAGCCCTGCGGTCGCCAGCGCGGCCATGGCGCTTAGCTCCGTCAGTGTCCTCACCAACAGCCTGCGCCTGAAGCGCTACACACCCAAGCTCTAAGTGATGGAACGAAGATGAGCCCGAAACCTCGCACCGCCCCAGCTCGCACTCACACGGAAACCACTCGCACCAGCACGCTCCCTCCGCCTGTGATCCCGAGCGCAGCCGGCGCTGTCATCCCGAGCGCGACGGGTGTCATCCCGAGCGAAGCCGAGGGATCTGCTTCTCCCTCGACACCCGCACCACAGCAAACCGCCGAGCAGGCATCCGTCTCCTGCGCCTGCCCCGGCGCGCGCACCGCGACTGCCGTGGACCCCGCCATCAAGCAAGCCGCGCTCCGCCGCCTGTCGCGCATCGCCGGCCAGGTCCGCGGCCTGCAGAAGATGATCGAGGACGAGCGCTACTGCGCCGACGTGCTGGTGCAGATCGCCTCCGTGCAGGAAGCCCTCCGCGGCGTCAGCCGGCAGATGATGCGCAACCATCTTCAGCACTGCGCCACCGACGCCATCCGGAAGAGCGACGCCACCGCGGAGGCCATGTACGACGAGTTGCTCGACCTGGTCTACCGCCATGCCCGTTAATCTCGCGCGATCCGGATCTCCGGGGCATCCGGATCCCAGGCCGCGCCTCCCGCGCTAAACTAGCGTCAGGAACACCCCTTGCGCATCTTCACCCGCTACATCCTCGGCGAAGTGATCTCTCACGCCCTGATCGGCGGTGCGCTGTTTACCTTTGTGCTCTTTATGCGCGACCTGGGGCGCATCCTGGAGCTGGTCGTACGCGAAAGCGCCTCGCTTGCCAACGTAGCGGAGATCTTTCTCTTCACCCTGCCCAACACCTTCACTGTCACCATTCCCATGGCCGTGCTGGTGGGCGTGCTGCTGGGCCTGAGCCGGCTTGCCGCAGACAGCGAGATCACCGCGATGCGCGCCGCTGGCGTGGGTGTGTGGTCGTTCGTGCGCATCGTCGCCATCGTCGCCCTCTTTGGCTGGGCGCTGTCCCTGCTCAACGCTCTCTACCTCGCGCCCAAGGCCACCGAAGCCCTGCTGCAACTCGAAGACACGCTCAAGACGTCGCAGGTCTCCTTTGAGATCCAGCCCCGCGTTTTCTATGAGGACTTCAAGAACTACGTACTGTATGTGCAGGATGTGCGCGCCGGCGCCGGCGCGGCCCAGTGGCGTCGCGTCTTTCTGGCCGACCTAACCGACCCGGCCTCTCCCAAAGTGACCACGGCGGCTTCCGCCACAGTCATCAACGACGGCCCGCAATCCCTGCGCATGCGGCTGCGTAACGGGACCGAGCATGAGTTCGTGCCCAACGATCCCAACCAGTACTCCGTCTCCACCTTCGCGGAATCCGACCTCCCACTCCAGATCGGCCATGAGGAAGAGACCCACATCGGCCGCAGCGACACGCCCATTCTCGCCATGCCGCTGCGCGATCTCTACGCCCGCTCCCGCGCGCCGGACGGGCGCTGGTTCCGCATCGAGCTCTACAAGCGCTTTGCCTTCCCCACCTCCTGCATCGTCCTCATGCTCGTAGGTGTGCCGCTTGGCCTTTCCTCGCGCCGCGGGGGCAAGAGCGCCGGTTTCGTCCTCACCATTTCACTGGTGTTCCTGTACTACTTCCTATCCTCGACGGGGATAGCGCTCGCGCGCCAGAACAAGGTCTCGCCCTTCATTGGCGTGTGGGCCGCGAATGCCCTTTTCGGTCTCTTCGGACTCATGCTTCTGCGCCAGCTCGCGGTGCGTGGCGCGGCCGCCTTTAGCTTCGGGCTCAAGCGCAAGCGCAGCGGAGTCAGCGGCAAGACCACCATCCTGAGCTACGCGACCAGCGGCCGCATCCGCGAGCGCTCCGGGCGTCGCAGCTTCCCGCTCATTCTGGACGACTACGTGCTGCGCCAGTTCGTCTCGACCTTTCTGCTGGTCCTCGTCGGCTTTGTCATGCTGATGCTGATCTTCACGTTTTTCGAGCTGCTGGGCGACATCATTCGCAACCGCACCGCGCTGGTCACCGTGGGCGAATACCTCTTCAACCTGACACCGAGCATGGTCTACAACATCGCTCCGCTCGCGGTACTCGTCTCTGTTCTGGTTACGTTTGGTGTGCTCAACCGCTCGAGCGAGCTCACGGCCATGAAGGCGACCGGCATCAGCATCTACCGCGTGGTCCTGCCGGTGCTGGCCATTGCCTGCCTGCTCGCGGTTTCGCTCTTTGCCTTTGACGACAGCTACCTGCCGGGCGCGAACCGCCGTCAGGAGGCCCTGCGCAGCGTCATCAAAGGCAAGCCCGCGCAAACCTTTCTGCGCCCCGACCGCAAGTGGATCTTCGGCAAGCAGGAGCCGGGCAAGCCGGGTCACATCTTCTACTACCAGTTCTTCGACGCCGACCACGATCGCTTCGCCAATATCTCCGTCTTCGAATTCAACCCGGAGAACTTCGCGCTTTCCCGTCGCATCTTCGCCGCCAGTGCGCATTGGGAGCCGCGGCTGAACCAATGGATCTTCGAAGACGGCTGGGAGCGCGACTTCGACGGCGAGGCCGTGAGTAGCTACCGCACCTTCTCCGTTGAAACCCTTCCCGACTTGCGCGAAACCCCGGTGTACTTCAAGAAGGAGAACCGCCAGTCGTCGGAGATGAGCTTCGGCGAGCTCCAGCGCTACATCCACGACCTGCGGCAAAGCGGCTTCGACACCATGCGGCTGCGCGTGCAGCTCAACCGCAAGCTCGCTTACCCGCTCATCACGCTCATCATGGCGGTACTGGGTGTGCCGTTCGCGTTGTCCATGGGACGCCGTGGCTCGCTTACCGGGATCGCCGTCGCCATCGGTCTTGCGATTGCGTATTGGGTAGCTGCCGGCATGTTTGAGGCCATGGGCAACGTCAACATGCTGCCCGCGTTCCTGGCCGCGTGGTCACCCGACCTGCTCTTTGGACTTGCGGGCGGCTATCTCCTGCTCCGCACGCCCACCTAGGCCACCAAACACGCATCCTCGATAGCTTTTGCAAAGGCCGTTGTCATCCTGAGCGGAGTGAGCCGGCCTCATCGGCTCACGCAGCCGAAGGACCTGCGTTCTCCCCACCAACACGCACCTCCTGTCATCCTGAGCGGAGTGAGCCGGTCTCTATCGGCTCACGCAGTCGAAGGACCTGCGTTTGCCCCACCAGCACGCATCCTGTCATCCTGAGCGGAGTGAGCCGGCCTCATCGGCTCACGCAGTCGAAGGACCTGCGTTTGCCTTGGTCCGCACCATCAAAATCTGCGAGCCGAATGTCACTGTGGCGTCTGCAGCCGGAGCCGCTGACTGTCTTTTTGGTTCTGCTCGTCCGCCATCTTCGCCGCCTGCGCAAGCTCCCGGGCGGAGTCGTCCTTCTGCCCCAGGCGCGCCAGCGTGAGCCCCAGATAGTAGTGCCCGGGCTGGTAATCCGGCGCATCCGCCACCGCGCGCTTCAGGAACGTCGCCGCTTCCGCATACTTCTTCTCGCGGAAGTACGCAATCCCGGTCCCCGCCAGCGCGCCGCCGTGGTGCGGATTCCCCTTCAGCGTCATAGCAAACTGCGCGATCGCGTCCTCGTACTGGCCCCCGTCGAGCGCGATCTGTCCAAGCTGGAAGTACGACTCCGTCTGTTGCGGTTGAAGTGCGATCGACCGCTCGAACTCGGCGCGAGCCTCCGCCGGGTGCTGCCCAAGCTGAAAGATGCGGCCCAGCCCATAGTGCGCCGTGGCATCCTCGGGGTTTTGCTGCAGATAGGCGCGCATTGCCTGTTCCGCCGGCGCCAGTTGGCCCAGGTCTGTTTTCACGCGCGCCACGGCGTAGAGGGTGCGGGCATCTGTGGGCTGCATGGCGGAGAGCCGCGTCAGCACCGCATCGGCATCGTGCAGCAGGTGCATCTCGTCTTCGAGCACGCCCAGGTCATACATCAGCCGGCGGTTGTCGGGTGCGAAGCGCTGAGCTCGCAGCAGGTCCGCAAGCGCCGTATCGGGGTCATGCTGCGCGCGGGCGGCCAGGGCCAGCTTCTCCGAAGCAGCGACCTCGCCCTCCTGTGCCTCTGCGCTTGAGGGAACGGCCGCGAGCGCAGCCTCATAGGCCGTCCGCGCTGCGTCGAATTGCCCCGCTTGCATCAGTCCTTTCGCCTGCGCAAGCTGCGCTGCACTCGCCTGGGCGGCCGCACTCGGCGGAGCCGCCTGCAGCGGTGAAAGCGAAAGCAACGCGAGGTACGCGAACGGGAGGATGCAGGAAGGAAGCATAGCGAGAAACGACGTCGGCCGCTGACCCTGATTCTACCAACTGCTGTGCATCACGCCCGCTCACGCAGGCCCACCGCGGCCAATGCCCCGCGCGTGCTTTGATAAACTGCACTCACCCGCCAAGGTCCTCATTCTCATGCCGATTTCCCGGAGCCAGGCTCCTTCCCCCGCTCGTACTGCCGCTGTGACCTCGCGTCCCGTGAATCGCTCCGCGATGCTTTTTCCCATGCTGGCGCTCGCGGCCATCCTGGGCGTGTTCTTCTTCCTGCAGCTCCGGCATTTCGCCCCCTTCATCACCGACGACTCATTCATCTCGCTGCGCTACAGCCATCGGCTGCTCGAAGGCAAGGGCCTCACATGGAACGACATGCGCCCGGTCGAGGGCTATACCAACCTGCTCTGGGTGCTGGCCTGCGCGGGCCTGGGCGCGCTCGGCATGCAGCTCCCGTTTGCCGCGCAACTGCTGGGCGTCGTCTCCATCATTGCCGTTCTCGTCGCGGTCGTGGCGCAGGCCTTTCGTGACTACCCAGCCAAGATCCGCTTTCTCGCCGCGCTTGCCGGCGCCGGTGCACTGGTGCTCAGCGGGCCCATCGACGTCTGGGCACAGGGCGGTCTCGAGCAGCCGCTGCTTGCGGCACTCGTCGCGTGGGCTGCGTACTTCGGCATGCGCTGGGTAACCACCAGCCGGCCCTCACGGCGCGACACGGTTGCCATGGGTGTGCTCCTCGGCTTTGCCTGTCTCACCCGCGCGGATGCCGCACTCTTCACCGCCGCCTTCTTTCTTGGCGGCGTCCTGGCCGATGGCGTCCGGGTGCCGAGCGTCTTCTCGCGGGCGGGTCTGCTGCCGATCCCGATCCTTTTCTCGCTGGGCCAGCTCTTCTTTCGCCGCGCCTACTACCACGAATGGCTGCCCAATACCGCCTACGTCAAGGTCGCGTTCACACTGCACCGGCTGCGCACCGGGCTCAAGTACGACCTCGTTGGCGTAGAAACCAATCTCGCCTTCTTCCTGCTGGCCGCCATCGGCGCGGTCGCGCTTTCCATTGCCGGCAAGCAGCGCCAGGTCAAGCTCCTCGTAACCGTCACTGTGGTTTGGCTGGTTTACATCGTCGTCGTCGGAGGAGATATCTTCCCCTCCGTTCGCCATTTCGTGCCGGCGCTGGCCATCGCCGCGTTTCTCATCTCCGGCTGCGGACTGCTCACCCTGAGCGCGCCCTTCCGCTTCTCACGCCCGCGCGTGACCGCGCTGCTGGTCCTGCTCGCTTTGGTAGCGGCATCCGATCACTTCTGCCAGCCGGAAACCTGGGAAGCGCAGGGCAAGTCCATCGGGCTGTTCCTGAAGCATGCATTCGGAGCGCAGCATCCGCTGCTGGTCTCTGACGCCGCCGGCGTCGTGCCCTTTTATTCCGAGCTGCCAGCGCTCGATCCGCTGGGGCTGAACGACTACCACATCGCCCGCCACAAGAGCGCTGACCGGGGACGCGGCTGGCTGGGTCACGAACTGGCCGACGGAAAGTACGTGCTCGACCACAAACCCGACCTCCTGCTCTTCAGCAATTTTCAGAGCGAGATATTCTTCCCATCTGACCAGGAGATCGCGCACGATCCGCGCTTCGCGGCTTACTATCAGCCCGTCCGCTTCGACACCGACCCGCCCGACGCCATCCGCACCATCTTCTATGTGCGGCGCATCGATGGCCCGCTCGGCATTCAGACCTCTCCGCAGGAGACAATCGTGCCCGCTTACCTGGCTACCATGAACGCTGCCAACGCGGTCAAGCTGGTGGACGGCAAGGCACAGCTCATTCTGCCGCCCCATGGCTCCGCGGTGTTCGCGCGCATTCCGTTGCGTCCCGGCACATGGAAGGCCGACCCGCAAGGAACTGGCTCCAGCGCAGTTGCGGTTCGCGACCTGGCACCCGCGTCCCATGGAGCTTGCGCGACGTGCCTGCAGTTGGCGGGCCCCGGCGAAGCCCAGTTTACGGCAGTCAACACCTCCGATCAACCGGCAACCATCGCGGCGATTGCCCTGCACCGCCTTTAGCCCGACAGCGCGCTGGCAGCACACGAGGAGTCGCGTGTTCCCGCACGGCTCTTCTCTCTGGGTCCCGCGCGGCTCTCTGGATCCCGCACATCTCCCCTGTGAGCGCCCGCCTTGTCCCTTACAACCCGCCTGGCGTAAGCTTCACCGTCTGCTGGTTACCGGGCTGCTGCTGACTGCCCGTCTGCTGGATGGACGAAAGCTTCAGCTCGCCTCGCCGCGCCTCCGGGTTCACCGTTTGCACTGGCCCGGGCGGCAGCACGGGATCGATGAAGTGAACGATCACTGAAATGCGCCGGTTCGATGGATCGAGCGGATTGGCAGGAATACGCAGCTCCTGGTCGGCAAAGCCGCGCACCTGCGATATCTGGCCGCCATGCAGACCGGTGCGCTGCATCAGCCGGCGCGCGGCATTGGCACGATCCGAAGAAAGCTCCCAGTTGCCGTAGGAAGACTCATCGGCATACCGCTGCGCATCCGTATGCCCCTCGATGGAGATCCGGTTGGGCACGCCGCCGAGCTCCCGCGCAAGCAGCGAAAGCAGCTCGTTTCCATGGCCGTTGAGCTTGGCGCTCCCGCTGTCAAAGAACGTGCCATCCTTGGCCTCGAGCAGCTCGATGCGCAGACCCTCCGGCGTAATCGTGATTTCGATCTGTTTCCTCAGCGCGTTCAGATCCGGCCGCTGTGCAATCTCCTTCTCGATCCTGCGCTTCAATTGCTCCAGGCTCTCGCGCGTGATCGGCATGGCCTGCGCCGCGCCTGCCGCGTCCGTTCCCACCTGCGTCGAGCGCCCGTGAGGGTCGTTGAAATAGCCGGCGACGGCCTGCTTCACTTTCTCGTTCGATCCCATGAGCCAAAGCACGATGAATAATGCCATCAATGCGGTTACGAAATCCGCATAAGCCACCTTCCACGCCCCGCCATGGTGGACAGCGTGCCGCGGCATTCGCTTGATCACGATGATCGGCCGTGCAGACTCCCTGGCGGGCATGGCACTCCTTTCCAGACGACAGATGGGTAATCGAGTCTGTTACAACGTAAAGCGCCTGCCCTCACCGGTAGCGATCTTCGGATCTTCGCCGCGCTCTCAGGATGCGGACGCCTCCGGCGAGCCTCCCCGCCGGCACGCCTGTTCCGTCTCGGCAAAGCTCGGCCGCACATGCAACGGTACCGCACGCCGCGCCATTTCGACCGCGATCGCAGGAGGGCTTCCCTTCATGTAGGAAATGATCAGCACCCGCAGCACGTGCAGAAAGCAGCGCTCCTCTTCGGCGCTCTTGCTCATCTTCGCGCCTACCGGGCCGATCAGCCCGTAGCACATCAGGATGCCTAGAAACGTGCCCACCAGCGCGGACGCGACCTTGTGCCCGATCGCTTCCGGCGGCCCGCCAAGCGCGCTCATGGTGATGACCACGCCCAGCACCGCCGCAACGATCCCCAGCCCGGGCAGCGCATCCGCTACGGTGGTGAGCGCCGTAATCGGCTCGCTCGCGTCATGGTGCTGGACCTCCATATCGAGCTCCATCATCTGGTCCACATCGAATGCCTCCACGCCGCCCGTCACCGCCATCCGCAGGGTGTCGCATACGAAATCACGCACGTGGTGGTCCTCCAGAAAGCGTGGAAACTCGGAGAAGAGCTTGCTCTCCGCTGGTTTCTCAATATCGGTTTCGATGGCCAGGTTGCCCTCGCGGCGCGCCTTGTTCAGCAGGCCCGCCATCATGCGAAGCACTTCGAGATAGCGCGCCTTGTCGAACTTCGATGCCCCGAAGACACCGCCCACCCCGGCCCCAAGCGCCTTCAAAATGCGCACCGGGTTGGCAATGAGCAACGTACCCACCGCCGCGCCGCCGATGATGACCAGCTCCGCCGGCTGCACCAGCACCAGCAGGTTGCCCTTCTCCATGATGTAGCCGCCCAGCACCGCACCCAGGACGATAACAATGCCGACGATGGGAAACATGATGCGCCTTGCTCCAGCGAAGGAGGCAGAGAGCCGTCCGCCTTCTCCTTCCCTTATCGGCGCAATTCGCAGAAAGGTGAGCGCTTCCGCCATTTTCCTTCCGCGACTCAGCGCAAACGCAACGGAGCAGGGCCGCAGCCCTGCTCCCGTGAACCTCTTCGCGCGTTTTTACCGGTAGCGATCGCGGTCGAAATCGCGGTCGCGGTCGCGATCCCGGTCGTAGTCCTGCCCATAGCCGCGTTCGTAGCCATGCACGTACGCGTCGCGGTACAGGTCCTTATACTGCTGCCGGCTCATCCCGTGATGATCGCCGTGATCCGGCGCGTCCTTGTAGTGGTCGTCCTGCGTGGGGCGGAAGCTGTGGCCATGCTCGCGATCGCGCCGGCCATCCACGAAACCATCGTGATACCCCCAATGGCGCGCGCGGTCCGCGGTCGCTGCCCCGTCGTGGTAGTAGGTGTCGTAGCCAGGGTCGGCAGGCGGCAGATCGTACGGGCGTCCATACTGCGCCACGGCCAACCCCGTCCCGCCCAGCACCAATCCCAGCAAGCCCGCAGCTAAGCGGCCTGCCATCCGTCCCCGCGCCCCATGTGTCCCGGCAGTGTGTTGCGCCATCGCCTTCCTCCTTGCGCTCCGTCCAGTTGCTGGGGCCTCGCGCCCGCAGCGGCGTTTGCAAAGGAGGAGACCCGACAGGCACTCCGCCTCTGCTACTGGATGAAAACTCGCAATCGGAAAGCCAGTTGCGCGCGTCTTTTTCCCGCGGGCCGGGTTCCGGCCCTGCTTGTCGCTTCACAAGCGCTGGGCGGGATTCAGCAACTGGCAGCGGAAGCCGTAGCCTTCGCGTCGGAACGGATGGGAAGCGAGACCGTGAACACCGTCTGCCCGGGCCGCGACTCCACGTGGATATCACCGCTCATCTGGTGCACCGCAATGCGCTTCACAATCTCCAACCCCAGGCCGGTGCCATGCCCCACAGCCTTGGTGGTGAAAAACGGCTCAAAGATGCGCGGCTGATCTTCCGGGCTGATCCCCGGTCCGTGGTCGCACACACTCACAAAGATCTGGCCGTCCGTGCTCCACGTGCGTACCTCGATCGCATCTCCTGCCGGAGAGGCGTCGATTGCATTGTCCAGCAGGTTGGTCCAGACCTGGTTCAGTCCGGGCACGGAGGTTTCGAGCAGCGGCAGTCCCGGCGCAAAATCCTTCTTCACCGTGAGCTGTTTTTCTTTGATCTTGTGAGCCAGGATCACCAGCGTGCTCTGGATACTGCTCGGCACATCGAGCTTTGCCTGACCGGCCTTGCCTTCATAGGAATACTGCTTCACCGCCATCACCAGGTCGGTCACGCGCGCGATGCTCTCTTCCATGGTGCCGATGAGCTGCGTGCTGGAGACCAGCGCCTCCAGCCAATTCAGCAGATCCGAAAACCGCTCCCCGCTGAACGCGCCACGCGCGCACGCCAGCTTGTTCTCGTCCATGCCGGTTGCAATCAGCACCGGCGAAAGCTTCCACGCGTTCTCTACGCCGGCCTCTTCCAGCCACTCCGTCAGTGCATCCTGCGCGTCCGCCTCTTCAAGCGAACTCATGGCCCTGCAGCACTGGGTCGAGAGGACCTGCTCCTGCAACTCCACCATGCATTCGATCTGTTCCGGCGTCGCAGGCGTGCGCGTCATCCGCAGGCTGATCTGCTGTAGCCGCCTCAGGTTCTCTCGCATCTGCGAAGCCGCCCGCCGCGCCGCCGCACCGGGGTTGGCCAGTTCATGCATCAGCCCTGCGGCCATGGTGCCCAGCAGCGCCAGCTTCTCCCGATGCACGGTCTGCGATTGATACGCCTGCAGCCGACGCGCCATGTTGCCCAGCACTGCGCCGCGCACCCGCGGACAGGAGAACATCAGTTGCCAGAACGCCTCTTCGTCAAAGCGCACCAGTGTGCTCGGCCGCTCCACTACCAGCGAAATGCCGGGGCCCGTGCCGGCCAGGATGGGCATCTCGCCAAACGTCTCTCCGGCGCCCAACGTCGCCATCACCGCCGGCGCGCCGGCGCCATGGCGCTTGCTCACCCGCACCTCGCCTTCCAGCAATACCCAGAACGAGCGCGAAATCTCCGTCTCCGCCAGCAGTTGCGCACCCGCCTCGGCGCGCACCAGTTCGAGCGTGCTCAGGCAGCTCAGGCTCTCCATGCTCAATTCAGCAAACACGGGAACCTGCCGCAACGCCGGGAAAAGGCTTTCCGGCTGCACCCTCTCCGTCGTTAGGCCCAGGCCCGCTGGGCTCGTACTGCCGTTGTCACTCACGCCCGCTCACTTCCCTTTTCCTGTTGCGCCCCGGCGCAGAAAGTCCCTGCTGCCGCTAGAACTGCGCCAGGTATTCATGCACAAACTGCACCGCAATCGAACCTTCCCCTACCGCCGAGGCCGCGCGTTTTACCGATCCGTGCCGCACATCGCCCGCCACAAAGATTCCCGGCGTGCTGGTCTCCAGCAGATACGGATCGCGTTCCCGCTTCCACACCTGGGGGAAGCGCGGATGGGTCTTCAGGTCGCGCCCGCTCAAAACAAAACCGTTCGTATCCCGAAAGATCGTGTCCGGCAGCCAGTCCGTCATGGGAGCCGCGCCGATGAAGATGAACAGTCCACCCGCCTCTTCGGTTCTTTCGCCATCCGGACGCCGTATGCGCAGCCGCTCCAGGTGGCCGTCTCCCATCGCTTCCACCACCTCGGAGCGCGACCAGACCTCTATATTCGATTCCGCCGCAATCTGATCGATCAAATATTTCGACATGCTCTTTTCCAGCGACGGCCCTCTCACCAGCATCACCACCCGCCGCGCATAGCGCGCAAAATGCATCGCCGCCTGTCCGGCGGAGTTGGCGCCGCCCACCACAAAGATCACCTCGTCCGTGCAGGTCTTCGCTTCCGCCAGCGCCGCGCCGTAGTACACGCCGGCCCCGGTAAACCGCTCCACCCCCGGCACGTTCAGCTTGCGGTAGTTCACCCCCGTCGCCAGCAGGCAGCTTTGCGCTGAAATCTCCCGTCCGTCCCCCAGGCGCACAAAGTGGTAATTGTTCTCCGTCCGGATCCCCATCGCCTGCTGCGCCAGGAACTCCGCCCCGAGCCGCACGGCCTGCTGGTAGGCCCGCCGCGCCAGGTCCGCGCCGCTCAGTCCGGTGGGAAAGCCCAGGTAGTTCTCGATCCGCGAGCTGGAGCCTGCCTGCCCTCCTGGAGCTTCCAACTCCACCACCAGCGTGCGCAATCCCTCGGAAGACCCATACACACCGGCGGCCAGCCCGGCCATGCCCGCGCCCAGCACGATCAGGTCGTAAAAGTCGCGCGTCGCCTCCGTGCGCAGCCCGATGCGCGACGCCAGTTCCGTCTGCTCCGGCTGCATCAGAAAGGTGCCGTCGGGGAAAAGCACCACCGGCAGCTTGCTGCCATCCAGGTGGTGCCGCTCCAGCAGGTCCCGGGCCTCGGCCGAGTGGTCGGGGTCCAGCCACACATAGGGCACCGCATTCCGCGTAAGGAAGTTGCGCACCTGCGCATCGCGCGCGCCATACCGCAGCCCGATCACGCGCAGCCCGGCGAAGGGAGCCCGGTAGCTCGCATTCCAGGCCTCCAGCAGTTCATCGATAACCGGGTAGAGCTTCTCCTCCGGAGGGTCCCACGGCTTGGTCAGGTAGTAATGGATCTTGGCCGCATTGATCGCGCGGATCGCCGCCTCGGTATCCGCGTACGCGGTCAGCAGTGCGCGCTTCGCATCGGGATACAACGGGATCGTGCGCTCCAGCAGTTCCGTGCCGGACATGCCCGGCATCCGCTGATCGGACAGGAACAGCGCCACCGGATCGCCGCGCTTCTTCAGTTGGTCGCTCGCCTCCAGCGCCGCATTTCCCGAAGCGGCACGCAGGATGCGATACGCCCCGCCGTACCTCCGGCGCAGGTCCTGAACCACGGTCTCCAGCACGCTGGCGTCATCGTCAATGGCGAGAATTACGGGCTTGCTCATGCCCGTTTAGTGTAGTGCTTCCTAGTACCAGAGGGGGTGCGCGCCCGGACAAGTTGCTGAAAACAGTACCCTTCGGTCATTCACAGCACTTTGGTACCACCTTCGTGGAGTTGTTCCATAAGGGGCTTATGCGTGATCTTTGGACTGCACCACCACTGTAAAACGGGAATGAGACCGTAGAATCTCAAACCGTAACTGTTTCATTTCTGAGAAGTTTTTTAGCAATTGGCCGATAGTCTTGGTGAACGCACTCTCTCGTTGTGTTGATTAATGCGGAACTTTCGCCGGAAGTATGGGTTCCGGCTAAGGTTGCGAGGCAGACTGCGCTCAGGCGATCCGATCGGACCGAAGGAAGAATAGGCGAGACGCAATGAACAAGATCATTCTGGGCGACAATCAAGCGATCTTCCGGGCTGGCATTGCCAAAGTTTTGGCGAGTGAAGAAGACTTCCGCGTAGCAGCACAGTGTGGCGATCTTGCCCGCATGCTACTTGCCGTTGAAACCTACCGCGCTTCCATCGTGGTCTTCGCCTCCGCTCTCAAGCCGGAGCTGGACGACCTCATGACCCGCGTCAAAACCGCCGGCAGCCGCGCCATCGTGATCGCGGAAAACAACGAGTCCGCCACCAGCTATACCCAGCTTGGCGTCCGCGGCGTGGTCTATCGCAACACGACAGGCGCCGCCCTGGTGGACTGCGTGCACAAGGTCATCCACGGCCTCACCTGCGTGCAGCGTCCCGCCGATGCCGTCCAGAACGAAGAAGAAGACTTTGTCGGCGCCCGCGTCCGCGACCGCCTCACGCCCTAAAGAGATGAAGATCGTCGCCTTGATCGTCCAGGGCTGCAAGAACAAGGAAATCGCCCAGCGCCTCGGCACCACCGAGCAGGTCATCAAGAACTACCTGCGCAGCGTCTATGACAAGACCGGCGTCTCCGACCGCCTGGAGCTGGCGCTCTTCACCATCCACCACCGCATCCTGGCCGCCGCCGCCGCCGAAGCCGGCAACGGCCTTCAGCCCGCCAATGGCCTCCCGGCGCCCAACGGCCTCCAGGCCATGCGCACCGCCTAGCGCACACCCCGCGGGCCTCGCTCCCCCGGAAGCCTGTCTCCGGCATGCCTGGTACCCAGGAGCTTCCTGCCAGAACTGGCTTTAAAGACAAAGGCCTCCGCTTTCGCAGGAGGCCTTTCTCCTTCCACGCTGCCGGTTACTTCGTCACCGGCGTCTTGCTTCCCGTATTCAGCAGCCGGACAATGCCCGTCGGGACCGTCCCCGCTACATCGGGCGCTCCATCGCCGTTCAAGTCCACAACGATTGCTGACTGCATGGTGACCGGATAGTACTCCGGCGTGGCGCTCAGCTTTCCGCCTCCGATGCCGTACCACAGCGTGGTCGGGCCACCGGCGGTCTGCCCGGCTGGGGCGATGCCTTGCGAGTCCGGCACCGTCAGCAGTAGATCGACCTTTCCATCCCGGTTGAAATCCCCGATCCGGATCTTGTCAGAGGGGCTGACAAACGTCGTCCCGTAAGTGAAGGGTGCGGCGAACGTTCCGTCCCCCTTACCCAGCCGAATCTCGAGCTCCACGTTGTACCCGGCCGAGACCGTAGCAACGGACGAGATCAGATCCGCCTTGCCGTCACCGCTTACGTCCGCCGCCGACAGCAGATTGACCTGGCTCACACTCGCTGCTTCCACCTGCTCCTTTATCGTGAAGTGTCCGTTCCCGTTCGCGAGCAGGACGTAGACCCTGCCGGTTGCGTCAGGGTTTGAAACACCGACCGCCAGGTCCATCAGCCCATCATGGTTGAAGTCGGCTGCAGCAATCTGCGAAATGTGCCGGTTCGCCGGCGCGGGAAGCGGAATGGGTGCCTCGAACGTTCCATCTCCTCTGCCCAGCGCCACGCCCCAGTCGCCGACCAGGTCCAGCTTTCCATCCCGGTTCTCATCCGCGAGCGCAACAAAGCTGTCCTTGTCCGTGGTCGATGGACTCCCGAGGGTCGCGAAGTTCTTTGCGGCTTCTAACGTGCCGTCGCCCTTCCCCAGCAGCACGCTCAGGTTGTGAGCCGGGTTCCCATTTCCGGTCCGCAGGAGTGCCGCCCGCGCCACCACCACGTCCTGCTTCCCGTCCCCGTTCACGTCCCCGGTTGCCACCACGCCGGAAGGCATGCCGATGAGATAGCTCTTTGCCGGACCGAAGTAACCTTTGCCGGTCTCTGGGTAGACCACCACACTCCCGTTGCCGGCCGGCGTATCCACCGGATTCGGCGCATTGCTCACAGTAACGATATCCGGGTACCCGCTCTTGCTCAGGCGCGCGGAAACGATCGCATCCGGCACAAAGGCCTGGCTCTGCCGGGGCGCATCGAAGTTGCCCTTCCCATCGTTCAAAGCCACTCTGTACCCTGAGCCCGTCAGCAGCATGTCGATGCTCCCGTCTCCATTCGTATCGAGCAGCATAGGGTTGTCGTTCCCGAGATTGTAGACAATCGGCGAACGCAGCGTGCCGTTGCCGTTGCCCTCCCAGACCTGCGCGTAGCATGTAGCATCACAGCCGAAAAGGACAGCATCCGCTTCACCGTCCCGGTTCACATCCGCGATGCTCACGTCCGGGGCATACATCAGTGGCGTCCCGTCCACTACCACGGGGGTAGGGGCCCACGCGAACGTGCTCGCTGTGCGAAATGTCCCATCGCCATTGCCCAGCAGCACATGACCGGTATTCGCCAGGTGCCCCTTACCGTCGCTGTAGTCCGTTTCCACCAGGTCCAGCTTCCTATCTCGGTTCAGGTCACCTACACCCACTCCACCGGGAAAATAAGGGTATGTCGCGCCCGGCTGAAAGCTCGTCCCGCCCTGGTTCAGTACGATTTGCATCCCGTTGGCTGTTCGGATGACCAGGTCTGTGTACCCATCCCCGTTAAAGTCCCGCGCGACGATGGGCGAGTAGTGACCCAGATTTGGCTGTGGCGTAAACTTTCCGCCACCCTGGTTCGTCCACACCGTGGTCAGTTCAGTGCAGCACCCGTCCGTGGTCGTGGTCAGGAAAAGATCGGGCCGGTTATCTTTGGTCACATCGACGAGCATGCCTGGGGAGGCATACTGGTCTACCGCGATGATCACAGGATCGAGAGCATGGAACGTTCCATCTCCGTTCCCGAGATACACCAGCAGATACGCATTGCCGCAGGCGTAGTTCGGGTCGCAGCCATTGCTGTAATCGCCCGCCGGAGGGTCGGTCACGATCACCAGGTCCGCGCGGCCATCGCCATCGACATCAGCAACCTGCACCCCCTGCCCACTGCCGTACACGTCCGCCGAAACGCCCGTCGGCTTCGCCGTGTAGCTTCCATCCCCGTTCGCAAACAGCACGGCATACTGCGTCTGTGACAGATCGCTCCAGTTGAAGTTGTAATAAGCAAGCAGATCCTTGCGTCCGTCCTTATTGAAATCCGCAACCCCGAGCACCCCTGAGAATGCGCTGCTGGGATAACTGCCGCTGTGAATTGTTAGCTGACCGGGAACGACAAACTGGTGATTGGAAGGCGCCTGACCGAAGGCCAGGAACACTGACGATAGAACCAGCAGAACAACTGCACTTACGCGATTGCGCATAAACGAACCTCCAGAGATCATTTCTTGGAGTTCCGGGCTTAACGGAGAAGCACTCGAGAGAGAACGAGCCCAAGTGCCGGCCAGGAGCCAAACCGCAGCCATGCTGCGGGAATGCTAGCGCATATCGAACTTACGCCGATTTTGCGCGGCCCATGCTGAAACGAAACTGTAACTGTCAAAAACCTCGACAGGCATGCGAAAGATACGACTCGAGAATCGTAACGCGGATAGTTGCCTTACCAACCTTTAGCGCGCCCACTTTGCGAAAGCTGGGCCCTGATAACAGGGCCCAAGGTATATCCTGACGTGCATTACTTCGTGACCGGCGTCTTGTCTCCCGTGTTCAGCACCCGGGTGATGCCGTAGCTGTCGATGCCAATCAGATCGAGTGCGTGGTCCCCATTCACATCCAGCAGAATTCCTTCCTGAGAAGTAATTGGACGTATCCCACTGGACTCAGCGCTGAGCTTTCCCCCGCCAATCCCGTAGATCACGGCAAAACCATCCCCAGTCGGCTTCCCGGGTCGCGCGAAACACCATATAGCAAAAATCAGATCCGGCCTGCCATCCCGGTTCACATCGCCCGCCAGGATCGGTCTCACGCATAAACGGCGACCAAGAGGGTAGACCATGAGCGGGCCGAAACTACCATTCCCATTTCCAAGACGTAAGTTAGTTGGTCCGCTTGGAGTGATATTGCTGGGCGAGCTGCTGGGGTGGGGAGAGGTAAAGATCAGGTCCAGTTTCCCATCGCCATTCATGTCCGCTATGGCAACCGCCGCCCGCAATACCGGCGTTGGACGCCAGCTTCTGTCCTTCGCCGTGTATCCGCCCCTTCCGTCTCCCAGCAGAACATAGACATAAGCCTTGACCGAGGGTCACCGTCACCCACCGTACCCACGGCCAGATCGGGCACACCATCCACGATTGAGGTCGCCGATCGCCATGATCTGCGGCACTCCGGTCAGCGTCGGGAGCGGAATCGGCGATCGGAAACTCGCCTGTTCCCGTCCCTAACGCCACGCCCCAGTCACCGACCAGGTCGAGCTTCCCATCGCGGTTCACGTCCGCAAGGGCGACGAAATTAAACCCGCTCACGGCGGGCGGCCCCAGCACGCTGAGGTTCATCGCTGGCTGGAAGGTCCCGTCGCCCCTGCCCAGCAGCACACTTAGATCTGCAGGGGCGCAGCCGGGGCAGGTGGAGGTGGCGAGCCATTCCGGAGAACGCGCTACCACCAGGTCGATCTTTCCATCTCCATTCACGTCGCCGGCGGCAATCATGCCCGTCGGCATGCCGATCGTGTATCTTTTGGGCGGATCGAAATATCCCTTGCCCGTGCCCGGGTACACCAGCACGGCCGCCTTTCTGGCAGTGGAATCCTGTACATAGCTTTCGGTTACGACCGCGATGTCCCCTGTGCCGTCTCCGTTGAAATCCCCGGCGACGATCGACCCAAGATCCATCGTTGTTTTCAGCCGTCGGCGCGGTCAGGGTCTGCCGCGCCGCGTGGAAGTTTCCCCTTCCATCATTGGTCACCAGTGCGTAGCCAGGAACGCTGGGCATCAGGAGATCCGGCGTGCCGTTTCTCCGTTGCACCAGCAGGGCTTGCCCGTAATCAATGCCGTTATAGCAGCACAGGAAGGCCATATAAGCCCGCGTTGTAGATCGTGGGGGGAGCCGACCGTTCCATCTCCCTTGCCCGTATATACCTGCAACGTATTCCCTTCAAAGGGAGTTTCGAACGGCGTCGAGTTCACCAGCGAGATGTCGGGCTCGCCGTCTGCATTCACATCTGTAACTGTCATGGCACGCGCGCCATACACGCTCGAAAAGTTGCCTCCACTGCGAAACGTGCCGTCTCCGTTCCCCAGCAGGATATGGCCCGGATTGTTTTGGGATCCTTGCGCGCGATTTTGCAGCGTCACCAGGTCGAGCTTGCCATCGCGATTCATATCGCCGACCGCAGCGATATCCGCATCGATGGAATAGACGGCGCCGGCGGTGAATCCCGTGCCTCTCTCATTCAGATACACCTGGATGCCGATCCCCTTGTTACCTGTCAGGACCTTACCTGTCAGGACCACATCCGTGTAGCCGTCGCTGCTGAAATCGCGCGCCGCGAGATAGTAGCCGTCGCCGATCACTTTCCCTTGTGTGAATCGGCCGCTGCCATCGTTGATCCACGCCGTATGCGTGGCCGGGAATGGCGCAAACCCAAATTCTTCCTTCGCATTTGTCGCGATGATGAGGTCGGGCTGGTTGTCCCTGTTCAGATCGACCACAACGTCAAGATGGGCAAACAGGTTGGCTCCCGCCACCACAGGACCTATCGCCTGGAACGTGCCGTCGCCTTTGCCGAGATAGACATTGAGCATGGAATTGCCGGCCGGATGCATGAGCCCGGACGGATTATCACCGGGGGCAGACGTGACGATCACCAGGTCCGGTCGCCCGTCACCATTCACGTCCGCCACCCGCACCGTGTCCGATCCCTGCTGCAGGCCGGGGTCGAACGCCACCGGGATGCCGGTCAGCTTCGGCGTGTAGCTGCCGTCGGCCTGAGCCAGGAGCACAGCATATTCTTTTGGAAGGGGGAGCGGGTTCCCCTGCGCCGGGATCTGGCCCGGGGTGTAGTACCCGAGAATGTCCCGCCGGCCATCGGTATTGAAGTCCCCCACACCTAGGAGGCCATCAAAGCTCGATGCCGGGTAGGCACTCGTGCCGTTGACCTTGAGCTGGATGGGATTCACAAATTGATGGCTCGTTGGCGCCTGCCCGAACATGGGTAACAACCAACCAAAGAGTACGGCCGCAATGCCAGGACAGAAAACCTTCATAAAGCTCACCTCCGGAATGGGGAAGGGAGATCGGAACGGCTGGATGGCTCCGGATAGAAGAGGCGAGCCTTGCGGGAGGAGTAGGCTCCGGATCCAGAGCAGAAATGCCGCAAACGATCAGGCTTCAGCACGCCGGACTGCGCCGGCTCAATGCGGCGATGATTGTACGCCAGCGACTCCCGACTCCAGTCAACCGGCATGCGATGAGCGGCGCCTGCGGTGCACTCCCGGAGCCATGGAGCGAACGGAAAGCAGAAAGAGATCCCTTGGCGTATCAATTCCTCTGATCTGCCACAATAGAAATAGGGCATCCACCGGGCCAACCCCGGCGGACACTCACTATCCTGCTAAGTCCTTTCGCGAGAGGACTTTGCGTGTAACTCGTTTGATTGGAGGACTTTAGCCGGCCACCCCCGGGCTAAGTCCAATCCTGAGAGGACTTTAGTTCAAAAGTCCGGGGGGGGTGGGGGTCCCCCCCGCTTCAGATTCCTCGTGGCGTCTGCCCGCCCACGCGCTCCGCATTCGTCAGCTTCTCCGCCACCGACTTCGCCTGCGTGAAGAGATACAGGTAGTCCGGGCCGCCTGCCTTGGAGTCCGTGCCCGACATATTGAAGCCGCCAAAGGGGTGTGCCCCCACCATGGCGCCGGTGCTCTTGCGATTGAAGTAAAGATTGCCGACATGGAACACCTGCCGCGCGCGGTCCAGCTTTTCGCGCGAGCCGGAATACACCGAACCGGTCAGTCCATACTCGGTGTTATTCGCTACCTCAAGCGCCTGGCCGTAGTCCCGCACCGGGATGACCGCGAGCACCGGCCCGAAGATCTCTTCCTGCGCGATGCGTGCCTTCGGCGCCACGTCCGCGAAGACCGTCGGCTGGATGTAGAAGCCGCCTTCCGCCGTTTTGACCGCATTGCCGCCGGCGAGTAGCCGGCCCTCGGCCTTGCCGATCTCGATATAGCCGAGGATCGATTCCATGGCGCCCTGGTTCACCACCGGCCCCATATACACGTTTTTGAGTGGATCGCCGACCTTCAACTGCCCAACGCGTTCTTGTAGCCGCTCCAGGAACGATTGATAGATCGGCTCTTCCACGATGGCGCGGGAACACGCCGAGCACTTCTGGCCGCTGAAGCCGAATGCGGAAGCGACCACGCCTTCGACGGCGGCGTCGATGTCCGCATCCGCGCTGACGACGATCGAGTCCTTGCCGCCCATTTCGAGCACGGTCCGCTTGATCCAGATCTGCCCCGGCTGGTTCCGCGCCGCGCGCTCGTGGATGTCCAGGCCGACCTCCTTGGAACCGGTGAAGGCGATAAAGCGCGTCTTCGGATGCTCAACGATGGCGTTGCCAAAGGTAGCGCCCGAGCCGGGGCAGAAGTTCACCACCCCCGGCGGCATCCCCGCCTCTTCAAGCACATCCACAAACCGCGCCGCAATCGTCGGCGCATCACTCGAAGGCTTCAGGATGACGGTGTTTCCGCAAACAATCGCCGCCGCCGTCATGCCCGCCATGATCGCGAACGGAAAATTCCATGGCGGAATCACGGCACCCACCCCAAGCGGGATGTAGAGCAGTTCGTTTCGCTCACCCGGGTACTGGATCGGAGTGGTGCTTCGCGCCAGCCGCAGCGCTTCCCGCGCGTAAAACTCGAGGAAGTCGATCGTCTCCGCCACATCCGCATCGGCCTCGACCCAGTTCTTCCCTACCTCGTAGGTCAGCCAGGCGCAGAACTCAAACTTGCGCGTGCGAATGATGTCCGCTGCGTTCAGCAGCAGGGACGCCCGCTCCTCCGGCGACACGTATTGCCAGGTCTCAAAGGCCTTGAGCGCCGCGGCCATGGCCTGCTCGGCGTGTTCCGCGCCCGCCTTCTGGTGTACGCCCACCACCTGGGCCGGACGCGCCGGGTTCAGCGAGCGGATCTTGCCGCTGGTGCGGACCCGCTCGCCGCCGATCACCAGGTCGTACTCACGGCCCAGCAGGTCGCCCACATGGACCAGCGCCTGCTGCATCGCGTGTTCGTTCTGCCGGTCTGAGAAGTCAGTAAACGGCTCGTTCCGGAATGCGCCCTTGGGCGCAACCGGCTGGATCACGGTGGAGATATCTGCGGTCGCCATAACCAGCTAGTGTACCGGCTCCAGGCGCAGCAGGTATACACCCTGCCGCGGCAGATCGAGACTCACCGTGGCCGTCCCCGCTTTCACCTGCACACCGGTCAGCGGCGTGGCTTTGAGCTCTGCGCTTTGCTGAAGGCGCCTGGTTTGCTCCGGCGTCAGCGTCTGCGGGCTGCCCATCTGCTGCCATGCGGTGTACGCGTTTGCGTGCTCCGCGTCCATGCGGAACTGCGTTACGCGCACCGCCTTCCGCGAAAGGCCTTTCACCTGGAGCTGTACCTGTGCCGGGGGCGCCGGCACATCGTCATCATGATAATTCCACAGCAGCACCTCGATGCCATGCGCGCCGCGGGTGGCCACCGCGTTCACGTCCGGCTCCCCGGTCACGCTGCGACGCAGCACCTCCTGCAGCGGCTGGGCGCCTGTGCTTTGGGTGCTGATCCACTCCCCGTCCAGCATGCCGAGCATGCGAAAGACATTCAGCACCGGCTTGTCGATGCCGTTGGTCGCCAGTTCGCGAAAGCCGGCAAACGGTGGCTGGTTCTCGAACTCGAAGGCCCAGGTAACCGCTCCCTTGACCGGCACGCCTTGCATGCGCGCCAACGCATAGGTGCGCGCAATCGCTTCCGCCACGCTTACGCCATAGAGCGCGCCGTTGCGGTAGCCGTTCTGCGGACCGCGGCAGGCAGCGCAGCCTTCCGGATCACTTTCGCCCAGAATCACCGGAGTGTTCTTCCACTGCGGGAAGGAGGCCACGATCTCCAGCCCACGCTCTACGGAGCGCAGTTGCGCGCCGACGTTCATGCGCACGTGGCCCTCTTGGAAGGTCGGGCTGCCCTTGGGATGGAAGCTGATGAAGTCCAGCGGTGCTCCGCGAGCGCCGGTCGCGGCATTGGTTCCGGTCGCACAATGCTCCAGGAACTGCCGTAGAAACGCGGCTGCCTTATCGTTCGCCGGTCCGGTGCTCTCCGGACCACCGATTGTGGCGTGCGGAAGCTCCTTGCGAATGGCAGCGGTGGTCACATCGTAGAGCCGGTCATATTCCTCCGGTGTACCGTGCCAGTACGCAATATCCGGCTCGTTCCAAACCTCCCACAGCCAGCCATCCACCCCCGCCCCGTAGCGCTGGTGCAAATGCCGCACCCACGCTGTCACCAGGGCGCTCCACTTGCCGTAATCGCGCGGCGGATACGACCAGCCGGTGAAGACATCTCCCTTTGGGAAGTTGTGGCGATAAGGCTCCGGGTGGGTGGATAGTGCCTCAGGCATAAAGCCCACTTCCACCAGCGGACGCACGTGTGCATCCCGCAGCGCGTCGAAGATGCGGTCCGTGATGGTCCAGTTGTAGACCGGCGATCCATCGGGCCGCTCCGTGTAGGCGTTGGTCGACCCCCACTTCAGCGAGGCATCGCCATTGCCCGTGGTGAGCAGGTTGTGCATGCGGAAGTAAACCGGCACGGGACTCAGGGCCGAAAGCTCGTGCAGCAGCTTCTGGCCATTCGGCGCATACACATAATTCGGCTCGTCCGCGCCGAAGTAGTTCCAGATCGGCTTGTACGCGCCCTCGGTCTTTGCCGCATCGACGGTGATCACCACCGGAGTCTCCGCGCGGGAGTAGACCGGACCCACGCCAGCCAGCAGTAACAGAATCGAGACACGGAGAAAGATCGCAAGCCGCCACTGGTTTCGCAACATGGGCAGAAGGCTACCACCTCGGGCGAGCCGATTCTGCTGCAGAATCGCGATCAATGCGGTTTGGAGTAAGGATGATCCCAGAGCCATTGCATGCGCTTGTGTTTATCACCGGAGTGGAGATCGAGACCGAAGTGCGGACTCGCATGCGTGCCGCTAATGGTGACCGGGATCACCGTTCCGGCGCCCGGCTTCTGAAAGATGGGATCGAATGGCTTCAGCAGAAGTCCCTTCCATCCGCCGACGATATTCGAGAGCTTGGCCTGCAAACGCACATGCCCGAACATGTCGAACTGATTGCCGTCGAGGGTATACACCCCGTTCAGAAGAATCTCCGCACCGGGCACGCGATATTGCAGATCGTGCAGCAACAGCCGGCCTCCACCCAGTCGGAACCGGCCTTGCATACTGGAGGTGCGCGTTATGAAGTTCGGATCCTTGGCCTCGCGTTTCGCCTTGTCGGGATCGCCCTGCGAGCGCAGGCTCAGCTCGTCCACCTTGCTTTGGACCGCTGGATTCGTGAAGCGGACCTGGCGCACCTGGAAACTGCCATCCAGCTTGAGCTTCTCGGGCACACGCACCGCGCCGGGAGGCACCTCCAGCAGCGTATGCAGTTGTGCATCACCCCGCATCACCGGCGGATTCGTCTTCACTCCAAGCGTCAGCAGGTCTTCAATGCGCGCCTCGTCCAGCGTGACATCCAGAAAAGTGTGGTGTCCCTTACCCGGCTCGTTCACCACGTATCCCTTCGCGGTCAGCCTGGTGTGCAGGAACTCGCCATGCACTGGCTGGAGATAGGTGTCCCCGTTCAGCCCGTCCACAATCGCGTGGAACTGCGTCGTCAGGTGCACGGGATGGCCGCTCACATCCACGCTGAAATTGGGCGTGTCCGTGGTGCCATCCACTGCGATGCGGTCCAGCGTGCCGGAGTATTTGCCTGTGGACGAGAGCATGCCGCCGATGCCCTTGATAGAGTTCAGGTCCGCATGCGTGAAGCTATACGTTCCATCGACCGGACTGCTGCCCGGGTCGAGCGTCCGATAGGGCCCGAAATGGCCGGAGCTCTGCACATCGCCGACCGGCTTGGGAATGGTGAGCACCGCGTTGAACTCCATCGGCCTGGCTGCGCCCACGGAGTGCAGGCGGAGCTCGCGGATATCAAACTGCTTCGGCAGCTTGCCGGGCTCGTCCGTATCGATTACGAGTTGCGCGTTCCGGCACACGATCTCCCCGACGACAATGCGCGCGCCCTTCTTCTCCTGCTTCTGCTCGCTGTGCTCATCGCGCAATTGCTTCCGCTCGGATTTCGGCGGCACGTGAATCCTGAGCCCCGACACGTCTACGGACTGCACGTGCGTTGGCGTGCGCAGAAGTCCGAACCAGCCGCTGTGAAAGGTGAAGCTGTCCACTGCGAAGGCCGGCACGCTGCTCTTCATGCCGTTTGGGTAAAGCTTCAGTCCGCCGCCCTGCACTTCGAATCCGTGCAGCACGGCGACATGAAAGCTGGCCAGCTCCACCCGGCTGTCAAAGCGCGAGGCAAGCGTCTGCATCACGCGCTTGCGCAGGATGGGCTCTGCACGTTTCAGGGCGATGAGAAATGCCGTCAGCGTGACCACCGCCGCAACCAGGAGCCCGATCCCGATTCGCTTCCATACTCGTTTCATCGGTCAACCCACCGCGGCTGCTGCCTGCCTAGAATATGTAACTATCGTGCTGCCGTAATGCGCTCGGTTTGCTGTGACATCTGCGCCGTCCGCTCCAGCTTGTCCCAGTTGAAGGGGCGCCCGTCAATGGCGCGCTTCACCGTCCGGAAGAGCACAATCGAAAACACCTGGCGGTAGGCGAAGCGCTGCAGCCAGATGTGAAACAGCAGCCACTTGTCACCCTTGCTTGCGGGGTGACGCCGCTCCAGCGAAAACGCCAGGGCCGAGGTGATGAAGTCAATGACCAGGAAGGCGAGGAAGTAGACCAGCAGCTTGTGGAAGTTTGCTGCGCTGGCAGCTTCCGGATGGAAGTGCCGGTCCACCAGGTAGTGAATGGTGCCGGCAACAAACATCAGGTCAATGAAGGGCGAGACCAGCGGCAGCAGAATCTGGAAGATCACGATATTGGGAAGTGCAAACAGGCCCATCGCCCGATGCTTGAGAAACGCGCGCTTGTGCTTGGAAACAGCCTGCAGCGTACCAAAAGACCAGCGGAAACGCTGCCGCATCAGCCCGCGGGCATTCACCGGAGCCTCCGTAAAGGCGAGGGAGCGATCTTCGTAGATCACCTTGTAACCCTGCTCAAGCAGGTTCATGGTCAGGTCCGCATCTTCCGCCACGGTGTTGGCGGGATAGCCTCCACCGGTGCGGACGGCGTCCGTTCTCCACGCGCCAATGGCGCCCGGCACCACCGTGACCACGTCAAACAGATCGAGCGCACGCCGCTCGAAGTTCTGGCTGGTGATGTACTCGAGCGCCTGCCAGCGTGTCCACAGGTTGACGCGGTTGCCCACCTTCGCATTCCCGGCCACCGCGCCCACCTGCGGGTCGGCGAAGTGGCACACCAGCTTCGAGATCGCATCTGATGCAATCACCGTATCGGCGTCGATGCCGACGTAGTACTCTTCCTCGATCTGCGCGACCGCGAAGTTCAGCGCCTCCGCCTTGCCCGCGTTCGGTTTGGTAAGCACCTGCAGGCGGCCTGCGGCGATCTCGTCGGGATACGCGGCGCGCGCTACCTCGAGCGTGCGGTCCGTTGATCCGTCGTCGATCACAATCGCCCGCAGGTTCGGGTAGTCCGATAGCAGCACCGAACGGATGGTGCGCACGATCACCTTTTCCTCGTTGTAAGCCGGGATCAACACCGCAACTCGCGGCAAGAATCCGCCCGGCACGACCGGCACCTTGCGCTTGCGCAGACGATCGATGAGGGCAAATAGCCCAACCAGTATCAGACGCGCACTCATCAGCACGTCACCCACGAAGAACACCGTGACCACGAAGCGGCTGAAGAAGGCGAAGAGGAAAAACGCCACCGAGTCCACGCGCGCCTGCCACTGCTCATTGGGAGATAGCGGCGGCATCACCTCGGCCGTGGTCTTGCCCATCAGCGCGGACACTGGGACGATCTGGAATCCGCGGGCGCGCAACGCATCGATCAAAACCGGAAGCGCAGCCACCGTCGGCGAGCGGTCTCCACCGCCGTCATGCAGCAGGATCACCGACCCGCGCAGTTGCGGCTTGGTCTTCATCGCGTTGAGTTGTGAGAAAACGCTGCCAACGATCTCCTGCGGCGTTTTGCGCGGATGCTCGTCCCAGTCGGAGGTGTCAATCTTGTTGCCAACGATGATGTAACCCATCTGCTGAATGCGATACGCAGGCGCAGCCTGGTCGTTGGTGTCCGGCTCCTGGTCGATCGAATACGGCGGCCGGAAATAGAGCGGCCGCACGCCCAGCTTGCTGGCGAACAGCCGCTCCGTCAGATTGAGCTCCAGCATCAATTGCCGCGGCGTGATCTCGCTGATATCGGGATGGGTGAAGGTGTGGTTGCCGATCTCGTGGCCTTCACGAACATAGCGGCGCAGCAGTCCGACGTTGTTCTGCGCCTGCTCCCCAATCACCATGAAGGTGGCCTTCACGTCCTTCGCTTTCAGGATGTCCAGGATCTTCGGCGTCCACTTGGGATCGGGCCCATCGTCAAAGCTCAGAGCCACCCTGTCAGGATGGTAGCCGTAGTACTCCAGCGTGTACGGCTGGGGATACGTGACCATGTGCTCATCCGTGATGGTCTCGTTCTCCGCGTCCATGCTGATGGTGCGGGAGCCGGAGTGCGGCACGCCGGTGATGCGCAGAATGTCGCCTTCACCTTCGCTGTTCACATCCGCGCCGGAGGGCACCTTCTCGAGTGTAGTTTGCCCATTGGGCGTGTTGGGGCGATCCCATATGTTCCAGAGCGTCGGATCCTCGGAGCCCAGCACCCACAGCGCAAAAGTCTGCAGCCCCATCGCACGCGCAGCACGCAACTCGTTGAAGGCGGTCACGGCATCGAGCATCCAGACCTGGTGCCGGACGTGCGCGTCTTCGTCGTCGTAGGCAAAATGCGGATTCAACTCATCGCCCGCCAAACGAAGATCGGCCTCGGCATCGTTGGCGGTCTGCCACGCGTCCTGCACTGATTCCGCCTGCACATCCAGGACCTTCGGGGGCGTCTTGCCATGCTTGTCCGGCAGCGGCACCGTCCAGTCGTAGGCGTAGTTGCCGATCGCGCAGATCAGCTTGTTCTTAGGGACGTCCTTGAGCACACGGCGCAGGTTGTTTTCAAACCAGTCCTGCGAGGCGATGGGGCCGGGTGGGGACGTGTTCTCGTGCTCGTCATAGTTCATCAGCACGATTCCATCGGTGTGCGCTGACAGAAACCTGAAATGCGCATCGTCGGCTGCCGATGCAGTGTTGACGTAGAGCCGCAGGTTCCGCGGATGCAGCGCATCGTAGAGGCCGGCGATGAAGGCTTCATAGCCCGCGCTTGCATTCTCCGGAACATCTTCGAAATCGAGCGAGATGCCGCCGTAGTTGGGGTTTGCCGCCAGGAAGCGCAGGATTTGCGTGGTCAGGTTGGCACGCGCTCCGGGGTCATTGACCATGGTGCCGATCACTGCGTCCCAGTCGCCGGTGACCGGGTTGTAATTGTTCAGCAGCGGAAAGATCTCGGTGTCTTCATGCGTCGCGGCGATCACATGCCGCACCTTGTTTTCCGGGTCCACGCCATGCACCGTGCCGTTCGGATCGACGACGCGATACGTGTGCGCCGGGGCCTCGGTGGTCACCGCTCCCAGCAGGGTGCCGGCCGCATCGGTCACGTGCAGCCAGACCGGAAATAGCATGTCTAGCTGATGAATGTGCGCTTTCAACGAAGAGTAGCTGGCCGCGTCATCATCGACGTAGTACGCGGCGCGCAGACTTTCGCCCGTATTCAGGGGAATCTCGGACGGCTTGCGGCTGGTCTTGCGGCGCGCCGCCCTGCCTCCAGCCCGGCTGCGCAGATCGCTGACCTGGCGCTGGTTCAGTGCGCGGTAGTTGCGCTTCTGCTGCGGTAACAGCAACTCGGGAAGCTGCTCGCGGTGAATCACGTTCAGGAAAAATGCGATCAGCAGCAGGGTGGACACCACCGCCACCACGTCCAGTACGCGGCGGAGGCGCTTCCAGCGTTTGCGCTGCGGATCATAGAAGATCTGGCGGTTCATCGTCTCCCAAAGCTTACAGCACTGGCCGACTCGCAGCGGCGATGGCTATCATCCAGAAGCATGCACCGCCGCACCCTTCTTTGGACTGCAGTCGCCTTGCTTCTGGGAGCCGCTCTGCGCCTGTGGTTCATGCACCACTACGACTTCATCAATGGCGACGGGCTGATCTACGGCGACATCGCGAAGAACTGGCTACTGCATGGGGTGTACGGGCGCTCCAGCGGCGCGCAGATCGCGCCCACGCTCATCCGGCTTCCCGGCTATCCGCTCTTCCTGGCAGCGTGCTTCCGCCTCTTCGGCATGGAGCACTACCGCGCGGTGCTGTACTTCCAGGTTGCGATCGATCTCTTCTCCTGTCTGGTGGTCTATACCGTGGTGCGGGATTTCTGCTCCGAGAAGGCCGCACTCATCGCGCTGTGGCTGGCAGCGCTCTGCCCATTTACCGCCAACTTCGCAGCCGCGCCGCTTACGGAAACGCTGTCCATCCTGTGCGTCGCGCTGGCGCTGCTGGCGCTTAGCCGGCTGCTGCTCCGTCCGGCGTGGCCGTGGGTATGCCTGCTCGCCTTCAGTTGGAGCTACGCCACACTCCTGCGCCCGGATGGCGCGCTCCTGGGAGCCGCCTGCTTCCTGGCGCTGGTGCTCTTTGGCAACCGCGCATACTTCGGGCACCCACCGCTGGGCCGCAGGCGCGCGCTGCGCTACGCCGTGATCGCGGGCGTGCTGTCGCTGATCCCATTTGTCCCCTGGACGGTGCGCAACTGGCGCGTCTTTCACCTGTTTGAGTCGCTCGCTCCGCGGTACGCCACCGATCCCGGTGAGTTTACCTCGCCCGGTTTTCAGAAGTGGATGAAGACCTGGGCGGTCGAGTTCACATCGACGTATGAAATCTACTGGAACGTCAATTCGGACCGGCTCGACATCGCATCGCTGCCGCCAAGGGCCTTCGACTCGCCCGCGCAGTACCGCGCGACCAAGGCGCTGTTCGATGCGTACAACGTCGACAACTCTTTGACGCCGGAGCTCGACGCACGCTTTGCCGCGCTCGCAGCGGAGCGCGCACACACCCATCCCCTGCGCACCTACTTGGAACTGCCGTTATTGCGTGTGTTGGACATGTGGCTGCGTCCGCGGACGGAGATGCTGAACTTCGAGTTGCGCTGGTGGCAATACTCGCAGCACCACCAGGAAACGGAGCAGACCACGGCGTACGCCGCGCTGAACCTCTTCTACATCCTGCTCGCGCTGGTAGGGCTTTTTCGGTGGCGCGGCCGGGGCGATCTGCTGCTGGCCGCAATGGTCGGCTATGTACTTTTGCGAAGCCTGCTACTCGCGACCATCGAGGCGCCGGAAGCACGCTACACAATCGAGGCGTTCCCCATCTTCTTCGTGCTGGGCGGCGCTGCCTTTTGTGGGCGCCGGGCCATCCCGCTTACTTCCGGACGACCTGAACGCCCGGTTTCGTCTTTATCTTGAAGACGTCCGGATCGATTTTGGTGTTATAGCGGATATTCGAATAGGTGGCGGTCCGGCTATCACCGCCCGGCTCCTGGAAGAGCTGCTTCATGCTGATGGCACGCGCCGGATCGACCCAGATGGTCACCTGACTGAACATGTCGGCCACACTCTTTTCTTTCGGCTTCAGTTCCAACTTGGCCGTCTGCGCGCCGCCGACCGCTTCCATGCCGGCGCAATTCACCTGCCAGTTCGCTTCCAGGCTCTTGCCACTGCCGCCGAAGCCGAGCGTCAGGAAGCTCTCATATTGCGCGCGGTTGTTGCCCGCACGGAAAATGGTTTCCTGGTTGATCTCCGGCTGGTAAAAATCCAGCTCGCCGCCGGTGTAGGTAATCGTCTTGGGGCTGTTTTGCCCGTTCTGCTGCTTGATGTACGCGGCCATGGCCGTCGCGTCGCCATGCCGGTCAAAGTACATTGTCCCGGTCTGGATGTCGTGCTCGCCCGGAAGCACGGCCTGCACCTGGTCCCAGGAGAAATCTGCCTGCGCACTCTGGAACTTCGCAGCCCCGGCATCCATCTGCCGCAGCACCTTATTGGTGTCGCAAGCCTGCGCGGAAGCCACCTGTCCTGCCGTCCCCATGGCCAGTGCCGCCGCGACCCCGAAAATCCAATGCCTCTGCATGTGCGGTTTCATCCTCCCGAAGCCACCTCCAGTGAGATGTTGGAAACGCGGCTTCGGCTCAGAAAAGCCTCAGCGGCTGGCCCATACCTTGTAGGAAGTCACCTTGCCGCTGGCGTCCTTGATGGCCTGCCAGCGCTCCACTTCCACCGGCCCAGCCAACGGAGCAATGCTCGCCTTCAGCTCGGCCCGGAGCTTGTCCGTATTGTGCGTATCGGGAATCTGGTCCGCCGCCACTTCGAATGTAAACGCGCTTCCCTTGCCCGCATGCACCAGCACCTCGCGCCCGACGACCGGATGCTCCTCCGGCCGATCATGAAAATTGATCACGTGGGGCGCGATAAACAGGAAGAGCAGAATCAGCGTGACCATCACGTCATAGTGAAAGCTTCCCCGCTCATAGGTCCAGAACAGATACCGCTTCAGCAACTTCACGCCTTCTCCTTCACTTCCGCCGCTACGGGCTTGCGAGCACGAATCGTGGTCTCGCCGCTCATGTAGGGCACCAGCACATCCGGCACCTTTACCGACCCGTCAGCCTGCTGATAGCTTTCCAGGATCGCGAGCCAGGTACGCCCGATCGCCAGCCCGCTCCCGTTCAGCGTGTGCACCAGTTCCGTCTTGTTCTTTCCTTGAGGGCGGTATCGGATATTGGCGCGCCGCGCCTGGAACGCCTCGAAGTTCGAGCACGAGGATATCTCGCGATACAGCCCTTGCCCCGGGAGCCATACCTCGAGATCATAGGTCTTCGCGGCGGCGAACCCCATGTCGCCGGTGCACAACAGCATCCGGCGGTATGGCAGGTTCAGCCTTTCCAGCACCGTCTCGGCATCGCGCGTCAGCCGCTCATGTTCGGCTTCCGATTCGTCCGGCCGCACAAATTTCACCAGCTCCACCTTCTGGAACTGATGCTGTCGGATGATGCCGCGCACGTCCTTGCCATAGGAGCCGGCTTCGGAACGGAAGCACGGGGTCCATGCGGTGAGCGCCATTGGCAGGTCGGCCGCATCGAGCACCTCATCCCGGAACAGGTTGGTCAGCGGCACCTCGGCGGTGGGGATCAGCCAGTGATCGTTGTCGCGGTACTCGCCCGGACGAAACC
This sequence comes from uncultured Acidobacteriaceae bacterium, assembly GCA_963795775.1. Lineage (GTDB taxonomy): Bacteria > Acidobacteriota > Terriglobia > Terriglobales > Acidobacteriaceae > CAWCJL01. The sequence continues at coordinate 561,811 of CAWCJL010000003.1, forward strand.
CCTCGCCGTCCTCGCAGCGAAACAGGTCCTCGGCAAACTTGGGCAGTTGCCCGGTGCCGTAGAGCGATTTGCTGTTCACCATCACCGGCGGCAGCACCTCGCGGTAGCCATGCTGGCGGGTATGGAGGTCGAGCATGAAATTAGCCAGGGCTCGCTCCAGCCGTGCGCCGTCGTCCCAGTACACAGCGAAGCGCGCACCGGAAAGCTTGGCTGCCCGCTGGAGATCGAGGATGCCCAACTCCGCGCCGAGCTCCCAGTGCGGCTTCGGCGTGAAATCGAATTGCGGCTTTGTGCCCCAGGTCTTGACCTCGATGTTGTCCCGCTCCGAGGTGCCCACCGGAACGCTGTCCTGCGGCAGGTTGGGAATGCTCTCTAACAGTTTGCGCATCTCTCGATCCGCAATCTCTGTTCCTGTTTCTGCGCCCTGTTCCTCAGCCTTAAGCAGCCGGATGTCTTCCACCAATTGCGCTGTATCTACTCCGGTCCGCTTCGCTCGTCCGACTTCCTCGCTCAGTTGCTTGCGACGGGCTCTCAGAGTTTCAAGCTCGGTTATGTTCTGGCGCCGACGGCGATCGAACGCTTCGAAGCTATCCAGCGGGGCAGCATTCATGCCGCGGGCGCGCAGTTTCTCCTCCACGAGCGGCAGGTTCGCCCGCACAAATTGCAGATCAAGCATAGATGTCGATTTCTTGAGGAATGTAAGGGATTTCGTAGATTCGAGCGATGATGAACATCTTATCTGGTGCGCTGCTCCTCAAGCCGCACCAACCGTTCTCCATGTTGGCCGATGAGCCCGAGCAGACCCTGCACATCGTTGTGGATCGTCCGATTCAGATCGTCAATGCGTGAACCTAATTTCTCGACCCTATCTTCCACACGCTCTATGCGCCTCTCCAGCCTGACCGAGTCATTGCGATTCAGAAGAATTCCGACCAGCGCAAGAACTGCCGGTATCGAAATCCCTGCCCAGAATTGCCATGCAGTAATCATCCGCCTCCATTTTAACCTCTTCAAATCCGCCTACCCGCCTCTGCGATACTGGAACCGACATGCGCTCTGCCTTCCAGCGTCTTCTCTCCCTCTCGCTTGCCGGGCTGCTGGTTCTCGCTTCCGCGCCCTCGGCGCCGGCCAGCGCCTATGACGCCCATCCCAAACTGGTTGTGATCGTAGTAATCGACCAGTTTCGCGAAGACTACCTGGAGCGCTACCGCGCCGACCTGAAGGCAAAGCGCGGCTTCCGGCTCTTTCTCGACCAGGGCGCCTACTTCCCCGATTGCTACTACGACTACGCCAACACCAAGACCGCTCCCGGCCACGCCACGCTGGGCACTGGCGCCTATACCGACGGCCACGGCATCAGCAGCAACGAGTGGTGGGACCTGGACCGCAGCAAAGACCACCCCGTCAGCTCGGTGGAAGACGAACGCTACCGCACCGTGGGCCTGCTGCGGGCGGCAGAGGTCAGCATCGGCGCTTCTCCCCGTAATGAGCGCGCCTCCACCGTGGGCGACGAGCTCCGCCTGGCCACCGGCGGCCTGTCGCGCGTCTACGGTGTCTCGCTGAAAGATCGCGCTGCTATCCTCCCCGCCGGCGCCACGGCCAACGGCGCCTTCTGGATCGATCCCGGCACCGGCGCCTTCATCACTTCCACCTTCTACATGAATGTACTGCCGGCCTGGGCCACGGCCTTCAACGCCAGCAACCGCGCTCAGCGGGCGATGGACGAGGCGCAGGCCACCACCTCCGGCCACTTTTTTGAGCAGGTAGGCCCGACCCCGGCGGCCAACAGCTATGAACTGGACTTCGCTCGCGCGCTGATCACGGGGGAGCAACTCGGGCACCACAGCACCACCGACCTGCTCACCGTCAGCCTGAGCGCGAATGACATCCTGGGCCACCGCGTCGGTCCCAATTCCCCCGAAGAGCGCCAGATGGTGATCGCTCTCGACACGCAGCTCGATGGCTTTTTCTCCTGGCTGGACACGCATGTGGAAGGCGGCCTCCAGAACGTATGGGTTGCGCTGTCCGCCGATCACGGGGTGGCGCCCACGCCCGTTGAAGCCGCTGCGCTCGGCCTGCCCGCCGCCACCTACAACATGGGCGCACTGACCGCGGCGCTGAACGACAGCATGAACGGGAAGTTCTCCCCAGGGGAAAAGGTCGAATACCTGCTGCCGCATCAGGATCTGCCCTACATCGCACTGAATCGGCCCGCCTTCGAGCGCGCCGGAATCAACGAGCAGGAGGCCGAAGACGCCGTACAGTCGGCGATTCCGGCGGCCATCGCTTCCCTGCCTGCCCAGCCCGCGATCCAGCCGCTGATGGCTCCGCCCACCGCCGCGGAACCCGCGGCACCGGCCAGCAGCCGCGCCCGGGGGCACGCAACTCATCGCGGTGCCGAAACCCCAGCCCGCCGGAGAAGCACTGGTGCAGCGGGCCGTACCCCGGCGCCCACAGAGACGATTCCGGCCACCCCGCAGCCGCTTCAGCCCCCGGCCAGCAAGCTGCCGCCCCACCCCCTGGCTGTGCAGGTGTTTACCCGGCAACTGCTCGCCTCGGGCTCCCTGCCTCCGAGCGAATTCGGCGAGCTGATCGCGCACAGCTACAGCTCCAACGGCGGCTGGTACGTGATGGTGATCCCCGAGGCCTTTCAGATGGCCGGCACCGCCGCGGGCACGGGCACGAATCACTTCTCGCCCTTTTCCTATGACCGACACGTGCCGCTGGGCTTCTACGGCCTCCCCTTTGCACCTGGCATCTACCACGGCCGTGTCGGGCCGGTAGACCTCGCGTCCACCTTTGCTGCGTTACTGGGCGTGAACCAGCCCTCGGCGGCCGTGGGACATATCCTCACGCAGGCCCTGCGCACCCCGGCAGAGATAGCCGCAGTCAATAGAAAGACGAAGGCCAAGCGCCGCGCGCCAGGCACAGAGGAGCCCGCAGCTACGCCCCCCGCCAGGCAGCCGGAGGGTACGGGCCCCTCCCCAGTGGCCACCCCGGAAGTACCCCCGCCCACGCTGCCGGCGCCCTCGGGCCCGACAGTCGCCCCGCCCCCGGGCGAAACAGCGCCCTCGACGCAACCCGCAAGGAACGCCCGCCGCCTCCGGCCACGACTCCTCCGGAGACCAATCCGAACCCTGGCACTGCACCCACTACGGAGGGCCCCGCGACGGCACCGCCCGCTGCGCAGCCGGCAACGCCGCCCCAGACCACGCCACCGAAAACGACCGCACCCTCTACAACCGCCGCCCCGCAGCCCCAGGGAGGTACAGCACCGCAGTGAAGCCCGACATGCGTGTCCAGTTCTGCGGCCTGGAGCTCCGCAACCCGGTCATCGCCGCGTCCGGCACCTTCGGCTACGGCATCGAGTTTGAGGAAATCGTCGCGCTGGACCGGATCGGCGGGTTCGTCACTAAGGGCCTCTCACGCGAGCCCATGGCCGGCAATCCCGCCCCACGGATCATCGAGACGGCATCGGGCATGATGAACGCCATCGGTCTGCAGAACATGGGTGTCCCTGCCTTCATTCAGGAAAAGCTGCCGCTTCTGCGCCGCTATCCCGGGACGGCGTGCATCGCGAACGTATTCGGCTTCTCCATCCCGGACTACCTGGCCGTGATCGAGGCGCTGAACGACGCCGAGGGCCTCGCCGCCTACGAACTTAACGCCTCCTGCCCCAATACTCGGCATGGCGGCCTCACCTTCGGCGCCGATCCTGAGCAGCTTGGCGCGCTGGTCTCTGCGGCCAGGGCGGTCAGTCGCCGCCCATTAGTTGTCAAGCTCTCCCCCAATGTCACCTCCATTGCGGAGATCGCGCGCGTGGCCGAAGCCGCCGGCGCCGACGCGCTCTCGCTGGTAAACACATTTGTCGCGCTGGCCATCGACGTTGAAACCCGGCGTCCCCGCATTGCCAACGTCACCGGCGGCCTCTCCGGCCCGGCCATCAAGCCCATCGCTGTCCGCATGGTCTGGGAAGCCGCTCGCGCGGTCAGCATCCCTATCCTCGGGCTGGGCGGCATCGTCTCCGCCGAAGACGCGGTGGAGTTTCTTCTGGCCGGGGCCACCGCCGTCCAGGTCGGCACCGCGTCCTATGCCGACCCGCGGGCCGCCGAGCGCATCGCCAGGGACCTGGAACGCTGGTGCGCGCGCCACGAAGTCGCCCGCGTCCGCGACCTCACCGGGGGGCTGCAATTTCCCTGATGGCTGCGGGCTGCGTTCTGTTCGGTCGGCTTGGGCTCTGCAGTGATGGGAGGAATTGCTCGTCTTTCTGAGCGCAGCGAAGAATCCAGACGAAACTGGTTTCGATATTGCGCAGCAGGCAGCGCTGGCGGCCAAAGCAGCCGAGCTGTTATCCAAGCGTAGCGACGAGTTGCTTCTCCCGCCACCTCGCAGCCTCCAAAAAGCGAAAAGCCCCCATCCGAGGGCTTCTGCCTTAATACCATCGCAGCGTTGTCAGGCCACGCGCGATCCGCCGTCGCCGATCTCCTCCGGCAGACGTCCCCCGAAGTGCCGCGCTTCCCGCAGTGCAATATCGGTCAGAAACACCGGCGCGGGCGTTGCCACGGCAACCAGCAGCCAGCTCATCAACGAGATCAGAAGACCCAGCACGGCGGCTGCCTGCAGGCTCAGCACGATCGGTACCTGCCACAGATGCAGGGTCACCAGCGCCCAGTGCTGCAGGGGCTGGATGTGGTGGATGATGGCCAGAGCCAGGACGAAGACGGCAACCGAGATGGTGCTTAATCCGATGAGTGCCACATCGATGGTGCGATGAAGCCGTTGCCGCGAGCGGCAGTGCGCACATTCTGCGAGGTGTTCTTCGAAGTCAACGCGCATCGCCGGCGTGATGCCGGAGATGTCGTACCTCCAGCTCGATAGAATGTCGCCGATCACCTGGTCGCTGCACTGTCTCATGCCCATAGTGTAACCCTATAGTAATAGTCGGATGCGGGCCAAATCGACCCCGATGGTGTCGTTCGGGTTTCCTCCGGATTTATCCCGGTTTTCTGGCCCGTGGCTGACAGATTTTTACAAACAGATCGCTTCGATCGGCCGTGCCTGCTCCGCGATCAGGAGCTTGTTCGCCAGCAGGCTCATGCGGTCCTGCAACGCCCGTTCGGCGCACACCCGGGCCAGTTCCGGCATGTTGTTGCTTTCCGAAAGGTGCGCCAACACCACGTACGCAGCCTGCCCGTCATAGTTCCGTTCCAGGAACTCCGCAGCGGCCTCGTTTGACAGGTGACCCACGCGGGACATCACCCGCTGCTTGACCGACCAGGGATACGGCCCGTCCCGCAGCATCTCCGTATCGTGATTCGATTCCAGCATCAGCACATCGCAGCGGCGGAGCGCCTGCTTGGCATTCTGCGGCATATAGCCCAGGTCGGTGGCGATCCCGATCCGGATGCCCTCCGCGGAAAACACGAAACCCACCGGGTCGGCTGCGTCATGGGGAATAGTGAACGGGAAGACATCGATGTCGCCGATGGAGAACTGTGTGCCGGCTTGAAAGTACTCCACTCCGGGCAGCGTGCAGGGGTCTTTCGCACCGTCCTGATCCTTCACTCCGTCTTGCACTCCGTCCTGCTCCGCCGTCTCGCTTTCCCCGTCGCATAGCCCGACAGGCTGGAATGCGGGTTCTGCCATGGCGGCGATCGCCACCGGCTCGTCCGGCTCCGGTGCCCGTGCCGCGGCTTCCTTCTGCCGGCGCTCGAGCCACTGGGCGTAGGTCATGCGCTTCTGCGGACGCATCCAGCGCATCCAGGCACGGTGGGTCATCTCCGTGAAGTACACCGGGATACCAAGTTTTCTGGCCAGCACGGCCACGCCCTGCACGTGATCCTGATGCTCGTGAGTGATGAGGATAGCGTCCAGCGTTTCCGGTTCTTCCCCGGCCATCTGCAGGCGCTTCAGCAGCTCCCGGCAGGAGAGTCCCGCGTCCACCAGGATGCGTGTCCGGCTGGTGGCCACCACTGTGCTGTTTCCCTTGGACCCACTGCTCAGCACAGTCATGCGCATCATGGATTCACCATACGCCATCCCGCAGTGGAAGTGCGGCGAAAAATGCCCCAAATTTGGGGCATGGTGCCGATGGGGGAAGAACCACCAACCGTCAGCCGGCCCGCACAGCGCTGGCCTTACGCCACGCCTCCAGGCCCTCGAGCGCCCGCACCCGCCGTTCCGGAAAGCGCACCGCCTGCACCAGCCGGTAGATCACTCCTTCGAGGTTGCGCGCTTTGCGATAGAAGGCCAGGTCTTCCCATCCGAGCGCTTCGGGATAGCCGCGCAGTGCGGCCTCCACCCCGCCCGGGGGTGCTGTCCGGAAGAGGCATGCCACATCCCAGGCCGGCGGCCCCAGGCAGGCATCCTCGAAATCCGTCCACAGCAGGCCCTGCGGCGTGCGCAGCAGGTTGCTGCGGTGGGCGTCCCCGTGAATGGCCTGGGCTCCACCGCGCCGCTGCTGCAGCGTTTCCCCCACTCGCCAGTGCGCCTCGCGCAGTGCAATCAGGTCGCCACCGGAAACCGCATGGCGGGTTTCCAGGAACTTGAGCCAGCGGGGGATCTCATCGAGCACCACCCCCATGTACGGCAATTGCGGCTGCGCGCCCGCCCGTCCCGCGCTGGCCGACGCGTAGCCTCGCAGCGCCTGGTGCAGCTCCCGCAGGCGGGGCGCCGCCTCTTCCGCCAAAGGCGCCGCATCGCGGTCCGCGTCCACGTATTTCCAGAAGGTCAGGGTGTAGCCGTCTTCAAGGTGTGGTCCAGGCGGCAGTTCCTCGCTGGGAGGCACGACCGGAGCGCCCTGGCTGTGCAGATAGCGGGCCACGGCCAGGTCCCGCTCCAACCACGCGCCCGCCGGACGCCGTACCAGTCCAATGGTGGTGGCCACGCGCGCCAGCACCCCGGAGGGCTTCAAGTGCACGAGCAGGTTGCTGCCGTCAGAGACAACTGCGGCATCGCGTACCGGGATGCCGTGCCGCTCGGCCACGTTTTTCGCCGCGTTCAGTGCGCCAATGCTCAGGCTGTCCATCGTTCCGGTCCTTGCGTCGCGTTAGGTACAACCTGAATTGAGTCTGAAACAGTGCTGACTGCCACCATTCTGCGGCAAAATCGCGCCATTACCATGCCATTTGTGAAGCTCTTCTGCCCAATGTGGGACGGGATACGCAATCAGTAACTGTAGAAACCCCGGCCCGACTTCCGCCCCAGCCATCCGGCATCCACCATGCGGATCAGCAGCGGACACGGCCGGTACTTCGGGTCGCCCAGCCCCTCCTGCAGCACGCGCATGATATCCAGGCACACATCGAGTCCGATGAAGTCCGCCAGCGTCAACGGTCCCATCGGGTGCGCCATACCCAGTTTGAAGACCTGGTCCACTGCTTCGGGAGTCGCCACGCCTTCCATGACCGCGTACATGGCCTCATTGAGCAGCGGCATCAGCACGCGGTTGGACACAAACCCGGCCGCGTCATTAACCTCGACCGGCGTCTTGCCCAGGCGCTCGGCCAACACCTTCACCGTGTCGAAGGTGGCCTGCGAAGTGGCCAGCCCACGGATGATTTCGACCAACTGCATCACCGGCACAGGATTGAAGAAGTGCATGCCGATGACACGGTCCGGGCGGCCCGTCTGGGCGGCCAGTTTCGTGATGGAGATGGAAGAGGTATTCGAGGCCAGAATGGCTTCTGGGCCGAGCAGGCGGTCCAGTTCCTGAAAGAGTTCCCGCTTGACCTCGAAGCGCTCGGTCGCCGCTTCGATCACCAAGCTGCATCCGGCCAGCCGTCCGCGGTCGAGTACGCCCTCGATACGGCGGAGCGCGGCGCCCGCGTCCTCTGCGCTCAGCTTGCCCTTGGCGGCCTCGCGATCCAGATTTTTGCGGATGGTCTCCATCCCGCGGTCCAGAAACCGCTGCTCGATTTCGCACAGCACGACGGGAAACCCGCTGCGCGCAAAGACGTGCGCGATGCCATTGCCCATCGTCCCCGCGCCTACCACCCCAATTCGCTCTATGTCTGCCATCCCCAGGCCGCCCCCGCGCTGCAGTGATGCAAAACAGACGAGTGTATCAGCACTCCACTGGAGTGCCAGACAGTGGGCCCAGGCCCTGTGGGCTAGCCGAGTCCCACGCGACGGACGAGGTCAGCAAAGCGCGGATCGTTCCGCAGGGGGTCGAAGGCCGGGTACCCCTTCAGAAACTGCAGGATATTCGACTGCTCCTTGCAGGCCTGCTCCAGCCAGAAAAATGCCTGTTCATGGTCGCCGAGGCCGAGATAGGCATTGATAAACGCGGCAGCAGGGACATAGCCAGTCTGTCTGCGTCGGTTCAGTTCTTCGAGCAGGCGAAGCGCTTCCGCCCGCCGCCCCGCGTGAGCGTAGGCGCTGACCAGAACACCAAGCGGGCCGGCGCTGCCGTGGGTGAGCACAACTGCCCTCTGCAGGACGGGGATGGCTTCCTCCGCCTGGTTCTTGGCAATCAGCGCCATTCCAAGCGTCCACAGGCTATATGCATCGTCCGGCCGCACTGCGAGAGCACTGCGCAACTCGCGTATGGCTTCGTTATAGCGGCGGGCGTTCAGCAGGATGTATCCGATGTTGCTACCGGAAATTGCAAGGGGGTCAAGCTGGCGGGCACGCTGCGCCCATTGTAGGCTCTCGTCCAGACGTCCCTGGCACATCAGCCAGGTGGAAAGCCCGTGATGCGCGTCTGCATCGCTCGGATTCAAGGCAAGAGCGCGGTGGAATTCCACCTCGGCTTCCGCCCAGTGCCATTGCCGTTGCAGCGTCTGTCCGACGAGCACGTGCGCCCCGGCGATATTGGGGTCAAGCTGCAGCGCCTTTCGAGCGGCGCTCAATACTTTCGGGCGTTCCTCCTGCGGGGGAGCTCCTATGAAAATCGTGCTCAGGGCATCATGCGCCTCCGCCACTCCCAGGTAGGCCAACGCGAACCGGTTATCTCTTCGGATCGCCTCCTCGAAATAGGAAAGGCTCTGCTCAATCTGCGATCTGTTGTTGCCCTTATCCAGGAGGGACCTGCCCTTGAGGTACATCTCGTACGCTTCGGGAGAGACGGGACGCACGGCAGTAAGACGCTCTTTTTCTTGCCCGCTGACCGTGACTTCGACTTTGCTCGCAATGGCCTGTGCGATCTCGCTCTGCAGACTGATTATGTCGGTCAACTCGCGATCATAGGATTCCGACCATAGGTGCTCATCGCTCGAGCCCCGGATCAGTTCAGGCGTTCACGTGGACACGGTTATGGTCCCGAATGACAGAGCCTTCCACCAGCGAATCCACATGCAACGCACTGGTGATCTCCGGCGCGGACATGTGCGTGTCCTTGAAATGCATCGCCGACGTGCGGGAGATCACGCGAAGTTCGCTGATGGTCGACAAACGGCTGGTGATTGCCTCCGTCATTCCATCCGCGAAGTATTCCTGTGATGGGTCGCCGGAGAGGTTCTTCAGCGGCAGCACCACCAATGACCGGATGGGCAACTGCCTGATCTCGGACCGATGCCCTGCCCGCTCCAGCAAAAACGCGAGAAGCAGAAGCACGGCGACTGCCCCTGCACCGAACAACCGAGGCCGCCCGAGCCGCCACATGCGTTTCTCCGGAACGGGCACCATCACGCTGGCGGCTTCCTTCACCGGGAGAGTGGGAACTGCCGATTCCAACTCCGGTGCGGCCGGGGCCGCTTCTTCACTCGGCAAAGCGGAGGGCTCTACCGATACCGGGGCAACGAAACGGTAACCGTAGCGGGCACGAGTTTCGATGTAAAGCGGGTGGTCGGCTGCATCGCCCAAAGCCTGGCGGAGTTTGCGCACGGCGGTATTCAGGCCGGTGTCGAAATCGACAAAGGTCTCAGCTGTCCAAAGTTCCCTCTGCAGTCTCTCTCGCGTCACCAGTTCGCCGGGGTGCTCCAGCAGCAGCAGCAAAAGATGGAACGGTTGCTCCTGCAGCTTGATTGCGAGTCCGTTGCGCCGCAGTTCTCCCCGCGAGGAATCGACCTCGAAGACTCCGAAGCGCCAAATCTGGGGAGCCCTGACCGGCATTCCCATACTTCAACTCCCGGGGGCGGTGCTTTGGAGTCTAGCACTGTGCCTTGAATTCTCTGCCTCTATTTATGCAGGATGCGGCGGTTCAAATGGACGTTGAAAGGCGCAATGATGTGGGTGAATTGGAAAGTATCGAAGTACGTGCTAACGAGCAGCCATGCAATGACAGCAGGTTGGCTCCAGTTACAGATCATCTCTGCCCTGAACTGGTGATTCTGCGAGGGATGGCTGGTCAGAACCATTTCAGCGAGAGTTCAGGAGCAGACTATGGAGTCGCGGTGCGAGAAGAGCGAAAGTGCGGATGTGAGCCGGAGACACCGGTGACACCCACAAGGAGACTGCCATGAAGTTCACAGCTATCCGCACCGTCCTCGTTGCCACGATGTTCTCCGCTTGCATGTTTGCCCATGCCCAGAGCAGCGGAAGATCGATGACCGCAACCATCCCATTCGGCTTTGAAGCCGCCGGAAAATCCCTGCCTGCCGGACATTACGTTGTAACGCAGGCCGATGGCGGCCATCTTCTGAGCGTACGTCAGAGCTCCGGCGGCCACGGAGTCATGATGGCGACGTATCCGGACCAGTACATAAAGGCTTCGGAGCATTCATCCCTGGTCTTTCTGCACACCGGACAAAATTACCGCTTGCTGCAGGTGCGCAACGGCGCCGCCGGGCAGAGCTACAAGGTGTACCAGGGCAAGCCGCACATCGCCACCAGCCAGGGGATCGGTCGCATTCAGACGATCATCGCCGACCCCCAATAGTCGCCAACCCGGATGAGCTGTGATCGGCACAGCGAAGCAGGATACCGCTCCACAGCGGTCTCCTGCTTTCCGCGTTTTGCATGGAAGCCGCCTGGCGCTATGACGCACGGAGTTGCGCGCGCGGACGGCGTTATCCCACGCGCAACTGCTGTCATTCCGGGCGTAGCTGGTCTGGTGTCATCCCGAGCGTAGCCGAGGGATCTGCTGCTTTCTTCTCGCACCCCGAACGCGGTCACGCTTGCCGCGCTCTAATCCCGTACCGGGAGGCGGTAGGCCCCCACCAGCCGAGCTACCAATACAGCGAGATAGAGCACCCCCAGGATCGCCTCCAGGGTAGTGAGCGAGCGCGCCTCCGCAGAGATGGGCGCTATCCCGGAAGCTCCGAGGCAGGTCATGGTGCCGAAGCTGTAATACAGCAGGTCGAGCCGGTCGGGTGCTGCGTGGAGATTCATCACGGGATCGAGCAGAAAGGCGTGCGGCTGCAGCAAAGCCAAGAGCAGGAACAGATTGGTGAACGCGAACCCAATCAGCAGATATACGCACAGCGCACCGAGGATGGTATCGGCGTCGGCCTCGTCCTTGGTAAAGACGCGGCGAAAGATCGCCACCACGATGAACACGTCAAATACGATTCCCAGCAGCAGGCTGACCGTCGAGACCACGCCCACGGGCTGGACCGTAAACACCGAGTGGCGCAGCCAGGCGGGAATTGCCAGCAGCAGTGCCAGCACGATCAGCGTGCGGCGATAGCTTGCGGCGTAGACCGTCAGCAGCGTGACTACCAGCGTGAACCCGCGAAACCAGTAGGACGGCAGCGTGCTTTGCCGCAAAAGCGGGTAAAGGATCAGGTAGGCGAGCAGGAACAGGAACAGCAGCAGAAAGCGGCTATGCCGGACAGGAAGCTGAACCGGGCTGCCGATCGCACTGCCAGCCGGATCCGCAGTCGCGTCATGATCTGCGGCGTGAGGCTGCAGGCCGAGGTACGAGAGGAATGGAACTCTCACTGGCTCGTCGCCACGCCTACCATGGAGTCTGCGCATCCGTAGTACAGGAACCACTTGCCGCTGAACCGTACCAGCCCCTCGACAAAGGTCGTACCCGCGGCGTACTGGCCGGTCTTCTCAAAGGGCATTTCCGGCTTGAAGAAGGGCTTTTCAAGACGCGCCAGCAGGTGCGACGGATCGTCGGCCGCGAAGAGCGCCTCCCCGGCCGCGTAGGCGTTTGCACCCAGGTCCGGATCTCCCGCGCTTTCATCCTCGCTATTAGCGCCCGAAGTATTTTTGGCATTGCCGCCTGCGGCGTTCTTGCCGTTCGTGCCCGCGGCATTTTTGCCGTTATAGATGACCACGATGCCTTTGTCCGTCAGCACCGGCGGCGGCCCTACCTCCGGAAAGCTGCTGTCAAAATGGCCCGGGCGCTTGCGCAACAGCACCAGCGGTTGCCCATGCGCGTCCTCAACCGGCGTCCAGTGAATCAGGTCCGGCGAGGTGGCCAGGTGGATCTCGCCTTCGCCCCAGTACATCCAGTACTTTCCCTTCACCTTCGCGGCCACAAGCCGGTCCCCGACCAGGCGCGTCACCATCCCGGCGGATTTGTACTTGAGATTGCTGTATTTGCCACCCGGCGCGCTGCCGAAAGCGGGCCCGTATTTGGTCCAGTGCAGCAGGTCACGTGAGGTTGCGATGCCGACCGAGTAGGTTTCGCGATTCCACTGCGTGTAGGTCAGCACGTAGGTGCCGTCCTCACCTTCGACGAGGCGCGGGTCCTCAACGCCGCCGGGCCACTCGCGGTTCTTCTGCGCGTCATCGGCGGGGTAGAAGACCGGCTCGGGCCGGCGGGTGAAGTGGATACCGTCCGTGCTCTCCGCCAGCCCCAGGCGCGAGGTGTGCATACCGATCTGCATGGCACCCGTGTCGTCCTCCGCGCGGTAAAGTACGTCAACCTTGCCGTCGCGCACGACAGCTGCCGGATTAAAGGTGTGCAGCGCTTCCCAGTGCACGGGCGCTTTGCGAATCGGGTCCTCGAAAAGAGCGCGGGGATCGGGGGTGATCACTGGCCCCTGCACCGGGCGAACGAATGGCCCGATGGCCCACGCAGGCAGCTTTGGCGCGGACGAGGCCACCGCCGCGCCCGCAGCGAGGCAGATGGCGCACGCAGCTATTGCGAGCGAACTCGACCGCGGCATCAACCGGCTACTCGGCATATTCGTGAATGCGGACCAGCACGCAGGTGATGTTATCCCGCCCACCCGCCTGGTTGGCGAGCCCGATCAGCCGGGCACAGGCGGCCTCTAGATCGGAGGCGGTTTCCAGCACCTCGCGGATGCGGGCCTCGTCCACTTCGCGCGTCAGCCCGTCGGAGGCGAGCAGAAACAGGTCGCCGGCTTCGGGTCGGATTTCGGCGATCTCGGCAGTAACGTCGGGCCGTGTGCCCACGGCGCGCGTGATGACATTCTGCATGGGCGAGCGCCGCGCCTGTTCCCGCGTCATGCGCCCGATGCGCATCTGCTCTTCCACGTAGGAGTGGTCCCGCGTCAGCCGGTCCAGGCGGCCATGATGAAGCATGTAACAGCGGCTGTCTCCTACATGCGCTATCCATGCGCTGCTCTCGTTCACCAGCAGGGCGACCAGCGTAGTGCCCATGCCTTCAAGATGGCGATTGCGGCGCGCCTCGTTATACACCTCGCGATTGGCGCGGCGGATGGCCTGGTCGAGCCCGGCGCCATCCGGCTCGGTAGCGAGCAGGGCCGCCAATGCAGATTCGCTGGCGAGGCGGCTGGCCGTCGCGCCGCCCGCTGCACCGCCCATGCCGTCGCACAGGAAGAACGCCCCGTTCTCCGCGCTCATGCAGAACGCGTCTTCATTGGCGCGCCGCACCCGGCCACGGTCGGTGAGGCCGGCACACTCGCAACGCCAGCCGCGGCGGGCTACGGTGGGCTCCGGATGTAACACTCTGTTGGTAACTGCCATAAGGAGAATTTCCGGCGAATTTACGCCGCCCCAATGCTACTTTGTTTTCCATATCGCTCGCCAGGAAACTCCCTTGTTCCTCTTACGGTCTTCCGTTTTCTGCCTTGCCGTGGTCATCTCCATGTCGCTCCCGGCCCGCGCTGTTACGTGCCAGGTGGCGGTCGCGCATCCCCCTTCACTTGCGGAAAAGGCCTTCCTCGAAGCCGACTTCACCGGGGCTGCGAAGCTTTACAACGAACAACTCGCGAACCTTCCCGGCAACCCGGTTCTGAGCGCCGCCCTGGCCCGCACCCTCATCCGGCAGCAGAAGCCGGCCGAGGCCATCGCCATGCTTGAACCGGTGCTTACGCTTCATCCCCATTCGGCCATCCTGGAGACGGCGCTGGCGGAAGCGGAGTACCGCGGCGGAACTCTATGGAAGGTGCCCGCCCACTCCAACGCCGCGTTAGCCGATGATCCGTGCTACGCGCGCGCCCACCTCATCGCTGGCCGCTATCTCCAACTCACCTCCATGTACAAGGCCGCGAAAAACCAGATCGAGACAGCGCATCAGCTTGACCCTATCGATCCTGATATCCGCCACGACTGGATCGAGATGCTGCCGCCGGACCGGAAGATTGCCGAGCTCAAGGCGTATCTGGCTGCGGTGACCGGCGATAGCGCCAGCGAGCATCGCGAAGGCCAGATGTATCTGGATCACCTGGAAAAGCGCCGCGACGAGCCGCATAAAGCCTGCCACCTGGTCTCCGACGCCAACTCCACAGAGATCCCATTCAGTTACTTGATGGCAGACGGCACCCACATCCGCGCCTTCGGCCTGGATGTGAAGTTAAATAACAAGACCTCCCGGCTGGAGATCGATACGGGCGCCTCCGGCATTTACATCAGCCGCTCGGTCGCGGAGCATGCCGGGCTCAAGCCGCTCTCGCGCACAGAAGCCGAGGGCGTGGGCAGCCACGGACCCCAGAGCGGTTATACGGCTTATGCCGACAGCATCCACATCGGATCACTTGAGTTCCGCGACTGCATCGTCGAAGTAAGCGATCGCAAGAACGTAAACGAGAGCGATGGGCTAATCGGCATGGATGTCTTCTCCCGGTTTCTTGTAACCCTGGACTACCCCATGCGCAAGCTCATGCTCTCTCCTCTACCCCCACGCCCGGGCGAGGGCGGCGGCTCCAAGCCAGCGCTGCAAACCGGGGACGCTGCCGACGAGGAAGGCGCTGCGGCTGTAGCCGCAACCAGGGCGAGCGCGCCGGCGCCCGACGGAAAAACCGCCACGGCACTCACCCAGAAAACCGCGGCGGACGGAGAACGGCCAACGGCGGCGATCCGGGAGCTGCACGACAGCTATGTTGCGCCGGAGATGCGCGACTACATACCCGTCTACCGGGTGGGGCATGAACTGCTGTTGCCCGTACGCCTGAATCAAGGCCCACTGAAGCTCTTCATGCTCGATACCGGCGCCTTTGCCACGAGCATCTCTCCTGACGCGGCACGCTCGGTCACGAAGGTGCACAAAGAAAACGGGCTGGACATACGCGGGATCAACGGCAAGGTGGACCAGGTCTTTACCGGCAACCGAGTAGATGTGCAGTTCGCTAATCTACGCCAGCAAGTGGATGACATTCTCGCCATCGACACGTCGGGCGTGAGCCGCAACGCCGGGGTAGAAGTCTCGGGCTTTCTTGGCTTCACCACGCTGCACATGCTCTCGATCAACATCGATTACCGCGACGGCTTAGTGAAGTTCAGCTACGAACGCAACCGGGGGTTTGAACGCTGACACAGCTCCGCGGACAATCGCCGCAGACGTCAGATGGTAACGGCAGGCTCCCGCTTCTTCGCTTTCTGGTCAGAAGCTGCATCATCCGGGGCTGCGATGCCCGAAGTGGACTTATCGGCCGCGCGGCGCATGGCGCCTCCGGGCAGAAGTTGGTAGTCTTCGCCGCGCCACAGGATGATGTTGCTGCCGTAGCTGGCGGCCCAGAAACAAAAGCCCATGAAATCGCGCAGCGGGTAGAGCAGCAGCGTGCGCCACAGATCGCGCTCGCGCACCACCGCTCCGCCTACCAGCGCAGCCAGCAACATGCGGTTCAGGACGCCCCAGGCGAAGGCTGCAAGGCCCCAGCCCGGATGGCCCAGGCAAACCGCCGCAAACAGTGCCAGCAACGCGAAGGGCACGCTGAAGGTGAGCGCGGTGCCGAAGTGGCCCTTGGGCCGGGAAAAGCGCGTGCTCTTCATCCAGCGCACCTGGTGCTTGAGGGAGTCGAGAAAGCGCTCGTTCAGGATGATGTGATCGATCACGTGCCGCGATAGCACCACCGTGTGGCCCTTTGCGGCGATCAGATTTCCGAGCAGGAAATCGTCCGAGCAATACTGCCCCAGCGCCCGGAAGCCCCCGATCTCTTCCACGCAGGCGCGGCGGACGGCCATGGTGGGGCCGAGCGCGAACTGCATGCCTTCGAGCATGTTGGCCACCAGCACGCCCGCGGTCATCTCGATGGACATGCCAACGCCCTCCAATTGCGACCAGAGTGGCAACGGAGCGGAGGGATCGGTCGCCTCCGGCGGCGCGGCCACCCCACGGTATAGGCACGTGACCAGGCCGACTTCCGGCTTGGCGAACGGCGCAACCACTGCGCGCAGGTACTCGCGGTCGACGCGCACGTCACTGTCGCTGATCACGAAGACGTTATGCCGCGCCGCGTGGCTCATCCACTCGAGCGAAGCCACCTTGGCATTGGCGAAGGGCGGCTCCCCGGTGGTGAGGAACTGGGACCGAACGCCCGGGTAGCGCGCGGCCACACGGCGCGCGGTTTCAAGCCCCGGATCGCTGGAACTGCGGGCGCAGAAGAGAATCTCGTACTCCGGGTAGTCCTGCTCGAAAAAGCCCTCGAGATGCGCTTCGAGGCCCGGCTCGGCACCGTGGAGCGGCTTCAGCAGGCTCACGGGCGGGGTTGCCGGCGTGCTCTGCAGCACATCCGGCCTACGGAGAAAGCGGCGAACCCCGAAGACCACAAGGGCGCCGTAAACCGAAGACGTGAGCAGGCCAAAGAGTCCTAACCCTAGAAGAACGTGAAAGATGGCGATACCGGTCACCTCTGGAGCGAAACCCTCCCCTTGTAGACTACCCTGCCCGCAGGAAGTTGCGCCTGATGGTGCCGCACGCGGGCCCGCGGTGGGTGCGTCCTGGCTGGTGTTTTAGGAGCGTTTGCGTTCGGTGCGGCTGGGGGCAGGCGATACCGCGGCTTTGCGCAGGGGCACGATGGCCGCGCTGCCGCCCGCAGGAAAACCGCCGCCCTGCATGCGCGACAGCATCTCCGTCCGCACGTAGTCCACAAAGCTCTGCATCTGGCGATTCATTTCTTCCATACGCTCGCGCATCTGGAGAATGATCGCGATACCGGAGATGTTCACGCCCAGCTCGCGGGCCAGGTTCAAGATGAACTCCAGGCGCTCCAAATCCTCATCGGTATAGAGCCGCGTGTTGCCTTCGGAACGCGAAGGACGTAAAAGCCCCTCACGCTCGTAGAGGCGGAGCGTCTGCGGATGGATGTCATACATCTCGGCGACCGCCGAGATCATGTACGCGCCTTTGACCTTTCGTTTGGTTGGCATAGTTGCATCAGTTGCTGGTGAAGAAGCGCTGTGACGATTCCTGGCCCACGGGATGGCTGAACCGCACGCGCCAGCCCGCGCTCTTTCTCCAGCCCTTTCTTACCCTGTAGGGCAGGAAGATGTCCACACAATACCCGCTCTCGTGTTCGATATGGAGCTCTACCGCATCTCTCCAATCCTCGGAGCCCCGCTTGCCGAAATGCACACTGGAGGCGGTGGCCGCCGCTCGTGCCTGCCCGGAAGCGACGCGCTGCCGGAGCGCGTCAGTCAACCGGGCTAACATCTCGCGCACAGGGTCGTGGATCCTTGCAGAGTCCGCCTGCTCCACCTTCTCCGCTCCGGCCGGCTCAAGCCAGCCCGCGAGCGGAGCAAAGATGCCCTGCTCTTTCAGGTGCTGCTGCGCCACGTTCATCAGCAGGTTCATGAGTTGCTGCGCATCACGGCGCGCCGGATCCTGACTCGCCATGCCGGATTATGCGCCCACCTTTTCCCACATGGTTTCGCGCGGGTCCTCCGCATTGAGTTTGGCGAACTCGCGCAGGATCTCCTTGGAGCGCTCGTCCTTGACCTGGGGGACAACAATCTCGACCGTGACAATTTCGTCGCCGCGCTTTTCCTCATTGGCCGCCGAGGGCACACCCTTCTCGCGCATGCGCAGCTTCTGCCCGCTCTGCGTTCCCGGGGGGATGCGCAACTGCGCCCGCCCATCGATGGTCGGCACTTCGATCTTCGCGCCCAGCGCGGCCTCGGTCACGCCCACTGGCACGGTGATCTGGATATCGTCACCAACGCGGGTAAAAACCGGATGCGTTCCCGTCTTGATGATCAGGTAAAGGTCGCCGGCCGGTCCGCCATTGATGCCGGCATTGCCCTTGCCGGCGAGTCGGATCCGCTGC
Source organism: uncultured Acidobacteriaceae bacterium (assembly GCA_963795775.1). Lineage (GTDB taxonomy): Bacteria > Acidobacteriota > Terriglobia > Terriglobales > Acidobacteriaceae > CAWCJL01. The sequence goes on from CAWCJL010000003.1 coordinate 580,116, forward strand.
CCATCACGCGTACCTGCCTTGATGCGGAATTCGACGGTCTCCTGCCGCGGAACGGTGCCTTCCCCGTGACAGGTGGGACATGCATTCTGCACCCGCCCGGTGCCGCCACACCGGGGACACTGGATGTTGAACTTCATCCGGCCGCCCATCTGCGTCACCTGGCCGGTGCCGTGGCACTCCGGACACTGCGTGGCGCCGCCGGTGGTCGCCTTGCCTTTGCAGGTAGGGCAGACCTCCTGATGCGTGATCTGCAGCCGCATGGTGCCGCCGCGGATGGCAGTCCAGAAATCCACGTTGACCTGATACTCGAGATCGGTGCCCGGCTCCGGGCCCTGCTGTTGGCGCGCGGCGCCCCCGCCCTGGTTGAAAATGCCGGAAAAGATGTCGCGGAAGCCACCCCAGCCGGACTGCCCGGCGCTTTCCCGCTGCGCGCCGCCAGTCTGCCCTTCAAACCCGGAAAAATCGAAGCCGGAAAAGTCAAAGGGCACTCCCTGCTGCCCGCCAGCGCCGCCGCTGCCCCGGCCGTAGCCGCCGCGCGCGGCCGCAGCCGCCGCTTCCGGATCGATCTGGTCGGAGTAAAACCCGAGCTGGTCGTAGATCTTGCGCTTCTTCTCGTCGCTGAGAATGTCGTTGGCTTCGGAGATCTCTTTGAACTTCTCTTCAGCCTTCTTGTCTCCCGGATTCACATCGGGGTGATATTTGCGCGCGAGTTTGCGGAAGGCCTTGCGGATCTCATCCGCGGTGGCCGTCTTCTTTACCCCCAGCAGGCCGTAATAGTCTTTCGTCTGTGTTGCTGCCATCGTATCTCTGCTCTTCCCTTGCGCTTCCTCTTATCCCGAAATTACGTTCCCGAGCTCTGGCAACCGGGCCTCTATTCCTCAGGCAATCTCCGGGACTCCCGTGCTTTCTGCCTTCTTGCCGGTGCGCTCCGCCGGATGGACCTCACGCTCGATACGCGACGACAGGAGGTCTTGCGCGATTTCCAGGTCATATTGCGCCTGTATCCGCATCCAGAACTCCGCAGACATATTGAAGTACCGACCGAGTCTGAGAGCCGTGTCTGCGCTGATGCTGCGACGCTCGTTCACGATTTCCGTGATCCGCGTTGCGGGGACATGCAAATCCAGCGCCAGTTTCTGACTGCTTAAGCCGAGAGGAGCCATGAAGTCTTCCCGCAACATTTCCCCAGGATGCAGAGGGGGTGCCGAAGTGCTCCATCTTTCGGCGCGTGTGTGCCTCTAGTGGTAATCGATGATCTCGATTTGGTAGGCATCTCCGTCTCTCCACTCGAAACAAATCCGCCACTGATCGTTGATGCGGATCTGTGCTGCCCGCGCCGGTTTCCATGCGCGGAAGCCCCTTCAGTTCCACACACCATCTTCGCTTCCACCGGTTCCATCCGCCAGAAGATATCCGGCTCCATCTTGCGCATCTGCGAGCAGAACTTCTCGGCTTCCTCCCTGGTGTAAAACATCACCTTGCTCAAGACCTGGCCGGCTCTCCACTGCTCGCACTGCCAAACGGTATTGCTCATGGCTCCTCCCCCAAACTGCTCAATTCCAAACTGCTGTTCCTGCTCCTGCCTGATCACGATATCCATCCTTCTACTGTTCCACGAGAGACAAAAAGGCGCTCACCTTTCCCGGCGAGCGCCCTTACTTCGGCGTTGGAGTCGTAACCTAGTCCGTTACCACTCCACCCGGTTACTTGCTGTTGTCCACATCCACGTATTCGGCATCGATCACGCCTTCATCGTGCTTCTGCCCGTCTGCCGTGGTTCCGGCAGCGGCTTCCGCTCCATCGGTCGGCGGGACGCCCGCATTTCCGGCGTTGGCCTTGTACATGGCTTCCGCAAGCTTGTGCGAGGCCGCGGTCAGTTTCTCCCGCGCCGTGTTCAGTTCGCCTGCGCTCGGGCTGCCTTCGAGAGTTTTCTTGGCGTCCGCCAGTGCGCTTTCCACGTCGCCTTTTTCACTGCCGGAAACCTTGTCGCCGTTTTCCCGCAGCATCTTCTCGACGTTGTAGACCATGTTGTCCAGGCCATTGCGCGCTTCAATCTCCTCGCGCTTCGCCTTGTCTTCAGAGGCATGCGCATCGGCTTCCTTCGCCATGCGGTCCACCTCTTCCTTGCTTAGACCCGAAGAAGACGTGATGGTGATCTTCTGGTCCTTGTTGGTGGCATTGTCCTTGGCCGTCACGTTCAGGATGCCGTTGGCGTCGATGTCAAAGGTGACCTCGATCTGCGGCACACCCCGTGGCGCCGGCGGAATCCCGCTCAGCTTGAACTTGCCCAGCGTCCGGTTCTGCGATGCCATCGGCCGTTCGCCCTGGAGGACGTGGACTTCCACTTCGGTCTGCGAATCCGCAGCCGTCGAGAAGGTCTCCGTCTTCTTGGTCGGAATGGTCGTGTTGCGCGGAATCATCGGTGTTGCCACCCCGCCCAGCGTTTCAATGGCCAGCGTCAGCGGCGTCACGTCCAGCAGCAGAAGATCCTTGACCTCGCCCGCCAGCACGCCCGCCTGCACCGCCGCACCGATCGCGACCACTTCATCCGGGTTCACGCCCTTGTGCGGTTCCTTGCCAAAGAGTTCCTTTACCAGTTGCTGGATGGCCGGCATGCGGGTCTGTCCGCCCACCAGTACCACCTCGTCGATGTCCTTGGCCGTGACACCCGCGTCCTGCATCGCCTTTTTGCAAGGCTCTGCCGACCGCTGGATGATGTCATTCACCAACTGCTCGAGCTTGGCGCGCGTCAGTTTCACCACCAAGTGCTTCGGGCCGGTCGCGTCCGCGGTGATGAAGGGCAGGTTGATCTCTGTCTCCATCGTCGTCGAAAGCTCGATCTTGGCCTTTTCCGCTGCGTCCTTCAGACGCTGCAGGGCCATCTCGTTGCCCTTGGCGCGCAGGTCCAGTCCTTCATCCTGCTTGAACTGGTCGATGAGCCAGTCCACGATCCGCTGGTCGATGTTGTCGCCGCCCAGGTGCGTGTCGCCATTGGTGGACTTCACCTCGATGACGCCTTCGCCAACTTCCAGGATGGAGATATCGAAGGTGCCGCCACCGAAGTCATAGACCGCGATGGTTTCGTCCTTCTTCTTATCCAATCCGTAGGCCAGCGCGGCGGCCGTGGGCTCGTTCACAATGCGCTTCACGTCCAGACCGGCGATGCGGCCGGCGTCCTTGGTCGCCTGGCGCTGCGCGTCATTGAAGTACGCCGGCACGGTAATCACGGCTTCCGTGACGCTGGTGCCGAGGTAGTCTTCAGCGGCCTTCTTCAGCTTCTGCAGGATCATCGCCGAGATTTCCGGCGGGGTGTACAGCTTGCCCTGCGCCTCGATGGCCACGTGATCGCCCTGGGGGACGACCTTGTAGGGCACCATCTTCATCTCGTCGGACACTTCGTTGGCACGACGGCCCATGAAGCGCTTGATCGAATAAATCGTGTTCTGCGGATTGGTGATCGCCTGGCGCTTGGCGGTCTGGCCCACCAGACGCTCGCCGCTCTTCGTAAATGCCACGATCGAGGGGGTAGTGCGCCCGCCTTCCTCGTTAGGGATCACCTTGGGCTCGCCACCTTCCATGACGGCCACGACCGAGTTGGTCGTTCCTAAGTCAATTCCAATAATCTTTGCCATATCTCTCCCCGACTTCTATATCACCCAGTCAAGCTCTGCTGCTACGCCTTCCAGCTTCGCACTTGAGTCTACTGTTGTCAATCTATATGATGCGGTCTTCCACCAAAAGTTTCGCTGCAGCGATGACTATTTCCGCCGGTTCCACTCTCCCCCAAACGGGTCATTGTCCCCGGTAACCTGGCCCACGTAGCGTGCCAGCAGCGCCAATCTCCCGGGTCCCTTTCCATGCTTGCTTTGTACCGAAACCCAGCCTCCCGTCCTTCGACACTCTCCTGCCATTCTCTGACCTGCCGTTCCCTTGCCGCTCTGGCCGCCATCAGCCTGTTTGCGATGGCCCTGGCCGGCTGTGGAGGAAGCCGTTCCGCAACCCCGCCGGCCTCGAACAGTGTCGCGGCCGTTGCTGCCGGGAACTGGAGCATCACCGCGTCCGCCTTCCCTGACGGCTCGCAGATGGCGCCTCTACGGGGATCACTAGTGCAGAGCGCGAGTGGGTTGACCGGGATCTTTCGCGCGGCCGCTGCTTCAGCGTGCCTGCCGGTGGGAACCAATCTTCTTCTCTCTGGTGAGATGAGCAAGACCGGCCACCTGGACCTCGTTTCCGCAGCGACGAATGGGACAATCTGGAGCTTTTCCGGGCAGGTCGCGTCCGACGGCCGCTCGATCGCGAATGGGAGTGTGCGCTTGAGCGGCGCCGGATGTCCGACCGATCCCGCCCCGGCCACGGGAACGCAATATACCCCGATCTCCGGCGTCTATACCGGAAGCTTTATCGGATGAAACGGGCGCCACTGTGCCGATCTCGACCACGCTGACGCAGGTTGCGGCACCGGACAGCAACGGCCAGTTTCATCTGACGGGCAATGCCGCCTTTGCGGCGAACCCGTGCTTCTCGAGCCCGGCGGTGACGGACAGTCTGGTGACCGGCGACGCGCTGTCGGCGACCTACAGCCAGACCAGCGGGGGTGTAACAGCCACAGTTACGGCTTCCGGCACCTTCAATGCCGATGCCACGACGCTGACCATCACCAAGTATTCCATCGCGGGAGGCGCCTGCGACGGGGACAGCGGAACCGGACTCCTGACCAAACAGTAAACCGAGGCCATCCGCCGAACGCCGGCAGGACCGCTGCTAATGCGGGCGTGTGTTGGCACGGAAGCAAACCCCGGCTTTCAGTCGCATGATCCTGCGGCTTTCTGTTCTCCTGCGCATCAGAGAACAGAAAGCACATGCCAGATCAGCGACCCGCAGGTCTAAAACCAGGCGTTAACCCATGGATCGTGGCCGTTTCGGTCATGCTCGCCACCTTCATGGAAGTGTTGGATACGGCTATCGCCTCGGTGGCGCTGCCCTATATTGCCGGCAGCCTTTCGGCCTCGAACGACGAAGCCACCTGGGTGCTGACCAGCTACCTGGTCGCCAACGCGGTCTTCCTCCCCGCCTCCAATTGGTTCTCCATTCGCTTCGGCCGCAAGCGTTTCCTGATCGCCTGCGTGATCATCTTCACCGTGTCCTCGTTCTTCTGCGGGGCGGCGCCCACGCTGGGCTTTATCCTGATCGCGCGCGTGGTGCAGGGGGCCGGCGGCGGGGCGCTGCAGCCGCTCTCGCAGGCAATCCTGCTGGAGAGCTTCCCGCCCGCCAAACGCGGGGCCGCGATGGCGTTCTTCGCCTTCGGCATTGTGGTCGCACCCGTCATCGGCCCCACCCTGGGCGGCTGGCTCACAGACACCTATAGCTGGCGGTATGCCTTCTACATCAATATCCCGGTCGGCATCCTGGCTGTGTTCCTCATCAGCCGCTTTATCGAGGATCCGCCCTATATCCGCGATACGAAGGCCAGTAAGTTCGACGGCCTGGGCTTCCTGCTACTAGCCGTCTGGACGGGCTGTCTGCAGGTGACGCTGGACAAGGGCCAGGAGGTTGACTGGTTCGGCGCCGTGTGGATCCGCTGGGCCACTCTGATCTTTGTCATCGCTTTTATCTGGTTCATCGTCCATTCCTGGCGCAGCAAAAACCCGTTGGTCCAGCTCAAGGTGCTCAAGGACCGGAATTTCGGGGTCGGCTGTCTGCTGATCTTCATGCTCGGCCTGGCGCTTTATTCCACCATCACAGTGCTGCCGCTCTTTTACCAGGAACTGCTCGGGTATACGGCTTTCACCGCCGGCTTGGTGGTCGGCCCGCGCGGGATCGGCTCGATCATCGGTATGCCGGTGATCGGCTATCTGGGAAACAAAATCGATCCCCGATACCTGCTCTCCTTCGGCTTTATCGTCTTTGGTGTCTGCTCGCTTTATTTCGGAAACGTGTCGCTCGGTATCAGTCCATGGACGCTGCTCTGGCCCATTGTCATTACCGGATTCGCGATGTCCTTTGTCTTCGTGCCGATCACTACCTCGGCTTACGGCACGCTGTCGAATCAGCAGATCGGGAATGCCAGCGGCATCTTCAACCTGGTCCGCAATGTGGGCGGCTCGATCGGCATCTCGCTGGCTCAGACGGAGCTGGCGCGGCGCAGCGCCTTCCATCAGAATCAAATCCTCAACTATGTGCCCACGGCGGGCTACTGGTTTGAGCAGCGGATGCACGCGCTGACCGTCTTCCTGGGCACGCGCACCAATCCAGCCAATGCCGGGGGCGCGGCAGGCGGGCAGATTTATCGGCAATTGGGCCAACAGGCACTGCTGTGGTCGTTTGTCGATGTCTTCCGCTGGACTGCCCTGCTCGCCTTTCTGTGCGTCGGTGTCGTCTGGCTGTTCAAGAAGGTGAAGCCCGGCAAGGCACCCGCGGGCGCTCATTAAGACCGCCTTCGCGGTAGGCTATTTCCATGAAGCATCTTCCCCCTGGCTCCCCTATCTGCTGCAACCGCGCCCAGCGTGCGGCCATCGCCCAGACCTGGGGGCGTCGTCTGCTGCTTTCTCTGCTCGCGGGGGCGGCTATCGCTGCCGTCCCGCCCCTCCAGGCGCAAACGGGCCTCTATGTAGATTTCAGTGCAGCCCGCCTGAATAACCCTGGCGGATGGATTTACGGCCCGACCGCCGGGATCTACTTCGATCACGGGCATCTGCTCTTCCTGAGCACCGGCCTCGATCTCCGCGGGTCATTCCTGGGCGGCGGCGGCTCGACCCAGCTCTACAGCGGGCTGGTGGGGCCGCGGCTGGCGATCCGTCCGCATGTAGTGCCGATCAAGCCGTATGTGGAGGCGGTGATCGGCGCTGGCCGCGTCGACACGAATAGCGCGAGCGCGACCCAGTTCGAGTACCAGTTCCTGGGCGGCGTGGACCTCACCATTCTGCCGCGCATTGACTGGCGCACGGTGGAGTTCTCCTACGGCGGCCTTTCCGGTCTGAACGGGAGCCTGCACCCCAAGACCATTAGCACCGGCCTGGTGCTTCGCCTTCCCTGAAGCGGCGGGCAGAGGCGTCCAGCGGATTGCGGTTTTCCGCACTGGGTAACCACCACTGCGCACATTCGTGACGGCTGGCGGCCCACGCTTTTCTTGTGAAAGCCCGGGGCTCGGGCGATATTCAAGGCAGTAACCGCCCCGTCTGTCCAGGAGCCCCCCGTGCCGTCCACCGCTGCTGCCGATCAAGAGAATCTCGCCGCTGCTGAGGGCGCGTCTGCATCTGCCCACTGCGCCCCGCCTTCCAGCGCTGCCGAGGGGCACGCACGCAAGCTGCTGCTGGCTGCCGGCACAGCGATTGCGGGCCTGCTCTTCAACGAAAGCTTCGCGCTGCTCTTCTGGCCCATGATGGCGGTCCTGGTAATGGAGTTGCAGCGAAGGCAGCGGATGGCGCGGGAGGCGCTGGCGGCCCACTCTGCTGCCGTGCTAGAACTGCTCGCCGTGCTTCCGCGCTGCGGCATGCGGGCGCACGGCAGCGATGCTGCTGCGCTCGGTGCCGAGGCGTGCGACTGGATCGAGGAGCAGCAATCTGCGGCCTGATGCGGCCCACTCACATGGGAATCGGGTGCCGCGCACCACGCCCGTAAGCCGCGCATCCAATGGACCTGTTGCGACTTCCCTGCCAAGCGGCGCCTCGCGGGTGCCGGGGCACAGGTCGTCACCGGGGGGACCGATGAAAGTGCGTCGTGGAGTGGTCATCTTGGTTGTTGTCCTGGTCCTGATCGGGATTGTGGCACTGCTGATTCCGCACTTTCTCGATGCCGATACATACCGTGGCCGGATCGAGTCTGCGCTTTCCGAGTCGCTGGGGCGGAAGGTCACGCTGGGTCATCTACAGTTCTCTCTCTTTTCCGGCAGCCTCGTGGCCCAGAACGCCTCCATTGCCGATGACCCGCGCTACAGCCGGGACCCTTTTCTGCAGGCCTCTCGGATCAAGATCGGCGTGGAGGTGAAGCCCCTCATTTTTGATCGTCAGCTCCACATTACCGGCTTCGAGATAGACGATCCCAAGGTCTCGCTGCTGCGCGCCTCGAACGGCGTCTGGAACTACTCCAGCCTGGGGAATAAGGACAAGCGCACCACCAGCGCGCAGACGCAGAGCACGTTACCCGATCTGAACATCGCGCAAATCATCGTTAAAAACGGGTCCGTAACCGTCGGCGACCTGCCGCAGGTGGGCAAGCCCCGGGTCTTTACCGCTCTGAATGCCACGATTCAGCGGTTCTCGTTGACGCACTGGTTTCCTTTCAGCGTCTCGGCCCATGTGCCCACGAACGGATCGCTGCTGGTGACCGGCACTGCCGGCCCTATCGATCAGAAGGACGCCTCGCTCACGCCGGTCAATGCGGAGGTCACGCTGAAGAACGTGGACCCGGTTGCCGCCGGCTTCGTCGATCCCGGCCAGGGCATCGCAGGCATTCTCAACCTCCAGGCCAAGGCAGTCTCGAACGGGCGCACGCTAAACGCCAACGGCACGCTTGAAGCCGACCACCTCCAGCTCTCGAAAGACGGCTCGCCATCCCCGGCGCCGGTGCATGTGCAGTTCGCCATCGCGCAGGACCTGGCCGCGCTTTCCGGTACCGTGCAGAAAGCCACAGTAACCATCGGCAAGGCGGTCGCGGAGATCAATGGCACCTATCGCACGGCCGGCCCCAATACCGACCTGAACCTCCACATCACTGGTCAGAACGTGCCCATCAATGAGCTCGAGGCGTTTCTCCCGGCGCTCGGGGTCAAGCTGCCTTCCGGGTCGCGGTTGGAAGGCGGGACGCTGACCACTTCCCTCGACGTGACGGGACCGGCGCAGAACCCGACACTGCACGGACCGCTAAGTATCCAGAACACGCAACTCGCCAATTTCGACCTCGGCAGCAAGCTGGCCAGCATCAGCGCGCTTACGGGCGCCAAGACCGGCTCCGCGACCGTAATCCGCAGCTTGACGACTGACCTGACACTGTCGCCTGCCGGCACCCGTACCGACAATCTGCAAATCGCCGTTGTCGGCCTGGGCACAGCGGCAGGGAACGGCAGCATCAGCGCGGGTGGCGCGCTCAATTACCAACTGATCATCAAGCTGGCGCAAGGAGCCGGGGTGGGCGGTGCAGCCACCCAGCTTGCCGGGCTCCTTCCCGGCATGGCCGGAAACGCAATCGGCCATACTCTGCAGAACGGGATCCCGGTCAGTATTCGCGGAACCACCTCCAGCCCGACCTTCACGCCGGACCTGGGCGGCCTGGGCCGCGCGACCGGTTCCCGCATCGCCGTTCCCGGAAGGGCCAACAATCCGGTCGGAAGTATCGTGAACCAGATTTTCGGCAAGCACTGATCGAGCGGCGGACAGCTTCACTGCTAACGGGAAAAGCTGTCCCGGTTCGAACCTGGCTTGCGCCTCAGCGCGCCTCCATGCGTTTGCGTGAACCGAGCTCAGGAGGCGCGCTGGCTGTGCTCCGGTGCAGGGCGGGCGATCCGGTCGAAGTCCTGCGCCAGCTTGTCCAGCCGCTCCGGCACATCCGTGCCGCTTACCGTTGTCCCGTGCCCCGGGATCAGCAGCGTAGGCCGCAGCACCGCGAGCCGCTCGACGGAAGCCTTGGCCTGGTCCCAATCCGGCGTGTAGTAGGCCGGCGGTCCATGCAGTTCCGCTCGCTGGGTGGCAATGGCGAACATCGACTCGGCCTGTACGGTGCAGAACGCGTCGCCTACCAGCAACGAGCGATCGGCATCGCGGAAGAAAGACGTGTGGCCGATCGTGTGGCCGGGCGTATGCACCGAGCGCCATCCGGGCAGGTCCGGTACACTGCCGTCTGCGGGTAGATCGTGGAGCCGGTGACTGATGTCCACCGGATCGCGCGGATAAAGCGGCGAAAGGCGGGCCATCATCCCGCCGCCCACATGCGGATCGGGCGGCGGATACTTCTCCGTGCCATTCAAAAAGGGTCGCTCAAGCGCGTGTGCATATACCGGAACATCCCAGCCGTCGGCCAGTTCCTTCACTACGCCCACGTGGTCGAAGTGTCCATGCGTCAGCAGGATGGCGCGCGGCGGTTGGCCATAGGTCCGCTCCGCCCAGTGCCGTATACGCGCACCGGAGAGCGGCAGCCCCGCGTCGATCAGCGTCCAGGAATCGTCCGCGTGGCGCACACCGAACACGTTCACAAACAGAATGCGCAAACCGCGAATATCCGCCTCGATGTTGTCCAGCGGAACCACTTCATACTCTGGAATCGGCAACCGCTCTTCATTCACAGGAACTGCCTCCGCTGCATTTGTCTCAGGCAGATGAGATGCGATCCTTGCAGCCAATCGCTCACTCGCGATTCTTCACCCGCCGATGGCCAGCTTGCGGTGAAACAGCTCCAGCATGAAGCCCTGGGCAAGATACGCCATCGCAGGATCATAACGGTAGCCTTCGTCGCGCAGGAAAGCATGCGCGCCATTCAGTTCCAGCCACTGGTAGTTCGCGCCGACCTCATCCAGCCGTGCCTTGATGCGCGTGCGGCCTTCGAGCGGTACATGCGGGTCCTGCCGTCCCCAGACATGGAGCAGCTCGCCCTTGATCTCGCCGGCGCGCGCCAGCGAATCGTCCTGCTTACCCCGCCCCAGGCTGCCGGTGTGGATATCGGTCGCGTAGAAGCATGCGGCGGCAGAGATCTCCGGGTTCATCGCCGCACGGAAGGCCAGGTGTCCGCCGAGACAAATGCCGAGCGCGCCGAGGCGCCCCGTGCAATCTGCACGGCCGCGCAGGGACGCGATCAGCGCGCGAGCATCATCGTCATAAGAATGCAGTTCCTTCCCGTACTTGTCCGCATTGCCTTTATCGGAGCCGGCTTGGTCGTAGGCCAGCACTGTGCCTGCAGGCTCTAGCTCGTGGTAGACCTCGGGCACCGCGACCAGATATCCGTGGCCCGCAACAAAGTTGGCAAAGCGCCGGATTGGTCCGGTCATCTGGAATATTTCCGAGTAAAACAGCACGCCCGGAAAACGCCCCTCCGCCGCCGGACGAAACAGATAAGTACGCATCGGCCCCGCAGGCGTCGCGATATCTTCAACGATGTCGTCTTTTACTATCATGAATAAAACTCCCAAGAAATACGCGCTATTTTTGTACTTACGTGTTGCAAGCAAAGAGCTTAGTATGCAGCTACTCTTTTTACCTCATGCATCTTCGGACGGCGCAGATTGTCGCTTGCCTGCTCTCGTTGGCTGCACCTAGCGTACTCGCTACCGGAACACGCACGCCCGTAGCGAAATACCACAGGAGCTCCCCATGTCAGATTCAAAGAACCTTATCAGCCGTCGTCGGGCCCTCGCGCTTGGAAGCGGATTCGCTGGCGGCATCATCGCAATGGGCGCCACACCCCTACATGCTGCCCTCAAGAATTCCGCTCTTTCAGCTCAGCCGCTGCAAGCAGGAACACCGGACAGCGGCAGTTCCCCGCTGCCCGTGAGTGAGATTGAAGATATCATCCAGGGTCAGGGGACTGTTACGAATGGAGTGCTCAACATCCAGCTTGACCGCGATGACCTTCACGTCGTGAACGCGCAGGGCGTTCCCTTCAAGGGCGCGTGGGAAATCAATGACGAGCTTTATTTCCAGAGCATCGGCAGCGGGCGCGCCATCTTCAACGGCAACCTGGCCGTGGTCGCCAATGAGACCAACGCGGTAATCAATCGTATCCTCTCTTCCGGGATGGTGCTGCAGGGCTACCACCAGCATTTCATCACGCTCAACCCGAACATCTGGTTCATCCACTTCCGTGGTGTAAGCGATCCTCGCACCCTCGCTGAAATGGTCCATTATGTGATCAAGGCTACGCGTGTTCCGCTGCCCCAGACCATGCCGTCCAACCCCAAAACGCCGCTGGACTACAAGCGCCTGGGAGAGATCCTCGGCGGTAACGCAATGGTGGGTAGCGAAGGCGTGGTGACGGTCGACATACCGCGTAAGGAGATGGTCATGCTGGGCGGCGTCCGGGTCAAGCCGGACCTGGGCATCTTGAACGAATTCGCCTTTGAGCCGCTCAGCAACAGTTCGGGCGGCAACAACTGTGCGGTGGGCGCGCAATTTTCCATGCTGCAATCGGAAGTGGACCGTGTCTTCAGAGTGCTTCGGCATTACGGCTTCTCGACCGAGTGCCTGTACAACCAGGAAACAGACGAACAACCGCAGTTCTTCTATAACCACGCCGTCGTGACCGGAAACGCCTACAGCCGCGCTTACCAGCTTCGCGAAGCTCTGAACCTGACCAATGCAATGATCATGTAGTCCTCTAGAGCGCCGCCCGGCAGGAGACTTTCGTCTTTCCGGGCGCGCTGCCTGCTCTCTGCAGCACAACGCCGCTTCATCGGGTGAGCTTTCGCAATGCCATCTGCGCCGCATTGTGCCCGCACATGCCGTGCACGCCGCCTCCGGGAGGGGTGGAGGCGGAGCAGAGGTAGAGTGCCGGGTCGGAGGTGGCGTAGTAGCGCCACGTCGGGCGGAAGGCAAACTGCACCAAGTCCGCCGCTCCGCCGTTGATGTCGCCGCCAATGAGGTTCGCATCCATGCTTTCCAAGCCTGCCGGCAAAAGCACATTGCGCGCCAGGACACAGTCGCGAAAGCCCGGCGCAAACCGCTCGATCTGCGCTTCGAGTCGCGGCAGCATGTCGAACGTAGACCCGTTCGGCACATGACAGTACGCCCAGGCGATGTGCTTGCCCTCCGGCGCGCGCGACCGATCGTACAGCGTCGGCTGCACGAACAGCACAAACGGCCGCTCGGCAGGCCGGCCTTCGGTTACCTCCGCTTCGGATGCCGCGATCTCCTCCATGGTGCCGCCCAGGTGCACGGTGATCGCCTCGCGGCAATCGGACGCGCGCCAGGGGATGGGGTCGCTCAGCGCGTAATCGACTTTGAAGGCGCCCGGCCCGTAACGGTAGGCGGCGAACTTCTGCCGGTAAACGGAGGAAAGTCTGCCCGACGCGATTTCAAGCACCTGCAGCGGTGACACATCGCACAGCACCAGGTCATAGCCGTCCAGCACGTCGATGCTTTCGACGCGATAACCGGTGCGTACGCTGCCGCCCACCGACGCGAGATGCCCGATCAGCGCCGTGGTGATGGCCTGCGAGCCGCCTCGCGGAATCGGCCAGCCCACAGCATGGGCCGCCGCGCCCAGCATAAGCGCGAAGGCGGCGCTTAGAGGCCGGTCCAGCCGCAGGAAGGAATGGGCCGCCAGCCCTGCAAAGAGCGCCCGCGTCCGCTGCTGGTGGAAGTGGCTCTCGGCCAGCAGGGTAGCGGGCAGAAAGGCATGCGCCCCGAAGCGCGCCATCAAGAGCGGATGCTTTGGTAACAGTGATAGCGGCTGAAACACATCTTCGGCCAGCTCGCTCCATCCGCGTGCCAGCGGGCCGAACAGGCCCTCCCAAGCCGTGCCATCGCTTCCCAGCAGATCAGCCTGTTGCTGAAGGTCCTCGACCAGCAACACCGCCGAGCCGTCGTCAAGCGGGTGCGCCAGCGCCGCGGGCGAGCGGACCCACTCCAGGCCATACTGCTCGAGCGGCAGCCGCGAGAAGAAGGGCGAGCCTGCGGCCATGGGATGCACCGCCGAACCGAAGTCGTGATGGAAGCCGGGCAACGTCAACTCCAGGGTGCGCGCGCCGCCGCCCGGCACGGCTTCGGCCTCAAAGACATCGACCTGCATGCCGGCATGGGCCAAGGTGATCGCGGCGGCCAGTCCGTTCGGCCCCGCACCCACTACCGCCGCTCGTCCGCCATGGCGTTCCATCATTCGCCTCATTCCGCGGGACCAAACAACGTGGGCTCCTGAGTGATGCCGATGCGCCCGTCCGTCCCGCGCTCGATTGTAGGCGCATAGGTTCCCAGCAGGCTGCGCTTCCACCAGTTTCCGGTCGCGCGCTTCTCCGCGGGAGTGGTGAACCAGTACTGCCAGAGCACGGCGCGTACCATGCGCGGGGGATGGCTCTGGAACGGATTTCCTGCGAAGAGCCCCAGCACGTCGCGGTCGTTCGTGAGCAGCAACTCCTCGGTACGTGGCACAATCGGCTCCCGGGTCCAGGTGCTGAGCGATGCAAACCACAGGTTCCAATCAAAGCGCGGCTGGTACGGTGCGTAGATGCGTGGGGCCTCGTTCAATCTCTGCGGTTTATAGCGGAAGGGGTAAGCCGTCCAGTGCGTGCCGTCATCCGAACCCTGAAACTCGATCTCGTAGCGGCCGCGCGTCATCACGGCAAACAGCCCGTACTGGTTCGCGATGCGCAGCGGCTCCAGTACGGCGATGGGAGCGCGCGGCAACGGAGCGCTCTGCCACAGCATGAACACCAACTCCGCGGTCGTGACGTAGCCCACCCACGTCAGCACCACTGCGGCAACCGCCAGGCCTGCGCCGCGGACCTGCTCACGCCATCCCGGCTGCACCGGAGGCGGCGGCGGCTCTCCCGTCATCTTCCTGCGCAGTCCGGCGGGCGCCCAGCGGGTCCAACGCTCGAGAGCACGGTCGTCCAGCAGCAGAAACCCCAGCGCGAGGACGAGGTAGTTCAGGAATGTATAATTCGCGGTTACAATTACCGCCGCTTCCCATGGAGTGACGATCCAGAAGCACACCAGCCGGAACGGCCGGGGCAGCACCGCGAGCCACACCAGCGCCAGTTCCATGACCAGCGTCAGCAGCGCCGTCCACCAGTGGAACCAGTGCGGCAAGTGGGCCGCGTACCAGCCCACCCAGGTAGGCAGCGGGCCATTCTGGTAGTAGTCCACCATGGCCGTCAGGTGGCGCCACTCGGGGTCGCCGCTCAGCAGCTTTACCAGCCCGGACTCGAAATAGATGCGGAACCACTCCCACTGCAGAAGGAAATAGCTCGCGCGGGATGGAGGCGTCGCTCCGCCCAGCCCCGGCAGCCGGCCGCGGGGCGCAAGGAACCACGACAGGAACCCGGCTTCGAGCAGCATGCCGTCCGATTGGTAGCTGGAGAAATCCTGCGCCGCACCGATGAAGGACAGATAGCAGGCGAAGCAGATAACCAGCATGCCGCGCGGCCACACGTTCAGCACCAGCAGCACCGAGCCGAGGAGCCCCGCCCAGCACAGCGCCATCAGCATGTGCGAGCCGGCGGAGAGCCACAGTAGCGTGGGGGCAAACCACAAGCGCTGGCTGTGCATGGCATGGTCCACAGCGCGCAGGTAGTCGCCGGCGGGCAGAATGCCGTTGGGGCCGATCAGTCCCTTGATCTGAAAAACGAGCGAGAAGAACGCGGAAAAATAGATGAGTCCGAGCGCCCGTAGAAATATCCACCGCGGCAATAGCCGGGTGCGCAGACCGTCTTCGGCGGAGAACAACCAGCGCAGGACGGAGATGGGCTCCCGTTCCATAGCTGGTTAGGATGCGGTCAGTGGCCGGCGTACCAGTCGTAGCCCTGCTCCGCCCAGTAATCCGGCGGCCGCCGATCGGTGAAGGTGATCCTGCCGATCTGCTTCAGGTGCTTGATGCCGTACTTGACCGGGATGACCAGCCGCAGCGGCGCGCCGTGCTCCATCGAGAGCGGCTGCCCGTTGATCTCGTAGCACAGCAGTGTCTGCGGATGTAGCGCGTCTTCCATGTAGAGCCCGACATAGTAGTCCGCCTTGGGCGTCTCGAGGCCGACATAGCGTGGCAGCCTGCCCTGCGCGTTGCGCCGCGGCTGGTATCGCGCGACGAGATCGGCCAGCCGCACGCCACCGCATTGCACGATCTGGCTCCATCCCTCGATGCACTTGAACTGGAACGTCTGCTCCACGTGGGGCAGGGTGCGCAGATCGGCCAGCGTGAGCAGCACTCCCGGCTGGGCGCCAGGCGCGGCTGGGCCGTTTGCGTCTCCGTTCACCGTGACGGTGGTGGTGCCGATATTGGCCGGGGCGCCGCTCCCATTTCCCTTCGCGCCACCCGGCTGGCTTTTTGTATCGTCCGGCGGCGTCTGAGGAATCCCACCACCGCCGTCGGTCGAGTTGTCCGGCGCGTCCGTCATCTCATCGGAGTCGGACTCATATTGCCACGCAGCCACATCCGGCACAGACTGCGGATATGCGCCCGGGCGCGCCAGCCCTGTCACCTGCAGGCGCCAGCTCGCCAGCTCCAGATACGGGTCGAGCCCGATATCCCCGTTGAGACGCATCTCCGGAACTGCTTTCGCAGAGGCGAACGTGGGGGCCAGCCGCCGGTCTCCGAGCAGGGTGCGGGAGACGCGCTCGTTCCACTGCTCGGCACGCCGCAGCGGACGCGGCAAACCGTCCAGTTCGCCGTGCCCTGCCCAGCGCCAGAAGCCGTAAGCTCCCGCAATAGCAATGCCCCCCACCAGAAAACTGCGCCGCGAGCGCCGGTGCATTTCACGCAGCACGGCCTCGTCCTGCTCGCCGGCCACGCGCGCCTCTGCCTCGCGGTCGGTCATGTTCACACGCTGCTCGGCGGTCGGCGCGGCCGGTTGCTCATGGACCTGCTCCCGTTCCTGCTCCTGATCCTGTTTCTGTTTCTGCTGGTCGCTCATCGCCCTACCTCCTCTTCCGGAAGGGCCCTGACCACTTCATAGCCGGCCACCATGGCGCGGAAGTTGTTCCATCCCGCACGCACCACCTGGGCCACGTGGATAAGAAAGAAGGCGACGTACCCGATGGTCAACCAGAAGTGCACCCAGCGCGCGCCTTCATAGCCGCCAAGCAGCATGGTGAGCGGATGCAACTGCACCGGTTTGTAGATGGCCAGCCCGCTCACGAGCGATCCCAGCCCCATCAGCACCACGCCGGTGTATGCAATCTGCTGCGCGCCGTTGTACTTGCCCTGCGGCGGCTTCACCCGGCTCAGGTGCAGATCGAAGAGCAGCTCTCGCCAGGCGTTCCGCAACGCCCCGCGCCCCGGCACCAGGGAACGCCACTCTCCGGAAACCGCGGTATAGAGCACGTACAGCACGCCGTTGATGCCAAACAGCCACATGAAAAAGTAGTGATAGCCCATGCCCAGCGCGAGACTGAACGTAAGGTGCAGGTGTTTATAAAAAGGGAGCGGAAAGAAGCGGAACAACGTCCAATGACCAAGGCCGATCCGATACACCTGGCTTTGGTGCAGGCCGTTGCCGTCGGAATCGGCCCAATAGATCAGGATGCCGCTCCAGATCATGATCGCGAGCAGCGGGAAGTTGAGCCAGTGCATCCAGCGGATCGCGAGCGGGTGCTTATACCAGAGACGCACGCGGGGAACCGGAGTTGATGATGCAATTGGAAGCGCGGACAGACCGGAGCGATCTTCGGGCGATGCTTCAGGGCCGGTTTCCGGACGTACTTCGGGGCGCACTTGCTCGCTTGGCTCCATGGACGTTCTCCCCCGGTGTGCCTCTACGCTCTCGCTCGATCCGTGCGATGTCAAATGAATTGTGGGCATCGAAGAAGGGTAGAGTTTGTGTTGCAAATAACAGGAGGCAGGGCGATGCATCGAGCGCAATCCAGTGAGAACAGCCTTACGCGACCGGCTCGCATCCTTGTGACCGGCTTGTCGTGCGCAGTGCTTTCCTGCACAGCCGCGGCCTGGGCGCAAAGCGGCCAGGCACCCGGACCGGTGGCGGGCACCGGCATTGCTCCGCACGCTTCGGCACCTGCGGCGCACATCGGTGGTGCGCCCACAGGAAGCATGCGCGGGCCGGCGCGGGCTCCGGGCGCGCAAGCTCCGGGAATTCAGAATTCCGGCACAGCCAATCACTTCGGGTCCCGCAGCTACGGGTCCGGGCTTAGCCCATCGCCCAACAGTTCTTTCGCCCAGGGGGACTACATTGCGCCGCCACGCCCCAGCTTTGAGCTGCCGCGCGATCCGCGCCCGACCTTTGAGGTACCGCGGCACAGCGGCGTGGAGCCCTATCGCACCAATCCGCACTCCGGCTCAGTGGGCTATGGCGCCTTCCCGTACGGATACGTCGCCCCTGGCTTCTACCCGCCCTACATCGATTCCGGGTACGCCGATAACGGCTACATGGACCCCAACGGCGGAGACGCCGCGCAGGCCGGGGATGCCGGTGCCGGCCCATCGGGCATGTACCCGAACGGCAGCGAGGCCCGGCCTCCCTACCCCATGCGCAACGACAGCGGAGCGGGCTATGGCGCCATCTCCAGGCCGTACACCCAGCCTGCAACGGCAGCTAACGAGACCATCACCAACGGCCTGGATCATCCGGAGATCACGCTGGTCTTCAAGGACGGGAGGCCACCGGAGCAGATCAAGAACTACGCCGTCACCCGGACAACGCTATTCGTCCTGGACGGCACCAAGCGGCGCCAGATTCCGCTCTCTGCTCTCGATCTCGATAAGACCATCGAGAAGAATCAGGCGGCCGGAGCAGACTTCACCGTTCCCGGCCAGCCCGCCTCGAAGTGAGCTAGGGCGATTGCTGCCGGTCCGGCGCTATGCCGGTCTGGCACTGCCCTCGATCCGACGTGTCCTGGGTCCGGTGTCATCCCGAGCGTATCGAGGGAATCTGCTTGCCGAACCCGCGCTGCACTCGGCTCGGCTTGGAGCCTTCCCTCTGCTCAGGATGACGAGAGCACAATCCGCCCCGCTCCCGATCACCGCCGGAGCAGATCCACCGGCTCTCGAAAATCCGTCACCCGGAACAGCCGCGCAAGCGCGGGGTGCTGCCGCTCTACAGCCCGGTACATTTCCCACGCCACCCGGCGATAGGAAAAGTGCCCCTGCGGCGCAGACCGCAGCTCGGCGATATAGAGCGCCTCGGCAAAGTCCATCTTGAATAAGGCGCGGCAGCGGGTTCCCAATGGCAGCAGATACCGCGCGGTCGCCTCCGCCTCCGGAATCCCGCTCGCTGCCACGCTTTGGCAGGCGAGATGGGCCCGCTCCATCGTCCGGTCGTATTCCATCTCCAGACCAGCCTCGGCCAGGCCCTCCGGAACTTCCCACCCGTGCGCGGTGGTGAATGGCTGCAGGATCTGCACGCAGCGGCGATGACGATGCATGTCGCGGAACCCGCCGATATCCATCAGGATGTCGAAGCGCAGCGCCTGGCCCGCGGCGAAGGAGCGCAGCAGTTCATCGTGACGGCCGCGATGCTCCGCCCCCGATCGCGATGACCTCGTCGCGCTCCGCTGCGCTCAGCCCGGCTACGCGGTCGCGCACCTGCCGGAATGGATGATGGCACGCGCTATAGAGCAGGGTCGCAGCAAGCTCGGTTTCCAGGGACTCGGTGCGCTCAACCAGGTCCACGACCGGGGTCTCTGCAATGGGCGCGTCGGCCATGATCGCAGCCGCAGCGCTCTCCAGAGCGGCGCGCGTCTCCGTCTGGTATGGATTCTGCGCCGCATACTTCACCAGCGTGGGTGCCACTTTCACCTCGCGCGCGAGCACCGGCTCCGCGCGGTCGGCCAACTCCGGATCGTGCGCACGCATTTCCGTCAACACGGCGGAAACCGCTTCCCCGTGCACGTTCCATGCTGTCCCGGACGCGGCCGCGCGCAACCGTTCCCCCAAGTCCCGGATCTCGGCGTGGGCATCGGAAAGCAGGCGCGAAACCTGCGTCTCCAGTGTGCGCGCGTTCACGAGCTGCCCCAGGGAGGTGTTGGTGGCCAGCGGCAACAGGTAGCGCGCCACATCGAAGGCACGCGCCCGCAGCGTGCGGTCAAAGCTTTCGGGCTTCATCTCCTCCGGTCGGCGCGTCTTTTCGCGCAGCGAAGCGAACACGCCTTCCGAGATGCCGTGGTATTGCGCAAAGAGATGCTCGACCGTCTCGCGGTACAACCGCTCCGTTTCGGTATCAGTGCCGAACTCCGGCAAATACCACCCGCTCTTCTGGAAATTCTGGTAGCGCGTAGACCGCTCCTGGCCATCCCATCGCTGCTCATCTACAAGCACGATCGCAGCCAGCAACGAGAGTCGCTCGACGGCGAAGGCGATGTGCGCCAGGTCGGCGATGGAGCGGTGTCCGTACTGGAAGTAAAAGGTGTTCAGGAACTGTTCGGCGCGCTGCGAGCTGATCTCGCGCAGCGATTCCTTCATCGATAGCGCCGAGCGCGAATACTTCGCCATGGCATACGCCAGCACTTCGGGGTCGGCCCCATGCACGGCAAAGACTTCCGTCTGGTTGCGCGGGCGTTCCGGGGTGGGCACATCGGCCTGGTGGAGGGGGGAGGCAAGCTCGGGCATCGTCCCAACAGCATACCGCCGACGGCTGTGCAGAAGTCGCCCCCGTACCCAGCGGCGGAGACAGCTCCCCAGACGGCACCGCATTGAGAGCGGAGATGACTCGTCGGTTGCACTCACGCCTATACTCCGAGAGGGCCGGCCGAAGGCGAGCAACGCGGCGCACGCCGGATTGCCTCGTACCTGCTGCTCCGCTAGTCTGTCCCGTTGCTCTGCTTTCTGCTCCCGCGCGATCGGAGCGTAGGTCACGAACCATAAACACGGAGGATCCGAAAACGTGCAAGACGTTCTTTCCACGCTGAAACATCGGCCCTGGCCGCTACCAAAGCGGCCGTGGACCATGACGCAGCGCTGGAACGATCTGCTCTTCGCACACTGGCCCCTGCCCTCGACCAAAATCGGGAAGCTGCTGCCGCCCGGTCTCGAGGCTGACACTTTTGACGGCTCTGCATGGATTGGCGTGGTGCCATTCTCGATGGATCGCATCCGCATGCAAGGGCTGCCCAGCGTGCCGGGCGCGAACCGCTTTCCAGAACTCAACCTCCGCACCTATGTGCGCGAACGCAATACCAATCTGGCGGGCGTGTACTTCTTTTCGCTCGATGCGGCCAATCCGCTGGCGGTGTCGGTAGCGCGCATGTTCTTCCATCTGCCGTACTACTGGGCGCGCATGCAGCATCGCCCGCGCGGCGACCGGGAGTTCCTGTACTCGAGCGACCGCCACTTTTCTCCGCGGCCGGTCCGTTTCCGTGCGCGCTACCGCAGCCTGGGCGCAGCTACCGCGCTCGCGCAAAACACGCCAGGCACTATCGAGTACTTCCTGACCGAACGGTACCGGCTCTACACAACGGATCGGCGTGGACGTCTCTTCCAGGGTGATATTCACCATGTGCCGTGGCCGCTGGAGAAAGCGGAGGCGGAGTTCGAGCGCAATGACCTGCCTGCGTCCTTCGGTCTCAAGCTGCCGGACACGCCCCCGCTGCTCTACTACGCGCGAGAACTGGTGGTCTACATCTGGTCGCTCGAGGCCACAGCGCAGCTCGCAAAGGCGCTTACCGCGCGCCATCCGCTCACCGCGCCCGAGCCACTATAATCAGCCGACATCACTCCGCGGAGAATCGCCCCACTATGTCCAACCTCGCTCAAAAGGCGGCGCTCGTCACCGGCGCTTCGCAAGGCATCGGCCGCGCCTGTGCGCTCGAACTGGCGCGCCGCGGCGCACGCGTTGCCCTGGCCGCACGCAATACGGAAAAGCTGCAGTCCGTCGCCGCCGAGATCGCCGCGGCCGGCGGCGAAGCCGAGGTGGTGCCGTTGGATATGGCCAGCGAAGATTCGATCAAGTCCGGAGCCAAGGCCGCGCTGGCACGCTTCGGCACTATTGACATCCTGGTGAATAACGCCGGCATCACGCGCGATACGCTGCTCCTCCGCATGAAGCGCGCCGACTGGGAGGACGTTTTTACCACCAACCTGACCGGCGTCTTTCTGCTCACGCAGGCGCTGATTCCCGCCATGATGAAGGCGCGCTGGGGCCGGATCATCAACATCACCAGCGTGGTGGGCGAGACGGGGCAGGCCGGGCAGGCGAATTATGCCGCAAGCAAAGCCGGACTGATTGGCTTCACCAAGTCGCTGGCACGCGAGCTGGCATCACGCAATATCACCGCGAACGCAGTCGCTCCGGGACTGATCGAGACCGCGATGACGGCCGTGCTTGATGAGAAGCAGCGCGGCGCCATGCTGGCGCAAATCCCTCTCGGGCGCGCCGGGACCGACACGGATGTGGCGCACGCTGTGGGCTTTCTCGCTTCCCCGGAAGCAGGCTACATCACCGGACACGTTCTGGATGTGAACGGTGGCATGTACATGGGCTAGAGCCTGCGAACAGTGGCGTGCGGCCTTCAGGCGGCCGGCACACCCGGGATAGGCTCATCGAAGGGATCACGGCTGCTGCGGTCGTGCAGCCGCATCTGCCGGCGTTTGGCAAGCTCCGCGTTCAGCTCCGCGCCGATCAGGATGAAAAGCGCGATCACGTAAAACCACAGCATCAGGATGATCACCGCGCCCAGCGAGCCATAGGTCTTGTTGTAGTTGGAGAAGTGCGCGAAGTAAAAATCGAGCACCGTAGAGCCGGCGAAGAAGCCGGCGACGGCCAGGATTGCTCCGGGGAAGGTGGAGCGAAAGCGCTGTTTCTGGTTCGGTCCCAGATAATAGAGCACTTCAATGGCGATCACAATCGCGACAAACGTGCTGGCGCTGCGGATCAGCGGCCAGGCATAGGCGAACTGGTGCGGAATGGGAAACAGCCGGGCCATAAAGCGCCCGAAGTACGGGCCGGCGATGACGCACAGAAGCGCGACAAGGCTGAACGCCCCGGTGGTCAACGTGAGTATTAACGCCTGCACGCGGTCGCGCCACCAGCTCCGCTCCGACATGACGTCATAGGCCACATTCAGTGCGTCAATGGTGGCGGAGAAGCCTCCGGAAGCCGCCCACAGGTAGCCCAGGATGCCGAAGGAGAGCAGGCCGCCACGATGCGGCGCGAGCACGCTGGCCACGATCTTTTCCACCATGGTCATCGCATCCGGCGGCACAAACGACGCCATCATATCCAGCAACTGGTCGAACAGGTTGGGGATGGGCAGGTAGCCCAGAATTGCCGAAGCGACAAAGAGCAGCGGAACGATGGAGAGCAGGAAGTAGAAGGCCATCCCAGCCGCGATTGCAAACGCGCGTGTGCGAAAGAGCTCGGCGTACACGGTCTTGCCAATCGCCCACGCGTACTGCAGTCGGATTGCTTCCCTCAATTTATTCACGGTCCCGGCTCCATGAATCCGGCCGCCACACCTTCCGATGTCATCCGCCCGCCCGGAGATGTGCTCGCGCTCCACTTTACCGCGTGCCACGTTGCTTGTGCGTGGCACTAATATCGATGGCCGTCCAGAGTTGCCGCAGCGCGGCCAATCCGTAATACTCGGAGCGCGGAGTCCAACCATGCGCATCCAGCGTTCGCTCTTTCTCCTGCTCCTCTGTATTTTCCTCTTCTCTTCGCTCGCTGTGGCCACTGCAGCGGATTCAACCGGCAAGCCCGTAACATTCAAAAGCGGCGACGAGACCGCGCACGCGCTGCTTTACGAACCTGCTGGGTCCGGCAAGCATCCGGCCGTCGTGGTCATTCACGAATGGTGGGGCTTGAACGACTGGATCAAGGAGCAGAGCGAGAATCTTGCCAGCCATGGTTACGTCGCTTTGGCGGTTGATCTCTATCGCGGGCAGGTGGCGACCGATCCTGACCAGGCACACCAATTGATGCGTGGCCTACCGCAGGACCGCGGTGTGCGCGATCTGGTCGCGGCAACGAAGTATCTCGCGTCGCGTCCGGACGTGGATGCAAGCCGCATCGGCGCGGTGGGCTGGTGCATGGGCGGCGGCTATGCGCTGCAACTGGCGATTGCCGACCCCAATCTGCGCGCTGTGTCCATCAACTACGGAGCACTTGCGACCGATCAGGCCTCGCTAGCCCGTATTCACGCCGCGGTGTTAGGAAACTTCGGCGGCAAGGACATGGGCATTCCGCCCGCCAGCGTAGAGGCGTTTGCCGCAACCATGAAGAAGCTGGGCAAGTCGGTGGACGTGAAGATCTATCCGGATGCCGGTCACGCTTTCGAGAATCCGAACAACAAGTCCGGATATCGGGCCGCCGATGCCGCCGACGCCCAGAAGCGCACTATTGACTTTTTTGCTAACAAGCTGGGTGAAAAGCGGTAGCTTCTACCTGATTGAGGTCCAGCAACTGCGACTTTTCTACCATCCTGGCCCTACACGAAAGTTGCAAATCGGTACATATTGCTGTACTCTGCGAAAATTTTGCTTGCTTGTGCGTTTTCGGCGTGTTAACTATGCAGCAAACATCTCACACGCAACTTCGCCCAAGCGCCAGATGCAAATGCGAAGTGATCGGAAGACAGGCACGCATGAAGATTGGAACGACCATTCGGGGATATCGGCTGCAAAAAGGGTTGTCGCAGGGAGATATCGAAAAGCGCACGGGACTGCTTCGCTGCTACCTGTCGCGGGTCGAAAACGGGCACACGGTGCCGTCACTGGAAACCCTGGCGAAGATTGCCGAAGCCTTGGATATGCCACTGGCGCAGTTCTTTGCGGAAGACTCGCTCGGCCGCGAGATGGACACACAGCGGTTGAGCGAAGACGAACTGCGCTTCCTGACGCAGATCCGTCGCTATTCCTCCAACCTGAACGATAGCGATCGCAAGCTGCTGCTGGCGATGGTTAAGAAATTCGCAACCACCGCTGTTCGCTAACCCAGATACCAGCCAGAAACGCCGATATTCCTGAAACCCCAGGCCTGCTCGCCTGGGGTTTCTTTTTGTCCGGTAAACGGGCTCCTTACTTCTTTACCACGCCCTTGCCCTCTTCCACGGTGAAGAAGCGGTCCACCGCCGGCAGGGCGACCTTCTCCACCGCACCGCTCGGCCAGTGCACCTCCACCGCTTCGACGGTTGTGGCATCGCCCAGCCCGAAGTGCACGCGCTGATCGTTCGAAGACGAATAGCTGCCCCCACTGAGTACATCACCGCGCTGCTTCATGCCGCCGGCCGTCAGGTAGACCGTCGCACCCACCGCGTCGCGCGGGCTCTTCGGAACCCCCAATCAGCTTCAGAGCCACCCAGTGGTGGTGATCGGGGTCCACATTGCGCAGCAGCGTCGGCGCGTGATCCATGTTGTTGATCACCACATCGAGCTTGCCATCGTTGAACAGATCGCCAAAGGCGGCGCCGCGACCCGGCTGTACGGTGGAGAGTCCGGTTCCCTTCACCGGCGGAATCAGCTCGAACTTCTGCCCCTTGATGTTGTGGAACAACAGCGGACGTTCGGCAAAGGTGGTGCCCCATTGGTTCTTGTCCACCGAAGGATAGACGTGGCCGTTCGAGATGAAGAGGTCCTTCCAGCCGTCGTTGTCGTAGTCGATAAAGCCATCGCCCCAGCCGAGGAACGGAATTGTCGCTTCCGCTACGCCGGCCTGGTAGCTCACGTCGGTAAAGTTCGCGTCACCGTCATTGTGATAAAGCACGTCGTAGTCGTCGGAGAAGGTGGTGTTGAACAGATCGATGCGGCCGTTGTTCTGGTAATCTCCCGCGGCAATGCCCATCGAAGCCGTTTCGCGCCCGTTCTCGTTGAGCGCGTACCCCGAGGCGTAGCTGACGTCCTCGAAGGTGCCGTTGCCCTTGTTCAGATAGACATAATTCGGGGTCGAGTCGTCGGCCACCACCAGGTCCGGCTTGCCGTCGTTGTTCAGGTCTACAAAGAGACTGGCGAGCCCGTAATAGGCGTTGGCATCGCTCACGCCGGCCTTCTCGGAGACATCGGTGAAGGTGCCGTCGCCGTTGTTGTGGAAGAGGTGATCGTGCTCGCCTTTGAGCCCGCGCGGTCCACACATGACCGGCGTGCCGCGGAACTGGCAGCCAGCCAGTGCGTTGGAGGAAGAACTTCCCGGGGTGGGCGGCTGATTGTTTTCGTAATGAACGTAGCCGGGCACGAAGAGGTCGAGCCGGCCATCGCCGTCGTAGTCGCCGAAAGTCGGCCCGGTGGACCAGCCCCCGACGGTCACGCCCGCCTTCTCGGCCACATCGGTAAAAGTGCCGTTGTGGTTGTTGTGGTACAGCCGGTTCTTGCCGTAGTTGGTCACGTACAGGTCCGGCCAGCCATCGTTGTCGTAGTCGCCCACCGCTACACCGAAGCCCCAGCGGTCGTTGGTCACGCCGGCCTTCGCGGCAACATCGGTAAAGGTGCCGTCGTGATTGTTACGAAACAGCGCGGCATGGGGCGCAGGGCCCTTGCCGGCCAGCGCGTCATAAGTCGAACCGTTGACCAGGTAGATATCCAGCCAGCCATCGTTGTCGAAGTCGATAAGCCCCACTCCGGAGCCCGGCGTCTCCAGGATGAACTCCTTTCCCGGCGTGCCGCTGGTGTAATGCCAGTTTCCGAGGCCGGCCTTATCCGTGACGTTCTGGAAGACCACCGGGCCGCTCTCGACAAAGCCGCCGGCGGTGATCGGGCGCTTCTCCGCGTCCAGCACCGGGGCAAAGACGCCGCCCGTGTTCACTCCCGAGTTTTGCGCGGCTGCGGCGGCCGCCTGCGGCGCCGTGCCAGCAGTGGCGGCGGGAGCCGGGGCAGACGGGGTCTCCGCGGGAGCCTGGGCCACCGCCAGGGGGAGCGGCGAGAACAGCAGAACAGCGGAGGCAAGGATGAGATTTCGCAGCAGCACGGAATTGCGCAACAACACTGGACGGGTACTCCTCGGGCGACTTCTCGCTCTCGCAGGATAAAACAAGCAGGCCGATGCCTGCCCCCACCGAAAGGTGGGCTCCGGAGTCGGGCTCGGAGGCCCCAATCAATCGCCTTCCAGGGCCAGGTTACCGCTCATTGCGGAATAATCCCGCTTCGGAAGCCTTCCGCCCCCGTTCGCGAAGCTGGTGCTTTGCCCGGTCCAGCGGCCTCTGGTACGGTAAAGGTGCGGCTCTAGACGCTTCTTGTTGGAGCCCGCCTGACCCGTTCCGTTCGGCTGAAGTCTACCCGAGGCCCAACCACAATCTGGTCGAGAGTTGATATAGGAGGAAGCTCGTTGTCCACACGTGATAAGTTTTTGTTCACTTCAGAGTCGGTGACAGAAGGTCATCCCGACAAAATCGCCGATCAGATCTCCGACGCCATCCTGGACGCCTGCCTGGAGCAGGATGCGTACAGCCGCGTCGCCTGCGAGACCCTGACGGCCACCGGCCTCGTGGTCATCGCGGGCGAGATCACCACCAAAGCCTATGTCGATTTCCAGTCGCTGGTTCGCGGCGTGGTGGCATCGATCGGCTATGACAATGCCCTCTACGGGTTCGATTCCAACACCTGCGCCGTTATCTCGAGCATCAACAAGCAGTCCGGCGATATCGCCATGGGCGTGGACACCGGCGGCGCCGGCGACCAGGGCATGATGTTTGGGTATGCCACCAACGAAACCGAAGAACTGATGCCCACACCGGTCGCACTGGCCCATAAGCTGGCCCACCGGCTGAGCGAAGTCCGCAAGAATGGACAGCTCTCGTACCTGCGCCCCGACGGCAAGAGCCAAGTCACGGTGGAGTACGACGAGAACAACAAGCCGGTTCGCGTGGACGCGGTGGTGATCTCCACCCAGCACGCCGAAACCGCCACCAACGAACAGCTCCGCGCCGACATCCTGAAGCACGTCATCCAGGCCGTCATCCCCGCGCACCTGCTGGACCAGGACACCAAGTTCCATATCAACCCGACGGGACGTTTCGTCATTGGCGGTCCCATGGGCGACACCGGTCTGACCGGCCGCAAGATCATCGTGGACACGTACGGCGGCATGGGCCGCCATGGCGGCGGCGCCTTCAGTGGCAAGGATCCGACAAAGGTGGATCGCTCCGCGGCTTACATGGCCCGGTACATCGCCAAGAACATCGTTGCGGCCGGCCTGGCCGATCGCTGCGAAGTCCAGCTTGCCTATGCCATCGGGGTGGCGGAGCCGGTCAGCGTTCTGGTGGAAACCTTTGGCACTGGCAAGCTGAGCCATGACGAGCTGCAAAAGCTGGTCCGCAAGAACTTCCAGCTCACGCCGAAGGGCATCATCGAAAGCCTGGACCTCCGCCGTCCCATCTACCGCAAGACGGCTGCTTATGGCCACTTCGGCCGCAACGACGGCGACTTCCGCTGGGAAGCAACCGATAAGGCCGCTGCCCTGCGTCAGCAGGCCGGCGCCCGCACACAGGAAGCGGTCGCGGCGAAGTAGCCTTCCCCGCTCGCTCCAGGACGGCGCCAAGCCGTTCTGTGGCAAAAGCCCGCCCCCTGGGGCGGGCTTTTGCTGAGGCAACGATTCTAATTCCCCGCTGCTCCGGCCCTTTCTGACTGTCCCGGCAAGATCCGGATAGCGGCCCCCTCCGCTCGGCTAGCATGATGAGTGCATGCCCACCACCGCATCCACCCACCTCGATCCCGAACTCGCCTGGCAGCAAGTGCTCGCACGCGATACGCAGGCCGACGGCCGGTTTGTCTACGCTGTTGAGACCACGGGCATCTTCTGTCGCCCCTCCTGCCCCAGCCACCGGCCTTCACAGCGGCATGTGCGCTTCTTTCTGAATCCGGAAGACGCCATGGGCGCGGGATATCGTGCCTGCCGGCGTTGCCATCCCGCAGGCCCGCACGCCGAAGCCGCGACGGTGACCTCTCTCTGCCAGTACATTGAGGACCGCCTCGACCGCATGGTGACGCTTCGCGAGTTGGGCACGCACACCGGCCAGAGCCCGTTCACCATCCAGCGGATGTTCGAACGAGTGCTGGGGATTAGTCCGCGCCAGTACCAGATCGAGAGGCGCGCCGAGCACCTGCGCAACGCGCTGGCACCCGCGCCCACTGTCACTGATGCCGTCTACCAAGCCGGATATGCCTCGCCCAGCCGCATGTATGAGCGCGCCGGCAGCACCCTTGGTATGCACCCGCAGAGCTTTCGCCGAGGCGGCGAGGGCGAGGTCATCTCCTACGCATTGACCGCCTGCCCGCTGGGGCTCGTGCTGGTGGCTATGACCGAGCGCGGCGTCTGCCATGTTGCCATGGGCGATACCACGCCGCCTCTCGAATCCTCGCTGCGCACCCGCTTCCCCCGCGCGGAGATTCGCGCGGTAGAAGCCGGGGAGAGCATTCCGCTGGCTCGTGCCATCGAGAGCATCGTCAGTTCCATGACCGAACATCCCACGGCGCTGGATCTCCCGCTCGATCTCCGCGCGACGGCCTTTCAACTCCGCGTTTGGCAGGCGTTGCGGGCCATCCCCGCCGGACAAACACGCAGCTATTCGGAGTTGGCCGCAGAGCTGGGCCACCCGCGCGCTGTCCGTGCGGTGGCCCAGGCGTGCGCGCGGAATCCGGTGGCGATCGCGATCCCGTGTCATCGCGTCATAGGGCGGGACGGAGCATTGACCGGTTACCGCTGGGGTACGGAGCGCAAGCGCAAACTGCTGGAGTGGGAAAAACGCGGTGAAGCGAACCGCCCAGAGTAGCCGGCGCCCCGCGGATCACACACGCAAGCAGCGACGCGCACCATGCACTTACAATAGTGCGATGCCGCTCAGCCGAACGCTCCTTGCTGGCGTTGTTTTCGCCGCTACGGCCGCTCACGCGCAAACCACATTGCACGACGAGTGCCGTGTCAGTGCGCTTCAGGTCTGCACCCGTCACGTCCTGGAGGATGAGGCGGCGATCATCACCAGCCCCTTGCGCTTCACGCCTTTGGATTGGGTGCTGGTGGTTCCCTTCGGCGTGGCCACGGGGATTGCCCTTGAAAATGACGTCAGCATCACACGCAAGCTGGGCGTGGACCCCAGCCGCGAGCAGCAGTTCAACCGCGTTTCGGATCTCGGCACCTACGGCGTGGTTGCGGCCGCAGTTGCCGGATATGCAACCGGAGCGGTGACGCATAACGACCATCTTCGCCGTTCCGCGGTG
Source organism: uncultured Acidobacteriaceae bacterium (assembly GCA_963795775.1). GTDB lineage: Bacteria > Acidobacteriota > Terriglobia > Terriglobales > Acidobacteriaceae > CAWCJL01. The sequence goes on from CAWCJL010000003.1 coordinate 609,834, forward strand.
GTGGCCGGGGAAGCTATGCTCGATGCCACGCTGCTCAATGAGGGCCTGAAGTATGCCATCAATCGGCAGGATCCGAAGCAGGGCGACGGCACGGGACGCTTCTGGCCTCATGGCACCCGCACCTGGCCCGACGGGCAGTCCATGCCTTCCGAACACTCTATCAACGCCTGGGCCTTTGCCCACGCGGTCGCGACGCAGTATCCGGGCTGGGGTACTAAGCTGCTTGTCTACTCCATGGCAAGCACCGTTTCGGCATCGCGCGTGGTGGCGCGCGATCACTTCACCTCGGACGTGGTTGTGGGCAGCGCTCTCGGGTACCTGATTGGCGGCTTCGTGGGCCGGCACCGCGGGGACGGGATAGCCAGCAACTTTTCCATTGCGCCAGTGCGTACTCCGAACGGACGCGGCATGGAGCTCTCCTATAGCTTCAGCGGCAACCGTCCTCCGACTGGCGAGTGAGGCGATTGACATACGCCCACACGGCCGCTAGCTTCAGAAGCGATATGTCTCGCAGATCTCAACCAGGAAAGGAGTGGCGGCACGCCTCCCTGCTCCTGGCGGCCGTCGGCCTTTGGTTTACCGCAGCGCGCGCCCAGAATGCCCCGCAGGCAGAGCTGCAGCAGAAGTTCCATGCAGGCGTCGAGGCCATGCACGCCGGCCGCCCCGAGGCAGCTGAAGAGGATTTCCGCGCCGTTACCGAGCTTGCGCCGAATATGCCGGAAGGCCATCTGGAACTCGGTATGGCCGAAGTTCGCACCGGCAAGCTGCAAGCCGCTGTCACATCGATTGAGAAAGCGGTCGCGCTTAATCCGCGCCTGCCAAATGCAAACCTGTTCCTCGCAATTACCTATCATCAGATGAACCAGACAGAGCAAGGTCTGGTCGCCATCGATCGCGAACTGGCGCTTAATCCTGACAATCCGGACGCCCTGCTATGGAAGGGCATCCTGTACCTGGCCAAGAACGATCCGGATGCGGCCGTGGCGCCGCTGGACCGGGCCGCGCAGCTCTCGCCCAAAGACGCCAACATCCTGGACTACCGCGGCCGGGCTCACCTGCAGGTTTCCAAGGAAAGCTATCGCGCGCTCTATGAGCTGGATCCGAACTCGTGGCGCGTGCACCGGTTACAGGGGCAGATGTATTCCGATGCTTTCCAGTACAACGACGCGGCGAAAGAGTTCGAGAAAGCGATCGCGCTGAGCCCGGAGCAAGCAGATCTGTACGAGTCGCTGGGGCATGAATACCAGAAGCTCAATCGCCTGGAACAGGCAGAGCAGGCGTACAAGAAGGAGCTTTCCCTCGACCCTTCGAATGCGGTGGCCATGTACAGCCTTGGCTCGGTGGAGGTAGACCGCGGCGATGCGAAGGACGGCGTTCCGCTGCTGCAAAAAGTCGTTTCGGCGTCCCCAGAAACCGTGCCGGCGTATTACTACCTGGGAAAGGGCCAGGCAGACCTGGGCCATATGAAGGAAGCAGCTTCAGCGCTGGAGCACGTTGTGCAGACCAGCCCGGCAAGCGAGGACGCGGAGCGCTCCTGGTATCAGCTTGGCCATATCTATCGCACGCTAGGACGCCCAGCAGACGCCAACCATGCCATTCAGCAGTTCTCCAGGCTGAAGCAGCAGATCGACACACAGCGAGCGAATACCGCGCTGCTCTACGACCATCCGGAAGAGGCAAAGAAGCAACCGGCGGCAGTGGCAGGTCCGGCCCGGCCGGAGTGATCTTCTGCCGAACTTGACTTCGCTCAGGACAGGAACCACTCGGAATACGGTACCCGTCCGTGACGGATGGCAGTCCCCGAAGCGCCCAGATATTGAAGGGAATTCACCTGATTCCCGATTGCGGCCGAGGCGCCGTGCAGAAGCTTCGTCTCGCCGCAATGATATCCTAGTGGGACATCTACTAGTGTCCAGCAGCCCCAAGGAGTTCCCCCGTACGGCGAGGCTGCGAGTGCACCCGAAAAGGATCTATGGCGACAACTACTGCGATTTCGCACGATGTGAAGAATCTGGCGTTGGCCGATCAGGGCCGGAAGCGCATCGAGTGGGCAAATGAGTCCATGCCGGTGCTCGAGAGCATCCGCAAAGAGTTCCAGAAGACACAGCCGCTGAAGGGCATCCGTGTGGCCGCCTGCCTGCATGTGACTACCGAGACAGCGAACCTGATGATCACCCTGCGTGACGGCGGAGCCGAGATCGCGCTGTGTGCATCCAATCCGCTTTCCACGCAGGATGACGTGGCCGCGGCACTGGCAGCCCACTACAACATCGCCACCTACGCCATCAAGGGCGAGGATAACGATAGCTATTACTCGCACATCCTGGCGGCAATCGACCACCGTCCGCAGGTGACGATGGACGACGGCTGCGACCTGGTGAGCCTGCTGCACACCAAGCGCCGCGACGCCCTGAGCGGCGTGCTTTGCGGCACCGAAGAGACCACGACCGGCGTGATCCGCCTGCACGCGATGCAGAAGGACGGCACGCTGCAGTACCCCGTGATCGCCATCAACGACGCGCTGACCAAGCACATGTTCGACAACCGCTACGGCACTGGCCAGTCCACGATTGACGGCGTGGTGCGCGCGACCAATATCCTGCTGGCCGGCTCGAAGTTCGTGGTGGCCGGTTATGGCTGGTGCGGCCGCGGTCTGGCCTCGCGTGCGCGGGGCATGGGCGCGGACGTGATCGTGACCGAAATCGACCCGACGAAGGCGCTCGAAGCCGTGATGGACGGCTACCGTGTGATGCCCATGAGCGAAGCTGCCAAGATCGGTGACATCTTCGTGACCGTGACCGGGAACAAGAGCGTCCTGCGCAAGGAACACTTCGAGGCGATGAAGGACGGTGCAATCGTTGCGAACTCCGGACACTTCAACGTCGAGATCGACATCCCGGCTCTCGAGCAGCTCTCGAAGCAGAAGCGCCAGGTGCGCGAATTCGTCGAAGAGTACGTCCTGGGGAACGGCCACAAGGTTCACATCCTGGGCGAAGGCCGCTTGATCAACCTCGCATCCGCCGAAGGCCATCCGGCTTCCGTGATGGATATGAGCTTTGCCAACCAGGCACTCTCGGTCGAGTATCTGCTCAAGAACCATAAGAACCTGGAAAAAAAGGTCTATTCGGTTCCGGAAGAACTTGACCGCCGCGTAGCCAAGCTGAAGCTCGAAGCAATGGGCGTTGGCATCGACAAGCTCACGCCGGAACAGGAAGAGTATCTGGCAAGCTGGTCGGAAGGCACCTAGACCCACGGAGGAGCGTCATGCTGGAGCAAACTGCTCTGGCCTGTGGGCTCCTTGCGCTTCTTCTAGCATGAGAAGGCCCTGGCGAACGCCGGGGCTTTTCTCTTGTCTGGATGACGGTGAGGAGGACGGGCGACGCGCTGGCGTATTTCGCGTCTATATAGAGTGCTCGAGCACGAGCCGGGAACGGAGTCGATATGGAGTCTGGATTTGGCTGTAACTGCAGGGCGCAGGTGGGGAGAGTTCTCGCGAGGTCGTGGCGCTGCGGCGTGTTGACAGCGGTGCTTGCGTCCGTTCTGCCCGTGACCGCGCAGATCTCCACTCCCGCAGCAGACAGCCAGCAAAGTCCGGCGCCTGTGCGTGTCTTCAACGACACGAGCACACCGGCGGCGAAACAGAACAGTGTGCCGTCCTCGCCCGCAGTTCCCGCCACGGCGCCCACAGTCGCACCCGGAAGCAAGGGACCGGTGCAGGCGATTCAGTTGGCCGCCCCGAACACGGCCAAGCTCGCGGCGCGCAAAGATGCGTACTCGGTCAAGGTGTCCGGCAACGATTGGGTGGACGCCGGAGTGGTGCTGGCGCCCCCGGATAGCGCACACTTTACCGCAACGGGGACCGTGACACTGGCGGACGGGCGCAAGGCAGATCCGGCAGGAGTGCAGCGTGGCTGGAAGGATCTGGTCCGTCAATTCCCTGCGAACGATGCACCTGCGGGAGCGTTGATCGGGCGCATTGGAAACGACCCCGCGGCATTGCCGTTTCTGATCGGCGCGAGCAAGGACCTGGAGGTGGGGACTACCGGGGAACTGTACCTGCGGATCAACACCAGCTCCGACCTTGCTCCCTCCGACGGCGCCTTTGAGGTGAAGCTCAAGCTGGGAAAGGCGACCGAGAGTGCGGTGTCTGTTCCCGACCTGAGTGTAAAATTGTCTCCGTCACTGTTCGCCAATATCCCACGCCGGGTGCAGGATGAGGCTGGCGATCCAGGCGACATGGTGAATTTTGCCCTCATCGGGACGGAAGCGCAGGTCACAAAGGCCTTCAGCAATGCGGGCTGGGTGAAGGTGGACAAGACGAAGCAGGATGCAATCGTGCACGGTCTGCTGGCTACGCTTGCGCACGAGTCTTACACGGAAATGCCGATGAGCACGTTGTATCTCTTTGGGCGCTCGCAAGACCTCTCGTATGCTCGGGCCGATCCTATCTCGGTAGCTGCAATCCGCCATCACCTGCGCGTGTGGAAGACCAACGAGACAGTGGACGGGCGGCCGCTCTGGGTTGGATCCGCGACCCACGACAACGGCTTCGAAAAGGATCAGCGGAACGGCGGTGTGACGCACCACATCGATCCGAAGATCGATACGGAGCGGGACTTCATCGAGCAAAGCTTTGCGGCCGCCGGGGATTTGGCAGCGGCGGCCTATATCACGCCGGCGAACCCCCTGACCACGGCGCGTACCGCAACTGGCGGCACTTTCGAATCCGATGGGCGCATCGTGGTGATGGACCTGCGCTGATGTGCTGTGCCTAGTCGCGCAGACTGAGCGAGTTCCCGGAATGAGCGTCCACAAGCGCCCGCGGGTCCTCCTTGAAGCGGACGAGTATCTCGGAAGCGGGCATGGGTGCTGCGAAAAGGTACCCCTGTACCCGGTCACACTCCAGTTCCTGCAATCGGACGAGCTGTTCTTCCTGCTCGACGCCTTCTGCCACCACGCGCATGCCCAGGCTGTGTGCCAGAAAGATGATGGCCTGCACGATCGAGTAGGTGCCATTGGGCTCGCAAATGCGCTCGATGAACGAGCGGTCGATCTTGAGGGTCTGCACTGGAAGCTGATCCAGATGGCCGAGTGAGGAGTAACCGGTTCCGAAGTCATCTACCGAGAAATGAATGCCCAGACGCGCAAGCGTGTCGATCTGCTGAGCCACATGGCCGATATTGCGCATCACGGTGGATTCGGTGACTTCCATTTCCAGTAACGTGGGGCTGATACCGCAGCCGGCCAGCACATCGATGATTTGCCGCGAGAAGTCGAAACGAGTGAGTTGAAGCGGCGACACGTTGAAGGCGATGCGTCCCGGATAGAATCCCTCCCGCTGCCACCGCGTGCACTGCCGGCAGACTTCTTCCAGCACCCAGTTGCCCAGCGGAACGATGAGGCCGCTCTCCTCCGCGATGGAGATGAAGCGATCGGGATAGATGATGCCGAGTTCAGGGTGACGCAAGCGCACCAGCGCTTCCAGGCCACACAGATTCAGTTCCATGGTGAACTGCGGTTGGTAATGAAGTTCGAGTCCGCCCTCTTTCAGCGCGCGCCGAAGATACATCTCGAGTTCGTTAGCTTCCGTGGCCGAGACGGTGATCTCATGCGACACCGAGAGCCACTGATTTCCGCCGGACTTCTTGGCTCGGTACATGGCGGTGTCTGCATCGCGCCACAGAACGGCAGCGTCCGTTCCATGATCCGGGTAAATCGCGATGCCGATGCTCGCGGCCACTTCAATCTCGAAATCATCGATAGCGATGGGCGTCTTCATGGCGGCGAGCAGTCCGGAGGCGACGTGCTCCGCGTCCGCCCCGCCGGTAATTTCATCGAGCAGGACCGTGAACTCCTCACCGCCGGTTCGCGCTACCGTATCAACCGCACGCAAACGCGAGCTGAGCCGGCGCGCTATCTCCTTCAGGCAGGTGTCTCCCGCAGCATGCCCGTAGGTGTCGTTGATCTGCTTGAATCGGTCCACGTCCAGGCAAAGCAAGGCGGCCTTGTGCCCGTAGCGGCTCGCATGGGAAAGCGTCTGCTGGATGCGGTCTTCGAGCAGTGCGCGGTTCGGCAGACCCGTCAGGATGTCATGGTTTGCCTGGTACACGAGCTGCTCGTGCAACCGGTGCCGCTCGGTTACATCCTGCATCATGGCGAAGGTGACGTTTTTGCCCTCGTGCTTGAGCAGGTGGCTGGCGATGTCCACCTGAATGGTGGTTCCATCCTTGCGCAGATGACGCCACGGACCGGAAAGCTGGGTAGGTTGGCTCGTCCGAAGACTCGCGATAAGGCGCTCGAAGTCTTCGGACGGCCGGATGTCCAGCAGAGTCATCTGCAGAAACTCTTCGCGGGAATAGCCGTAATGGGCAACGGCAGCATCGTTCACCTGGAGAAAACCCAGCGTGTCCCGGTCATACATCCACATCGGGTGCGGGTTGGACTCGAACAGCATCCGGTAATGCTCGCTGGCATGACCCGCGGCCAGGATCTCTTCTTCAAGCAGCGTGAGAATCATGCCGAAGGCAACAAAGTACTTGGGCAGATTCCAGATCTCGGGATTTACTGCAAGACGTGGGGCAATATCGGCGAGCAGTTCACTCGTAGGCCACACCAAAGCCCAGGCATACAGGCTGAGGGCCACGGTGGTCACACCCGCAGAAAGGCGGCGGATCTCAAATCCGTAAAGGACCGCGTTGAACAGAAAACACTGCGTCAGTACTACGAGCAGCGGTACGTCTGCGTGTGCGTGCTGCACACTCCACACCAGCCAACTGGCGCAACTGAGCACAGAGACGAAGACCGGCAAGAGAATGTGTTTGTCACGCCGGTAATAACGAACAGCAACCGCGAGCACACCCAGTTCGCCGAAGCCAGCGAGCAGGGGCTGCCAAGAGGACGCGCCCACCGAGCACACCAGCAACAGGACGAAGCCGAGCCATGGAACACCCAGGGCGATGCCGATGCCGGTCCAGCGGACCGAGCGGTCCCGGCTGGTGCACACTGCGAGCACGAAACAGATGCCGCACAAAATCAGCGAAGCGAGAGCAACCGCATCGACCAGAGCCTGCCATGGTTGTGAAACCGAAGGGAAAGCCAGCGCCGCGAAGTGCAGCAGGACGAAGCACCAGCCCGTCAGCCAATAGCGAACCCGCGCCGTGGGCCGCTTCCTATAGATGGAAGCGAAGAGCAGGACCAGTGAACCGAGGATGACAAGATCAAGCAGTCCGTTCATTCCAATCCGCTCGCCGGCTCCTTGTTCAGGGCGTGGCACCTGGCTAGGTCGAAGGTACCCTGCCGGGGCGGGGGCCTCAACATCACGAAAGTTTACTACTGTGGTGACGTGTTCAGTCCAGATATCCGTCGCTGTTCACGGCAAAGCGCACTCAAGGACGAGCTAGCTCCTGGACAGCTCAGATGCAGGAACGGAGCGGCGCCGACACCACTCCGTTCGCAATTCGCAAACCGTTATCGCGGAGGGTGCGATACACCTTCCCCAACCGGACCTTCAGCGGGCCTGCGACGCATCTTGTGCTCCGTCGCATACTGCTGGCCGTGGATCCGAACCTTCGATTCGTCGATGCGTCCTTCTGTCGGCTGATCGAAAACGGCTCCCGGAATAAGCAGGTAGGTCTCCACTTGTTGACCGGGCGTGCTGCTGGTCCGCAGATCCACACGGGACGGGTCGATACCCTTCTCCTTCGAAAGGTAAGCCCTGGTGTTCACGGCGCGTTCCGCCGCGGTCATCTGGCCGTCCATTTCAGCCGGGCCGTGCTCGCCCACAACCACGAGTCTTGCATCGGGCTGGTGATCGAGCGTTAGCGCAATATCGTCCAGACAGGCGCGGCCTTCGTTGTCCACGCGGGCCGGACGCCGCGGGTCGCGGTTGAAGAGCACCGTGCAGAGGCGCTGGGCAGTGGGAACCGGCGGCACCGGGGGCGCTGAAATCGTAACTGTGGTGGTTGCCTCCGCTGTCTGGCCCAGATCATCCTGCACGCGGCAGGTGACCGTTACGATGCCCGGAGCCACACCGGCGCTGTTCAACTGCGCGGTGCTGCTATCTCCGCCGATGTGCCCTGCGGTCGCGCTATAGCTATAGGTAAGCTTCCGTTGAGGGATGCTGGTGACGTACGACGTGATCGTCGAAGGATCGCCGGGGTTGATGGTGGACGGATTAGCCGAGCACTTGATGGCTGGCGCGGGCGATGCCTTTATAGCGTATGTGGCCGAGCACTGGGCCATCTGCTTACTCTTCGCGCCCTTGGCCACGTGCGCTGTGGCCGTGTAGGTGCCGGCAGACAGGCCGTCTGTATTCACAAAGACCACCGGACCGTAGCCCTCGACCTTGCCGCCCGTCAGCTCCCAACGGTACAGATATTTTGTGTTCGGGTCGTAGTTCTTCGCGTTGGCCGCGACCGTGACCTTTTCGCCGGCGTACACCTCGGCTGGATTGGCATCGCAGGAAAGGTTCTTTTCCAATCGTGGATTCACGTCGCCTAAACGAAGCACCAGCCCCGCGCTCAATCGGACAGCATTCACGCTGGCCGTGCCGCCGTCCAGCGCATAGGTCTGCAGCGGACCATAGTTGACGTGCATGTACTCGTAGTCCGCCTGAATCAGACGAAGCGCGAGACGGTCATTGGATTTGGGCAGGATGTAGTCGAGCCCGCCGCCAGTGGTAAAGCCGTAACCCCAGGTGCAGGGCTGGAAGCGCGGGCCGCCCACCTTGGTGCCGCCGCCCGTCGCGTGCACGAACGGGACCAGGTGCTCCCCATAGAAAAAGCGATACACCGCCCCACCCTGCGCGCTGAAGAAGCAGTCGTCAGGGCCATTCGGGTGGAAACCGCCCTCCGCCTGGATGCCTACATGCTTGGAAAGGTAAGCCGTCGCGCTGACGACAGCGCCCATATCGATGTTACTGTATGTGTAACCGCCGATGTTACCGCTCGGCTTCAGGAACGCATAGCCGCCGTACAGGTCAACCCGCGAAGCAGGCACTGGCGCTGCCGCATTCACTTGCGGAGCCGGCGCACTCGGATTGTTTGCGTCTTCATCCGCAGCAGCCGGTGCCGTGATGTTGGCCGAAGCCGATGCGCCTCGCGACGACGCAGCGGCAGCACGAGCCGGTTTCGTCTCGCCCTCCCGGAGAACAGGCGAAGCCTGCGCGGCCGCAGAACCGGCCAGAAGGCCAGCGGCTAACGAGCCCCAGACAAGCGTTTCAGCTATTCCCCTTGGGAGTGCGTGCATACTTTTGAATCCTCGAAACCTCAACAGAGATGGAGAGCGAATGTGCAAGCCCTTGCTTTTTAGGCACGGGCGGCAGAGTTTGCGCTGTTCATCCTGCTCCTACTTGACCAGAGTCAACGCGACTGTGGTGGACTGCGTAATCGGACTTCCTCCGCTCGTGCTGGTGCCCGTCACCGTGATCGTGTACACCTTGTAGGCACTCGGTTTGCAACAGCCAGAGATACCTCCAGCGAGTATCAGTGCGAGCGGCAGGATCCACCAGACTGCTTTGCCCGCAGGCTGACCGCGCTTGCGGCGAAATGCGCTTGCGAACACCGTCGCCGTGCCGCCGAGACCGAGTGGAAGCATTGTCCAGGCCAGCAAAGGTGAGGACGGATCCGGCGCCGGCGCCGGTGTCCCGGTGAGCCGGCCGAAGATCAGCGGCACGTTGGTGGCATTCGCTGTGGCTGCGACCGTCATGACCGCAGTGCCCGTTCCCCCTGCAGCCAGGGCCACGCCTGCGGGAGCGAAGTTGCACGTGCCGTCCTCCGGCAGGCCAGAGCAGGACAGCGTAACCGTGCCCGCGAAGCCTGAGACCGAGGCGAGCGAGACCTGGTATTTCACGCTGCCTGAGCTGGCGATCTCCTGCTCGGGCGGGTTCGCGCTGATGCTGAAATTACCGGTGTTGCTACCCGGGCTGCCGGGCCCACCGGGGCCGCCAGGACCGCCGGGATCGCCGCTTCCGGAGTCTGTTACCGTCAATGTGCCATTTACGATGGTGATGGCATAGTTCGTTAGTAGCGTAACCGGACTGCCCCCGGTCGTCGATGGCCCGGCAGTAACTGCGGGGAGAATCGGGTAAGTGCCGGCGGGGCTCGAGGTATCGGCCGTGGTGCTGTAACTGGCCAGGATAGACTGCCCGGGCACGACACCGGTGACGGTTCCGGTCAGCGCGGGATTGGCAGTGTTCACAGGACGGGTGACGTTTGCTGCCTCTACCGTGACCGGCGCCGGCAAGACTGTGAGTGCGATAGTGGAGTTTGTCGCGGGAAAATTGCTATCGCCGGAGTAGGCAACCGTCACAGAGTAGGTGCCGACATTCTCGAGCGTGGGCGACGGAGCACAAGTCAGAGTGTCGTTCGCAGGCAGCGGGGCGGTCGGGCAAAGCGCCGTGGTTCCGATGGAGAAGGTGAGCATGCCCGTGGGAGCGGTCTGCTGGTTGCCGGCCGCGGTTGCGGAAAGGGTGTAGGGAGTGCCGTACACGGTCGTGACGGCGGGTGCGTTGATGGTGGCCTGCGGCGGTGGTGGGGCTTCGCCTTGCAATGCAATGGCCTGGGTGGGATTGATCGAACTGTCGGTCAACGTAGCCGTCGCGCGGAAGGTCCCGGGCGATTGCGGCATGAAGTCGAAGGCCAGATCGCAGGTTGCACCGGAGGTGATGTCATTGCCGCACCCGCTGGTATCCAGGTTTTCGGCGAAGTTTACGGTATCGTCCAGGTAGAGCGACTGGATGGGCTGGAGCACGTCGTTGCCGGCGTTCCACAAGGTCGTCGTCAGCGGACCGCCCGTCTGCCCGATCTTGACCACGCCGAAGTCCAGCAGCGGATCCACATAGGTAACGGCGCGGAGAGACGCATTCCCTCCGTCGACGACATAGATATTGGCCGCTCCGTCCAGCGCCACCGCAAGCGGCGTGTTCAACTGCGCGCGCGTTGCCGGACCACCATCGCCACCCGCACCAGCAGTGCCGTCTCCGACCAGAGAGGTGATCGCAGGGTTCTGGGCCAGTCCGCTGAAGGCGACGAACACACGGTTGCTCACCGCGTCCGCCACATAGATGTCTCCGGCTGCGTCGCCGCTCAAACCGACCGGGCCGGGGAAGCTGGTGCCAAGGCGCGTTCCAGGCTGTGTATCCGCCTGCGTGCCGTTGCCGGCAAAGAAGTGGATAATGCCGGCTGTGTCGATCTGGTAAATGCGATAGGCGCCGCGGTCCGCTACGTACAATACGCCGTTCGAATCCAGGTACAACGCGGAGGGTTGAATGAACTGTGCGGTTGTGGCCAGTACGTTATCGGCAGCGGCATTCGTTCCCTGCCCCGCGATCACATGTTGCTGGCCGCCGGCGAAGACTTCCAGAATGCCGACCGAACCAGGACCGTCCTGGGCGATGTAGATGTCACCCAGCGAGTCCACCACCAAGGCTTCCGGATCGTTCAGGCCGCTCACCACTTTGGTAAGCTTCCCGTTCACATCGAGTTGAAAGACCGCATCCGCGCTCTTGTCCGCGATGTAAAGATTGCCGGCGTCATCCAGGGCCAGGGCGGTCGGCTTGCTCAGACCAGCACCAGGCGCGACCAGTTCCGCCGGCGTACTGCTACCCGCGCGCAGCACCGCGATGTCGCCATTCGCTGAGCCGGTTCCGCTCTCGGCGAAGTAGATATCACCGGCCGTATTGACCGCAACAGCACTGGGGGAAGCCAGCTTCGCAGCGAGTATTTTGATGGTCCCGGGAAGGAAGTTCGCTTCCGCGCTCTGGCCTACGCCGTTCAATCCGAACCGGTACTGGGCGTTCCCCACGGAATCACTCAGGGTAAGCGGCGCGCGGCGCAGGCCCGGGAGAGTCGGGGTGAAGCGGACGTTGACTTCACAGGTCTTCAGCGTGTTGCCGGAGGGCGTGATGGTTCCATTGCACAGATTACTGAGGATCTGGTAATCGGTGCCGATGCTGCCGGAGAGCCGGACGGGCGCGCTGACGACGAATTGTAACGTTTGCGGTGCGCTTTTTCCGCCGACGAAGGTCTCATTGAAGTGCAGGCCGTTGGTGAGGTTGCGGACGATGTTGTTTTGCGTATCGGCAACGAATACGTCACCGTAGCTGTCTACCGACAAGCCCTTGGGTCCGAAGAGCGGAACCACGACAGCGGCCTTGCCCTCCTGCCGTGGATCGTAGGCGCCGGATTGTCCGGAGGTAAGTCCCCCGATCAGGAAAAGGCTGCCGTGCAGCAACTCGAAGACCTGCGAGGTGGTGTAGTCGGAGATGTACAGATTCCCCGCCCCGTCCGCGGCAACGCCGGTCGGGGTTTGCATCGCGGTGGAGGAAGAACCGGTGCCGTCGTTCGCACACAGTCCCGCTACCGTGGACTGTGCGCCGTTGAAAGCCACCTCACGGACGCAGGCGTTTCCAGAATCTGCGATGTAGAGATTGCCAATGGGATCGGCTGCCAGGCCCTGCGGAGCATTCAGATCGACCGGGGTTACATTCGGGCATGGCGTGGACACGCGGGCGGAGGTCGTACCTTCCACCACGCACGGCTGGGTCAGCTTGCCCGGAGGTGCGGCAAGCACCTGGAACGTGCCGTCCATGTTGTCACTGATTGCGATGTAGAGCGTTCCAGCCCCATCAATGGCCAGTCCGGCCGGCGACGGCACGACCGAATTGAATGCGTTATTGCTGCAGGTATCCATCACGGCACGGAGCGAGCCGGTGCCCAGCGAACCGGCCGGCAGCTCGCGAATGCAGTTGTGCCCCGTGTCTGCAATGAACAGGTTTCCGGAAGCATCCACCGCGAGTCCGGATGGCCGAACGAGGCCCTGGCTGGCGGTTAGGGATGTGCTATGTGAGCCATAGCAGGTATCTCCAGAGCCGGTCTGGACAACACCGGCGACCGTGTTCATATTGCCGCTCGGGTCCACGCGGCGCACGCAGTTGTTTGCGGTGTCTGCGATGTAGACATTCCCGGCGTGGTCGACAGCAGTGTATGCCGGCTGATTGAGCACCAGGCTGCTGGCAATACCGAAGTCGGAACTGGAGCCGGTCTGCGGACTGCCGGCGAAGCGCGTTGCGCTGGGAACCAGACGCAACGACTGCGCATGTACGCCGACTGCGCTGAGTGCCAGTAGACCGAAGGCTACCGTCCCTCGCGCAAAGGCGCTGGCCTGCTTTCCCCGTCTGCGCTTTTCGATCGTCATCTCTCAGCTCCGCATTCCTGGTCCACTGCGCTTCCCGGCCGCACAGGCCGGAACAGCAGCGGCGCGCCGCTCGAATTCGCGAAACAACACACCGCAAGGGGCCCGCCCGAGATTGCAAGCGGCTGCGCCGGAGCCTTCGCGACCCGCGAAGACGCTCGCCACACTCCACCAACCCAGGGTTGAGAGCCTTATCTAAGCACAGGGATGAGATCGGGAATATGCAACTAAGGCATTACAGACGAAGAGTCCTGCTCTGGTTTCTGTAACGGAAATAGCGGCTTGGCGCTGCTCGTCAGGCGCGTTCGACAGGAGGAATCGCGCGCACTACAGCGCACTTTTCCGCCGCTTGCAGACGGTAGTTGCGCGTTTGCGCCGGGATCACGACAGCGCGTCCGGGCTGGAGTTCCACCGGCTCGCCATCGCTTGCAACTAAAGTGGCAGATCCCGAAATGGACACGAGCACCTCGGGTGCCCCGCCGGCGCGCTCGACGGTGAAGGGCTCACCTTCCGCCAGGTCCGCGCGCTCTACGGCGAAGTAGCGCTGCTCGATTAGCTCAGTGACCTGAGTAAGGCCATGCTCCCGCGAGCGCGGCGGCACCTTTCCTGCCGCGGTATCCATGCGGGTGGCGCGCAATGCGCTCTCGACATGCAGTTCGCGCGGGCGCCCATAATCATACAGACGATACGTCAGGTCACTGTTCTGTTGCGTTTCGAGTAACGTGACGCCGGGGCCAATGGCATGTACCGTTCCGGCATCGACAAAGATCATGTCATTGCGTTCGACCGGGACCTGCTCCAGCAGCGACTCCAGCGTATGGTCCTCGACGGCGGCACGCACCCGGTCGAGCGTTGTGCCGGGTTTCAGACCGAGAGAAACGGACGCGCCGGGCTTTGCGTCCAGGACGTACCAGCATTCCGTCTTGCCGCGCAGTTCGCCCGCAGCGGCGGCAAGTGCGTCATCGGGATGCACCTGCACCGAGAGCTTCTGATGCGGAAACAGAATTTTGATAAGTAGCGGGAAGTCCTTGCCGGCTCCCTGCCCCAGCAACTGTTCCCGGTGCCGGGCAGCAACTTCCTGCAAGGTAGCGCCGGCCAGCGGCCCGGTTTCCACCACCGAGGCATCGCCAGTGAGCCACGCTTCGCCTACCGGCTCTGATAACGCAATGTCATACCAGGGGCGCAGGTCTGTGGTCCCCCACACGCGTGGACTGAAGTACGGCGCCAGACGGAAAGGGGCGAGAGTGGGGTCAGACATGCAGCTCTAGCATCCATCATGGGCCTACGAACGGACAAGTGGCTTGACAGCGACGGCCCTCGCCGGGCGCCGCCGTCCGCTTCCGCTGCCATCAGGTTGCGCTCCCGCGTTGCACCGCCGGTGCGGTGCCCGTGCGCTGCCGGCGCGCTGCTCCGCTCAAGCGAGACCGCCGGTGTCCAGGTCCAGCCGATCGGGAGCGATCGGCAGCATGACCACCGCACGGCACCCGCCCCCCTCTCGATTTTGCAGCGTGATCGCCCCACCATGTGCTTCGGCGATCTGCTGCGCCAGCGCCAGGCCCACGCCAGTGCCGCCCGGCTTGGTTGTGTAGAAGGGGACGAAGAGGTTGGAGGGATTGGTCAGGCCAGGGCCGTTGTCGTCAATATCGATCTCCACCGTCGCGGGCGATTGGCGCCAGTGAATGCGCACCTCAGGCATCCGGTCAGCCTGCGGAGCACTGAAGGCGTCTCGCTCCTCCGGCGTCATATAGGCGGCCTCGACCGCGTTCCGAATCAGATTAATGAGCATCTGCTCCACCTGGTCGGGATCCGCGCGCACCTGTACCTCCGGCCCGCGTTCCAGCGTTACCTGCAGACGCGTCTCCATCGCGAGCGTGCGTTCGATCAGCGGCGCCAACTCCACTTCGCGCAACTGCGGCGGGGGCAATTGAGCAAGCTGACGGTAGGCCTGCACAAAGCGGTGGAGCGATTCAGCCCGGCCCTCGATGATGCGGAGTCCGCGCTCCAGGTCCGCCCGCGCCTCCATACCGCGCGGGGACGCATCCACCGCATTCACTTGTGCCTGCAGGCTGCCGGCGATGGACTTGATCGGCGCCAGCGAGTTGTTGATCTCGTGGCCCAGCACGCGGATCAATCGCCGCCAGGCCTGGCGTTCTTCTTCCCGCAAGGCTGCGCTGACGTCGGAAAGCATGATCAGCGTGTGAGGGACGCCGCGCTGACGGAAGATGGTGCGGTGCACCATCCAGCGCACCGCGCGGCCCTCAGCCTCCAGCACCACGATGCCTTCGTCCGGCTCGCTCAGCACCCGGGACAGATCGAGTTCCGCGGCCGTGCGCTGCAGGCTCCCGATCCGTGGCAGGGAGAAGACGCGCTCCGCGGCGGGGTTCAGCAGACGAAGCACCTCGTTGGGGTCGAAGGCCAGAACCGGCGCGTCCATCGCTTCCACTACGCGCCGCAGTAGCGCCGCGGCTTCCATACCACCCACCCGCTGTTCCTGCAGCAGGTCGGCCAGGGCGTTGATCTCGTGTGCCAACTCTCCCAAGGCGTCGTTGCGCGTTTCACCGCGTGCGCGAAAGGCGTAGTCCTCTTCCCGCAGCGCGCCGATCACATTGGAAAGCGTCTGCAGCGGGCGAACGATCTGCTCAAGCAGCAGTACGGTCGTCAGCAGCCCGCAAAGCAGCAGCACGCCGAGCAGGACCACGATGAGTTCGGACGAGGCATGCTGATGCCAGAGCAGACCGATGACAGCGGCAACGCCCGGGGCCGCCAGGCCCGCACAGAACAGCTTTATTCGCGTTTCAAACGATAGCCTCGGATGGCCTCCACCGGAAGAGGTACCCCCACTCCGGCCCAGGGGCCTAGATGCCATGCTTCTCCATGCGACGGTAGAGAGAGCCACGGCTCAGGCCGAGCGCTTCGGCTGCCTGACTTACATTGCCGGAGCTGCGGGCCAGCGCCTTGCGGATCAGGATGCTCTCCACCTGCTCCAGGCTCATCTCGTCCAGGCCGCCCGCGGCGGAAGCCGAATGCGTGCGCGTCTGGCTCAGCCCGAGATCTGCCAACTCCACCTGGGCGCCGCGCGCCATCAGCACGCCACGCTCCACGGCGTGGTCCAGCTCGCGGACATTCCCCGGCCAACTGTAATGCAACATGGTGTCGAGTGCCTTCGGCTCAAAACCGTTGATCGCTTTGCGGTAGCGCATTGCGTAGCGGCTGAGAAAATGCCCGGCCAGCGGCGGAATGTCTTCGCGCCGTTCCCGCAGGGGCGGCAGATGAATCTCGACGGTGTTCAGCCGGAAGAGCAGATCCGGGCGGAAGCGCCCTTCCGCAGCCTCAGTCTGCAAATCGGCATTTGTGGCCGAGAGCAGCCGTACATCGACTTTGCGCGTCTTTGACGACCCCACACGCTCCAGCTCACCCGTTTCCAGCACGCGCAGCAGTTTGGCTTGCTGCCGCATCGGGACGTTCGCAATCTCATCGAGAAAGAGCGTGCCGTGGTCGGCCAGTTCGAAGCGGCCGATGCGGTCAGTGCGCGCATCCGTGAACGCGCCCTTCACATGCCCGAAGATTTCGCTCTCAAAGGTGCCCTCGGGCAGAGCACCGGTGTTGACGGCGACCAGCGCGCGGGTGGCGCGCGCGGAAAGTGCGTGGATGGTTTGCGCCACCACCTCCTTGCCCGTGCCGTGCTCTCCGGTAATCATCACGTTCGCGTCGGAGGGGCCGATGCGCGCCATCAGATCAAGCACCGGCTGCATGGCGGGCGCTCCGGCGATCAGCGCGGGCAATCCCTCGGCACGCAGAAAACGGTTCTCTGCTTCCAGCACTTCCGACCGCCGTACCGCGCGCCGCAATTCGATCTGCGTCCGCACTACCGTCAGCAGGCGGGCGTTGTCCCATGGCTTCTGGATAAAGTCCGAGGCGCCGCGCTGCATCGCTTCCACGGCAAGATCCACGTTGGCCCACGCCGTCATCACGATAATGGGCAGCCGGCTGTTGTAGCCCTGGATCTCCGCTAGCAGCGCAAGGCCCTCCTGGCCGGAGGTCGTGTCCCGTGTGTAGTTAAGGTCCACCAGCGCGGCATCGTAGGCCTCGCTGGCAATGCATTCGATAGCGCCGCGCGGTGACGATGCGCGGTCCACGCGATAGCCTTCCGGCTTGAGCAGGAACTCCAACGCATCAAGTATGTGCGGCTGGTCGTCGACCAGCAGAATGCGCGGGGGCGACTCGGCTATCGGCCGCGACGCGCCCGGATCCTGCTCCACGCCTTGAAGAACAGTGCTCATGCCAGCTTCAATGCCGCGAAATTGCGGCGGTCTCCACAGTCTACGGCGTCCCTCCATGGCTGACGACTCCTGCCTTCGCCTCGGCGATCGAAATTCCCATGCGCTCCAGCGTGGCGCCGGTGGCGCGGTCCACCTCCACGCGGGACTTCTCATACGTCGTTTCCGCAGCCAGGAGCGCAGAATCCGCCAGGGCCAGGTCGTGCTCGGCTGTGAGTGTCTGGAAGCTTGAACCCGCGCCCAGTTGCTGCTCCTGCTTCATGATGTCGAAGCTGCGCTGTGCCAGGTCGCGCGCCTTGCGGGCCGCCGCCACACGCGCGGCGTTCTGCTCCAGCGCGTAAGCGGCGTTGCGCACCTCGATCCGGATCTGCTTCTTCTGCTCTTCCACGCGCAGCTCCGCCTGGCGGTATTCCAGCTCCGAGCGGAACTGGTCGGCCTTGGCCTGGCGATTGCGTAGCGGGATGTTGAGCTGGACCTGTGCCAGGTAGTCGGGCGACGAGTTGTTGAAGGCATTGCTCACCGCGCCGCCAAAATCCGGGGGAACATTGATGACATTCTGGCCCAGGGAGTAGTAGGGATTCGGCGAGCCGGCCAGCCCGGAACCGGCATAGTAAGCCGTGGCCGTTACGGTCGGCAGGAGGGCGTTCTTGAGGGACCGGCGCGTGATCTGCCGGTTCTGCAAATCGATCTGCGATTCGTAGAGCTCGGGCCGGTCCCGCAGAGCCTTGGCGATCAGGTCCTGTACCGGGGTCGAGACTGCGGGTGTCGCGTTGGCCAGGGCCGCCGTGGGAATCACCGGCATCTCCTCCAGCGCAGCGTCCAGGCGCTTCGTGATCGCGTTTTTTATCAGCGATTGTTGCAATTGCAGCGATGTCTTCGCAATCGTCAGTTCGCCGTCTCGCGTGGCCACCTCGGCCTCAGCCTTCATCACGTCCATCGCAGGTACGGCTTCGAGTTCGAGCTGCTTTTTCTGGTCTTCCAGGGACTTCTGCGCAAAGGCCAGCGAGCGCTCTTTCACCTGCTCGTCCTGGTAAGCGCTCACCAGGTCCCAGTAGATGTTGGTGATCTGCGTGACCGTGGCGACTACCTGGTCGCGGAAGGCGCTGTCGGAGATTTTCTTATCATTTTTCGCAATGCGGAGATAGCGAAGATTCGGCCCGAGGCCGAACCCGGCCAGCAACTGCTGCGAAATGAGAAACCGCCAATTGGTATTCAGTGCGGGCGTCAGCCCGGCATACGGGCTATTGATGGTCTGCCGGCCGTTATCGAATTCGAACTGGACGGACGTGCCGGTGGGAAAGGCTTGCACGTAGGTGGCATTTACCAGCCCGGTGTTCACCTTGAGAAACGGCACGCCGTATTGCGTCAGGTTATAGAGCGGCTCCGTGAGATGCTCCAGGCTTGCCAGTGCGGTGATGTGCGGATCGAACGAGCTGACTACGGTACCCGCGCCGTAAGTGGACTGCACCAGCCCACCCGCGCCCGCGCCCGCGCCGCCCGCGCCCCCTGTAGTGCCACCGGCCCCGGCGCCGGGAGCGCCCGAACCCAGGCCGCCTACGCCGCCGCCGGGCGTATTCTGCACCACACCGGTGTTCACGCCCAGAAACGGCGCGCCGGCGCGCGTACGCAGAATGTCCGCTTCGGCGATGGGGATGTTGTAACGCGCAATGGCGAGATCGAGATTATTCTCCAGCGCGAGCGCGATCGCGTCCTGGAGCGAGAGGTCCAGCTTGCCATCATGAATCAGCGCATCCAGGCGCGGCGAGTTCGCCAGATCCGGTTCCGGCACAGAGCTCGGCATATAGGGCGATAGCGGATTGCGCGAATGTGGCAGCGTCACCTGGAACGGCTGTTCCGCACCGGCGCATGGGCCGGCTGGTTTGCGCAGCTTGCGGCGTCGAGGGCGGCGTGGTCTGCGGTGTGTCAGGTCGGCGCCGTTTGCGGCGCTGCTTGTGGGGCGGCAGGAACTGTAGTCGCCGGCGCAGACTGCGCGCGCAGCGTACTGCCCGGAACGCAAACGCCTGCGACCAGCAGGCATGCGGTAAGTTGCTGCAATGCTTTGGCCCGGTGCACCGTCATTGCGCGCTCACCTCGGCAGGCTGGGTCAGCACGGGGTTTGCGGTATCGCTCACCAGCCAACCATCGCGCATCTGCAGAGTGCGGCTGCCATAAGCTGCGTTTGCTTCCGAATGGGTCACCTGGATAATGGTGGTGCCGGCCTGGTTCAGTGTGCGGAAGAGTTCCATGATCTCCTTGGCTTGCGAGGAATGAAGATTGCCGGTCGGCTCGTCGGCCAGCAATAAAGACGGGTTGTGAATCACGGCGCGAGCGATGCCCACCAGTTGCTGCTGGCCTCCCGAAAGCTGGTTCGGGTACAGCCCCTTCTTGCCGACGATGTTGAACCGGTCCAGCGTGTCGGCTACCATCGCCTGCCGCTCGGAGCGCGGCATGTCCTTGTAGGACAGCGGCAGCTCGATGTTCTCCTCCACCGTCAGGTCGTCGAGCAGGTGATAACTCTGGAAGACCATGCCGATCTTCCGCTTGGCGAGTTCAGCACGCTGCTTGCGATTCATCCTGTGGACTGCTTCGCCGCCGAAGAAGTATTCGCCGGCCCACTGGTCGTCCAGGAGAGCGATCGCATTCAGCAGCGACGACTTGCCCGCTCCGGACGGCCCCATGATGGTGATGAACTCCCCGGGGTGGATGTCCAGGTTAATGCGGCGTAGCACCCAGGTATGCCCCGCTCCTGTTTTGTAACTGCGTTCGAGACTTTTCAGTTCGATCATGGCTTGCATTCCTAGACCCTTCTATTCGTTGCGGAGCGCCTGCATCGGCTCCAGTTGCGAGGCGCGCCGCGCGGGAATCAACACGGCCATCATCCCCACGACGAACAGTGCCACCGCAAACAGGAGGAAGCTCACTGCGTCGCGTCCATACTCCACTGCCACCACGGCCGCGATACCGCGCTTCGCCACCAGCGCCAGCAGGCAGCCCACGGCGATGCCGGCCAGCACCATGATTGCCGTTCGCGCCAGCACCGCACCCAGCACATCGCCGCGGCTCGCGCCCAGGGCCATGCGCACCCCGATGTCGCGCGTCGAAAGCTCGACCTCATGACTGATGAGGCCGTACAGCCCCACCACCGCCAGCAGCAGCGCCAACCCGGCAAAGGTGCCGAAGAGCCACGCTTCCATGCTCTGGAAAGAAAGCTGACCGGCGATGATCTCCTCCATCGTCTCCGGGGTTCGGAATGGCACGGTCGGGTCCTGCTGCCGCAGCGACTCGCGCAGCTCGCCAAACACCGACTGCGGCGCGCCTTGCGAGCGCACCACCAAACTCATCCCGGCCAGCATCGCCTGCCTGTCCTTCACCGGAATTTGCGAATACAGATAGTCCATCTCGGCCATCGGCTTGCGGCCGAGTGCCTGCCGGACATCGCTCACCACCCCGACGATCTCTGCGTTCCCGTCCTCGATGTGCTGCCCGATTGGGTCCACTCCGGCCGGCAATAGCTTATTCACAAAGGCCTCGTTGACCACAATGGATGGCGTCTGTGGATTGGTATCCATGCCTGTGCTCAATAAGCGCCCGCGCAGGAGCCGGATGCCCATCGCGTCGTAATACTCCGGGGAGACCACGCGATACTCCGCCAGCGTCTCTTGATTGGGCGGAGCGGGCGGCTGCCCTTTGATGTGCACATCGGAGTTGCTGCCATAGCTCTGGATGGGCACGATGCTGATCCACCCCGCGGCCGCCACGCCGGGCAGGTGTTCCAGTTTCTGCAAAAACGGCTGGTAGAAGTTGGCGACCACATCCCTGCCGGCATAGCGCCCAGGGGAAAGGTCGATTTCTGCCGCTGCGATATGACTGGGATCGAAGCCCAGGTCTTCATGCCGCGTACGCGAGATCGATTTCAGCAACAATCCCGAAGTGAACAGCAGCACCAGCGCCAGCGCCACCTGTGTGACGATAAAGGCCGACCGCAGCCGGTGTTGTCCTCTTCCCGTGCCCGCGCTGCCCCCCGACTTCAGCGAGCGGTTGGGGTCCGTGCCCGCCAGCCGCATCGCGGGCACCAGCGCGGCCAGCACGCTTGCCCCGGTCGCCAGCACGATGGCCACCAGCAGGACGGGGAGGTTCATCTGGATTTCGCTGCCGCGGTCCAGCCCATGCACCAGGTAGGTGCGCAAAGCCTGCAGCAGCAGAAACGCGAGCAGAATGCCGCTCGCTGCGCCGAACGCCGCCAGGGTCAGGCTCTCCGTCAATACCTGGCCGACCAGCCGGCTCCGGCTGGCGCCGACCGCGGCCCGCATCGCCATTTCGCGCTCGCGCTTCACGCCCCTCGCCAGCAGCAGGCTCGAGACGTTCACGCACGCAATGCCCAGCACCGCCAGCACAGCAAAGGCCAGCATCGCCAGAGGCGAGCGCACGGTTTCCGTCAGACTGGCCGCCAGGCTCTGGAGGTGTACCTTGCGTCCGGCATCGGTGTCCGGATACGCCCGTCCCAGGTCCGCAAACACCCGGTTCAGGTCCGCTTGGCCCTGTTCACGTGTGACTCCCGGCTTCAGCCGGCCGATGGTCCGCAACCAATGCGTGCCGCGTGAAGTAAGCCACTTGGGCTGGCTGTGCAGCGGCGTATACACAGCATTGCGCTGCCCCAGCGGGAAACGAAAGTCAGAGGGCATCACGCCCACGACCGTGTACGGCTTGCCATCCAGCCGCACCGCCTTGCCCACGACGCCCGCGTCCCCGCCGAAGTTGCTCTTCCATACCTCGTAGCTCAACACCACCACGTCCGTCTTCCCTGACGGATTCTCATCCGGGAGAAAGGTGCGACCCAGGATCGGCCTCACTGCAAATACATCGAAGAAGTTGTCGGTTGTCTCGACGGAATGCAGCGCCACCGGACCGCTCGGCGACTCAAGGTTGATGCCACCTGCGGAGAAATACCCCGCCAGCGGACTCAGGGTATGGTTCCAGGCACGTGCGTCCTGGTAGCTCGGATAGGAAAACGGCTGCTGATAACCCTCCTTTGCGATCGTCTCCGGCACCACAATCCGCCCTGGCGCATGGAACGGCAGGGGTCGCAGCAGCACGGCATCCATCACGCTGAACACCGCCGCCGCCGCTCCTACGCCGAGCGCCAGTGTCAGCACCGCCGTGATGGCAAATCCCGGATTTTTGCGCAACTGCCGCAGCGCATATCGCAAGTCCTGCAAGCCGTTCATCTGATCTCCCCCGCGCTCTTGTTCCCTGACCCCTGACCCCGGATCACTGACTCCCTGGCCCCGCCTCACTCCGTCCTCAGTGCCTCGACCGGATCGATCCGCGAAGCGCGGCGTGCGGGCAGGTAGCTGGCCACCAGCCCGGCGATGGCCAGCACGCTACACGCCACTGCTGCTGTAACAATATCCCGCGCATTCACCCCGTACAGAAAGCTTCCGATCACCCGTCCCGCCGACATGGCCAGCACCAGCCCGGTGGCCACCCCCACACCCAGCAGCACGAGCGCGTGCCGCAGGATCAGCCACAGCACATCAGTGCGCTGCGCTCCCAGCGCGATGCGCACGCCCATCTCGCGTGTCCGCTGGCTGACCTGGTAGGCCAGCAATCCATATATGCCCGCAGTCGCGATCAGCAGGGCCGTGATGCCGAAGATGGTCAGCAGTCTCCCCGCCAGCACCTCGGAGCCGAGCGAGTCATCCACCACCTGCTGCATCGACTCCGGATGATCCACGGCGACCGCGGCGTTCACGGAATGCACAGTCCGCTCCATCGCAGGAATGAGGCTGTCCGGCGCGGTGCGTGCGCGGATGGCCAGATT
This sequence comes from uncultured Acidobacteriaceae bacterium, assembly GCA_963795775.1. Taxonomy (GTDB): domain Bacteria; phylum Acidobacteriota; class Terriglobia; order Terriglobales; family Acidobacteriaceae; genus CAWCJL01. The sequence goes on from CAWCJL010000003.1 coordinate 633,123, forward strand.
GGTGCGGAAGCTCACTAGAATCGGATAGAGATCGTCTGCCGGCGTGAACTGCAGCAAGTTGAAGGAGATCTCGGGCTGCGCCGGCTCGGAAGCCGCTATCTGCTTGGCGTCATCGACCACGCCCACGATGGTTGCGAACTGGTGTGAACCCTTCTCCGAAATACGGATACCTTGCCCGAGCGGATTCTCGTTCCCGAAAAACGTCCGCACAAAGGTCTGGTTCACAACCGCGGCCATCGGCGCACCCGGGGCGTCAGTCGTGTTGAAGAGACGCCCGCGCAAAAGGCGAATACCCATCGCGCTGAAGTACTCACCGGTCGCAGCGCGGCAGGCAGCGCTCCGCTCCTCCTGCCGCGCTGGCTTAGGCCGGCCTGCAACTTCGATGGACAGGCTGAAAGACCAGTTCCCCTGTAGAGGACGCACCGTGCTGACGCCCACCGTCTCGACACCCGGAAGTTGGCGCATGCGCTCGAGCAAGGGCTGATAGAAGGACTGCACCACATTCGGCGTACCGGGCTGGGAACCGGAAGACACCAGCCAGAAATTCTTCTGTGGCAGCACCAGGCCGGCGGTCACGACGTGCTCGGGCGCAAAGCCCAGGGTCGCATGGCGCAGTGCGTAGAGACTGCGCAGCATCAGCCCGGCAGCTACCAGCAGCACGACCGAAAGCGCAATCTCGCCGCTGACCAGCGCGTCGCGCAACCATCGCTGCCGCTGGCTGGTGCCCGCGGCCGCTGAACCCTCTCGCAGCCCCTCCTGCGCCGGCAGGCGAGCAGCTTGCCATGCCGGAACGATGCCGAAGAGCACCGCCGACGCGCAGGATGCCAAAAGCAGATACCCGCAGACTGCCGCGTTGATGTGAATTTGCTCGCCATTCATCAGCAAGCTACCCAGATAGTGCCGCAGCACATGCAGTGCGGCCGCAGCGAATCCCAGACCAACGGCGCCCCCGGCCAGAGCCAGGAGCAGGCTTTCAGTAAGGAATTGCCGAAGAAGCCGCGCATTGCCCGCACCCAGCGCGCTTCGGACGGCAATTTCACGCCGGCGTCCGCTGGTGCGCGTCAGCAGCAGCCCGGCCACATTCGCGCAAGCGATGAGCCAAACGGCAAGTACCGCGCCATCGAGCGCGAGCAGAGCCGGACGGACGCTCTCCGTCAGCAAGAGCTCGTAGGACTTCACATAGATAGGTGCGGCGCGCTCTTTTTCGTATTGATGAATCGCCTGCTGCTTGATGCCGTTCAGTTCGCGCCTTACGTCGTCAGGGGTTGCGCCCGGCGCCAGCCTCCCCAGCACATGAAGGAATCCGCCGTCACGTGACTGCAAATCCTTCAGATCGGTGTCGAGCGGCGAAAAGAGGAATTCATTCCCACCCTGGAAACTGAAGCTCGCAGGGAGCACGCCCACCACGGTATAGGGCGTGTCATTCAACTCGACGACGCGGCCCAGAATATGCGGGTCGCCGCCGAATTGCTTGTGCCATACCGCGTCGCAGATCACCAGCACGTGCGTGCGGTCGCCCTTGTTTTCGTGCGGCAGGAAGGCGCGGCCCATTGCTGGCGCCACACCCAGCACGCTGAAGAAATCCACGCTGGTGACCAACTCAGGCATCAACCGCGGGTTATCAATGCCGCGCAGTGTCGGCTGCTGGAAGGTGTAGAAGCCCACATCGCTCAGCGTATGGCTGCGCGCTTGCCAATCTTCTGCATCGGGCAAGGACACATTTCCGGTGCTGTCGCGGCCCTGATCATCGACCTCACCGACGGCCACCAGGCGGCTGGGATCCGCATACGGCAGCTTGCGCAGCAGTACCTGGTCAATGACGGAAAACATCGCCGCATTCGCGCCGATGCCCAGCGCCAGCGTGAGTACAGCCATCAGCGTAAAGCCAGGAGACCTGCGCAGTTGCCGCCACGCGTACCGGAGATCGTTACCGAGTGTGCCCATTGCTCTTCCCCTACTCCGTTCGCAGCGCTTCCATCGGATCGACGGAGGCGGCGCGTTGTGCCGGCCAGAAAGCGGCCACCACTACCGCTACGAACAGCAGCAGTGCGGCCGAGAGATATGTAATGAGGTCGAAGCCGGAGACGCCAAACAGCATGCTGCTCAACGCACGCGCAAGCACCAGGCTGAGTGCCAGTCCCGCCCCCAGGCCGACCGCCGCGGTCCGCAGGGCTTGCCGCAGCACCAGGGCCATGAGCCCAGTGCGCGCCGCGCCTAGCGCCATGCGGATGCCGAATTCCGCCCGCCGCTGCGCCACCGCGTAGCTCATCACGCTGAACACGCCTGCGACCGCCAGCAGGAGTCCCAACCCGGCGAAGCTGCCCAGAAGCAGCGTGCGGAAGCGCTGCGCCGTGGTGGTAGCGGCCATGGTTTCATCTACCGTGGTGAACCGGGTCGCGATCTCCGGATCGAAAGCTTGAGTAACGCGCCCGACCGTGGTGATCAGGCCGGCCGCAGGCACGCTCGTCTTCATCACGATCTGCACTTCGTTCGCGCGCGACGGATGCTGCGCGAGCGGCATATACAACGCCGCCCCGGGCTGCTCTGCCGGCGACTGCTGGCGCACATCGCCCACGACTCCGACAATCTTCATCGGCCGCGTGGATTGTTCGTCGAGACCGCACAGAATGCTCTGTCCGACAGGATCAGCGGCGCCGAAGCTGGCGCGCGCCAGCGACTCGCTCACGATGGCAACCGGCTCGCTGCCGGTGGTATCGGCAAGGCTGAAATCGCGGCCGCGCATCAACGGTATATCCATGGTGCCGAAGTAATCCGGGCTCGCCAGGCTGAAGTAAGCCTCCTTCAAACCGGCACTGGCAAAGCTCTGCCCTTTTTCCGGCAACACATAGGAGCCATCAGAGCCGTAGACTCCGCCAGGCAGCCCCATCACGCCGGCCACGCGTTCCACGCCTGGAAGCTGCCGCAGCCGCTCACGGAGCTGCTGCAGCTCCTGTGCCCTGCGCAGATACTCCGCATCGCTGCTGGCCGGGGCATGCGTATACATGACCAGCCGGTTGGCCGTTGCGAAGCCAAGGTCCGCGGCTGACAGCCGCTCCAGGGTGCGCAGCAGCAGGCCGGCACCCACGGCCAGCGTAAAGGTGAGCGCAATCTCGGTCATCACCATGGAATTGCGCCAACGCTGCGATCGCCGATCGCCACCGCTGCGCAGCGTATCGTGTTTCATCGCCTGTGCGGGGTCCACGCGCATGGCCTGCAATGCGGGAATGCACGCCGTCACCAGTACCGCCATCAGGCTGACCATGAAGGCGAACAGCACAATACCGGCGCCCAGGTGAATTTCGTCACGCCGCGGAAAATTGTCCGGCGCCATGCGAACCAGCAACTGTACCGTGGGCCAAGCCAGCAATACCCCAAGTGCGCCGCCGCAGACGCCCAGCACAGTGGACTCCAGGGCGTGCTCCCACAGGATGCGGGCCGTTCCTGCGCCCAGCGCGGTGCGTACCGCGACTTCCCGTATCCGCATGGCGCCGCGCGCCAGTTGCAGGTGCGCAATGTTCACGCACACGATGAGCAATACCAGGCCCACCGCGCCCATGAGCAGCAACAGCGAGGAACGGACACTGCCCGTCAGCGCATCCTTGAGCGAGATCGCCACGATCCGGCGGGTGCCGTGGCTGGTCGGATACGCTGCGGCCAACCGCGCGGAGAGGCTGGTCAGTTGCGCGTCTGCCTCGGCCAGCGTAGCGCCCGGCTTCAGTTGCGCGACGGCACGGTAGTTGTTCGCCGTTCGTTCCATGGAAGTGGGCTGCTGCGGACCTCCCAGCCACACCGTGGTCTTTTGCGGGAAGGAGAAGCCCGGCGGCAGCACACCGGCAATCACGTACGGGTGCGCTTCCACCCGGATCGTCTTGCCTAACGCTGCGTCGATGCTGCCGAAGTTGTCGCGGGCAAAGCCGGCGCTCACCAGCGCCTGCTGGGTGGCGTCTCGCTCCGCAAAGAGCACGCCCGCCACGGGCTGCAGGCCGAAGATGCCGGGAAACTCCGGGCTGACCTCTTCCACCTGCGTGAAGACGGCGTGGTCCGGCAACTGCACACCCATCTCACCGCCGGAAACATGCGCGGTGTGCGCGAACGCCGATGTCTGCGTGCGGATGTCCATGTAGTCGGGGCCGGAAAGATTTGGGCTCTCCCCGCCCGCCTTGCTGTCCCGCATGCGTAATGCAACAATTGAGGTTGCGTTTCGATAGGGCAAAGGGGCCAGCAGCACTCGCTCCGTCACGCTGAAGATAGCAGTGGTCGCGGCAATGCCGACGGCCAGCGTTAGCAGCGCCGCCACGGTAAAGACCGGGCTCTTGCGCAATTGGCGCAAGGCATAGCGGAGATCGTTCGCAATTCCCATGGCGCTCCTCATTCCTCTCGCAACGCCTGCATCGGATCGACGGTGGATGCCCGCCGCGCCGGCATGCCGGCCGCGAGTGCCGCAATGCATGCCATCGCAAGCGGCGCTACCAGCAGCGTCCAGGGATCCATCGGCTTCACGCCGTAAAGCGTGCTCTGCAAGGCACGTGCAGCAAGCAAGGCACAGGGCAGCGCAACAACAATGCCAGCCACAGCCAAACGCAACACGTCACGCAGTACCAGTTCCACGATCTGCGCACGGCGAGCGCCCACGGCCACGCGCACGCCAAACTCACGCCGGCGCTGTCCCACCGCAAAGGCGGTCACGCCATAGAGCCCGATGGCCGAAATCACCGCAGCCGCCGCGCCAAACAGAACCGCCAGTGTCGCCATCATGCGCTCATAGCTGAACGAGGCCGCCCGCTGCGTATCCAGCGTCTCGAGATGCGAAAGCACCAGCGCCGGGTCGATCTTCGCGACCGCTGCCCGCACCTCTTGCATCGCCGCTTGCGGCGCCTGCCAGGTGCGCACATAAAACACAACTCCCCCCGGGTCCCTTACCTGCGTCATGGGCTGGAACGCGGTCAGCAGCACATCATCGCGGACATTCTGATGTTTAGTGTCCGCCACAACGCCGACAATCGTGATGTCCGTAGTTACTTTCTTGCCTCCACCGTTGCCATACTGCCGCCCCAGGGCCGCGGCCGCATTGCCGAAAAAGTGCTTTGCAAACCGCTCGTTCACTACCGCAACACGCTGACTCGTCGCCGTGTCCTGTTCTGTGAGCGTGCGCCCGGCGAGCAACGGAATTTGCAGCGCCGCGAAGTATCCCGGCGTAATGACGTCCTGCTCGATATCCAGGTCTTCATCGGGCGCGTTCTTGTAGCCGGCAATCGTGATGTTCCCGCCCTGGCTATCTCCGGCCAGCAGCGGCGCATTCGAGGCACCAACGGCCTGCACGCCGGGCAGGCCTTGCAGTCGCTCCGCAATCTGTTGATAGAGGGTCTGCGCCCTTTCCGGCGTGTACCCGGAGAGTTTGGCGTCGATCGCCGCCGTCAGTACATGGGCACTGCTAAAGCCCACATCAGCATCCTGGAGATTGCGGAGCGTGCGCGCCAGCAGTCCGGCCGCGACCAGAAGTATCAGGCTTACCCCGATCTGTGCCGCGACCAATCCGCTGCGCAGCCGTGCCGAGCCGCCGTTTGCGGTCGCCGCCTGCTGCTTCAGCGCACGTATCACCTCCGGACGCCAGAACTCCAGCATCGGGGTGAGGCTGAACACAACGGTAACGGTGAAGGCAGCGATGAAGGAGAACAGCAGGACGCGCAGGTTCAGTCCCGCTGCAAAGTCTGCCGTTCCATCCCCGCCGGGAAACAGCATGCTGATCAGACCACGCGTTAGAGCCGGTGCCGCGGCGGTTCCCAGCACGCAGCCGGCGCCGCCCAGCAGCAGCCCTTCCGCCAGCAGCTGCGCGAGGATGCGCCGTTTGCCCGCGCCCAGAGCATAGCGGACAGCCATTTCACGACTGCGGCCAGCGGCGCGCACCAGCAGCAGCGTGGCCACATTGGCGCAGGCCATCAGCAGCACCATCGCGGCCAGCCCCATAATGAGCAGCAGCGGCTGCTGCAGTTCTTGCCGCCGCGGAGAAAAGCCCTTCGCCTGCGGTACAAGCCGGAGCGGGATCTCCACGAAGTTTCTGCGGAAGCGCTCCGAGTGATTGCTGCCGCGTTGGAACTCCTCCTGGCGTAGCGTATGCCACATGGGCTGGAGCGCCGCCTGTGCCTTTCCCATCGTCATGCCTGGCGCCAAACGGCCAGTGATCGTCAGCCAGCGCGAGTCGTGCCGCTCCAGGTCATTGCTTCCCGGACGTACGGTCGGCTCCATCGTGACTGGAAGATAGAGCTGCGGCGTATCCCCCGGCACCACACCCTGAAACTGCGGTGGTGCTACTCCCACTATGGTGAACGGGCTGCCATTGATGAGCAGCGTCTTCCCGATCACTTCCGGGTGCGAAGCGAAGTGGTCGCGCCAGTAACCGAAACTCAGCACGACAACCGCGCCCGCACCGTTCACCCGCGTGTCAGAGGGCAGTAGCATGCGCCCAAGCGCCGGCTCCAGGCCCAACACAGCAAACGAATTCCCGGAGACCAGTTCCGCATACTCCGCTTCCGGCGTGCCCAGCCCACTCACGCCCACATGGGCTGGCGATGAACACAGCAGGCCCGCAAAGAGATCCGTGCGTGCACTTAGATCGCGATACATGGGATAGGAAAAGTAGGCATCTTCTCCGCCGCCGTGCGTGCTCGAATGGCCTTCCCACTCCCCCGCCGCCCGCAGTCCCACAAGTTGCTCCGGATGCGACACCGGCATGGACCGCAACAGGACCTGGTCGAATACCGCGAAAATCGCGGTCACCGCCGCGATACCAAGTGCGAGCAGCAGCACTGCCGTGAGCGCGAACGCGGGACTCCTGCGCAACTGACGAAGCGAGTAGCGCAGGTCACCGATCAGATTTCGCCCCACACCCTGAAGGAAAATGCTCACGGCAACGCCTCCGCGTCCAACGCTTCGACCAGCGGCGAAGAAACCGCTACTCGATGGTCTGCAAGATCTCTTGTGGCAGTTCGCCTTCGGCGACCACCTTACCGTCGAACAGGTGCACGTTGCGGTCCGCGTGCCGGGCAAAGCGGGGATCGTGCGTCACCATGCAGATGGTGGCACCCTCCTCGTGCAGGTTGCCCAGCAGTTCCATCACCGCTTCGCCATTCTTGGAATCGAGATTGCCGGTCGGCTCATCGGCCAGCAGAATGGAGGGCGAACCCGCCAGCGCTCGCGCGACAGCCACGCGCTGCTGCTGACCGCCGGAGAGCTGTGACGGATAGTGCCGCATGCGATGCGCCATGCCCACCCGCTCGAGTGACTCCTGTACCCGCCGCTTCCGCTCGTTTGCCGGCATGCCGGAGCGATAGGTCAGCGGCAGCTCTACATTCTCCGCCACTGTCAGATCGCCGATAAGGTTGAAGCTCTGGAAGATAAAGCCGATTTCCTGGTTGCGAATGCGCGACCGCTCGCCGAAGTTCAGGTTCTCGACCGGCTTGCCGTTGAGCTGGTAGGCTCCGCCCGTAGGCGTATCGAGCAGGCCGATGATCGACAGCAGCGTCGATTTGCCGCAGCCGGAAGGGCCGGACATAGCCACGTACTCGCCGCGCGCGATCGACAGGTGCACACCGGAAAGCGCATGCGTCTCGATCTCGTCGGTATAGAAGATCTTCGTAAGCCCCTCAATCTGTATCAACGGTTGTCCTATATCCTGCATCGCCGCTCCTTTGTCGTGTGCCTGCCGCAAACCTGCCGGAATACCTGATCAATCCAGCCGAATTCGATCCGTGTTGTCCCATCGCGACATGTCGGACAGGATGACGGTGTCGCCTTCATTCAGCCCGCTTACCACCTGAATCGCATTGACAGAAGCGCGTCCCACCTTGACGGGCACGCGTGTCGCCGTCTTTCCGTCCGGGGAAAGTTTGAAAAGACTGATCGTGGAATCTTCGTTGCCAAATGCCGGACGCCCCACGTACAGCACATCCTTCAACCGTTGCAGATCGATCGTGCCATCGACACTCAAGTCCGGACGCTCGCCTTCCACATGGTTATTGAGCCGCACGTCCACCGTCACAGTGCCGTTCTGCACTGCGGGATCGATACGCGTTACCGTGCCATCCAGCACGCCATTGTGCGTATCCACTGTGGCCGGCTGGCCGATCTCGACATCCCGCGCTTGCGTTTCGGCAATCTTCAATTCCGCCTTCAACTGATCCGGCTCCACCACCTTGGCCAGCATGGTGCCCGGCGTGACATGCTGCCCTACCGCCAGCGGCAGATCCGTCAGCACGCCGTTGATACCCGCGCGCACCCGCAGCGAATCCAATTGCTGCTGCTTGAGCGCCGACAGCGCGCGCGCCTGGTCCACCTTCGCCTGCTGCACCGCAATCTGCGTGACCATCGCCTGTTCGTTGATGGATACGACGTTCTGCTGCATTTGGTTCTGGGTTGTTAACGAATCTGCTTTGCCCTGCGACGCCTTGTACGCCAGTCCGGAGATCACACCCAGCTGGTAGAGCGATTTGTCAGTCGCGGCCTGGCGCTCCGCAGTGTGGTAATCCGCCCCCACGCTGGCCGCGGTAGATTTCTGCCCCATCAGGTCGCTTTGCAGCTTCACCTGCGCATTTTTTAAATCGGCTTCCGCGGCCTTTAGCTGCAGGCGTGCGTCCAGAGCCTCCTGCGTCAGTTGCGGATCGCTCAACTCCACCAGCACCGTGTCCGCTTTCACACGGGAGCCGGGCAACATCAGGATGCGCGTCACCGTCGCTTCCGTCTCCGCGGGAATCTGCCGGATCATGTCTTCGCGCGGCACCAGCGTGCCCAGTCCGCGCACCTGGCGCACCATAGGACCGCGCTTCACGGTGTCGGTCCACACCGTGGATCGCTCCACGGTAGGGGCGGCAGGTTTGAGCCGGAGCACGGCAAACGTTAGGGCAGCAAGCACCACAACAGCAACCGCGCCGATCACGATGCGGCGGCGCGTTTTCTTCGTCTTCAAATCTGGCCGGGCGATATCCATCACCGAGGTATGTTGCATGCGCTCGGCCAAAGCAGGGTACCCGGCAACTATCGTGGAATGTGGAGCTTGGCAGGCAGCACAGGACCACGGCGAACCCGCTGCTGTCCGCCAGCAATGTGCCGGTGTCCGGAAACGGACACCGAAGCCGGGGCAGCGCAGCCCTCCGAAATCACCGGCTAAGCAAACCGGCTGCCGTGGCGCTGGTCACGACCGTGCTCACCACGCCCATGCTTAAATCTGCTGGGCGTCGAAGACCACGGCCGCGAGGCTGTAGACCTGGCGGACATCTCGGCTGCCTGAGCTGCCGTTATCCGCCCACACGATCCAGCCGGAACGCCGCGGCCACGAAGTCTCCGCGGAGTTCCACATCGATGCCGTGAGACATCCAGTACGCACCGCTGGCCGACGTGGGCGTCCCCTTCGCAGCGGCGCCGGTGATCGGCTGCAGCCGGTATTCGGCAGCCGGGTCCAGACCGCGCAGGAACACGCGCGGGAACGGGTACAGGAAGTTGCTCGAGTGCAGGAAAGTGAAGAGAACGGCCTGGCCCTTATCCCGGGACACCGACTCCGTCACGGAAACCTCGCTTCCGTTCCGCGGCGAGATCAGGCGGTAAAGCGAACCATGCTGCACCGTCTCCCGCACGTCTTTATAGGCGCTGACCAGGCGCTTCGCCGTTGCGAAATCCTCCGGCTGCCATTTGTTGAGGTTGGCGCCAATGCCCAGCCCACCCTGCATCGAGGACAGAAAACGGTACTCGAGGGAGGTCACGCGACCGTTCACCCAGTTCGGCGAATCCGTGACCCACGCCATCATCACACTGGGCGTATACGCATAGGTGAAGCCGTCCTGGATCAGCAGTCGATCGAAGGGGTCGGTGTTGTCCGATGGCCAGACCTCGTCGGTGTAGTGCAGAATCCCGAGATCCACGCGTCCGCCACCGCCGGAACATGACTCGATCTCCAGCTTCGGATGCTTCGCGCGCAGCTCTTTGAAAATCGAATACAGGTTCTCGGTGTACTTCACATAAACCTGCTGCTCGAGTTCCGGAGCCACCGCCGGCCAGCCCGGCTCGGACCAGTTGCGGTTGTAGTCCCATTTGAGGAATGCGATGTCGTTCTCCGTCACCAGCTTGTCCAGGAAGCCGAAGACGTAATCGCGCACGTCCTGCCGCGCCAGGTTCAGGACCAGTTGATTGCGCCCCTCGGTGCGCGGACGGCCTTTGAAGTTCAGGACCCAGTCCGGATGCTTCCGATAAAGATCGCTGTCCGGATTCACCATCTCCGGCTCCACCCATAGGCCGAAGTCCATGCCCAGCGCGTGCACGCGATCGATCAGCGGCTTCAGTCCATGGGGAAACTTCTGCGGATTCACATACCAGTCGCCCAGCCCGGCGCGGTCCGTCTTTCGCTGGCCGAACCAGCCGTCGTCCATCACAAAGCGCTCCACGCCGATGGTGGCCGCCTTTTCCGCTAACGCGATCTGCCCCGGTTCATCCACATTGAACTCTGTCGCCTCCCACGAGTTGTAGAGCACCGGTCGCGGCCGGGGATGCGGCGCCTGCGGCAGCACCTTGGTCAGCTCAAACAGGTGCAGCAGGCGTGACGCCTCCCCCACGCCCTTCGGCGTGTAGCCGCCATAAAAAACAGGCGTTGCAAGCTGTTCGCCGGGCTTCAGTTCGTAGCCGAAGTCGAAGGGGTTGAACCCGCCGGTTACGCGCACATCGCGCAGCGTGCTCTGTTCGATGGTGATGCGCCACGATCCACTCCAGGCGAGCGCGCCGAACCACACTGAGCCGTTCTCCTGGTTTTCCGTAACGACGTTTGCCCCGCCGCTGCTACCCTCCGTATCGGCGATGGCAAACCACGGGCTGTTCTGCTGGCCGGTGGATCCGCGCCGGCTTTCGAGCACGCGCGCGCCGGCGCGTAGTACCTCGTGCTGCACCTGGTCCTCTCCCGCCCACCGGCCAGTCAGGTAGTAGAGCGAGTAATTCTGCGCGTGCGGCAGGTTCCAGGTAGCTGCCGCGGCCTGCTCCACCCGCAGCGGCTCCTTCGTTTTATTTGTAATCGTGGCAGATCGGCCAAGGATGCCGGTCGCCGGATCGATCTCATATGCCAGGTCCACAAAGACATCCCGTTCGATGTCCTTGAGCGTGACGATCAGGCGCTCGCCTTCCATACGGTGCGAGACATAGTGCAGTACCAGGTCGCGATTGCCGTCGGGGAAAGTGATCTTGAGCGCAGGCTCCACGTAGAGTCCCGCGCCCCAACCGGCGAACTCCTGCGGCGTGGTCGTCGTGCTCAGGTCAAAGGCCGCCTGCTCCTTGTAGCTGTGCGGGGCTGGCAGCGGATCGTTCGCGCTCAGACGGCCGCCCCAGTACACGGCCTGCAGTTCGCCGCGCTCATTCACGCCGAAGGCATACGTCACCCCACCGCCATCCAGCCGAAAGATGTGCTGCGCATCGTCATAGTGAATCTGCGCGCCCGCTATGGCGCCACCCCAATAAAGCAGAAAGAGAAAGCAAACGGCGAACAGCCCTGCACAGCGTCGGAAGGATTGCATCGAGGCTCCATCAAAATACTTTGCTGACGCCGCCCATTATGTCGCCCCGTCAGCTTCATGGCAAACTCTCCATCGCGAAGAGCGCTTCGGCGGCGCGTGTCGTGAGAGGTTAGGCACTGTTATCCCGCCGCTTCTTCGGCCAGCTTCGCCGCGCCGCCTAGTACTTTTGCCGCATCACCATCCAGTCCATGCCTCGCGATCAGATATTCGGGCGCGGTGTAAACAACACTCACCACGCCTGCCGCGTTCTCCACCACCAGGATTCTCAGCGGGAGGTCGATGGCCAGTAAAGGTTTGGCCATCATCAGCGGCGTGCCCGCTTCGGGCGACCCGAAGACGATCACCTGTGTGGGCGTCAGCGAAAACCCGACGGAAGCGGCCTCGCCGCTGTGGTCGATGACGGCGAAAAGCTTCAAGCCTCGCTGCGCGATCGCATCTCGGACACGCTGGACGGTATCGGCAAACGATGCGTTACTGCGGCGCTGAACGAGGCCATTCTCGCTAAGAATAGGACTTGGCATAGCTCCTCCGGATTTCTGCTGAGAGACCGTTCCATGGTACGGCCCCCTCTCGCATCTCACACGGCACGCACCGAGGAAGCTGCATGATCATTGCAAGTTGGAATGTAAATTCGATCCGGGCACGCATCGAGCACGTGAAGGCATGGCTCCAGGCGCGCACACCGGATATTCTGCTACTGCAGGAGTTGAAGGGAGCCGAGTTCCCCGCCCTGCTGTTCCAGGAAATCGGCTACGAGAGCGCCACCGTTACACAGAAGACCTACAACGGCGTCGCCATCCTCTCGCGGCAACCGCTGGAGGTGATCAGCACCACGCTGCTGGGCGATGAGGAGGACAGCCATGCGCGCTTTCTCGAAGTGCTGGTACAGGGCCTGCGCATCGTCAACGTGTATGCGCCGAATGGCAATCCGGTGGGCTCGGAAAAGTTCGCGTACAAGCTGGCGTGGATGGACCGGCTTACCGGTCAGATGAGCCTCTGGCGCCAGAGCGGGACGCCGACATTGATTGGCGGCGACTTCAACGTGATCCCCGAGGACATTGATTGTCACAAGCCTTCGTCATGGATCCGCGATGCGCTCTTTCAGCCCGAGCCCCGCGAACGCTACCGCGCCATGCTGGCGCTCGGCTACACCGATGCCTTCCGCGCATTGCACCCCGGGGAAGGCGGCCAGTTCACCTTCTGGGACTACTTCCGCAAGGCGTTTGAATATAACCGGGGCATACGCATTGACCACTTTCTCCTGTCGTCGGAGCTCGCTGGGCGCATGCAAAGCTGCGAGATTGACAAGGCGCCGCGCGCGCAGCAAAAGCCGTCGGATCATACCCCGATCGTGCTCACCTTGCGCTGAGGCGCGCTCAAACCAGGATGACCGGGATGTTCTGGCGCCTGAGGCTCTCGCCCACTTCGGCCGGCAGCCCGTTATCGGTGATGACGTGATGGATGGCCGAGAGCGGCACGATACGCGAAAAGCTGCGGCGGCTGAACTTGGTCGAATCGCAAACCACCACCACCTTCTTCGCAGATCGCACCATGGCGCGGTTCACACGCGATTCCAGCACATTCGGCGTGGTCACTCCGGTTTCAAGATCGAAGCCATCCACGCCCAGGAACAGGATGTCCGCGTGCATCTCGTCCAGCACTTCCTCGGCAAGCGGGCCGACCAGCGAGTAGGAGTCCTTGCGCAGCGTGCCGCCAGTCAGGATCACTTCGAAGTCGGTGCCCGTCAGTTCCGCCGCGATGTTGATCGCATTCGTAACTACGGTGAGATGGGCAAAGCGCTTCAATGCCTGCGCGATCAGGGTGGTGGTGGTACCGGAATCCAGGATGACGCACTGCCCTTCCTCGACCATGGTCGCCGCAGCGGCGGCAATGCGCTGCTTCTGTTCGCTGTTGCGATTCTGCTTCTCCGGAAAGGACGGATCGAACAGGGCGCCCGGCTGGGGCAACAGAGCCCCACCATGCGCACGCTGTACCAGCCCGCGGGACTGCAGATACTCGAGGTCCTTACGGATGGTGATCTGCGAGATGCCCAGCTCGCGCGACAGTTCCCCAACAAGAACTCTGCCCTCCGTCTGCACCAGCGAAAGAATATGCTGCCGGCGCTCGCCCGTCAGCATGGAGTCCCCTTCAGCCCCGCTCCGGACACCCTTCCCGCTCTTCGATTTCGGCTCCATTCGGACCTGTCCGCACTGCGTGCTTACTCTAGCGCAACCCCGTACTGCGAGACCATTATCGCCGGCCAACCCGCGCGCTGGCACCGGAATCACTTCGGTTCCCAGCGCTGTTTCTGCGCCGGAACAAACCGGGTAGACACGTTGCCGGTGACGTGCACCGGGAGCGTGCGCTCATTTTCGGAGCCGTCCACACCCACTGCCGTGACATGCACCTCGTAATCGCCGGCAGTCGTGTATGCGTGACTCACACTGGCGCCTTCCAGCTTCACGCCATCGCCCATATCCCAGCGGTAAAGGACCACAGGCCAGTCCTGGGAAGCGGCTTCTGCCCGAAACTGCAAGGCATCCCTAGTCTTCGTCGCTGACGGAGGTCGCACGTTGAACTCCGGCTTCTGCGCAGGAATCGAAGCATCTACCACCTTGAACATGCGCGCCGAATGCGCCGGCTGTACTACATTCACCGTGCCGCCGCTGGCCGCTGCGGACTCGTTACCGCTGAAGAGGTCCGTAACGGTGTAATTGCTCCCATGCAGCCCTAGGGTGGCCAAGCTGATGTCATGGCTCCGCTCGCCATCCGTCCAGTTGAAGACCGTAAGAATGCTCTGGCGTTTGTTCTCTTTGAGCACGAAGATGCTTGGCTGCTTGTCTTCGGGCGCATAAGACATCAGGTCCACGGGCGTGGAGGAGTGGCCAAGCCGTGCCATGCTGATCAGGTCCGGGTTCTTGACCAGCGCCACACGGTCCGCTGAAGCGCCCAGAGTCGGCAGATCGTCGCCAATCTCGAACATGCCCCCGGACACCGCCGACAGCGCAATCGAAGCCTTCGCTTCATCGAGCGTCAGGGGCTTCTGGCCGCCATGCCAGGACTCGTCGTCTACTGTTTGCGTAGAGACGGTGAAGGCGTCGGGATCGGCAATGTAGAAGTTGCGATTCATGTAGAACCGGGCAGCCACGCCAGTCGCTGCCTCCCTCGTGGCCTCAAACGTATGGCCCGTATCTTGCGAAATGCGGCCCGCGTCTACAATGCCGACCGGATTCAGCATCGGGCTGCCATCCTTATCCAGCAACACATCTTCTCCCACCGTGTCGCGAATGATCTGCAATCCGATGCGCTGCGCCTCCAGGCCAGTCGTGTGTGGGCGGAAATACACGCCCTCGACCGCGGTGTCATCCATGAAATCCATCTTGATAAAGCGCACGCCCCACTGGTCTTTCAGCGTCCGGTAGGTCTGCCGGAGGTAGTTCTGTGCCTCCGGATTCGTCGTGTCGATCACATAGAGCGGGTCCTTGTTCTCTGTCACGTGACCAATATGAAGCGGTGCGCCGGCGCGGTTGTGTACCAGCCAGTCCTTGTGGTTTTGAAAAACCCAGGCGCGCTCCGAAACTTCGAAGGGGGCTGTCCAAAGGCCGAAGCGAAGGCCATTGTGACGCACACGATCGCCGATAAACTCCATGCCGCGCGGAAACAGCCCCGCATCTGGAGTGGTGTACTCACCGCGCGCATACTGATAGCCTTCATCGATTTGGAAGAACTGGTACCCATCCGACTTCACATTTTGGGACAGCCACTGTGCGTTGGTGAGGGCCGTGCCTTGATCGAGCCCGAAGTAGTAGGCGGTCCAGCTCCACCAGCCAATCGGCGTTGGCGCTTCCACGCGCGCCTTGTGCAGAATGCGTACCGCGCGGCCATACGCCTCAAGCTGCGCGTGGTAATCGGGACCCACTGCAAACATCAGCCGTTCCGAGGCAAGGGCTTCGTTGGGAGCCACCGGCAGGCTGAGGTCGATCTGGTCCTCGGCCGGCGCGTGCTTCAGCGATTCTCCCCGCAGGATCTCCGTTGTCCCGGTGGCGACAGCTTCAAAGGACACCGGGTGCGCAGCGGCGCCGCTGCCCTCTGCGCGCAAATGGAAGATGGTCAGCAGCTTGTCCGAGGTGAGCGCACCCAGGAAAAGGCTCTGGCGGCTTTCGCGGTTATAGATAAGCTCGCTGCCTACGCCCCGATGCATGCCGTCCGGCGCGCTTTCGAGATCGCGAATCGCGAGCTCCGGGCGGTCTTCGCTGTAGCTGTCGGCGAGCACCCGATCGGCATTCGCCGGTCCGTTCAGATTGATCCCGGGCGCGCCGTCGATCTTCACGCTGCGGATGGCCTCGACCGTCACCGGCTGGCCGGTGCTGTTCCGTACCGCGACCTGGATGTCGCCTGCAGGACGGTCGGCGTAAAGACGGACGGTGGTGATCAGGTCCGGCTTGGCCGCCAGCCCCGTGTGCGTGATGACCAGGCTGCTGCCCTCGCCAAGCTCATCGTGAAAGGGCGATTTCTCCACCCGATGCGTTGGGTACGCCGCTGCCGTGAGCGGGTGCGTGTTGACGTCCGCTTCCACCGTGGACCGCAGTACCGCTCCGTGAATGTCTTCGGAACTGATGGAATATGTGCCGTCCGGCCAGCTGCTGACGGAAAGCGCCTTTCCTTGAATGGTGGCCGAGGGAGCAGACTGGCCCGCCCCCTGCGCGTGCGGGGCCGCCAATGCGGGAAAGGAAGCTGCACATATACCCAAGGCCAACACCGTACCGGCATGCACCGCCACCCGCTTGCTCACGCAGAAGCCTCCTGTATTTCTCAACACCTGGTTCGCACTGCTATTTGGCCGGTACGGATTCTCCCATCCGGTCTGCTGCATTCATCAGTAGTAGAACTTGGCCGCGAACTGCATCAAACGCGGCGCCTGCGCACCGGTGACATACCCGAACGTCGGTGTTCCGAAGACGGTTGAGTTGTTTGCGTTCTGCGGGCCGGGCGCCGCGAACAGGAAGTTGGGATGATTGAACGCGTTGAAGAACTCCGCGCGCAGTTCCAGCCTGCGCGACTCACCCATCTCGACTGTCTTCAGCAGTGCGAAATCCACGTTCTTTACGCCGGGGCCCTCCAGGCTGTTGAGCGAAACATTCCCGAAGGATCCGAGCGCCGGATTGGCAAAGGCGCAGGTGTTGAAGAACGTTCCCGGAACGCAAGGCTTGCCGGTGGCTTTCTGGCCGGGCACAAAATCCGGCCGCTGCTGCCCATCGGAGTTGGCAAAGTTCCCGTTTCCATCCGTCACCGTGAACCATGTGCCAGAGGAAAGTGTAACAATGCCTGACCAATTCCAGTGATCGATGATGTGATCGATCACCCCAACACCACTTGCGAGCCGGTGGCCTTGCCCGAATGGCAAGTCCCACTCGTAGCTGGCCACCAGGCGATGGCGCACGTCGAAGTCCAGCGGCCCGTACTCGATGTTCGGCTCTGCCGACCAGCGGAAGCCGTCGTTGTTCTGCGAGCCGAGGTTCGCATTGCTGGAATCGCCCAGCGCCTTACTGTACGTGTAGTTGGCGATAAAGCTCAAACCTCGGCTCAAGCGCTGCTGAACGGAGGTCTGGAGCGCGTTGTAATTCGAGAAGCCGGCAGATTTCAGATACCCCGTCGAGGCGTCCACGAAGGGAAAAGGCCGGCGAGGCGCGGTAGGCGCCGACGGGTCCGCTGTCGGAGCCGCCTGGTTCCCGTTCAGGTAAATGTAGAGCTTGTTGCCCTTCGACCCCACGTAAGAGGTGCTCCATATCGTATTCTGCGCAAGCTGGTATTGCAGCGTAAGGTGCCACTGCATCACGTACGGGGTTCGCAAACCCGGATCGAGCGAAAAGAGCGTGGGCGTGTTCGGGTCCGCGAGCGCACTGCTCGGAAAGCCCTGCGAGAGCACGCTGAATCCCGGTACGGAGCAGTCCTGCGCGTTCGGGTTGTAAGACGGCAGACTGCACGGCGCGGCGAAATTCTGACTCACAAAGTAAGGCGGGTTGAAGCCCGGACTCGGGTTGCTCCAGGGGCCCGCCTCATCTCCGTTATAGAAAACGCCGAACGCGCTCTGGATCGCAAGCCGCGGATGCGCCTGGTACGCGAAGCCAACCCGGGGAGAGAAGTTGTTGTAGTCCGCCGGAATGAGCGTGCGGGAGGCATGATGGTTCACGGGCAAAATGCTGGCGAGGATGGGCGTCAGCGTCACCTTGCTGTCCGTTGGGATGTCCAGCATGCCGGTGATCGGGTTGAAGTTCGCCTGCGCATCGTGCTTCGAAAACACGGGCGAGAAGTACTCGTACCGCATGCCCAGGTTCAGCGTCAGCTTCGGCGTGACGCGCCAATCGTCCTGGGCAAACAGAGCATAGGTATGCCGATAGTAGTCGACGTTGTTCAGGTTGTTGATGGTCGCACCCGCTGCCTGGCCGGTTAGCAGCGTTGCCAATCCGCTTCCGCCGCTACCGGGCGATGCGGGATTATCGGTGTACTGCGTGCCGAAATCCACCGCCCCGCGCGGCGCCGCGGGTTCGAAGATAGAAAAGTACTCCGGCCGGATCTCCCCGCCTAACTTCCAGGTCTGGTTGCCCGAGGTGATAGTGAAGGTATCCGAAACCATGAAGGTCTTCTGCTTTTCAATCGCGGGAAGAAATGTCGGGCTGCCCAGAGTCGCGGCGTCGTTGAAGGTCATCTGCGGCAGGCCGCCGTTGTTGCTGCCCGGGAGGATCGGGCACTCCCGGAAAGCCCACCTCGGCAGACACGTCCTTGTTGTAGTTGGCCTGATACCGGCTGGTATCGAGGAGATTGAAGCCGACTCGCAGCTCATTGACCTTGCGCGAGGAAAAAACGTGCACCTCGCTGGCTGCGCCGCTATAGGCAGTGATCTGCTGAATTCCATCGAAGAAGCCGCCGCCGTCCGCCAATCCGGGGAAGGGCGAGGCGATCGTCTCCGGACTGTTGCTCATGCTGAACCGGTAAAACGCGTTGTCGTGATCGGAGAAGACCTGGTCCACGCGCGCATCGCCCTGGTTCTGCGTCTGGCTGGTGACAGGGTCGGAGATGTAGTTGTAGCCAAGGCCGCTGGCGTTCGGCGTCGGGTAAAGCTGCATCAGCTTGGAGCCGAGCGGATCCACACTTCCCTTCGCGATCACATTGCTCGGTACGCCCGGGCCGGCGTAGCCAAAAGGAACGCCGCAAAAGCCGCTCGGGCTCGAAGCGCTGACCTGTGTACGACGCGTGTCGAAGAGTTCTCCCGCATACGTGGGCTGGCCATTGCAGTCAAGCGTACCGGTGGGCGAGGACAGATCGAGCTGGCTGGAAAAGTCACCTCTCCGCTGTGCGAGCGTGGGCACAAGTTGCGTGTTTGACTGCGCCTGATTTAGCAGCAAGCCCTGGTAGTCCACGAAGAAGAAAAGCTTGTTCCGGATGATACGGCCGCCCAGGGACGCGCCGAACTGGTTCTGCTGATACGGCTGCCGCTTGGTGTCGAAGTAGTTCAGCGCGTCGAAGTTCTGATTGCGCAGAAACTCGTAGGCCACGCCATGGAAGGTGTTAGCGCCGCCCTTGGTGGTGGCATTCACGATGGCGCCGGTGGAACGCCCGAACTCGGCGTTGTAATTGCCCGTTTCAATCTTGAACTCCTGCAGCGCATCGGGCGGCGGCATCACGACGTAATTTGCTTCGTTGAGCAGATCGGGGAGGTTTGAGTTGTTGTCGATACCGTCCAGCAGAAAGTTGTTGTCGAGTGAGCGCGAACCGCTCGCGCTGAAGCCGAAGCCGCCCGCATCGCGCGCTCCGGGCTCGCTCGTTGTGACACCCACGGTGAGCTGCGCGAGTTGCACTGAGTTGCGCCCGTTTAGCGGCAGACCCACTATGGTCTTGCTGTTAATCACCTGTCCTGTCTCCGACGTATCGGTTTCGAGCAGCGGGGCAACGTCGTGCACCTCCACCCGCTCGCTGGTCTCGCCCAGTTGCAGGGTTGTGTCCACACGCTGGTGCTGCTGCACATCCAGCGTGATGGGCCCTGCGACCGTGGTCTTGAAACCTGTCGCGCCGATGGTGAGGCGGTACGTGCCCACGCGCACCGGGCTGATCGTCCACTCTCCCGAGCCGTTGCTCTGGCCGTGGTACGTGAAATTCGTCTCCACGTTGACCGCCGTAACCGAGGCGTTCGGCACGATAGCGCCGCTCTGGTCCAGCACGCGCCCTTCAAGCGTCGCGGCATCCCGCTGCGCCAGGAGCGGCAGCGCACAGAGCGCAAAAAACATGAAGCAGAGCGACAGGATCTTCCGGACCACTTTTCAACGCCTCCGTGTCATACGCGTGTGCGACTCAGTCCTGCGGTGAGGAGCGAATCGGCGAATCCGGCACCAGCATGGCGTTTGCCGGTCTGCGGCTCCTCATCCCGTCCCCAACCCTGGTTTCGTTGTGCATCGAATTCTTACGACCGCTTTCCTGTCGTGTCAAGAAGAAACCGCGGCCACTCCCGGGAACACGGGAAATCGCTAGCTCCGCGCCTGCAATATCGGCCCAGCCTCTCCGACTCAACACAGGAGTGCCCCGTTTGGGAGCTCCGGAAAGGCGCTCGACCTGGCCGTGCGGGAATCACTTGTCAATCTCGCGGTCGCGTGCTGTAATGCGAAATCATTCGTAACCTTCGACTTGCTGGCTAGCGACAAGGAAGACGGTTCATAATGGCTCCCGAAATCCAGTTCGCGAACCGGACTTTCAAGGGGGCCGCCGAGGCGGAGCAGATGGATATGCGGCTTTGGAAAAGCGGCGGCGCGCAACGGCACCTTCTGCCCTCCTGCGATCACGGCGATACTTGCGTAGCTACGCCTATGGCGAATGCTGGCAGCTTGCGTCGCGGAAAGACCGCGGCCGCCTTGCTGATGATTGCTCTGGCCGCATGCGGCGCGCTGGTGGCCACGGCGCAGTCGCCGCAAAAGACGGAACTGGCGGAAAACTGGAAACTCGCCTCCGCGCAGGACGTGACAGCCTCCGGTGAGGCAATCTCGCGCGCATCTTTCCCAACTGCAAAGTGGCATCCCGTGCGCCGCGTACCCGCTACCGTTCTGGAGATACTCGAGGAAGACGGCACCTACCCGAATCTCTATTACGGCATGAACCTCATGAACGAGCCGCCGCAGGATCTCTACAAGCAGGACTGGTGGTATCGCACCACCTTTGTCGCCCCGGCGAACCAATCGAGTTACTGGCTCGAATTTCCTGGCATTAACTACCGCGCGGAGATCTGGCTCAATGGCAAAGAGATCGCCGATAACAAGCAGATCGCCGGGATGTACGCGGCGCACACGCTGGACGTAACGCAGTCGATAGAGCCGGGGCAGGCCAATACGCTCGCGGTGAAGGTCACGCCGGAGCGCGCCATCCAGGATGTGAACGGTGTGGAGTTAGCCGATAGCTGGTTCGACTGGATCAACTGGAAGTATCTCGGCTATAAAGGCAAGGTAGTTAAAAAGGCCGCGGACGACCTCGGTATCTCCTTTGTGCCGGACCGCAATGCTGGTATTTGGAAACCTGTCTATCTGCACACCACAGGGGCCATCCGCCTCGCACACGCGCTCGTAAACACGGATCTGCCGCTGCCACGAACCGACTCCGCGACACTTACCGTGTACGCGGACGCGACCAACGCCTCCTCACAACCGGTGCAGGGCGTCGTCTCGGGCGTGATCGAGCGTGCTGGAAAGCCGGCCATTCACTTCGAACAGCCGGTCACACTGGACGCCGGAGAAACGCGCGAAATCAGCTTCGACGCGAGTCGCTTCCCACAACTGCAACTGCCGCATCCGGACCTTTGGTGGCCATACACCGTCGGCAAGCCGAACCTGTACGACCTGCATCTGCAGGTGTCCGCGGGCGGCCATGCCTCCGACACAGATTCGATCCGCTTCGGCGTGCGCAAGATAACACAGCACCGCGATCAGGACGAGCAGTTTCCGGCCGTAGGCAAGGGCGGCAACTTCTATCTCCAGGTGAATGGGCAGGACTATCTGGTGCGCGGTGCCGATTACACGCCGGACCTGCTGTATAAGTACGACCCGGATCGCGAAGCCGCTCAGCTTCGCTACGTGAAAGATCTCGGTCTCAATCTTCTGCGCTGGGAATCCAAGATATCGAGCGAGCACATGATCGAGCTTGCCGATGAGCAAGGCATCCCGGTCATGTTCGGCTGGATGTGCTGCAACCAGTGGGAGAAGTGGGACCAGTGGAGCGAAGAGGACCGGCGCGTTGCCCAGGAAAGCCTGCGGTCGCAGATTGATATGCTGCGCGCGCACCCATCCGTCTTCATCTGGGCCAATGGCAGCGACGGCCGCCCCCCGGATGACATTCGCGCCGAATACCACCGCGTCCTTCACGACCTGCACTGGCAGAACGCCACCGTGGACACCGTCTCCGCGAACGCGAAAGACGCTGCGGGCAACAAGCTTTGGGATGGTGTGCACATGGAAGGCCCGTATAGCTGGCGGCCGCCCTCCTACTGGTTCTCCGGCCGCTATGCGGCCACACGCGGCGCCTGCGCGGAACAGGGCGACAACGAGAACGTGATGCCCTATGAAAGCCTGACTAAGTTCATCCCCGCGGATAAGTTATGGCCTGATCAATGAATTCTGGTACGCGCACTCGGGCTCCCTGAACGGAAATAATGTCCTGGCCAACGTGCAGCGCGCCGTGAACCGGAGATATGGATCGTCGGACAGCGCGGAAGAGTTCTCCCGCAAAGCGCAGATGGCCTTGTACGAGAACACGCGCGCACAGTTCGAAGACTTCGCCGCGAATGGCTGGGCCAATCACAAGATGACGATGTACTGGATGCTGAACAGCCAATGGCCTTCCTTCTTCGGGCATCTGTTCGATTACTATCTGAAGCCCGGCGGCGCTTACTACGGCGCCAAGAAAGGTTTGCGCCCGCTGTCCGTGACATTCGATTACTACGCCACCGGCGACCACTCGCAGGCGAAGATCACGCTGGTGAACCAGACGCCCGACGAGCAGAAGAATCTGCGTGTGCGCACGCGCATTTACGACCTCAATGGAAACGTGAAGTACGATAAGCAGGCCGAAGGGCTCAGCATTGAGGGACGCGGAGCGCAGCACGTGCTGGTGCTTCCCCGGCTGAAGGATCTGACGCCCACTTATTTCGTGCGTTGCGAACTCTTCGATAGCACCGGGAAGCGCGTGGTGGACAATGTCTATTGGCAATCCACCACCGATGATGACGTGGGCCCGCCCGCGAACGACAGCGCCTTCGATCTGAAGCAGGCAAGCTGGGCCGACCTGACCGCCCTCAACACCATGGCGAAGGTCCCGCTGGATCTGAATGGCGCGTCCCGCGCCGTTCCCGACGGCGCGGACGTCCATATCACGCTGCACAACCCGACCAGCAACATCGCTTTCTTCGAGCGCGTGGAAGTCACGAGTGCTAAGAACGGCTCCGAAATCCTGCCCATCACTTACGACGATAACTACATTACCGTGTTCCCCGGTGAGACTCTGACGCTGAGCGCACATCTTGCAAAGGCGGAGGCACACGCCGGTCCGCTTTGGCTACGATTGGCCGGCGAGAACACCGCCGAGCAGTGGGCGGAGGTGCAATGAGCATCACAGTCCGGGCAGAGTTAGCTCTCGAGGTTGCGGCGTGAGTCTCCAGAAGAGAATTCGATGTCTCCGTTGCGGGTGAGATCAACATGGACCTTATCCTCTACGGGCTGCCGCAGGCCATGGCAGTCGAGCGGGAGATACTGGCTTCTGACTTCCGGATGACGCTCGGTAGCTCTTCTGCTATCTTCGCGCACAACCTGAGTACGCTCGGCGCCAGCGTCGGCTTCATCTCCCTAGTCGGCCGCGACGAGATGGGGCGCATCGCGCTCGAACGGCTGGCGGAGAGCGGCGTCGATCTCAGCCGCGTGGTGTTCACGGACAAGACTGCTACCGGAATCACGCTGCTGCTGCCGCATGGAAATGTCCGCCGCATTCTTACCTTTCCAGGCACGATTGCCGAACTCACGCGGGCCCATCTCGACTTTGGCTATCTTGCCTCTGCCCGCCACTTTCATCTTTCTTCCCTGTTTTTGCAGCGCGGTCTTCAGCCGGACCTGCCGCAGCTCCTGAAGGATCTCAAGGCGGAAGGTCTCACCATTTCGCTCGATACCAACGACGATCCGGACGACCGTTGGAACGGCGTTCTGGAGGCAGTCCTGCCCTTGATCGATATCCTGATGCCCAACGAAGATGAACTGCAACGCATGGCACGGCGCAGCAGTGTAGAAGAAGCGCTCACTCTGCTTTCGCAACGCGTGCCGCTGATGGTTGTAAAGTGCGGCCGGCGTGGCGCGATCATCCAGCAGGGCGATGTGCGCATGGAGGTTCCGGCAATTCCGGTTGCAGCGCTCGACACTATCGGCGCTGGGGACAGCTTCAATGCCGGCTTCATTTCCGCATATATCCGCGGGCTATCTCCTGCGGAATGCGCTCACGCCGGCGCCGTGGCGGGTGCGCTCTCGACTCTGCGTCCGGGCGGCACGGAGGCATTCCGTGACGCATCGCTGCGCGAAGACTTTCTCCGAGAAAGTCTTATGCCATTCGCCTGACACGCTTCGTGAGTGCCTTCACCCCCAGTCCAGAATAAAAAACGATTAGTCCTCATCTCGTCGAAATCAAAAGCGGAGTTATCCCGATGTCACAAGCTCACGAGGCGAATACGACCAGCGGCCACACCGATCCTCCCTGCACGTATGCGGAGATTCTGCAGCAGCCCATCCTCTGGCCTACCACGGTCACGCGGGCACGTGCTGCTGTAGAAGGGTTGGGCCTCGCCTCTTCCCTTTGCGGAGCAGGCGTGCTGCTCACCGGCGCCGGAACGTCGGCCTATGCGGCGATGGCGATTGCGGCAGCATGGCCCGGCGCGCTCGCAGTGCCAACGACGGATTTGCTGATCGATACAGAGCGCTACCTGCCTGATGCCAAGGCGGTGATCTCGCTTGCACGCTCCGGCAATAGCCCGGAGAGTGCCGCGGTCGTCAAACGTGTACGCGCGCTCCGCCCCGACGTTCTGCAATTCGCCATCACCTGCAGTGAGGACAACGCGCTCGCCCAGGCAGGGCTCGACGGCCACCTCGTTCTCGATCCCCGCACCAACGACCGCAGCCTGGTGATGACCAGCGCGTTCTCCAATCTGGTCGTTGCCGGGCTCTATCTGGCGAGAAGGGACGCGATCGAGCCGCCCGTTACTCTGGCCAGCCATCGTGCCGGTTCCCTGCTCCCGCTCATCGATCAACAGGCGGACCGCATTGCGGCGCATGTGCGAGATCGCATCGTGATTCTCGCGTCTTCCCCGTTGCTGGGCTGGGCGCACGAGGCGGGACTGAAAACCCTGGAGATGACCGCAGGAAGTTATCCGGTGCTTACGGAAACCTATCTCGGCCTGCGGCACGGTCCTATGTCGTTCGTAAAAGCGGACACACTCGTCTTGTGTCTGCTCTCCAGCGACCCGCTGCGGCAACTCTACGAAATCGACCTGATCCGCGAGCTGCGCGCGAAAAAGCTCGGCCGGCTAGTGGGCATCGCTGATCCGAAGGAGCACGCCGCGTTGTTCGATCATGTAATACCCGCTGTCCTTCCCGAGCAAGAGGACGACCTGAGAACGCCGTTCGAGATGGTCGCGCCACAACTCCTTGGCTATCATCTAAGCCTGCGCGCCGGGCTCAACCCGGATGCCCCCAGCCCGGACGGAGTCATCAATCGCGTCGTCCAGGGCGTCACGATTCATGGCGCTCCTTCTCTCCACGTGCCCGGGGCGACTCATTGCTAGTATCGGGCAGCGGAAATTCGCTCCACGGGGCTTCCTCAACCAGCAAGCCCATGCCCAGTTCGAACTGTGCCAAGATCAGCGCGGCCCTTGTATCCCGTTCGTCGGAGTCCTTCTATGAAGCAGGAAAGTCATATGGCCGGCGCAGTGGCAGAACAAGGCGCGCCTCGTCTCAATCGCACGCTCAGCTTATGGAACCTGATCATCATCGGCATGGTGGTGATCCAGCCGACTGCGCCCATGGGCATCTACGGCGTCATCAGCAACAAAGCGCATGGTCACGTGGTCACCACAATACTCATCGCCATGGTGGCCATGCTGTTTACTGCCATCAGTTATGGCCGCATGGCGCGTGTGTATCCAAGCGCGGGCTCGGCGTACACCTATGTGGGCCAGGAGATCCATTCCGCATTTGGCTACATCGTCGGCTGGGGCATGGTGATGGACTATCTCCTGAACCCGCTTATCTGCACCGCCTTCTGCGCCAAGGCTGCCATGAACATCCTGCCTGGCATTTCGTACTACATCTGGATCGTGATCTTTGCCGCCTTCTTTACCTGGGTCAACCTGCGCGGCATCAAGACCTCGGCGCAACTCAACGAGGCACTCTGCGCCGGCATGGTGATCGTGGTCGCGTTGTTTCTGGGCTGCGTCATCCGCGCGCTGTGGGGGGTGCACCATGATCCCGCGTTCTTCACGCGCCCCTTTTACAATCCGCAGACCTTTCAGGCATCCAGCATATTTGCCGGAACCTCCGTCGCCGTACTTACCTATATTGGCTTCGACGCGGTCTCGACCCTTTCCGAAGAAGCAGAGAACCCGCGCCGCAACATCCTGATCGCTACCGTGCTCGTCTGCCTGATCACTGGGCTGCTCTCCGGGCTGGAGGTGTACGCGGCACAGCTTGTCTGGGGAGCCAAGCCGTTTCCCAGCAACAACGTCGAGTCCGCATTTGCGCTCATCTCGCGTCAGGTGGGCGGCATGGTTCTCTTCCAGGTCATCAACTTCACGCTGCTCGTGGCGAACATGGGTTCGGGTATGGGTTCGCAGCTTGCCGCAGGACGGCTTCTCTATGGCATGGGGCGCGGCAACGCACTGCCTCGCTCCTTCTTCGGTGCCATCGAGCCGAAGCGCCGCATTCCTCGCAACAACATTGTGCTGGTCGGAGCCTTTGCGCTGTGCGGCGCGGGCATCCTCGAATACTTCTCCGGGCGGCTGGGCGGCGGCGCTTACGAGATTGGCGCCGAAGCGCTCAACTTCGGCGCGTTTATCGCCTTTATGGGCGTCAACGCGGCTGCTTTCGTGCATTATGGGCTGCACGGGAAGAACCGTCGTATCAGCGATTTCGCCGTGCCGGTGCTCGGCTTCTTCATCTGCCTGTTCATCTGGATTCATCTCAGCCATCCCGCGCTCCTGCTTGGGGTCGTCTGGATGGCCGCGGGCATCTCCTACGGAGCGGTGCGCACCCGTGGCTTCCGTTCGGAACTGGTCACTTTCGAAGTCCCGGCCGACACAGAAGACTGACGAGCTACCAGGGAAAGCACCCAACAACAATCGCCCCTGCCGGCCACGTTTCTGCGCCCAGCGCTTTCACCATCATTGGCATCGGCATGGCGACGGTCCCCTGCGGCTGCTCGATCCATACCTGCTCCCGGACCGTTCGCCAGCCCATCTGCTCATACCACGGTTGCATTTGTTCCTTACAGAATAGTGCGCCAAAGGGGACGTCCATTGCGGCCCTTGCGTGGGCTTCTGCCTCTTGCATCGCAAGCCGCGCGAATCCGCGCCCCTGGTGATCGGGATGCGTGAGCACGCCGCCAAACCCCGCCACCGCGACCGCGCGCCCGCCCACCTGTATCGTGTGCTTCACCAGGCCGGCATGACTGACCAAGTGTCCGCCCAGGAACACGCCCAGGTGCTGGTCTTTGGGCCGCCACTCCAGATGAAACTCCGCCACACCGCTGGGGTCATCGTTCCCCGCACGAAGACGCGCGCGGTCTTCAGGTGTGTAGCCCGCAAGCACCCGTACCTCCGCCGACTCCATGGATTGCGCTCGCCCCCGCTCGCTTTCTACATACGACTGCGCTGCGTGCTTTCAAACGCGAATCCGCGTCTCATGCCCTCGCTACAAGCGAGAACACAAATAAGCTGAACACAATGAATGGGGAAGTGAGTGGCGGAAGGGCGAGACGGATTGAATTCCGTCATCGATTGGAGGCGCGGGTCGGAATCGAACCGACGCATAAAGGTTTTGCAGACCTCTCCCTTACCACTTGGGTACCGCGCCCTGAGGCCGTACCGCGGCGTGCGCGGCTGCCCTACGGTCGTGCGCAGCTAGAAGGAGTTGCGCATGGATTCGTGGCCCTGCCGCGCTCGCACCCTGGAAACCTCGGAGCGCCCGCAGCCACTGGAGCGGGAGACGGGACTTGAACCCGCGACCCTCGCCTTGGCAAGGCGATGCTCTACCACTGAGCTACTCCCGCTAAACCACTCCTGCGAGTATAGCGGCTGCCCCTCCCCCGGTCAACGCGTGCCAGGAGTGTTCACCTCGGCGGTTCTTCCATCCGTTTCGTCGATCACTGAAATCGTTGTGTCTGCCTCCACTTTGCCGTGAATGCCGGGCCCGCGCAGCGCAAAGTGCAAGGCATACCGGCCCGGTTGAAGGCTGCCTGCGGGAATTTGCAACTGGGCCAGGTATCCAGGCAGGGAGTCATTGACGAGAGAAACGGTCCACGCCTGCACCGCCCCTGCCGTGTTGCGCAGCGAAAACTCCGGCTGCCATTGGTCCAGTCTTCCTTTGTCTACCTTCGGTGGCAGATAGACGCGCACAAATGCAGTAAGGGGATCATGCACGCTGTACTCCGCTATGGGGTTTGTCTGTTCGCGGCATCCGGCAATTTCGAAGACCTCACCATACAGGCTCTGGCCGGCTACTCTCGGCTTAAGCCGATCAAAGTCCGCACCAGTATTTTGTGCTTCAATCCGGGCACCGCAGCCTCTGGTCAGTACCAGCGAGCTGAGGGTCACGTGTGCGGGATCGATTGCCTGCACATGGAAGCGCGTTACTGCTGAGGCAAGCGCCTCGCCTTCGCGATCGGTGGCAGCCACGCGCCAGATATATTCACCCGGCATCAAGCGGTTTACGCGGACCCAGGAGACCTTGCGCCCGTTCCACTGCACGGTCAAATGCCGCTTCGCAAGCGCAAAACCCGTATAGCTGAACTCCAGCGATTCGAGCACTTCCACCTCTCTGGGTCCAGCCTGCTCGCCCAGCCATTGCAGCTCAGCACTCAGCGGCACGGTGTTGTACCGCCCGCTTCGGTTGGGGAAGTTATCCGCGCGCACAGCCAAACGCAGACTGCCCTGAGATACAGCCTTTCGCGAGGCTTTGCTTAGCCGCTGGACCGCTGCCGAACCCTCAGGCTTCTCGGCCGGTTCGCTGAAGAGCACGGATCGCGAGAAGGGCGTACCAAGGATGGCGTGGAGCGTGCGATCGCGCAACACCACTTGCACAACCGAGGAATGATCGTCATCCTGCTGCTCGGCCATGTAGCGGAGCAGATAATTAGCGTCGCGGTCGCCTGCGATCTCCTTCAAAATGACACGTAGCGAGTTATCGAAATTCCCACCGCTCGCATCTGCGGTCCGCCACATCAGCGAGGTCTGCATGCTATTGAGGCCATCGCCGTTCACCGGGCCCGCAGGATTGACGACGAACAGCGTAGCGCCCGCTTGGCGCGCATCCTGTACAGCATCTGCAGGAAACCAGTGGAGCAGCGTGCTGTCTGTGTTTGTCGAGTACACCGATGTCTGCTGAGGCTCTACCGCCAGCACGATCTTGCGGCCGGGCAGAAAGCGCATGAATGCAATGCTGTTCTCCTCCTCCGTCGTCCATCCGGCGGCGGAAGATGTACCAGCCAGGATCATGGGGGAGGTTTTCTTGTCGAGCCGAGCGAATAGCTGGAGCAGCTCGGCTTTATCACGAGTGAAGTTAGTGCTTGTACCATCACTATCCACCACAGCTAACTGCCAACGCACTCTGCCAGCATCGTCTGTGATCTCCTGCTCGAAGTACCTCTGCAGCCTCGATAGGATCAGATGGTGCATGATGGGCTGGTTGGGAGGAAGCAGAACCAGCAGAAATGGAATATCTTCCCCGCTCGCATCCGCCGGCATCTTCCAGGGACGCACCAGCGTAAAGGCGCGCGGCTTGCCGTCGATCAGCAGAGTCAGGTCCGAGTTCTGAAGATTTCCAGCCGGAAGATGATCCTCCCGAAGCACGTGGAGCGGGATATAGCGCGTCGCCTCCGGCTCCTGGGCGCCCGCTTGGATCATGTCTTCATCCTGGTACGCTGGCTCCTGCCGCCCCTTGTAGGGAGTGCTGGGGGCAGGAGACCGGTGCTTGAGCACCTGCGCTGGGAACGGCAAGCACCCGCCGCTTAAAAGCGTGATCAGAGCAACAGTTCGCATCCTGCGAGGAAGCATCATTGGCCCACATCTTCCCGGTTGCTCTTGGGCGTCTACGGAGCCACCTTACATCGCCCCCGATTCCACCAGCTTCTGCTGTTCTTCCAGCCAGCCATCCCGCATCGTCAGAATGCGGTCGCCCACGGCGGCAGCTTCGGGATTATGCGTGATCATCAGTACCGTCTGCTTGAATTCGCGGTTGGAGCGGCGCAGCATCTCGAGCACCGCGTCGGAGTTCGCCGTATCCAGGTTGCCGGTCGGCTCATCGGCCAGCACGATCGCCGGCCGCGTGATCAGGGCGCGGGCAATGGCCACGCGCTGCTGTTCGCCACCCGACAACTCCGACGGGCGGTGGTCCAGGCGGGCGGCAATGCCCAGCAGGTCCGCGAGATAGGTCATGAAACGTTGATCGATCGGCTCCTTGCGGCCGCTGATCTCATAAGCGATCTCGATATTGTCGCGGGCCGAGAGCGTCGGCAGCAGGTTGAACTTCTGGAAGATAAAGCCGATCTTCTGTCCGCGCAGCGCGGTCCGTTCCTTGTCGCTGAGTTTCGCGAAGTCCACCCCGTCAATGCGAATGCTGCCCGAAGTGGCCTGCGTGAGTCCGCCCAGCACATAGAACAGTGTCGACTTACCGCTGCCCGAGGGGCCCACGATAGAGACGAACTCGCCCGCTTCCACCGTGAACGAGACCTGCTTCAGGGCCGGGACCATGATCTTTCCCGCCCGATAGACCTTGCCTAAGTTTTCCGCTTCAATGATTGGGGGCACCCCCTGATTGTAATTTGTCCGCTGGCCCCACATCTCCATCCAGGCTGTAAGCCTAGGACGCGGCCGCCGCCGTGAAGCCCGGCGCAGGTGCCGGCATTTCCGTGACCACGGCCGGGACTGCGGCGGCTTTCTTGGGGCCGCGCTTGCGGGCAATCATCACGCGAATGCGCTCCAGCACTTCGAGCGGCGTGCAGGCACCCTTGGGCAGGAAGGCATCGGCGTTCCCCGCTCGATCGAAAGCCTTGACGCTGCCACTGATCAGGATCATCGGCACTTCCGGCGCCATCGCCTTCATCCGCCTCACCAGCTCGTTGCCGTCCATCTGCGGCATCGCAAGATCGCTCAACACCAGATCCACGTTTCCGCGTTCGAAGATCTCCAGCGCCTCGGCCGCTCCCTGGGCGGTGAGCACGCGATACCCCCGCGTTTCCAGCATGAACTTGCGGACAGAAAGGATTTGTTCGTTGTCGTCCACGCACAGAATGATCTTCTTCGGTCGCATCCGTTCTCCTCGTGCTCCTTCCGGAGCGTCGCTCCGGACCAGCAGACACGGACACACGTCAAGCGTGCGGCTCCGTGTCCGGTTGCCGTGGCCGCAGTCCGGGTCGCTCCGGAAGACAGGAGGGGTCGGCCGCGTACGGAAGCGGTTTTGCAGAGAAAGCATGCAATCCCGTCCGCTATTCGCGGTGCCGCTGTCACCCGGACGCAAGGCCCGGACTGCGGAGAGCAGGCGTCAGCCGCCGTGGTTGCCTGCGGGCGCGCCGGGACGGCCAGTGCTCCACCGTCGCATCCAGGCAAAAGCCGGGACGAACGGAACGGCAACAACGGTCCTCAACGAGCCGCGCACACAGCGATCCGGCGCTTGCTCCAGGTCAAATTGTCAGAAATAGGCGAAAGTTGCGCTCCCGGTCTTTTGGGAATGCTTCCGCAGACTACGGAGCTATCCGTACCACCGCAACAGGGAAGATCAGGCGAAGCCTGTGGCCCGGTTTTCCTGCGCTGGGGCGCCCTGCGAGGCAAAGTCCAAAGAGTGTGCGGGATCGCCGCAATCCCTCATGTTGAAACCATGTGAATTGCGCAAGGAAAAGACCACCCCATGCACCACTCCAGGGGCGGCACAGCGCTGCAGATGGTGGCGCGGGCAAACAGATCGCCGCGAGAACCCAAGGGCTCCGCGGCACAGGACAGCATCCGGATATCTACGTTCCGACATCGTTCGGGGGAGGGCTGGGCCGGCGTGTGCTGCAGCGCCGAGAGCCTTGTTGGGACACTCTGCGCCGCACGGCACCGTCGGTGTGTAGAGACCCTTTTCTGTGAGCAGCTCCGGCAGGCGCGTGGCGCTGATTCCATACCGGCGAAAACAGCATGACAGGTGAAGCAAGTGAAACAGGCAATGCGCGCTTCGGGCTTCTCTTATCTCTTACGTGAGATCGCTCTCAACGTGAGAACAGCATCGCTCATTCGGGCCCCCGCAGCCCATCCCACGATGGCATGCTTCCCTTGCCGCAGAAGTGGTACCGGCAACGCGCTCCGGGCTGCAGCCGGGCTGCGCATCCGCTGTCGACGCCCGGGCGCACAGACACAAACAGTCTCGACGGCCGAGAAAAGCGGCAAAGCAAAGCCCGGCAAGTCCCGGGCTTTGCTTCTCACCAACTACGGCTTGAGCTTAGTGAAGATCGACAGCTTGGAAATGTCGTTGAACATCACAAAGGCGGCGAAAATCAGCAGGAAGACAAAGGCGGCCTGGTAGATCCGTTCCTTAAAGCGCTGGTTCAAGTCTCTGCGCAGAACTCCCTCGATCAACAGGAGCAGGATGACGCCGCCGTCGAGGATGGGAATCGGGAGCAGGTTGAAAATGCCGAGGTTCAGGCTGATGATCGCCATCAAACCGATCATCGGCTGCCAACCGGGCTGGCTTGCCGCAAGCCCTGTTTCCCGCGCAATGCCGATCGGCCCGCTGAGATTCTGCACAGCCATGTGGCGGGTCACCATGCGGTGCAGCACTTCGAGGATCAAGCCGGAATTCTTGACGTTGAACTGGATGGAGTGGCTCAGTGCCAGCGGCAACGGTAGCTGCTGTACCTTGAAGGGCGGCATCTCCGGCGAGAAGCCCATGCGATAGCCCTTGGTACCGTCACCGAGTTCTGCCATCACTGGCTGGAAGCTGATGTGTTCCATGCTCCCCTGGTGCTGTACAGCCAGATCTACCGTGGCGCCATGGGTCTGCTGCAGGTAGGCGAGCATCGCGGCGGTTGAGTGGAACGGGTGACCATTTACCGAAAGGATCTTGTCGCCAGCAGCGAGTCCCGCCTTGGCGGCGGGCATGGAGGGCTCGACGCTGCGCACGACCACCGGACCGGTCTGCATCTCCGGCACTAGGCCAAGCGTTTCCAGCGTGAAGTCGTCGGTGTTGCGCGGCCCAAGGATGGGCAGCTTGGTCTGGATAGTCCGGCCATCGCGCTCGACCGTAACCGGCACGGTCTGACCCATGTTCAAAGCGGCCCGGATCGAGACCTGCTCCCAGGTCGGGTTCTCAACGGACTCGAAGCGGGTAATGCGGTCGCCGGACTGGATCCCCGCCTTGGCGGCGAGCGAATCCTCGAGCACGTAGTCCACATTGGCCGGCTGCGACCGATACAGCTCCACTTCGTTGTGCATCATGTAGAAGCCGGTCATGAGCACCAGCGCCAGGATGAAGTTGGCAACAGGGCCCGCAAGTCCGATCAGAACACGCTGCCAGCGTGGTTTGCTGTTCAGGTCGCCGGAGTCGCGCAGCTCGAGCATTGCCTCGCCCGGCAGAGTGGTGGCCGGCATAGAGCCGTCGCCGCCCATCTCGCCGTGCATCTTCACATAGCCGCCCAGCGGCAGCAGGCTGATGCGGTAATCCGTATCGCCTTTGCGGAATCCAAAGAGGCGTTTGCCGAAACCTATAGAGAAAACCTCGACACGCACACGGCAAAGTTTGGCGACGGCGAAGTGCCCGAACTCATGCACCAGCACCATAATGCCGAGCACGATCAGGGTGGAGAAAATGCTGAGGGCGACGAAGGACATAGCGTGCGCTTGTTACAAACCTTCCTGGGCAGTGAGATACGGCTGAACGGCGGCGCGCCTAAAGGGGCAGCACTGCCTTGTCCCCGGCTGCAATCAGAACGCTCGCCCGGTCGCGGGCTTCCCTGTCCAGCAGCAATACCTCATCGATGGTGGACGGGTGTACTGCAGGAGTTGCTGCCAATACAGCCTCGATTGTACGCGGGATTGCAGAAAACGAGATACGTCCTTCGAGGAATGCCGCGACGGCTATTTCATCAGACGCATTGAGCGCGATGGGGTGAGCGCCACCCGCCTCGGCTGCCTCGTAAGCCAGCCGCAGGCAGGGAAAACGGGCGAAATCCGGCGGCTCGAAGTCCAGGCCAGATAAGGCAGCTAGGTCAAAGGTCAGGGTAGACTCGATCCGCTCCGGGTAGCTCAGCGCGTACAGGATCGGCAGGCGCATGTCCGTCACGGAGATCTGCGCCAGAATGCTGCCGTCGATGTATTCGACCAGCGAGTGCACCGTGGATTGCGGGTGAACGGTCACCTTGACCGCGGAAGGCGGCAGATCGAAGAGCCGGCAGGCTTCGATGATTTCCAAGCCCTTATTGAGCATGGTCGCCGAGTCAATCGTAATGCGTTGACCCATCACCCAGGTCGGATGTTTGAGCGCCTGGGCCACCGTAATGTTCTCGAACTCGGCGAGCGGCAGCCGGCGGAAGGGGCCGCCGGAGGCGGTGAGCCAGATGCGCCGTACCTCGGCCGGGGTGCCCGCGCGCATGCACTGGTGCACGGCGTTGTGCTCGGAATCGATGGGCAGCAGGGGGACGTTTCGCCGGCGCGCCTCGCGGGTCAGGATCTCGCCAGCCGCGACCATCGCCTCCTTATTGGCCAGCCCTACGGGCTTGCCTGCCTGTACCGCCGCGTAGGTGGCCTGCAGGCCGGCGACGCCGACAATTGCAGAGACCACGAAGTCCACCTCTGGCAGCGTCGCGACCTGGACGGTGCCCTCCGTGCCGGAGACGACCTCGGTCCCGGTCACCCCCGCTGTCCGCAGGCGGTCCCGCATCTGCGTCGGCCAGGTCCGGAGTGGCCAGCGAGAGCACACGCGGACGCCACCGGAATGCCTGTTCGAAGGCAAGGTCGAGATTATGACCGGCAGCCAGCGAGGCGACGGCGAAGCGCTCGGGATAGCTTTCGATGATGGAAAGGGTGCTGGCCCCGATCGAGCCGGTAGACCCCAGGATGGCAATCTGCTTCAACGTGGCTGTACTCGCTAGAAGTACTGCTGAACCAGTTGAGCGTACCACAGCACGGGAGCTGCCAGCAGGAGGGCGTCGATGCGGTCCAGAATGCCGCCGTGACCCGGTAGCAGCGTGCCTGAGTCTTTCACCTTGGCGCCGCGCTTGATGGCCGACTCGATAAGGTCGCCGACCTGGGCCGCGATGTTCAGCAGGACGGCGAGGGCTACCCAGCGCACCCGCGCGCCCGGGTAGCTGATCCAGAGGAAGCCGCGGCGCTCGATCGCTGCGGCCAGTGCGAGCAGTAGAAGCGCAACGATCACGCTGCCAAAGACCGACCCGATGCTTCCTTCCCAGGTCTTGTTGGGGCTGAGGCGGGGTGCCAGCTTATGCCGGCCGAAAGGCTTGCCGACGTAGAGGGCCGCGACGTCGCCGGACCAGACCACAAAGAAGAGGAAGAGCAGGAGCGAGGGGCCGTTTTCCTGTGCCAGGAGAAGCGGGATGGTGGTGAGCGAAAGCCCGATATAGAGCAAGCCGAAGACAGAAGCGGAGGTATCCAGCAGCACGCGGTCGAGCGGACTGCGAAAGCTCACGACGACGAAGAGGCCGAGAGAGAGGGCACTGAGCACCGGTGTCAACAGGTCCGGGCGCCAGAAATTGCAGGCAAAAGTTACTGCAATCGCGAACAGGACGAGAACGCGCGGGGTGTGGGCGCCCGTGGCATCGGCCAGCACCAGGTACTCCCAGGTCGCCAGCAGGGCCACAATTGCGGTAACCAGGGCGACCAGCCAGAATGGCCCCTTGAAGAGCAGGAGCAGCACCAGGGGGATGAGCACAAGCGCGGTGAGAATGCGGGCCATGGTCGCTGTTCAGCATACCGTATGAACCTGGTTGGCTCCGGAACGGAGTTAACCACCGTCACACTCCCCCTCCCCCCTAGGACTTTTCTCCTAAAGTCCTCGCAGGATTGCACTTAGGCCGGGGGGGGTCGGGTAAAGTCCTGCAACCAAAGAAGTTACAATGAAAGTCCTGCAAACAAAGGGTTTAGACGGCCGACTTGCACTAACTCTTATGCAACCTGTTAGCTAACGAGTTACAGGCGCGGCGCACGGCCAGGCCTCGTGGGCCAGCCCTTTCGCGGCTGCCTCTCGGAGAAGAAGAGCACATTGCTTTTTCTCCTAATTCCAGTGTGACAGATCAGGCGAATTACTACGCCAAAGAACCGGGGGAATCTTCATCCTGGGCCGGTTGCATAAGCACCCCGAGCGTTGTCCGCCCAGCTAGCGGCCGAGTTCCTGCCTCTGTCACGGCGTGCATTATCGATTCCGGTGCTCAAAGGGGCAGCTACTGCACGATAAACGTGACGTCCTTGAGATACAGGGTTTCTGGCTGATCACCGTTGGTCTGGAAGGCGTACGCGAGTTGGATTTGCCCGGTGTGCTCAGAGTCGAGTTTGGCGCTACCAATGCCGACGTCGCCGCCGTTGCCGTAGCTGAACAGATCCGAAAGAGCATACGAGGTCGCGTAGGTATTTCCGTGCAACTGGAAAGCGTCGAAGGGCCGGCCGGTCGGGTCGAGCGTGGTGGTGTCTTCAACCGTCTGTACGGTTTCGGAGTGCACGCCGTCCGAGTGCCATCCGACGCCCTGAAAGGGATCACCCGAATTCCACGCGTCTCCCCACGCCCAAGCCTGTGCGAGGGGATAACCGATGGCAGTTCCGTAGCCGCCGAAGCGCGCAGCGCCGGCCAGTTTCGATAGGCCGCCATTATCGTCAACAAAGACCTCGGCTTGTACGCTGAACAGGTACGTGACGTTGACAGGATCCACCCAGAGATTGGCATTCAGTCGGTAGTCGCGGGCGGTCAGCGCAGGATTCTGCACCGGGATGCCAGTGTAGAAGAGGATGCAGGATGCCGCGCTGCCCACGCCGTTTGTCAGATCAAGGCGGATCATGTTTTGCCCTGGATTCTGAGGGTCAGGAATAAAGGAGAGCGTACAGGTGGCTGTCGATAGATAGGTGTTGTTGGGGGCAGCGGACCAGTGACCAGGTGTGGTGTCGCGCTCCAGGTTGGAATACGTGGTTTGGGCAGCCGCTGGGATTGCCGCCAGTGCCAGAAACAGTACCAATGCTTTCATGCGTGGTCTCCAGGACGGCAATAGTATGCGCCGCGGCCCAGGAGTTCGTGAAGGGGTTTGGTGGAGTTGAAACGATTTTTCGTGCAGAAGGCGCTAACTGCGACAAGAGGTGTGCAGCGAGTTTCGAGCCGGTTTCAGCCGGGCAAGAAATAGCCCCACCCGGTTCGGTGGGGCTTTGGTTCTGGAGTCCGCTGGAGAAGCAGGT
This sequence comes from uncultured Acidobacteriaceae bacterium, assembly GCA_963795775.1. Classification (GTDB taxonomy): domain Bacteria; phylum Acidobacteriota; class Terriglobia; order Terriglobales; family Acidobacteriaceae; genus CAWCJL01. The sequence goes on from CAWCJL010000003.1 coordinate 670,362, forward strand.
CCTTCGACTGCGTGGGCCGATGAACCGGCCCACTCCGCTCAGGATGACAGCTTTTGTGGGAACGCGCTTCCTCCACTTCGCTCAGGATGACGGCTCCTTGGGAAACGCCGCCTCCTTGACTCCGCTGGGGACGACAGCTTTTTGGAAAGGCCGCCTCCTTGACTCCGCTCGGGACGACAGCTTTTTGGGAACCGCTTCCTCCATTTCGCTCAGGATGGCAGGATGCGGTGCGGAGCTATGGCGCACACCCGCTTAGGATGAGAGCGGGTGCGGTAAGCGTCGTTACGCGTTGGCGTGCTCGATGATTTCCTCGCGGACCTCTTCATCGTGGCGCTCCTCGGTGCTTGACTTCGGAAGGGCCACGTTGAGCACGTCTTCAATGACGCTGGCGTAGTGAATGGTCACGCCCGCCGTCTGATCCGGCGTAAGGTCCTCCTCCACGTTCTGCCGGTTCTCAGCCGGAAGGATGACCTGGGTGACGCCAGCGCGCTTGGCGGCAAGGAATTTTTCCTTGATCCCGCCCACCGGCAGCACATTGCCGCTCAGGGTGATCTCGCCGGTCATCGCGGTAAGCGGATGGACGGGCGTATCGGTCATGAGCGAGACCAGGGCTGTGGCCATGGTGACGCCGGCCGACGGGCCGTCCTTGGGGATGGCTCCGGCCGGAACATGGATATGGATGTCCTGATCCTTGACGAAGTCTTCCTCGAGGCCCAGCGAACGAGCGTTTGAGCGTACCCAGGTGAGCGCGGCCTGCATGGATTCCTGCATAACGTTGCCCAACTGGCCGGTCATGGTAAAGCCGCCTTTGCCCTTCATGCGGTTGGCTTCGATGAAGAGCACGTCGCCACCTGCCGGGGTCCACGCCAGGCCAACGGCCACGCCCGCGCGGCGTGTGCGCTCGGCAATCTCCGTGTCCACCCGGACCTTGATGCCGCCCAGGAATTCGTGGATCACATCGGTGGTCACCACCAGCTTCTCGGTGTTCCCCTCGGCGATGCGGCGCGCCTGCTTGCGGCAGACCGTGCCGATCAACTGCTCGAGCTTGCGGACGCCGGCTTCGCGCGTGTAGTGGCGCACGATGTAGCGGACGCTTTCTTCGGGGAACTCGATCAGATCCTGGCCACCGTCCTTGCCCTCGATACCGTTCTCCCGGATCTGCCGCGGGATGAGGTAGCGGAAGGCAATGTGCACCTTCTCCTCTTCCGTGTAGCCCTGGAGCTCAATGATCTCCATGCGGTCACGCAGCGGCTCCGGAATGGGGTCGAGCATGTTCGCGGTGCAGATAAAGAGCACCTTGGAGAGGTCGAACGGTACGTCCAGGTAGTTGTCCCGGAAGGTGTTGTTCTGCTCCGGATCAAGGGTCTCGAGCAGCGCCGATGCCGGGTCGCCGCGGAAGTCGCGGCCGAGCTTATCGATCTCGTCCAGCATGAAGACCGGATCGTTGGTTTCCGCCCGGCGCAATGCCTGGATGATCTGCCCCGGGAGTGCGCCGATGTAGGTGCGGCGGTGGCCGCGGATCTCGGCTTCATCGTGCATGCCGCCGAGCGAGATGCGCTGGAACTTACGGCCCAGCGAACGCGCAATGGAGCGGCCGAGCGAGGTTTTGCCCACGCCTGGAGGTCCGACGAAGCAGAGGATGGGTCCCTTCATGTCCGGCTTCAGACGGCGCACGCTGAGGTAATCCAGAATGCGGTCCTTCACCTTCTTGAGGTCGTAGTGATCCTCGTCCAGGATTTCCTTAGCCTTGACGATGTCCACTTCCCCGCCCGAGGACTTGGCCCAGGGGAGTACGGCGAGCCACTCGATGTAGTTGCGCGTGAGCGAGTAGTCAGCGGCCATGGGAGACATGCGGGAAAGGCGATTCAGTTCCTTGGTCGCTTCCTTCTTCACGTCTTCCGGCATGCCGGCGGCTTCGATCTTTTCGCGCAGCTCGTCGATGTCCTTCTGGCCCTCGTCCTGTTCGCCGAGCTCCTTCTGGATGGCCTTGAGCTGTTCGCGCAGATAGTAGTCGCGCTGTGACTGCTGTACCGAGTCCTGCACCTCGGACTGGATCTTGTTGCGGAGCTGTTGTACTTCGAGCTCCTTGGCAAGATGCTTGTTGATGCGCTCCATACGCGCGGAGATGTCGGGCGTCTCGAGCAGTTCCTGCTTGTCCGTGGTGGGGAGAAACGGCAGCGAGGAGGCGATGAAGTCCACCAGGCGGCCCGGGTCCTCGATGTTCAGTGCGATGGTCTGCAGTTCATCGGAAAGCGTGGGCGAGGCGGCAACGATCTGCTGGAACTGCTGGGTGACGTTGCGCTGCCGGGCTTCCAGTTCGGAATCGCGGGAGGGCCGGACGTCCGGGATGGACTCGATCTCGGCCGTCATGAAGGGTTCGATCTGGTGGTACTCGCCCAGGTGCACGCGCTCGGTGCCTTCGGTGAAGACGAACAGGCTGCCGTTGGGCATTTTGACGACTTTGTGCACCGTGGCCAGGGTACCGACGGAATGGAGATCGGCCGGCTGGGGAGTGTCCATGCGGGCGTCGCGTTGTGCGACGACCACGACGGTCTTCTCCTCGCCGAGGGATTGGATGAGGTGAATCGAGCTTTCGCGGCCGACCGTGAGCGGCAGCACAGCATGCGGAAAGAGCACGGTATCGCGGACGGGCAGCACCGGGAGTACACGGGCGGCTTCGCCTTCTTTCCGTTCTTCGCGTTGCCGGTTGGCTGGCTCGATGATGCTCAGAAAATCGTTAGCCATGAGTGTCCTTCTATAAGATTTCTACACATTCGATGCTGCAACCCGCAGAAAGTCGCAAACCGGAGCTGCCCAGTCTTGCCCGGATTCGTCCTGTTCCCTGCCCTTGGTCTGGCCGGCCTGCTTGTGAGACGTCCCGGCGCAGGGATCGGTTTCGCCGAGCCGCCCGCGCTCTGCGGGGCCAGACTGCTTTTGGGAGGAGGAGACGGGGCGGGCCGCATTGCAGCTAGTATCGCTGACGCTTCCCCTTTTAAGATGCCCGATGCAGAGGTGGGGCATTACCTCCGTCCAAACTCCCGCTCAGCATGGGAAAGGGTTTGGCGAGGCGGAGGACCGGGCGCCGATCAGGGGCTAGAGCACCGCTTCGGAGGCTTCGGCCGGCGGATAGCAACCGAAGTTTTGCAGCGTGAGGGTGCGGGTGCGGAGCGCAGCCAGGAGCTCGGGAACACCCGCGGGAGTCTTCAGCAAGCAATCCACGTAGAAGGTATAGCGCCAGGGATGGCCGTGTACGGGCCGGGTTTGCACCTTGGTGAGGTTCGCGTCCGCCTCGGCCAGGACCTGCAGGGCAGCGACCAGGGCACCGGGCCGATGCTGGGCCGAGAAGGCCATACTGAGCTTTGCCGGGCCGTGGGGCGGACACGCATTGGGGGCAGGGGCGCCGGGACGGAGGAGCAGGAAGCGGGTGAAGTTCGCCGGATCGTCTTCGATGCGGCTGGTCAGGATGATGCCTCCGTAGATTTCGGCGGCGAGCGCGCCGGCTATGGCGGCGGCGTGGCGATCACGTAACTCGATCAGTTGCTTGACGGCTCCGGCGGTGTCGTAGAAAGGGACGGGCTCGATCTCCGGATGGGCGGCGAGGTAGTTGCGGCACTGCGCCAGCGCGACCGGATGGGAGTACGCGCGACGGATGGTGCTTTCTGTGCTGCCGGGAATGCCGATCAGCGCATGCTCGATGCGCACCAGGATCTCCCGTTCGATGTGGATGGGGGCGCCGAGGAGCAGATCGTAATGCTCGACTACGGAGCCTGCCAGCGTGTTTTCAAGTGGCAGAGCGATGGCGTCGCAGGTTCCCTCCCGCAACTCGGCAAAGGCTTCTGCGGCGCGCTTGCAGGGCGCGATCTCGGCATCGGGCGCAAAAAGCAGCGCTGCCTGGTGGCTGAAGGAGCCAGCTTCCCCCTGGATGGCGATACGCATGGATGTGTTGCTTGGCTCCTTTTCTTGGCGGGTGCGGCAACCTTCGTCTCTGGACTCGCACCATACCACACCGAATCTAGTTCATGGGGAAGGAGATCAGAATCAATGCTTTGGACTCTGTTCGTAATCCTGATCATTTTGTGGCTTTTGGGTTTCATCGGCTTCCACCTTGTGGCGTGGTGGATTCACATTCTCCTGGTAATCGCTCTCGTTGTTCTGGTGATTCAGTTGATCGGCGGTCGTCGCGGTCCGGTGGTTTAAGGCAAGTGCAGGTTCGCAGCAAAATGTACGGCCCGCTTTTCAGCAGGGGCCAGAGGGGAGCACGCAATGGACAAGGACCAGGTAAGCGGCAAATTCGACCAGGCGGTTGGCAATGTGAAGCAGAAGGCCGGCGAGGTTGTCGGCAATGACAGGTTGGCAAACGAAGGCGTAGCAGACCAGGTAAAAGGTGGCGCGAAGGAGACGTGGGGCAACGTGAAGGACGCGGCCCGCTCCGTGACCGGAACGCACACCACAGACACCAACACCAGCGGAACGAATGCCCGGGAGGACTTCTCGGATTCTGTGAAGAATGCGAAGGACTCGATAAACGACAAGATCGACGAATTCAAACACAGAAACAGCTAGACCGCGGTTCGCACGACGAAGAAGCCCTGCTTGCGAGCGGGGCTTTTTTGTTGTGCTGGAAAGAGAACGAAGCCAGGGCTGGACAACCCTTCCGGATAGAGCTAGGTTACTTCGTACTACGAAACAATTCAGGAGACCACTTATGGAAGATCAGGACCAGGAAAGAATGTACCCCGTGGAGGAAGCGATCCGGGCCCAGAAAGCGTTGCGCGAGCTGGCGGGATTGGGGCCCGAGATGTTTCCTGTGCAGGCGTTTGTCGGGATGATCAGCGATGAGGTCGAGACCCTGCGGAAACGCGGGCACAGCGATGAGGAGATCGCGCAGGTGATTAGTACGCATTCCAGGATAGCCATTACTGCTGACGAGATCGCCGCGAACTACGCTTCGCCGGAGCAGCGGCATCAGGCTCACGAGTGAGCGTACTGGGCACCGGCGTGCTTCCCCGGCTCGCCGCCCGCACCAGGCTTTGCAGCCCTACAAGCAAGCCATGACGTTCTTCCGGGAGCATGGCCTCGAACAGTGCAGTCAACTGGTTGCGGAACTGTCCGGCGGCGGCATTCTGGAACTGGATTCCGGCTTTCGTAATCTTCACCAGAACAAGCCGGCCGTCGGCGGCGCTGCGAAGCCGGGCTATCATGTCCCGAGCTTCCAGACTGTCCAGCGTCTTGGCTACGGTGGCTGGCTTCAGGTTCATGCGTCTTGCAAGTTCGCCGGCCGTAATGCCGTCTCCGTTATGGGGAAGGAGGTTCAGGGTCATGAACTGTGTGGCGCTCAACCCCGCTTTCTGAAAGCGATTGAAGTTGGTGGCCTGGATGAATTGCCGGAGAGCGAACCAGGCTTCCAGAAACCGGGTGACCTCGTCTTTCTCAACACCCCTGCTCATGTGTCTAATTGTGCTCTTGTTTGAGGACAGCCGGTCGCCAAAGCCGCTGTTCTAGCGTGGCCGGAGCAGGACGGCCGCGGCCATGAAAACAAAGAAGACGATCGAGATGACACCGTTCAGGGTGAAGAAGGCGGCGTTCAGACGGCGCAGGTCGCCGGGTGAGACGATCAGGTGCTCATAGAGCAGCAGCGCGCCCACGACCGCGAGTCCGCACCACGCCACGGGGCCGAGAGCAAACAGGTGTACCAATGCCACCAGCAGCGCGAACATGAGCAGGTGCATGGCGCGTGCCGTCCAGAAGGCGCCGTGGATGCCCAGCGACTGCGGCACGCTGTATAGCCCGGCCGCGCGGTCGTGTTCCATGTCCTGGCAGGCGTAGAGCACGTCGAAGCCGGCTACCCAGAAGAGCACCGCCGCCGTGAGCACCAGAATGCGCGGGTCGAGGGAGCCGCGGATCGCAATCCACGCGGCCGCGGGAGCAATGCCGAGAGCGAGCCCGAGAAACAGGTGCGACCAGCGGGTGAACCGCTTGGTGTAGGAGTACAGGAGTACTACCGCAAGGGCCACGGGCGAAAGCAGGAATGCGAGCCGGTTGAGCGCCAGTGCGCAGAGCACGAAGGCTACGGACATGGCGATGGTGAAGAGGCCGACAAAGCCGCGCGACAACAGCCCTGCGGGGAGCGCCCGGGAAGCGGTGCGGGGATTGGCGGCGTCGAGCGTGGCATCGGCCCAGCGGTTGAAAGCCATTGCCGCGGAGCGGGCCGTGACCATGCAGAGCACGATGAACAGGAGCTGGCGTGCGGAGGGCCAGCCGCTGGCAGCCAGCAGTGCGCCCGTGAGGGCAAACGGGAGAGCAAAGACCGAGTGCTCCCACTTGATCATTTCCAGCGTGACAGCGATGTTGCGCGCGAGGGGCATGGGGGGCGGGTTTACCTGAGTTCAGTGTAGAACGCGCGGGGGGTCAGGGGTCAGGGGTCAGGGGAACCGCAGGTCCTTCGACTCGCTGCGCTCGCTCAGGATGACAAGGTGTTCGCTCAGGATGACAGGGTGTGGCTTGTTGGGATCGGCGGCAAAAGCAGATACCTCGGCTGCGCGCGGGATGACAGGGTTCGCGCGGGATGACGCTCGGGGCGCGGGATGACAACGCGAGGCGGGAAGGCGGCCTGGGCGCTTCGCTGCGCTCACGCGCGCCGCAACCGTCACCGGGAGCGAGGGTTCGTTGCCGGTGACGGTTGCGTGGGTGAAGGAGACCGTAAGTGCAGTATCGACCAAGGACGCGAACTAGCGCTCCTCGGGCTGGCCCGCCACCTGGATGTTGTTGGTCACGCTGAAGACGCCGGGGACGCCATTGGCCTGGATGCCGGCGACGTTCTTATCCGCCTGGCTGTCCACCACGCCAGAAAGAATAACGTGCCCATTGATGACCGTGATGCGGATCGGGTTCGCAGGATTGATGGCGTACTTGTTCAGGCTGGGATAGCCGTACACCGCGCGAGCGACCTGGCGGCGGAGACCGTCATCCATGGGCGAGACCGGATCGACCTGGATGTGATCGACGACATTGGTAACACCCCGCGTGTTCTTGGCGAGGTTGAGCGCTGATTGCTTGGCCACCGGACCGAGCGCATGGCCGCCCAGTGTCGCCACGCCGTTCTGCACAGAGACGGTGATGGCGTTGTACACGTTGCCGAAGCCTACGCGGTCATAGGCGAGCTGCTTGCGCAGCTTGTCCTGGATCTGCTGGTCGGAGTTTTCGCCGGCTGCTACCTGGATATCGTTGACCACCGAGGTGAGGCCTTTGACCTTGCTCGCCCGCTTTTCGGCGTCTTCCTTGGTCGAGTACACATCGACCGTGCCGCTCAGTTTGGCCACACCGTTCTGCACAGCTACCTGGAGGTTCTTGAACTTCGATCCCTTGAGCTTCTTCTGCACCTCGGTCTGCAGTTTGCTGTCGTCGGGCGCGTTGGGCTGTTGGCCGTTCGCCTGAGCGGCCGCATAGGGTGCGGCGTAAGCAGATGGAGAAGTGAGTAGCTGGCTGCCGAACAACAGTGCGCCCGCAAGTGCGGTTGAGGTCCATACCCTCGTTCTATTCATGGTGTACGTGTCTCCTGTGTATTGGACGCCACGCGGTGGCTGCCGGGGTGCAACCGCTCTGCGCTTTCACGTACAAAGACACGTTCTAGCGTCGCCGGGTTGCACCCAAGCGCGAGTAGCCATGCGGAACCGGAGTTCCCGACCAGCTTAGCGATAGCGGCGGTGAATCTTGAACAGCAAGCTGAATACGTCGGCTTCGTCGCGCACTGCGGTAATGGAGAAGGTCGGAGAGAGATTGAACTGCGCCTGGATCAACTGCTGGTTGGTGGTGTTGATGTTGGTGGCGTAGGTGAGCTGCAACTGGCGGCCAATATTCTCCTGCACGGTAATGCGCGCGCTCGAGTTCCCCAACGAGCCCACGTAGGTGGGATCGATCTTCACGCTGCCCACGCCGAAGAGCTTTTGAATGCGGCTGCTCACGGTGGCGTTCAGAGCGCTGCCGAGCAGCGCGTCGGTCGTACCGTTTACGCCCGCCGCAGCCTGCTCTGAGGAGTAGATGGACTGCTCCTGCTGGGTACGACCCTGGGCAAGCAGCGAGATGACATCGGCCTCGGGCAGTGGAGGCTCGGAGCGGAAGGTGGGGGTGAGCTTGCTGGCCGTGCCGTGGAGGCCGATGGTGACGTCGTACTCCTCAATGCGGGTGGTGGCGTCGAGGTCAATCACCGGCTCGATGTGCACCGGGTTGGTGAAGTAGATATCTCCGTGCTGGAGCTGGTAGGTAGTGTTCGCGAAGGTGGCCTGTCCATCGGTGACCGTGATCCGCCCCAGCACCGAGGGCTGGGCCACGGTGCCGCGGATGCGGAGGTCCACTGTGCCGGCGATCTGCGCAAAGGAATTCTGGAAATCGAGCGAGGGCGACGAGGTGATGTGCACGTCGAGCCGGACCTTGTTGGTGAAGGCCGTGGGATCGGGCGGCGGCGAGACGGCGCCGGAGCCGCTGAGCGCAGCGAAGTCCACGTTGGGGCCGACCAGGAAGCGCGTGATGAGCACGTTGCCGCTGAGCAGCAGACCGCTGGTGGAGCCCTGAAGGCGCATGGTGGCATCGGCCGAGGTGCTCAGACCGGCGTAACGGAAGCGCGTGTCCTTGAGGGCCAGCGTGACGTCGGCGAAGATACCCTGCTGTACCGTGATGAAGCCGCCGAGCTTGACCTGTCCGCCGCCGGTGGTGCCAACCATGTTCTGGATATCGAGGCGGTCCTGGTCGAAGACGAGCGAGCCATTCAGATGGCTGATGCCGTTGGGGATCTCCTGGTAGGCGAAGTTGACGTTGGTGAAGTTGACCTTGCCCTGCACGTTCGGCTTTTTGAGCGGGCCGGAGGCGTCAAAGTCCAGATCGATGTGGCCGGAGGAGGAGATTTCCGTGCTGAAACTCTGCGCCAGCTTGGCATTGATCGAGCCGTTGGCGTGGGCGCTGACGCCGGTTTCGCCAAAGAGATCCGCCGTTCCGTATGCCAACAAGTTGGTGTCTTCGGCGACGACGTGGACCTGCTGGAGACGGAAGACCCCGCCATGCAGCGACGCGCGAATGGGCCCCTGCGTGGTGATCGGCATGCCCTGCAGCGTGACTTTGAACTGGTCGATTTCGGCATCGGCGTTGATCAGCTTGGGCGTCTTGGCCGGGCCGGAGGCGGTGAGGAATCCGGCGATGGCGGAGTTGCCTTTAATGCCCTGCACCTTGGCGATCTTGAGCAGTGGCTGGATATCCAGTTGAGAGAAGTTCAGCCGGGCCTGGAGCGGGTAGTCGCCCGCGAGGCCAACCTGGCCCTGCAGATCAAGCTGCGAACCGACGAAGTCCGAATGGGCGGTGAGAAAGGCGGTGTTGTTGGCGGTGCGGATGTCGGCCGTGAGCGCGCCGGCGGGCTGGCCGCCGAGGACGAGATCTGCAAGCTGCAGGTGGCCGCTGACGGTGGGGCGTTCCGTGGTGCCGGTCGCGTGCAACTCAAAGCCCAGGTTGCCGGCAATGGACATCTTGCCCGTTTGTAGTTTCTGAATGCGCGCAAGGTCGAAACCGCGACCCATGAGGTTGGCCTGAAAGGCCTTGCTCGCCATGTTGTAACCGCCATCGCCGGTCAGCCTGCCTCCTTCCAGCGCCAGCACCAGATTGGTGAGGTCGAGTTCCTTGCCGGCGAAGTTGAGATCGGTGTTCAGGCTTTGGTAGGGCTCACCATAGGCGCTGCCACCCTTCACGGCGAGGTGGCCGCCGCCGTTGAGATTCCCCAGCGTGCCGCCCACGTGGGCCTGGAGGTTGAGCGTGCCGGTGACGGGGAGCTGCTCGCCGGCGATCGACAGCAGATCGGGGATGCTGGCCTGCGTGATATTGAGGTTCGCGGTAAGCGGGGAGAAGTCGTCGAACGCCAGGCGATGATGCCGCAGGCGATGCGCTTGAAGCTGCCCGGACGCATGGATCACGGTGGCGCCCCGACGCAGCGTGGCCTGGTGGATGGACACCAGGGCAGGCGCATACTCGGCGTCCACTTCGAGATCGTCCCACTGGATGGTCTGAGACGTTCCCGCCGAAGGTGGTGGCGGATGCGGCGGCGTCACGCTGACCGGCACGGCCTTAGCCTGGGCCGTAGCGGGCGTTGCTGCTGTATCGATGACAGTTGCGAATTGCGTGGCGCTGAGGTGCCCCTTTACATCCGGTGCGGCCAGCGAGCCGTTCAGGGTTCCGTGGAACGAGGCCTGGCCATGGAGCTGCACAGGCAGGGCCTGCACGCCCTTTTTGCCTTTGGAGGAGACGCCCATGGCGATGAGCGCGCGATTGAACTCGTTGAGGTTGCGGGTATCGAAGCTGATCTTGAGCGAGGAAGGTCCGGTCGCCGGCGACAGGCTGGCGCTGCCGGTGATCTGCGCCGAAGATGCCGGCGTGTGGATTTCGATACGGCGCGCGTCCACGCGGCCACCGTGGTTCAGATACGTGGCATCCAGCACACCGGAGATGGGCAGCTCATTCGGCGTGGGCGGGTGCGGCGGAGCCAGAGCCAGGTTCGCGTCCGCTTTCATATCGGCGATGGAGCCGGTCCAGCTCACGTTGGCCGTGCCGCCCAGTTGCGTGTCAAATCCGAGGTCGGCGTAGCGCTTGGCGGCGACTGCTTCGAGGATCGTCTGGAGGCGCAGGCCGAAGATCTTGGCAGCGATGTTGGCCTGCTGCTGTTCCGGCCGGGGCGCTGCCTGGGGCAGGGGCCGCGTGGTCTTCTGGGCCGCGGCGACGGTAGTGGCCGGCGCGGGCGCCATCCAGTGCAGCACGCGGATGCTGGCATCCACGCCGCCGCCTTGGCGCAGGCGCGCCTGAAGGTTCGGCAGGGAGATGAGGTCGGGCGTGGCGGAAAGCGAGGTTGAGGCGTTCAGCCCGGTGAGCAGCAGCGTGGGCGAGCGGTAGTCTGCGTTGCGGAGCTTGAGGTTACCGGTGAGCTTGAATTGATTCGCGCCAGTGCCTTCGCCCTTGAGTTGCAGGGTGGCCTCCCCGGGGCCGAGGCCCTCGACCCCGGCCAGGGCGGCGACTTCACGCAGGTCGATGCCACCGTTGGCCGCGAGATGCCAGTTCAGCTTCTGGAAATCCGCGAGTGCGGCGGAGGCCTCGAGTTTCGAGTTGCCAGAGGCAAAGTGCAGCCCCTTGAGCTGGATCGCATTGCGCGCCATCTCCACCGAGAGGTCGAGTTTGGAGTGGACGGGCGGCGCCTTGGCACGCGCGGCGGTCAGGTCTGCAATCTGCAGACTTCCGACGTAGTGCCCGGTGGTGAGCACGTAATCCACCTTGGCCGCCAGGTCGTTGGCCGCGACATTGAAGGGGATCTTGCGCTGGTTGAGCAGGATCAGGCCGTTGTCGATCTGGGTGTGGTTGATGGCGAGGTCAAAGACTTCATCCACCACCGGCTTATTGCTGGTCTGGGTTTTCTTCTTGGGCGTGGGCTGGTTGGTGGTGCCGTCCGGATAAAAGATGAGATGGAAGACGGGGTGCTCGGCCTGGAGCAGTCGCAGACCCACCTGTGCTTTGAAGAGCGAGATAATTTTGGCGCGGATCAGCAGCTTGTCGATGTGCGCATAGGGGACCTCCTGCGGGCCTTCCAGCCCGTGAATGGTGAGCCCGTCGGCCTCGACCTCCAGCTTCAAGAGATGCCAGCTCACGTGGGCGAGGTCAACGCGGCCGCCGGTCGCGCTCTCGAGTACGTCGATGACTTCGCGGCGCACGCGGTCGTGGAAGCGCGCGGTCGAAGCGAACCACAGTGCGCCCGCAACCACGATGATGAGCAGCAGAACAAAGCCCAGCACCAGGCGGCCCAGGAGGCGCCAGCCGGAATGACGCGATACCTGCGGAGTGGCGGCTGGGGTGCTCACGCGGGACCTCCGGGGGCATCGTCGTCATTTCCCGGGACAACGTCGTCATTATTGTTTTCCGCGGGCGGCTTGCCGCCCAGTTGCGCAAAAGCGGGGTCCAGGATGGAGACGTTGCCGGCGTCCTTCAGGCTCTTGAGCCAGTCATTCAGCAGGACATTGACATGCTGCTGCAGCAGCACCTCGTCAATCCGGTTCGAGATGGTCTTCAACGGGGGCGGGGTGGTCTTGCGCGCCTGGAACTGGGGTACAAGCTGTTTGTTGTAGTAATCGGCGATCTCCGCCGGGGAGATACGGATACCGCTGCGGAAGCGCATCTGGATGAACTGCAGGATCTGCATGCGTTGTTTCCAGCGTGCCTCCAGCTCCGCTTGGGTAAAGCCCTGCGCGGCGAGAAAGGTCTGCCAGCCAGCCTCGGTTTCGCAGTGATACTGGGCACAGGCGGGGATCTGCTTGCGCAGTTCGGCAATCTGGGCAGCCACATCCGCATCGCTGGGCGCGGTAGTCATGCGCTGCTCCTTCATCTGCTGCAGAATGAGCGTGCGGTTGACGATGTGCTCCATGGCCTCGAGCGGCGTGAAGCGGCCGCCCGGCACGGAATACGGCTCAAAGGGCGCGAAATTCTCTTCCTCCTGCACATCGCTGGAAAGGATGACGTCGCCGTTGATGACGGCCACCACGCGATCCAGCAGTTGCGGGGCGGTGCTATCACTTGCAGCTTCCTGCTTGAGCTGCTTCATGCCGCTGGGAGGAGGGGTCAGCGTGGGTGTGCCTTCGGGCTTGTTGGCGTAGGGCAGCACGGTAATGCCACCGACGCTGGTGCTGTTTTCCTCGCCCGGCCGCATGCCGCTGGGCGGAGCCGTGGTGGAAGGAGGCGCGGGATGGCTGCTGGCGTGCCGCGCGTCGGAGTTGGGTGCCGGCGCAGACAGGTTAGGAGACGAGGGAAGCGTGTCCTGGTTCTGGGTAGCCTGCGCGTGTGCAGGCGTCGAAAGCAATGTAAGGCACGCCAGTGCCAGCGCGGTGCTGCTACCCGGAATGGAATGCAAACGGCTCATCAGAAGGTCTGCCCGATGCTGAAGAAGAAGTTAAAGTGGCCAGCCTGCCCGGTCTGCGGCGCAGGCGTGTTCGAGGTCGAGCTTTCGTAATTGAAGACTACGGGGTAATACGGCGGGTCCAGGTTGTAACTCGTATCGACGCGAACGGGGCCGATGGGCGTGTGATAGCGCAGCCCGATGCCGAGCGCGTGCGAGAAGTAGTTGAAGTTGCACGGGCTCTCGATGATGTCGTACTGGCCGTTGGGGCTAGTCGAAACTGTCGGCACGGTGCGGCAACTGCTTTCATTCGGCTCGTGGAAACGGAGAAAGCTGCGCCACACGTCACGCGAGCGATCGAACACGTTGCCCATGTCATGGAAAAACACGAAGCCCAGGTTGTTGCCCACGAACGGCAGGGTGGGATAGGGCGTACGCAGCTCGAAGGTATTGACGAAGGCCGCGTTGCCGCCGATCGGGTAGCCCGTCTGGAGATCGCGCGGTCCGGCGGCATTGATGGAGAAGCCGCGATGCGAGGTGGCGCCGCCGGCGTACAGCCGTTCCGGCAGCGGAATCAGTTCCTGCTTGGGCGATCCGAACGAGCGCTCCTGGGCATAGCGCGTCTGCCGCGCAAACACCCACTGGTGTTTGCCGAAGGTGTAATAGGTGGAATTGGTGGCGTCGATGCGGCCGAAATTTGCCTGCGAGCCGAACGCGCTGTCGGAGAAGAACGAGGCGACCGTGTTGAAGCTGCCGCGGTGCGCGTCCAGCGGATTGTCGCGGGTATCGCGAAGAAAGGTGAAGCTGGGGCCGCCGACGCGGGCCGGTTGCGACAGCAGCGGAATCAACGCCGCACTGACCTGAATGCTGTTGGGATTGACCTTCACGTCGCGGTATTCAAAGGAGTAGATCAGCGTGGTCGGCCGGGTGGCATGCTCGGTGACGCGGACATTGGCGCCGAGCGAGGACGCCTGGAACGTGGTGACATTTTCACTGCTGGTATAGCCGCCGGTCAGCGAAAGGTCGAACTTGGGATTGTGAAACAGCCCGGGATCCAGATAGGTGAGCAGCGCCTGCTGCTCCAGCGTGCCGTAGGCGGTACGCAGGGTAAGGGACTGATTGGTGCCCCGCAGGTTGATGCGCGAAACATCGAAGAGCACGTCCGGGCTCACGCCGAAATGCCCGTTCGCGCCGCCCTTGAAGGTGTTGGGATTGAGGCCGAGCCGGAAAAGCTCCGTCACTGTGGGCGTGTTGTGATAGGGCGTCCCGGTCTGGGCCTGGAAGCCGAAACCATAGGTGACGTCCCAGCGCTTGGCTTCCGCAATCTGCACCAGCACATTCTTTCGGGGCTGGTCGCCGTTGGGGTTTTGCACCGCGGTATTCACTTCGTTGAAGAGCGCGAGGTTATAGAGGCTGCGCTGCGTGTCCAGCAGGGCGGACTGGTCGAGCGGTTCGCCAGGCTTGATGGACACTCTGCGCGCCACCACCTCCGGACGGGTGTAGTGCAGGCCGGAAACCAGCACCTTATTGACGAAGACCTGGTCGCCCTCGGTGATGCTCATACGGACATTGACCAGCGCCGGGTCTTTCGGATCGGTCTCCTGAAAGATATTAACCTGTGCGCTTTCGTAACCGCGGCTGAGATAGTAGCTGAGCACGGTATCGCGGTCGCCGCCGACGTTAAGGGAGGAATAGGGCTGGCCCACCTGGGTGTTGAGCAGCGGGCGCAGTTCATCGATGGAAATTTTGCTCGCGCCGACGATCTCGTATTTCCCAATCTTCTGCTGCTGCCCTTCGTCGATCACGTACGTGATGGTGAGGTGCGCGATCTTCTTTTTGCCGCCGGTGGTATCGCGGTCCGTGATGTCGGGCGTGACCTTGACGTGGCTGAAGCCGTTTCCCTGGTACAGGGCCGTCAGGTTGGAGACGTCAGCATTGACCAGTGCCTGGCTGTAGGTGCCGTGGCGCGCGAAGAAGTTGGCCGGCTTGACCGCGATGTGCTCTTCGATGGTCTCGTCATCGAAGTACTTGTTGCCGCGGATCTTTACCGAGTCGATGCGATGCTCCAGCCCGCGGTTGGCAATGTACAGGGCCGTGATACTTTCTGTACCGGTGTGGATGGGCTCGTGGGTAACGGTGGCGTCGAAATATCCCTGCGACTGCAGATAGTTGCGGATGTTGTGCGCCCCTTCGTTGATCAGATCCAGATCGACCGCGCCCTCTTCGTAGATCGGCACCAGCCGCTGGATCTGGCTCTTGCTGAGATTGGCGCCCTGCACCTGCACCTTCACCACCGGCCCTTCCTTGGCGTTGAACTGGTAGTTAAGATGATTCACCGGCGGCTGGTACTGGCTGCTTTCGAGGGTTACGTTGCCGGCCCAGCGCTGCTGCTTGTCATAGCGTTTGCGCAACCGGGACAGAGCGCGATTGACGGTGTTGCGCGTCACCTTGCTGTTTTCCTTCAGCTTGCCGGTCTTGCGGAATTGCTGTGTGGACATGCCGGGGGTCCCATCCACCTTCACATCGCCGACGCGCGCCGGCTTGCCCGGATTGATCTGGTAGAAGATGTTTACTTGCGAGTTGGCCGGATCGGCCTGCTCGGTCCGCTGGATGTTGCCCTGGTAAAAGCCGTTCTCGTGGAGGGTGTCTTGGAGCAGTTGTTCAGACTGATCCACTTTCGAAGGCGTGTACGAGGTACCCGGGTTCAGCTTGGTTGAGGCGAGGAGCTGGGTTTTGAGCCGCTCGTCCTTGATGCCAAACAGATCGGTGCGGCCCAGAAACAGACGAGGAGTGCCGGTGAAGACGACGATGATGCCATCACCGGAGCGAATGCCGTCCACCTGGATGTTCTGATAGAGGCCGGTGGCATAGAGGCGGCGCAGGCTCTGCCGCACCTTCTCCGGATCGAGCACCTGGTTCGGCTGGAGCGCGAGTTCCGAAGGGAGCGGCTCGATCAGCCCGGGATCGACACCCTTGAACTGCACGTCCACGACTTTCATTCCGCGGAAGGAATTGGTACCGGGTGTGGCAGCGCTCGCCGGTGTAGACGTCGTGAGCACGCCCGGTGGCGGTGTAGGGCGCAGCGGCGTGGTAGCTCCCTGCTGGCAATGCGCGGGGGCCACGACGCCCAGCGCAAGGGGCAGGACCCAGGCAGCGGTGGCGAACGCGGAGTTGTTTATGACGGCGCTCACCGCGCGCGAGGGTTTTCCAACAACAGTCATCAGCCTCTCTGACCCAGAACTCCAGTGCGAGGGAATGCGGCACACGCTGCGCAGCCCGTCACGATGTGTTTCGGTGACGTAAGATGCGCGCCGGGCGGGAAGCATCGCCTTGACTTCATGGAATCGGCCGTCGAAGTGGTACGCGCGCCGCCGCAGCGGCGGCCGGCCTCTTCGCTGCGCCTGGTGCTCTTATACTAAACGAGCGCCATGCCTCTTTCTTCTCTCCCGCCCTCGGAATCTGCGCCCGCCGAGCGGTCGCCGGATGCTGGAGCGCGCTACTCCCGCCAGGTGCTGTTTGCTCCGGTTGGCGCAGCCGGGCAAGCGCGGCTGGCGGCGGCGCACGTGGCCGTGGTGGGCTGCGGCGCGACGGGGGCAGCCGCATCGGCGCTGCTGGCGCGTGCCGGGGTCGGCCAAGTTGACCATCGTCGATCGCGACTTCGTCGAAGAAAGCAATCTGCAGCGCCAGGTGCTGTTCGATGAAGGGGACGCGCGCAACGCGACACCCAAGGCAGTGGCTGCGAAGGAGAAGATCGGACTCTTCAACAGCGAGATCACGGTGCACGCGCACGTGGCCGACCTGCTGCCCGGCAACATTCACGCGCTGCTCGCCGGTGCGTCCATCGTGCTGGACGCGACCGATAACTTCGAGACGAGATACCTGCTGAACGACTACGCCGTCGAGCAGGACAAGCCATGGATTTATGCCGCGGCGGTGGGCGCCTACGCCGCCACGATGAACATCGTGCCGGGGCAAACGGCCTGCCTGGCCTGTCTCTTTCCCGTGCAGCCGGCCGGCGTGATAGAAACCTGCGACACGGCGGGCATTCTGAATACGGCGGTGAACCTTGCGGCGTCTATCTCAGTCACCGAGGCGCTGAAGTTGGTGACCGGGTGCACGGCTCAGCTCCGGCGCACGCTGTTCTCCTATGATCTGTGGACGAATGAGCGCTCGGAAGTGAACGCGGCTGGGCCCCGCCCGGGGTGCAGCGTGTGCGGCGAGCGGAATTTTGCCCACCTGCGCGGGGAAGGCCGGCCGCACATTACGCTCTGCGGACGCAATTCCGTGCAAATTCACGAGCACCATCGCCCGATTGACCTGCCGGCCATGGCGGCACGGCTGCGTGCTCACGGCGAGGTGAGGAGCAATGGCCTGCTGCTTCAGTTCCGCCACGGTGCGCATACCATGACGCTGTTTGCGGATGGACGGGCGCTGATCCAGGGCACTACGGATGTCGCCGTGGCGCGCACGCTTTATGCACGCTTCGTGGGTTCCTGAAGTCCGCGCTGTTCGCCTGCCGGGAAAGCCGGCAAAAGCAACCGTTTTCGCGGCGTGGCCGTCCCACCTAACTTAACCCCCAGATGCACAAACTTGCTTTGGTTGCTTTTTACGTATGCCAACCGCGCTGCGAGACAAGAGTTTAAAACGGATGACAAAGTCGGTCACAAACGGTGTTTTTTCCCCAGAGAAAAAGGAAGGGGTGGGCGCGGACCAGGCGCCGCCCAAAGCTCCGAACCAGCACCTGCGACGCAATCCCCCGATCGCCGGCGAAGCGGAGGCGATTGCGCGCGCCCAGGCGGGCGATGCGGCCGCCTTTGAAACGCTCTACGCCCTGCACAAGCGGCGGGTCTATTCGCTTTGCCTGCGCATGCTGGGCAACGTGGCGGAAGCCGAGGACCTGACGCAGGAAGCGTTTCTGCAGTTGTACCGGAAGATCGGCACGTTTCGCGGTGACTCTGCGTTTTCCACCTGGCTGCATCGGCTGGCGGTGAACGTGGTGCTGATGCACCTGCGCAAGAAGGGCCTGCCGCAGGTATCGCTCGAAGAGACACTCGAGCCCTCGCAGGAAGACGGTCCACGCAAGGATATCGGCGCCCGCGACCTGATGCTTTCCGGGTCCATCGACCGCGTTACGCTGGAGCGCGCGGTCGAAGATTTGCCTCCGGGGTACCGGCTGGTCTTCGTTCTCCACGACGTGGAGGGCTATGAACACAACGAAATCGCCGACATGCTGGAGTGCTCCATCGGAAATAGCAAATCGCAATTGCACAAGGCCCGCATGAAGTTGCGTGACCTTTTGCGCGCTGGCCAGCAGACACCGCGCAAGGAGGTCTTTCAGTGAGCGCCCGAGTGCCGAGTAAACCTACGATGACCTGTGCAGAATTCCAAGACAAGCTCCCCGACCTGTTCGAATCCGGAGCAGACCTCCACGCCCAGCCGCACCTGCAGGAGTGCGAGCAATGCGCCTCGCTGGTGAACGACCTGGAGTACATCGCCCAGCAGGCCAAGCTGCTGCTGCCGATCCACGAACCGAGCCCGGCAGTGTGGGAGGGGATCCAGTCCACGCTCGGGGATAAGAAGAAGCCTTCCGCGGGCCGGGCGCAGTAGCGGCGCCACAGCATGGCGGAATCCGGTGCGGCGCAGAGTGCGCCGGACGCAGGCGGTCCGGCGGAGCGTGAGCCGGTTGTGCATGAGCCGGGCTTGCGAGGTCCGGTGCAGCGCGTTGTGCTGACCGGGTTCATGGGCGCCGGCAAGACGACCGTAGGCAGGATGCTGGCCGCGGATCTCCGCTGGACATTTCTCGATCTCGATGACGAAATCTCTGCGGATGCCGGTCTGAGCGTTCCGCAAATCTTTGCGGCCCACGGAGAGGCCTACTTCCGCGCGCTGGAGACGCAGGCGCTCCAGCGCGTTCTGGGGCGCGATGGCCTGGTGCTGGCGCTCGGTGGGGGCGCGCTGGAGTCGGACGCGGCCGCCGTTGCGATAGAGACCACACCCGCGACGGCAGTGGTGTTTCTGCAGGCGCCGTTCTCAGAACTGCTGGAACGCTGCGAGCGGCATGGCGGAGCGGGACGGCGTCCGCTGCTGAAGGATGTCGCGGAGGCGCAGGCTCGCTATGACCGGCGGCTGCCGCGCTATGCCGCGGCGCACCTCACGGTGGATACCAGCGCAAACTCCGCGCGCGAGGCGGTTCGCATCATCCAGAAATCCCTCTCTCTTTCGCAGCGCTAGCGCGCTACTCGCGCTGCCGGTCGCATCCCGCATTTGTTCGCGGCCGGTTCAGCCGGTAGACTCCGGGTATCTCCCCACACGAGGACTGAAACGCGCATGCGCTGGACCCCTTACCTTTTGACGGCTGCCCTGCTGGCTCCCACCCTGGTGCACGCGGCGGATGCGAGTTCCGTTGCCGAGCGCGAAAAGACGCTGCAAACGATCTTCTCCGATTACTGGCAGGACCGGCTGAAGCATGAGCCCGAGTTTGCGTCCACGCTGGGCGACAAGCGGTATGACGATGCGCTGACGGATGAATCCGTCGAGGCCTACAACGCCACGCTGGAGCGCGGGCGCGCGTTCCTGGAGCGGCTCGGCGCGGTGGACACTGCCGGGATGACCGACCAGGAGAAGCTGAGCAAGGACCTGCTGGTGCGCACGCTGGTGCTGGAGCAGGAGGGCGCGAAGTTCAAGCCGTGGGAGATGCCGATCAACCAATTTAACGGTCTGCATTCGGCGCTGCCGCAACTCGTCTCGGAGCTGCAGTTTGACAACGCGGAGGACTACGACCACTACATTACGCGGCTCTCGAAGATCCCCACGGCCTTTTCGCAGATCACGACCAACATGATGACCGGCATCGACGATAACCGCGTGCCGCCGAAGTACCTGTTGGAGAAGGTGCTGGTGCAGGTGCAGGCGATCGCCAATCAGAAGCCGGAGGATTCGCCGTTCGCGCTGCCGCTGAAGAAGTTTCCGGCTTCGGTACCCGCCGCGCAGCAGGCCGCTATCCGTACGCAGTTGCTGGGCGTGATCGGCAAGCAGGTGCTGCCGGCCTACCAGCGCTTTGCGCGCTTCCTGCAGGCGCAGTACATCCCGCACGGGCGCACGGAGCCGGGCGTGTGGTCGCTGCCGGATGGCAAGGCGTACTACGCCTTCCGCGTGCGGCAGAGCACGACGACGGACCTGACGCCGGAGCAGATCCACAAGATCGGCGAAGAGCAGGTGGCCAAGGACGAGGCCGACATGCTGGTGATCGCGAAGAAGCTGGGCTTCCCCGACCTGAAGGCGATGCAGGCCGCGGTCAAGAGCAATCCCAAGCTGCACCCCACCTCGGCGGACCAGTTGCTGAACAGCTATCGCGGCTACCTCGACGGGATGCGGCCAAAGCTGCCGGAGCTTTTTGGCCGCCTGCCCAAGGCGCCGCTGGTGGTAGAAGCGGTGCCGGCGTACATCGAGAAGGACCAGGCGGCCGCGTACTACCAGCACGGCACGCCGGACGGCAAGCGGCCGGGTACGGTGTTCGTAAATACGTATCAGTGCCAGACACGTTCTCTGGCAGACGTCGAAGCCATTGCCTACCACGAGGGATTGCCGGGCCACCACCTGCAGATTTCGATCGCGCAGGAGCTCACCGGCATACCGGAATTCCGCAAGCACTCGTATTACACGGCGTATACCGAAGGCTGGGGCCTCTACTCCGAACACCTGGGCAAGGATGTGGGCTTCTACCAGGATCCTTACAGCGACTACGGGCGACTGGAGGCGGACATCTGGCGGGCGATCCGGCTGGTGGTGGACACGGGCGTCCATTCGCAGCACTGGTCGCGGCAGCAGATGGTGGACTACTTCCACGACCACTCGGCGATTGACG
Organism: uncultured Acidobacteriaceae bacterium; assembly: GCA_963795775.1. Lineage (GTDB taxonomy): Bacteria > Acidobacteriota > Terriglobia > Terriglobales > Acidobacteriaceae > CAWCJL01. The sequence goes on from CAWCJL010000003.1 coordinate 691,130, forward strand.
AGACGAATGTCCAGGCCGAGGTGGATCGGTATATCGCGTGGCCGGCGCAGGCCCTCGGCTACAAGATCGGGCAGTTGAAGTTTCTGGAGCTGCGAGCGAAGGCGGAGAAGGCGCTGGGGCCGAAGTTCGATCTCAAGGCCTTCCATGATTTGATTCTGGATTCAGGCGCGCTGCCGCTGGATGTGGTGGAACAGCGGGTGGATGCATGGATTGCCGGGCAGCAATCGGCCGGAAAGTGAAGAAGGGCTGGGCGGCTCTGCGATTTGCCGAGAGTCCACCCTTTGCACTCCGGTAGTGTTGGTGCGGACAGAGTAGGGGTGGCGCGCGGGACGGCGCCGCGGTTTGGGGCCAGGGTGGCGGAAAGCGGCCGCAGGTCCTTCGACTGCGCACCTGCGGTGCTCCGCTCAGGATGACAATGCGTTAGAAATGGAATGAGATGAGCCAGGTTGATTTGAAGCAGTTGCGTGTGACGGTGCTCGGGGCGGGCAAGATGGGCAGCATTCTGCTCGAAGCGTTTCTGGCATCGGGGCTGCTGTCGCCGGAGCGGATCACGGCAACGGTGCAGCATCCGGAGCGCGCGGCGGCGCTGGCCACGCGGCTGGGCGTCAACGCCACCACTGACAGTGTGGCGGCGGCGCGCGATGCGGACCTCATCTTTATCGGGGTGAAGCCGTTCACCGTGTTGGAGTTGGTGGAGCAGATCCGTCCCGTGCTCTCTCCGAACAAGCTGCTGGTCTCGTTTGCGGCTTCGGTCAGCACGGGGGCGATTGAGCAGGCGGCGGGCATGGAGATTGGCGTGGCGAGGGCGATGCCGAACACACCGGCGTCGCTGGGCGCGGGGATGACAGCGCTGTGCCGCGGCCGGCACGCGACCGAGGCGCAGATGGAGTTGGCGGCGTCGCTCTTTTCCGTGATCGGGCGCACGGTGCGCGTGGATGAAAAGCACATGGACGCGGTGACCGGGCTTTCCGGCAGCGGGCCAGCGTTTATCTACATCATCATCGAAGCGCTTGCGGAGGCGGGCGTGAAGGTTGGGCTGCCGCGCGATGTGGCGACGCTGCTGGCGTCGCAAACGACCTACGGCTCCGCGCGCATGGTGCTGGAGACCGGGGCGCATCCAGCGCTGCTGAAAGATGCAGTGACGACGCCGGCGGGCTGCACCATTGACGGCATCCTGGAGTTGGAAGAGGGCGGCTTGCGAGTGACGCTGATCAAGGCGGTGATGCGGGCGACGGAGCGGGCGCGGCAGTTGGCGAAGGGCTAGGACTGGCTGACACTCGCGGGCGCGGGTTGGCCGTATGCGAAGGGGCTTGGCTTGCGTTCCGCTTTGGCGGTGTTGGCTGCAAGAGCCGAAGTTTTGCGCGTCTGGGCCAGAGACCCACCCTACGCACTAGAGTTAGCGGTGAAATGGAGAGAGACGTGGTGCGTAGGATGGGGCACCCGGTTTCGTGGTGGGGCGAGCGAAAAGCAGTTCCCTCGGCTCTCCACCCCAGCACGCAACCGCGGCGTGCCGGGGACCCCGGTGCGCTCGGGATGACAGCGGACTCCGAATGACAGCGAACGCGCTCGGGATGACAGCGGGCGCGTTCGGGATGAGACGGGGCGCTCGGTGAAGGAATCGTAAACCGGCGTATTTCTGGCCCAATGCTTAGAATCGAGGAAGAGGTTCTCTCTTGAACGTGAGCGTGGCACATCCACTTCCCGAGGTCACTGAGCGGCCGGTCGCGGGCGGGCGGTCCCTGCGGCGGTTTGCCTGGGCGGTGCTGGCTTACAACATCCTCGTCATCCTGTGGGGCGCGATTGTGCGTGCGACCGGTTCGGGCGCTGGCTGCGGCGATCACTGGCCGCTGTGCAACGGGACGGTGCTGCCCGTCAATCCGCGCATTGCGACGGTGATCGAGTTCACGCATCGCATGATGAGCGGCTTTACGCTGATTCTCGTGATCGCGCTGGTGGCGTGGGTGTTTCGCGGAACAGCCAAGCGGCATCTTGCGCGATGGATGAGCACGGCCGCACTGCTGCTCACGCTGAACGAGGCGGTGCTGGGTGCGTTGCTGGTGAAGCTGGGATTGACGGCGCAGAGCACGTCTCCATGGCGGCCGCCAATGCTGGCTCTTCACCTGGCGAACACGCTGCTGCTGCTGGCGGCACTGGCGCTGACGGCGCATTTTCTGTCCCGCGGAGAGGGCGCGCGACGGGGCGAGCTGCGCTTTGCACACGTGCCGTTGACGGCTGCCGGGCTGCTGGCCACGCTGGTGGTCGGCGTGACCGGATCGCTGGCCGCCTTGGGCGACACCTTGTATCCGAGCACGTCTTTGCGGAGTGCGCTGGCGGCGGACTTTTCTTCGTCGCAGCACCTGCTGCTGCGGCTGCGCCTGGTGCATCCGGTGAGCGCGTTCATCGCCGCCGCGTTTATCGCATGGCTGCTCTTTCAGTGCGTCTATGGTGTCCGCGCGCAGGAGGGTCAGCAGCGAAAGTTGGCTTCCCTGTTGGCCGGCTTGATTGCGCTGCAGTTTGCCCTGGGGTTTCTCGACGTGGTGCTGCGCGCGCCGGTGTGGCTGCAAGTCCTGCATCTGCTGGGTGCGGATGTGCTGTGGGTGGTGCTGGTGGTGCTGGCCGCGGAGATCACGGTGCGGCGTGGGTCGCTGCATGGGCGGGCTTAGAAGCAGATCCCTCGGCTTCGCTCGGGATGACGTGTGGTTTCGCTGGGATGACATGTGGCTTCGCTCGGGATGACACCGCTTTGACTGCGACGCTTTGACACCCGGGGTGCGTTCTTCTATAAAGCGCGTAGTCTTTTATCCCCGATTTTCGAGAACCCAAACATGTCCAGTGGGCTTTCCGATTGCGTCTTCCCTTCTTCTTCTTCTCGTCCTCAAAGAAATCCCGTATGACCGGGCTTGCATTGGCGGCAGTGCTGGCCAGCGGCGTTGCCGCCCCGCAGGCGCGCGCGCAGGCCACGCAGTATCCGAATGTGCCGCCCGTGCTGCTGGGGGCCGCGTGGTATCCGGAGCAGTGGGACGAGTCGGTGTGGGAGCACGATCTGCGAAGAGATGGAGAAGGCGCATGTTCATCTCGCGCGCGTGGCGGAGTTTGCGTGGAGTTCGATGGAGCCATCGGAAGGCCAGTACAACTGGACTTGGCTGGACCATGCCATTGAGCAGGCGGCGAAGCACCACGTGGTGATCGTGCTGGGCACGCCGACGGCGGCGCCTCCGGCATGGCTGACGACGAAGTATCCGGAGACGCTACGGGTAGACGAAAACGGCAGGCGGGACGAGCACGGCAATCGGCAACAGTTCTCGTTCGCCAGCACGAAATATCGCGAGCTGGCGCATGGCATCGCGGAGAAGATGGCGGAGCGGTACGGGAAGAACCCGAACGTGGTGGGCTGGCAACTGGATAACGAGTACGCGAACGATTCGTACGATCCGGAAGCGAAGGCGCAGTTCCACGCGTGGCTGCAGAAGAAGTACGGGACGATTGCGAATTTGAACAAGCTGTGGACCACACAGTACTGGAGCCAGACGTACGACAACTTCGACGAGATCCCGGTACGGTCGGCGGATGAGAATCCGGCGCTGCTGCTGGACTGGAGGCGATTTGTCAGCGATACGTGGAAGAGCTACTCGGAAAACCAGATCAGCGCGATCCGCCCACACGCGGACCCGCGGCAGTTCATCACCACAAACACCATGGGCTGGTTCAACGGATTCGATAGCTATGTTGTTCACCAGGTGCTGGATATTGCGGCATGGGACGATTACGTTTCCACCCCGGTGTACGACCCGGCCGCGAACGGGGCGGCGCACGACCTGACGCGCGGCTTCAAGCAGAAGAACTTCTGGGTGATGGAGACAGAGCCGGCCTTTGTGAACTGGCGGAAGACGAACAATCCGCTGGAGAAGGGGCAAGTGCGCGACATGGCGTGGCAGGCCGTCGGGCATGGTGCGGACGCGGTGGAGTACTGGCAGTGGCGCTCGGCGCTCAATGGGCAGGAGCAATACCACGGCACGCTGGTGGGGCCGGATGGGGAGCCTGTGCCGGTGTTCCCGGAGATACAGCAGGTTGGGGCGGAGTTTGAGAAGGCCGGCGACGCGCTCAAGGGAACCCAGCCGGTGTCGCCGGTGGCAATGATCGAAACCTATGACAGCCGCTGGGCGATTGACTTCCAGCGGCATGCGGCGAAGTTCGATCCGGTTGCCGAGCTGGTGGCGTTTTATCGTCCGTTGCGGGAGGCGGCGCAGGGCGTGGACCTGATCCAGCCGAGCGCGGATCTGAGCAAGTACAAGCTGGTAGTGGCGCCGGCGCTGAACGTGCTGCCGCAGAGCACGGCCCAGCACTTGATCGATTACGTGAAGGGCGGCGGACACCTGGTGCTGGGACCGCGCACCGGCATGAAGAATGAGTACGACGCGCTGTGGCAGGATCGTCAGCCGGGGCCGCTTGAGGACTTGCTGGGCGGCCGGGTGGAGGAATATTACGCGCTCGAGAACGATGTGCCGGTGAGTGGCGATGCGGGCACGGGGACCTCGCAGGTGTGGGCGGAGATACTGAGCACCAAGTCGCCGGAGACGCAGGTGATTGCGAAGTACGGCGCCAGCAACGGCTGGCTCGACGGAAAGCCTGCCGTGATCACGCGCAAGGTGGGGAATGGCAGCATCACGTACCTGGGCATCTGGCCGGATGCACCACTGATGAAGAAGCTGACGGATGCCGCGGTGAAGGATGCAGGTGTGCAGCCGTTGGTGGCGAATGTGCCGGAAGGCGTGGAAGTGTGCGAGCGGAGCGGCGAGGGTAAGACCGTGCTGATCCTGATCAACCACACGACGGAAACACAGCACGTAACCCTGCCGGCAGCGATGACGAACCTGATCGGGAGTGGCGGGTCGTCCACAACCGTGGAGCTGCCGAAGTTTGAAGTGGCGGTGCTGCGTAAGTGAGAGCCGGATAAATGCGCAGACCGGAGGCGGTTCACCACAGAGAGCACGGAGAACACGCTCCGGGAATGCCCGGCTAGCACGTAAAGGCAAGCGTGCTAGCCGGCAGTGCGGCGGCGCGGAGTGGCTTTGGCGGGGCGGAGTTCGCGTTCGCTCTGCGGTGGTTTGCGGGGAATGCCGGCGGGCTCTGCAGTTGTCGCGGGTTCTTCCGGAGCGGCAGCGGACTTGGCCGCCAGGCTCTTCTTGAGCGCGTCCATCAGGTCGATGACCGGCGCCATGCGACGCGCGGGCTGTTGCGCGGTTCTGGTTGCGCCGGCCTGCTTGCTCTCGATCAGCTCCATCACCTTGTCGCGATAGGTGTCGCTGTACTGCTCCGGTTGAAAGCCGGCAGTGAGTTGCTGCATGAAGGTTTCCGCCAGCGCCACTTCCTGCTGCTGCAGCGGTACGTTCCCGTCCTTACCGTATTCGGCGACCTCGCGGACCTCGGCCGGGTAATAGAGAGTGTGGAGCACCAGGCCGTTCCCGTAAGGCCGGATCAGCACGACCTGCTCCTGCCCGTGCATTGTGATCTTCGCGACGGCGGCCACGTTGAGCTGCTTCATTCCCTGCATCAGCAGGGCATAGGCGCGGCGGCCGGGCTCCTCCGGAACGGCGTAGTAGGAGGTTTGGTAGTAGATAGGGTCCACATCGGCGAGGGAAACAAACTGCTGGATCTCCATCACCTCGGAGGATTTCGATTCCAGCGCGCGAAGTTCTTCATTGCTCAGCAGCACATAGGTATCTTTCTCGACCGGGTACCCTTTCGCAATCTCCTGGCGCTCGACCGGACGGTCACAGACGGGACACACGATCTGCTGGCGGATGCGGGAACCGCAGGGCGTGTGGATCTGGTTGAAGCTGACGTGCGACTCGCGGGCTGCAGCGTAAAGGCGGATTGGCACAGAGACTAAACCGAACGAGATATACCCCTTCCAGACTGTCGATGCCATGCAGGTCTCCGGCTGATTGGGATGTGGGGACGCGAAAGGCAGGTTAGCCGGAAGAATCAGAAAAGTAAAGCAACGCGGAATCCGGCGCCTGCATCTGCTTGGCACAATCTTGCATAACCTGTGGAAGGAGTGTGCGTTTTCTGAGCTGAAAGGCGGTCGTGGCGTATGACGGGAGAGCACGGCGCGTGCGCGATCTTGCGGGAGGCTGGAACTATCGCGCATCGCCTGTTGTGAGCGCGGCTCCGCTCGAGGCACAGCACTTGCGGGCGATCATGGTGGCCACGTAAGCAGCCCCGAAACCGTTGTCGATATTGACGACGGTGATATTGGGGGAGCAGGAATTGAGCATGCCGAGGAGCGCGGCGAGGCCGCCAAATGCGGCTCCATAGCCGACGGAGGTGGGCACGGCGATCACGGGCGCGGGCACCAGCCCGCCCACCACGCTGGGCAGCGCGCCCTCCATGCCCGCGCAGACGATCGCGACTTCTACGCGGCTGAGGAGCGCGCGCTGCGCAAGGATGCGATGCAGGCCGGCAACGCCGACATCGTAGATGCGCTCGACCGGGGCGCCGAGCAACTCCGCCGTGACCGCAGCTTCTTCCGCCACCGGCAGATCGCTGGTGCCGGCACACAGAACGGCGACGGTGCCGGCAGCGGGCAGTGCAGCGGATTGACGCAGCGTCAGCGCACGAGCGCGTGGCATGCCAGGTGATCTGCGGAACGCGCAGGCGGACGGCCTCGTGTGCCTCGGGGGAGACGCGCGTGGCGAGAACATCGGTGCCGTGCGCAGCCATGCGCGCCACCAGCTCCGCTACCTGCTCCGGCGTTTTACCGGCGCCGAAGATCACCTCCGGCATGCCGAGTCGGAGCGTGCGGTGGTGGTCGATTTTGGCGAAGCCCGTGTCTTCAAACGGGAGATCGGAAAGGCGATGGAGCGCAGCTTCCGGAGCGACGCTTCCCTTTCGGACTTCTTCAAGGAGCTGGAGGAGTGTGGCCGGGTTCATGACTGGGTGGTTTGCTCTTCCTCGGGCCGGGCCTGTTTGCTGCGCGCGGCATGCCAACCGGCGGTGGCCGCTTCCATCACGCGTTTCAGCGGCACCTGGCGGGACTCGGCGGCCGCACGGCAGTCCTCGTACTCGGGCACGGCATTCACCGTGGTTCCGTCCAGCTTGCCTGCTTTGATGCGGATCGCACCGTATTCCGTTTCGCTACGGGACCACTCGCGGGCGAGCACCACGCGCTCTTCCCGGCGCACCCGCATGCCGAGCGTGCTGGTTTCGCGAAAGAGCAACTGCTGCAGGGCCGGAGCGTCAGAGTCGCGGCACAGCACCGTGAGCAGCGTGCCCACGCGTCCTTTCTTCATGGTGACGGCGGTACGCATGACATCGAGCGCACCCGCGGCAAGCGCCTGGTCCGCGGCATAGGCGAGCACCTGCGGGCTGAGATCGTCGATGGCGCATTCGAGTACCGTTACAGTTTCCTTTTTCGCCCCGGCGGGGTCGCCGTCCTCGCCAATGCTGAGACGAAGCACATTGGGGAACTTCTTCGGATTGCGCGTACCTGCTCCGTAGCCGATGCGCTGCGCGATAAAGGGAGAGTCTGCCGAGAAGTCAGGGTTGAGCGTGCGCAGAAGCGCGGCACCCGTGGGGGTCACCAGCTCTGCCTCAATGCCCGCGGAGTAGGTCGGCATTCCCAGCAGCAGCTCCGCGGTAGCGGGGGCGGGCACGGGAAAGCGGCCATGCGCACAGTTCACAAAGCCGCTGCCTACATGGACCGGGGAGCAGCGCCAAGCATCCATGCCGAGTGCATCGACCCCAACGGCCGCGCAGACGATGTCAACAATCGCGTCCACCGCCCCGACCTCGTGGAAGTGCACGGATTCGAGTGGGACGCCGTGGATCCTGGCCTCCGCGCGCCCCAGCAGTTCAAACGCAGTCAGCGCAAACTCTCGCGCGCCAGAAGTGATCGCGGCATGCTGGACGATGTCGCGGATAGCCGGCAAGGTGCGTCCATGCGTGTGTGGGTGCGAATGGGTGGCGGCCCCGTGGGCATGCGCATCATGCTCGTGGGAGTGATGGCGCTCCTGATCGTGGTGATCATGCGCGTGCTTGTGGTCGTGATCGTGATGATCATGCGCGTGATTGTGGTCGTGGCCGTTGTCATGCGGATGCTCATGCTCATGGTCGTGATCGTGCGCGCGAGGCGCATCTGCATCCCTGCCATCCATCAGCACGCGGGCTTTCAGCGAGCGGATGCCGCTGCGGTCCACGTGCGCAAAATCAAGCTCTGCGCCGAGATGGAGTGAGCCGACCGCATCCCGCAGGAGCTCTGTCGATACGCCGGCATCGACCAGCGCTCCCAAAAACATATCGCCGCTGATCCCGGCAAAGCACTCCAGATAACCGATTCGCATTCGATTCTCTTCTCGCTTGCTAAGCAGCCCCGCGCGCCTGGGTGAGGAGTTCGACGGGAAGTATTTCGTTCATGGAGCCAGAACGGTAGCCGTCGCAGTCCAGCGCGACATATTGGAAGCCGGCCTTGTGCACCAACGCGGAGATGGCCTTCATGGCCGCAGGGTCGAGCACGCGATGCATCTCCTCTTCCCCGATCTCGACCCGCGCCACCGCACCGTGATGGCGCACGCGGAAACGCCGCAATCCGAGCCCGCGCAAGGCATCTTCGGCCTGCTCTACTTGCGAAAGCGCTTCGGGGGTGACGCGACGTCCGTATTCGATACGCGAGGCCAGGCAGGCCGATGCGGGCTTGTCCCAGACGCGCAGGCCGGACGCTGCCGCCAGCGCACGCACATCTGCCTTGGTCAGCCCGGCATCTGCCAGAGGTGCGAGCACGCCATGGTTCGATGCAGCGCCGTGGCCGGGACGAAAGTCGCGCGTGTCATCGGCATTCAACCCGTAGGCCACATGCGTAAAGCGCGAGCCGGCGAGGTAGCGATCGAGTACGGTGAACAACTCGTCCTTGCAATGGAAGCAGCGGTCGGGGGCATTGCGCGCGTACGCCTCGTTTTCTAGCTCCTGCGTTTCCACTACTTCGAGCGGGATGCCGCTTTCGCGCGCGAAGGCAACCGCGTCGCGCAGATGCTCGCGAGACAGACTTGGCGGAATCCGCGAGGACGGCCAGCATGCGTTCCGGTCCCAGTGCAGCATGGGCCGCATAGGCGAGGTACGCCGAGTCCACGCCGCCGGAATAGGCAACGATGAGGCTGCCCAGCGCTCCCAGTCTCGTTTCGAGCGCGAGTCTCTTTTGCTCAAGTTCCATGCGATCGATCTCGCCTTCAGGCACTCTGTTCACGCGGTGCTGCTTACCCCAGATACTGCGGGTTGTTGATGGTGCCGTCGAAGTCGTGGGTGTTCTTGTAGAGCTCGAACTTGCCCGCCATTGCCACGGGTGCAGCCTTGTGGAGCAAAGCCGTCTTCTGTTCGGTATCCAGCGGATGGAAACCGCGGGCCACCGTCAACGCCTGGTTCAGCACTTCCGTGCTGTCGCAACCAGTGATGGTGAGGGATACAGGCAGGCTCATTGCATACCTGAGACACTCCGGGCCAGTCACGGTGTTGCTCTTGAAGATGACGCCGCCCGCCATCGGCTTCATCCCGAGAATACCCATGTCCAGCTTCTGGGCTACCGGCACTACCTTCTTCTCGAAGCTGTCGTAGTGAGCATCCAGCAGGTTGAGCGGCATCTGGACGGTGTCGAAGGTGAAGCCGTGCCGGGTCGCCGTTTCGATCATGTGAAGGTGGATCTCCGGGCTCTTGTGACCGGTGAAGCCGATAAAGCGGATCTTGCCTTCCTTGCGCGCCTGCTTCAGCACATCGACGACATAGCCGGGCCGGAACGCCTGCTCCGGATCGCCCATGCGGATGACCTCATGGATCTGCACCAGGTCGATGTGATCGACGCCGAGGCGCTTCAGCGACTGCTCGAGTTGCTGTCGCGCGGCAGTGGGCGTACGGCCGTCGATCTTGGTCATGACGAAGGCCTTCTGCCGGTAGCCGTCCTTGAGCGCTTTGCCCACGCGCTGCTCGCTCAGCGCCGTCGTTGTAATCCCAGCAGTTGTCCAGGAAATTCACGCCGGCATCGAGCGCGGTGCGGATCAGGCGAACACTTTCCTCATCGGTCAAGCTACTGACGCCGATATGGTAGCCGCCGAGCCCGAGAATCGAGACGGACACGCCGGTGCGGCCCAGCGTGCGGCGGGGAATCTCACCGCTGCTGCCGAGGGCGTCCGGGCCGATCGCCGAAGCGGCCGCGAGCAAGGCCGCGGATTTGATGAACTCTCGTCTCTCCATAAAGCCTCTTGATCTAAGCCACTTGCTGCATGCGCCAGGTTCGCGCGTTTGCATCCGATGTCATACGCGGTAGGCTGTTGTAAGTCCCTCTCGTATGACGCTGCTGCACGCCAGAACGCCGCTCACCGCCGCCGAACGCCTGGCCAAACGGCGTCTTATTGTTCAGGATACGCTGGCCCTTACCGGGCTGTTCGTCATCACAGTTCTTTTTGCCGTGCTTACCTATCTTTTGTTCCAGTCCTATTCCCAGCACCAGAAGGACGCGGCAGCGCGCTGGCTGCGGAGAGGAGAAAGCGCGCTGAGGGCGGGCAAGCCGTTGTCCGCGGTATACGCGCTGCGGTCCGCGCTGGCCTACGCTCCCACGGACCGCCGCACCGAAATTGAACTGGCAAAGGCACTGGCCGACTCCGGCAACATCCAGGAAGCGACCGTTTACTTCAATGCGCTGTGGGAGGCCGAGCCGGGCAACGGCCAGATCAATCTGGAATTGGCGCGGCTGGCGCTGGCCAGCCATCGGATACCGGCGGCGCTGCAGTATTATCACGCTTCCATTTATGGCACCTGGGAAGGCGACGGCGCCAAGCGGCGGCGGGAGGTCCGCCTGGAGCTGGTGAATCACCTGATCGATCTGCACCGTTATTCCGAGGCGCGGGACGAACTTCTGATTGCGGCGGGGAATGCGGGCGATAACGATGTGGCCGACCGGCTGCGCATCGCTGGACTGCTGCTCGAAGCGCACGCCCCGGCCGATGCGTTGCATCTTTACCGCGATCTGGCGGCACGGAAGCCTGCCCCGGTCGAGGCCGTGCAAGGCGCAGGGCGCACGGCCGTTCTGTTGGGCCGATATCTGGAGGCGAAGCAATACCTGGAGCGGGCCGTGGCGGCTGAGGCGGCTACGGAACACAAGGGAGCCGCGGAACCCACGCTGGACGCCGATCGCCAGCAATTGGCGGAGGTGAACCGGCTGCTCGCATTGTATCCCTCCTCCGGACTGGCGCCCAAAGCACGCGCGGAGCGGGTGCTGGCGGATCGCAGGCTGGCGAAGCAGCGCCTGGATGCGTGCGCGGAGCAGCTTGCCAACACGGCCGGGGCTTCTGCGCCAGCGGCGGCCCCGCCCGGCAATGCGGGCCAGGGAGCCGCGACGCGTCCAGGCGCCGCTTCGCCGGGAACGACGGGATCGCCAGCGACCGGAGCCAAAGCCGCCGCGCAGCCGGTTACCGCCGGGCCGCTCGCCCCGGTGGTGGCGCAGTGGGCAAGCCAGGGGCGGCGCCTCACGGTTGCGGACCTGGTCGAGCATCCTGACCGGATGCAGAGCGAAATCGAGCTCATCTACGGGACGGAACTGGCCACCAACGCCGTTTGCGGCCCGCCGGCCGGCGACGATGCCTTGCTGCTCAAAATTGCCCAGGCGCCCGACGCGGTGGAGCAGCCTTAGCTCTCATGGAAGAACAGACCATCCTGAATACCCAGGCAGAGGCGATGCACGAGGAGACGCCTGCGCCCACGCCCGATCCGGAGCTGATGGAGAAGGTGCAGGAGCTGCAGCAGACTTCCCAGCTTGACCTGAACAAGATCGCGCCTACCCGGGAAGAGCGCCTGTTCCTGGTGCTGTCCATCTTTATCGGCATTCTTTCGGGGCTGCTGGTGGTGAGCTTCCGCATCGCCATCAACTGGATCCAGATCCTCACCCTGGGGTCGGCCCCGCACGCCGGACAGTACCGGCTCATTCTTGTCCCGCTTGGCATGGGCCTGGTGGTTGCCGCGCTGGTGCAGCTTGTTTTTCCCGCGGCGCGCGGCAGCGGTGTCAACCAGACCAAGGCCGCGCTGTACATCTACAACGGCTACATCTCGTTCAAGACGGTTATTGGCAAATACATCACGTCGGCACTGGCCATTGGCGGCGGCTTTTCACTCGGCCCGGAAGACCCTTCCCTGCAGATCGGCGCCGGCGTCGCTTCGGTGGTCAGCCGGCGTCTGCGTTTGTCGCGGCAGCGGCTGCGTGTTTTTGCTCCCATCGGCGCGGCGGCTGGCCTGGCGGCTGCCTTCAACGCGCCGGTGTCCGCCATCCTGTTCGTGATTGAAGAGGTTATCGGCCGCTGGAGCGCGGCGGTGCTGGGATCGGTTGTGCTCTCGGCCATTTCCAGCGTGGTGGTGGCACGGTGGTTCTGGGGAACGGAGCCGATGTTCCGCATTCCCGTTATCAGCGTGCGCGATCCGCGCGAGTTGATGACGTATGCGGTGCTGGGCGTGGTGGGCGGTATGGCAGCGGTGATCTTCGCCAAAGCGCTGGGCTATTTGCGGCCGCGCCTGCGCGTGCTGCCGCGGTGGACGCGCTACATCCAGCCGCCGCTCGCCGGGCTGGCGGTGGGGTTGATTGGTTTCTTCGGCTTCCCCCAGGTGATGGGTCCGGGCTATGAGGTGATGGACCAGGCGATGCACGGTCAGTTCACCTGGAAGATTTTGTTCGCGCTGGCACTGCTCAAAATCCTCGCCACGACGCTGTCTTTTTCCAGTGGTACACCCGGCGGCATGTTCGCGCCCACGCTGTTCATCGGCGCCATCCTCGGGGCGGGTGTAGGCACGTTTGAGAAGGCGTTCTTTCCGGCGCTGCCGGTTTCGGTCGGCTCCTACGCGCTGGTGGGCATGGGCGTGCTCTTCGCCGCGTTTTTGCGCGTGCCGCTTACCTCGGTCTTCATGGTGCTGGAGGTCAGCGGGAACTACTCCATCATCCTTCCCGTGATTCTTGCGAACACCATCGCATATCTGCTTTCACGCACCCTGCAGCCCACGCCTATCTTTGAGACCTTTACGCACCAGGAAGGACTCGACCTGCCCTCGATGGAGGAACAGCGGGAAGAGATCGTGCTGCACCTGGAGGACGCGCTGCGGCCGCTCGAAGCGCCAGTACTGGACGGACAACACACCCTGCGCGAGCTCACGGCGGAGCTGGCGGGCAGCGATGCCGGCGCGTACCTGGTGAAGCTCTGGGACGGCGGCTGGTACGCCATGCGCCGCGAGGAGTTTCTCAGTCTGGCGGCGACCCACGCGCCGGACACTGTGCTGGCCACCATACTGCCGAGCGATCGCGTGCCAAAGCTGTTTCCCGATCTGCCGCTGGACAGCGCGATTCCCCACTTTGCCCGCTGGCCGCTGCTTCCCGTTCAGAACCGGGCCAGCCGCGGTGCGGTGGAAGGAACGATCACACTGGACGACGTGCTTGAGCGGTACCAGGCGCGCTAATGGCCGCGGCTCCGCCCCACGGCACGCCTGTACACTGGAACCCGTACACCATCTCAACGGTTGCAAGGAGCAGGAATGCCGGAAGCTGAAGTGACGATTACCGCAAAACCCAACGGCCCCTATCGCGTGGAAGGCCCCATTCGCCTGATTGATGTCGACGGTAAGGAAATCAACCTGGAGGGCAAGGCCGCCATTTCCCTGTGCCGCTGCGGTGCCTCTACCAGGAAGCCTTTCTGCGATGGAACGCACAGCAAGATTGGCTTCCAGGCAGCGGAAGCGGCTGTCGCGGCCGAACAGCAGAAGCCGTAGCGGCCGCTCGCCCGGGTTGGGGTTGCCTCGATACAGGCGAAAGCGCATCCCGACAGGCTGACCTGGCAGGCTGAATTCGACACACTCATCACTGGCTCCGGGTTTCGGTTCTAACTATGTGCGCCTTCGTGCTCTGACGGAGGCGCATTTCCTGCGTTCCACAGCACGTTTTCCGCACAGTGGCGGCCAACAGAGCGTGCATCTTAGTGGGTAGCAGGCTTCAGAAGATGCTCTGCAATGCAGTGCTGCCATGCGCGTTCTCAAGGGCGCAGTCAGGGACAAGAGGATGGAAAAGACAAACGCAGGCAAGGAAGGAGTGCGCGCACACGCGACCATGACGATTGGTCTTGCGCCCGCTCCGCTTTATGCATTCTGGCGCGACGTGGAAAAGGCGCCCCTATGGCAGGAAGGGGTGCAGTCGGTGGTGAGCCTGGGCGGCAACCGCTCCCGCTGGGCTATGCAGGGTCCGTTCCACACCATGCTTGAGTGGGTTTCTGAAATCACCGAAGAGGATCCGGATCACAGGATCGCCTGGCAAACCGTTTCCGGCGATGTTAGCCAACAGGGCGAGGTCACCTTTGTCCCTGCTCCAGCGGAACGCGGCACCATCGTCTCACTCACCCAGACATTTCTGTTGCCCGGCGGCCGGCTGACGAACGCAGCGTCCGGCATGATGGCGCGCAGCCCACGGCAACTGGTCGTAGAGAATCTGCGGCACTTCAAGCAGCTCATGGAAGCCGGCGAAATTCCTACGACGGACGACCAGCCAACCGGGCTGCGCAGCGTTAGCGGCAAGGTCAAGGAATTTGCCTACGGGGAAACCAATCCGACGCCCTCGGGCGGAATCCGGCAGGTCGCCGGCACGGGCAAGAGCGCCTAGGCCCGGGCGCAAAGCTTTCGGCTAAGGCCACGCGCGCGCTCGGGGAAACGGGAAGCAAAGGATCGAACATGAAGGCAGTCTGCTGGATGGGCAAGGAAAAGATGGAAGTGCAGAGCGTTGCCGATCCATCGATTACGAACCCGCACGACGCGGTCATCCGCATTACGCGTACCGCGATCTGCGGCTCGGACTTGCACCTGTACGACGGCGTGATTCCCACGATGGAAGCGGGCGATATCGTCGGGCATGAGTTCATGGGCATCGTCGAAGAGGTCGGGCCCGAGGTAAAGAACCTGCAGCACGGTGATCGCGTGGTCGTCCCCTTCACCATCGCCTGCGGAAACTGCTTTTTCTGCAAGCGCCAGTTCTGGTCTGCTTGCGACAACACCAACCCCAATGCGCGACTGATGGAAGAGGCGTACGGCTACAGCGGCTCGGCACTCTATGGGTATTCGCACATGATGGGCGGCTACGCCGGCGGCCAGGCGCAATATGCGCGCGTGCCCTTTGCCAACATCGGCCCGATCAAGATCGAAAACGATCTGCCCGACGACAAGCTGCTGTTTCTCTCCGATATCTTCCCCACCGGCTACCAGGCTGCGGAGAACGCACAGATACAGGCCGGAGATACCGTCGCGGTGTGGGGCTGCGGACCGGTGGGACTGTTCGCAATCAAGAGCGCCTATATGCTCGGCGCTGAAAAAGTAATCGCGATTGACCGCGTGGCAGAACGGCTGGAACTGGCGCGCACGCAATGCGGCGCCATCACCATTAACTATTCGGAAGATGACGAAGAGGTTTCGCAGACCCTGCGCGACCTGACCGGGGGCAACGGGCCGGATGCGTGCATTGACGCCGTCGGCTTGGAAGCGCATGCGGACACGCTGGGCGGCGTCTACGACAAGCTGAAGCAGACGCTCCGTCTGGAGACGGATCGGCCGACGGTTTTGCGCCAGGCCATCCAGTCGGTGCGCAAGTGTGGCACGATCTCCATCCCCGGCGTGTATGGCGGGGTGATCGACAAACTCAACTTTGGCGCGGCCTTCGGCAAGGGCGTCACCATGAAGATGGGCCAGACCCACATGCAGAAGTACCTGAAACCCTTACTGCGACGAATCGAGGCCGGGGAGATCGACCCTAGCTTCCTGATTACGCACCGGGTGGGCATGGATCATGTGCCGGAGATGTACAAGACCTTCCGCGACAAGCAGGACGGCTGCGTGAAGGTCGTGATCGATCCGTGGCAGGCAGCGGCGTAGCTCCAGACGAAGGAACACCATGACAGTTTCAAGGCAAACAGCACGCAACCTGGGAATCGCTGCAGCAGCGCTTGCTGCAACCTACGGCCTTTCCACGCTGTATCGCAACAGCGGTTCGCCCGCGAACGCCTTTCGCGGTAAGGTCGTGCTCATTACCGGCGGCTCGCGCGGGTTCGGTCTCGCGCTGGCTGAAGAGTTCGGCCGCGCCGGCGCGAAGCTGGTGCTGACCGCGCGGGATCCCTACGAACTGGAACGCGCACGCAACCTGCTGGTGGAGCGCGGAGTGATCGCGGAGCCCAACGACGCGTTGATCATTCCCTGCGACATCCGGGAGGAGCCGCAGGTGCAGGCGATGATCGAGCGCGCAGTGCAGCACTTCGGACCAATTGACGTACTGGTGAACAACGCCGGCATCATCACGGTGGGTCCGGTCGAAGACCAGTCGCTCGCCTCCTTTGAGGATGCGATGCGGAGCAATTTCTACGGCATGCTCCACTGCACACTTGCGGTGCTGCCGCAGATGCTCGAGCGGCAGGCTGGATCGATCGTGAACATCTGCTCTATCGGCGGGAAGATCCCCGTACCGCACCTGCTGCCCTACTCGGCGAGCAAGTTTGCGGCGGTCGGCTTCTCTGAAGGGCTGCACGCGGAGATGCGATCGAAGGGCGTCCAGGTCACGACCGTGTGTCCCGGACTGATGCGCACCGGCTCTCATATCCGCGCGTTTTTCGCCGGCAATCGTGAGGAAGAGTACCGCTGGTTCAGCCTGGGAGCGGCAATGCCGGGAGTTTCCATCGCGGCGGAGCGAGCAGCCCGGCAGGTCCTGCATGCCACCGCGCGCGGCGCAACGGAGTTGATCATCACGCCGCAGGCCTCTCTCGGCGCGCGCGTGATGGGACTGTTTCCATCACTCACCCAGATGGCGCTCCATCTTACAAACGCAGCTCTGCCCAAGCCCGTGCAGACCTCCAACTCGACCGAACTGGTGGAGGGGCGCGAGGTGCGCGAGAAGGAGATCACGTCGGTGGTGCAGATTGCGAACCGGGCATCGCAGCAGTACAACGAGGGGATCTGAACGCAGGGCCCGCTGCAGCTAATCGCCGGAGCGCTGCAGCACTGCGGCAAAGAATCCATCGCACGGCAGCACGCCCGGCACGGTGCGCAGGAAGCCGTCGCGTACGCCGTGTTCTCTGAGCATCCGCGCGCCTTTTGCATGCAACGCGCCGCTTCGCTCCAGATCATCGATCCGCTCTTCGATTGCGATCTTGCGAAAGCCGGAATTTTCCCGGAGCACCGCCGCAACCACCTCCTCGTCTTCTTCCGGCTCAAGCGAACACGTGGAATAGACAAGCCGGCCGCCCGGCGCAAGCTTCCGCATCGCCGCGTGGAGAATGGAGCGTTGCCGCAACTGCTGCCGTTCCAGGTCGGCCGGCGCTAGCCGCAGCTTGATCTCCGGGTTGCGCGCCAGCGTTCCGGTCCCGCTGCAAGGGGCATCGCACAGCACAAGATCGAACAGCCCTGGGACGCTCGCATTATCTTCGAGCGCGCTTGCATCGGCCTGTACCACTTGAATGCGGGCAGTTTCCGGCATGTCAGCGAAGTTGCGTCGCATCTTCTCCAGGCGCGCCGGGCTGATGTCACAGGCGTAGATCTCCGCACCGGGATTGCGCTCCGCAAGAATGGCCGTCTTGCCGCCGGGGGCGGCGCAGCAGTCCAGAATGCGGCGGCCCTCGCCGGCAATTTCCGCGACCAATTGCGAGCCCTCGTCC
Organism: uncultured Acidobacteriaceae bacterium; assembly: GCA_963795775.1. Classification (GTDB taxonomy): domain Bacteria; phylum Acidobacteriota; class Terriglobia; order Terriglobales; family Acidobacteriaceae; genus CAWCJL01. The sequence continues at coordinate 708,823 of CAWCJL010000003.1, forward strand.
TGAATGCGCCATCGATGCGGCAGATGACCAGCCTCCGCGCTCTCCGATATGGAACGGCCGGCCACTATCCGGGCACGGGTGAGGAATGCGCCGGGCTCAAGCCCCAGGCCTGCGGTCGCCAGTTCGGCTGCTGCTTCGGTATTGGATACTCTGATTGTTACGCTTGGAACTAGCCTGGTCGTAGGCGCATAAGGCGGCAAGTTCCTCGTCTGCAAACAGTGCTCGCCAGCGATCCACCATCCAGCCGGGGTGCGCTGCTACCGGATCATGTTCGTTGGGCGGTGAGGTCGCCGCACGAGCACCTGCGAGCTTGCGCAGCACAGCATTCACCATGCCCGACGCGAAGCGATGCCCGGCACGCTTTGTCAGCTCCACGCTGTCGTGAATCGCGGCATGCGCGGGCACTCGATCGAGAAAAGACAACTGGAAAGCGCCGAGACGCAGCGCGACGAGCACTGCACTGTCCAGCTTCGACTGGCGCTTGAGCGCGGCGGAAATCTCCCGATCCAGCGCGATCTGCCAGCGCAGAACGCCCATGACCAGTGCTGTCGCGAGGTGCCGGTCCGGCGGAGAAAGGCGATCCACCTCCGGCGAGTGCAGCAGGTCATCGCTGTGAGCCGATTGCGATTTTTCGAGCGCGAGCAGGATGCGAAACGCCGCGAGGCGAGCGGGAACGATGCCCCCGGGCATGCGCTTCAACGACCGAGCGTATCGGCGGGCTGAAGCGGAGTGCCACGCAGAAAGTCCGCTACGGGGAGGCGTTTGCGCCCTTCGAGCTGCAACTCCAGAAGCTCAATCGCGGAGCCCTCACCGCATCTGGCAAAGAGCTTCGAGTCAACTGCGATCAGTTCCCCGGGCGCACCTTGGGGCACAGGCGATGTGGCCGGCTGGATGCGCGAGAGCATCAGTTTTTTCCCATGCAACAGGGTCCACGCGCCGGGCCAGGGCTGGAATCCACGCCACCGGTTGTAGATCTCGGTCGCCGGGCGCCGGAAATCAACGCGGCCATCCTCGCGGGTAAGGATGGGCGCAAGGGTAGCTTCGGCGTCGTTCTGCGGGCGCGGGACTAGCGTCCCCGCGACCAGGCCGGCGAGCGTTTCGGTCATCAGCGGGGCTCCTGCCTCCGCGAGCAGGGGAAAGAGGTCCTCGGCCGTCAGGTCATCTGCGATCGGCAGCGCGCGCTGCAGCAGCATTTCGCCCGTATCCAGGCCTTCGTCGAGGCGCATGGTGGTGAGCCCGGTAATGCGCTCGCCATTGGCCACGGCCCACTGCACCGGCGCAGCACCGCGATACTTCGGCAGCAGCGAGCCATGCAGGTTGATGTTGCCGAGTGGAGGCAGATCCAGCATCCAGCGTGGGATGATGCGTCCGTAGGCCACCACCAGGATGGCATCCGGAGCAATGGACGCGAGCTGCGCCCTGAATTCGTCATTGTGTTTGATACGTTCCGGTTGGATGACCGGAATGCCGGCGTCGAGCGCGACGGCTTTGACCGGGGGCGGAAGCAGTTGCATGCGGCGTCCGCTGGGCCGGTCCGGCTGTGTTACCGCCAGCGCGATCTCGTGCCCGGCAGCCAGCACCGCCTTCAGAGTCGGAACCGCAAACTCCGGCGTACCGCAAAAAACGAGCCGCACGCTTACCAGTCGCCCGCGCGCTGCAGCTTACGAATGCGGCGCAGGATGAGATCGCGTTTCAGGGCGCTCAGGCGGAAGATGAACAGCACGCCATCCAGGTGATCGATCTCATGCTGGAAGGCGCGGGCCAACAGTTCCTGGCCTTCCATCTCGAACCACTTCCCTTTCGCATCCTGCGCACGGACGACGACCCGCGCCGAACGCCTCACCTTTTCGCGAATATCCGGAAGACTGAGGCAGCCCTCTTCTTCCAGTTGTTTGCCCTCGTGGACCAGGATCTCGGGATTGATGAGGACGATCTTGTCTTCGGGCCGCGCCTTGTTGCTGAGATCGATGACGGTTAGGCGCTTGGAAATACCGATCTGCGGGGCGGCGAGCCCGATGCCCTGGGCCGCGTACATAGACTCGAACATGTCGTCCACGAGAGTGCGCAGGGCCTCGTCGAACTCGGTAACGGGCTCTGCCTGCCGCTGCAGGATCGGGTCGGGGTACTTCACGATGGGGTAAATCATGCGAACGATTGCGTCTCTTCACCAGCCGCTAGTAGCGGCGAATTTGTTCCAGGTAACCGTCGTAGTTTCGTTTTAGTTCGCGCATGGAGTCGCCGCCGAATTTCTCCAGCGCCAGCTGCGCCAGCACAAAGGCGACCATCGCCTCGGCCGCAACGCCGGCGGCCGGCACCACGCAGACGTCCGAGCGCTCATACGCTGCCTTGGTCGTCTCCCGTGTGTCGTACTGGACGGAGGCAAGCGGTCGCCGTAGCGTGGAGATAGGCTTCAGGTATCCGCGCACCACGATATCTTCGCCGTTCGAGATACCGCCTTCGATGCCGCCGGCGTTGTTGCGCGCGCGCGTGAATCGCGTATGCCGGCCGTCCTCTTCGGCAGATTCTGCGCTGTAGCCGATGGGATCATGCACTTCCGAACCCAATGACTGCGCGGCCGTGACTCCACGCCCCAACTCCACCGCCTTGACCGCCTGCAGGGACATCACCGCCCAGGCAAGCCGGCCATCGAGACGGTCATCCCAGTTCGCATACGTGCCCAGTCCGGGCGGAACACCGTGTGCCACCACTTCGAATACGCCGCCGATCGAGTCGCCGGTGCGCAGAGCGACATCCACCTCCTGCTTCATGCGGTCCTCGGTCTCCGGGTCTGCGCAATTGAGCAGCACCTCTTCTTTAGCCGGAAGCGCGCGAATGGCCTCCCACTCGACAGGCTTTTCCAACTCGGCATGGCCCACGCGGACAACGTGGCTGAGCACTTCAATCCCCAGCGCCTGGAGAAGTATCTTGGAAAGCGCACCGGCCGCAACCCGCGCCGTGGACTCACGCGCAGATGCGCGCTCCAGCACATAGCGCGCATCGGGGAAATCGTATTTAAGTGAGCCGGCCAGATCGGCGTGTCCGGGGCGCGGCGAGGCCACAGCCTTGTGCTTCTGCTTGTCGCCGGCTTCTACCGGCAGCGCCTCCTGCCAGTTCTGCCAATCGCGGTTCGCGATCTGCATGGCCACGGGCGAGCCGATTGTCCTACCGTGCCGCACGCCGGAGAGGACGTGCGCGGTGTCGCGTTCGATCCGCATGCGGCCGCCGCGCCCATAGCCCTGCTGGCGACGCCACAACTCATGATCGATGACGGACTGCTCGACTTCCAGACCGGCAGGCAGCCCCTGCACCAGGGCAATCAGAGCTTCGCCGTGCGATTCACCCGCGGTTGAGAAACGTAGCATGAGCCTTCCGAAGATCGATCGTTCTGACCCTAGTGTAACGGCGGTTTCAGCTCTCTACCAACCATGCATACTGCTCGTCCGCCAGCGGCACGACGGAAAGCCGGAACTGGCGGAACAGCAGCGAGCCTGCAAAGAGCGGCGAGGCTCGCATTTCGTCCAAGCGCCGGGGCTCGGGCAGTCGCTTTCCCGCCGCAATCTTCACCACCGGATGATGGGGGTCCGTCGCATCCACGGACTTCACCGTCGCGGTCCCCACAACTGCCTTGTCCGTGACCGAGTGATAGATCACCAGCCGGTCGCCACGCTTCATGGCCGCCATGGAGCGTAGTGCCTGCGCATTCTTGACGCCGTCCCACACGGTCTCGCGCTCGCGCTCGAGATCGGCGAAGGAGTACGAAGAGGGTTCTGTCTTGAGCAGGTAATGCATGGCACTCACCCTTCACCTTTGAGAAACGCCTGGGTATTGAGGAGCGGGCGTTCCAACGAGCGCACCCAGTCCGTCATCTCGTCCGGCGCCTTGCCGACGGCCTCGCTGCGCGCGAACTCCGCACGGGCGGTGTGCATTTTTGCATCGAGGTCGTCCAGGAAGTTGAGCAGCAACGCTTCGGGAGTCATGGGCAGCTTGGGCGAGCCGTATTCGTACCTCCCATGGTGACTTAAAACGAGGTGCTCCACCAGGAGTCGCAGACGCCTGGGAAAGTTCGGAATCGCCGCAATCCGCTGCTCGATCATGTTGATGCCCAGGGTGATATGGCCAAGCATCTGGCCCTCCAGCGTGTAGTCGAAGCTCATGCCCCAACGCAGTTCCTGCAGCTTGCCGATATCATGCAGCATGGCGCCGGTCAGCAGGAGGTCGCGCTGGATCTCCGGGTAGTGCCGGGCCGCCATGTCGCAGATGCCGAGCAGCGAGACGATGTGCTCAAGCAGCCCGCCAATCCAGGCATGGTGCAGCGACTTGGCCGCTGGCGCAGCACGGAGAGATGCGGCCACCTCCGCGTCTGTCAGGAACGACTCCATGAGCAATTTCAGGTGCGGATCGGTGAAGGAATCTACGTACTCGTTGAGCCGCGCCCAAAGCATGTCGATATCGAGCGTGGTATGCGGGGCGTAATCGCTTATCTCGAACTCTTCATCGTTAGCCCGCCGGATGAGTTCGATGACGAGCTGGAGCTTGCTGCCATAACGGGAGACCTTCGCTTTGACCTTCACCACATCGCCGCATTCAAAGCAGCGCATGCACTCCTCGAAGTTCTCCCACATCACGCCATCGCACTGCCCGGAGCGATCGCCCAGGCGGAGGGACAGGAATGCGCTGCCGTCCTTTTTGGAGCGCACCTGCTTGCCGCATACCGCGGCAAAGATGGTGATGGACGGCTGGTTCTCGTACTTGTGTACGTCGTCGACGTAGATGGTTTTCATAAGTGCGGGGCCACCCTCGGCGGGGTGCTTCGTGCGAGGGCGGCTTGCCTTGAGGATAACGGCTCAGTGGGCAAAAGAGAGACCGGCGTGTGAGGCGCCGGTCTGTGGTGTGTTACTGCGGGGCAGGAGCACCCGCGGGCGGGGTATCCGTAGCGGGGGCGCCGGTGCCAGCGGGTGCAGTGGTGTCCGTAGCAGGCGCGGCCGTATCAGCAGCGGGCGCTGTGCCGTTAGCGGGGGCGGCTGTGGCATTGCCTGCCGCAGGCGCGGCCAGCGGTGAAGGCGTCCCGGGTGCTGCAGGCGCCGGACTCTCGTCCTTCTTGTCCTTCGCCTGATCGGAGTAGCGGGTCTTTTCGGCCTTCGGCTTCGGCTGCTTCTTGGGGTGAAGCGTGTTGCCAGCAAGACCCAGCGGGGCGGACTGCGTCTTCTGCGCCGCAATCTCCTCGGGCGTCACCTTGTCCACGCTGGCGTTTTCGATCTGGTCGGCGGTCTTGGCCTTCTTTGTCTTGGGCAGCCGTGCGCGGTCGCTGAAGCGCGTCTTCTTTTCCGGCCCTGCGGTTTCCGTCGGAGCTACCGCATCGCCGGTCACGTTGGGGCTCACGCTGGTCGCTACCTGGCTTTCGCCGGCAGGCGTTGCGCCGGCAGCAGGAGCAGCGGTATCCACCGCGGCGGTTTCCGTGCCAGCGCTGGCAGCCGGGGAGGGCGGCAGCGCCTCACGCGGAGCCTGGCCAAAGCGGATCTTCTCCTTCTTGCCCGGCTTTTCGATGCCACTGGTGCGGGCCACTTCGCTGCTGCGGGCCGGGGCGGTTGTTCCCGTGGCCGCGGGGGTGCCTGTCGCATTGCTGCCCCCGGCGCTGGCTACGTCGGTGTCGGCGGATTTGGACTTCTTGCGCAGGCTATGCGCCTGACGGAACCGCGTGCGCTTGAATTTGACGTGCTTCTTGGGCGCTGGTGGAGCGTATGCGCTGTACAGCGGCTTTACCGATTCGCTGGTCGCAGCCGTATCCACATAGCCCGGCTTGTAGTCGATATAGGCCTGCTGGCGCAACTGCGTCAGGTATTGCCGCAGAGCCGGCTGCATCTTGCTCATAAAGGCCGCTTCTTCGACCTGCGGCTCAATGGACGCGAGGTCGGGCGTTCCGCCTTTGGTATGCTGCGTGACCTTGAGAATGATGTAGCCCTGCTTGGTGCGGATTGGCTGCGTGAACTGGCCGGCGTTCAGATCGAAGGTCTGGTCTTCGAGCGTTTTGGCGAGCATGCCGCGGCGGAACTCGCCCAGGTCGCCGCCCTGCGCCGCCGTGGAGCCGGCCGATTCTGTCTTGGCCAGCTCTTCAAAGCTGGCTCCGGACTTGAGCTTGGCCTCGATGGCGTCGGCCTTGGCCTGTGCCGTCTGCAGGTCCGCGTTGGCATCACCGCCTGTGGGCACAGGGATGAGGATCTCGCTCAGGTGCACGGATTCAGGCTGGCTGAACTCGCTCTGGTGCTGCTGGTAATAGCGCTGCAGTTCGGCGCGTGACATCTGGAGATGGCGCCCCACCTCATCCCGAATCACCTGCTGCGTGATGATGCCGTTCCGGATGTTCTGTTTGAAATCTTCGTAGGAGACGCCCTGGGACGTGGCGGCCTTCTCCAGCGCTTCCATGGAGTCCAGGTGGTTCTGCTTGCGGATCTCGTCCAGCCGCTTCACCAGCTCGGTTTCCCCGGTGATGCCCAGTTCCTTGCCTTTCGAGAGCAGCAGTTGCTGATCCACCAGGTCGCGCAGGAGGTCGCGCTTGCGGTCCATCAGGTCCTGCTGGCTCCAGCCCTGCTGCTGGCCGTCATGCTCGAGTTGCTGCATGGCGCGGTCGTAGTCGGAGCGGGTGATGATCTGGTCGTTCACACGCGCCACGATGTCCTCGACCACGGTGCCGCCGAAGGGAGAGGCCTGCGCCTGGGGATCGAACTTCTGTTGGGCGGTGGGTGCTGCAGGCGTGGCCGATGCTCCGGAAGCGGGCGCTTGGTTGGCTTGGGCGAAAACGGTGGTCGAGGCCAGCACTGCACCTGCCAAACACAACATGCGGGGAGCCGAAAGGCTGGAGGCGCGGAGGCCGAGGGTACGAAGAGTCATGGGCTTTACTCACTAGACGGACGCGAACACCCAAGGGAAGCAGCAGAAGCGCGCTGCAGCAACGTGTGTCTCTGGTATGGGCTCCGTTGGGAGCATTCTAACGGCGCGGTGGAGAGATTGCTACTGAGGCAGACGGAGAACCGCGATGCTGCTCTGGACCCTCCGGCCCACCCCCAAAGGTGGAAGAGCGCTCCTGCCGCGGAATGCTATACTGCCCAATAGACCTTAGCGCCTGCGACGCGAGTCTCTGCGCCTCGGCTCACCCTCATCTATGGCTATCAGCACACGCCGCCCCCTCTTCGCAGCCGCTGTATTTCTCGCCGCCTGCGGCATTGCCGGCACCCTGGTCAATCACAAGGTTGGGGCGCAGTCGAACGCCGATGAATCCGTGCTGCGCAATGACCTCCGCTCCTTCACCACGGTTTACGATCTGGTGGAACAGAACTATGCCGAGCCACTGAACGGGGACAAGGCGGAGAAGGCCATCTACGATGGCGCCATCCCGGGCATGCTCCGGGTACTGGATCCGCACTCCAATTTCTACGATCCGAAGTCCTATGCGCGGATGCGCGAAGACCAGCACGGCAAGTACTACGGCGTGGGTATGACCATCCAGCCGCAGAACAACAAGATCGTCGTGGTCTTCCCCTTTGAGGGCACCCCGTCTTACAAGGCCGGTATTCGGCCCGGCGATGTGATCGTCTCGGTTGACGGCAAGCCGACCGACAACATGAGTTCGGAAGAGGTGGCCAACATCCTGAAGGGTCCCAAGGGAACCCATGTGCAGGTGATGGTGGCGCGTTTTGGTAGCGCCAAGCCTCTGGTCTTTGACCTGGTCCGCGATGAGATCCCGCACAACAGCATCGATCTCGCGTTTCTGATCCGGCCACAGGTGGGCTACATCCACATCACCCAATTCCAGGAGACCACGGGGCGCGAGGTCACGGATGCGCTGGCCAACTTCGGTGATGTCAAGGGACTGGTTCTGGATCTGCGCGGCAACCCGGGCGGGCTCCTGCAGGAAGCGGTGGCCGTCTGCGACAAGTTCCTGGAAAAGGGTCAGGTGATCGTTTCTCAGCGGGGGCGGGCGTACCCGGAACAGATCTATCGCGCGAACCACGGCAATGGGGGCAGGACCTATCCCATCGTGGTGCTGGTGAATCACGGCACTGCGTCGGCCGCGGAGATCGTCTCCGGAGCCCTGCAGGATCACGACCGCGCCATCATCGCCGGCGAGACCACCTTCGGCAAGGGATTGGTGCAGACTGTCTATCCACTGTCTGAGAACACCGGGCTGGCTTTGACGACCTATCACTACTACACGCCCAGCGGCCGGCTGATTCAGCGCAACTACAACGGCGTGTCGTTGTACGACTACTACTACAACCACGACAGTCCGCAGACTCCGAGCGAGGAAAAGAGCCGCGAGGTCAAGCTGACGGATTCAGGCCGTACGGTCTATGGCGGCGGCGGGATCACGCCGGACGACAAGATCGATACGCCGCATTCCAACCACTTCCAGGAAGTGCTGCTCGAGCACTATGTCTTCTTCAACTTCGCCAGCCATTTCCTGTCCAATCGCACCGTCACCAAGGATTTCCAGGTAGACGACGCGGTGATGACGCAGTTCAAGCAGTTCCTGACCAGTGAGCAGATCAGCTTCACCGATCAGGACCTGAACTCCGTGATGGATTGGATCAAGGCCAACATCAAGGCGGAGATCTTCACCTCGCAGTTCGGGCAGGCAGAAGGTCTGCGCGTCCGTGCGGAGTGGGATCCGATGATCAGCCAGGGACTCACCTACCTTCCGCAGGCACAGGCACTCGAAGAGCAGGCCAAGAAGGCCGACGTGCAACGCGCGAGCGCGGCTCCGCACGCCAACTAAGCCCTGCCTTAATCTCCTGTTTAAACAAGCGCCTGCACTCAGGCGCTTTTGTTTTCCAGTCGTTTTGCTGACACCTGATTCCGGCAGGCTGCATCTGAGGCTTACTGAGGTGGGTACGATGGCGGAAAAAGTGAAAAAATTAGGGCTGGATCGCGACTACACCAAATATCTCTACTTCATCGACAAGGACGGCAGCGTCGCTCGCAAGAGCAAAGCCGGCGATGGCCAGGCGGAAGTGCTGGTTGAGCACGCCGTCCAACGTGAAAAAGGATTCCTCTACTTCATCGACAAGGAAGGGGACCTGTCGCGCTCAGCCCAGAGCCGCGGAAAGGCGAAAGCGGCGGAATAGCCCACCACCATCGCCCGGCAATAGCCAAAAGGGGCTCAACTCTCGGTGATCGGTTGGTGTTGAAACCGGGTCCGAGCCCGCGTCACGCTCTGATCCTTCTTTGTGCTGCTCGAGAATCTAGCAGTGTTCCCCTCGGAGATGACCCGTATCTGCTCCCGCAGACCGGCGCGTTCCGCCGCGCTTAGCAGCCGGGGAAGCGGCTCGGTGATGGGCTCCTGTGAGAGCCAGAAAGTGCCGTAGTGCATGGGCACCATCCAGGTTGCGCCGACATCCACCAGTGCGCGCAGTGCGTCTTCCGGGCTGGTATGTACGTTGCGGTAGCTGTCCGGGCTGTAGGCGCCAATGGGCAGGAGCGCGATCTCCGGGCGGAACCTTCGTCCGATCTCCTGGAAACCGCCGAAGTAAGCGGTGTCGCCGGAGTAGTAGATGGACTGCGCCCCGCCCTCGATCACGTAACCGCCAAAGCCGCGGTCGTGGTCGTTGAACCAGCGCGTACCCCAGTGGCGGGCCGGCGTATGCGTAATCGTGAGCCCTTTCACCTGGACCGATTCCCACCACTCCAGCGATATCACGCGGGAAAAACCCAGGCCGCGCAGCACATCTTTGACATTCTTGGGCACAATGGCCACCGGCGCTCGCCCGTAACGCCGGGTACACGCGCGGACGATTTTGCGCAGCGAGGGACGGTTCAAATGATCCATGTGGGCGTGCGACAGCAGCACCATGTCAATCGGCGGAAGGTCCGGGATACGGACGCCGGGCCGGCGGTGCCGGCGCAGCAGGATCAACCAGGTCGCGAAGACTGGATCGCACAGGATGTTCTGCCCGGCAGCCTGCACCAGAAACGATGAGTGCCCAATAAAGGTGATGCCCACTTCTTCAGGAGCAACCAGCACCGGTTTTTGCGGCTCGCCTTGCATGGGCGCCGTGGCAGACCTCCAGAACAGGCCCGCCGAATAGCCTAAACGTCGTCTTACCTCGCCCCAACGGCTCAATCACTTTCTCCTTACTGACTGTTAGATGAACCATCCAATGCTGGCGGCGCAACCCATGGCGGCGCTTGCGGCGGCGGCTACGCCCCGAGGCTGTATCCTTATAGCTAATCCTAAAGGGCCTAGCATAGCCGGCGAGTGTCCGAAGCATGCGGCACCCACTCTTGCAGTTCGAGGTACGATTGCGATTCAGTTCTCTCCGCTGTCTGCTGACGTTTGCTGCCGCGACACTCTCGGCGACTGCCGCTCCACTTCCGCTCTCGAGCCAGCCAGGGGCCGCGCAGGAAACATCCAGTGCTACGCCGTCGGCGAGTCAGCCGGAGCAGCGCGCCCCCGCCCCGGCCAGCCCTGACGGGAGCGGACCCGCAGGTGCATCGCCGCAGCCGTCGGCTCCGGTCCAGCCCTCGCCCTCGCCCCAGAGCTCGTCGCCGGCACCGCAGACTTCCGCCCCGGCCCAGGCGCCTCCGCGACAGCCGCAGGTGTTCACGAAATTCACGGCGCCCCCGCTCCCGGTGCGCAACCTCGGCACTATGGGTTCCACCTACATTCCCCTGGATAGCTGGATGTACCCGGAGCTGATGCGGCTGTACTCGCTGGGCTACCTGGACACGGCCTATCTGGGCATGCGGCCATGGACGCGGCTCAGCGTAGCGCACATGCTGGAGCATTCCGGAAACGCCATCTATGCGGACGGCAACGAGGAGGCACTGGAGATTTATCGCGCCGTCCGGCATGAGCTGGCTCCGGACCTGGAGTCGCCCATTGACCAACCGCGCGGGCATGCGGAGCTGGATTCGGTCTACACCCGTTTTCTCGGGATCAGCGGAATGCCGCTGCGCGACAGCTATCACGTGGGCCAGACCATTGTGAACGATTACGGCCGGCCCTACGCCGAGGGCTTCAACAACGTCAGCGGACTGAGCACGCGCGCGGAAGCGGGGCGTTTTTCGCTCTATGTACGCGGCGAATACCAGCATGCTCCCGCATATCCGTCCTACTCAGCAGACGTGGCCAACACCCTTTCGGTTATCGATGAAGTGCCGTTTGTACCAAATAATTCCACCATCCCGTTCGGCAAGATTACGGACGGCGTGAACGCGATCCGACTGCTCGAAGCGAATGCTTCGGTGCTGCTGGGCAACCACGAGATTTCCTTTGGCAAAAGCGACGAGTGGTACGGCCCCGGAATGGGCGGCGGCATGGGCTACTCCAACAACGCCGAGGATATCTATTCTTTTCGCATTAACCGAGTGGACCCGCTTTATATCCCGTACCTTTCGCGAGTGCTCGGCCCGGTGCGTTACGACTTCATGATCGGAAGTCTGAAGGGGCACAACGATCCGAACCGGCCCTTCACCCACTCGGAAGGGTTCAGCTTCAAGCCCACGAGCAACTTCGAATTCGGCTTTGAACGGACCATCGTATGGGGCGGCAAGGGACACGAGCCGGTGACGCTGCACACCTTTCTCAAGGGCTTCTTCGATTTCAGCGATACGACTTTCGCCGAGAAGATCGGGCGCGACGATCCGGGCGCCCGCTTCAGCGCTTTCAACTTTACCTACCGGCTGCCGTACGTGCGCAATTGGCTTACGTTCTACGTCGATTCCGAGTCACATGACGACGTCACACCCATCAGCGCGCCCCGCCGAGCCGCTATCCGGCCAGGCATCTACCTGTCCCAGTTCCCTGGAGCCCGCAAGCTCGACCTTCGCGTGGAAGCGGCCTCGACTGACCCACCGACGGGGCGCAGCATCCACGGCTCCTTTATGTATTGGGAGGCAATTCAGAAGCAGGCCTACACCAACAAAGGTTTCATATTCGGCGACTGGATCGGCCGTGAAGCTAAAGGCGGGCAGGCCTGGCTTACCTATCACCTGAGCGGGAATGAATGGCTGCAGTTCAATTATCGAAATGCCAAGGCAGCCAAGGACTTCATCCCTGGAGGGACCACGCAGAACGACTTCACCGTCCAGGCAGTAAAGCGCCTGGGCAGCGACGTCGAGCTGAATGCGTGGGTGCAGTATGAACGCTGGAAGGCGCCGCTGATCCGCACTGGCGGCCAGTCGGACACAAGCACCGCTCTCGGGCTCACGTGGTACCCGCGCATGTCCACCCGGTAGAGATCCAGCAATCCACGGACTCATCGCGGGCCCCACGGCAAACGCCGTTCGGGGCCTGCCTTTTTATGGCACCGCTTCGGTGGCGCACTTCGGCGCGCCTGCCTCCAGACAACGGCACTGGCAACGCAACCCTCAAAAGGAGAGTCCACAAGGAGCACAGGGACACATGCCTGCCCAAGAGCGAGTGATCGAGACCCAGATTCCGGCCCGCATGGACCGGCTGCCGTGGAGCAACTTTCACTGGCTGGTGGTCATCGGCCTGGGGGTCACCTGGATCCTGGACGGGCTGGAGGTGACGCTCGCCGGCGCCATCGGCGGGGTACTGAAGGAAACCTTCAGAATCAACGACACTCAGGTGGGCGCCACGGCAACGGCCTACCTGGTGGGGGCGGTCATCGGGGCCATCGGCTTTGGCTATGCCACGGACCGGCTCGGACGCAAGAAGCTCTTCACCATCACCCTGGTGGTGTACCTGGCGGCCACGGCGGCGAGTGCGCTGAGCTGGAATTACTGGAGCTATATGCTCTTTCGCGCGATCACCGGTATGGGCATCGGCGGCGGTTACGCTGCGATCAACTCCGCGATCGACGAGCTGATTCCCGCCAAGGTGCGCGGACGTGTCGATCTGGTGATCAACTCCACTTACTGGGCCGGAGCCGCGCTGGGTGCGGGCGCAACCGTCATCCTGCTGAACGGTCACCTGGTGCGCAGCACGGTCGGTTGGCGCTATGCCTTCGGCATCGGCGTGGTCCTCGGGATCGTGGTGATTTTTGTCCGGAAGTTTATTCCCGAAAGCCCACGCTGGCTGATGACCCATGGCTGCGAAGACGAGGCCAACCGAATCGTCGAGGACATTGAACGCCAGGTGGAAAAGCAGAAGGGGAAGCTTCCCCCTGCGGAAGGCGAGCCGCTTCGCCTGCGTATCCGGGAGCGGACGCCCTGGGGCGAGATCTGGAACGCCATCGTGCACCAGCACCGTTCCCGCTCGCTGCTGGCGCTCACGCTCATGATCGCGCAGGCCTTCTTCTACAACGCGATCTTCTTTACCTATGCGCTGGTGCTCATCAACTTTTACCAGGTGCAATCCGGCAAGGTGGGGCAGTACCTGCTCTGGTTTGCCTTGGGCAACGTCGCGGGTCCTTTGGCCATTGGCCATTTCTTCGACACGATTGGCCGCAAGAAGATGATCGCCCTCACCTATGGGCTTTCCGGCATTTTGCTTGCCATCACGGCCTGGCTCTTCAAGGCGAACATGCTCACTGCCCAGACCCAGACCATTTGCTGGACCGTGATCTTCTTTATCGCTTCCTGTGCTGCCAGCGCGGCCTATCTCACGGTCAGCGAGGTGTTTCCGCTGGAGATCCGGGCGCTGGCGATCTCGCTCTTCTACGCAATCGGAACCCTGGTGGGCGGCGTGGGCGCGCCCTACCTCTACGGCGCACTGATCGGCACGCATCGGCGCGGGCCCTTGTTCCTGGGCTACCTGTTCGGCGCGGCACTCATGCTTATTGCCGCCGGGGTGGAGATCGTCTATGGCGTGAGCGCAGAGGGCCAGTCGCTCGAGAACATCTCGACGCCGCTTTCTGCCGCGACCAGCGAGCCCAGGGCGGCGTAGCGAGTCTCAGGTCTAGCGCGGCGCGGGCTCGCCGTCTCCGGGCCAGGGCACCAGGTCGAGGAGGCGCCGGACTTCCTCCGCCCGGAGGTGCACGCTGTAGGCCAGGATGCCAAGCGCGCCGCCGATCGCGGTGGCGACGACGCGGTGGTAGACCGTAAGCGTCTCCGGCAGGCGCGCAATGGCCAGCAGAAACACGATGTAGCCGGTGAGAAACACGGCGAAGAACCCATAGTTCACATTTTGCGTGGCGTAGGACACGTAGATGAACACGACTACCGCCAGGCTGAGCGTCCACAGGGACGGATGAATGGCCGCGGCAATGGCGGTCGCGAGCGCGCCACCGACCATCGTGCCCAGCAGCCGGTTCACCGCGCGCACATGCGTCACCAGGCGCTCCGGCTTGAGCACGATGATGGCGGTCATCGGCACCCAGTAAGCATTCAGGAACCCGAGCTTGTGATAAATGACTACCGCAACGGCGGCGGTGACGGTAAGCCGGACTGCATAGCGCAGGATGGGCGAGTCCGGCGTGAGGTTCCGAAGGAGCGCACGACGTTGCCATCCTGGCGGATGCGTCTCGGGATCTGCCAGCGCCGTGCGCGCCGGCGGAGTAAAGCGCCAAGCGATAGAGATAATGAGCGTTTGCAGAGCGCCGCCGGCAAGCACGCCAAGGCCGCGCATGCCGGCCTGCGGCAGAGATCCGGGAATGGCGCTGGAAACGACGAGAAAGATGCAGCACTGTTGCCCGACCCAGGAAGCTGGGGAACTGATGGCGCCGGACATGCCATAAAGGAAGGCCCAGAGCATTGCAAGGATAAGAAAGAGCGCATGGTGGTCCGCCGCAATCTCTCCCACCGCCGCCGAAAGCGCAATGCCCACCGTGGCCAGCACCATGGGTCCGGCACGAAAACCGAGCGGCTTTTGAAAGGAGCCAAAGCCCACGCATTGAGCACCGCCGGCTGCGACCAATCCGGCGTTGGGATGCCCTGACGCGATACCTACACAGAGGGCAAGCGCGATCGCGGGCAGGCAGAGCGCGCTAGCGCGCCATTCCAGGCTGTCCCAATCGAACTTCCGCATTTCCCGGAGCAGTTCCCCACTCTCCCCGGGCTGCGATTTCTCTGTCTGCACTGCGGTGTTCTCCTGATCGGGTCAGCCGTTCTGGCCCGTTTCCTATGATGACGGGCGGTCGAACGGAATGTGGTCCTCAGGCTCGGAGTTCTCTGCCGCGGCCCGCGCTTGATGCGGACGGCGCACCTGGATGCACATTAACGCGGCTGATTCTGCTTCGTTTGTGCTATGGCGCACTTGACAGGCGACGATTACAACCGGAACAACCGAACTTCAAACAACAGCGGGGGTGGACTTCGTGAAGAATCAGATGGCGGAATCGAGCAGCACGGCTTGCTTGAGCGTGACTCCCCTCGCAAACTCCCGGTGGGCGGAGCGGCTTTCGGCTCGCCCGCTGCCCAGCACGCAGACTGCCGACGATAACCTTCTGTGCAGTGATGTGATCAGCGTTGGCATCCATCAACTCGCGGATCCGGACTTCGACGCCGCTGTCTTCGTGATGGAGAAGGCACTGGAGCACACCGAGCAATACTGCCGGCAGAAGCAGATCCGTATTGATGCGTTCAAATCCGTCGAGGTTCTTCGCTTTCTTCACGCAGAGAACTGCAGTCTGTCTTTCCTGTTCGTGATGGAGCCGGAGCTCGCGAACTGAATTTTTGTCTCGAATTTCTCGTCAAATACGACCTCCTCGTGCAACCTAAATGCGCTCATGCGCTGTGCCGGCTCTGGATGCCTGAGTAGCTGTGCATATGCCGCGTTAATCGAAAACCACTCGATTTCTTAAACCAACCCGCCCATCCGCTTCACACTCTTACTGATGCAGTAGCCACGTGGCAATGCAGGCCAACCCGGCCCCTGATTCAGCATGCTACCGGTAAGTCAAGGAGAAGATGAAGCTATGGCAGACACACAAGCACGGGTTTCAGGAACGGTCGTAGGGTACTTCGACAATTACAGCGATGCGCAGGAAGCAGTGAGCAGGCTGAAGGATGCGGGATTTCAGGCCAACCAGATCGGCCTGGCGGCAAGGACCGACGAGGACTTCGGTACGAGCACATCGAGCAGCGGAACGAGCGGAAGCACGACAGGTTCGCGCGTCTCCCACGCAGCGCACGAGGCTGGCGAGAAGGGAGAAGGGGTCTGGGCCAAGGTCAAGAACTTCTTCGAGGGCGGCGCGGTAGAACCGTACGCCGATGAACGTCGCGACGGCGAGCTGGCCAACCGCGAAATCACCCCCGACCCGACCGCAAGCTCCACCGGGTATGGGTATGAAGCAGGTTCCGAAGACTTCCGCAACAGCCTCGCCGGACTGTCCGTTCCGGAGCAGCACTCCCGCTACTTCGGTCATCGGCTGGAAAACAGCCAGCGTGGTGCGGTCGTCACGGTGACCGCTTCTGGCCGCGAAAGCGAAGCAGAGCGGATCCTGGAAGATTGCGGTGCAGACCTCGGTTCCAACGCTGCAGATTACGACTACAGCGCGAATCAAAGCACGACAACGAACCAGGCTTTCGACAATACAAGCACCACTGACACCACCAGCGCCACCAACCAGCGAATTCAGCTTCTCGGGGAAGTGCTCCGCGTTCACAAAGAGCGCATCAACCGTGGCGAAGTACGCATCCGGAAGGAAGTAGTGACCGAGCAGCAGACGGTGCAGGTCCCGGTCACGCGCGAAGAACTGGTCATCGAACGTGTTCCCGTCTCCGGGACGTCTCCCGCTACCGGCCAGATCGGCGAGTCGGGCGATATCCGCATCCCCCTCACCGAGGAGCGGGCCACGCTGGACAAGCAGACGGTCGTACGCGAAGAAGTGGCCGTCGGCAAGCGCGCCGTGGAAGGCACGCGGACCGTGGGCGGCGATGTGCGCCACGAAGAGTTGGTCGTGGACGACAAGACCAAGACCACGGCAAGCACCGACACCGACGTGGATGACACCACAACGCGCAATACCACAGACCCCAACTACAACCGCTAGAGCAATCGCCCCTGAATAGCAAAGCGCTCCCCAAGAGGAGCGCTTTTGCTTGGCTCGGATCTACCGATCCAGCCTTTTTTCGTTTTGCAGCAGGCTTACTGGTGCGCAGCGGCGTTGATGAAGCCGTTGCCGTTCGGCACGCCCCAGCCCGTCACGTTGTCCCAACCTGGCGTAATCGTCAGGGAGGTATCGGTGCCGAAGCTGAAGGAATAATAGGTGCCGCTGGCTACCGGGTAGAAAGCGCTGTAGAAGGGATTGCTCGTCTCGACAGGCGCTGACAGTTGATAGGGCGAGTAGTACTTCGTTCCCGAGCTATCCGTTACGGAGCCGGATACGTTCGTGTTCGAAGTGGCCGGCAGCACATCCATCAGAGCGCCTCCGCCCAGCGCTGCGATGATCGGTGCCGCCTGGCCGAGAGGATGGCCAGCGCGCTGGTTGGTGATAGCCCAGATCGCCGAGAAGATCGGGCAAGCCAGGCTGGTTCCGCCGTACACTTCGACGTTCTGTGCTCCCCCTTTGGTGCCGCTGGGCGTGATAATGATTTCGCCACCGGTAAACGGATCGGCAAGGGCCGAGACATCGGGCTGCTGACGGCCGGCACCCGGCAGGTTGTTCTGCCAGGAGGGCTTGGCAAAGTACTTGCTCTCGCCGCCACCCGCGCCGGCATAGAACCCGAGATTGTGCGGCGGATCCAGGACCTTCTTCGAGACTCCCGAATAGAGCTGCGAATAGTTGTTGCCCCATCCTGTCTGGAAGTTGATGTGCTTGGCCGAATTCAGACCCATGGTGGTTCCGCCCACGGCCGTGGCATAGGGCGAGTTGGAGGGAGCGCTAACTGTAGCCGGCAGGCCTTGGTCCGTGTAGTCTCCATCGTCGCCCGTGGAGAAGTTTACCGAGATCCCCTGCGCTGCGGCGGTCTCGCTCAAGCTGTTCCAGGTGTTCATGTCAGCCGCATCATCCTCGATCTCCGGCTCGCCGTAGCTGTTGGAAATCACATTACCCAGATGATTCTGAATGGCGTACAGGATACCGCCCTGCAGGTCCGTGTTGTTATTGGAGGCTGTAGCGACCAGGGCGATTTTGGCGCCCGGAGCGATGGCATGCGCCCATTCCACATCGAGCGTCGTCTCGCCAGCCCATCCCGAGTTGTAAGTCGTCGGACCCTGTGGCGTGTAGACCGTGAAGTTCGAGGAATTGAGCGCCGGAAGGCCATTCAGACTCGAGAAAGTATTGGCGTCATCCAGAATGGTCGGGGAACCATACGCATCCACGATCACAATGGTTTGTCCAGTGCCGTCGAGACCGTGCTGGTAAGCCGGTTTCAGGTTGTAGGCAGTCTGCACATCATTGGCTGCATAACCGCAGGGGGCCAAAGTACCAGTTTGCGAGTTGGTCGGGTTCGCTCCGTAGCGGTTGCCGCTGTAGGTCGCAACCGGCAGGGCCGCGCCGGCGGTCGTAAAGGTGTGCGTTTCCGTTCCGTAGCCGAAGCAGTTGGAGGAATAGAAAACGCCGTTCGGAGCGCTGGAAAGCGCTACCCCGTCAAACGGCAGTCCGGTTTCCGGATTGGTCGCCTTCATGATGAAGGGCTGGGCTTCAAGGCCGCTCAGACCGGCAACCTGCGCCACCAGGCCAGCGGCGGCTCCGCTCAGCTTCGGCTCAGTGACTGCCGCTGTTACCGATTTGTGCTTCAAAGTGTAGCGGTTCAGTTGCACGCCAAATGCTGACTGCACCGTCGAGGCGCTACCGCTTACCCGGACAAACATGTTGTTCCGGTCCGTGGAAACAACCCTGAGGCCACGCGACTGCAGTTCCTGCTTTACCGTTGCCAGCTCCTGGTCGGTTGGCATGAACCGGCTGATCTCTTTCGCACTCAGCCAGTGGTGATAACTGGGAGAGCCCTTCTGGTAGAGCTTGCTTACAGCAGCATCGAGTTCTTTCTGGTTGTGCAGCTTCAGCCAGACAGTTGCCTGGACGGGTGTTTGGCTCTTTTCCGGAGCGATACTCTGGGCTTGCGATGCCAAGCGGGAGGCACGAGCCGTCATTTGTGCCTGTAGAGGAGTGGTGGCAAGAAGGCCCAGAGCGAGGGGCAGTACTGAAACAGCGCTCACCTTGGTGGCGCGGCTGTACATCGTCATTATTCTTCCTTTGTATTTCGCGGTATAGGTCCAAAGCGTATGCACACTCTGCCTGGGTGGAAATGAGCAGAGTGAAATCCGGGCACGGGTAATGTACCCGTCATAGCTACATTTATTGGCAGAATATCTTGCATTACCGCGACGAACCCTGTCGGGAAACGTCTCTGGCGAGGAAGTGGCACTTGGTATGACAGAAAGTGGGATCACTATAGCAAGCAGAAACAAACATCGGCAATGCAAATATTCGGAAAAATTAGAGCACAAGAAGACTGCAAAAGAAGGCGAAATACTTGCCAATCCCCACGGTTTTGTGCAATAGAGTGCGCGCATAAGTGCGAGGAGATCCGGCTTTCCCGCATGCTCATTTGCACCTCCTGCCCCTCTTCGCAGCAGAGTTCCAGATCAGCCGCTGCTGGCGCTCGACGTATCAGCCCCGGCCCGGGATTGCACCCGGCGCACTTTCGCTCTAGGCTGGTGAAGGCTGGCGGGTTTCTCGCGCTTTTGTGAGATTCCACGGTCATCTATTGAGAACCAACCAACCGGCACCAGGAATGCGCTTCTCACGAACGCGAAAGTGGCGAAATTGGCAGACGCACCAGACTTAGGATCTGGCGGGGCAACCCATGGGGGTTCGAGTCCCCCCTTTCGCACCATCCCAGACAAACCCGCCGGCACCACGCCGGCGCCACTCGGTCGAGGCAATCGAAACAAAGCTTATGGCAGACAATAATCAGTCAGGCAATCAACCCAAGATCAACCTGAGCGAAGCTCCGGACTACCGTGACGGCTACGCAAACAGTGTCCAGGTGCGCGCCAGCGTCTGGGATTTCTACCTCTCTTTCGGCACCGCGCATCAGGACGCCGCGGATCAGGTCACGATCAAGACGTTCCAGGGTATTTATCTGAGCCCGCAGCAGGCAAAGGCACTGTGGAATGTGCTGGGCCAAAACCTGGCGCAGTATGAGCAGGCGTTTGGCTCTATCGCACTTGAACCGCAGGCCGCCGGCCAGTCGCGCCCGCTTAACTAGGTCCGGTTGCGGAGCGGCGTTGCGTAACACCAACGCGCTCGCACACCTGCATGCGGCCCCTCTCCCACAGAGACCAGCCATTTCCGCTCTGGTTGGTCTTTCCGCTTCTCTTCAGCGCGATCTATCTTTCGCACTGGAGCCTCTTGCGGCTTCCCTATTTCTGGGACGAGGCTGGGTACTACATTCCCGCAGCCTACGATTTCTTCCGCACCGGTGCGCTGATTCCCTACAGCACCCTGACCAACGCGCACCCGCCGCTGCCCTCGGTCTATCTCGCGTTGTGGTGGTGGACCTCCGGTTACGCGCCAATCGTGACCCGGGTGGCCATGTGCGTGGTGGCTGCGCTTGCTCTGCTTGGGGTCTTCCGGTTGGCACTGAGCGCCACTTCCCGCTTTGCGGTCGCCATCACGACGGTGTTCCTGGTGGGGCTCTACCCGGTGTGGTTCGCTCAGAGCACCCTGGCGCATGCCGATCTGTTTGCGGCAGCCGGAACACTGTGGGGATTGGCGCTGTTTCTTCCCGCGGGTCGCAGAGGATGCGGGTGGGGCGCGGCGGTCTGTTTCGCCTTTGCGGCCCTGGCCAAGGAAACGGCGATCGTCACGCCATTGGCGCTCATCGGCTATCAAGTTTTCGCTGGCTGGCGCGCCAGAGATATCCGTTCACGGCGATGCTCCGCGGCTACCCTGCTGCTGTCACTGCTCCCTTTGTGCGCCTGGTATCTCTATCACTGGCACGCGACCGGCTTCGTTTTTGGCAACCCCGAATATCTTCGCTACAACGCGACGGCAACCCTTTCACCGGTGCGCATCGTGCTCGCCTTTGCGCACCGGGCGATGCACGTCACCGTGCACATGAATATGTTTGTGCCGGTGCTGTGCGGACTGGCGGCGCTGATGATGGATCCGCGCCCGGACAGGGACGGCAGCCTGCGTCCCGCCATGGCGTCCGGCTTTGTGCGCCCGCTCGTGGTGGTGCTGCTCGCCAATCTGCTCTTCTTCTCGGTCGTCGGCGGCGCGCTGCTTACGCGCTACCTGCTGCCGTGCTATCCCATCGTGCTTCTGTTCTGTGTGTATGCGTGGTATCGCCGTGTGCGCTTCTGGCAAGGCCTGGCCGGCCTGAGCGCGGCGGCCTTTGCCATCGGACTGTTCATCAATCCGCCATACCGCTTCGCGCCGGAAGATAACCTCAGCTATCGTGACTTCATCGTGCTACAGCAGCACGCGATCCAGCAGATCGTCTCGCAAGGCCCGGGGGTGGTCGTCCTTACCTCCTGGCCAGCTACGGACGAGTTGACCAAGCCGGCGCTGGGCTATGTACGCCGCCCCGTTCCCGTCGTCCCCATAGAGAACTTCTCCTTTCCCGCCGTTGAACGTGCGGCCACATTGAAGGCACCCTATACCGCTGGGCTGATCTTCTCGACCAGGGATGATCCTCCCGAGCTGCCGTTTCTGCTGGGACCCTTGAGCGAACGCATCGAGCATCGCTATTTTGGCTTTCGCCGTGGCCTGACCGCTCCGGCGATTGCCGGCATCCTGGGTGGGTCTGTGGTCTGGGACCGGGAGAAGGGTGGCCAAAAGGCAGCGGTGCTCCACTTTGAGCGGGCCGCGTCCACGACGCCGGACGGCAGTGTCAGACCGAGTACCGGCCGAGCACACCGGGCGCCTTCTCGCTAGCCGTCGCTGGAGCCCGCTTTATAATCAGGCTGTCGTGCGCCCTGCCATCCCCTATCGCCACCTGGCCCGCGTTGCCGCCGTTGCCCTCATCAGCCTGATGCCGGTTCCGCTGCGCATGGCCTGGGCACAGACCGGCGGCCCGGACGAGGCGCTCACATCGCCCAAGGCACCCGGCAAGCTACTGCTGGTCTTGCCTTTCGATAACCGCACCGGACAGGCAAGCCTGGATTGGATCGGCGAGGCCGCACCGGAGGTCTTCAACCAGCGCCTGCTCTCGGCCGGCTACACGCTCATCGGGCGCAACGACCGGCAGTATGCGCTCGAACATCTCGGACTGCCGAAGGCCTTCCAGCCCACGCGCGCGACTGCGATTCGGCTGGCGCAAACCCTGGATGCAGACTACGTCGTGATTGGCTCCTACAGCGAGCAGGGCGACAGCTTTCGCGCATCGGCGCAGATCCTGGATGTGAACGCACTGCGGCTCGGCACGCCGATTGTGGAACAGGCAAGCCTGAATCATCTGCTCAATGTGCTGAACAGCCTGGCCTGGCGGGTGACGCGCACGCTCGATCCCAAGTACTCCGTGGCCGAGAACACTTTTGTAGCCACCGGCGCGCAGCTACGGCTTGACGGCTTTGAGAATTACATTCGCGGCTTGCTGGCCACGGATCCGGCGGACCGGATCCGCCGGCTCAAGCAGGCCGTCGAGCAAAACCCGGGCTACTCTCCGGGATGGCTCGCGCTGGGGCAGGCCTACTTTGACGACCAACAGTTTGAGCCGGCGGCCAATGCATTCGGCCACCTACCCAAGACTGATCCCAATGCGCTGCGCGCCGAGTTCTACCGCGGCCTGGCGTTTTTCTACACCGGCGTCTACGCCAAGGCGGAAGATGCGTTCGCTTTCGTCGCCACCGAGTTGCCACTCCCTGAAGTGGTGAACGACGAAGGCGTGGCGGCCAGCCGCCGGGGACGCGACGGCTCCGCACTGTTTCAGCGGGCCATCGCAGCGGATCCGCATGACCCGGATTACGAGTTCAATCTTGCCGTTTCACTGGAGCGCAAAGGCGACCGGCGCGGCGCGTTGACGGCTGCCAATGCCGCTCTCCGCCTGCGGCCTCAGGACAGCGAAGCGCAGGCGCTGCTAGCCACACTGCGCACGCAGCCCCCGTCCGTAGTTCCGGCAGCGGTGACGACCAACGTCTCCCCTGCAAGCCCCGGCGCCTCAGTAGCTGCGACCGCGACGCCTGCGGAGGCGCAAACCGCGAACCTTCCGCTCGAGCGCATCAAACGCGGCTTCAACGATGCCTCGTTCCGCCAGGCGGCCTCTGAAATCGAGCAGGTGGAGCAGATGCGTCTGGCCACGCTGCCGCCCGCCGAGCGCGCGAAGGCGCTGGCCAAAGAAGGGCAGCGTTATTTCGATCAAGGCTTGTTGCTGGAAGCCGAGCGTCAGTTCCACAGCGCACTGGCGGCCGACAGCGGCAACGCTGCGGCCCATGCAGGACTCGCCCAGATTCGCGAACGAGACGGCGATGCTGAAGCCGCGCGGCGGGAGGCGGACGCGTCCGTGCGGCTGCAGCCCAACGCCCCGGCTTACCTTGTGCTCGCCAGGCTCGACGTGGCGGCCAATCAATACGCAGCAGCATTCACGGAGGCGGACCGCGCGCTCGCGCTCGATCCTTCGAACGCCTCCGGCAAAAATATCAAGCAGATGCTCATCAGCAGAGGACAAGGAACGCCATGAAGCGTAGCAGCCCCACTTGCGGCAACGTGGCGGCACTGTTCCTCGCAGTAGCGTTCTTCTGCTTCTTTGCGCTTCCCACATTCCTGGTGCATGCCGCTCCGGCATTCCCCGGCAGGCCGGTTGTGGTAGTGGCGCACCTGGACGACACGATTCAGCCGATCAGTGACGATTACATATCCCGCGCGCTCCGGGAAGCTGCGGACATGCACGCGGATGCAGTGCTTATTCGGATGGATACGCCGGGCGGCCTGCTGACCTCCATGCGCGACATGGCCGGCAAGATCGGCGGCTCGCCCACGCCAGTCATCGTGTACGTGGCGCCCACCGGAGCCCGGGCCGGCTCGGCCGGCTTCTTCCTGTTGGAGGCGGCGGATATCGCCGCGATGGCCCCGGGCACGAATGCCGGTGCAGCGCATCCGGTGGTCGAAGGCGGACACCTCGACGAGACCATGCGGCAGAAGTTGGAGAACGATGCGGCAGCATTTCTGCGCTCGTACACAACCCAGCGGGGCCGCAATCCACAGGCGGCAGAAGCGGCGGTTCGCAACTCCAAGTCCTATTCCGCAGCGGAGATGAAAGACCTTGGGCTGATCGACCTGATCGCGCCGGACCAGACGGAGTTGCTGCGAGCGATCGACGGAAAGCAGATCACCCGTCTCAACGGGAATAAAGTGCAACTGCACACGCGCGATGCCCGCCTGGTCACCGTTGATCCCACGCTGCGCGATGCGCTGCTGGGGCGGCTGATGAATCCGAACCTGGCGGTGCTGCTGCTGGTCTTCGGCGCGCTCCTGATCTACGTGGAATTCAATACGCCGGGCACCATCATTCCGGGCGCGCTGGGGACACTGCTGGTGCTGCTGGCCTTGTTCGCACTCGATCTGCTTCCCGTGCACTACACGGCGGTCGCGCTGGTGATTGGCGCATTTGCCCTGATCGTGCTGGAAGTGAAGTTGCCCAGCCACGGAGTCTTGGCGCTGGTTGGCATCGTCTGCCTGGTATTCGGGCTGCTCACGCTGGTGCAGGGCCCTATTCCGGAGATGCGCGTGCACCTCAGCATTGCCTTGAGCTGCGGGATCGGGTTTGGCCTGATCACCGCGTTTCTCATCCGTATCGGGTTGCAGGCACGGCGCAACAAGGTGATGATCGGCACGCAGACGCTCATCGGCGAAGTGGCGACCGTGGTGCGGCCGCTGCGGCCGACGGGCCAGGTGATGGTGCGCGGTGAAATCTGGGAGGCACGTGCGGAAGGCATTGTGCCCGAAGGGGCGCATGTGCGGGTGCAGGCGGTGGAAGGACTCACGCTGTACGTAGCACCCACGCTGTAGAAGCACAACCGGCGCCCGGAGCGGCTGCGGTACAATCCGGGTTCGAGGGAACTCCAATATGGGCATACCCGGTCTGGTCGTCATAGCGATCATCGTTTTCTATCTCTTCAGCTCCATCAAGATCCTGCGCGAATATGAGCGTGGCGTGATATTTCGGCTGGGACGAGCACTGCCGCAGCCCAAGGGGCCCGGGGTGATCCTGGTTTTCCGACCGTTCGATCAGATGGTCCGTGTCTCACTCCGGCAGGAAGTGCTGGAGGTGCCGCCGCAGGACATCATCACGCGCGACAACGTCACCCTCAAGGTGAACGCGGTCATCACGCTACGGGTGGTGGACCCCAGCCGCGCCGTTATCGAGGTGTCGAACTACGTTTACCAGACCTCGCAATTCGCGCAGACCACGCTCCGGTCCGTGCTTGGCGAAGTGGAACTCGACCAGTTGCTCTCGCATCGGGAAGCGCTGAACCAGCGGATCCAAAGCATCCTCGACCAGCATACGGCGCCCTGGGGTGTAAAGGTGACCAGCACGGAAGTGAAGCAGGTGGACCTGCCGGAGTCCATGCTGCGCGCCATGGCGAAACAGGCGGAGGCCGAGCGCGAAAAGCGCTCGAAGATCATCAATGCCGAGGGCGAGTTTGCCGCGTCGCAGCGCTTGGTGGATGCCGCCGCGCTGCTGGCCACGCAACCCATGACGCTGCAGCTCCGCTACCTGCAAACCCTTGTCGATATTGGTACGGAGAAGAACACCACCATCGTCTTCCCACTGCCAATTGAGCTCATCTCATTGTTCAATAAGACCGTGCAGGGGGTCCCCGGGCCGGTGGCACCGAAGCCCACTGAACCGCCCCGGAACACTGAACCGCAGCCATGAACACCTCGTTCGATCCGCGAACCGCCGAGCGTTCCAACGCTGAGCCTTCCAGGGAGGACACCGACATCACGCTCGGGGCTGGATCGCTGCTCGCCATCTTTTTCGGTGTGGTGGTGGTGTGCGGCATCGTCTTCGGCTTTGGGTATTCGCTGGGACATCACAAATCCCCAGTGCCGCCGGCTACCAAAGCGGCAGAGCGGCAGAATCCCCCGGTGAAGTCGGCCGCTGTCGAACCGCAGGTTGCGGACGGCTCTGCTGCATCGTCGGAAGCGGAGAGCACCACGGCCACTGCGCCGGACACAGCGCCTGCCGCCGAGAGTGCGAATCCGAATTTCCCGGCGAACTACACACCTCCGAACCCTGATGAATCCGGCGCCGAAGCTCCGCCGGAGCGGCCCACACGCACGCACGCAGCCCGCGGCGCGAGCACGCAGGAGGGCGCTGGGAACGCAGCGGCAACTGCGGCTTTGCAACCGCGGCACACGCTGACACGGCCTCATGCGGCTACACCCATGCCGCAGGAAGCCGCGACGCGGCCCAGTGACTCAAGCGCGCCCCTGATGGTGCAGATTGCCGCCGTGAGCCGGCAGGAAGACGCCGAAGCCCTGGCGGCCGCGCTGCGCAAGCGCGGTTTTTCCGCCATGGTGCGCCACGGGCTGGCGGATCCTCTCTTTCATATCCAGGTAGGCCCGTTTGCAAATCTCGCGCAGGCGGACTCCATGAAGAACCGGCTGCGGGCAGATGGCTATAACGCCATCGTAAAGTGATCCGGCTGAATCGACGCGTTAGCCAGGGTTCTTCAATCCGGAAGCAATCGCGGCCCGCACGGCTGCAATCAATTCGTCGCGGGACTGAAAGTCTGCCGACTGGACCGGAGCGTGAAATTGAACATGCGCGGTCCCGCGGCGCACCTGCAGGCTTCCCTTGGGCATCAGGGCGGCAGTGCCGGTCATGGATACGGGCACGATCGGCACATGGGACTCCATCGCCAGATGAAAAGGCCCTTTCTTGAAGGGCAGCAGACGGCCATCCGGCGAGCGTGTTCCCTCGGGGAAGATCACGATCGAGCGCCCGTCGCGCAGGGCTCGTAAAGCCGCGCCAATGCTGGCCTTTGCGCCTTCGATGCTGCCGTCGCGCCGCACCGGGATGAAGCCTGCGGTCCGCATTACCAGTCCGAGAAACG
Source organism: uncultured Acidobacteriaceae bacterium (assembly GCA_963795775.1). GTDB lineage: Bacteria > Acidobacteriota > Terriglobia > Terriglobales > Acidobacteriaceae > CAWCJL01. The sequence continues at coordinate 735,674 of CAWCJL010000003.1, forward strand.
GAATACGCATCAGCGATTGTTTCAGGAATATCGCCGTAAATGGAGGCGTCAACGGCAGCAGTACCGGGGGGTCCAGGTTAGACGTGTGGTTGGCCATGAAGATGCACGGCCCGTGGCTCGGAACGAGTTCGCTGCCGCTCACCACGGTACGAATGCCAACCGCACGAAGCCCGGCTGCGGTGATGCCGAACCCGGCGCGAAACAGCAGCCGCTTTTTCCCGGTGATCCATGTCCAGGGAAAGACGACCAGAGCGGCAGGCAGGGCCATGCACGCGTAGACCAGAAGCAGGAATATGGATCGCATGCGTGCTACCCGGTCATGTGCCGACGGTGTTCACGCGACCACCCGGGTCCGCAGGCGCTCCGGCAACTTCTGGTAAATGCCACCGAAGCCGCCGTTGGATAGGATCGCGACTACGTCGCCGGGCTGCACGGAACCTGTCAGCACGTCCACGATCTTGTCCGCATCGGCGCAAAGCTGTGCGGGCCGCCGCTGCCGCTGCAGGCTGCCGATCACGGCGTCGGGATGCAGCCGCTCCGCTGCCGGAATGTTCTCCTGCTGGTAGACCGCCGCGAGAATGACGCGATCGGCGAGCATCAGCGCGTCCACAAGTTCCTGCTCAAACACATTGCGGCGCAGCGTGTTGGAGCGCGGCTCCAGCACCGCCCAGAGCCGGCCTTGCGGATACGCCGCGCGCAGCGCCTTGAGGGTCTCGCGGATTGCGGTCGGATGGTGTGCGAAGTCGTCAATTACGGTCACGCCATCTACCACGGCGCGCACTTCGAGCCGCCGCTTCACGCTCTTGAAGGTGGCCAGCGCCTCCGCAATCGCCTCCGGCGCAATGCCCTGCCCCGCGGCCAGCGCCGCCGCTGCCGTGGCATTTAAGGCATTGTGCTCGCCGGCCATGGGCAGGCTCAGTTGCAACCATGCTTCGCCATGGCGGAGCACCTGCCACTCGGTGTTGCCATTGCGATGCTGCAGGTCTCGGAGCTGCCAGGCGGAGCCGTCGCGGAAGCCGTAACGCTCCACGGCACAGAAGGCGCGGCTCACACACTCTGTTACGTTCTCGCTGCCATCGTAGGCCACCACGCGCCCACGCCGCGGCACCAGGTTGACCAGCCGCTTGAATGCCGTCTTCACCTGCTCCAGGTCGCGGTAGATGTCCGCGTGGTCGAACTCGACGTGGGTCAGAATCATCGCGTCCGGAAAGTAGTGCATGAACTTCGGACCCTTGTCGAAAAATGCGGTGTCATACTCATCGCCTTCGAGAATGAAAGCGCGCGAGGGCCGCAGTTGAAAGCTGCTGCCGAAGTTCTCGGCCACGCCGCCGATCAGGAAAGAGGGCGCATGCTCCGGTGACGTGCGTGACGCCACCTCGTAGATCCATGCCAGCATGCTGGTGGTCGTGGTCTTGCCATGCGTACCGGCGACTACCAGCGACTTACGGCCGGGCAGAAACTCTTCCCCGATGGTCTGCGCCAGCGAGCGGAACGGTATACGCTCGTCCAGCACGTACTCCAGCTCAACATTGCCGCGCGAAATTGCGTTGCCCACAATGACCAGATCCGGCCGTGGCTCCAGGTTTGCTTCCGCATAGGGCTCCCGCACGGGAATGCCGAGGGCGGCGAGCTGGTCCGACATCGGCGGATAGGCAGCAGCATCCGATCCGGTGACACGGTGCCCCTGCAACTGAAGCATCCCTGCGAGCGATGCCATCGCCGTTCCGCAGATGCCGATCAAATGTATGTGTTTCGGTTGCGTGTTCATTGATCCTCAGGCATTCTCTTATACGCCACGATTCCCGTCCCCTTCACCCGCGATATGCAGGGTGACCGCAGCGCCCACCGTCAGTCTTGCCATTCTGCCAAATGGCAGCGTGACATTCGCTGCGGAGACATGGCCGGAGCGAAGACCGATCGCGACCGGGCCACGGAACCAGTGGAGCACGGAACGCAGTGCTTCCTCCAGTAACTCCGCTGGCGCTCCTGGGCGAAACACAGTCGAGCATTTCGCCGAAGACTGATGCCGGGAACGCCTTCGAGCTTGCCCGCGAGCATCAGTTGGCGCAGCATCCGGTCCACCTGGTATGGCTTGGCGCCCACGTCCTCGAGAAAGAGCAGCTTGCCTTCGGTCTGTGCGGCATAGCGCGTCCCCAGCGAAGCGACCAGCAGACTGAGGCAGCCGCCATAGAGCACTGCCTCGGCGGTTCCCTGCTGAAACGGCCGCAGCCCGCTATCGGTGCTCAGCAGGTAGGGCTCGCCCGCAAGTGCAGCCTGAAAGCTCGGCAGGTCCACCCCGTTCTCGCGAGCGAAGTCCGCCGCGGCCATAGGCCCATGGAACGCCGGAAGGCCGAGCTGATCGAGCAGCCAGGTTTGGATAGCGGTGTAGTCGCTATAGCCGAACAGCGGCTTGGGATGCGCGCGGACCAGGTCCAGGTCGAGATGCGGGAGAAGATAATTCGATCCGTACCCGCCGCGGGTACATAGGATGGCTTCGATGCTCGGGTCGGCGAAAGCCTGGTGCAGATCTTGTAGACGATGTTCAGGCGTCGCAGCGAAGTAGGGCCGCGCTTTGCCCAGCGCATGCGCACCCAGCATCGGCACGTAGCCGAGTTGCTGCAACACCGCTACGCCTTTGCGCACCAGTTCCGGATTCGCACCGCTCGCAAGGGAAAGCACCGCCACGCGCGCTCCCGGGCGCACCGGTCGGAGCGGCAGCAGGGCCGCGCTCATTGCGTTTGGTCCACTGGAAGGAACGCCTCTCCGGCAGCAATCAATTCGGCCGGTCCGGTCAGCACCAGTTCCCCAACGCCCGCCCACTGCACGCGCTGTGCCCCGCCGGGCGCCTCCACTTGCAGGTCCGCATTGGCTCCCCGCAACCGGATCGCCGCGGCTGCGCTGGCGCTCGTTCCGGTGCCAGAGGAAGACGTGGGGCCGACCCCGCGCTCATAAATGCGAATCGCGACGCGATCTGGCGCGACCGTGTGCACGAATTCCACGTTGGTCTGCTGCGGAAAATCCGGGTGCCGGCTGATCTCACGTCCGAGTGCTTCCCAGCCTCGTCCCGCAACCGTGAACTCCGGCCCGTCCACGAAGATCACGAAGTGTGGATTGCCGGTCGAGACGACCGCGCCGCCCACTTCAAAGCCGTCCCGGAGCCGCACGCTGCCGCTCCGGACGTCGGGTACGCCCATGCCGCTCCGGATGAGAAAGCGCGGCCCCGCTATCGATTCTATGTGGCACGTGCGCTCACCGGCATCGGTCGCCAGCGTGATCGTGTCGCCGACTCCCAGGCCGCGCTGGTGAGCGAACCACGCCGCAACGCAGCGCGTACCGTTGCCCGATATCTCGGCGATCGAGCCATCGGCGTTGTACAGGCGGATGCGCCCGGAGCGCTCGCCGGTGACGGTAAGGAACTCCACCCCGTCGGCACCTATACCGGTTGTGCGAATGCAAAGCCGGCGCGCAGCCTCGGCCAGGTCACGAGCGCCCATCTGCGCACTCTCCACGACCAGGAAATCGTTACCGCAACTGTGCGCTTTCGCGAATCGGATCAAAAGCTTCCCTCGAAAAGGAGGATGGGGCGATGCTATCACTGCGGTGGACGGTGCGAGGTGCGAAGTCTGCGGACCGATAGATGCGCGCACAAGGCTGCCCATCGACGCAGACGCTCTCCAATTGGATCAGGCCCTGCGGATGCGCCGCGATGGCTTTGGCCAAGGGATCGCCATCCACTGCGACGGCAAAGGGGGCGGCCCCCGCCGGACTTTGGAGCGCGGGGCGCCATTCGTAGTAGTCGCCTTCGTTGATCGTACGCCGCAGTGGAATGCCGGCCTGCTGTACGGCGCCGATATGGTCGGAGGTATACATCAGGATCTGCGCGCCCGCCGGGATACGATCCAGCGCCTGCGCCAGCGCGCGCTCGAAAGGTATGCGCGTGCGGGAGTTGGCGACCGCCTCCGCTAGTACCAGCGGGCGCTGGTAGAGCAGCACCGCGGTATTCAAGGCAATCAACACCCCGGCCGTGCCGAAAATCAAGCTTGGGCGCGCGGGAAATCTTCTTCGGAGCGCATCGATCAAAAAACCCGTAAAGAGCGCAAATGCGGGCAGCATTTCCATGCCGTAGCGTGTGTTGTACCAGGAAAACGGCCACCAGATGGGAATAAAGATGGGCACCGACCCGTATGCCACCGAGTATGCATAGAACGGTAGCGGAAGCCACAAGAGCAGGGCTGCCAGGATCTCGATTCGGCGAAAACGGACCAGGGCAGCGATGGTTCCGGCCACACTGATGATCAGGATCGTATCGGTCACATGCCGCGGTATGGCGCCGAGTTCTGCCGCTTTCAGAAAATACAGCGCGGCCACGCGCATGCTGTGAAAGCCGGGGTAGTGCGCCGCGCCGGGCGCACTGGTCCGTGCTTCGATGGCTTTCGCGGAGTAGGGACCGCGGAGGAAGTCGAGCGGGTCGTGGAACTGCTGCGCGTTGTAGCCGATCCAGAGCAGAGGGGCGACAGCAACGAGGACGGTGAAGAGAATCCACGCGCCCGTAATGCGCTCGCGCATACTCCGCCGCCGCCAGATGATTGCCGTGGGCAGGCACCACGCCGCTGCTGCATATATCCAGCCGTCGTACCGGGTAAAGACGGCGCATACGAGCACCAGCCCTGCGGACACCAGCAGCCGGCCTGCCTTGCGCTGGCCGGCTTCGGCGCGCACGGCCCGGCCGAAGAGCACCAGGAGCAGCGCAGACCATAGCATCTCCGCCAGAAACAGCGGTTCTGTCATTGCCGTAGTTGCAAAATACAGCAGGCCCGGGTTAAGCGCAAAAAATGCCGTAGCCAGCGCAGCGGGCACGCGCGGCAGCCAGCAGCGGGCCAACCAGTAAAGCGCGGCACATGCCAGAACATAGCAGGCTATGGATGGCCACGCGCCCGCCAGCCCGGTTTGCCACCAGCGCATGTTGTGCACAAATGGAATGAGCAGCAGGTGCGAAAGAGGCAGCCAGACGGAACCTAGTTGGCGAAAGCCGGGCGTGTGCGAATCGAAAGTGCGCCGAGCGATGTGAAGATGCGCCACGGCGTCGCCATATAACAGCAGCAGCCCGTGCGTGTAGCAGTACAGGAGTGATAGGAATGCCAGCACAGCAGCCACTGCGATCACGGTCCAAAGTTCCGCGGACCGCAGTGGCGCAGGGCTCTCAGTCAAGGTGCGAGAGCTCGCGGAAGAGCTGGAATCGGCGCTCGATCTCATCGCGCGTGAGCTTCTGCACGCGTTCTGTACCGAAGCTCTCGACGGCAAAGGAGCCCATCACGCCGCCGTAGAACATGGCGCGCTTGAAGGCTGCCGGCGAGACTTCTCCCGTGGACGCCAGATAGCCGAAGAAGCCTCCGGCAAAGGAGTCGCCCGCTCCTGTCGGGTCCACGACCTCTGAGAGCGGCAGAGCGGGCGCGCGGAACGGAGTGGAGATCGATTCCGGCCTGACTCCGGGGAACGAACGATTGCTGAAGAAAGCAGTCGCGCCATACTCGCCATGCTTCACTACAAGTGACTTCGGGCCCATCGCCAGGATCTGCTGCGCGGCGCGGACGAGGTTGGGATCGTTCGCCAGCAGCTTGGCTTCGCCATCGTTGATCAGCAGCGCATCGAGCCCGCTGAGCACCTTCAGCAGGTTTTCGCGGTGGCCAGTGATCCAGTAGTTCATCGTGTCGCCGCCGACCATGCGCACCTTCGGCATCTGGCGGCGTACATCCGCCTGCAGCACCGGATCGATATTGGCCAGGAAGAGATATTCGCTGTCCTTGTACGAGTCCGGAATCCTGGGAGCGAAGGTCTCGAACACGTTGAGGTCAGTCTTCAGCGTCTCCGCCTCGTTCAGGTTCTTCACGTACGAACCGGTCCAGTGGAAGCTCTTGCCGGGTAGATGCTGCAGACCTGTAGTGTCGATCTTGCGGCGCGTAAGAACGGCCTCGTGCTCTGCCGTGAAGTCCTCACCCACCACGCCGATCACGCGCACGTCGGTGAAGTAGCTTGCCGCGAGCGAAAAGTGCGTGGCCGCACCGCCCAGGATGTGGTCAACGCGCCCACTTGGCGTCTCAATGCTGTCAAAAGCGACACTGCCTACAACCAGAATCGACATGAGGTCAAAGTCCCTGAAATGAGATGAATGGTTATGAAATGTATTTGCCGATGAGCAGCCCGAGCTTCTCGCGGGCTGCGGCGGGGATCGCGTCACGGCTGGTCATGATCGCAAACTGGAGCGCGCTGCCGCATGCGCATGTGCGCTCGCGTGGCATTGCGGCGACGGCGCCCCGCACTACCCTGGCTGCGTTTGCGGCGTTCTGGTGGATGACAGCGACAATCTGCTCGACCGTCACATCATCGTGGCCTTCGTGCCAGCAATCGTAATCCGTCACCATGGCTGTCGTGGCGTAGCAAATCTCCGCTTCGCGCGCCAGCTTGGCTTCCTGAAGATTCGTCATGCCGATCACGTCGGCTCCCCAACTGCGGTAGAGGTTCGATTCAGCGCGGGTGGAAAACTGCGGCCCTTCCATGCAGACGTAGGTACCACCGCGCTTGCCCACCACTTCGGCCGATTGGCAGCCCTGGGCGATTGCATCCGCGACGGTGGCACATACCGGGTCGCCGAAGGCAACGTGCGCAACGACGCCATCACCAAAGAAGGTGGATTTGCGCGCCGTCGTACGGTCGATGAACTGGTCGGGAATCACGAAGTCGGTCGGCTTGTGCTCCTCTTTGAGCGAGCCCACGGCGGACAACGAGACTATCCGCGTAATACCGAGCTGCTTCATTGCGTGCATGTTTGCGCGAAAGTTGATCTCGCTGGGCAGAAAGCGGTGTCCACGGCCATGACGCGCGAGGAAAGCCACTTTGCGGCCCTCGAGGTCCCCCAGCACAAACGCATCGGACGGCTCGCCGAAGGGAGTAGAAACCTGCACTTCCCGCGTGTTCGTGAGCCCTGGCATGGAGTACAACCCGCTGCCGCCGATAATGCCGATCTCTGCCTGATCCAAACCATTCTCCATCGCCGCACGCCGGTTCGCCGGCGCTCCAGCGGTTTGCAAAACTATACGGAAACCTAAGTATAGCGGAGCCACGCCAGGCGAGTACGCGTGGGCAAACCGGTGCTCACCGGCCTGGCTTCATCAAGCCGGCGCGCATGAATCCGAAATCCGCAAAGGCGCGAAGCATGCCCGCGCTCAGTTCATCTCTCGGCCTTTCCGGGGCGAGGGCGGCAGGCTGCCCTGTGCGCGTGGCCACCTGGATATCGCCGCCCTGCTGCGCACCTGTCAGCAGCAGTTCAAGCTGGCGCGCGGTCTTCAGATCGAAGCTCTCGCTCACGAACACGCGCTTCCCTTCCGTCGCTATCAACACTGGCCCCTCGTTGGTCTCAAATACCTGGTCGGACGCGCCTTCCTTGGCGGGGTCGCTGCGCACCACACTTGTGTACTTCTTGCTGAGAGTGGTGGCGTACACGTGCGCAAACTGTTCCGCGGCAGCGGTTGTGGTCCACTGCGATAGATAAAGCAGCGCAATGGAGGCCGTCGATCCGCGCTCCTGGGCGGTGGCTTTTCTGTTCTGCACCGCGTAGTACAGTCCGCCGTTCCATCGCGGCGTCAGCTCCGCAGCCGCAGTTTGTCCGCCCAGCGTCTCTGCCAACATGCGTACATCCAGTTGCCCCATTACGCCGATGTCGTAGGGCTCGTATGCCGCGTCGAGCAGCGGATGCACATCCGGCATTTTCAGGACAGGCACCGACTGCTTGAGCTCATACGCGCGCGGGTTGAGGATCTCAAAGCTGGTCGCGGGTGGCCGGTCGAGCACGCCTGCAAAGGCCGGCGCCGTGCCTTCATCCTGCAGAACGGCAACTTCAAAGCCCAGGCCTTCGCGATAAGGGAACAGCAGCGATTCGCGCAGCAGCAACGGAGCACGCGACAGCACGGGCGAACTCTTCGGATCATCGAGCTCGTCATTCAGGTTGCTCAAGAGCCCCGGTGAGTTCAGCAGCGATTTCCCGCTCGGCTGCAAACCATAGTCGATGAACACGGCCATCGCCTGTCCTTCGGCCACGGCGTCGCGCGCGGTATCGTCCTCATCGGTCGCAAGGTGCTGGTTATCCTCCTCCACGTCGCGGGATATCCCCTCGGCCGTTTTGCTGCCCCACTTCTCCAGGTCCACATGCTGATCCTGCAACGCGTGCGTCAGCTCATGCGCCATGACCGGCTTCTGCTGGTCCGGCTCGATCCAGTCCAGCAGGTTCACCGTCTTGGTTTTGCTGTCGTAATAGCCGGCAATCTGCTCGGTGAGCAGACTCACCAGGAACGGACGGAGTTCGAAGTTGCGGTCCAGCAGACCGAACTTTTTGAGGACGATTTCGGAGCGCTCCATCCGCTTGGCGTCTTTGTCGTCGTGAAATTTCGAAAGCACATAGCTTTCGACCGCAGCACGCGTGGTGAGCTGTCGCTTGACCGGATGCTGAATGGGCAGCTTCGTATCGTTGCTGGCGAAATGGAGGATCTGATCGACGGAGTCAAAGAGCTCCTTCGCCTGCGACGCGGTGATGTGCGTCTCCGGCTTCTGCGCCGGGGCGCCGGAACCCGGTGTCTGCGCACGTCCAGGCGACGCGAATAAGATAGCGGCGGCAGCCAGCATGGCCCATCTAGCGTGTGTTCTCATCCTGCTGCTCCGCATCGTGTTCACCATCCTCCGCAGGTCCATGCCGCCCGTTGACGGCGCGGTGCCCTGCTGTTCAAAGGCTATAATCAACGCAGGCATTTCGCTATGAGCAACACGCTTCCTGAAAATTCCGCGGACGATCCGGAAGGCGTTCCCGGCCATTCTGCGGCCGCTGAAGTTGCGCTCACACCGCTGGCGGAAGCACTGGCTCCCGACGCCTCGGCACCCTACTGCGGCGCTCTCACGATGCCCTCCTACGGCGAGGAAGATCAGGAGGCCCAGGCGCTTCTGCACGGCGCAGCCGTATACGATCTGGGCTGGAGGGGGCGCATCTCCCTGCGCGGCGAAGATCGCGTTCGCTGGCTCAATGGCATGCTCACCAACAACATTGGCGCCCTTGCGGAGGGTGAAGGCAATTACAACTTTGTGCTCAACGCGCAAGGCCGCATTCAGAGCGACTGCAATGCCGTTCGGCATCCGGACAGCTTCGTCCTGCACAGCACGCTTGCGCAGATTCCGAACCTGATGGCGCACTTGGACCGCTACATCATCATGGATGACGTGGAACTGCGGGATGACAGCGCTGAGAGCACGGCCCTGGGCCTCGCAGGTCCCCAAGCGCTCGCTCTTCTGCGCAGGCTGGGAGTCACGCTGGCAGCGCCGGGCAAGGCGCACATCCACTCCACGCAGGCCACCCTGGCCGGTGTGCCGGTCGAGATACTTCGTTACGATACCGGCAGTCTTCCTCGCCTTGAAATCCTCCTCGCCCCGGAGCACATTCTCTCGGTCTGGAACGCCCTGCGGGACGCCGGCGCGTTGCCGGTTGGTTTCCACGCACTTGAGACGGTGCGCGTCCTCGAAGGCACGCCCCTCTACGGAGTGGACATCCAGGATCGCGATCTGCCGCAGGAGACCGGGCAGATGCGCGCCCTCAACTTCAGCAAGGGCTGCTACCTGGGGCAGGAGATCGTCGAGCGAATCCGGTCCCGCGGCAATGTGCACCGGGGGCTGGGGCGCTTCCAACTGTCGCAGATCCCGCGCCAACTTCCGGTGGATCTCCGGTCCAACGGGCAGGTTGTGGGACGCATCAGCAGTGCCGCAACCTTCGACGGTGCCGTCTATGGGTTGGGAATCACGCGGACCGAGGCGCTCGAACGCAGGCAGCCCTTAGAATACGAGGGAGGCGTTGCGACGGTGGCGGAACATCCGTCACTGCTGCCATCCCCGGCACTCACTTCGTGAATCGGATATAGATATGGCTGAGAATACCCCGAGCTTTACCGTAACGGATCGACGGAAGTTCACGCTCGAAGGCGACCTGCGCGACGCCACCGCCGCGACCGAGCAGGAGCCCGAGCAGCAGCAAACCACGTCGGCGCCCCCGGCGCAGTCCTCCTCCCCGACCGCAGCAGCAACGCCCGCGGCAGGTCCGCGCCTGGTCGAAAGTGCAGCCGCGGCTGCACCCGCTGCGCCGCAGCCAGAGGCGCCCCGCACCGACGAGGACGAAGCCTACGCAGACGATATTCCCGAGATCACCGCGCAGGATACGGCAGAACAGCAGGCCGCCTATCGCCAGTCGTCGAAGGATCTGGACGACATGGTGGCCAAGGCCAATCCCGGGGTAAAGCGGCCAGCCCCGTCGGAGATGAACTTCGACAAGCTGGTGCAGTCCATCTACATGACGGCCGCCCTGCAGCTTGGGGCCGGCACGCAACCCGGAGAACAGCCGCGCGTCGATATCCTGGGCGCGCGCCAGAGCATCGATATGCTCAACGTGCTTTCGGAGAAAACCAAGGGAAACCTGACGGAAAAGGAACAGCGGCTGCTACAAAATGCATTGTTTGAGCTGCGCATGACATTTCTCGAGATCACCAACGCGATCTCCTCCAGCGCTCACACTGCTCCGCGTCCTCCGGGCGGCGCTCGTTAATGCGAACGGCTCCTGTTTATTCCTGCCAGTGAACGCCAGCATCGTCATCCTGGGCAGTGGTACGTCCATGGGCGTGCCCACGTTGGGCTGCACCTGCCGCACCTGCGTCTCGACGGACCCGCGCGATAATCGGCTGCGGCCGTCAGTTGCGGTGGAGTGGGAAGGCCATCGCATCCTGATCGACACCGGCCCGGACTTTCGCGAACAGGCCCTGCGGTATGGCATCCGCAACATCGACGCGGTGTTCTACACCCATCCGCATGCCGACCACATCCTGGGCCTGGACGATTTGCGCCCGCTCACCTTTCTGCGCTCCGGGAAGCTGCCCCTCTACGCCGACGAGCCTACAGCCGAGGTGCTCGAGCGCATCTTCGCTTATGTCTTCTCCGCAGACGCGACGTATCCGACACGGCCACGCGTCGAACTGCACCGGCTCCACGGGCCCGTGCAGATGGCCGGAATCACCTTTCAACCCATCAGGCTGGCACACGGCGACATTGCCGTGACCGGGTTCCGCTTCGGCGACGCCGCCTACTTGACCGACATGAGCAGCATCCCCGAGGACAGCATGGCATTGCTCGAAGGCGTCAACGTCGTGATCCTCGATGCCCTGCGCAAGACACCGCACCCCAGCCATGCGTCCATTGACGACGCGGTAGGGTGGGCGGAGCGCCTCGGCGTAAAACGCGCCTTCTTCACCCACATGTCGCATGAGATCCTTCACGCCGAGGTGGACGCTGAACTGCCCGCGTCCATGCAGCTCGCTTATGACGGATTGCGCATTCCCTTCGAGATCTGACACGCATGCAAGTCTTTCGCACACTCGACGAAATACCCGAAGGGTTTGGCCCCACCGTGGTCAGCATCGGCAATTTCGACGGCGTGCATCTTGGGCATCAGTACGTATTGCGGCACGTGCGGGAGCACGCCCTGCGAGTCGGCGCCCGGAGTGTCGCGGTTCTGTTCGATCCGCATCCTACCCGCCTGCTGCGGCCTTCGTTCGCGCTCAAGCTCATCACACCGCTCCCCGAGCGAATCGCGTTACTCGAGAAGACCGGCATCGATGCGGTGCTTGCGCTTCCGTTCACGCCCGCGCTCTCGCACCTGAGCGCCGGCGAGTTTGCCCGGCACATCCTCCGCGATAGCCTGCACGCGATCGAAGTGCATGAGGGCGATAACTTCCGGTTCGGCTACAAAGCCGAAGGAGGCGTGCAGGAACTGGTGCACCTGGGCCACGACCTCGGCTTCAGCGCGCATATCTATCCCGCTCGCAGAATTCGCGGCTGCACCGTGTCCAGCAGCGCCATACGCGAACTGGTAGCTGCTGGCGATGTGCGGCGAGCCAGGTGGCTTCTCGGCCGGCCCTTCTCGATTGTTTCCAAAGCCGCACGCGGACGCGGCGTCGGCAGCCGTTTGACGGCACCCACCATCAACCTTGCGGAGTACGACGAGTTGCTGCCGGGCAAGGGCGTCTATGTCACGCAGATGTTTATCGGTGGTGCATGCTTTCAGGCGGTCACCAATGTGGGCACGCGGCCTACATTTGCCGATGCCGGCTTTTCCGTTGAGACCCACTTGCTGAACTTCCGGCCGATGGACGTGCCCGAGGGCAGCCCGCTGGAGGTCATCTTTCTTGCCCGCCTGCGCGAAGAACGGAAGTGGCCGTCTCCGGAAGCTCTGAAAGCACAGATCGGTCAGGACGTGGCCCGTGCGCAGCGTTACTTCCGGTTGATGCGCCAGCCCTGAGTCTTTGAGTGATCTGCTGCTCTGTCTTGCAACAGATCGCCGAGGCCTCGTCTGACCTTTAACGTGTGGCCGATCGCTGCATCCAGGATGGAGATTCAGGAGGAGCGGAAAAGCGCTCGTTGGCCTGCCCCGCGATTGCCTCACGCATAAAGCTGATCCAGATAGGGAGCGCCGTCCTCGCACCCGATTCCCCTTCACCCAGCGATTGGCGGTCGTCGTAGCCGGCCCACACACCGCAGGTAAGAGAAGGCGAGAAACCCACGAACCACGCATCGCTGAAGTTGGACGTGGTGCCGGTCTTCCCGCCGATCGGATGGTGCAAAGCCGAACCTGCTGCAGCGCCGGTGCCTGTGCGCGTGACCTCTTCAAAGAAAGCCAGCATAGTACGCGCGGTCTTCGCATCCGTGGATTGCGCGGGGCTGCTGTTTTCCTCGAACAGCGTGAGCCCGTCCGCATTGGTCACCTTGCGTAGAACGTGCGGCGGTACGCGAAGCCCGTCATTGGGAAAGCTGCTGTACGCAGAGGTCTGCTGTTCGAGGGTTGCTTCCGCCGATCCAAGTGCAACGGGCAGATCGGCCGGTATCGGCCCCGTGAGGCCAAAGCGGTGAGCCGTGTCGATAACCGTGCGCATGCCCACGCGCTCCGCCAGCCGGAGTGCCGGGATATTGCGCGATTCCGCAAACGCGCGCAACAGCGTGATCCTGCCCAGGTAGTTGGATTCGTAATCATGCGGGACATAAGGCCCCGTCGCCGTGCTGAAGCTCGCGGGCGTGTCGAGGACTGTTTCCTCCGGCGTAGCTCCGGCCTCTACCGCCGCCGTATAGACGTACGGTTTGAATGAAGAGCCGGTCTGCCGTTGCGCCTGCGTCGCGCGATTGAACTCGGACACGCGGAAGTCGCGGCCCCCAACCATGGCGAGCACGTCCCCGCTGACGTTATCGATGGCGAGCAGCGCGGCTTGGGCGCCGGAGTCCTGCTCGAGTGTGCCGCTCAGCACGGGCACACCGCTGATAGCGCCACGCAAATGAACATAGATCACATCGCCCGGTGCGAGGAACGCCATCGCATCCTTCTGCCCCGTCCAAGCCCAGTCTTCCGGCCCGAGTGCGATACGGGAAGTCGCCTATGCGCGCGGTCACGCGGTCCGGCATCACGCTCACGACGAGGGCATGCACGTACGAGCCGGCGCCCACCGGCACGCTCCAGTCGGGATGCTGAAACTGGTCCAGCGAGAGGCCGAGGCCTGCGGCCTGCGGCAGGTGCCCCTTCCAGCCGCGGCGCCGCTCGTAGGCGGCAAGCCCGTCCAGAACGGCCGCGTCCGCTGCATGCTGCAGACGCATATCGAGTGTCGTGTACACCTTCAGCCCGGCCGTGTGTACCTGCTCAGCGCCGAACCTCTGCTCCAACTCGCGCCGCACCTCTTCCGTAAACCAGGGCGCCACGTTTGCCGCGGGAGGCTGCAGATGCAAACCCAGCGGCGTGGCCCGCGCTGCGCTGGCTTCTGCCGCGGTGATCGCGCCGTCTTCCAACATTGCATTTATCACGACGTTGCGGCGGCGGAAGGCCTTCTCCGGATTCAGAATCGGCGAATACGCGACCGGCCCCTTCGGCAGCCCAGCCAGCAGTGCTGCCTCCGGCAATGTCAGATCGTTCGCATGTTTCCCGAAGTAGTATTCCGCGCCGGCCTCAAAGCCATACACGCCGTGACCGAGATAGATCTGGTTTGCATACAGCGCGAAAATCTGCTGCTTCGTAAACGAGCGCTCCATCTGGACGGAGAGAAAGACCTCCTGGAGCTTGCGGCCGAACGTCCGCTCCGGCGAGAGGAAGAGATTGCGTGCAAGCTGCATGGTGATCGTGGAGGCGCCCTGTGCGCGGCTGTCCGACGAGAGATCGTGAACCGCGGCCCCGAGAACGCGGAAGATGTTCACGCCCCAGTGGCTTTCGAAGCTTTTATCCTCGATCGAGATCACGGCTTGCCGCAACACCGGCGACAACTGCGCGTAGGAGACGACGACCCGGCGCTCCAGTGCGAACGAGGCAAACTCATCGCCGTGGATGTCATAGAGTTCTGTGACAGTGTCGGGTCTGTAATGTCCCAGGTCGGCGATCTGCGGCAGATTCACCGAATAGACCAGGAACAGACCGGCGAGCATGCCAATGACCACCGCGCACACCAACAGCAGTGCGATGGCTGCAGTTCCCGCAATGCGGAAACGCTTCTTCTCGCCGGATTTCCGCAGAACAGCATCCGCCTGACGCGCCTCGGCTGCCTTCCGCGCGGGAACGGACGGTAATTTTGTCACTCGACTCAAGGGTGGTCCGTAGCTGCCGAGCATAGCACGGCGCGTTCGGACCGAGGAGCAAGGAATCAGAGGGGAATAGAGTTGATGAATGGCAGCCGGCGAGCGCGCCTGCAGACCTTACCTGAGACGAATGGAAGGTCCTGCTGCAGCCTCAACTTCAGCGCGGCCGAGCAGCAGGATCACTCCCGTTACGCGTTCTTCGCTTTCAGAATCTCCAGCGCCTTATTGAGCTGATCGTCCGCTCGCTTGGGCTCCGGCTTGGGAGCATTTCCATTTGCCGTTGCCGGCTGGTCGGCCGTGCCCTCGTCGTTGTTCGACGCAACCACCACATTGGGCTGCACGGCGTCGTCCTGAATCTTCTTGCCGTCGGGAGCAGCGTACTTGGCCACGGACAGGATCAGTGCCGCGCCGTCCGGCAGCTCCATCGTCTTCTGCACCGCGCCCTCGCCGAAGGTGCGATCGCCCACCACGTCGCCACGCTTGTTATCGAGCACTGCAGCCGCGACCAATTCACCCGGACCAGACGTGCCGTGATTGACGAGCACGACCAGGGGCGCACCCGTAATGAACTTGTTCTTCTCCGCAGTGAAGGTCTGTGTGGGATACTTCTGCCCGCTCAGGCTGGCGATGGTACCGGACTGCAGGAAGAAGTTGGCCAGGCGGATGCCCTGCGCTTCGTCACCCTCGGCGAGATCCCGGAGATCGAGCAGCACCTTGTGATTGCCATTCTTCTGCATGCTTTTCAGCTTGCTTTCGATCTCGTTGACGCGGTCCTTGGTCAGGGACATCGGCTTGAGGTACAGAATGCTCGAAGCCTCGTACTGTTGTTCGGTGAGGGGCGGTGTCGTCACGCTGGTGCGCGTCAGCGTCACCTTTTCCGGTTCGGCCTTGCGCGGCCGCACCAGGGCGAAAGTCACGTTCGAACCAGCGGGGCCGTCGAGCATCAGGCGAATCATCGCCAGCGACATCTCTCGCGTGGACTGCCCGCTGATGGACTCCAGGATGTCTCCATCCTGAATCTGCTGCTTATCCGCCGGGCTGCCCGGCACTACCGAGACCACGGTCGCATAACCATAACGCTTGGACACGTTGATGCCCACCTGCGCCGTGCCTTCGCTCAGGTGCTGCTTGTAGATCTTGTATTCAGCCGGCGTGAGATAGCTCGAGTCCGCGTCCAGCGACTCCAATAACCCGTGCAGCGCCCCCACGGTCACGTTATTCATGTTGGGGTCTACCACGTAGTCGTTCTGAATCTTGTTCAGAACCTCGCTGTAGACCTCCATCTCCGGATAGGCGCCGTCCTTCTGCGTGCCTGCACGCACGCCGCTGGGCACAACCCCACCCCACACCACGCCGATGATGAGAAGAACAGAAAACCCGAAGACCATCCGCTGGAACCACTTAGACATGCATCACCCGTATCCTTGATGATATCGCAGGACGGGACGGCGGAGCGCCCCACTTCCGTGGGATCGGAACCGGCGGGAATCCCAGTTCGGCACTGTGGTGGCGGTGAGTGGAATCGAACCACTGACCTACGGGTTATGAGTCCGTCGCTCTAACCATCTGAGCTACACCGCCGGAGTATGAGGAGGGAACGGCTGGGCACCAGCCAGACTTCATCCTACGGAAGCGTTTCCTGTGAGTCAAACCACGCCGCGCACCGAACCGCGCGCACAAACGTCCAACACTCCAATACGGTGCGCATCGAATTCGAGGACAGGTTGCGGAACCATGACGGAAACACATCAGGAAACGGTGATTGGCGTAATCCCGGCCCGGTTGGCCTCGACCCGGCTGCCCCGAAAGGCGTTGCGTACCTTGGGAGGCAGGCCCATGCTGGAGTGGGTCTACGAGGCTGCCCGGGCCTCGCGCGCGCTGGACCAGGTAATCATCGCAACGGACTCGGACGAGATTATGACGCTTGCCGAATCGCGCGGGTGGACGGCCATGCTCACCAGCCCTTCGCTGCCCAGCGGCAGCGATCGCGTCCACGCGGTCGCGCGCTCCATCCCAGCGGACATCTACGTAAATATCCAGGGTGACGAACCGCTGCTGCGCCCCGCGCACATTACCGCGCTGCTGCAGCCCTTTCATCGCATGGGAGAGGCTGCGGAGGTCTCCACGCTGGCGACACCGTGTCCGGAGGACGAAGTCGCGGACCCGAATACCGTAAAGGTGGTGACCAACGCCGAAGGCCGCGCCCTCTACTTTTCACGCGCGCCTATTCCCTACTCGCGCGACGGGCACGGAACTGCGCATTACCGCAAGCATCTCGGCCTGTACGCCTATCGCCATGCGGCCCTCACGCGTTTCGCCCACCTTTCCGCCAGCCCATTGGAGCAACTGGAGCGCCTGGAGCAGCTCCGCCTGCTGGAACACGGTATTGCGGTCTATGTCGAAGAGACGCCCTTCGACACCATTGGCGTGGATACGGAGGCCGATCTCGCCCGCGCCGAGGCCGCCCTGGCCCGCGGAGTGCATCCCTGATCAAGCGCCCATTCTCTGCTTC
The DNA here is from genome assembly GCA_963795775.1 of uncultured Acidobacteriaceae bacterium. Classification (GTDB taxonomy): domain Bacteria; phylum Acidobacteriota; class Terriglobia; order Terriglobales; family Acidobacteriaceae; genus CAWCJL01. The sequence goes on from CAWCJL010000003.1 coordinate 752,865, forward strand.
ACCCTCCGGCGGAAATCTGCCAAACTAAAGGCATGAGCGCACCTGCCGGAGTTCTGCCCGCCTTTTCCGAACGCATCAGCCGCATCGAAGTCTCCGCCACCATGGCCGTCACGGCGGAAGCAGCCAAGCTGCGCGCCCAGGGAGTGAAGCTGGTGGATTTCGGCGCCGGCGAGCCACATTTTGCAACGCCCCGGCACATCAAGGACGCGGCCATTGCCGCCATCGAGGCGAACTTCACCCGCTACACCGCGGTTGCCGGCATACCGGAGGTCCGGCGCGCGATCGTTGACCGCCATGCGGCCGACTTCGGTTCCGAATACACGCCGGAAGAAGCCATCTTCACGACCGGCGGTAAGCTCGCCTTGTTTAACGCCATCCAGGTGCTGGTTGACCACGGCGATGAAATCATCCTGCCCGTCCCCTACTGGGTCTCGTTCAAGGACATCATCCAGTACGCGGGCGGCAAGGTGGTCTATCTGCCGACCAGCGAGGCCGACAACTTCCGAATCACCGCCGAGGCCATCGAGAAGGCGATCACGCCGCGTACCAAGGCGATAATTTTGAATTCGCCGTCGAACCCTGCGGGTTCAGTGATTGCCAAGAGCGACCTGGCGCGCATCGTCAAGCTCGCGCATGATCGCGGCATTTATCTATTGCTCGACGAGTGTTACGTCTACCTGCAGTACGAGGAGGCGCCCTTTTCCGGCGGCAGCTTCACCTACGCCAAGGATTATCTGGTCGTGCTCGGCTCGTTGTCGAAGACGTATGCGATGACCGGCTGGCGCGCTGGGTTCGCCCTTGGCCCCAAGGCGCTGATCGCAGCCATGGGTAAGCTGCAAAGCCAGTCCACCTCTTCCACTGCGGCAATCGTGCAGAAGGCCGGCGTTGCTGCGCTCAATGGATCGCAGGAGTGCGTCGCCGAAATGCGCGCGGATTACCGTTCGCTGCGCGACAGAATCATGGAGCTGCTTCGCCAGATTCCCGGCATCACCTGCACTACGCCGGAGGGCGCGTTCTACGTCTATCCCAATGTCTCTGCCTACCTCGGCGCAAGCGGTATCCGCACTCCCTCCGAGATGGCGACGCGTCTGCTGCATGAAGCCGGCGTGGTTACGGTTCCGGGTGAGGCCTTCGGCACCGACGAGCACATCCGGCTGTCGTACGCCGTCAGCCACGCAGATATCGAAGAAGGTCTGCGCAGGATGAGCGCGTTCTTTCAGAACCTGCAGCGCGCCTGAACAGCTATCGCAATAATGTCTCCGGGCATTTCACCGGTCGTGCGTCGTCGTTGCCGGTGGCAGCCGTCTGCTTTTCCGCTACCATAGAGCGACGATGCTGAACGGTAACGACTTCCGTCCCATCATTCTTGCCGGCGGCAGCGGCACGCGGTTCTGGCCGCGCAGCCGCCGCTCCCATGCCAAGCAGGTGCTGGCATTGGATGGCGAGCGCACCATGATCCAGAGCACCGTCGATCGCCTGGCGCCGCTCGCGCGGGCGCAGGACTTCTGGGTCATCACCAACGATCTGCTAGCGCAGACAATTCGCAGCCAGCTTGCTTCGCTTTCCGAAGCACAGATCCTATGCGAGCCGATGGCGCGCAACACCGCGCCGGCTGCGGGACTCGCGGCGTTCCTCATCGAGCGTACCGCTCCCGATTCGATCCTCGGCATGTTTCCCGCGGATCACGTCATCAGCGACGAAGCGGAGTTTCTGCGTATTATTCAACACGGCATCGCCATCGCGGCGGCAGGCGACAACATGGTTGTGCTAGGCGTAAAGCCCACCCGGCCTGAAACCGGCTACGGCTATATCGAGACGGGTTCCGCGGCCGATCCTGCACTGGGCAACGGAGTGCTACGCGTGCGGCGCTTCACGGAAAAGCCTAACCTGCAGCGCGCCGAGTCCTTCGTGGCCTCCGGCAACTACCACTGGAACAGCGGAATCTTTCTCTGGAGCGCACGCACCCTGGCAAACGCCATGCGGGAGCACCTGCCGGAGACCGCGCCCTTGCTCGAAAAGATCGCTGCAGCGCATGGCACGGCCGCTTTTGCCGAGACCTTTCGTGCGCTGTATCCGCAGTGCGAAAACATCTCGATCGACTATGCAGTGCTCGAGCCTCGCTCCGCCAAGGGCGAGCAGCAGTCGCGCCTTTTCTGCATTCCAGCGGAGTTCGGCTGGAACGACCTGGGCTCCTGGGCAGCGCTTTACGAGCACCAACTCGCGCAGACCCCGGAAACGCCCTCCGGCAATGTGGTCGAGGCCACGGGCCACCATGCCGCCGATGCACACGGGAATTACGCTTACAGCCCGGATAAGTTCGTAGCGCTGGTCGGGGTGCGCGACCTGGTGGTCGTCGATACCGGCGACGTGCTCCTGATCACGACACGGGACCGCTGCCAGGATGTGGGCAAAGTCACGCGGGAACTCGCCGCCGCCGGGCGCCAGGACCTGCTCTAACGGAACGATGAGCGAAAACAAGGCGGTAAAGTTCGGTACGGATGGCTGGCGCGGTATCATCGCCGACGATTTCACCTTTAAAAATGTAAGGATAGCGAGCGCCGCCATCGCGACCTACGTGCTTCAGCATGAGGAGCCGGATGCAGGTATCTGCATTGGTTACGATACCCGCTTCGGCTCACGCCGCTTCGCGCAGATCGTGGCGGACGTACTGGCAAACGCCGGCATTCCCATCCGCCTGGCGCGTGGCATCACGCCTACCCCTGCGCTGTCTTACGCGGTGCGCACCGGGGGCGCCGCCGGGGGAGTGATGATCACCTCCAGCCACAATCCGTATCAGTGGAACGGAGTGAAATTCAAGGCCAGCTATGGCGGTTCCGGCAAGCCCTCGATCATGGCCGCGATTGAAAACGCAATTGGTCAGCCGCTCCCTCCTGCACGGGTGAAGGCGCCTATCGAGGAGGTGGATTTCTGCGCCCCTTATATCGAGGCCATCTCGCGCTTCGCCGATTTGGACTGCATCGCGAAATCCGGGCTTCGTTTCGCGATCGACAGTATGTACGGCGCCGGAAGCGGCATCCTGGCCAGGATCTTCAGCCGGATCGGTGTCGAGTTCGTTGCCATTCGCGCCAACCATGACCCGCTCTTCCCTGGCATCAATCCCGAGCCCATCGAGCCCCACGTGCGAGCGCTGCAGGAAACGGTGGTAGCTGAGCACTGCCACGCCGGATTTGTGACGGATGGCGATGCCGACCGCGTGGGCGCAGTGGACGAGCACGGGAACGTGGTGGATGCGCACAAGATTTTCGCCATCCTGCTGCGCTGGCTGCTCGAACGTAAAGGTTGGCCAGGCGGCGTTACGCGCGCTTTTAACACCACCAAGATGCTCGACCGGATTGCCGCTCGCTACGGGCGTCCGCTGTACGAGCACGGCATCGGTTTCAAATATGTCTGCGACCTGATGCTCGAGAAGGAGATCCTCATCGGTGGGGAAGAATCCGGCGGCATCGGCATCAGCCGTCATCTTCCGGAGCGCGATGGCCTGCTCAATTGCCTGCTCCTGGCCAACGTGATGGCGGACGAAAAGCAGACCCTGGGACAGCTTGTGGAAAGCCTGCAGCAGGAGTATGGCGAGCACCACTACGGACGCATCGATCTGCACATCCCGGAAGCACTGAAGAACGCGGCGATCGCGCGCACGCGGTCGGGTGTCGAGAGTTTTGCCGGCATGCCGGTGGTGCGGGTTGAAACGATGGACGGTATGAAGTTCTTCCTCGACAACCCAGAGGCGAAGGCGAAGCCGAATGCTGCGGAGACTTGGCTGCTGCTGCGCGCCTCCGGTACGGAGCCGCTGCTGCGGATCTATGCCGAGTCCTGCTCACAGGCATCCGTGCAGGCATTGCTGGAAGCGGCACGCACCTTCGCGCTTACCAGCGGGACAGCCCTGGAATAGCCCACTCCGTAACCGCTGGGGCGCCCATCTACGCAGGACGAAAGCTAGCGTAGAACCCGGCTGCGCAGCCGTTCGATCACGATTCCCGGGACCAAACCATCCACCGAGCCGCCCAGCCGGAACACTTCCTTCACCAGCCGCGAACTCAGGTAGGAGTACTTCTCGGCCGGCATCATGAAGACCGTTTCCAGCTCCGGCGCGAGCCGCCGGTTCATTAAGGCCATTTGCAGCTCGTATTCGTAATCGCTGATTGCACGAATACCCCGCACGATGGCCTGTGCGTGCTGCTCGCGCACAAAGTCAATCAGGAGACCATCGAAGGTAGTCACCGACACGTTCTCGATCTCGCGCGTGGCCTCGGTCAGCATTTCCAGCCGCTCGGGCACGCCGAACAGTGGGCTCTTCTCCGAGTTCTTCAGGATCGCCACCACCAGGTGATCAAAGATTTTAGCGCCCCTGGCAATCAGGTCCAAATGCCCGTTGGTCAGCGGGTCGAAGCTGCCCGGGTAGATAGCTTTCACGGTATTCACGTCAACCGGATTGTATGGCTGCGGGAAGAGAGACGCAATCGAGCAGCGCGCGCCAGGTACTGCGGGATCGTAATCCGCTCCAGCCCGCTCTGGCGGAAAATGGCGCATTCCGATGTGCAACGGCTGCGGTACTCTGAAATCGCTCTGGCGCGCCGGGTGTTCCCGGTGCATGGCTTCACCGCGTCCACCCCTTGACACCGCCGGTCGGCTCCCCCCTGACTGGCTCATGGTTGCCGCGGTGCTTGGAGCATGAGCGCACCTGCTGCTGCCACCGCCCCTCTCCAGCTACGGTTAATGCCCGTTCCAGCAATCGGGATATGTGCCCAGACGCAACAAAGGCGCAGCCGTGAAGCTGCGCCCTTGCCGTACTGCCCTGTTACGGACCCGAGTAGCCTGCCGACGGTTACGCCTGTGGACGGCGTGCCGGCCGTACCGCTTCCTGTGCAATGGCTGCACCGTTGACCGGCACTGGGGGCACTTCGGCGGCTTCCTTCACCTTGCCAATGCCCAGCTTCTCCCGTAGCTGCTCGTGGATGCGGTTGAAGGTGTCGCGATGTTCCTTGAGGTACTGCCGGACGTTCTCGCGGCCCTGGCCGATACGCTCGCCCGAGTAGCTGAACCATGCGCCGGACTTCTCGACGATGTTGTTGGCCACCGCAAGATCCAGCACGTCGCCTTCACGGGAGATGCCTTCGCCGTAGAGAATGTCAAACTCCGCCTCACGAAAAGGAGCGGCAACTTTATTCTTCACGATCTTGGTCTTGGTGCGCGAGCCCACGACCACATCGCCTTCTTTGACTGCGGCGATGCGGCGAATGTCGATGCGCACGGAGGAGTAGAACTTCAGCGCGCGGCCGCCGGTCGTGGTTTCGGGATTGCCGAACATCACGCCGATCTTTTCGCGGATTTGGTTGATGAAGATGAGGCAGGTGCGCGATTTCGACACCGTGCCGGTCAATTTGCGCAGCGCCTGCGACATAAGCCGCGCCTGAAGACCGACGTGCGAATCGCCCATTTCGCCATCGAGTTCCGCCTTGGGGACCAGCGCCGCGACGGAGTCCACCACCAGCACATCGATCGCGCCGGAGCGCACCAGGGCCTCGGTAATCTCCAGCGCCTGCTCGCCGTAGTCGGGCTGCGAAATCAGCAGGTTATCGATGTCTACGCCCAGTTTCTTGGCGTACACCGGATCGAGCGCATGCTCGGCGTCCACAAAGGCCGCCATGCCGCCCATCTTCTGCGCTTCCGCAATGATCTGCAGCGTAATCGTGGTCTTGCCTGAAGACTCCGGCCCGAAGATCTCGACCACTCGCCCACGCGGCACGCCGCCCACGCCCAGCGCTGCGTCAAAAGAGATCGACCCGGTCGAAATCACGGAGATGGGAACGATGGCCTCTTTGCTGCCGAGGCGCATGATGGAGCCTTTACCAAACTGCTTTTCAATCTGAGAGAGCGCCAGTTCTACGGCGCGGGAACGATCATCAGCCACGGAAACTCTCCAATTCTGAAGGACACATTCAGGCCCACTTGGCCGAGCACAGAGCCCGAAAACCGGCTCCGTCTGAACGGTAAATTATTGCTCGCGAATAGCTCTATTTTAGCACCGGCGAAGGATTGGCGAAGACGAAAAATAACTGTTTCCACATCCCGCCGCGCGCTGTCCGCGCTTCGCTTCTTTCTCCGTCCCGCAACGATCCGCGATCCTGGTTCTCTAGGTTCGGAAGACTTCCAGCCGTACGGCGACCGGCGCCGTCCCATCCGCCGCCGTCCCCATACGGCCCAGCACATCTTCCAGCCGCCGCAAGGTCTCGTTTTCCGTCAGGCCTACGCTCAAACACCCGTGGATCGCCGGCACGCGCGCCTCATACCCGCGATCCAGCCGCTCCAACTCGACGCGGTACGTCTTCGCAATCATGATGCGGTTTCCTCTTCTGCCCGGGAACGGGCAACTCAGGAAGGATGCATCGCCGAGGAGAGCTCGCGTAATAGCACGTTTGGGCCATGCGACAATCGCCTCCCTCCGCGAGCCTCTTCCGGCTACCGAGAGGCGGAGAACGCGATTGTGACTCCATATACGGCACGTGACTGTAGAATGCGTGCGAGTATCGCAGCAACTTCATTTCCGAGGGCAAACTCTGCATGACTTATCGGTCCTTGCTGTTTCCCGCTGTTTCCGTTCTTCTGGTCCCCTTCCTGCTTGCAAAGGCACAGCAGGGGCCTCCGCCACCCAACGCAGGCCAGAACGGTGGGCCACCTCCGGCGCAAGAGGAGCACCACGGGCCGATGCCGAAACCGGTGAACCTGAAAGTGCTCCCCAAGGACATTGCGCCTGAAGAACTGATCAAGATCATGCGCGGGTTCGGCGGCCAATTGGGGGTGCAATGCACGTTTTGTCATGTGGGCAACCCCGAAACCCGGCAGATGGACTTCGCTTCCGACGAGAAGCCGACCAAAAATATCGCCCGAACCATGATGGTGATGACCAACGAGATCAACGGGAAATATCTTTCGCAGATACAGGACCCGGATGCAACGCCGGCACAGAAAATGGTGAGCTGCGGCACCTGCCATCGCGGGAAAAGCATGCCGGCCGTGTATACACCCCCGCAGCATGAAGAAGAGCAGCACACGCCTTAGAAGTAAGGCACGCGTATGTGCTCGCTGCTGGGCAATGCGGCTGTAATGATGTAATCGCTTAGGCGCCGCGGAATCGTTTAGTGACGAACTTCTCAGGCGGGCGCCGCGAAGACCTGGCAGACGGCAAATCAATACCCGGCGCCAGTCTTAATTCGCAAGCGTTCTGACTGGAAGTAGCCAGAGAAGCCCTCTCAGCTCTCGCGTGCGGCGGCTTCCAGTGCGGGCAGGTCCAACTTGATCATCCCCATCATGGCTTCCATCGCCTTGGGGTGATTGACCAACTCGCCGATATGGCGGGGCACTATCTGCCAGCACAGGCCGAAGCGGTCGGTGAGCCAACCGCAGGCCATCGGCTTGCCGCCCTCGATCAACTTGCCCCAGTAGCTGTCGATCTCTTCCTGCGAGTCGCAGCGCACGAAGAACGAAAAGGCGGGGCTGAGTTGCTGCGCGGGGCCGCCGTTCAGAAAGACCATCTCCTGGCCCTCCAGCTCGATGGTGATCGTGGCAATCTTGCCCACGGGCCACGGACCGACGCCTCTGGAACGCAGCTCATCGATCTTGCGCGCATGGGGAAAAACGCTCAGGTAAAACTCTGCGGCTTCTTCGGCGTTGTCATTGAACCAGAGGAACGGAGCAACCTTGCTCATGGCTGGTATGGTACCAGCCGGGATGTCACTGCCGAAAAGCCGAGTTTTAGGAAATTATCCTTCAATGGCGAAATTCGAGGATTAAACACGAGTGCAGTACGGCACGCTGTATTACCGTGTGGCCTCGGGTCAGGTAAACGCCCACTTCACTTGCATGCGTCTGGATTCCTCATCGCAAACGCGCTCGTATGGATTCAGTCTCTCACTCCCACTCGATCGTTCCCGGCGGCTTTGAGGTGATGTCGTAGACCACGCGGTTGATGCCGCGGATCTCGTTCACGATCCGGCTGGAGATGCGCTGCAGCACTTCGTATGGCAACGGTACCCAGTCGGCCGTCATGCCGTCTTCGGAGTGCACGGCGCGGATGGCGCAGGTGTACGCATAGGTGCGCTGGTCGCCCATCACGCCCACGCTCTTGACCGGCAGCAGCACAGCGAACGACTGCCAGATCTGCCGGTAGAGCCCCGCCTGCTTGATCTCGGTGACGACGATGTCGTCAGCCTCCTGTAGCAGCGCGACGCGCTCGGGCGTCACCTCGCCGAGAATGCGCACTGCGAGTCCGGGCCCGGGAAACGGCTGGCGTTCGAGGATTTCAGCCGGCATGCCCAGGTCGCGGCCAATGCGCCGGACCTCGTCTTTGAACAGGTCGCGCAGCGGCTCAATCAGCTTGAGCTTCATCGTCTCCGGCAGGCCGCCGACGTTGTGATGGCTCTTGATCGTCTGCGACGGTCCCTTCACCGACGAAGACTCGATCACGTCCGGGTAGAGTGTTCCCTGCACCAGGAAGTCCACGCCACCGGTCTGTTGCGCGATGCGATGTGCCTCGTCGTCGAAGACGGCGATGAACTCGTTGCCGATGATCTTGCGCTTCCCTTCCGGGTCGGTCACCCCGGCGAGCTTGGACAGAAACCGCGCGCTCGCGTCCACCGCGACCAATCGTAGGCCCAGCCGTTCGCGCATCGTCTCCTGTACTTTGAAGAACTCGTTGCGCCGCAGCACGCCATTATCCACAAACACGCACGTGAGCTGGTCGCCAATGGCGCGGTTTACCAGCACGGCGGCGACGGAGGAATCGACACCGCCGGAGAGGGCGCAGATAGCGTGGCCCGAGCCCACCTTCTCTCGGATGGAGCTGACCGTGGACTCAATGAAGTGCGCCGGCGTCCAGTCGGGGGTGGCGCCACAGATGCGGAAGAGGAAATTACGCAGGATCTCCGTTCCCTGCTTGGTATGGTGCACCTCGGGATGGAACTGCACCGCCCAAATGCGCCGTCCCGGCGAGGCGATGCCGGCCACCGCATTGGCCGTGCGCGCCGTTAGCTGGAATCCTTCCGGCAATTCCAGCGCCTCGTCCCCATGGGACATCCACACGCCCAGGCTGGCCGGCACCTCAGCGAACAGCGCATTCTCCCGGTCAGTGACCTCCACCTCGGCATGGCCGTACTCGCGCTTCTCTGCCGACCGCACGCGGCCGCCCAGGTGGTGCACGATGAACTGCAGTCCATAGCAGATACCCAGGACCGGCAGGCCCAACGAAAGCACCCGCGGATCGGCCGGCGGCGCATCGCGGTCGTATACCGAGCAGGGGCCGCCAGATAACACGATGCCGATAGGCTTGTAAGCCTCTATCTCATTGAGAGACGCCGTGCACGGCAGCACCGCGGAGAAGACATTCTGCTCCCGGATACGGCGAGCGATCAGTTGAGTGTATTGCGAACCAAAGTCGAGGATAACGATCGAGGATGTGTCCACAGTAAGAGTGTAGCCGAGCGCATTCGGACGACTATGGCGTTCCAACGCTGGGACGCCGTCGATTCTGAGCGGATCGACGGATACATCCGGAAGCCAGATGACTCCTTAGCGGCCCTAGAAAACAGATTCCTCGGCTTCGCTCGGGATGACACCGTTTGCGCGCTGCATGACCGCGGGACGAGGAATGCCAGGCTGTCTGATGGATTCTGCGCTCCGCTCAGAATAACGGCACGGCTAAGTCCGCAAACGGCTTTGTCCTACTCGCCAGCCCGACCCCGGTACACCTGCCAGAACTCCACAAAGGCAGCCAGGCGCGCCACCTGGAAGAAGTCCGTCGCGACCAGATACAGAATGCTGACCACCACCCACCAGGCGTAGAGCGCGGTGCCGCTCACCACCGACTCGAATGGCAGCGGCGTAGCGGAAAAGACCATCGCAAGCACCACCAACGCCAGCTTTACGATGCCGAGCACCAGGTTGATTTCGACCAGCTTCCCGGTGAGCGGGCCGAGCCGCAGGCTTGCCGCTATGCTGCTCGCGATGCCGCGATGCTCCAGCACCGCGAGCAGCGGCGCGATCGCGAACACCCAGCTCAGCAAAGCCCACAGCGTGAACATGCCGAGCGATACGCAAATGACGAGCGCGAAATAGCCGACGAGGTTGGGCTCGGAGCTGAAGAGTGTGGCCCGGGCTGCCCAGCGCACGGCGCCATACCAGGCGAGCACGGATAACGAGAGCGCCGCGATGCGCACCAGTTGCAGCAGGATCAGCCGCGCCGGTGCAACCTGCGCACCCGGCGCCAGGGCGCGCAGCACAAAGCCGCGACCGATACCGGACGTCACGGCCCAGCCGATCGCCAGCAGCGGCGCCAGCCACGCGGCCAGGTGCACTGCGAGTGGCTCGATCGTGGCTACCGTATCCGCGATGGCCTGCACGGCCCCCATGGGGTCCTGCACAGACAGGTTCTCGAGACCGGCCTGCGCTCCCATCACGGCAACAAGAATCCGTTTGCCCGCCGCGAACAGCAGCACCAGCGCAGGAATGCCGAAGATCCATCGCCACGCGAGTTCGCGCGCCAGCACGCCGGGTGCATGCCAGCACCGGCCGATGATATGCACCAGCGACTGCGTGCCCCGCAACTGCGCGCGATCGGTCGATGCTGCCGCCGAACTCTGCATTACCGCACCACGAGGTTGACCATCTTGCCCGGGACCACAATGACCTTGGCGACCTGTTTGCCGGCGAGCGCAGCCTGCACCTTCTCGTCCGCTAGGGCGGCGCGCTCCATCTCCCGCTGCGCGGCACCCGCGGCCACGCGGACGACAGAGCGCAGCTTCCCGTTGATCTGCACGGGCATCTCGCTCTCCTCTTCCCGCGCCAGCGCCTCATCGAAGCGCGGCCACGGATGGCGCAGAATCGAGGTCTCGCTGCCCATCTGCTCCCACAACTCCGCGGCAAGAAACGGCGCAAACGGCGCCAGCAAGAGCACCAGGGTGTTCAGCAGGGCCGCCGTGACCTGCGCGGGCACGGTGCCGTCGGCGATCTGCTCATCGGCCGCGGTCATCGCATTGACGAGTTCCATGATGGCCGCGATCGACGTGTTGAAGTGCCACCGCCCACCGAAGTCCTGCGTGATCTTGCGGATGGTCTGGTGCAGCTTGCGCAGCAGTTCCGCTGCCGCTCCGCCGGCCTGCAGCGGGGCGGTTCCCTGCTCCGCAGCACGGACCTGCGCTGCATGGCGCATCGCAAAACGATATACACGAGACAGAAAGCGGCTGATGCCTGCGACACCGTCCTCCTGCCAGTCCAGGTCGCGGTCTGGCGGCGCAGCAAACAGCGCGTACATGCGCGTGGCGTCCGCGCCGTAGCGGGCCACCATGTCGTCCGGCGACACCACGTTGCCTTTGGACTTCGACATCTTCGCGCCGTTCTTGATCACCATGCCCTGAGTGAAGAGGCGCTCCGCGGGTTCGTTGTTGCGGATCATGCCCAGGTCACGCATCACCTTGGTCCAGAAGCGCGAGTAGATCAGGTGCAGAATCGCGTGCTCTACGCCGCCGATGTACTGATCGATCGGAAACCAATATGCCACCGTGTTGCTATCGAATGGCGCACGGTTGTTGCGCGCATCAGTGTAGCGGTAGAAATACCAGGACGAATCCACGAAAGTGTCCATGGTGTCGGTTTCACGCCGAGCCGGGCCACCGCACCTAGGGCACGTGGTGTTAACGAAGTCCGTCATCCGCGCGAGCGGCGAGCCGCCCTGCTGCGTGATCTCGACATTCTCCGGCAGCAGCACCGGAAGCTGCTCGTCCGGCACAGGCACAATGCCGTCTTTCGGGCAGTAGATCATCGGTATCGGCGTACCCCAGTAGCGCTGGCGGCTCACGCCCCAGTCCTTCAGCCGAAAGGTCACGGTGGCTTCGCCGAATCCGTGCTGCGCGGCAAAGGCGGTCATGGCGTGCTTGGCTGTTTCGCAGCCCTGGCCCGTCCACTCCCCGGAGTTCACCAGCAAGCCCTCTTCCGAGGTGAAGGGCAGCGATCCATCTTCACCGGGCACAGCCGGTTCCACCACGCGACGAATCTCCAATCCGTACTTGGTCGCAAACTCGAAGTCGCGCTCGTCGTGTGCGGGCACGGACATCACCGCGCCGGTGCCGTAGTCGAGCAGCACATAATTTGCCGCCCACACCGGCACGCGTTCATGCGTGAACGGATTGGTGGCGTACTGCCCGGTAAAGACGCCGTGCTTCTCAATGGCGCCCACGTCCCCGGCTTCGCGCGCCTGCTTCTGCTGATCAAGCAGCGCGGCGACCTCTGCCTGCAGCGTGGGGTTGCGCTCGGCCAGCGTGCGAATCAGCGGATGCTCCGGCGCAAGCTGCAGGCTGGTGGCGCCAAAGATCGTATCCACGCGCGTGGTAAACACCTTCACCGGCTCGGCCTGGCCTTCTACCGCGAACGCAACCGTCGCGCCTTCGCTGCGGCCGATCCAGTTGCGCTGCATGGTGCGCACTTTCTCCGGCCAGCCATCGAGCTTGTCCAGTCCGTCGAGCAGTTCCTGTGCGTAGTCGGTAATGCGCAGGAACCACTGCTCCAGGTCGCGCTGCTCCACAATCGTGTCTTCGTGGCGCCAGCAGCAGCCGTCAATCACTTGCTCATTCGCCAGCACCGTGGCGCATTCCGGGCACCAGTTCACCTTGCTCTGCTTGCGGTACGCCAGGCCGCGCTCATACATGCGCAGAAAGAACCACTGGTTCCAGCGGTAGTAGTCGGGCAGACACGTCGTGACCTCCGTCTGCCAGTCGTAGCTCAGGCCCAGCCGCTCCATCTGCCGGCGCATGTGCCGGATATTCGACAGCGTCCACTCGCGCGGCGGCGTATTGTTCTTGAGAGCGGCGTTCTCTGCGGGCAGACCGAAGGCGTCCCACCCCATGGGATGAAGCACGTTGTAGCCCTGCATCCACATGTAGCGGGCCAGGGCGTCGCCAATGGAGTAGTTGCGTACGTGCCCCATGTGGAGCTGGCCGGAGGGATACGGCAGCATCTCCAGCACGTAATACTTGGGCTTGCCGCTGGAAGGCGGCTCGGCCACATACAGGTCGGGCTGCGCGGCCCAGCGCTCCTGCCAGCGCGCCTCGATCTCGGCGGGGTTGTAGCGCACTTCAGCGGCAGCGGATACGGTCTGTTCTGGCTTCTCGCTCACGGACATCGTAAGGAGATTGTATCGTTCGCGGGAGCCTAACCCGCCGCCCGGACCGCGACCGCGCTACGGGCCGCGAGTGAGCGGAGCACGTTGACGTTGCGCTCCGTATCGCCGGGGTCGTCCACCGGGGTCTCCGCGATAAAGGCGCAGTGGGCGAACCGCGCATCGCGCAGCAGGCGGCGGAAGGCGCCGGCGCCGATGGTCCCCTCGCCGATATGCTCATGCCGGTCAAGCTTCGATCCGCGCGCCGCCTTGGCGTCGTTCATGTGCCAGACACGGACAGTGTCGAAGCCGATCAGGCGCTCAACCTCGGCCATGGTCTCCGCGTAGCCATCCGGCGTCACGATGTCATAGCCGGACACGTGAACGTGGCAGGTATCGAGGCATGCGCCTACCGGCGCAATGGAGCGGAGGCGGCTCACCAGTTCGCCCACCTGCTCGAAGCTGCCGCCGAGTGAGAACTCCGCACCGGCCGTGTTCTCGATCAGGATGCGGAAGCCGCAGCCCTCCAGGTTGAGGCCTGTGATAGCCTGCTGGATGGCATTCGCGACGTGCTCCATCCCCTGCTCGCGCGTGAGTCCGCGCCATGAACCGGGATGCAGGACCAGGTATTCCGCACCCAGCGCCAGCGCGCGCTCCACCTCGCCGCGAAAGCCCTGGATCGAGTTGCGGCGCACCTCCTCGGACTGGCTGGCGAGGTTGATCAGATAACTGGCGTGAATGACCAGCGGGCTCACGTCGTAGGTGTCGCGCAGCTCACGCATGCGCTCGCAGTGCTCGGCCGCGAGCTCGCTGGGGCGCCACATTCGCGGGCTTGAAGAGAAAATCTGAAACGTATTCGCGCCCACTTCATGCGCGCGTTCGGCGGCGCGGAAGACGCCCCCGGCAGTGGAGAGGTGGATGCCGATGCGTTGCCGCGGGAGGGGCGTCACAGGGGCTCCCCGGGGAGCTGACGGGCCCGCCAGAGCGCGCCCTGCACCGGATCGACCGCCTCGAAGCGCAGTTCGGCCGCGGGCCGCAGCCGCCCCAGCTCGCCCAGAAAGGTCTGCCGCACCAGCGTGATGTTTTCGAGGACGCTGCCGGTGAAGGCGCAGCGCTCGGGGGCGCCGGGGTCCGCGGCGGCTACCTTGGCGAGTGCCAGTGCCGCATCCCCGGCCAGTTCGCGGCCGGCATTGCGCAGGATGGCCTGCGCCAGCGGATCGCCCGCGTGCCCAACCTGCGCGACGATGGGGGCAAGGTCGGCGAAGTCCGGCGGGAAGCTGGCGTGGGCGAGCTCGATGATGCGGTCGAGGTTCTCCGTACCCCAGTGGGCGGCGATGGCGTTCAGCAAACGCATCGGCTCGCCGCGATCGCGCGCGCGCAGCGAGGCGCGCAGGCCCTGGTGGCCAATCCAGTAGCCGGAACCTTCGTCGCCCAGGACGGGCCCCCACCCGCCTACATGGAGCAGCGCGCCGGAGCGGGTGCGTCCGAGGATGTTGGAGCCAGTGCCGGCGATGACCAGGACGCCGGCCCCGCCGGGAAACGCGGCATCGAGGGCGATCTCCGTATCGCCGCAGACCTCCAGCTCGCCGGAGATGAGCGGCCCGAGGGTGTTCCAGACCCAGCCGTTGACGGTGCTTACCGTGCTTCCGGCAATGCCGACGCAGGTTGCGGTGAGGCTTCCGAGGGAGACGCCCGAGCCGGCCGTGACCGCATCGAGCAGGGTGCGGAGGTTCTGCTCTGCCTTCTGCGGTGAAACGCGAATGGTTTTGATACTGCCCGCGGTGGCGCGCGCCAGGATCGCGGTGTCGTCGGCGAGGGCTGCCTTGGTGCGGGTGCCACCCGCATCCAGGCCCAGATAGAAAGCCATGCCGCTCCATGATAGCCGCTGGCAAGCAGGAGAAGCCGGGCACCCCCTCCCCCGGTCTTTTTGGCTAAAGTCCTCTTGCGCAAGGACTTAGGCCAGGGGTGTCCGGGTAAAGTCCTCCAACAAAAGACTTACGGCGTAAAGTCCTCTGCTGAAAGGACTTAGCTGGAAGCTTTAGAGGGCGATGGGAGAATCTCCTATTTCTATTGTGGCAGGTTGGGCGAATTAGTACGCCAGCGATCAGGGGTCAGGGGTCAGGGGTGAAGCGGAAGACGGAGAAGCAGGTCCCTCGGCTGCGCTCGGGATGACAGCGAAAACGCATCGACTCGCGGCGCTCGCTCAGGGGGAAGCGGAAAACCGAGAAGCAGATCCCTCGGGCTGCGCTCGGGATGACATGGGTGGCTGCGCTCGGGATGACAACGAAACGTAGGTGCTTCGGCTTCGCCGCTCGCTCCGGATGACAAAAGTAAAGGGCGGCCGGGGCCGCCCTTTGTGCCATGCAACAGTTTAGAAGGTGATTCTTAGAAGGTGATTCGACCCGTGATCTGCAGATTGCGGGGTGTGGTCACGGTCGAAGTAGGAATGCCGAAGTTGTTGTCGTTCGGATTCAGGTCTCCCGGAATCGCGAACGCGTGACGGTTGAAGGCGTTGAGGAACTCACCCTTCAGTACGAAGTTGACTCCCTCTTTGATCGGAAAGTTCTTCAGGATGCTGAGGTCTTCGTTGTAGTAGCCCTGGGTACGGACTTCGCCTTCGACACGCGGAACATCGCCAAAGACGTACGTGCCGTTCGGACGTGTGCCTCGGTAGGTGTTCTGATTCGGGTCGAAGAAGGCGCCGTTGACCGGATCACGATCAATGGTCGGGGCGAAGTAGCTGTTGACGTTGTCGTCGGTGACGCCGCTGTTTCCATTGCCCAGCGGATTGAGGTGGCCTCTGAGATAGGCGGGGCTGGCGAAGCTCCGTCCAGGCACTCGGCTGTAATAGAACGAGTTCTGGAAGCCAGGAGCGCCGGTAGCGCAGCAGAAGGAGATCGGCTGACCCGACTCGTACCGCAGCACGCCACCGATGTCCCAACCACCAAGGAGAGTACCCGCGATGCCGCTATTCATCCACTTGCGGCCTTTTCCGAAGGGCAACTGATATAGCGGACTGATCACAAACGTATTGCGGATGTCCTGCGCACTGATGGCCTTCTCCATGTGCAGGTTGAAGGGATTCTGGACCTGCGATACCGCCACACCGTTGTTGGGCAGGGCGCTATCCGCGTCGGTGAGGTCCTTCGCCCAGGTGTACGAGACCTGCAACGTCAGGCCATTGCGGTACTGGCGCGCGAGGGAGACCAGGAGGGCGTTGTAGGTGGACATGCCCACATTCTGGAGGCAGCATCCACTATCGATGTAGTCGTACTGCGGGAAGGGACGCAGGGCACGCTGGAGCTGCACACCAGGACCCCAGGTCTGCAAGAAGCCGGTATAGGGCGAACCCACGCCAGCGGTGTTCCCGACGAACGGTGCCGAGAGCTGATCGCCGAGAGCGAAGTCGTTGAGGGAGATGTTGTTGATGTTCTGTACGTTGGAGCGGAGGTTCTGCGCCTTGTTGCCGAGATAGCCAACGGACAGGATGAGATCCTGAGCGACCTGCTGCTGCATCTGCAGGCTCCACTCATACACGGCCGCGGGCTTTCCGTACTGGGGCATGATGTAAGACCCAGCGACGGGCTGACCGTTGAAGAATCCTGGCCGGAGATCAGGTGGCTGCTGATAGCCAGGGTAGCCGTTGTCGATGTTGAAAGCGGGCGAGAACCCATCCTGACTTACGAACGAGGGTGCAACCTTGTATCCCTGGTCCATGCTGCCACCGAAGTCCGAGTACTGCAGCGGACCGTAGAAGATTGCGCCGCCGCCCCGGAAGACCGTCTTGCCATTGGTATTAGCCGGTGAGTAAGCGAAGCCAATGCGCGGAGCGATATCCTTGAAGTAAGTATCCGCCCACCGCGTATTGCAGTGACAGGTGGTGCCGAAGACCAGTGCGCCGGGGATACCGTAGGCCGGATCGACGGCGGTCGGACTGAAGTTGGAGGTGGCGTTGTGTGCCTCCTGGCGAGGCACGTCAACGTCGTAACGTACGCCAAGATTGAGTGTCAGCGTGTTGCTGACCTTCAGATTATCCTGCAAGTAACCCGCGATATAGAACGACGTCCAGCGCGGCTTTTCCGAATAAAGGCCCGGGCCGAAGTTCCCGCCCGAAGCAGCACCCAAAAGGAAACTGGCGAAACCATTACCGCCGAGCTGGTTCTGCGTCGGGTCCGAAGTGGTCTGCACATTGGAGAAATTCAGAGACGGGCTTGGATTGTTGATCGGCGAGTACTGCTGGATGCGATAATCCACACCCGTCTGTATGCTGTGTCTCCCCTTCTCGATATTGACGCTGTCAAAGACGCGGATGCCGTTATCGACGTTGTCATCGTTCTGGGCCGGATTGCCCAGGTTGACGATGCCATTTCCCGTGGTCACTTGCGGGAAGTTGAACGACTGCGGCGAGTTCGCAAGCCCGAATTTCTGGGCGTAATCCACGGCATTGAAGATCGGGAAGGCGTAATTGACGCTATTGGAGCGGTTGTAGCCGACGATCAGGTGATTCAACATCGTTGGCGAAAGGGTGTAGTCCCAACCGATACGAATGAAGTGAGTAGTGAAGTCCTGCTTCCAGGTGTTGGGGTCCTGAGGATAGGGCAGGAGCGGGTTGCCACCTGAGGTGCGATTGTTTTCGCGCGAACTGTAGGAGAAGAACAGCTTGTTCTTCTGCGTGGGGTTCGCATCGATCCGAATCGTCATGGTTGTGTTGTTGAGAGGAATGGTGCTCGGGAAGTCGAAGTTATTGAATTGGCTGCTATTCGTAGGTGGCGGATAGAAGTTCAGGAAATTCTTTGCCACTGCGCTGAAGCGAGGCGCGGGAATGATATTCCCTGGAAACTGCGTACGGCAGGTGGCGCTGGAGCCGTTGGGCAGGGCCACTGTCCTCTGGGTGGCGGGATCGAAGATTTCACCCTGGTAAATCGGTGTGCCATCGCACGGGTTGGTGCCGATACTGGGCAGGTCCGTACGATAGATCGCGGTAGAGGAGAAGTCCCCGTTGCGCATTGCGACGGTGGGCACGGTGCTGATCTGCGTGGCGCCAAGTTTCTGCTGGAACTGCTCCCACGAGAAGAAGAAAAAGAGCTTGTCCTTACCGTTGTACAGGTGGGGTATGCTGACAGGCCCACCGAGGCTGCCGCCGTAGTCGAACTGCTTGTCGCTCGGCGTTCTGTAGGTGTTACGGCAAGCGGGCGTGTTGTTTGCGCCGGAGCAGTTGAGAGCCTTCAGCCCGTTATTGAACCAGGTGTTGGCGTCCATAGCTTCATTGCGGGTGATGTCAAAGACAGTACCGTGGAAGCTGTTGGTGCCTGATTTGGTCACGAAGTTTTCAAAGCCGCCAGTCGAGCGCCCATATTGCGCCTCTGGGATGGCGGTGGTGATACGGAACTCCTGAAGGGCTTCCACAGAGGGGCCTTCTTCGTCGAAGGAGGAGCCGTTTTCGCTGCGCTGCTGGTCGGCGCCGTCGAGAAGGACCTCGTTGCCGTACTCCTGGCCGCCGGAGATTTTGGAGAGAAAGATACCGTTGTTGCTGTTGGCGGTTCCGGGACCGGTGGTGCCGGGCAGCAGGAACTCAAACGCCTCGGAAGAACGGAGCGCGCCGACGCCGCCCAGCGCAAGGGGAAGCTGGACGATTTGCCGGCTCTGCACCGTGCCGCCCACATCGGACGACTGTGTCTGGACGGTGGGCGCACTGGCGTCGACCGTGACGGTGGTGGCTTCCGTGCCGATGGCCATAATGATGTTGAGCGAACTGGTCGTGCCCAGGGTGACCAGAACACCCGTTTGCACGTTCTTCTGAAAGCCCTGCTTGGTGACGGTCACGTCGTACTTGCCCAAGGGCAATTCCGTGAAGCGGTAGCTGCCCGCCGAAGTGGATTGGGTATTGACAGCTACGCCGCTGGCCTCGTTGGTGGCGCTAACGGCGGCGTCGGGAATGGCTGCGCCGGAAGAATCTGTGATGTTGCCCGCGAGTGATCCACGAACGGTCTGCGCCCATGCGCCTATGCCTGACAGGCCTAGTAAACACACCAAGACCGTCAGGAATCGATACTGCCTGCTGCTGCTCATTCTGGCCTCCAATGAGATTGATACTGCGCCGTTGTTTGTCCGATTAGCGGCAGGTAGCGTGCTGTGCCGGGTTCGGCTCTTCGGTTGGCGGTGCGGCGGAGCTTAAGCCGCGGTTCGAAATGTAACCCCATACATCAGGGTAGGTGGAAGCGGTTCTCCAACTTTCAGTGGACGACTCTAGTGAACCGAGAAATATCTTGTCAACTTGCCGTACTGTGTCGATCCTGCGTTCGAGCCCTGCCTGCGCCTGCAGCTTCGATCCCGCGCAGTCACCCAGGCTAGACGCAGTCCAGCGCCGGGAGTGCGGTCGAGCGTTCCCGGCTACCTGGCCGGCTCTTCCACACGGAGCACCTGGTCGCCTTTGACGTTCTTGAGCACCTGGTGGATGCCCGAAGGCCAGGCGATCTCGACGGATTGTGCGCTCTGGTCGGCGCCGAGGCCGAAGTGGACGCGTTTGTCGCCGGAGGAGAGATAGCTGCCGGCGGTGGAGACGGTCATCCACTGGGGGCCCCTGGAGGTGGTGAGCTTGACTTCCGCGCCGATACCGTCGCGGTTGCTTTTGCGGCCGACGAGCTCGAGCGTAAGCCAGTGGTTCTGGGTGGGCGTTTCGTTGTGCAGGATGTAGGCGGGGCCGTCATTGGTGGTGACTACGACGTCTTCCCTGCCGTCGTTGTCGATGTCGCCCAGGGCCAGCCCGCGGCCCACCCAGGGCTGCTGAAAGGGCGTGCCGGATTCCGCCGAGACATCCGTGAAGCCCTTGCCGTTGTTGTGCATCAGGAGCATGGGCTCCTTGTAGCGGAGCTGCGGGAAGTTGAGCTGAATATTGTCGATATCGTGGCCCTGGGCGACGATGAGGTCCTTGCGGCCGTCGTTGTCGTAGTCGAAGAAGCGGGCGCCCCAGCCGGAGTGCAGCAGGGTGGCGCCGCCCACGCCGGTCATGTAGCTGGAGTAGGTGAAGCTGCCGTCGCCGTTGTTCTGGTAGAGCGCGTACTTCTGGTTGGCGAGGTTGGTGATGATGAGGTCGGGGAGGCCGTCGTTGTTGTAGTCGCTGAAGTCCACACCCATGCCGGCGTAGGTGCGGCCGTCGCCGTCCACGGAGACTTCCGCCGGCAGCCCCAACTCTTCAAAGGTGCCGTTCCCCTTGTTGCGGTAGAGGAACTCGAGCATGGAGTCGTTGGCGACGAAGATGTCGGTCTTGCCGTCGCGGTCGTAGTCGGCGATGGAGATGCCGAGGCCCTTGCCGGGCTTGTCCAGGCCGGTCTTGGCGCCGACTTCGGTGAAGTGGCCCTTGCCGTCGTTGTGGAACACGAGTGGGGTGATGGGCTGGAAGACGTCCGGGTGGCAGTAGGCGCGGTAGCCGTCGCGATGCTCGCCGCACCAGATGTCGTCAAAGTCCCACTTGAGGTAGCGGAGGACGACGAGGTCGAGCAGGCCGTCGTTGTCCAGGTCTACCCATGCGGCGGAGGTGGACCAGCCGCTGCCGCCGGTGCCGGAGGCGTCCGTGACGTCGGTGAAGGTGCCGTTGCCGTTGTTGTGGTAAAGGCGATTGCCGCCATAGGCGGTGACGTAGAGGTCTTCGTAACCGTCGTTGTCGTAATCACCGACGGCCACCCCCATGCCGTAGCCGATGCCCTTCAGGCCGGCCTTCTCCGTCATGTCCTCGAAGGTGCCGTCTTTCTTCTGGTGGTAGAGGCGGTTCCAGTACTCCGGGCCGGTCTTCTGCGGGATGGCGCCGGGCTTCATGGGGTCGGAGAGCGGGGCGCCGTTGACGAGGAAGAGGTCGAGGCGGCCGTCGTTGTCGTAGTCGAAGAGGGCGACGCCGGAGCCCATGGTTTCGATGAGGTATTTCTTCGCGGTGTGGGAGGCCTTGCCCACGAAGTTGACGCCGGATCTGGCGGTGATGTCCACGAAGTGGCCGGGGGTGTTGGGGACGGCGGCAGGGGCGGGAGCGGGGGCGGGCGTTTGCTGGCTCCAGAGGGGGGTAGCGAGGGCGAGGAGGACGCAGGCGCGGGCGAGCAGACGGAGGATGCGCGGAAAATGCATGGAAAAGATTACTGTCTTCAGTGGCGCGGGGGATTGTCAATGTCCAAGGGACCACTGGCTTTGGGTCGGGTGTGCTCAGGGATGGCAGGGCTGGCAAATGGGATGGGGATGCTGTTTTCGTACAACCGTCGACACGCCGGGAAAGAGATCTCACGCTCCGAAAACTTCCGACAATGCGACATATCGGTACTCATCCGGCCCAATGAGCGACTCGGCGATCACGCGCTAACTGATTCCGCAGTGCTCATTCCTCTACTCGCGTCCGCAGATGCCACTTTCGCCGGGTAGAAGGGCAGTGCTCCATTCTTAACCCGGGAGCTATGGAAGAGGGCAAAACTAGCGTTGAGCCTGCTTGAGAAGTGGTACATCCGGATCTGAATCGGCCCACCTCTTTAAGAACGTCTGATACGCTCCTTGTGACCTGATTCGTTCGCCCGCGAGGTAAAGGCCTCGCGATATCTGCAGATAAGCAAGAGAGCCAATCGGGTCGGTAAACCGGACTCCAGGATGATCCACAATCCTCTGGAACTCTGCGACCCCCTCTTTCACCCGACCCGCGCGGAACAAT
Source organism: uncultured Acidobacteriaceae bacterium (assembly GCA_963795775.1). Taxonomy (GTDB): domain Bacteria; phylum Acidobacteriota; class Terriglobia; order Terriglobales; family Acidobacteriaceae; genus CAWCJL01. The sequence goes on from CAWCJL010000003.1 coordinate 774,707, forward strand.
GCTTCGCCTCGGATGTACGGCGAATGCACGTTTCCCAGCATCGCCGAACCGTCTCCCACCATGGCCATTTCGCCGGTAGTCGTGGCCTGTAAGTCCTCTACCGCTTCGCTTGCATCCCCTTTGTATATAGCCAGAACGGCGCTTAATACCGGCAGATAAATGCGGTTCACGGCCGTATCTTCTGGAAAGCGATCGTGAAGGTCCTTACGCAGACTATCGGACTGCTTGACATCCCCGGCCAGGCCGAAGGCCAGAGCTGCCGTGTATTCAACATCGCGGGCGTGTGAGACTTGCAGTGCCTCAGTCGCAGCTCGATTGGCCTCGCTCGAATATCCGAAGAGGGCTTCATCCACCGCGAACCCAGACTCGTACCCTGCAGCGCGCTCCGACTGTCCCAAACTGATCGCAAGTTCCCTGGCTTTGCGCGAAAGCTGGCGGGCTAGGCGAATCTGTCCCCGGTCTGCCGCGGCAAGCGCTTCAAACTGGGTCATCCAGTCTTCGGCCCAGGGTTTACCCAAAGCCGAAGCAGCGGCGCGCTTCATTCCTTCTGTGTCTGCATTCGCAAATGCAATCGCATAACGCAGCACCAGCATCTCGGGCGGCTTGAAACCACGCACCGATGCCTCCGCCACGACATTTGTGGCTTGCGTCATCTGGCCTTTGAGAAAGTAGCTATAGGCCAGATTCGTGTACGCAGGACTCATGTCCGGATCGAGCGCCACCGCCTTTCTTGCTTCCTCAATAGAGATGTCGAAATCGCCCAGCCCTTGAGCGATCATTCCCGAAGCCAGACCATGCGCCTCCGGATCACGCGGATAGGATTGGGCCCAGGACATGCACGTTTGGCGGGCACGCACAAGGTTTCCGGTTACGATCCGGTCATAGGTGACCTCGATAAAGAATCGCTCGCGATCGCTGGCACGGTCCCGTAGTTCATAGCCGCGCTTGGCCGCCACCCTGGCAGGTCCAGTCTGTCCGGAATCGGCATAGCTCAACGCGAGATGTGCGTACGCGAGCGCGAAGCTCGGATCCAGCTCAATGGCGCGCTTCTGCAACGGAATTCCCGCCACCATACTCTCATCCAGCGACGCGCGAAGTCCGGCGCTATATGCTTTCAGAGCTTCGAGCGAAGCGGTCGTGCCCTCTTCCAATGGCTTATCGTGCATCTGCCGAGTTCGCAGTGACTCGCCGGCCCGCCGCCGGAAACCCCTTGCAATCTCGGTCATCGAATCCAGCACTTCCTCCTTGGTCTTCGCCGTCCCCTGCTCCATATCCAGCAGATCTCCCGTACCGCACCGTGTCGCGCGCAGGCCGAGCACGTACTCATTGCCGAGAGTTGAGATTGAACCCTCGAGCACGACCGTAGCGCCGATCCGGTCGCATACTTCCCGTGCAAGGGCTGCTGTCAGGTGCTCACTTCTGGCGCGCCCCATGAACTGCAGCGTGTGCTGCACCCGCTGGTCAGACACGATCTGCAGGAACGGCGACTGTTCCAGCTGCACCGCGAGACCTTGCGTCAACGTCGGGTCGAAGACCGGGTCGTTGGTGCCGTTGCTGAAGTCGGCTATCACCAATGTGTCGGTTTCTGTCATCCCGGACGACCGTTGCAGAAGTTCGTATCCCCCAACGGCACCCGCGAAGACGATTGCGGCCGCGGCGGCAATCCAACCCAGCCGGCCCTTCTTTCGTTCTTCGTGGACTTCGACCTCCACGGTCGACCGTACGGCAGAGATCACAGGATGCTCACTCTGGAGGACGGGAGCTGCTCTTTCTGCCAACCGGTAGCCCTTTCCCGATACGGTTAGGATGTACTGGCTATTTGGCGTCTCCCCCAGAGCTCTCCGGATGCTGAAAATGTTGCGCGTGAGGTTGGTCTCCTCAACGAACGTATCGGGCCAGACCGTCTGCATGATCTCGTCTTTGGTGGCAACATCGCCCCCACAGCGAACCAGGACAAGCAGAATCTGGAATGCCTTCGGGGTGAGAGCGACAGGCTGCCCATCGCGCAGGAGCATCTCCTTGTTGACGTCCACGCGGAAAGGGCCGAATTCATAAAGTTCTCGCCGCGGCTCGTCGAGCACCCCAGACATTGCCCGTGCCTCCTGCCCCGCTACTCGGTGCCCCCAAATGTATCAAACGGCAGGACCGGTCGCTCGTATTGTCCTGTACACATCGCGTAAGTGACTCATTTCATCTTGATTTCTTCCCCTTCCAAGAAAATCCAAGAACTTTGCAAATCAACGCCAAGGACTTGCCCTGCGCAATTCCACCATGCTGCGAACGTTTGACGGTAAATCCAGCAAGGCAGACAGAGCATGGCGAGACGAACCACGATCCGGACCACAACAGAGACGCTTCTCATCCTGGGCAACCCGGGAACCCCGGGAAGTCCGGTTTGCGGCGGTGTTATGGCGACGCTGGAACAGGGATGCATGCTCGGCGGCGTTGCTATTGAGCAGTGGAATCGATGGCTTGAGTCCGGAGCAATCCATCAGTCCGACCTCGCCAGCCTTATCCAGACGGTCTGTCTGCATTCTCTGCTGATTTGCCTGCAGAACAACAACCCGGCATGACTTCCGGGCTCACTTAAAGGAGAAATCATGAGTATCCGTTTCCCACTTGTCACCAGTATCAGCCTGGCTCTTACCATTTGCGCGGCAGGGCAGGCACAGAACCCAACCGCACGCTACGTTGTCCGCGACCTCGGCGCCTTGCCCGGCGGCGGATTCAGTCAGCCCGGAACTTTGAACAACGCCGGTACTGTCGCCGGGCTGTCTGTCGCATCGGACGGCTTCCAGCACGCCGTCTTGTGGGTAGGTGACCAGATCGTCGATCTTAACCACTCGGGCGACCACGGCCTTAATGCGACTGCCTTCGGAATCAATGCGCTTGGTCGGGTCTCGGTACAGACGGAAACTTCCGCCTACGACCCCAACGGCGAAGACTTCTGCGCCTATGGAACCCATCGCGTATGCACCGCGGCTGTGTGGCGGTGGGGCAGGTTTGTCAGTCTACCGACGCTCGGGGGCAATAACAGCACCGTCGGAAACGTGAACAGCCGCGGACAGATTCCCGGCGTTGCCGAGACGGCCGTTTCGGATTCTTCCTGCACCTCAAAGCTTCCCAGCCAGAAGCTCCGATACCGAGCTGTGATTTGGGGCCCCGATTTGCGAAGAGTAAAGCCTCTTCCTCTCCTCGGAATCGACACCGTTAGCGTCGCACTTTGGATGAATGACAAGGGACAGACGGTGGGGGCATCAGGGGTCTGCTCCAACACTCAACCACCGCCGATTGCCTATGGATCGCACGCGATTCTGTGGGAGGCAGATGGCACTACGGTTGACCTTGGAAATCTCGGCTCTACTCTGGGAAATGTCGGTCTCTCGATAAACAATCGCGGGGAAGTGGTCGGGGCGTCCCAGCTCCGCGACGATGCAACGCCGCTCAACGGTACCATTGGCTATCTCTGGACAAGACAGCACGGTATGAAAAGCCTGGGCACCCTTCACGGAGATGTGGCAAGCGGCGCTGTAGCCATAAATGACCCGGGTGAGATCGTTGGCATATCCATCGACCCCGCCGGTAATCTTCGGGCCGTTTATTGGCACAACGGCATCCCGGTAGATCTGAACACCCAGGTGGCACCCGGATCCAATCTGTATCTGTTGTGGGCTTCGGATATCAACAACCGCGGAGAGATCACCGGGTGGGGTGTAGATACCTCAACGGGCGAAATCCATACCTATCTCGCCGTACCAAACCGAATGCGCGACAACTCCGTCCCGGCAGTGCGGTTTGATTCCCATTCGATCGCCCCTCCAGAACTCCCGGTCGAAGTCCGGCAAAAGCTGGCGAGAGGTTACCTGAGCCGGCTCCAGCATTGAAGGTCTGCTCCAAAGGCCTCAGATTCTGACTTCCATTCTTTCGTGGGTTCTTTCGAAAGAATGGAAGTTGGGCTTTCGTCAGCAGCATCATCCGGTTGAAACTCGTGACCCGCTTATAGATTCTTCTACAGCGCACCTGCCTTCACCTTTACAAAGGTCAATTGACGATACCAGGGCCATGCACTCATTGAAGGCGGCCAATGTCAGTTCGGCCATTGGTCCTGAGAAACGCCCTTCTCGTCATCAAGCCTGGGTATCGGCACTCCCGATGAATTATTCAGATGTGTAGCCGCTGCTCCTCGATGATCTGCGGAGTAAAGGTCAGGCCGGCTTTGTCTCCAGTGCGTGCGCGCCGTCGGAGGCGCGGCAGAGGTACATGGCGGCATCGATGCCGGTGGCGGCTTTGTAGGCGGCGTGCATGCGTTCGCGGAACTGTTCGGCCTGCGCGGCTTCGACCAGGTTGACGGTGCAGCCGCCGAAGCCGCCGCCAGTCAACCTTGCGCCGATGATGCCGGGCTGCTGGTTGGCGAGATCGACCAGGATGTCGCACTCGCGGCAGGAGGCGGCGAAGTCGTCGCGGTAGCTGATGTGCGCTTCGGCCATGAGCGTGCCGACGCGCTTGAGAGCTGAAGGATCCGCGGCGGCGGACTGGAGGGCGCGGGCCGCTTCTTCGACGCGCTTGTTCTCGGTGATGATGTGGCGGCAGCGGCGATACACGTTGTCCGGCATGGAGGCGCGCACGGCTTCGAGATCAGCGACTGTGGCGTCGCGCAGTTCATTGATGCTTGGGATTGGCGGCGTGGAGGATGCGCGTGCCTTCGTCCACCTCGGCGCGGCGCTCGTTGTATTCGCCGCCGGCGTGGGAGTGCTTCACCATGGAGTTGCAGATGACCAGCCGCACATCGGGCGGAATGGGCACGGGGGTGTAGTCGAGCGAGCGGCAGTCGATCATGATGGCGTGGTCCTGCTCGCCAAAGCAGGCGATGAACTGGTCCATGATGCCGCTTTGCGCGCCCACAAAGCCGTTTTCCGCGCGCTGGCAGGCGAGGGCGACTTCCTTAAGTGGAAGCTGCCGGCCAGCCCGCGACAGCAGCGCGAGCGCGACGGCCACTTCGATGGAAGCGGAGGAGCTGAGACCCGCGCCCAGCGGCACGTTGCCGGCGATGCTCATGTTGAAGCCGCCGACCGTGATGCCGAGCTCACCCAGGCTCCACAGCACGCCAAAGGGGTAGTCGCTCCACTTGCCGGAAGCCTTTTCCAGCAGCGAGTGCGTGTTGCCCGTCGCGACTTCGTCGAAGTCGCTGGAGTAGATGGCGATGCCGTCGTCGTCGCGCGGGCTGATGATGGCGATGGTAGAGAAATCGATGGCGGCGGGCATCACCAGGCCGCCGCTGTAATCGGTGTGCTCGCCGATCAGGTTCACGCGGCCGGGTGCTTCAAAAGCTGCACCGTGGGTGCCGTAGCGTTCCTGGTGCGTCTGCTCAAGGCGGCTCCGCATCTCGGTCATTGCTGGGCCCCCGCGGCGGCCGCACAGAAGGTGTCGTAATCCATAGCCTGATCGTTGCCTAACACGGATATCTCCAGGGACCACTCAAGGCGCTGTCCGGGATGGAGCCGGGTGGCAGTGCCGTTTCGTTTCGCCATTTCAAGCGCATCGCAATTGGCCGTGGTGGGCTCAAGCGCCACCGCGTACTGCTTGAGCGTGCCGCTTTCGGGCCAGCCGCCGCGGCACAACCATAATCCCACATACGGCACCGTGCGCGGATCAAAACGCAGTACGATTCCCTGCTGCACCGCCGGACGGTACAGCGCGCACCAGCCGGCCTGCTGGAGCGGGCCGGCGAAGAGCTTCTCCGCGGTGCGGCCATCGAAGGCGCCGACGCGGCTGAGGTCTACGGGGTTCCCGTCGCGGTCAGCAGCAGTCGGCCAGGCGCAGGCGTCGCCGGGGATGCGGCCGTTATTCGAGTGCTCGATGCGCACGCGCGTGACCTCCGGCGGAAGCACCACGCGATCGCCTTCCTGAACCGAAAACGCAGGATGCGAGGACCACAGGAACTCGGCGGGAGTGCTCGCGGGATTTTCGACGGAATAGCGCAGCAGCACGGTGCTGTCCGCAAGCGTAGCGGTGCGGGCAAAGCGGAGCGGCGGAAAACGGGTCTCAACCGAGAGGTCAATGGAGCCGTCGCGCTTTCCTCCCGTCCACGGGACGCGCCACACTTCGCCGTGGTCCGGGGCTTCTCCGCTGGGCGCGACCGTGGGCAGACACTCGTCAAAACCGCCGCAGTCGCTTTCCGGGAAGCTGCCGTCGAGCCGCGCTGTGCGGTAGTCGCGCAGGGGCGGCAGAAGCCATTCCGTGTGGGTGCGTTGGCTGACGAGCGAGATGAGCTTGCCGCCCTGCTCCGGCAGCACGGCCAGGCTGAGCGCGTCGTTTTCGAGGGTGAGCGCGTTGCTGGGGATTTCAGAATCAGGCACGTGGTGCAATCCTCTCTCGGGTCCGCCTATCCGGGAGACGCGCTGGAGAGGGGCCGACCCGGAGACGCAGAACTGGCAAGAAAAGACCCGCCGGGCACGAAGCGCCGGCGGGCTGGGAGGCCGCGCGTGACCGAAGAAAGCGCGCGACAAGGGCAGAAACCACGGAAAGGCGCGAGGAGAGAGCGGGCCGGCCGTGAGGCTGTGCATGTAATCGATTACAAGGCACGGCGCAGTCTCGCCTTTCTCTATTTACTTTGTCAAGCAGCTTTTCTGGATTGGAGTCGGCAAGGCTGCGGGCCGGCGCTGCTGCCCCGAAAAGCAGCAGCGCCGGAAAAGCGGAGATGTGGTTTCTTACTTACTCTCGTTGAGGAGTAAGCCGAGTTTGCTGTTACCACCATTGTTTGGCGTTGACTGGAAGAGGATGCTGGGACGAGCTCCTTTGGTGAGAGGCAGGGCAGTTACGAAAACGGGGGATGGGAAAGTTACAAAGCGCTGCGGCGCGGAAAACCTCCCGCCCCCCACACCGGCAAGTATCTTCAGATAAGTTGTGCCGTTGGCAGCCTTGTAGTAGGACAGCGGCAGATCCAGCTTGCCATCCCCGTTAAGATCGACCAGCTGCCAAACGCCCTGTTGGCCGGTGGAGAAGAACGAGTCCTGCGAAGGAACCGTTACAGCGGAGGACCAGTAAAAGCCTCCGTTTGCCTTGGCGAGCAAAGTGGCGATCCGTGGTTGTGCTCCTTTCACGTTCTTCGCTTCGACGGAGACGAGCAAATCTGCCCGTTTGTCGCCATTGAAATCAGTAGCGGCCTCCAAGTATCCGAAGCTGTCAAGAGTGTAGATAGGGCCCGTCCGGAGAGAGCCATCACCGTTCCCGTACTGCACCTGGATGTAGTTATTGAAGTACGCATCCGGTGCAGTTACAGTATAGGCGAGATCGAGTTTGCCATCCCCGTTGAAGTCTCCCGCTACAAGCCCGCGACCATCAGCGGCGACGTCTGCATCTTGTACATACTGTCCAGCCAACCTGAATGTCCCATTTCCCTGATTCAGGTACACCTGCAAAGATTGTACGTAGTTGGGGTCGCAGCCGTCGGTCCCCGCAATATAGGCCACATCCGGCTTTCCATCGTGATTGAAATCGCCCACTGTAGCGATGATGCTGTTGTAATCGCCAGCGGAATATCCAAGGCCGGACTGCTTCGGTACGAACCCGCCATGCCCGTCTCCTGCAAAGAGGGTAAGATCTCCGCCGGAAGGATCGTCGCAGTGGTTCGGATCGGTCACTTCGGGAATGAATTGCAGGGCGTCGAGCTTGCCATCGCCGTCCAGGTCCATAAGCGGAAGGACAATCGAACCGCTGCCGAGCAAGGCCGACTCGTCGATGCTGGACGGGGTGAACCCACCTTTGCCGTCACCGAGGAGGAGTCCTGCGCTCGTAAGGAGGTCGGTCTTATCATCGCCGTTGAGATCGCCAGTGCCGACGATGCTGGATCCCGCGTACGTTGCCGGAACATTCACGGCTTTGGGAGCGGAAAAAGCGAGCTTGGGGGTGGTTTGTGGGGCTGGTGTGGCCTGGGAGAAGAGGAAAGTGCCAGGCAGAAATGCCAGTGCGGCGATGAGTGGGAACTGGAGACGATGAGGTTGCATGGGAGCTCCTTGCGCGAGGTAGGCTGGGCGGCGCTGGCCAGAGCGATGCGAACACGAGTGGATGGTTCGGCGCATGCTTAAGCTCCAGAGAAGAACCAGCATGCGCTTGAGCTGCGAACGGCTTATTTACTCTCGTTGATCAGTAATCCCCATTTTTGCTGACCGTTTTGGACGGATTGGAAAAGAATGCTGGGTCTAGCTCCCTTGGTGAGTGGGATCGTGCTGATGAAGCCTGTGTGGGGATAAACAGGAAAGAACTGAGGCGCGGAAAACTTCCCACCTCCCTCACCGGCGAGTACTTTCAGATACCAGGCGCCGTTGGCAGTTGTGTAGAAAGAAAGCGGCAGGTCCAGCTTGCCGTCGCCATTGAAATCGACGAGCAGCGAAACACCCTGTTCCTCGTAGAAGGTCCAGTCATGCGAGGGAAGAGTTACAGCCGAAGACCAGTAGAAGCCTCCGGTGCTCTTGGCGAGTAAAGTGGCGATGCGTGGCTGTGCTCCCGGTGCATTCTTCGCAGCGAGGTAGACCAGCAGATCCGCCCGTTTGTCCCCATTGAAATCAGCAGCCGCCTCCAGATAGCCGAAGCTATCAATGGTGTAACTCGGACCGGTCCTCAAGGAGCCATCGCCGTTTCCGTACATCACATAAATGTAAGTGTAAGGTCTGATTGGGTCGATATACGAATTTGTATAGGCGAGATCGAGCTTGCCATCCCCATTGAAGTCTCCGGCCAGAAGATCATGGCCATCTGCATTGACGGCATATTGTCCGGCATAGGAAAAGGCGCCGTTCCCCTGATTCAGCAACACTGTCAAGACATTTCGAGTTGGGCCGCAGTCACTCAGAGTTATAACGGCTAAGTCCGGCTTGCCATCATGGTTGAAGTCGCCACTTGTGGCGATAAACGAATAGCTTCCATAGCTTATATTTACAGGGATTGAGTGAATGCTTGACGAACCCACCCTGCCCGTCGCCAAGGAAAGTGGTGATCGATCCGCCCGTGCCGTCGCAGGCTTGTCCGGCTTTAAACGTGACCGCATCGAGCTTGCCGTCGCCGTTCAGATCCAGGAGTGGAATGGAGATAGAGCCGCTGGCGAGCAAAGCAGACTCATCGATGCCGGAAGGGGTAAACCCTCCCTTCCCGTCACCGAGGAGGAGTCCTGCCGAAGTAAGGAGATCGGTTTTGCCGTCTCCGTTGAGATCACCAGTGGCTGCGATTGAGGAGTTGGCGAAGGCTGCCGGGAAATTCACCGCTTTGGGAGCGGAAAAGGCGAGTTTAGGCGTGGTTTGTGCGGGGGCGTGTGGCTTGCGAGAAGAGGAAGGCGGCAGGCAGAAACGCCAATGAGGCGATGAGTGCGAAGCGAAGGGGCCGGCGTGGCATGGAAACTCCTTTTGCGCTAGGTGGGCCGGGCGGCGCTATGGAGTCGGACGGCGAAGCGTCGTCAAGTGCGGCCAGCATACGCCGGGCAAATCTCGGGATGCAATCATGGAAAGAATCGAAGGTAAGTTACCGCGCAGCCCGGCGAGCTTCGCTACCGTGCGGGGCTGCTGACTCTATCTGCCTTTACACGGAGGCGCTGTAGTGCTCGGCGGGGACTTCGCGCAGGCGGGCGGCGGCGCTCTCCGGGGTGATGTCGCGCTGCGGCATGCCGAGGAGTTCAAAGCCGACCATGAACTTCTTCACTGTCGCAGAACGTAACAGCGGCGGATAGAAAGTGTCCGTGGAAGTGCCATTCCGGATGCGGTTCGCCATCGGTGGGCGCCTGGTGGAAGCCCATGGTGTAGGGGAAGCTGGTCTGGAAGAGGTTGTCGTAGCGGGTGGTGAGCTGCTTCAGGATGTCGGCGAGTCCGCGGCTCTGTTCGGGCGAGAAGGTATCCATGGCGGCGACGTGTTCGCGGCTGAGGATGAGGGTTTCAAACGGCCAGACGGCCCAGTACGGTACGACGGCGAGGAAGCTGTCGTTCCCGCAGACAACGCGTTCGCCCAGCCGGGCTTCAAGCGCGGTGTAATCGCAAAGCAGGCAGGAGCCGTTTTCCGCGTGATAGCGGTGGAGGTGCTGGGTTTCCGCGGCCGGCTCGTCGGGCACGTGCTCGGTGGCCCAGATCTGGCAGTGGGGATGGGGGTTGCTGGCGCCCATCATGGCACCGCGATTTTCAAAGATCTGCACGTAGCTGATCTCGGGCCGGGCGCCGAGCGTGGTCCATTCGGCGCGCCAGGCTTCTACGACCAGCTCGATGTCCGCCGGCTTCATGCGCGCCAGGGTGAGGCTGTGGTCGGGGTCGAAGCACACCACCTTGCAGGTGCCGCGTTCGCGCTCGGCAACGAGCAGCGGGCTGCCGGTGGGCGGCGGTGCCGGGGAGTCCGGCAGCAGCGCGGCATAGTCGTTGGTGAAGGCGAAGACGTGGTCGTAGTCAGGGTTTTTATGGCCGCCGGCGCGGGTATTGCCGGGACAGAGGTAGCACGCCGGGTCGTAGTGCACGGCGGGCGCGGTATCCACCTTGCCGACCTCGCCCTGCCAGGGGCGCTGAGTGCGGTGGGGCGAAACCAGGACCCAGTCGCCGCGCAGGGGATTCCACCGCCGGTGAGGAAACGCTGCCGTCTGCTGCTCTGTCATGTTCACTCCGATGCAGGCGTGAGAAACCGAGGCGATTGTAAACAATTACAGTGTGGCGCGTGCCGGTTTTTGACCTACTACACCAACGTAAGTTGTCCATTGCCGAAGGATTCCATAGACTCGGAGCCAAGACGTCCCGGAAGCGCTCATGAACATACAGGAAGTGGCCAGGCGCGCCGCTGTCTCGACGGCGACCGTGTCACGCACCATCAACGGGTCCAACAAGGTTGCGCCGCGTACCGCGGAACGGGTGCGGCGGGCGATTGAAGCACTGAACTACTATCCCAACACCAACGCGCGTGCCCTGGGCTCGGGGCGCAGCCGTATGTACGGGCTGATCATCTCTGATATCACCAACCCCTTCTTTCCCGAATTGGTAAAGAGCTTCGAGGATGTGGCGGTGAAGCACGGGCTGGAAGTGATCGTGGCCAACACCGGTTACAGCTCGGAGCGGACCGAGATCTGCGTGCAGCGCATGCTGGAGCGCAAGGTGGACGGGGTCGCGGTGATGACCTCGGAGATGGACGATCACCTGATCGAACGCCTGCAGCGAAGACAGATCCCTATTGTTTTCCTGGATACGGGAACGCCTGGCGCAGGCATTAGCAACATTGCGATTGATTACCCGGCGGGGGTGGACCAGGCGGTCGCCCACCTGGTGTCGCTGGGGCACACGCGCATCGGGTTTATCAGCGGGCCTATGGAGCTGGCGTCGGCGCGCACGCGGCGGGAGGCGTTCCTGACCGCATTGAAGCGGGCGCAGGTGATTCCGGAAACAAGTCTGATCGAGATGGGCAACCACCGCATTGATGGAGGCCGGGCCGCCATGGAGCGCCTGCTGAACAGGCCGGAGCTGCCCACCGCGGTCATGGCGTCGAACGACCTGACGGCGATTGGGGCCATCGGGGCCATCCATCAACACGGGCTTTCAGTGCCGAACGACATCTCGGTCGTAGGGCTACGACGATATCGAGATCAGCGCTTTTACCCATCCTCCGCTGACCACGGTGCGCCTGTCCCGGTCGCAGATTGCCGACCGCGCCTTTCACGCGCTGTACACGGCGACCCAGGGCGCGCCGCAAGGGGCGGAGTACATTATCCGGCCGGAACTGATTGTGCGCGGTACTACGGCAGCGGCTCCGGTCGCGCTCGCCGCGAGAGAAACGGCCGCAGCAGCCGGGGGCCGGGGCTGAACCTGCGGCCATCCCCAAGCTGCCCCCGACGGACACAGCCCGCCAACGCCGCGCGCCGTTAGACTGAGGAAGAGACCATGTCCCCCGCACGGCACCGGCTTCTCTTCACCGCGGCGCTCCTCGCCGTAAGCCTCCACTTCACGCTTTGTTACCTGGCCTGGGCACAGCCATTTCTGGACCTCACAGCGTTCGCGCAGGGGCACGCTTCCCTGCCTTTTCAGAACCGCGCGCTTACGGGCTGGATCCTGCGCGGGGCCATGGCGCTCGATCATGGTGCGCTACATGGGCTGCTCGCGCATGTTCACTGGAGTTATGGCGGGCAGGGCGCGATGGTCACGGCAGTGCTGTTTCTGCTGGCCTTTGGCTCGATGGCGGGGGTCCTGGTCAGCACGCGGGCCTCGCTGGGGCGGCTCACCGGCAACGCGGTATTCGCCAGCTATGGCTGCTTTTTGGCGGCGTACATGGCCTATTTCAACTACATTTTTTCGCCGGATGCGCACTTTCTGCTGCCCTATGACCTGCCCAGCCTGGCGCTTTTTTCCGTGGCCTTCTGGCTGCTGCTGACGGGGCGCATCGCCTGGTATTACCCGGTATTTGTGCTGGCTTGCCTGAACCGCGAGACGGCCTTGTTCCTGGCGCTGTTCTTCGCCGTGCTGGAGGGTGCGTGGCCGGGGGAGCGGGGCGCAACGCGCTGGACGGAGGAGAGAGGCCGCCGCTTGTTGGCGCATGTGGCGCTGCAGGTCGCGCTCTGGGTGGCCATCAAGCTGTGGCTACGCCACCTCTACGGGCACAATTCGGTGGAAGCGGGGTCGGGGCTGTTTGAGATCAAGCTGGGGCAGAACCTGGGCTTCCTCGTGCGGCCGCAGCACTGGCCCACGCTGTTGAGCAACTTCGGCTTCCTGCTGCCCGTCGTGCTGTGGTTCCGCAAGCGGCTGCCGCATGCGGGGCTGCGGCGCTGCCTGCCCATTCTCGGGCTTTGGTTTGCGGGGATGATGGTTGTGGGGGTGATCATCGAAATCCGCATCTTCGGCGAGCTGATCAGCTATATGAGCGTGGCGGCGGGGTTGCTGGCCTGGACGGCCCTGGAGCACTGGAGGCCCCGCGCCGCCGGCGCGGTCGAGCAGCCTGCGCTTACGGGTGCCCGACGCGGAAGCTGACGATAAAGCGCGCGCCCAGCAAAATCAGCAGAAGCAGTCCGCCGTAGGCGATCCACTGGCGCGCAATCCAGGTACCGCGGCGGGCGCCGATGCGCGGCACCAGCGGAACGCCGAGCGCAAGGCCGCTGAGGAACCCGCCGAGGTGGGCCATGTTGTCAATCTGGATGGGGCTGCGGACCAGCCAGGTGCCGGCCCCGATGACGAAGTTGAGCACCGCGAAGTAGATCACGCTCTGCCGCAGCTTCCGCACTTCCGCCTGCGGCACGGGGAGCGCCGGCGAGCCAAGCAGCAGGATGAGCACCCCGGCCAAGCCGAAGACGGCGCCCGAAGCGCCCGCCCCGACCACGTCCGGATGCACGCCCACGCTGAGCAGATTGCCTGCGATCCCGGTCAGCAAATAGGTGAGCAGAAGGCCCAGCGGACCGAGCAGCGGTTCCCCCAACAGGCCGAGGTTCCACAGGCACCACATATTGGTGGCCAGGTGAATGATGCCAACGTGAACGAAAGTAGCGGTGAGCAGGCGCCACCACTCGCCGTAGAGCAGCACCGCGCCGCCAAAATTCGCGCCCCAGTGCACCAGTTGAATGCTCGAAGGCGCAGTGGAGGAGACCCCGTTGACCACCATGAGCAGGTAGACGGCGATGTTGACCGCGACCAGCCCGTAGGTGGCCGGCGCCGAGGCCCATCCGGTGCGGTGGCGGCGACGCCTGGTCGGCATGGGAGCGGTGCTGATGTACGGAGGCTCAGGCGGGGGCCGGTGTCCGGCAACGGGATCGCTTCCCGGCGGTGCAGGGGGCAGTATCTCCGGCTCGGCGGTGGAGGCCCAAAGACCACCCCGCCGATGCGGCACTCCTTCAGAGTCTGTCTGCCCCGGGGACCGGAAGTTCATGGCTAGAGGCTATCAGTTTCTTGCCTCGGGTCGCGATGGCGAACAGAGTGCGCCTGCCATTGACGCTCCCGAAATGGGTCATACGGCTCGGGATTCGGTTACAACAGATAGCGTGGAGATGGCATGAGCGTATTACGACGCAACAACGTGAAGATGTTCGGCAACGGTGAGCGAACGCTGATGTTCGCTCATGGGTACGGCTGTGACCAGAACATGTGGCGGCGGATGATTTCGGCCTTCGAGGATCAGTACCGGATCATTCTCTTCGACTACGTAGGGGCCGGAAATTCCGATCCCAGCGCCTTCGATCGCACGCGCTATAGCTCACTGAACGGTTATGCGCGGGATGTGATCGAGATCCTGGAAGAGCTGAACCCGGGCCCGGTCTCGTTCGTGGGCCACTCGGTGAGCTCGATGATCGGAGCGCTGGCCGCGATCGAGCGCCCCGAGCTTTTTGACAGCCTGATCATGATCGGCCCATCGCCTCGCTACATCAACGATGCGGAGTATGAAGGCGGATTTGCGCGCGCCGATATCGAGGGGCTGCTGGAGATGCTGGAGCGCAATCACATGGGGTGGTCCTCCATGATGGCGCCCGTCATCATGGGCCACCCGGAAGAGCCGGAGCTTGCGGCCGAGCTGGAAGCGAGTCTCTGCCGTACCAATCCCGTGTTCGCACAGCATTTCGCGCGCGTCACGTTTCTGTCGGACAACCGCCTGGACCTGCCGAAAGTGGCCACCCGAACCCTTATTCTGCAATGCGATAAGGACGTGATCGCTCCACCGACCGTGGGAGAATATGTGCACCGGTGTGTCCCCAACAGCCAACTCGTGATGATGCAAGCCAAGGGACACTGCCCGCACGTGAGCTCTCCGGCCGAGGTGATCGAAATCATCAAGCAGATTTCTCTAGATGGCGGCGGCGATCCGTTGAAAGATGCCGGGTTGGGAGCAGTTCTAGCGGAGCACGCTCCGGTCGGCTGCCTGGTCCTGAAGGTGGACGGAGCTGTCATCGGTGCAAACCGCGCGTTCTTTGAGCTTTCCGGCTGGGCACCGCCGCTCCCTTCCGGGTGGAGGTTCCAGCAGGCGCTCTCGGCAGCAGGCGCCATATTCGTGGAGGCGCACGTCTTTCCGGTTCTCCTGCTCCGAGGCGCACTCAACGAGCTTGCGCTTGATCTCATTCGCCCTAACGGTGAGCGGGTTCCCGTGCTGGTGAATGCACGCCTTGTGCAGCAGGAGAAGGACGCGTCTCCAAAAGTTGTGCTGGCCTTGATGGAAATGAAGGAACGACGCCAGTTTGAGAGCGAATTGCTGGAAGCCCGTAAGGGAGCCGAACAGATCGCCGAAATCGTCCGGCGTTCCGCCGATGCGATTCTGACAATCTCACCCGAAGCCAAGATACAGAGTTGGAACCGGGGCGCCGAACAGATGTTTGGCTATGGACGGGATGAAGCACTCAGTCAGCCCTTCGTGGAGATGCTTTTTGGAGCGGAGGACCGGGAGGAGATTCGCCGGGCCATTCAGCTCGTCGCGGCGGGGCAAGAGGTCACGAAAGACTTTCGTGGGCCTTTCCCGTGACCGGCGTGAGATCGACCTCTCGATCAGTTTCACGCCTCATATCGAACCGCCCGGGATCTTCGTTGCTTTCTCCGCAATCATGCGCGACGTAAGCGCTCGCAAGCAGACAGAGAAGGCGCTGATCCAGAGTGAAAAGCTCGCATCGGTAGGGCGTCTGGCGAGCTCCATTGCCCACGAGATCAATAATCCGCTCGAATCGGTTACAAATCTGCTCTATATCCTGGAAACCCAGGTCGCGGGCAGTGAAACGAAGGCTCTGGTCGGGATGGCGCAGGAAGAGCTGGCGCGGGTCTCGCATATCGTGACGCATACCCTTCGCTTTCACCGGCAGAGCACCGGCCGCACCGAGGTGGAGCTGCGGAGTGTTTTCGAGTCCGTGCTCGCCCTCTACCGGGCTCGCCTTCGGGCGTGCGACATCGCTCTGGATATGCAGCGGGTCCAAGACTGTTCGCTGCTCTGCTATGACGGCGAGCTCCGGCAGATCGTGGCGAACCTGATAGGAAACGCCTTTGACGCGATGCGTAGCGGCGGCGGCCGCATGGTTCTGCGCTGCCGGTACGCGACAGATTGGGCGGACGGAAAACGAGCCGTGCGTATCACCATTGCGGATAGCGGCACCGGCATGGACGGCCTTACGATGCAGCACGCCTTTGACGCTTTTTTCACCACCAAAGGGATCGCCGGGACGGGCCTGGGCTTGTGGATTACGCAGGAGCTGGTGAAGAAGAACGGCGGCAGGATCACAGTGCGCAGCCGCACCGTTCCGGGAAAGAGCGGCTCGGTATTTGTGCTGCTGTTTGGCCGCGGGGTTGCGGCGTCTGCGTAGGTGCCTGCTGGGTGTTCGTCGGCCGGGCGAGCGTGACGGGTGGCGGGTGAAAGCTGTACGCACGTCGATGGGCGGAGGTGGCAATCCTGTTACTCTGGCTAGCGTTGGGGCCGTGTGTTTTTCATGGTCCGAATAGCACGGGTCTGGATAAGGGAGCGCAGCGGTGGACGGTTGGAAACAGGTGAGGCGGGCGCTGCTGAGCGTGACCGACAAGAGTGGGCTGGTGGAGTTTGCCGGAGCGCTGGCTGGGCATGGAGTGGAGCTGGTCTCGACCGGCGGCACGGCGCGTGCGCTGCGCGAGGCGGGGCTGGCGGTGCATGACATCTCCGAGCTGACCGGGTTCCCGGAGATGCTGGATGGGCGCGTCAAGACGCTGCACCCGAAGGTCCATGGCGGCATCCTGCACGTGCGCGAAAACGCAGAACACCAGGCGGCGGTGGCGGAGCACGGCATCCCCGCCATCGACATGGTGGTGGTGAACCTCTACGCGTTCGAGAAGACCGCGTCGCGGCCGGGCGTCCCCTTCAACGAGATCATCGAGAACATCGATATTGGCGGCCCGTCGATGGTGCGTTCGGCGGCGAAGAACTTCGAGGATGTCGCCATCGTGACCTCGCCGGCGGAGTACACGGAGCTGGCTGCGGAGCTGGGCGCGAATGCGGGACGGCTGAGCCGGCAAACGCGCTGGCGGTTGGCGCGACAGGCGTTTGCACTGACGGCGGCCTACGACTCCGCGATTGCCGCGACGCTGGAGCGCCTGGCGGAGGTGCAGCCCGGAGGCACGCCCACCACCAGCGAAGAATTCCCTGCGGCCCTGAACCTGCACTACCCGCTGGCCATGACGCTGCGCTATGGCGAGAATCCCCACCAGCGTGCGGCGCTATATGCGGATGGGAGCGGGACGGGTATTGCCGGAGCGCAGCAGCTCCAAGGCAAGGAGCTGAGCTTCAACAACCTGGTGGATCTGGACGCGTGCTGGGATCTGGCGCAGGAATTTGAAGAGCCCGCGGTCGCCATCATCAAGCACACCAATCCCTGCGGCGCGGCTACCGGCAGCGATGTGCTCGAGGCCTATCGCAAGGCGCTCGAGGCCGATCCTGTTTCGGCGTTCGGCGGCGTGATCGGCGCAAATCGCGAGATTGACGAGGCTGCAGCCGGGGAGATCGCGAAACTGTTTGTGGAGGCCATCGCCGCACCGGCGTTTTCCGAAGGAGCCCGGGCGCGCTTTGCCGCCAAGAAGAACCTTCGCCTGGTGGTGGTGAAGCCGGCGCAGCGTACGCGCGTGATGAAGGAAGTGTCCGGCGGCATGTTGCTGCAGGATGCCGACACCGGGCATGTGCAGGAAGGCGACCTGCGCATCATGACCGAGCGCAGGCCCACACCGGAAGAGATGCGCAGCCTGCTCTTTGCCTGGCGCGTGTGCAAGCACGTGAAGTCGAACGCCATCGTGTACGCGCGCGATGCGCAGACCGTGGGCATCGGCGCGGGGCAGATGAGCCGGGTGGATGCAGCACGCTTCGGCGCGATGAAGGCAGTGCTCCCGCTCGCCGGTACGGTTGCGGCTTCGGACGCGTTCTTTCCTTTCGCCGATGGGCTGGAAACGGTGGCGAATGCGGGCGCGACGGCGGTGATTCAGCCGGGCGGCTCGGTGCGGGACGATGAGGTGATCGCAGCGGCGAACCGCCTCGGGGTCGCCATGGTGTTTACCGGTATGCGGCACTTCCGACACTAGAAAGCGCGCAAGCATCCCATCCTGTAGGGGCTTGGCCCACTGAGCAAGCCGGGCTCCCGAAAGAAGGGTGGATGGGATGAAAGCAACCTGGAAACCGCACACGGAACACGGAAAGCTGTCTACGGAAGACCGCAAGGAACTGCCCAGCTCGGCCTATGCCTTCCCCAAGGAACGCAAGGAACCGATGACGGATGCTTCACACGTGCGCAATGCGATGGCGCGCTTTGATCAGGTCAAGGGAGTGTCGGACGAAGAGCGGGAACAGGCCTTCGCGAACATCAAGGAAGCGGCCAAGCATTACGGGGTGGAGATGACCGAGAAGAGCTGGCACGACTTCGGCAAGCATCCGCATACGCACAACGCCTCGCACAGCAAGTAGGCTAGCCGTTCCCCGCTGCGCTCGGTTCGGCGGTTTGCCGCAACCGGGCGCTAAGGCCGGAAACTGGCTTGCGGCAAAGGGCGGCTCCCCGGCGCGGTGCAGAGGATGTAGAGGGAGCCGGCGGTGCAGCTCCAGCGGCGTCCGGGCTCGGCCTCGCGATCCAGCGACTCGACCAGGTTGGTAGCCCAGATTTCGGGGTGCTCCCCTCCGCGCCCGGCAGTGTTGGCAGCAAGCAGCACGAACGCGGTATACGGGAGAATATGCGCCGCGGCCTGCGGAGAGGTCGCCAGCAGCATTTCCGTGTTTGCCGGGCTGTCGAGGATGGCCTGAGTCCAGTCGGTGGTCAGCGCTCCTGTGCGCGCGTTCAGAGGGTTGATTTCGGAGTCCATCCAGGGCACGTCCAGCAGGACCGTGCCCGTTTGCCGGAAGTAATGAGCGGCTGCCCAGCGATACGGGTCGAAGGAGAGACCTGCGGCGTCCGGTTCCGTGGGTTCGTCCAGCAGCAGGCCCGCCTGCCCGGCCACGGGTCCCGCCGGCATCTGGGCGAGGGCCGCAATGCGGTATGCGGCGGGGGCAATGCGCTCCCGCGCAAGGGCGTCGGTGCCCAGTGTGGCGAGAACGGCCAGCGCGGGCAACAGCCAGGGTTGGTAGCTGCGCAGGAGCGTGTGCCGGGCCGCGGGGCGGCTGGATCCCGCGATACTAGGCCCCGGGGATTCGCTGCCCGCCTTGTTCGTCCACCAGCCGGAAGCAGCGCTCGCGGCACCCAGCAGAGCCAGCCACAGCACCAGGAGCAGGCGGGCAGTGAAAAAGTGCTGTCCGTTCAGGTCCGGCGGCAGGAACGGGATGGCGATCGCCAGGAGGCAGGCACAGAGAAAGAGCGCGTCCGCCGCCCGGTAGTGCCGCTTGCGCCACTGCGCGAAGAAGGCGCCGCCTGCCAGCGCAAAGCAGACTGCCGCGAGCAGCAGGAGCCCGGCCCGGTGCAGCAGCGTTGCGGGATGCGCTCCGGCGAAGGGCGACAGAAAACTGAGAGAGGCCAGCTTGCGCAGGATGACGGAACGCTGGGTGGTGACGCTGAGTGGGGCAGCGATCCGCCGGTCGGCAAAGGTGGCGATGTAGCCCAGCGCCAGGCAGCCGGCAAGGGCCAGCAGAAGGCGTGCCCGCACCTCGTGGGTCGCGATGGAGCCTGGCCGGGGCTGGCCCGCCGGGATTTCGCCTCCTTGAAAAGCGGCCGCTTGCGAGCGGCTGAGGAGGGCGGACCAGGCTGTATCCACCAGGGCGAAGGCGCAGAGAATGAGCACCGGCACCGGATGCGTCAGCGACATGAGCGCGAGGGTGCAAAGGTAAGCCACACGCCAGCGCCATAGACCGGGAGATGGTCGGCTCGCCAGCACCCAGAAGCTCATGGCCCAGAGGCCCATCCCGAGCGAGAGGCTGAAGGTGATGAAGCCCATGAACAGCGGCCAGTTCAGCAGCAGGGCGGGAACGAAGAGCGCTGCCGTGCCGCGCTCATCATGCAAGGTGCGCGTTAGAAAGCGAAAGCCGAACCCCGTGACCAGAAAGACCAGACACGCGGCCAGCTTCTCTGCCAAGGGAAAGCTGGTGGCTCGCCCCAGGGCGAGCAGCCAGTAGTAGTAGAGGGCGTAAGGCGACAGGTAATGCCGGATGGAGAAATACGCGCGAAAGGTACCGCTGCCCCCCAGCAGGCTGGAGTAGACGCTGGCCAGGTACAGGTGCATGGGGCCGTCCTGGGTGGGCAGCACCGGTAGGCTGAGCACAAATGCGCACGGAATCGCCAGCAGCGCAGGCAGCAAAACGCGGTCGCGGAAGCGGAAGTCAGACGGCATGAGGTTACTTCAGAATGGCACAAGCAACTCTCTATGCAGGGCGCATCCGCACGGAGGTTACAATCGTCTTATATCCAGACATTCTCTTGGGGCGCACCGCTTGGTACCCTCCGAACAACATACTTCGATCTCCCTTGGGGAGATCACAGTCAGGAAAGGGTCAGGCTGCTCAGTCCGGGCGCTACAGACAGCATGAACAGTGATTGGATGTTTCCACAGTACCATCTGTCCGCCGAGGATGCCTGCGCTCCAGCGGGCCAGGGCCACGAAGCTCGCCCCGTAGGGGGCCGTCGCCGCAGGTGGAAGCCGGCAGTCGGCCTGCTGCTGCTCGGTGCCGCGATGCTGGCCGGAAGCCCGGCAGTCGCGCAGAAGGCCGACGCCGCCAAAGCAAATACCGGAGCTGCGAGCAAGACCGCAAATGCGGGAACGGCATCCGTTCCCGGCGGCACGGCAGACCGCTCCAACGCCTACTATCACTTCGGCCTGGCGCATATGTACGAAGACATGGCGGCCAACTCCGGCCGGCAGGACTACGCGACCAAGGCAATTGATGAATACAAGCTGGCGCTGGCCGCCGACCCCACTTCGCCCTATTTGAACAGCGGGCTGGCGGAGTTGTATTTCCGCACCGGACGGGTGAAGGAAGCCATCGTGGCCGCGCAGGAGATCCTGAAGAAAGACCCCAACAACCTGCAGGCGCATACCCTGCTGGGCCGCATCTACCTGCGCTCCCTGGGGGATGCGCAGAACGGCGCCTCCGAGCAGATGCTGCAGTTAGCCATCACGGAGTTCACGAAGATTGTGGAGCTCCAGCCCAACGACATTCAGAACCATCTGCTCCTGGGGCAGCTCTACACGCTGAATCACGATTCGCAGCGGGCGCGGGCACAGTTTGAAGCGGCGCAGAAGATCGATCCCAACTCCGAAGAGGTCGCGCTGAACCTAGCGCGCATGTATAGCGAGTCTGGCGACACCCAGCGCTCGATCGCGACCTTGAAGGCGGTGCCGGAGGAAGACCGGACCGCGAAGATCGACTTTGCTCTGGGCGCCACCTACGACCAGATCAAGGACTACCCCAATGCCATCGCGGCCTACCGGCAGGCGGTGGATCAGGAATCCGACAACCTGGACGCGCAGCGCGGGCTGGCGCAGGCATTGCTGAACGACAACCAGCTCGAGGAGGCGCTCAAGGTATTCCGGGGCATCGCGACAGCCGACCCGCAGGATGCGCAGACCTATATCCGCATCTCGGAGATCGAGCGGCGGCAGGGACACTATGACCAGGCGCTGACCACGTTAAAGAAGGCGAAGTCGCTGGTCAGCGATTCGCTCGAGGTGAGCTTCAACGAAGCGCTGCTCTACGACTCGCTGGGCCGGTATGACGAGTCCGTTGCCATACTGGAAAAGCTGGTGAAGCAACTGACCAAGCCAAACGGCGAATACACGGACGGCGAGAAGAACGACCTTGCGATCTTCCTGGAGCGCCTGGGGAATGTGTATCGCGAGCAGAACAAGACCGCGCTGGCGGCGGCTACCTATGAGCGCATGGCCGCGCTGGGCGGCGAGTACACCGAACGCGGCTACCAGGGCGAGGTGGATACATACCGCGACGCGAAGGAGTACAACAAGGCGACGGAAGTGGCGCGCGAAGCAGCGAAAAAGCTGCCCTCAGACCGCAGCGTGCGCCTGATGCTTGCTGGGCAACTGGCCGATACGGGTAAGCCGGACGAGGCCATCAAGCTGGCGCAGAGCGAGCTGCACGGGGACGCCAGCGACCGCGAAGTGTACCTGGCACTGGCACAAATCAACACCCGCCTGCGCCGCTGGAAGGATGCCAACGACGCGATTGACAAGGCGGCTGCGATCCCCGGCAAGCAGGACGACAAGATCTACATCTACTTCCTGCGCGGCGCACTGAATGAGCGGCAGAAACACTACGATGCCGCCGAAGAGCAGTTCCGCAAGATCCTGGATCTCGACCCCAACAACAGCATGACGCTGAACTATCTCGGCTACATGCTGGCCGACCGTGGAGTCAAGCTGAACGACGCGCTGAGCATGATCCAGAAGGCAGTCAAGCTGGACCCGCAAAACTATGCCTATCTCGACTCGCTGGGCTGGGTGTATTTCAAGCTGGGGCAGTACCCGCTGGCGGAAGAGAACCTGATCAAGGCGAGTGAGCGCGAGTCCACCGACCCCACCGTCCACGACCACCTGGGCGAGCTCTATGAGAAGACCGGGAGACTCAAGCAGGCGGTCTCGCAATGGGATCAGTCACTGGCACAATATGCGAGGACCGTTCCCGCCGACGCCGACCCCGGCGACGTGAGCAAGGTGGAAAAGAAGCTGGAAAGCGCCAAGGTGAAGCTGGCCAAGGAGTCCGGCGCGGGTGACGGCGAAGCCAAGCGATAGCCCGGCAGCGCAGCAGCGAGCGGGCTTCTCACGGTTGCCGGCGGGCTGTGCTGTTGGAGACGGCCTGCGGGAGCCGCTTGCGCAGCGAGAGCACCCGGAGGAGCCGCACGCCTACAGGTCGCCCTTTCAGCGCGATCGAGCACGCATCATTCATTCGCGCGCGTTTCGCCGCCTCGCCGGCAAGACGCAGGTGTTCGGCCACGGCAACTCCGACCACATCCGCAGCCGGCTGACGCACACCATGGAAGTGGCGCAACTGGCGCGCATGGTGGCCATCGCACTGGGCCTGAACGAGGACCTGACGGAAGCGCTGGCGCTGGTGCACGACATCGGCCATCCGCCCTTCGGCCACGCCGGAGAACGGGCCCTGGACGAGGCGATCGGACGCTACGGGCTGCACTTCGACCACAACCTCCATGCGCTGCGCATCGTGGAGTTCTTTGAGCAGCGCTATGCCGGCTTCCGCGGCCTGAATCTCACGCTGGGCGTGCGCGAAGGTATCGTGAAGCATTCGCGCGACTACTCCCCGGCGGCGCATCCAGAGCTCGCACCCTACTTCCTCGACCAGCGGCCGCCGCTCGAGGCGCAGATCATTGACCTGGCGGATGAGATCGCCTATCTCACGGCGGACTTCGACGACGGCTTCGAAACCGGCGTGCTGGACGTCGCGCACGTGCGGTCGCATGTGCGGCTGTTTGCGCGTTTTTACGACGGGGTGCGGGCGCAATACCGCTCGGCGGCTCCCGAACGGCTGGTGAGCGAAACGCTGAAGCGCATGCTCAACGCGCTTACCGGAGACCTGATCGCGGAAACGCACCGCTGCGTGCGGGAGGGCGGCATTCTGACCCTCGCGCAGGTGCGCGCCGCGCCGGAGCGGCTGGCCTCCTTCTCACCGGAGATGGAAGCGCTGCGGCGCGAGGCGAAAGACTATCTGTACGGGAACCTCTACAACAGCGAACGCGTTGCGTCGGACCACCGCGAAGCCGAACTGGTGATCACTTCCCTTTTCCGCTGCTGGGTGGAAAGCCCGGAGCTGCTGCCGCCGGGGTGCGCGGCCTCGCTTGCCGAGGAAGGCGTGGCGCGCACCGTGGCGGACTACATCGCCGGGATGACGGACAGCTTCATCCTGGCGCAATATGCAGCGCACCGGGAGCACTGCAAGGCAGTCGTCTAAGCGACTTTCCGGCGGCCGTCGCCGCGGTCTCCGCGCCGGCGCATGGTGAGCAGGCCGACGGCGAGGCCCGCAGCCGCCAGCACCGCACCGGTAATGGCCGGATGCACCGAGGCATTCGTGTAGACACTGGGCCGCATCATGTGCCCCTGGGTGTCGCCCCGAACCTCGCCTCCATGCGTTCCCGGACTCCAGAGGCTGTCTTGCCGCGGCTGCGCAGGCCGGTTCTGCTTCTGCATGGCGATGATGCGGCGTGATGCCTTGTCCACCACGCCGGGCATCAGCTTGGCGGCCGCGCTTATCAGCTTCCCGGCTCCGCCCACGTGCAGCTCGCGCCGGGGGTGGACCGCCGCATAGAGGATCGCCTTGGCCACGTCTTCCGCTTCGTAGATGGGCGGCGGCAGTTGAGGCTCCTGCGCCATGTAGTTCTTCGCGTTCTCGGCGAAGGGCGTGCCGACGGCGGCCGGCTTGACGAGCGTGACCGAGACCGGCGCATCCTGGTCTTCAAGTTCGCGGCGCAGCGCATCGGTAAATCCTTTCACCGCGTGCTTGCTGGTGGAGTACATGCCCTGCAGCGGAAATGCCATGTCGGACGCGACACTGCCGAGGTTGATGATGGCCCCGCCGCGCTGCTTGAGGTGCTTGACCGCGATCAGCGAACCGTAGACCGTGCCCCAGAAGTTGATATCGAAGAGCTGCCGGCTGTCTTCCTCGTTCACATCTTCGAGGCGTCCGAAGATGCCGAGGCCGGCGTCGTTCACCCAGGTGTCGAAGCCGCCGAAGCGCTCGACCGCGGTGCGCGCAATGCGCTCCACGTCCTCGCGGCGACTCACGTCGGCGGCGACCGGGACAGCCGTCCCGCCCTGCCCTGCGATGCGCCCGGCAATCTCCTCCAGTGCCTGCGCGTTGCGGGCGGCCAGCACGACGCGAGCGCCGGCCTCAGCCGCTGCCAATGCGGTCGCCAGGCCGATCCCGCTGGATGCTCCGGTGATGACGATCACTTGCTCGGAAAGTGGTTTCAATGCGTATCCCATAGCAGATAGGAGGCGAGGGCAGGGGGAAGGGCTGCATGGCGGATGGCTTTCGCGGGCAGCGGGAAGCAGGGGTCAGGGGGTCAGGGGTCAGGGGGTCAGGGGGTCAGGGGGCCAGGGGGCCAGGGGTCAGGGGGCCAGGGGTCAGGGGTCAGGGGGCCAGGGGTCAGGGGTCAGGGGTCAGAAAAAACAGATCCCTCGGCTGCGCTCGGGATGACAAGCCTCGCGAAGCGAGGCACAAACGGTGTCATCCCGGCACGCCCGCTACCGGGCGTGTGCTCCTTCCGCGGCCTGTGACGATGACTTGTACACCTCGCCGCCTTTCATGACGAAGGCCACATGCTGGAGCAGCGTGATGTCGTGCAGGGGGTCGCCGTTCACCGCGATGATGTCGGCCCACTTGCCGGGCTCGAGCGTGCCCACGCGGTCGCTCCAGTTCATCAGGTCGGCGGCGTTGATGGTGCCGGTCTGGAGTGCGGCAAGCGGCGTCATGCCGAACTGGTTCACGTAGACATCGAGCTCATGTGCGTTCAGGCCGTGCGGATAGACGGCGGCGTCCGTACCGAGCGCGACCTTCACGCCGGCTTCGATCGCGTGCTTCGCGTTCTGCTTTTCCACCGCGCTCACGTCGCGCATCTTCTTCGCATAGAACGCGGGCAGGTGGCCGTTCTGCTGCATCCAGTCGATGAGGTAGGCGGTGGGCACGAAGTAGGTGCCCTGCTTCTTCATCATGGCGATGTCTTCGTCGTTCATGTAGGTGCCGTGCTCGATCGAGTCCACGCCGGCCTGGCTGGCCCACAGAATCCCCTGCGCGCCGTGCGCGTGCGCGGCGACCTTGCGCCCCAGGCGATGCGCGTCGGCCACGATGGCCTGCATTTCTGCCAGCGTGTACTGGCTGGCCTGCGGATCGTCGCCCTTCGACAGCACGCCACCGGTAGCGCCGATCTTGATCAGGTCGGCGCCGTACTTGATGTTCTCCCTCACCTTGTGCTGGACGGCCTCGACGCCATCGGCCACACCTTCAGCGGTGACGTGGTACTGAAAGGGCAGCAGGTTCTCATCCATGTGGCCACCGGTGATGCCGAGCGGCGGTCCGCTGACCTGCATGTGCGGGCCTTCCACCAGCCCTTCGTTGATGGCATCGCGGAGATCGACATCGGCAAAGCCGTCCGCGCCCACATTGCGCACCGTGGTGAAGCCGGCTTCGAGCGTGACCTTCGCATTGCGAGCGCCGATGAGTGCGCTCTTGGCGACGCTGGTAGAGAGCTCGTGGTACGGATCGAAGTTGTTGTCCATCGTCAGGTGGGTGTGCACATCGATGAGCCCGGGCAGCACGGTCGCGTTGCGCAGATCGATTTCGCGGTCGCCGGCCGCGGCGGTCACGCCGGAAGTCGGCGCGATGGAGACGATGCGGTCTCCGGCGACCACGATGGTCTGGTCCGCGGTTTCCTTACCGGTGCGGACGTCAAGCAGATGACCGGCGCGGATGAGCGTGCGAGGCTGCGCGGGAGCGGTTTGCGCAAAGGTAAGAGGGAGCGGAGCGAGTAGGAGCGCGCACAGACCGATGGTTCTGGAAAGCATAGAAGGCTGAAGACCTCGGAAGGAAGGAAGTAAGAACGCCAGTGTAGCAAGCGGCGCGGCAGTCAGTGTCATCTCCGAGCGGAGCCTGGCAAGGACGAGGGATCTGTTTTTGTTCCGGTGAGGGCAACAGCAGATCCCTCGGCTCACTACGTTCGCTCGGGATGACACTTTCCGGAGAATCGAAGCAGTGCGGGCCCTTTTGCAAAGGGCGGCTATTGCACCTGACCCTGTGGCCGCAGGCGTCGGAGTTCGAGCGCGCAGGCGACCGCGTTCAATGCGGTGAGCTTCAGGTTGTCGGCCGCAGCCCAGATCCAGAAGAGCGAATTGGGAGCGACGTCCTCGGTCGCGCTCGATGCCCCCCCAGCAGGACCGCCGGCAGCGCCGGCCACCGCGGGACGCACGCGGACCAGCACCTCTTCCTGGCCCGCGACGGCGAGGTTGGAGGGAGCGTCGGCGTCAGTCTGCATCACTTCCACATGCTCCCCGCTGAGCGCGGCGAGCACGTCCTTGGTATCGACCGGCTCAAGGAACTCGACGCCGATGGAAAAGTTGTAGCCGTGGAAGACCGGCGCGTGGATGAGCTGGATGGGCAGGCGGGGCAGGCTGCCTTCCGCGAGTGCGGCATAATGCGCGCGGATGCGGGCCTCACTCTCCTGCAGACGCAGCTTCCCTTCCTCGCCGCTCACCGGGGTTAGGTTGAACGCGACCTGCGCGTCGTACATCTCCTTGGGAAGCGGCTGGAAGGACAGCAGGTTGACGGTCTGCTGGTGCAGCTCGTCCATGGCGGCGCGACCGTATTCCGAAGCGGGTTCGAGCACCGTGGCAAAGGCCGAGCGGATGGCCCCGGCGCGTTGCAGCCGGCCCAGCAGCAGCGCGAGTGTGAGGGCCGCAGGATGCGCGGGCAGCATGGCCGCGGTGTGCAGGTCCAGCGCCGGGATGGCTCCTCCGCTGGTGCCTTCGCCGCTGCTGCTGTTGCTCTGCACCCACGGCGCGCAGATGACGGCACCGGTCTCCTGGTCGAGCGCGCCCGAAAGGTCGATGATGCTCGAACCGGCGCGCGCGGCCGTCTCCCAGTGCTTGCGCGTGAGTTCCGGCGAGCCGGTGAAGAAGGTGAAGTCGATGCGGTCGAAGGAGGTCGGCGTGATCTCCTGCACAAAGGTGACCTCGTCGCCCACGGCTTCAAGCTGGCCGATGGCCTCCTGGTCGTCCATGAGGAAGAACTCCGCGGCGGAAAAGGCGGATTCGCCGAGAGCTTCGTTCAGTTCTTTTCCGCGCAGCGAAGCAGCGCCAACAATTGCGATACGGAAGGGTGCGGGCATCGGGAGTAGCTACCGGCTTTCGTTAGAAGGAGAGGTGGAGCTGCCGGCAAGAACGCCGGCGGGAGGCGGTGAGGCGGGAAGCCCGGTGGCGCGGAGCCGCTTGCGCCGTCGCTGTGACGAATAGGCGGCGCGTGCTCCGATGCCGGAAAACATGTATGCAAAGCAGCACAGAAACAGCAGGACATGGGAGAAAGCGACGAGCCCATAGATGAGCACGCCGATGATCACCATGCGCTGAAATGGATGCCGGCCGGCTAGCGTGATCTCTTTGCCGCTCCAAAAGCGCCAGGTGCTCACCATCAGGAAGCCGGAGAGCGCTACGACGATCAGCCAGCCTAAGGCTACCCATCCGTTGTGGACGGGAGCGCCGTAAAACAGGTGCACCACGGAGACCACGACACCGGCGGCGGCCGGGATGGGCATGCCGACAAAGTATTTGCGATCAGGCCGGCCGGGATTCTTGGGCTTGGGATCATTGCTGATGTTGAAGCGTGCCAGGCGGCTGGCCCCGCACAGCAGAAACAGAAAGCAGAAGAGCGCACCCAGGTCCACCAGCTTCTGCCGAAGCACGTGATCCATCATCACCGGCAGCATGCGGAAGCCCCAGGTATACGCGAGAATGCTGGGCGCCACGCCGAAAGTGATGATGTCGGCCAGCGAGTCGAGTTCCTTGCCGAACTCGCTGGTGGTGTTGGTCATGCGTGCGATGCGGCCGTCCAGGGCGTCGAACGGAATCGCGAAGAGGACGGCGAGTGCGGCGTGATCGAAGTGCTGCGGTTCCAGCACGGACCCTTGCAGACTTTGCGTGATGGCGTAGTAGCCGGCAGCGATGTTGCCCGCGGTAAACAGCGAGGGCAGGATGTACATGCCGCGCCTGGGCCGTCCCTTCACGCGGGCGTCTCCACCGCAGCGGCCGGGATGAGCCGCTCCGGCACGGGCACCTCGATATCCGCCAGAATGCTGGCGCCGCCCTTGACGCGCTGGCCGCGCTCCACCCGGACATGGGCATCGCCAGGCAGCAGCACATCGCAGCGGGAGCCGAACTTGATCATGCCGACGCGCTCTCCGCGCTGCAAAAGGGCGCCGGGGTGCGGCCGGAAGACGATGCGGCGCGCCAGCAGGCCGGCAATCAGCTTGAAGACGATGACGCAGCCCTCGCCTTCCAACGTGACCTGGCACTGCTCGTTTTCTTCGGCCGAAACGGGATTGAGGGCGTTCAGGTATTTGCCCTTTTTATAGACCACGTCGCGCAGCTTGCCGGTGATCGGCGCGCGATTGACGTGTACGTCGAACACGTTCAAAAAGATACTGAGGCGGATACGATTCCCTTCCGGGGTGAGGACGCGATCGATCGCGGTCACCTTGCCGTCAGCCGGAGACACAACCAGGCCTGAGCCCTGCGGAATGGCCCGCTGCGGGTCGCGGAAGAACCAGAGAAAGAAAATGGCAAGGAGCACGGGGATGGCCGTGAGTACCCAGCCGAAGATCCAATGCGCGGTAAACAGGTGCACCAGCACCGCAACCACGAGAAAGCCGATTCCGTAGAGATATCCGTCGCGAACCATCGTCAGTTCGTATTATACGAGGGCTCGCGACGGCGCCGGTGTGTGCCCTCAGGCAGCGTGCGTTCGACCATGGAGGCCGTTGAGCTGGTCCTTTATGTAGAGCTTGAGCTTCTTGAGGCGGGTCTCTTCCAGTTGCTCCTCATCGGAGAGATAAGGTTTGCTTTGCAACTGTTCGAGCTGACGACAGTACTGCGCATGCTGGTCTCTGAGCTGGTTCAACGCTTCCGGCTGGGCACCTGCGGCTGCTTCCATCGTATAAGACCTCCTTCTCCAATAGTGACGCAGTCGGACTGCGTCGCGGAGGTCTCCAGCATACTCCGGCGCAACCGTGAATTTGAAGATGGAAGACGCAGATTCTTGGGGAAATCGGGCAGCATTCCCGCGAGTGAGGACGGACGTGACGGACCCGGTCCGGCGACTCCGCTTAATCCGGATCTGCCTCTTCCGGCCCGCTTCCGGTGATCGCAAGTTCCAGCAGGAGGGCGTCTTCGTCGGGATCGCGGTAGTAGCCGGCGCGGCGTCCGGCAGCCCGGAACCCCGCTGAACGGTACAGCCGGAGAGCCGCGGTATTGGAGGCTCGGACCTCCAGCCGCACGATCATGGCCCCCATAGCCCGTGCCCAGTCTAGAACCGCCCCGAGAAGACTGCGCCCGACGCCCTGACCGCGGAAAGCGGGCGCGGTGACGATGAACTCGAGTTCGCACTCCGCCCACTCCTCGGCGCGGAGAACGCTCGCGGCGGCGAAGCCGGCGAGTGCCCCCGGGACGCCCGTGGCAGCGACGCGGCAGGCCACCCACGCCGCGCGCCGGTATCCAGCGGAGGCGGCGGGGGCGCCGAGAAACGCGAGCAGGCCGGCATCGCTCCAGGCGGGAGCATGCAGCGTCGAGTGCATGAGCTTCCGCATGGCCGGGAGGTCGTGTTCGGTAGCAGACCGGAGCACCATCTCCGGCGAGCGCTCCACGACCCCTAACCAGAGATGGCGGGAACGCGGGCGAAGAGCTCCGCGTCTGTGCGCCGGAGGTAGTTGGCATCCAGCGGCTCCACGTCGTCGAAGTCGCCATCGTGGAAACGTGGCAGGGCGGCCCGGATGGCGGCCACTGCCGAGGGAGCGGCGCTGAGGTGCGGCGCCAGCGGCGCAAGGCGTTCGGCGACGCGATCTTCGCACACCACGCAGGGCAGGCCATCCGCGACGGCATCGATGATCTGGTCTTTGCTGGCCAGCCACTCGCGCACGCAGCTGCCATTGCGGTATTCGCCGGCATAGTATTCGCCACGGGCCGCGTCGAGCACCGCCAGCGCGGTGGGGAGTCCGGAAACATGGGCGAGCACCGCGAGTCGGGAAATAGCGATGATCGGCAGCGCGGTCACCTCGGCCAGGCCTTTCACCACACTCAGGCCGACGCGCACGCCGGTAAAGCTGCCGGGGCCCTTGGTGACGACGATGGCGGCGGTTCCGGGCAGCGCCACCGAGTGCTGATGGAGCATATCGCCGAGGGTGGCGACCAGTTGCGCGGAATACGACCGGCCAACCAGCCCCTTCTGGCCGAGGACGTCCAGGCGGTCGCCGTGCAATCGCGCCAGTGCGATAGTGCCGCCGCTGCCGGCTGTGTCGATCCCCAGCATCATCGCGGAATCAGGCATGCTGCTGCCTTTCGACCGCTGATGCCTGCACGGCCGGGACGTCCTGGCAGACTTCCACCAGCACGCCGCCCGCACTCTTCGGGTGGACAAAGAAGTACAGGTGACCGCCCGCACCTACCTGGATGGAGGGGGAGGCGATCTCCGCTCCTCGCGCGCGGAGCTGCTCCAGAGTGGCATGGATGTCGTCCACATGGAACGCGATGTGGTGGAGCCCTTCGCCGCGTTTCTGGAGGAACCGGCCCACGGGCGAGTTCTCCCCAAGCGGCTCAATCAGCTCGATGCGGCTTTCTCCAACGGGCAGCAACGCAGTGCGCACGCCTTCGTGTTCCACCGTTTCTTCATGCGCCACGGTGAGCCCCAGGGCCTCATAGAATGCCCGCGAAGCGGCGATGCTGCCGACAGCAATCCCGAGGTGGTCAATGCGAAGACCCCGGCTGTCGGAATGTAACCCCGTATTGTCCAAATCCATAATTGCGCTTGCTCCTACACTCCTGAAGCGTTGTTTTGCAACAAACTCTGCACCAGTTCCGGCACCAGGCGGAAAGGGTCTTCCTGCCGGGCGGCGACGCGAACGGCGACCTCCGCGAGCTGGTCTTCGCTGAGGCCGTGCGAGCGAGCGCCGCGCAGCAATTCCTGCCGCACCATGTCGGTCAGGCGCATGCGCCAATGGGCCTGCTGGCGCGCCGCCCATTCGCCACCCTTGCGCAGCCAGGCGTGGAAATCCGCGATAGTGGCGGCCAAAGCTTCGACCCCCTGTCCGGTGGAACCGACGGTGCGCACGATGGGCGGAATCCAGCCGCCATGGCGCGAGGCCAGCGACTGCATCGCCTTCAGCTCTTTTTCAACGCGGTCTGCGCCTTCGCGGTCGCTCTTGTTGATAACGAAAAGATCGGCAATCTCGAGGATACCGGCCTTGATGCTTTGCACGTCATCCCCCATACCGGGTACGAGCACGACGACGGTGATATCGGCCAGGCGTACGATGTCGATCTCGTCCTGGCCGACGCCGACGGTTTCAATCAGGATGCGGTCTTTGCCACTCGCCTCCACCACGGTGGCAACATCGGCGGTGGTACGGGCCAGGCCGCCCAGCGCCCCGCGCGTGGCCATGCTGCGGGTGTACACACCGGGGTCGGCGTGGTGCCGCTCCATGCGAATGCGGTCGCCCAGGATAGCGCCGCCGGTGTAGGGGCTGGTGGGATCGACCGCGATAATGCCGACGGTATTTGCCGCACCGCGATACACGCGCGCAAGCTGGTCCACCAGAGTGCTTTTGCCTGCGCCGGGTGCTCCGGTGATGCCGATGGTGAGCGCGTCGGCACCGGCGCGATAGCAGGCGGAGAGTACGCCTTGCGCGGCAGGCGCTTCATTTTCAATCAGCGAAATGGCGCGCGAAAGGGCGCGGACATCTCCGGAGCGGAGCCGCTCCACAAGCGCGGCGACCTCCGGGGACAAGGAGCCCAAGGGTGCGCCGGCCCCGGTCTTTGAAGAGTCGGGTGTGCCGGTTTGTAACGGACTGCGGAGCATGAAGAGGGACGGGACGGCACAAGTGTATCAGCAGCGGGGATTTAGTCCAGCACTTCTTCAGGGCTGGAGCGGTCGTGTCGCGTGAAAGCGATCAGACTTATTGCGCCAATCTATTGCGCCAGGACGGCAGTCGCCTCCGATTCGCGGCGCGAGGCGGAGAGCCGGCGCAGCAGATAGCGGCGCGCCGGCACCTCGAAGAGGTAGTAGCTCACCACGCTCAAGCCGATAGCGATCAGGAGGAAAAGCAGGTACGTTTCGTGCGTGACGGGCAGGTGAGCGCGGGCGAACATCCAGGTCCACACGGGCACATGCAACAAGTAGAGTCCATAGCTCGCCTCCCCCAGCACCACCAGCCACTTCACCGAGAAGACGCGCTCGATGAAGTGATTGCCGGCAGCGAAAGCGAGAATCAGCGGAGCGAAGATGGGCAGCAGAAGCAGGTTGGGAAAAACAATGAGCGGCAGGTGCGCGGAGCCGAGAGCGCATGCAACAAATATAGCTGCGGTTACAATCGCAAGCATGGGCGCGCCCTGGCGCAGTCGCCGTTGCCGCGCCGGGTCGGCGGCGATCCACAGATGTACCCTCGCCAGCACGATGCCGCCCGCAAACAGGTACATCGCCCACAGCGGCCCCATATGCGCGAAGGGGTTCAGGCGTCCGGCGAAGGAACAGAGCCACTCGCCGAGATACCAGGCCACCGCCACGGCAACCGCGTAGCGCATACGCATGCGCCACAGCCATAGCCCAAGCCAGGGGAATGCGAGATAGAAGACTGCTTCGACCGAGATGGACCAGTTGGGAAAATCCAACCCATGCAGGCGGGGAAACCATTCCTGCAGCAGCAGACAGTTGCCGAAGAACGTCACCGCAGTCTTGCTCACGGCGGCATGCAGTCCATAGCGATCCATGCGGTAGAGAAGCAGGTTGGGGACGTCCAGAAGCAGCGTAGCAAGATAGAGCGGGTAGATGCGCGCAATGCGGGCCATCCAGAAGCGTCTGCGGTCCAAGCGGTGGCCGTCGCGCAGGTAAACCATGGCCAGGATGTAGCCGGAGAGTACGAAGAAAAACGTGACGGAGCTAAAGCCAAACCGCTGCAGCCGGCCAACGATGGTAGCGTCCGTAATCGAGGGGAACGGGTTGCGCAAGGAATGGTGCAGCACCACATATAGCGCGGCGAAAAAGCGCAGGGACGTGAGCGGCAGAATGCGCGGAGCCACCCCCGTGGTGGAGTCCTTGCCGTGCCTTTTCTCGCTGGGGGAGGCGATGCGCATACTTAGATCAGCTTCTCACCGCAGCACAGGAGAAGGAAACAGGCGAGGAGCGCGCCAGGAGCATGCTCCAGCCACATAGGAGCGAGGTGCGGCGGCTAGCGCTTCAGCAGTTCCCGCGCGATCACCAACCGCTGGATCTCGCTGGTGCCCTCGCCGATGGTGCAGAGCTTCACGTCCCGATAGAACTTCTCCGCGGGGTAGTCCTTGATGAAGCCGTAGCCTCCGTGCAGTTGCACCGCTTCATCGCAGATGCGGACGGCGGCTTCACTGGCGAAGAGCTTGGCCATGGCGGATTCCGAAGTGGTCTTCTCGCCGGCGTCCTTCATGGCGGCGGCACGCAGGGTCAGCAGGCGCGCGGCGTCGAGTTGCGTTGCCATGTCGGCCAACTTCCACTGGATGCCCTGGAAATCCGCAATGGCTTTGCCGAACTGCTTCCGCTGCTTGGTGTAGCGCAGCGCCGATTCATACGCGCCACGCGCGATGCCGAGTGAAAGTGCGGCGATGGAGATGCGGCCCCCGTCCAGGATGCGCAGCGAATCGATAAATCCTTCGCCCTCCTTGCCCAGAAGGTTCTCGGCGGGAATTTCGCAGTCTTCAAAAATGAGTTCGGCGGTATCGCTGGCGCGGAGCCCGAGCTTGTTCTCCTTCTTGCCGGGGCGGAAGCCGGGAGTTCCCTTCTCCACCACGAAGGCCGAGAGCCCGTGCGTACCCTGGCTGCGATCGGTCACGGCTATCACGACGGCGACATCCGCATAGGTTCCATTCGTGATAAAAGTCTTGCTGCCGTTCAGGACCCAGCGATCACCCTTGCGTACAGCCGTAGTGCGCGCGCCGGCGGCATCGGAACCGGAGTTCGGCTCGGTCAGCCCCCAGGCCGCCAGCCATTCGCCCGAGGCTAGCCGGGGGATGTACTTCTGCCGCTGCGCATCATTGCCCGCAACATAGATATGGTTAGTACCCAGCGAGTTATGCGAGGCGACGATGATGCCGATGGATCCATCGACGGCCGAAAGCTCTTCGACCGCGAGCATGTAGTCCACATAGCCGAACCCGGAGCCGCCCAGGTCCTGGGGGAAGATGATGCCCATCAACCCCATCCTGCCGAGCTGACGCACGACCTCCGCCGGGAACTCGCTCGCTTCATCCCACCGCATCACGTTGGGCGCAATCTCGCGCGCGGCAAAGTCCCGGATCTCCTTCTGGAGTTGCTGCTGCTCCTCCGTCAGGCGGAAGGAGTGCGCGGGGGCGCTGTCGGCGTGGGACATGCGATCGATCATGGCAGTGCTCATGGGGACTCCGGAAGGGTGTAGGAGAAAACCCATGATCGTATCATCCCCGGGCGGCGATTGTCGCTGGCGATCGGCACGGAGACGAGCCGCAGCTTCTTCTCCGTGCCGATTCAGGAAAACAGACCCGGCGATGACTTAGAAACCCAGACTCCGCGGACGGGGCAAGGGCGCGTCAAAGCTCAGTCAAGCTGCTGATGCAATGGCAGCGAGCGCGATGAGCCGCCTACGCTCAATGTGCGGGCGGCCGTCACCGTGACCCACTTCTGGTCCTGGGACGACCAGTATTGCAATTGCCGCTCGGGCACGTGCAGCACGACTGTCCTGGTCTGTCCTGCGGGAACGTGTACCCGGTCGAAAGCGACCATCGCGCGTACCGGGAACTGACCTCCCTCGGGCGGCGAACTCGGCGCGCCGAGATAAACCTGAGGTACTTCGTCGGAATCCATCGCGCCGGTGTTCTTGATTGCAACAGAGACGTCGAGTCCGCCATCCGCAGTCTTCGCGACCTTCAGGCCGGAGTACTCGAAGGTTACGTAGCTCAGGCCATGGCCGAAGGGAAAGAGCGGCTCGATGTTCTGCTTGTCGAACCAGCGGTAGCCTACGTTCACGCCTTCGCTGTAGGTGGTCTTGCCATCGACGCCCTTGGAACTGCGTTCGGGATGCTGCGGGTCGGTGGCAGCGTAGTCGGTCAGCTTTTTACCCCAGGTCACCGGGAGTCGGCCCGCAGGGCTGGTCTTGCCCAGCAGGATGTTGGCGGTTGACCAGCCACCCTCGTCGCCCGGCCACCACATCTGGAGCACAGCCTTGACCTTGTCTACCCATGGGAGCGCCACGGGCTGGCTGGTATTGAGGACCACGACGGTGTTGGGGTTCACCGCGGCGATCTCTTCGACCAGCTTGTCCTGATCTCCGGGTAGCCCGAAAACCGGCGTCAGCCGCGTCCACACGAACACGACTGCGGTCTTGGCCTTTTTGGCGGCGGCAATCGCGGCATCGTGGTCGGCCTGGCGCTGGGTGGGCGTGTACCAGTTCAGCCGCACCTGCACCGGCGAGCCGGAGGTGTCTGGCGTCGTCTTGACTTCGACCTGGTGCGGGCCGGCGGTGAACTCGACGGCGCGGCGCACGTTATCCAGACCGTCTGGCGTGGGTACGACGTTGTCCTGATTTGCCTGGAGGATGTCTCCGTGCACGCCGCCCTGGAAAGCTCCAGTGCGCGCGAGGCGTTTGCCATCGACCGCGATGCTCGCGTTCGTGCCCATGGCCTGCAGATAGATCCAATACGTGCCTGCGGCGGGCACATTCAAGGTGCCCTTCCATGTGACGGTGGAGTTGGGAGGGAGCGCGTTGCCGTTTTTTGTCGTGAAGTCGAGCTGCGCGTCTATCTGCTGCTTGTCCGCTTCGCTGCGCAGCAGCCCCGGCTTTCCGTTATACGTGAAGAGACTGGCGGGTATGGTCGTGCCGTTCATATCGTCGGCCACTGCGAACTGGATGTTGTCACTCCCGGAGATCTTTTTCATCGCGGCGAGAGGGCCGACCTGACGCTGCGGCAAGCCAACGCTCCGCTCGCCGTTGATGCCGATCGCATCTACCTGGGCGGCCGTGGGTCCGATGAGTACGACCGAGTTCACGTCCTTCAGCGGAAGCGCGTGGTCGTCATTCTTGAGAAGGACGGCGGCGTCTTCGCCCGTCTTCTCGATGATTTTGGCGTTAGCTTCCGTCTGTTGCTGCGTCACTTCGTGCTTCTGTTGGCCATCCATGTAGCCGAAGCGGACGATCTCGTAGAGCACGCGACCGGCGGCTCGCGTGATCGTCGCCTCGGACACTGTGCCGTCCTTTAAGGCCTCACTCATCTTCTTCGGGTCGAGCTTCACGCCGAAGTCGCCAAAGCCGGCAGGCTTGGGCGCGGGCTCTTCCGGGATATGACCACCGAACATGTCCATGTTGTCTTCGGCCAAGGCTGCCGCATTGGCCGGCGGAGGCGGAACCGGTTTCAGATCGAAAAAGGACGGAATCGAGAATGGCGCGTTATCCGCCGGCTCGCCCGGCATCTCCATGTCCAGGCCCGCGTTGATGAAGTTCACCGCGTGCACGGCGCCCCAGTCTGAAGTGACGAAGCCTTTGAATCCGATCTGATCCCTCAGGATAGTCGTGAGCGTGTCCTTGTTGCCGCAGGCGAAGGTTCCGTTAATGCGGTTATAGGAGCACATCACGGAAGACACGCCTGCCTTCGACGCAGCGTCGAAAGGGGCGACATACACCTCATGCAGCGTCTGGTCGTCGATGAAGATGTTCCCGCTGTTTGAATCGTAACCGACGTAGTGCTTTACCTGGGCCATCACGTGCTGAGATTGAATGCCTTTGATCTCCCCAACGCCCATCACGGACGTGAGGAATGGGTCTTCGCCAAACGTGTTGTAACCGCGCGAAAACTCGAGGTCGCGATCGATGTTTACGAATGGTTGCAGGCTGACATCAATGCCCAGCGAGCGCGCTTCGCGTCCGATGACCAGGCCGTTGTCCTCCGCATCTTTTGCACTGAACGTGGCCGCGACGCCCATGGTCGCAGTCTCCGCGCTCGAAGGATGGCGGGTGAGGACGCCTGGCGGTCCATCGGCGAAGCGGAGCCCGGGGATGCCGAGGCGTGGCACACCCGCGAGGTATCCCGCTTGCCCCTGGTACACCTTGGGATCTTCCTGGGTGCCGTGGATCAGGGTCAGCTTCTCCTGGAGCGTCATCTGGCTCAGCAGCTTATCCACACGCGCGTCGCCGGTGACCACAGGGACGTTCTGGGCCACAGAAAGGGTGGTACCCGCTGCCAGGATCGCACCACAAAGTGCCAATTGGCGCCGTTTGCCTGAAGTCATCGATCTCCCCCGTCTTGTCTCTATCTCGCGCCGCCCGTGAAGCCGACTCCGGAGACTACAACTGGCTCCAAGCTGCCGCCCTGCTGACCTTAGCACGTGGCCGGTGTTTGAGGATCTTCAATTGGCCTTGCCGGTACCGGCTGCCGAAGGGATGGAGACCGAGGCAAGCATACGGAGGGACCCTGGAGTTGGGCGTCACGTACCCGCCGGTCAAAGCAAACCAGGCTGCGGGCCACAAATGCTTCCCGCGGGGGACGCCGGGCGCCTCTGCCCTGGCGCTATTTCAATTCTTGAGTGATCGCGTCCGCAGCGTTGCCGGCCACGACCCAGCTTGCCGACCCGGCCACGACGGCTTCATCCTCGAACCAGAGGAATCCGAAATCGTCGATGCACTCCGGAAAATCCGGCTTGATGATGATGTACCCCGGAATGACGGCGCCCGGGATATAGGAATTGTCCGCGCGGTTGTTGCTGTATGTCTTCGTCTTCGAGACTGTACCGACGCCGGCTACATACGAAGTGCTGGATACCGGGTGCGTGCCAAGAATGTAATTGACGGCGCGAAGTGTGTATTCGGGGCTCACCAGATCCGGAAACGCCTTGTGCAGGAAGTACATCCGGATGGCCATGTCAACCACAGCGCCCGATCCGCCCCAGGTGCCCAGGCTCGGAGGCACACCGAACGGGGTGGCGTCCAACTGCTTGTCCAGACCCGCCATGTAGGTCTTCACCGCTTCCCGCATTTGATCTTTCGCGCTCGCGTCCAGATAGGGCAACGCGCGGACTGCCGTCCAACCATGCAAGTCCATCTGCTGCGGGGTGATCATCTGCGGGAATAACTCCTTCAGGCGGGACTTGTAGGGCTCGGCGCCATGCGTGGCAATGGTCAATTCCAAAGCCGCAGCCCAGTCCTGTCCGACGCCGAAGGCGCCATGGCCGAAGCCGGCCGGCGGAGCTGTTTGTGCACTAGTGGTTCCAGTACTTGTCGGCGCGCCCGAGCTGCCCCGTGCGTTACGACCGCCTTGCGCGCCAGAGACGACGCCCTGAGACGCAGCCAGCACGCCACCTCCGGGAGCACCTGCCGGAGCCGCTCCGCCTAAGCCGCCGCCCGCCGGATTCGGCGTTGGGTGAGCCTTCTGCTCGTTCCATGCTTTGATCGCGGTATCGAGGCAGTCTTTCGCCAGTGCGTCGTCATAGCCTTTCAGCACATCGGCCGCTGCCGCCAGCGCTGCGATGGCGTTCCATTCAAAGAATGGGTTGTCCGTGGTAAAAATCCAGCGGTCATCCGGCCTGCCGGAGTAGTCGCCCTTCACCTCATTCGGGCCGAGCTTCGGGTCATAGATGCGGCCGTCGGTCTTCGATGCTCCGTCGCCCAGGTGCGTGTACTGGCGCAGATCCGGTTCGTGAGTGCCGCGGATCGCGTGGCCGATATTGTGATACTGCGCCAGGATGTACAGTGCGCCGTGCTGTACTTGCTGCACCGTGTCCGGCACGCCATCCGGACGGTGCATCTCCACCTGACGCGCGGCTTCATCCACCGAAAGCTCGTCGTACTTGAGATTGAATTCTCGGTATGCGAGAGCCAGGCTCTGAATCACGCTCAGTTGCGCAGGCTCCTCCAGGTCGAAGTCGCCGGCGTCATACCAGCCGCCCACGTTCATCCCGGGAATATGATCGCCGCCTTTGTACTTCCCGTCCGTTGCCGTAGCCTGATTCCAGCCATCGAATTGCTCCCCAACCACGGGCGCCATACGGCCGTCGTCCAGGTGCGAGGCGCCGTGCCACACGCGGTAGGCTTCGCGAACGGAAACGTGATCCATCTGCTCCGCAAGGTGATGGTCCAGGCTGTCCTGCCAGATCTTCGCGTAAGCGTCTTTGGAGATGGGGAAGGGCGCCGTACGTTGGTCCGCGTACTCGATCACATAAAGGCCGGGGTCCTTGACCGGCGTGAAGTCGAATTTTGCATACACGTAGCGCAGCCACGGCGTCGAAGGCGTGATCGGGCCCTCGAACACCTGCTTGTACGATCCGTCCTCCGTCAGGCGCAGCACTTTGGCCGTCTTGGGGCCGTTGTACTTCGGGTCGAGTTCGAGTACCGCGACTTTGGAAAAGCCCGGCGCGTACCCCACCTGGCTGTGCGCGATCATCGGCGGGCGCGTCCAGTTCGGAATCACGTCCGGCCTGATGTGCCACACGATGGCGCCGGTGGTCTTGCCCGAAGGGATCAGCGAACGCAACACGAACCAGCCGTTCTGGGCGCGGTCGCGTCCATCGAACAGCATGAGGTCTGCCGTATCCGACGTAACGTTGACCCGGGCCAGCCTGTCGTCCACTCCCAGGGTGATGCTCTTGCCCTCGGCGAACGGCAGCGGCTGAGTGTATCCCTTCGCTTTCTCCCAGTCCTCCAGGTAGTACGCCTTCTTCGGTTCATCAGGCAGGGGCAACACCTTCACCATCGGATCGTCAGGCGTTCGCGGGAAGATACCGGCTTTGGTTCCGTCCACCAGGTAAGCCTTGCCCATGTAGATGGAGGGCAGGAACTCCAGGTTGAAGCCCGCCCGCCCGGCCAGTTTCTGCGGTAGCGGCTTGTCCAGGTTGATGCTGACCCTCACGCCGCCTGGTTCCGCTGCGACTTCCAGGGTGTAGCTCAAGTCGAAGGCCGGGAAAGCGAGATCGGCCGTAAGCCGGTTGTTCGCCTTATCGGCATGGCGCCCTTTGAGCGTTGCCACCAAGTCCCACTGCTCGGGCGTTGGCATCAGGCGCACATCGCCGTTCGTCGCGATGCGCTCGCCGTGGAGAATCATCTCCATGGCGGTG
Organism: uncultured Acidobacteriaceae bacterium; assembly: GCA_963795775.1. GTDB lineage: Bacteria > Acidobacteriota > Terriglobia > Terriglobales > Acidobacteriaceae > CAWCJL01. The sequence continues at coordinate 815,411 of CAWCJL010000003.1, forward strand.
TTCTTTTGGTCTACGAAAACCGGATGGTACGTGCTGTCGTAGAGAAATACGCTAAAGCCTTGAGTATCGAGGTAGTTCTTGTCGTTCACCTTCATGGTGAAATCGGCGCCGAACAGGCCTGGGCCGGAGGTCACGGCCAGGAGGAGAGCCAGTATCATTCGGGTGAGCATAGACTTGAACCAAACTGCTCCTTCGCCTCAACCTAACATGACATGCGCACGGTCTGCGGGTCATTCGTTCTCCGGGAATGGCAGGGGAGTAATGTCAAATCACTCCGCCAAAGCGTACTGCCCGTCGACGTGAAAATGGCCGCTCACGCCGGGCGCTCCCGTATCGGGCTGTCCCCCGCCGATGCTCACCGTGTAGTCGCCCTGAGCGACGATTGGATTGCCATCCTCGGTCACCATTCCTAGATCGCGCGGGTTCAGGTGGAAGTGCACCTTCTGGCTCGCGCCTGGGTCCAGGTGAACGCGTTGGAACCCGCGAAGAGCGATCCGCGGCGCTCCGTTGACTGCGGGGAAATTGAGATAAAGCTGGACGACTTCGTCCCCGGCGAGCTTGCCGGTATTCGTCACCGTCACGTTTGCGTCCACCGGCTGCCCGGCAGCGACCCCATTTTTCGGAAGGCTAATATCGCTGTAGGAGAACTTGGTATAGCTGAGCCCGTATCCAAATGGGTAGAGCGGCTTGCCCGTGAAATAGCGATAGGTTCGATTCGTCATCCCGTAATCTTCGAAATTCGGCAGTTGGTCCACGCCTTTGTAGAAGGTCACGGGCAGCCGGCCCGCGGGGTTGTTCTTGCCGCTCAAGGTCTCTGCCACCGCTGCGCCGCCTTCCTCGCCGGGATACCAGGCCTCCAGAACGGCATTCGCGTGATCGTTGATCCAATTCACCGCCAATGCGCTGCCGTTCATCAGAACAACCGCGAGCGGTTTCCCTGTAGCGGCGACAGCTTCTACCAGATCCTCCTCAGGCTGAGGCAGATCGATGCTGGTGCGGTCTCCGCCCAGGAAGCCAGGTTCGCTCACCGGCATCTCTTCGCCCTCAAGCTGGCTGGTGATTCCAACCACCGCGATCACAGCATCGGCGTTCCTCGCTGCCGCCACGGCTTCCGGCGAGACCGCATTGTTCACCTTCGCCCAGATCAGTTCCGCATTCGCTTTGCCATTCTGCGCGCCATACGTGATATCGAGCGCAACCTTGCGGCCCTTCTCCAGGTGAACGCGACCAGTCACCGGCGCAACTTCACTGCCGCCATACGCCATCGCGACCTGCTTGCCATCTACCGAGACCCTTGCGAATCCCTGTGAACGAATCCCGAGCAGAAAGTCGCCGGACTCCGCGGGTGTCAGAAATCCAGTCCATTGCACGCCGAAGCTTTTCTTCCCGGCGACCTCTTTGGGCAGGTCATTCGTGGTTAATTTCACGTTTGGCTCGACCCGGCTGACCAGCGGCGTCCTTTTTTCGTCCGGCCCCAGTCGTCCCTCGCTGTACTCAGCCTTCAGCCCTGGGTTACCTTCCGGAGTGGTCAGCACGCCATTCGGTACCGGCACGCCATCGGGCCGGAGGAACTGCGTTCCCGGAACGAACGTGAACGTCGCGTTCGGAAACTCGGCATGCAGCCCATCCAGAATCGAAACAATGTGGGTCGGATGACCCGCATAGTTTCCGATAAGCGGCTGCGTCTGATCGGCAAGCGGACCCACAACGGCAATCCTGCGGATTTCCGGCTTCAGCGGAAGCATGCCGTCGTTCTTCAGCAGCACCATGGACTCATTCGCCAGCTTGCGAGCGTGCGCACGATGTTCGGCGCTGTCGAGTTCCTTCTCATCGATCTTGGTATACGGAACCGTGTCGGGAGGATCGAACATGCCTAGCTTCATGCGTGCGGTGAAGAGGCGAATCAGCGCCGTGTCGAGCGCGCTCTCCGGCAGATACCCTTGTTGAACGGCGTCGATGTACGCTTTGTCCACCGGCTCACCATAGCGCGAGGTGAACGTGACGCACTCATTATCCATGCCGCGCAGCACCGAAATGGCCGCTCCCTGTGCCTGAGTGGGGCGATAGCGGTGATTCGCTGCGATATCGCGCACCGCGTCGCAATCGGAAACGACGTAACCCTGGAAGCCCCATTTCCCGCGCAACTGATCTTGTAACAGGTACTGGTTGGCGCACGCAGGCTCACCATTGATCGCGTTGTAGGCGCACATCACAGACCCAGCCTTCCCTTCCACCACGGCGGCGCGAAAGGCGGGCTCATACGTATCGACCTCGTCGTGCTTGCTCACGTCTACATCGGCAAAGTGGCGCGTTGGTTCCGGCCCGCTGTGCACGTCGAAGTGCTTCGGCGTGGCAATCGCGAGGTAATACTTCGGGTCCTCCCCTTGCATGCCGGTCACATAGGCCACACCCATGCGTCCTGTGAGAAAAGGGTCTTCGCCGTAGGTCTCCTGCCCGCGGCCCCAGCGCGGATCGCGGAAGATGTTCAGATTGGGAGACCAGAAGTCCAGGCCTCCCATGATGCCGGTGTGGCCCTCGCGCGCGTTCTGCACATGCTTGATGCGCCCTTCGACGCCAATCTGCGCAGCCATGGTGTGAATCCCTGGCGCGTCAAACGTGGCAGCGAGGCCAACCGGTTCCGGATACTCCGTCACGCCCTCATTGATCACGCCATGGAGCGCTTCGCTCCACCACTGATAAGCCGGGATCTTGAGCCGCGGCACCGCGGCGGAGTTGTTCTGCATCTCCGACGCCTTCTCCGCGAGAGTCATGCGGCGCACCAGGTCTGTGGCCCGCTGCTCCGGTGAAAGCTGAGGGTTCATGTACGGGAGGTTCGCAGAATCCTGGGCGTTTGCAGCTTGCTGCATTGGGCCCACAAGGAGCATTCCCGTGCATGCAACAGCGCAGAGCAGAATGGGCGTTGGGCGGCTTCTCATAAGATTCTCCCGGTTGGATCGGCCGAATCGGTCAGCTAGCGGCAACGTTCCGTAAAACATAGCTGCTTACTGAAAAACGGCAGAACATGGTTCTGGAACCTATCGGCAACCGCACTGGTGTGCGTGCCGGAGTAAATCTCAAAGCTGTTCGAAATTCCGTAGTTATCCAACACGTTGTGCAGCTTGATCGCGTCGAAGCGCAAACCGTCCTGGTCGCCCACGTCCATGGAAATGGCGCGGTACTGCTTCAGGTTTCCGATGTACTGGTCGACGAACGCCAGAGGCGCATTCGCTGCGTATTTCGCGACGATCTCCGGCTGCGGAACACCATCTTTGGTCGGCAGGTCGAAATACAGGGGCGGGTTCTTCGGATCCGGCGCCCACGCCGCTGCCGCCGCAAACGGAGCGGAGCCGAACCCAGGCGACTGCGCTGCGAGATCGGCCGGAGACTTGGCCTCGGTGACCTTTTTCTCAGCGGCGAGAGCACGTTCTTTGGCCTGCTCCGCCGGGCCGGGGCCGCCACCGGTCATCGGAGACAAGCAGCAAGGACTCATGATGTACAGGGCACCGAAGACCTCGGGATGCTTCATCCCGATGCGCGACGCGCCGTATCCGCCCATGGAGTGACCCACCAGGCCGCGGCTCTCACGATCGGGAATGGTCCGGTAGTGAGCGTCGATGTAGGCGACCACGTCGTGGTAGATGAATCGTGCGAAGTCACCGGTGGTTTCAGAACTCGAATACATGGAGCCGTTGTAGATGGTCTTGGAGTCGGGCAGGACGACAATCATCTCCTGCGATCCCTGTGCGAAGGCCCCTTCGATAGTTTGCGGAACGTGGATTTCATGGGTCCACTGCTCGGCGCCGATGGAATAGCCATGTAGCGCGTAGACGACGGGATAGCGGCGCTTCAACTCTCTTTGGTAGCTCGGCGGAAGAAAGACGATCACGTCGCGGTCGACCGCCTCGCCTTCAAGGTTGCCTTCGAGCGCCGTGCCGTGGATCTTGAGGTGCTCGACCGTAACAGGCTTCGCACCGGGTACCGGCGCAGGAACAATGGTTTGCACCTGTGCGAAAACCGACGGTCCCGGCCCGAGAATTGTTGCCATCGCACAGGCGCAAAGTAGCTTTGTAAGTTTCATTCTGTGTCTAGCCAAAGGGATTATTGAATGGAGAAAAAATCGATGTTTCCACTGCAGGGCGAACGGAATGTCTTCTGGTCATTGCCTAGCCCAGCCCTCAGTTCCATAGAATTCTGAATGAACGCCTCAATTGGCACACCGCAAATATATCCATAGCCTGCAGCGCACACAATCCAGAAAGTGCGCGTGTCGGAACTGCCCTCCCATGATTGCCTGCCAGCCAATAAGCCTTCTCGATGCGCCTCCTCGCAGCAGCTACCGAAAGGTTTGAAACAATCACCCGATTCGATCCCCTTCACGGTACCATCACGTGTCGATATCGGGCATTTACTCGAGACGCCCAAGTGCGGAACAATCGCTTCGGAAGGAACGGATCAATGAGATGGATATTCGCGGCTGTGGCGCTGAGCGCGACGCTTTGCTTTGGGCAGGCTCAGGTGGACTTTAAACCTGCTCCCTCGAATGTTCTGGATGCGCAGTTTCCGAAGGTCGACAGCAGTTCGCGGGTGCAGATTCGCTTCAAGGCGCCTGAGGCGACCAAGGTCAAACTGAACTTCTGGAGCGGCCCGAAGGTGGATATGGAGAAGCAACCTGACGGCTTCTGGACCGTAACCACGCCGCCCATGGCTCCAGGCCTGCACTACTACACGATCGTGGTGGATGGCGCTGAGGTCAGCGACCCGGCTAGCACCGCCTACTTCGGAGGAGGCAAATGGGCCAGCGCGGTCGAGGTTCCGGAAGCGGGAGTGGACTTCTACCTGCCGAAAGATGTTCCGCACGGCCAGGTGCGCGAAATCTGGTACCACTCGAGCGTCACAGGAACCTGGCGGCATGCCTTCGTCTACCTGCCGCCGAACTATGACGACTCGAAGACCCGATACCCAGTGCTCTATCTGCAACACGGCGGCGGCGAAAACGAGAGCGGCTGGGTACGCCAGGGAAAAGCCAACTTCATCCTCGACAACCTGATTGCCAGCGGAAACACCAGGCCGATGATCATCGTCATGGCTGACGGCTATGCCACCCGCTCCGGTTATCAGGTTCCTGACCTCACGGGAGAGCCGTTCGGCTCACCGGCCTTCGTCAAAGTGATGCAGGAGCGGATGGGCGCCTTTGAAGACGACATGGTTCAGGTGCTGATCCCGTTCGTGGACAAGACCTTCCGAACCCTGCCCGATCGAGACCACCGCGCAATGGCCGGCCTGTCCATGGGCGGCATGCAGACCTTTCAGGTAACGTTCGATCATCTCGATCTCTTCTCCTACATCGGCGGATTCAGTGGAGCGACAAACGTGTTCCTGACAGGCACAGGCAAGCTGGACACGAAGACCGCGTTCCACGGAGCCATGGCCGACCCTGCCGCCTTCGCCGCGAAGGTGCACCTGCTCTGGATTGGCGTCGGAACGAAGGAGCCGGAACGGATGAAGACAGCACTGGAGGGTCTCAATACCGCGCTCGACGAAGGGCACATCAAGCACGTCTTCTACGAGTCGCCAGGCACCGATCACGAGTGGCAGACGTGGCGCCGCGATCTTAAGGACTTCGCACCGCGCCTGTTCCAGACCGGCAAGAAAACGCCGTCCACCGCTTCGCGACCACGAGGCATGTAAGACGTCCATCGGCGCCGGTCAGAACCGAGAGATGGGATGAGCAGATCCCTCTGCGGCAATAGGTACGGCACCGTACTCCAGCGTTTCTAGCAGCCCAGGCAGCCGGAGTCGCGGCTGAACCTCTTCGTCTATAGTGGGCGCATGTATCTGGGCATCGATTGCGGAACGCAGGGAACCAAAGCGCTGCTGGTCAGTGCGGCGGGCACACCACTGGGGCGCGGTTACAGCAGGCACGAGATCATCGAACGCTCTTCCGGCGCTCGGGAGCAGGACCCGCAGTGGTGGGTGGACGCACTGCGCATCGCTACAAAGGAGGCTCTTGCTGCGGCGCCAAGCAGAGATGTGCTGGCGATTGGCGTCTCAGGCCAGCAGCACGGGCTGGTGGTGCTGGACGAAGCCAAGCGCGTGATTCGGCCAGCAAAGCTGTGGAACGACACAGAGACCGCGCCGCAGAATGCCGAGATGATTGCCCGGTTGGGCGGGCGCACTGCCTTCTTTGAGCGATTCGGCATTCTGCCCCTCACGGGCTACACGCTGTCGAAGCTGCTGTGGTTGAAAGAGGTGGAGCCGGAGAACTTTGCACGCATTCGCCACATCCTGCTGCCGCATGAGTACCTCAATTTCTGGCTGACGGGGCAGATCAGCGCCGAGTACGGCGATGCTTCGGGAACGGCTTTCTTCGATGTGCGGACTCGCAGTTGGGCGCGGGAGATTCTGGACGCGATTGATGGGGGAACGGGGCAGCTTTTCCGCGCACTTCCGCCGCTGCTCGCTTCGGACAGGATCGTCGGCAAGGTTCGTCCCGAGGTCGCGGCCGAGTTGGGTATCCCGCAAACCTGCCTCGTCTCGACCGGCGGCGGGGACAACATGATGGGCGCAATCGGCACGGGAAATGTAACCGAAGGTGTTGTGACCATGAGCCTTGGCACTTCTTCGACCGTGTACTCGTTCAGCAGCCAGCCCGTGCTGGATTCCACCGGCAATGTCGCGCCATTCTGTTCTTCTTCAGGCGGTTGGCTTCCGCTGGTCTGCACCATGAACGCTACTAACGTGGTGACGCAAACCTTGCAGGTCCTGGGGAAGACGGTTCAGGACATCGATCCTGCGCTGGAAATGACGCACCCCGGCGCGGATGGCCTGATGTTTTTTCCCTTTCTGAATGGCGAGCGAACCCCGGACCTGCCCTATGCCCGCGGATCGATCGTAGGGCTTTCGGCCAACAACTTCACGCCGCCGCACCTTATTCGCGCCGTCATTGAAGGCGTAAGCTTTGGCATCCTGAATGGGCTGAAGCTGGTCACCTCGGGCAAGCCCGTCGAGCGCATCCTGGTGATCGGCGGTGGAGCGCGCTCAGCGGCGTGGAGACAGCTACTGGCCGATGCGACCGGCGCGCTGATCCAGGTGCCTGCCGAGGATGAAGCCGGCTGCCTGGGGGCTGCGATGCAGGCGGCCTATGCGTTCGGGCATTACGTGGGGAAGCCGGAAAGCTTCAGCGAGATTGCCGCCCGCTTTGTGCGCGTCAGCGAAGAGAAAACGGCGAAGCCAAATCCCGCGCAGCGCGAGGCCTATCACCAGGCGATGCAGCGCTTTCAAGAGCGCTTGCGGGAACTGTACCCAGAGTCAGCCGCAGCCCTCGATGCCCTACGGCCACAGTAGCCGGGCGGGCAAAAGAAAAGAGCCGCGCGGCCAATACTTCTGGTCGCACGGCTCTTGGGCTAAAACAGTTGCGGGACTTGAAAACTGCGAGCCAGCAGGTTCTCAGTTGTTCCTACACCACCTATTTGGGAAGCGGTGCGCTGCCACGCACGGTGAAATCCGCTTCCGCTTTTTGCTGCGTGTCCACCGGCTGGGTTGATCCGACACTCAGGTGATAGGGTCCCGGAAGCACTGCACGGTCGCCCTTCTCATCGACACTGGAGATGGCGCGCGAATCGAGTGTCAATGTCACATCCCGGCTCTCGCCCGGTTCCAGACGCACGCGCTGAAAGCCCGCGAGCGCCCGCACAGGACCATCGCTCTGCGGCGTTTTCATATAGGCTTCAACCACCTCGTCGCCAGCGACCGCCCCGGTATTGTGCACGTTCACTGTGACAGATAAGGGATCGCCGGCTTTCAACTCGTGCGGGACCTGCACAGGCCCGTAGGTAAACCTCGTGTAGCTGAGCCCGTACCCGAAGCCCCACAGCGGCTTGCCTGTGTAATAGCGGTACGTACGGTTCTTCATGGAGTAGTTGGTAAACTCCGGCAGGTCCTGCGTTCCGTTGTAGAAGGTGACAGGCAAGCGACCTGCGGGATTGTTCTCGCCCTTCAGCGTTTTTGCGACTGCGGTGCCGCCGGCAACACCCGGATACCATGCCTGCAGAACGGCGGCTGCGTGTTCCTTGGCCCAGCGCAGCGCGACCGCGCTCCCGCTCAGGTTCACAACGATAACCGGCTTTCCTGCGCCTGCCACAGCCTCCAGCATGCGCTGCTGTGCTGGCGGCAGGTCAATGCTGGTGCGGTCGCCGCCCGAGAAGCCTTCAATGTGCACGGGCATCTCTTCGCCTTCCAACTGAGGCGATAATCCAGTGAATGCGATGACGACATCCGACGCCTTCGCGACTGCTACAGCCTCGTCGAGTTGCGCCTGGGCCGGGGCCTGCCAGCTCAGTGTGACGCCGCCGCCGGCGGGGTCGCCCGCGTGGCTGTACTCCATCACGAACGAATGCGGATCTGTGTCATTCAGCGTGAGCTCGATGCGTGCCGGTTTCGCCCCCGACTGCACTGGTGGTGCAGTCGGGTTTGCGCCCGTGCCGACCTGGAAATTCCCCATGTTTAGCTTATTTCCGTTCAGGCTGCCCTCGCCCAGCACCTTGCCATCGACAACAAGCTTGTAAGTCTCTTTCGGGGAGTACGGGAAGGAATCGCCCGGCGCGACAATCAGCGTGTACTTGCCAGGCGCGGGCGCGCGGAAACTGCCGCTCCACCGTACCGAGTAGTCGTGGGTGTGCAGTTCAGGCACTGGAAACGCATCATGCCAGTCGTGCTGAATTGCCGTGTCGACCCGCACGGCTACGGGTACGCCTGTCAGATCCGGAGTCGCAAAATACTCCGTGCGCAGTCCGTCGCCGAATGCGGTACGCGGTACCGGAACCTCAAATCCATCGGCAAGAGTCGCACCCTGTGCGTAGCGCACCGTTTCGCCCGCGAACTCCTCCTTTATGCCGTCCAACGGCGTCACCGGGTGCAGCGGCTGCCCGTTGTAGTTGCCCTCCAGCGCGGTTAGTAAGTCCGCCGTCGGTCCAATCACCGCGATGGATCCCGAACCGGGCTTCAGTGGGAGCGCACCGTTGTTCTTCAGCAACACCATTGCCTCTTCGGCTGCCTGCAGCGCAACGGCACGATGCGCCTCGGACGCAATCTCGGAAGGCGGTACGTGATCGAGGGGCGATGTACCGACCGGGTCGAACATGCCCAATTGGAAGCGGGCCGTAAAGATGCGCTCAGCAGCACGCGTCACCTCGTCCTCAGACACCAGCCCCTGCTTCACTGCGTCCGGCAGCGTGTTGAAGCCCGGCGCCCAGATACTGCAGGAGAGGTCGGTTCCGGCCTTGAGAGAAATCGCAGCCGCATGCGGAATATCCGGAGCGTCGTGGTGCCCATGCGTGACGTCGACGATGGCGGCACAGTCGGAGACCACGAAACCCTTGAAGCCCCATGCGTCCCGGAGATGGTCCTTCAGCAGCATGGTGTTGGCACAAGCTGCGTGATTATCGATGGCGTTATAGGCGCACATCACCGACTTCACATGGCCGTCCACCACAGTTTTGCGGAAGGCCGGCAGGTAAGTCTCCTCCAGGTCGCGGGGACTCACAACAGCGTCAAAGGTGTGCCGCTGCGATTCCGGTCCGGAGTGAACGGCAAAGTGCTTGCTCGTCGCCACCGCTTTCGGTCGGTCTGGGTCAGGTCCCTGAACGCCCTGAATGAATGCCGTACCCATGGTGCCAGTCAAAAACGGATCCTCGCCATAGGTTTCCTGCCCACGGCCCCAGCGCGGATCGCGAAAGATATTGATGTTGGGCGACCAGTAAGTCAGGCCGTAGAAGATGCGGTGATTGTCCTCGCGCTGCGCCTGGTTGTACTTGGCCCGCCCTTCAATGGAGATGATGTCGCCCATCCGATGCACGATGGACGGGTCCCACGTCGCAGCCATGCCGATGGCCTGGGGAAACACCGTCGCGTATCCGGCGCGCGCCACGCCGTGCAGGGCCTCATTCCAGGTCTGGTAACTGGGCACGCCCAGGCGCGGGATGGCTTCACCCCAGTCCTCCAGCTCCGCGGCCTTCTCCTGGAGCGTCATGCGGCTGACCAGGTCCCGGGCACGTTCGGCCGCAGGCAGCTTCGGATCAAGCCACGCCGAAGTTGCATCCGTGTGTGCCTGGGCCAAGGCGACCGTGGGAAGCGCGGTGCATGCAGACAGCAAGCTCGTGAGCAGAAATGCAAACCGCACTCTGGACCGCCAAGAGAACGTGGGATCTAGCACGCCTGAAACCTCCCTGGTAAACCGGCGGTGATGCACGCCCAGAAAGCGCCGCCTGCACCGTGCCACAGTATATATATATTGCACGCCTGCTTGGTGCGGCCGCCGTGCTGCTTCATTCCCATGCAGCCTATCTGCGGTCTACCCATGCACCGGGCCACTCGCAGCTCTTTGTCTCGTTGATTATGAAATAGGACGGCTCCGTGCCGTTGGCCAGCCTTGACTCACATCCTTGCGCCTCCGGTAAGTTCAATCGGAAGGAAGGCTTCATGTTGCGTTTCAGGAAATCAGCGTCCACGCAGAAGTTCTGCTCCGATCTCTTACTCGCATTTGCCGTATTGGCCGCAGCCGCATACCCCAGTCATGCGCAACCGAAGCGAAGCGGTGCAGGTGCATTTGTAACCGGGAAATACCGCAATCTGTTTGTCGAGGACGGCCATACCCCGCAGGAGGTACAGGCCAGGATTGATGCCGCTTATACGCAGCTTTTCCATGGAGATCCGCAAACCCAATCAGTGGTCTTTCCGGCAGGCAGTAACGCAAACGGTCCGCTGATGTACCTGACCGACTGGGCCAATCACGATGTGCGCACCGAGGGCATGTCGTACGGAATGATGATCACCGTCCAACTGGGCAAGAAGGCGGAATTCGATGCCCTGTGGAACTGGGCCAGGACGTACATGTACGTGAGCGACCCGAAGCATCCGTCGTTTGGATATTTCTCCTGGTCGTGCAAGACGGATGGCAGCCCCAATGAAGAAACGCCCGCGCCTGACGGTGAAGAATACTTCGCCATGTCGCTTCTGTTCGCTGGCAATCGATGGCCAGGTGGACACGGCATCTACGACTACCACGCCGAGGCCGAGCGGCTGCTCACCGCCATGCGGCATCGCAAAGTGATCACCGGTATGACGAAATTCGGCCAGAGGAGCGTAGGCCCCGAGGTCAACGAACAGCACGGAATGATTCTGTTTGTTCCGGGGATCATGCCGCAACCCTTCACGGATCCTTCCTATCATCTGCCGGCATTTTACGAACTGTGGGCCCGCTGGGGACCGCCTGCCGATCGCGCATTCTGGGCGCGCGCTGCCCAGGTGAGCCGAACCTTCTTCACCAAAACCACCAATCCGCAGACGGGCCTGGCACCCGACTACGCCAACTTCGACGGAACACCGCGCGTCACGAAATTTCCCCAATCGGGTGAATTCGGCTACGACGCATGGCGCGTGGCGAGCAACTGGTCTGTGGATTGGTCCTGGTGGCATAAGGCGCGGCAGGAGGAGGTACTGAGTGATCGGATTCAGCGCTTCTTTGCCGGACAGGGTATCAACACTTATGGCCCGGTATATACGCTGGATGGCAAACCCCTCGGCGCGACGCGGGGGCTTACGCATGAAGATCATCCGGGCGGGTTAGTAGGAACCAACGCCGTCGCCAGCCTTGCCGCAACCGACCGCAAGCGCGCCCGTCTTTTTACCGAAGCGCTGTGGAATACGGCGATTCCTTCCGGGCAGAACCGCTACTACGACGGCATGCTCTACCTGATGAGCCTGATGCACCTCGGCGGCCAGTTTCGTATCTGGGTACCCGCTCGGTGATGAGTTATGTCTGCTTCAAAGCGATTTAGACGAGA